>CAVVBU010000023.1:0-169801 GCA_963746615.1 uncultured Solirubrobacterales bacterium | reverse complement strand
TCGTGGGAGCCGTGGCACTTCGGCTTCGTCGCGGGGCCGGCGCCCTGCTCGGCCGCGGGGAACGCGGTCGGCTCGGGTGGTGACGGGGAGCTGGGCGCCGAGGGGCTGCCCGCCTTCGTGCCCGGCCGCTTCCGCGCCCCGATCCTGCGCTCGGCCTCGCGCTGGAACGTCTCCGCGGCGCTGCTGGCCGCGCAGCTGATGGCCGAGTCGGGATTCGACCCGAACGCCGTCTCGCCCGCGGGTGCCCTCGGGATCGCCCAGTTCATCCCCTCGACCGCGGCCGCCTACGGCCTTCGAAACCCGTTCGACCCGGTCGCCGCGATCGATGCCCAGGCGCACCTGATGTCCGGCCTGCTGCGCCAATTCCGGTCAATCCCGCTCGCCCTCGCCGCCTACAACGCCGGTCCCGGCGCGGTCGCCGCCTGCGGCTGCGCCTCCCCCTACCCGGAGACCGCCGCCTACGTGGCCCGGATCCTCGCCCTGCTGGATGGCGCCGGGGCGCTGCTGGTGCCCGAGCTCGAGGTGAGGCTGGTGCGCTGAGGGGGAGGCCCGATCAATCGGCCGGACTGGCTTTGCGACCGAGACCTCGCCGGTGACGCCGCGATTAGGTCCTCAGCAGCCGTCACGGCGCTGCTGATCTCCGGTGCCGGGTCGGGGCGGGTCTCCTGACACGCTCGCCTGCTCCCCGCCGCGAGGCGGGTAGGCTCGCGGTCGATCGTGCGGAAGTGGATCCCCCTCATCATGCTGGCCTCGGCCCAGTTCGTCATGGTGCTGGATACGAGCGTGATGAACGTGGCGATCTCGCAGATCGTCGAGGACCTCCATACGACGATCCAGGGGGTGCAGACGGCGATCACGATGTACACGCTCGTGATGGCGGCGTTCATGCTGCTCGGCGCCAAGCTCGGCGACGTCCTGAATCGCAACCGGGCGTTCGCGATCGGTTTGGCGATCTATGGGGCCGGGTCGCTCACCACGGCGCTGAGTCCGAACCTCGCCGTCCTGCTGATCGGCTGGTCGGGGGTCGAGGGGTTCGGTGCGGTGCTCGTGATTCCCGCCATCGCAGCGCTAACCGCCGCCAGCTACGAGGGCCGCGACCGCGCCCTGGCCTACGCGCTGCTCGGCGGCGTCGCCGCCATCGCGGTCGCTGCGGGCCCGCTCATCGGCGGCTGGGTCACGACGGAGTACTCGTGGCGCTACGTGTTCGCCTCCGAGACGGTGGTCGTGATCCTCATCCTGCTGCTTCGTGGCCGGATTCCCCGGGCAGCGGCGGCCGAGCGGCGACCGAGGCTCGACACCGTGGGAGTGGCGCTCTCGGCAAGCGGGCTCGGCCTGATCGTGTTCGCGATCCTGCGCAGCAGTGTCTGGGGACTCGTCGTGCCGCGCACCCCGCCGACGATCAACGGCACCGAGATCACGCCGCTGGGGTTCTCGCCCGTTCCGTTCCTGGTGTTCGCCGGCCTCGCGCTGCTCTGGGGGTTTGCCTCATGGGAGCGCCGTCGTGCTCGCCTCGGCCTGGACCAGCTGCTCGACACCACGCTGCTCGGGGTCGCGCAGCTTCGCGCGGGCCTCTCAACCCTGCTGGGGCAACAGCTAGTCCTGATGGGGACCTTCTTCGTGATCCCCGTGTACCTGCAGGTCGTGCTGGGCTTCGACGCGTTCGAGACCGGAAAGCGCTTGCTCCCGCTCTCCCTGGCGATGCTCGTATTCGCGCTGCTGGGGCCGCGCATCGCGGCACGGCGCTCGCCGCGGACCGTCGCGCAGCTCGGGCTGGTCGCGGTCAGCATCGGCGCGATCGTCATGCTCGCGACGCTCGACGTGACGCTGAACGACACCGGATTCAAGGTCGCACTCGCCCTCATCGGCGCCGGTGCCGGCCTGCTCGCCTCGCAGCTGGGGAACGTGATCATGTCCTCGGTCGCGCCCGCCAAGAGCAGCGAGGGGGGCGGGCTCCAGGGCACCGCCCAGAACCTCGGCTCCTCGCTCGGGACGGCGATCATCGGCGCGGTACTGCTCGCATCGCTCGCGACGGGGTTCAGCCAGCGCATTGCCAACAACCCCGACATTCCAGCGGCCGCGCGCGAGACGATCGTCGCGAAGACCGAACAGGGGATCGACATCGTGCCCGTGAAGGACGTCGAGAAGGCGGCGGTCGAGGGCGGGCTGACGCCGGACCAAGCCCATGCCGTCGCGACGGACTACGGCGACGCCCAGCTCCAAGCGCTGCGGCTGGCACTCGGCGCCGTCGCAGCTGCGGCGTTGCTGTCGCTGTCGTTCACGCGGCGACTGCCGACGGAGTCGCTCCCAGAGGACGAGGTCAGCGCCACGGAGCCAGCGACCGCGGTCGCCTAGCCCCACGCAGGCCTGAGCCAGGGCCAATCTCCTGGGAGCCGTGGCACTTCGGGGTGTACTAGCCCGGTTCGGTTGGGAGCCGGGCTACTCCCGCAGCCCCGCGGCTTCGAGGGCGCTCTTGGCGTCGAGGTAGTCCCTCATCCGCGTAACCCTGCCGCCTCTGAACTCGACCACCCAGTTGATGGGCGATTCGGTTTCCGCTCCGCTTGTCCTGCCGCGCCCACGGGCCCGCCCGATCACGACGATCCCCTCACCGAAGTCGCGAACCTCCGCACACTCGACCTGCAGCTCCGCGAGTGCCTCGTCCATGTCTTGCAGGCCCTCACGGAGTCCCCGGTGTCCCCGATACACCGACTCTTCGCCCCCGAACATCGCTTGGGCCAACGAGTGCCACTCCACCTCAGGGTCGAACTCCTCCATGAACGCGTCCATGTCTCGGCGGTTGTAAGCGGCAACGGCGCGCTTGAAGGCTTCGACGTTCTCCCGCGACATCGCCCACGGAGTATCGCGCTCTGGCCTGAGCGCGACCAGCAACCAAGGCTTTGGGAGCCGTGGCACTTCGGGACGATCGAGCGACTGCCCGGAGGCTCGGTAGCCTCGACCGATCCGTGACCGATTTCCTGTTCCATGGGGATACCGAGCGCTCGGCTGCCATGCGCCACGAGCTGCCGGTCTCGATCGGAGATCCTTTTCTGCTCGGCATCGTCGGCGGGCGGATGCACGTCATGGCGAGCCCTCTCGAACGCACACGGATCGCGGCGGCCGCACCCGATGCTGTGCTCCACGACGTGGCCGAGCTCGGCTTGTACGAGCTGCTCGAGAGCGGCATGAGTCACAACGAGCTGGACCTGGAGCTGACCTCGCGCGCCGCCGCGGCGATGGGTGTGGGCGAGGCCATCGTCGACCCGGAGATGCCGGTCGCGGTTGCCGATCGGCTGCGAGCCGACGGCATCGTTATGCATCCAGACGACGAGGCGATCGCGGCCAGGCGCCGGGTGAAATCGGCGGCGGAGCTTGCCGGGATTCGCAGAGCGCAAGCCGCGGCGGAGGCGGGGATGAGCGCCGCCGCGGCGCTACTGCGCCAGGCGGCGCCCGATGGCGAGCGGCTCATGCTCGACGGTGAGGTCCTCACCGCCGAGTCAGTTCGGGCCGTGCTGCGCGATGCCTGCCAGCGGCGCGGCGCGCCCGCGCCGCCTGATGTCATCGTGGCCTCCGTCTGGCAGGGATTCGGCCACGAGGCTGGCTCGGGCCCGCTGCCCGCGAACCTGCCGATCGTGATCGACCTCTGGCCGCGCGACGAGCAGTCGGGATGCTGGGCGGATATGACCCGGACGTTCGTCGTGGGTGAGATCGGCGACGCGGTGCGAGCGCAGGAGGTCCTCGTGCGCGAGGCGATCGAGCCGGCGCGGGAGGCGGTGCGGCCTGGCGTCACCGGGCGTGAGCTTCACGCCATCGTCTGCGACCTGTTCGAGTCCGCCGGGCATCGCACGCAAAGAACCGGACCCGGGGAGGAGGACCCGAACGAGGGCTTTCAGTTCTCGCTCGGCCACGGCGTCGGCCTTCAGGTCCATGAGGATCCGGGCCTTGGTCAGACGGGGCATAGCGAGCTGGTCGCCGGCGACGTGATCGCCATCGAGCCCGGCGTGTGGCAGCGCGAGATCGGCGAGGTGCGGTTCGAGGATCTCCTCTTGGTGACTGAGGACGGCAGCGAGACTCTCACGCGCTATCCGTACGAGCTGACTCCCTAGCGTGCCCGTAGGTATCCGATCGCCCGCTGACGGCAGTGCCAGACCTTCCGAAATGGGGGTACTCCTGGCAGCCAGGGCATTTCGAAGGCTTTCGCTCTTGATGGAACGCAGGTGCGCGAACGGGCGCTTCCGCCTTTCTCGCAACGCAGCATGGAGGCAAACGCCGCGTAGGCGGCGGTTACCTCTTCCGAGCCGCTGCTGTGACAGCGCGACGCTCGGAGCCCAGCTGCACCTCGCGTCGATCTATAGAGGCCGCGAACCGCGCAGGAGCTGCCGGGCTCGCGCCGACCGGGCTACGACCAGAACTCGTCCCAGGCGTAGAGGTCGCCGAAAGTGCTCCGCACCCTCAGTAATCCGGCCGTCCTCGATCTGGAAGACGAGGCAGCAGTCAACATCCAGGTGCTTGCCGTCTCGCTCCCCGCTGTTGTGATGAATGCCGACCACGCGGCCGTCATCATCTGCAAGCACTTGCTGCAATTCGGCCTTGAAGGTCCCTCCCGTCTCCTGTCCCAGCCGGCCGAAGTAGGCAAAGGTCGCCTCGCGGCCCTCGTGGTCGCCGGCCAGCGAGCCCCGCCCCGGCGTGCGCCACACGGCGCTCTCGTCGAAGAGTTCGGTGAGCGTGTCCATGTCGCCCGTGTTGAAGGCCTCGTAACCGCGCCGAACAAGCGCCGCGTTTTCGTCTGCTCCCATCGTTTCCTCCTGTTCGCCGGTCAGTCCGTGTGCGAACCTAACAGGCGGGCTGCCGCGGTCGGCCGCGGGTCGCCTCTGGCGTCTCCGTCCACGCAATCGTCGCGGAAGCGGGACAGAGTTGAACGCCGCCAGGCGCTCGCTTGGCTCGAGGTTCGCCTGGTCCGCTGACCGAGCTGCGGCGAACTGGGCGCCAATCCCTATCCGCTGCCGCTCCATTCGATCCGGAAAGGGCCCGAGGCCCCGACGTAGTGGACCGCGGCTCCCCGCTCCAGCGCGTCGATCGCCTCGGGGAGCTGCTGCCAGCTGAACGCCTGCCCGCCAGGCCGGTCGATGCGGGCCAGGGAGGCGGCCATGCGCAGCGGATCGGTGGAGCCGGCTCCCACCGCAGCGAGGTAGCAGAGGACGGTGGCGTCGAAGTAGCGGGCGTCCAGGGGGCCGCGGGAGACGTCCCTGGGCGGGAAGGAGGGGAAGGCGGCGGCGAAGGCGGCCTGCGCGTCGTCCTGCCCTCGAGCCGGGTTCGCCCCGAGTCCGGTCAGCTCCGCGATCGAGGAGCCGCGTCTGGCTCGGGTGCCGGGTCCGGCCAGGGCCGCGGGCATGATCGTCAGGACCTCGCCGGAAAGAGACCGGGACAGCGCGCGCGCCTGCTCCGCGGTGGCCGGGCCGACGGCGCACCTGGCGCCGTCGATGACCCTCGGCGACCCCCTCGATGCGGCCGACACCGCGTCCTCGTGGACGACCTCGACCACGTGGTCGACGTCGGCCTCGCCGATCGCGTCGTTGATCTCCGAGATCGCCAGGTCGGTCGCCTTCTGCTGCGGCGCGCCGAGCGCCGCGTGCGGGCCGGACAGCGGCACCAGGTCGCCGATCACCAGCTCGAGCTCGAAGTTGCGCAGCTTGCCGACCGTCGCGTCGGCACCGTCGCCGCCGCCCCCGCAGGAGGCGATGCCGAGGCCGCCGACGCACAGGACGACCGTAGCCAGAAGTCGGACCGAAGCCGGCCTGCACACGCGGTTCTTCTATCAGGTCGGCCGATCGCCGCGATTGCCGCGGGACCCAGGTGCGACCGCAGCGGCCGCAACCATCAGTCGCGGCTGCAAGCAGCCGCTCCAACAGCGTGCGGCCTGGCGGTCGCTAAGCTGCCCGCCGTGGCGACCGCGGAGGTTGAGGGAATCGACGGGCTGAAGGGCCTCCGGGGGAAGACGATCGGCCCCAGCGAGTGGCGCACCGTCACCCAGCAGGACATCGACGACTTCGCTCGCCTCTCCGGCGACGACCAGTGGATCCACGTCGACGTCGAGCGGGCGAAGCGGGAGAGCCCCTTCGGCACGACGGTTGCGCACGGCAACCTCACCCTGTCGATGATCGACGGGCTCCGCCTCAGCCTGATCTCCTCGACCGGCTTCAAGCTGGGCGTCAACTACGGCTGGAACAAGGTCCGCTTCCCGGCGCCGGTGCCCGCCGGCGCCCGCATCAGGGCCACCGCCGAGGTGATCGAGGTCACCGACGTCGGCGGCGGCTGGTTCCAGATCGTCACCCGCTTCACCGTGGAAGTGGAAGGCTCCGAGAAGCCCGCGTGCGTCGCGGACTCGGTCGGTCGCGCCCTGCCCGAATAGGGCCAAGCACCGGCGCGCGGGTCCCGTCCGGCGGCTGCCTCTGGGCGTGGGGCTGACCCACGGCAGGTCGTCCTGTCGGGCGGCTCGCCCGCCGTCAAGCTGGGTGGTCAGCCGGTGACGTCGACGCGCGGGTGGCGCGGGTGGGCGCCTCCGAGGACAGCGACCCTGCCCGCAGGATGCGCCCACCCGCGACAGGACCCGCGCGCCGGCGTCTTCGGCTGAGCCGCTAGTTGACGGTGAGCGTTCCTTCCATGCCGCCCTCGCGGTGGCCTGGCACGGAGCAGTAGTACGTGTACGTGCCGGGCTTGAGGTCGACCGTGGTGGAGGCGGTGCCGTTGGCGACCAGGTCGGTGGCGCCGAGCACGTTGCCCTTGCTGTCCGCGACCGTGACGTCGTGGGATAGCGTGGCCGGGTTGTTGAAGTCGATCGTGACGCTGCCGGCCTTGGCGCTGAGCTGATCGGTGTTGAAGGAGAACGACCCGTCGGCCGGGGCCGACAGGCTCAGCGTCTCACCCCCCCGCCACCGCCGCCGCCGGTCGTGCCGGTGGTCGAGGTGGCCGCCGCGGTCGTGTCGTTGTTGTTGCTGCCGCCGCAGGCGACGAGACCGACCGCTGCGAGGGCGATCACCGCAAACAGAGCTGCGGCCTTCTTCATACCCTTCCCCTTTCTCCATCGCTGCAGGTCGGCCAACTCTAGACCGCTGGCTCCTAACAAGCGGGTAAACCGTTGCCGGGGGTCAGTCGCCCTCGAACTCGGGCTCCTCCCCGGCGAGGAAGGCGCTGACGCCCCGGCGCAGGTCCTCGGTGGCCATGCTGTCGGCGATGCCGTGGCGCTCCAGCTGAAGGTGGTCGGTGAGGCTGTGCTCGATCGACTCGTGCAGCAGGGCCTTCGCCATCCGCACGTAGTGGGGCGCCTTGGCGGCGAGCTTCTCGGCCTTCTCCCGCGCGCGCGGCAGCAGCTGATCGGGCGCCACGACCTCGCTCACGAGGCCGGCCTCGAGCGCCTCCCGGGCGCTGAGATTGGGGTCGTTCAACGCCAGCTCGAGCGCCTTCGCGGGGCCGACGACCCGCGGCAGGAAGTAGGTCATGCCGCCGTCGGGCGAGGCGCCGATCCGCCCGTAGGCGATCGCCATGAACGCCTCCTCGGAGGCGATGCGGATGTCGCAGGAGAGCGCCAGCGACATGCCGGCCCCGGCGGCCGGCCCGTTGATCGCCGCGATCATCGGATAGGGGAGCCGGCGGAAGTCGACGATGGCCTGATGCAGCACCTCGGCCCCGCGGCGCACGTCGGAGGGCAGGTCGATCTCGTCGTCGGTGACGCCCCGCATGAACCAGTTGACGTCTCCGCCCGCCGAGAAGGCGCGGCCTTCGCCGGTGACGATCAGCGCCCGGATCGGCGCCAGGTCGGCCAGCCAGGCGGCCGCGATGGTGAGCTCGCCGATCATCTCGGGGCTCATCGCGTTCAGCGAGTCGGGCCGGTTCAGGGTGAGCGTCCCGATCTGCCCGTCGACCTCGATCTCGAGGGTGGCCAGTTCGGGGGGTGCGGCTGCCTTGGTCGTCATGCGGCCTCCTTGAGGATTCACGAACCCGTCGCGCGAGCGGCCGGCGACGCGGGAGCCGGAGCCTACCCTTTGAGGGGATGGCCAAGACCAGCGAGAAGCTCGCCGAGCAGCGGCGCCAGCTGCCCGACGCGCCCGGCGTCTACGTCTTCCGCGACGCCTCGGGAGAGGCGCTCTACGTCGGCAAGGCGCGCTCGATCCGCAAGCGGGTCGCCTCGCACTTCGCCGGCGGGGGTGGGGGCAGGGGCTCGGGCCTGGGAGCGACCGCCGAGCTCACCGACCGCGTGGAGTCGATCGAGATCCTGGTCACCCAGACCGAGGCCGAGGCGCTGCTGGCGGAGCAGAGCTTCATCAAGCGGCTGCGACCCCGCTTCAACATCCGGCTCCGGGACGACAAGTCGTACCCCTACGTCGGCATCAGCCTCGACGAGGAGTACCCGCGCGTCTACTTCACGCGTGAGCGCCATCGCTCCGGGCGCGCCTACTTCGGCCCCTTCTCGTCCGCGAAGCGGGTTCGCGAGACCCTCGACCTGCTCGGCAAGCTGTTCCAGTACCGCACCTGCGAGGGGCCCGAGCCCGGCCGGCGCTCGGGCGTGCCCTGCCTCGACTACTACATCAAGCGCTGCCAGGCGCCCTGCGTCGGCTACATCGATCGGGATGAGTACAGCGCGAACGTCGATCGGATCGTGGCCTTCCTCTCCGGCCGTTACCGGGAGATCGTCGACGACCTCGAGGCGAAGATGACGCAGGCGTCCGAATCGCAGGACTTCGAGCGCGCCGCGCTGTTTCGCGACCGGCTCACCGCCGTCCGCAGCCTGATGGAGCGCCAGCGGGTCGCCGGCGGCTCCCTCGACAGCGCGGACATGATCGGGGTGGCGCTGGAGTCGGGCGACGCCAACGCCCAGGTCTTCCAGGTTCGCGACGGCGTCCTGGCGGAGCGGCAGGGCTTCTATCTGGCCGGCGGCGAGGGAACCGAGCTCGCCGACGTCGCCGAGGGCTTCCTGCTCCAGTACTACTCGGCGGCGCCGGCGGTGCCGCCGCTGGTGGTCGTCGGTCCCGAGCTCAAGGGCCGCGAGAAGCTGCTCGCCGAAGCGCTGGGCACGGACCGGGACGCCCAGGTCGAGGTTCGCGTCGCCTCGCGGGGTGATGCGCGCCGGCTGCGGGAGCTGGCCGAGCGTAACGCGCAGCTGGCGCTGGCCCAGGACCGGCTTCGCCGGGAGCATCGCCGCCAGCAGCGTGCCGAGTCCCTTTCCGCGCTCCAGGAGGCGCTCGGGATGGAGAAGCTGCCGGTGCGGATCGAGGGCTTCGACATCTCGAACCTGGGCGAGACCCACACGGTCGCCTCCATGGTCGCCTTCGAGGGCGGCGCCCCGAAGAAGTCCGACTACCGCAAGTTCGGGATCCGCGGAAACGCCGACGGAAACGGCCGACCGGCCCGTGAGACCGGCTCGCCTCCGGAAGCGAAGCTGAGGGGGCGAGGTCCTGATGATGTCGCCTCGATGAACGAGGTCCTCTCGCGACGCCTCGCCCGCTACGCGGACCAGGCCGACCTCTCGCCGCACGACCCCAAGCGAGACGCCAGCTTTGCCGCTCTCCCCGACCTGGTGGTGATAGATGGCGGCAAGGGCCAGCTTTCGGCCGGGCTGCGCGCGCTGGAGCCGCTGCGCGAGCGCGGCGTGGCCGTGATCAGCCTCGCCAAGCGGATCGAGGAAGTGTTCGTCCCGGGCCGCTCGGATCCGATCCTGCTCGGCGAGGGGTCGGATGCGCTCAGGCTGCTCCAGCGCGTCCGCGACGAGGCGCACCGCTTCGCCATCACCTTCCACCGCAAACGGCGCGACCGGGCGATGACCGGCTCGGTCCTCGATGGCGTCAGGGGGGTCGGGCCGGCTCGCAAGCGGGCGCTGCTGCGGCACTTCGGCTCCCCCGAGCGGCTGCTCGGCGCCAGCCGCGAGGAGCTCGAGGCGGTGCCCGGAGTGCCCGGTAAGCTGGCCAGAGAGATCCACCGGCAACTGCACAGGGCCGGTTGAGTGACTGAATCTGCCTCGAAAAGCAAGCGGGATGCGGCACCCGCCGCGAGCGGCGGCGGTGGGCCCAACGGCGATTCCGCCGGCCGGCGCGGCGTCGAGATGGTGGTCATCACCGGCTACTCCGGAGCGGGCAAGTCGGAGGCGATCGCCGCCTTCGAGGACGGTGGCTACTTCTGCGTCGACAACCTCCCCCCGAGGATGATCGGCGCTCTCGGCGAGCTCTTCCGCCACGAGGGCAGCGGGGTGGAGCGCGCCGCGGTCGTCTCCGACGTGCGCGGTGGCGAGTACTTCGAGGAGCTGCAGGCGGTTCTGGGCGAGCTCAAGGCGGGCGGCATCGACCCCAAGGTCCTCTTCCTCGCCGCCGACGAGGACACGCTGCTGCACCGCTACAAGGAGACGCGCCGCCGCCACCCGCTGGCGCGCTCCGGCCGGATCGTGGACGGGATTCGGGCCGAGCGGGAGCTGCTGGCGCCGCTGCGCGAGCGAGCTGACGTCGTCATCGACACCACGGACCTCACCGGCGCCGCGCTGCGCCGGCGAATCGCCACCGAGCTGATCGGGCGGGAGACCGAGGAGAACCGCCTCGCGCTCACGCTGACCACGTTCGGCTTCAAGAACGGGCCCCCACGCGACGCCGACCTCACCCTCGACGTCCGCTTCCTGCCCAACCCGCACTACGTGGACGAGCTGCGCCCGCTCACCGGTCACGACCCGGCGGTGGTCGAGTACGTCGAGTCGGGCACCCAGGCGGGCGAGTTCTACGGCCGGCTGATGCCGCTGCTCGAGTTCCTGCTCCCGGCCTACGTCGCCGAGGGCAAGCAGCACCTGACGATCGCGATCGGCTGCACCGGCGGGCGCCACCGCTCGGTCGCCGTCGCCGACCGGATCGCCGGCCAGCTCGAAGCACGCGACGACGTTCGCCTGCGCCTGGTGCACCGCGACATAGAGGGACCGGGCTAGCGCCCGTAGAATCGCGCCTCGCGTGCCCGAGGCAGTGATCAGCATCAGGGGACTTCGCAAGGCCTACGGGGACCTGGAGGCGGTGCGCGGCATCGACCTCAGCGTCGAAGCAGGGGAGATCTTCGCCTTCCTCGGCCCGAACGGCGCCGGCAAGACGACGACGGTCGAGATCATGGAGGGCTACCGTGGGCGCTCATCGGGGGAGGTTCGTGTTCTGGGGACCGACCCGTCCCAGGCGAACCGCGAATGGCGCCAGCGGGTCGGCCTCGTCCTTCAGCAGTCGCGGCTGGTCGGCGAGCTGACGCCGCGGGAGGTCCTCGCGCAATACGCGGGCTACTACGCGAACCCTCGCGGCGTGGACGACACGATCGGGCTCGTCGGACTCGAGCAGAAGGCGGATACCCGCAGCTCGAAGCTGTCGGGCGGCCAGCAGCGCCGCCTCGACGTCGCGCTCGCCCTGATCGGCGATCCGGAGCTGCTCTTTCTCGACGAGCCCACGACCGGGTTCGACCCCTCCGCGAGGCGGCAGGCGTGGGAGGTGATCGATGGGCTGCGGAACCTGGGCAAGACCATCTTCCTGACCACGCACTACATGGAGGAGGCGCAAACGCTCGCCGATCGAGTCGCGATCATCTCGCGCGGCAAGATCGTGGCCACCGGCTCGCCCGACCAGATTGGGGGACGGCGCACCTCCAGGGTCGAGATCAGGTTCACGCTGCCCGACGGCGTGCAGGCCGACGGGCTCCCGGCGGCGGTCGGCGGCGACGCCCGGGTCGACGGCCGCCAGGTCATCCTGGCTGTCGACGATCCGGTCCCCGTCCTGCGCGAGCTCACCGAGTGGGCGATGGCCGGGGGGGTCGGCCTTCCGGGGCTCGAGGTGCGGCGGCCGAGCCTCGAGGACGTCTATCTGGAGCTGATCGACGACGAGGTTCCGGCGTGAGAGCGGCTCGGCTGGTCGCCCACCAGTTCCACTACGACCAGCTGGTCTTCTGGCGCAACCCCGCCTCCGTGTTCTTCACGGCGGTCTTCCCCCTGCTCTTCCTGCTGATCTTCACGACCTTCTTCAAGAACGCCGACATCCAGGGTCTTGGGGTCAACGGCGCCACCTACTACGTCCCGGCGATCGTCGCGCTGTCGGTGATCTCGGCGACCACGGTGAAGCTGGGGATGAACCTGAGCTCGGAGCGCGAAGCGGGCATGCTGAAACGGGTGCGGGGCACGCCCCTGCCGCCGTGGGTCTTCGTCGCCGGCCGGGTCGGGAACTCCCTGGTGATCTCCGTGATCATGGTGGCGCTGATCAGCGTGATCGGGGCCGTTCTCTACGGAGTCACGATTCCCACCTCGACGATGCCCGCGCTGCTGGTGACGCTCGCCGTCGGGGCCTTCTCATTCTCGTGCCTCGGTTTCGCCCTGGCGGCCGTGATCCCGTCCGAGGACGCGGCTCCCGCGATCACCAACGCGATCGTCTTCCCGCTCTACTTCCTCTCCGGGATCTTCGTGCCGGAAGACGAGATCCCATCCGGGGTGCTCCGGGTCGCCGACCTCTTCCCGATCCGCCATTTCTTTCAGGCCCTGTTCACGATCTGGGATCCGGCGACCACCGGGAGCGGCTTCGACCCGGGGAATCTGGCGATCGTCCTGGCCTGGGGCCTCGCCGGGCTGCTCGTCGCGGTCCGCGCCTTCCGCTGGCAGCCGCGCGGTACCGCCTGAGTCGCCGGCGCCGGCTCAGGCTCGCCCCCAGTGTGCGCTGATCCGATAATGGGTAGGCTGCGGCCGTGCTTCACTACGTCTCGGTTCGCGTCGAGGACCTCGAGCGCAGCGCCGCGTTCTACGACGCGCTGCTCGGCCCGCTCGGCTGGCGGCGCCAGGTGGACGACTCCGAGGCGATCGGCTGGGGCATGGTGAAGCCGGTCTTCTTCATCACCAACCGCGCTTCCTCGCGCCCGGGCTACGGCCAGGTGTCCTTCCCGGCCAAGAGCATTCCCGCGGTGAGGGCGTCCTTCGAGGCCGGCACCGCACACGGGGGGGAGGCGGTCGATGAGCCCGGCAGCCCGCCCTCTTTCGGCGCGGGCAACTACAGCGCCCGGCTTCGCGACCCGGACGGCTATGACGTCGAGCTCGCCGTCGCTCCCGACTAGGACTCGCCGTCGCTCGCGACTAGGTAGCGTCCGGTGTGGGCGTCTGGCGCTCGGACGGTAAGCGAGAGTAGGAGGATTCGATGGCAGTCAAGGTCGGCATCAACGGTTTCGGCAGGATCGGGCGGAACCTCTACCGGGCCGCGCAGGCCGCCGGCTCTGACCTCGAGTTCGTCGCGATCAACGACATCGCCGACGCCGAGATGCTCGCGCACCTGCTCAAGTACGACTCGATCTACGGCCGCCTCCCGGCGGAGGTGGAGGCCGCCGAGGGTGCCATCGTGGTGGATGGCAAGCCGATCAGGGTGCTGTCGGAGCGGGATCCAGGCGATCTTCCCTGGGGCGATCTCGGCGTCGAGGTGGTGGTCGAGTCCACCGGCCTGTTCACCAAGCGGGACGCCGCCGCAAAGCATCTGGAGGCGGGCGCGAAGAAGGTGATCATCTCGGCCCCGGCGACCGATCCCGACGTCACCGTCGCCCTCGGCGTCAACTTCGATCGCGACTACGACTCCGACCAGCACCACATCATCTCCAATGCCTCCTGCACCACCAACTGCCTTGCCCCGGTGGCGAAGGTGCTCAACGACGCGATCGGCATCGAGCGGGGCCTGATGACCACGATTCACGCCTACACGGCCGACCAGCGCCTCCAGGACATGCCCCACAAGGACCCGCGGCGAGCCCGGGCGGCCGCGGTCAACCTGATCCCCACGACCACGGGCGCGGCCAAGGCCGTCGGCCTGGTGCTGCCGGAGCTGAACGGGAAGCTGAACGGCATCGCCGTTCGAGCCCCGGTCACCACGGGCTCCGTAGTCGACCTGGTCTTCGAGGCGAGCCGGGAGACCAGCGTCGAGGAGCTGAACGCGGCCGTCAGGGAGGCCGCGGAGGGCCCATTGAGCGGGATCCTGCTCTATACGGAGGACCCGATCGTCTCCACGGACATCGTCAAGGACCCCCACTCGTCGATCTTCGACGCCGAGCAGACGATGGTGATCGACGGGAAGATGGTCAAGGTGGTCTCCTGGTACGACAACGAGTGGGGCTACTCGAACCGTTGCGCGGAGCTCGCGGAGCGGGTGCTGCAGCCGAAGGCGGCGGCGGTCGGGGCGTAGCGGAGGCTTGGGCGACGGGGAAACGCCCTCCCGCGGGCGATTCGAGAAGGCGAGCGTCCGGGACGCGGATGCGCGCGGCAAGCGCGTCCTGCTGCGCGCCGACCTCAACGTCCCGCTTGCCGACGGCGAGGTGGCCGATGACACCCGCATCCGCGCCGCCCTTCCAACGATCGAGCTCCTGCGCGAGCGGGGCGCCTCGATCGTGCTCGTCTCGCACCTGGGCCGGCCCGAGAATCGCGAGCCGGAGCTCTCGCTGGCGCCGGTCGCCCGCCGCCTCGAGCAGCTGCTCGGCTCCCCGGTGATCCTCGCGCCCGGGGTCGTCGGCGACGAGGTCGAGGCCCTGGCGAGCCAGCTCGGGGCCGGCGAGGTGCTGCTGCTCGAGAACAGCCGCTACGAGCCGGGAGAGACGAAGAACGACCCGGAGCTCGCCAAGCGACTCGCCGCCCTCGCCGAGCTATACGTCGACGACGCTTTCGGCGCGGCCCACCGGGCCCACGCCAGCACCGAAGGCATCGCGCGGCTGCTCCCCGCCTACGCCGGGTTGCTGCTCGAGCGCGAGGTCCGAGAGCTGACCGCGGTCCGCGACGATCCTGCCCGGCCGCTGATCGTGGTGCTGGGAGGCGCCAAGGTGACCGACAAGATGGGGGTGATCGACCGCTTCCTGGAGACCGCCGACGAGCTCCTGATCGGCGGCGCCATGTGCTTCAGCTTCTTCGCCGCGGAGGGCCGCGACACCGGCGACTCGCTGGTCGAGGCCGACGGCGTCGAGCTCGCACGCGAGGCTCTCGAGCGCTCACTGCAGGTCAAGGCCCAGCTGCACCTGCCCGAGGACCTGGTGCTCGGGCGCTCCTTCGACGCCGAGACCGAGCGCCGCGAGCTCAACGGAGTCGACGTGCCCGAGGGCTGGATGGGCCTCGACATCGGCTCCAACACCGTCGCCAAGTACCGCAAGCGGATCGAGGGCGCCGGCACCGTTTTCTGGAACGGGCCGATGGGCGCCTTCGAGCTGGAGCCTTTCGCCGCCGGTACCAGGGGGGTGGCCGAGGCGGTCGCGGGGGCCCCCGGGACGACCGTGGTCGGCGGCGGTGACTCCGCCGCCGCCCTGGTCGAGTTCGGCCTCGCCGACCGCGTCGACTGGCTCTCGACCGGCGGCGGCGCCTCGCTGGAGCTGATGGAGGGCAAGGAGCTGCCCGGGGTGGAGGCGCTGCTGGACGCAAAGGAGACCGCCGATGCCTGAGCGGACACCGTTGATGGCGGCGAACTGGAAGATGCACAAGACGATCGCCGAGGCGAAGAGGTTCCTCACGGAGTTCCTGCCGCGGGTGCCCGGCGACGGCGTCGAGGTGGTGATCTGCCCGGCGTTCACGGCGCTGAGGGCTTGCGTCGAGGGCTGCGCCGAGAGCCCGGCCCGGGTCGCCGCCCAGAACATGCACGAGGCGCCGAGCGGCGCCTTCACCGGCGAGGTCTCGGCGTCGATGCTGACCGAGATCGGCGCGGACGGCGTCATCCTCGGCCATTCCGAGCGCCGCCAGCACTTCGGCGAGACCGACGAGGCGTTGGCGAGAAAGCTCACCGCGGCGCTCGAGGCGGGCCTGCTGCCGATCCTCTGCGTCGGGGAGACGTTGGATCAGCGCGAGGGCGAGCAGACCGAGGAGGTGCTGCGGCGCCAGATAGAGCTCGACCTGGCCGAGTTGGACGCCAATCGCCTCGCCGAGGTGGTGATCGCTTACGAGCCGATCTGGGCGATAGGCACCGGCAGGACGGCGACGCCCGGGCAGGCACAGGAGGCGATCGCCTTCATCCGGGGTGTGCTCGCCGCGCGCGACGGCGCGGCCGCCGCGAACGTCCGCATCCTCTACGGGGGGTCGGTCAAGCCCGATAACGCCGCCGAGCTGGTCGCGCAGCCGGACATCGACGGCGCCCTCGTCGGGGGCGCCAGCCTCGAGCCGGACGACTTTGCGGCGATCGTCGCCGCCGCGGCATGAGCGATCTTCCCCATGGGCCGAGCGAGCCCCCTCTCCCCTCGGTGGTTCTGGTGGTCCTGGACGGCTGGGGCCTGGCTCCCGACGGCCCTGGAAACGCCATCTCGCAGGCCAAGACGCCTGTCTTCGACGCTCTCTGGGCCGGCTATCCGACCACCGCGCTGACCACCTCGGGGGCGGCGGTCGGCCTGCCCGAGGGCCAGATGGGCAACTCCGAGGTAGGACATCTCAACCTCGGGGCGGGCTCGGTGGTAAAGCAGGACCTGGCGCGGATCGACGACGCGATCGCGGATGGAAGCTTCTTCGAGAACGAGGCGCTGACCGCGGCCTGCGCCACGGCCCGTGACTCCACGCGTGGCCGCCTGCACGCGATCGCCCTCGTCTCCGATGGCGGCGTGCACTCGGGCTGGGAGCACATCGAGGCGATGATCGAGATGGCCGCCGACGAGGGGGTTCCCGACCTCGTTGTCCACGCCCTCACCGACGGTCGCGACACCCTGCCCACCTCGGGCGCCGGCTACCTCGAGGAGGTCTCGCGCTGGCTTCGCCATCGCGGCCGATTCGGGACGGTTGGCGGTCGCTACTGGGGCATGGACCGCGACCGCCGCTGGGATCGCATCAAGCGCGCCTACGACGCGATCGTGCATGGAGAAGGCCGGCGCGCCGAGGGCGCCGTCGAGGCCGTTCGCGAGGCCTACGAGCGCGGCGAGACCGACGAGTTCATCGACCCGACCGTGATCGGCGACTACGATGGCGTCGCCGCCGACGAGCCCGCCGTCTTCGTCAACTTCCGCCCCGACCGGGCCCGCCAACTGACGCTGGCGCTGGGGGACCCCTCATTCGACGCCTTCGACCGGGGCGACGGCCCGGTTCTGCAATTGACCACGATGACGCGCTACCGCGCCGACTTCCCCCACCCGGTCGCCTTCCCGCCGCAGTCGCCGCCGACGACGCTCGCGCGGGTGATCGCCGAGCGCCGCGAGCGCCAGCTCCACGTCGCTGAGACCGAGAAGTACGCGCACGTCACCTATTTCTTCAACGGCGGGCGCGAGGAGGAGTGGGAGGGGGAGGAGCGCCGTCTGGTGGACTCGGTGCGGGACGTCCCCACCTATGACCATAAGCCCGAGATGAGCGCCGCCGGCGCAGCGCGCGCCTTCTGCGAGCGCTGGCGCGCGGACGGCTTTCGCTTCGGGATCATCAACTTCGCCAACGCCGACATGGTCGGCCACACGGGCGTGATCCCGGCGGCGGTCGCCGCCGTGGAGGAGGTCGACGGCCGCCTGGGGGAGGTCGTCGCCGCGGTGCACGAGTCGGGCGGCGCCTGCATGATCACCGCCGACCACGGCAACGCCGAGCAGATGCTGGAACCCGATGGATCGCCGAATACCGCCCACTCGACCAACCCGGTGCCCCTGGTGGTCACGGTGTCCGGGATCGAGCTCCGCGACGGCGGCATCCTCGCCGACGTCGCGCCCACGGCCCTCGACCTGCTCGGCATACCCCAGCCGGAGGAGATGACCGGCGCCTCGCTCCTGGCGAAGTCGGATAGTCCCGTCGAGGGCCGCGGCAAGGAGAGGTAGCTCGTACGCTTGGCCGGGTGCGCGAGGACCCGGCGAGGTTCAGCTTCGAGATTCAGGCCCGCGATGGAGGGGCCCGCGCGGGGCTGATCCATACCCCCCATGGGTCGATCGCCACGCCGGCGTTCATACCGCTGGCGACGACCGGCAGCGTGCGCGGGCTCTCGGCCGCAGAGGTCGCCGGCCTCGGCTACGAGATGTTGCTCGGCAACACCTTCCACCTCTTTCTCTCGCCGGGGGCCGAGCTGATCGCGGAGCTCGGCGGGCTGCACGCCTTCATGGGCTGGGAGCGAGCCCTGGTCACGGACTCCGGCGGGTTTCAGGTGTTCTCGCTGGCCCACGGCGGGGTCGCCGACGAGATCAAGGGCCGTCGGGGAGAGATGCCCGGCGGCGGCGCCAAGGTCGAGATCTCCGAGGACGGGGTCGGCTTCCGCGACCTCCGCGACGGCTCGGCGCGCTTCCTCGGGCCGGAGACCTCGATGGAGGTGCAGGCGGCGCTGGGCTCCGACATCGCGCTCGCCTTCGACGAGTGCACGCCGTACCACGTCGACCGCGCCTACACGGCGCGCTCGACCGAGCGCACTCACCGCTGGCTCGACCGCTGCCTGGCCTGGCACGCCGAGCACGGGCCTGAGCGCCAATCCGTCTTCGGCATCGTCCAGGGCGGCGTCCACGAGGACCTGCGTCGTGAATCGGCCGTCCGGGTCTCGAAGTCGGGCGTCGACGGCCTCGCGATCGGCGGCACGCTGGGGCGCGACAAGGAGGAGATGTACGGCGTCCTCGACGCGACGCTGCCTCATCTGCCCGAGCAGGCCGCGAAGCACCTGCTCGGCATCGGCGAGCTCGAGGACCTGCTCGCCGGGACCGCCCGCGGCATCGACCTCTTCGATTGTGCGATGCCGACCCGGCTCGCTCGCCACGGGGTCGCGATCGCCCCTGAGCCCGAGGGGCGCTTCCGCCACGACCTGCACAAGGCCCGCTTCGCCACCGACCGGGCGCCGCTCGTCGAGGGCTGCGAGTGCGAGGCCTGCACCCGCCACACGCGCGCGTACCTTCGCTACCTGTCGCGGAACCGGGACCTGACCGGTGCCCGCCTCCTCACCCTGCACAACCTCACCTACGTCGAGCGCCTCATGTCCAATGCTCGCGAAGCGATCGCGGCGGGCACCTTCGACGCCTACGCCACGGCGATCCTCGCCGGCGCGACCCCCTGGACGGCGAGCTGACTACCGCTTGGTGTTGTCCTGGATCGCGTTGCGGAGCGAGTCGATCTGCTCCTGCACGTTCTGCTTGACGATGTCCTCGATGTTGTTGCGCTGCGAGGGGCTGCTGGTCGTCAGGACCACCAGTCCGGCGACGACCGCGGCCAGCAGCAACAGGACGACGACCGCGGCGGCGGTGCGCACGACGTTCATCGAGCCCGGCTTGCGCGCCTGAGCCGGCCTTATCGGCGGCCTGGGCGCACGCTGCTGCTGGCGGCGCCGGGGCGGCTGGCGGCGCGCGCCCTCGGTGCGCGGGAGATGCTGGGTGGCGGCCGTCGTCTCGCCGCCGCCGACCACGCGCGTCCTCGCCTCCGACCCCGTCGGGGCGCCCCCGCTGAGCCCGTGGCGCAACGCGTCCGCGAGCTCGCCCGCGGCGGCGAAGCGCGCTCCCTCGTCGGTTTCCAGTGCGACCAGCACCGCATCGTCGACGGCCCGCGGCACCTCCTCGTTGTACGACGAGGGTGGCAGCGGCTGCTCTGACTGCTGGCGCACCGCCAGCTCGGCCAGCGAGGCGCCCTCGTAGGGCAGCCGCCCGGAGAGGAACTGGTAGAGGACGACCCCGAGCGCGTAGACGTCGGAGGCGGGGGTCGCCTCCTCGCCGCGCGCCTGCTCGGGCGCCAGATAGGCGGCCGTCCCCACGACCGATCCCACCTGGGTGATGCGGGTCTGCTCGGTGGCGCGGGCGATGCCGAAGTCGGCGAGCTTCACCGACATGTCGCCGGCGCCGCCGGCGGGGCCGCCGATCACCATCAGGTTGCCGGGCTTGACGTCGCGGTGGATGATCCCGTGCCGGTGGGCGTAGTCGAGCCCGGCGCAGGCCTGGACGCCGATCTCGACCGCGGTCTCCACGGGCAGCGTCCCCTTCGACTGCAGCAGCTGGGCGCCGGACTTGCCGCGGACGTACTCCATCACGATGTAGTGGCGGCCGGCGTCGATCCCGGTGTCGTAGACCTGGACGATGTTGGGGTGCACCAGCTTGGCCACGGCCAGCGCCTCGCGGCGGAAGCGCGCGACGAAGCGCTCATCATCGGAGAGGTGCTCGGCGAGGATCTTCACTGCCACGGTGCGCTCGAGAATGGTGTCGGTGGCGCGAAAGACGCTCGACATGCCGCCCGAGCCGAGGCGGTCCTCGATCCGGTAGCGGTCGGAGATGATCTCGCCGCGGGGGCTCATGGGCTCACCCCTCCGCCAGCGCCGGGCGTGGTCGGGGTCGTGGGGGTCTTCGGGGTCGTGGGGGTCGTGGGGGTGGTCGGGGTGGTCGGGGTTGTCGGGGTTGTCGGCGTCGTGTTGGTGTTGGCATTGGTGTTGGTCGTGTTGGTCGTCCCGGTCGTGGTGGTCGTGGGCGTCTGCGACGCGCAGTTGCTCTGGACCAGGTTGACCAGGTTCTCGGCGCCCTTCTGGAGAGCGTCGCGGACATCGCTGTCAACCGAGGCGGGCAGCGACTGGACCGACTCGACCAGGCTGTTGGCGCGATCCTCGGCGACGACGCAGCTGCCCACGTCGACGTTGTCCTGGACCTCCTGAAGGAGCCCGAGCATCTCTCCGGCGTTGGTGGGTGTGATCGAGGGCTGGATCTCGTTGTTGTTCCCGCAGGCCGCGAGCGCCACGGCGGAGCCGGCCCCGAGGGCGAGCGAGGCGATCAGTGCGAGGATCCTGGGCATCGCGGCGATACTAGCTAGGGGTTCCTCGGTCCCCTATTGCCCGACGTAGAGGCGGTCGGCGAGCAGCTCAGGCAGCCCGGCGGAGCGGATCGCGTCGGCCGCCCGGTCGATCTCGTAGTCGACGCGGTGATAGTTGGCCTTCCAGCTGCCGGTGTCCAGCTCCAGCCAGGCGGCTCTCGGGTCGCCGTCGCGCGGCTGGCCGACGCTGCCGGGGTTGAGCAGCCAGCGGCCCTCGCTGACCTCGATCTCGCGTCCCCCCTCAGCCTGGCCGCCGCTGGCGCGGCCCCCGGGGCCGCCGGTCTCCGAGAAGTAGAGGGCGACGTGTGAGTGGCCGATCAGGCTCACCCGCCCGTCCTGTTCGTCCATGCACTCCCGGGCCTGGTCGACGGCCAGCACGTATTCCCAGACGGGGTCGCGGGGGGAGGCGTGGTAGAGGCCGACCTCCCTCTCGGTGTCCTCGGGCTTGAGGCCCTTGAGGAACCGCATGGTCTCCTCCGAGCAGTTCTCGCGCGTCCACTCGACCGCGGCCGCGGCGGAGTTCGAGAAGACGTCGGTGTCGATCTCCCCGGTGACGGCGAGATCGTGGTTGCCGACCAGGCTCAGATCGCAGCGCTCCGAGACCAGCGTCGCGCAGCCGTCGGGCTGCGCTCCGTAGCCGACCACGTCTCCCAGGCACCAACGCTGCTCGACCTCGGCCTGGTCGATCGACTCGAGCACCGCCTCGAGGGCGGGCAGGTTGCTGTGGATGTCGGTCAATATCCCTACGCGCATTTGGACCAGTCGCATCGCGGGCGAGGGGCTGGGGCCGGCCGGAGCAGCCGTCTATCGTAGGGCGATGAAGAGCCGCACCGCTCTGCGCTTGGGCGCGACCGCGGTCGCCGCCCTGGTCGTGGCGGAAGCCGCTGCCTGGCTGCTGCGGCCCAAGGACGTGATCGAGCCCGTCAGCGCCTCGGAGGACGCCTACTTCACGCACGAGCAGCTGCAGCGCGCCTCGGACTTTCGCTCGGGTCAGCGACTGCTGATGTTCGGCGGGCTGGCCGCCGAGGGGGGGCTGCTGGTGCTGCTCGTCGCCGGCAAGCCCGAGGTTGCGCGGCGGGCGCTGGTGCGGGCGGGGGAGAGGCCCGTGCTCGGCGGGGCCGCGGTCGCCGCCGGGCTCTACCTGGCGATCTCGCTGGCACCCCTGCCCTTTGCGCTCGCCGCGCACGAGCGCTCGGTGGACGTGGGCCTCTCCACCCAGGACATCGGGGGCTGGGCGCTCGACTGGGCCAAGAGCACGGCCGTGGGGGCGGCCATCGCCGGCGTCGTCGGCAGCGCTGCCCTGGCTCTGATGCGCCGGTTCGGGCGCCGCTGGTGGCTGCCGGGGAGCGCCGCCTTCATCGCCCTCTCGGTCGTCTTCGTCTGGCTGGCCCCGGTGGTGCTGGCGCCTCTGTTCAACAAGTTCGAGAAGCTCGGGCCCGGCCAGGCGCGCGCGGACGTTCTCGAGCTGGGGCGCCGCGCGGGCGTCGATATCGGCGAGGTCTACCGCGTGGACGCCAGCCGCCGCAGCACCGCGATCAACGCCTACGTCAACGGGATCGGCTCGACCAAGCAGGTCGTTCTCTACGACACCCTGCTGAAGGACCTCGGTCGCGGCGAGCGCCGTTCGGTGATCGCCCACGAGCTCGGCCATGTGGCCGATCACGACCTGCGGCGCGGCCTGGTCTTCCTGGCGATCGTGACGCCGCTGGCGCTGCTCTTCGCCTCCGCCCTGGCGCAGGCGCTCGCCCGCCGGCGCGGGGTGGAGCCGGGCACGCCTGAGTACCTGCCCGCGCTCGCCCTGGCGCTTGTGGTCACCTCCTTCGCCATCGGCGTGGTCGGCAACCAGCTCTCGCGAGCAGTGGAGGCGAAGGCCGACACCACCGCGCTCGAGCTGACCGACGACCCCGGCGCCCTGATCGGGCTCCAGCGCCGGCTGGCGATCACCAACGTCGGCGATCCCGACCCGCCGGGGTGGGTCACTCTCCTCTTCGGCACGCACCCGTCCACTATCGAGCGGATCGGCGAGGCGCTCGCCTGGCAGCGGGGCGAGCGGCCCTGAAGACAACGGTCGTCGCCTACGGCCGCGGCCGCTCGCCCTTCGCCGAGGCCGAGGCCCATTACCTGAAGCTGCTCTCCCGCTCGCAGCCGATCGAGGTGATCGCCGTCCGCGGCGACGCGGAGCTGATGCGCCGGATCCCCCCGGAGGCGGACCTGATCGCGCTCGACCGCGAGGGGCGCGCGCTGGACTCTCTCGCCTGGAGCCGCTGGCTGGACGAGCGGCGACTCGCCGCGCGTGACCTCTGCTTCGCGATAGGTGGCCCCGAGGGGCTACCTGCCGAGATCCTCGGGGCAGCGCGAGAGCGGCTCTCGCTCGGCCCGCAGACCATGGCGCACCAGCTGGCCCGCGTGGTGCTGCTCGAGCAGCTCTTTCGCGCCGCCAAGATCCTCGCCGGCGAGCCGTACCATTACTGACCCTCGATGAGCCCCGCCGACCGCATCTCCCCCCGCCGAGCCCCCGCCCCGTGAGCGATCCGGTCGCCGAGCTGCACGCGGCCGTCGAGGCCGCCTCGGCCGCGCTGCGCGACCGCGCCGAGGGCGGCTCTGCGCGCCCGACCCTCGAGCGCCCGCCGAGGCCGGAGTTCGGCGACTACTCGACCAACGCCGCGATGCTGCTCGCACCGAGTCTGGGCGAGAAGCCGCGCGGCGTCGCCGAGCGGCTCGCCGAGGAGCTCAGCGGAGAGCTCGGCGAGAACCTCGATCGCGTCGAGGTCGCCGGCCCGGGGTTCCTCAACCTGTTCCTCTCCGATGCCTGGTACCGGCGCGCGAGCGCCGAGCTGCTCGCGGCCGGCGACGATCTCGGCCGGCCTCCGCCGGGGGACCGGGAGCGAATCCAGGTCGAGTTCGTCTCCGCCAACCCGACCGGGCCGCTGACCGCCGCCGGCGGGCGACACGCCGCCCACGGCGACTCGGTGGCGCGGCTGCTCGAGTTCAGCCGTCACGAGGTCGAGCGCGAGTACTACATCAACGACGTCGGCGGCCAGATCGATCAGTTCGCCGCCTCGATCGCGGCCCGGATGAAGGGCGAGGAGCCGCCCACCGACGGCTACGAGGGCGACTACGTGATCGAGCTGGCCCGAAAGATCGAGGCGGAGGGGGTGGCCCCCGACGATCTCGAGGCGCTCGCGCGCCGCGGCGCGACCCTGATGCTCGACGGCGTGCGGGAGACGCTCGTCCGCTACGGGGTGGAGTTCGACTCCTGGATCTCGCAGCGCTCCCTGATCGACGCGGGCGAAGCCGGACGCGGTCCTCGACGACCTGCGCCGGGACGGCCACGTCTACGAGAGCGAGGGCGCGACCTGGCTGCGCACGACCACCTTCGGCGACGACAAGGACCGGGTCGTAGTGCGCGCCGACGGCGAGCCGACCTACTACCTCTCCGACATCGCCTACCACCGCGACAAGCTCGAGCGGGGCTTCGAGCGCATGATCGACGTCTGGGGGGCCGATCACCACGGATACGTCGGCCGGATGAAGGCGGCGATGCGCGCGCTCGGTCGCGACCCGGATCAGCTGGAGCTGGTGATCATGCAGTTCGTACACGTGCTCGACCCCGGTGGGCGAGCGCAGATGTCCAAGCGCAAGGGCGAGTTCGTGACGCTCGACGAGCTGATCGACGACATCGGCGCCGACGCCACCCGCTTCTTCATGCTCCAGCCCAGCTACGACACCACCGTCGACCTCGACCTGGAGCTGGCGCGGCGGACCTCGAACGAGAACCCCGTCTACTACGTGCAGTACGCCCATGCCCGCATCGCCAGCATCCTGCGCAAGGCGGGCGAGGGCGCCGAGCGGCGAGCCCTCGCGGCCGATCCGACGGCGGTGGAGGCTCCGGTCGAGCCGGCCGAGCGGGCGCTGCTTAACCGGGTCTGCGAGCTGGCCGGCGAGGTCGCCGATGCGGCCGAGCGCCGCGCACCGCACCGGATGTGCGCCTACGCGATGGCGACCGCCGCCGACTTCCACGCCTTCTACCGCGACTGCAAGGTCGTCGGCGCAGAAGCAGAGGGCGTCGAGGACGCGCGGCTGGCGATCTGCCTGCTGACCAAGCGCACGATCGCCCGCGTGCTCGGCCTGCTCGGGATCAGCGCCCCCGAGCGGATGTGAGCGAGGCGGGCGCCGTTTACAGCACGTTCACTCGCTGAGCCGGACAGCGGCGGATGCTGTGGGCGTGGCCGAGACGGCCGGACCCATGCGGAGCGAGCCGAACGCGCCCAGCGAGCAGGGCGCCCCCTCCGTTCGTCCGATCCTGGACCCGCCGGCGCGGCCCCCGCTGGCCGCGGAATCGCCCGGACTGGCAGCGCAGCGTCTCCGCCGAGCCGTCACCGAGCTCCGAGCCGAGGTCCTGCGGGAGGGCGGTGAGATCTTCGACGGCTGGCGGCCGCTGATCAGACGCGATGAGTTTCTTCCCAGCGCCCGCAACCTCGCGCACTACCTCGCCCTCCGTCATCACGATCTGCGAGACCTGCAGCTCGAGCTGATGCCATGGGGCCTCTCCTCGCTCGGGCGCTGCGAAGCCCGGGTGCTTCCAAGCCTGAACGCGGTCTGCGCGGCGCTCGCCGCACTCAGCCCCGAAAGCGGGGAACCGGCGCCCGAGTCCGATGCGGATGCCTTCTTCCGCGGGCATCAGCTGCTGCGTGACCACACGGAGGCTGTGCTCGGTCCGACTCCGCCCAACCGGGCGGTCCGAATCATGGTCACCCTTCCCTCCAAGGCGGCCGACGTCTACGAGCCGGTGCGCGAGCTGGTCGCGGGGGGCCTCGATGTCGCGCGGATCAACTGCGCGCACGGCGACGGCGCGGCATGGGCCCGGATGGCCGCGCACGTGCGGCGGGCTGCCGACGAAACCGGCAGGTCTTGCCGTGTCTGCTTCGACCTCTGCGGCCCCCGCGCGCGAACCGCCTCCACAACCGTGCCCGATCACCGACGGATTCACCGCGAGGATCGCATCCTGATGACGTCGCGGCCGGTCCCGGTGGTCGCCGAATGGCAGATTCAGGTTCAGTGCTCCTTGGGCGAGGTCCTTGGACAGCTCGAGGAAGGGGCGAGGGTTTACGTGAACGAGGGGCGCCTCGGAGCGGTCGTCGAACGGGAACTCGACCAGGGCGTCCTGCTCCGGGTCACGGACGCACGCGACAAGGGCGAGCGCCTGAGGCCGGACAAGGGACTCAACTTTCCTGACACTGAGCTGCGCGTCAGCCCACTGACGGCCAAGGACCTGCGCGACCTCGACGTGATCGCTCCCCTCGCGGACCTAGTCGGCTACTCGTTCGTCCAGCGGCCGGACGACATCGCCAGCCTGCAGGCCGAGCTGGTCGATCGCGGTGCGGGCGGCGTCGGCCTTGTGGCCAAGATCGAAACCAGCCTGGCAGTGCAAAATCTTCCAGAGCTGATCGTGCAGGGCGCAGGAGTGCAGCCGCTGGCCATCATGATCGCTCGTGGCGATCTCGCCGTCGAGATCGGACATCGTCGGATGGCTGAGATCCAGGAGGAGGTCCTGTGGCTGTGCGAGGCGGCCCACGTGCCGGTGATCTGGGCGACCCAGGTCCTCGACAGCTTCGTCCGGAAGGGCGTGCGCCATCGAGGTGAGATGACCGACGCGGCGATGGGCGAGCGGGCCGATGCGTGATGCTCAACAAGGGCCCGTTCGCCGGTGAGGCGGTGAGGCTGCTCGACGACCTTCTCGGGCGAATGGAGGGGCACCAGTTCAAGAAGACCTCCCGCATGCGGGCGCTCCGCTCCTGGTGACTGAAGTCACGGCTGGATGTCGACCGTGCCCGCACAGTCCCGCCCCGATCCGCACCTGAGCTTCATCGGCCACTTGCCCCTGACGCAGGCCGCCGTCGATTTCGCCTGTGAGCGCCACGCAGGCCAACGGCGCCCGCGGATGGCGCCGCCTTCGTCCTTCACCCGCTCGAGGTGGCGTCGCTGCTGGACCGATCCCACTATCCGGACCACGTCGTGGCCGCCGCCGTCCTACATGACGTCCTGGAGGACACCGATGCCGAGCGAGGCGAGCTCGAATCGCAGTTCGGGCGGGAAGTGAGCGAGCTCGTCGACCTCGTCAGCGACGACCCGTCGATCCCTGACGAGGAGGACCGAAAGGACGACGTGCGCGAGCGAGTGCGGCATGCTGGCGGATATGCCGCCGTGGTCTACGCGGCCGACAAGGTGTCCAAGGTGCGGGAGCTACGCGCGCTGCTGGTCAAGGGACTGGTACGACAGGACGCGGAGATCAAGCTGCAGCGATATGAGAAGTCGCTCGCGATGCTCGAGGAGGTGATCCCGGGGAGCCGGCTGGTCGAGCTTCTTCGCTTCGAGCTGGAGGCCCTCGAGGAGCTCCCCCCCGACGGGGGCCTCGAAGGAGCCTGAACCGGCGCGGCTGGTCGCTCGCTACAGGTCGTAGCGGGCGATGTCCTCGCGCAGGCGGGCGTCGTCCGCCTCGTCGATGCGGGGGAGGTGGGTGGGCGCCCTCGTCCGCCGCGGCGCTGCGCCGGCGGCGCGCCAGCGCGACCGCGATCGCCCCGGCCGCGGCCAGCACGGCCAGCCCCGGAACCAGCCAGGCGGCGAGGTCGAACCCCGAGTCGTCCGGGACGGCCAGCACCCGCGGGCCGTACTCGCCGACGAGCGCGTCCTTGATCTCCTGCTTGCTCTCGCCGCGGGCGATCAGCCGGCGGATCAGGGCCCGCTCGCGCTCGGCCTGGGGCGAGTCCGAGAGCTCCAGCGTGGTGCCGCAGATTGGGCACATCACCTCGTCCTCGATGTCGGGCAGCGAGGCGCTCTGGCCGAGCGCCGCGGCGGGCAGCGCCAGGGCGAGGGCGGCGATCGCGCCCAGGAGGGCCGTTGCGGCCGAGGCGGCGAGCGCGTGTTGGGCGTTGATGGCGCGGCGCATCGGACTCACTGCTTCGCCGGCTCGAGCTTGCCCTCGATCACGGGCTCGATCTGCTCGCGCAGCACGCGCTCGTCCACCGGTCCTCGGCGAACCGCCGCCAGCCTGCCCTGCGGGTCGACCAGGAAGGACTCGGGGAAGCCGGTCATGCCGTAGGCGTCGCGGCGCTCGTTGCCGTCGCCGTCGCGAAGCTGCGGGTAGGTCAGGCCGAACTCCTCGACGAAGGCGCGGGCGTCCTCGGTGGTGTCGTCGAGGTCGATGCCGAGCACCGTCACGCGGTCGTCGCGGTGGCGCCGGTAGAAGTGCTCCAGGGCCGGCGCCTCGGTGCGGCAGGGCTCGCACCAGGACGCCCAGAAGTTGAGCAGGATCCAGTCGCCCCGGTAGTCGGCGAGGCTGCCCGTGCCGCGACCGTCGAGCCGCTCCAGGGTCTTGTCGGGAGCGGCGTCGCCGATCGCCAGCGCGCTCTCACCCTTGCTGATCAGGCCCCAGGCGAGCAGGCCGACCACCGCGACGACGGCCATGAACACCGCGAACGTCTTCGAGCTCACGCGCCAGAGCGTAGGGATACGCCGCGGTCGGCCTTGAACCACTCGACCGTCTCACGCAGGCCGTCGTCGAGCGAGGTCCTCGCCTCGAAGCCGATCAGCTCTCGCGCCCGGCTGACGTCGAGGTAGCGGCTGCGGCTGGCCGTCGGGCCGTCGAGTCGTCCCAGACGGTCTCGCCCTCGAAGCCGGCGAGCGGCGGCGATCGTCTCGGCGAGGTCGCGGATCCTGGTCTCGGCGCCGGTGCCGACGTTGACCGGCTCGGAGCTGTCGAGCGCGCTCGGCGGCGAGCAGCAGCGCTCGCGCCGCGTCGTCGACGTAGAGGAACTCGCGCGTCGGCTCGCCGGTGCCCCACAGCGACGACCTCGTGGCTCGCCGCTGCTCGGCGGCCTCGACGTACTTGCGGACCATCGCCGCGATCACGTGGGAGTCCTCGAGGTCGAAGTTGTCGTCGGGCCCGTAGAGGTTGGCGATCACCGGCACGCACGAGTCGAGGCCGTACTGGCGCCGGTAGGCGTCGGAGAGGACGAGCAGCATCCGCTTGGCCAGGCCGTAGGGGGCGTTCGACTCCTCCGGGTAGCCGTTCCAGATGCTCGTCCTCGCGGAAGGGGACCGGCGTGTGCTTGGGATAGGCGCAGACCGAGCAGGCGGCGACGAGCTTGCCGACCCCGAGCTCGCGGCAGGCCTCGAAGACGTTGAGGCCCATCGCCAGGTTGTCGTGGGCCAGCGGCGCCGGGTTGCGGCGGTTGAAGCCGATGCCGCCGACGTTGGCGGCCAGGTGGATGACGACCTCGGCGCCGTCGAGCGGCCTCGCGGCAGGCGGCGGGGTCGCGCAGGTCGTGCTCGGCCGGAGCGGACGACCTCGACCTCGGCGCCCAGCTCCTCGAGCATCCGCACCGTCGGCCGGCCGAGGAAGCCGGCCGCCGCCGGTGACGACCACCGTCCTGCCGCTCCAGAACCTGGGATCGGGATCGGCGCCGCTCATCCCGGTCCCTCGTGGCTGTAGCGCGTCGACCTGCCCGGCGAGCTGCTCGCTCGAGCGCTGCGACGTCGGCGTCGACCATGATCCGCACCAGCTCCTCGAAGCCGACCGTCGGCTCCCAGCCGAGCTTCTCCCGCGCCTTGCGTGGCGTCGCCGCAGCAGCGCGTCGACCTCGGCGGGCCGGAAGTAGCGGGGGTCGATCTCGACGTAGCGTCTCGGAGTCGAGTCCGGCGTGGGCGAAGGCGGCCTCGCACGAACTCGCGCACCGAGTGCGTCTCGCCGGTGGCGATCACGTAGTCGTCGGGCTCGTCGGCCTGCAGCATCCGCCACATCGCCTCGACGTAAGTCGGGCGCGTAGCCCCAGTCGCGCTTGGCGTCGAGGTTGCCGAGGTAGAGCTTGTCCTGCAGGCCCGGCCTTGATCCGCGCGACGGCGCGGGTGATCTTGCGGGTGACGAAGGTCTCGCCGCGGCGCGGCGACTCGTGGTTGAAGAGGATCCCGTTGACGGCGAACAGGCCGTAGGCCTCGCGGTAGTTGACCGTGGTCCAGTAGGCGGAGACCTTGGCCACGCGCGTAGGGGCTGCGCGGGTGGAACGGCGTCGTCTCGTTCTGCGGCGGCGGGGGCCGAGCCGAACATCTCCGAGGAGGAGGCCTGGTAGAAGCGCGTCTCGACCCCGGCCTCGCGGATCGCCTCGAGGATGCGCAGCGTGCCCACGCCGGTGACGTCGACGGTGTACTCGGGCATGTCGAAGGAGACCCGCACGTGGCTCTGGGCGCCGAGGTGGTAGATCTCGTCCGGCTGCAGCTCGTAGAGCAGCTTGGTCAGCGCGACCGGGTCGGTGAGGTCGCCGTAGTGCGTGAACAGCCGCACGCCCTCCTCGTGCGGGTCGCGGTAGAGATGGTCGATCCGCGCCGGTGTTGAAGCTCGAGGAGCGGCGGACGATGCCGTGCACCTCGTAGCCCTTGCTCGAGCAGCAGCTCGGCCAGGTAGGAGCCGTCCTGCCCCGTGATGCCGGTGATCAGCGCACGTTTGGCGTCGGCCATAGGAGGGGAGCGTAGACAGCCTGTCCCCGGCCGTCGGTCCAACCGCCTCGAGCGCGACGCGAGCGGCCACGGCCGGCAGTCGCCGGCAAGCCGCCGCTCCGAGATGGGGCGGCCTGGCGGTCGCTCCGATCTAGAATGGCTCCGACCCGCGGACGTAGCTCACCTGGTAGAGCGCGAGCTTCCCAAGCTCGAGGTAGCGGGTTCGAGTCCCGTCGTCCGCTTCGGTTAGGTGTCCGCGCCGAATCCCGACGGACCCCGTCACAAGGGCGCTGGAGAGCGACCAGGACCACCGTGGTGATCAGCATCACGACCGGCTGGTGAGGCCGGGCCCGAACGCAACTGGTAGCGAGCCGCTGGCAGGCCCGGTGGTAGCGGCTGCGTTGCTACCACCCTTGGGTCGAGGCCCATCCGTTGTCTGAGCGAGCTGCTACGAGGCGCGGCGATGGCGATGAACTGAACCCTTATCAGGCCGTTGCTTTTCGTGGTAAGAAGCGGTAAGTTCCGCGCAGTTCGTATCAGTCTGCATAAGTCGGGACGGCGCCTAAATGAGTCGGGACGGCGCCTGTTGGCTCGACGGATTTGCCTCTGATCCGGCGACCGCATGGCTCCTCCCGCGCGGAGGTCGAGCATGCGCAACCGCACCATGTGGCGTAGGTGCCTCATCAGTTTGGTCGTAGTCGGCGTCTTGCTCGCCGCCCCAGCTACCTCGCGGGCCTACAACCTCTGGGATTTTCACGTCACGCCAACCGTCTATTGCCAAGTCGGCGGGGCGGGACCAGCCGTCAACTGGCGGTCCGACGCGCAGAGTCCAAACAACCAGGTCTGGTTTCTTCATTACCGGCTTGAAACCGGCACATTTGGGTACAGCATCTTCACCCCGGGTTCCGGCAACGGACTGAACAGCGCGCCCCTCAACCTCGTGTTGTTCGGCCCTCGCAACCAGCAGGAGCTGTCGCCGCAGAATTTCCCGAATGGATGGTATTTGTTGATCGCGCTTTACTTCGAGAACCAGAGGTGGTGGCAGGTCGGCCTTGCGGCTAGCAACTGGTTCTTCGTCTCCAGCGACGGCCAGGGATGTCCCAACGGCGCTGCATCACTACGCAGCAACGCCGAGGCGGCGGGCATTTCGCACGCTAAGCGTCCCGCTCGCGCGGCCGTTCGACAGGCTCGGGCCGAGGCGACCAGGATGCGTATTCACGCGGCCGAACCTGGTAGCGCGCCTGGTAGCAGAGAGGCCGCAGGATCGCATGGGGGTGCGGAATGACGGGGCTTTTCAACACCATCGTCCGCTCTAGCTCACGAACCACTCCCCGTCGAGCTGGGTGAGCAGCGAGGAGCTGGTCGCCAGCAGAGCGTGGATCTCGGGGTCGCCGGCGTGGACCAGCGGGCTCGCGCCGGGCACCGACCGGGCGGCGACGTCCGAGCGGGCCGGATAGATGCGGCTCGAGAGCGCCCGGCGAGAACGGCGCTGCCGCGCCTTCGAGCGTCGTCGATCAGCTCGCCGACGACGGCCTCGATCTCGGCCTCTGGCGCGCAGATGTGGAGAACCCGGCTGACGCCGCCGGGGCGGCAGAGGTACGCGTACCAGCCGATCGGGGCTCCGGCGCGGCTGACGATGCGGCGCACGAGGGGCCCCATCACGGACTCGACCTGGGCGAACAGCTGATCGAGGTAGGGCTGGTCGTAGTCGACGCGCAGGCGAAAGCCGCGGGTCAGGTCCTCCAGATGCGGGACGATGGCGGCTCCCGTCGCATCCTCCCCGCGCAGGTCGGCGGGCGGGCTCGGGAACGCGTTGGGCGCAGACCGCGGCCGTAGCGCCTGCAGGGGAACGGCGCGCACCGGCATGAGCTCGCGCACCGGCGTTCGCCGCAGCGCGGCTGCAGCCAGGAGCCCGCGGGCCCAGCGGAAAGGCCTCAGGACGAGCATCCAGTCGCACGAGCGCGGATGGTCGAGCTGGCCGCCGAAGCTGCGCCACATGCGCGCCACCGTCTCGGTCGCGCTGTCCGTCCAGGTCAGATCCTGGTCGCCGGAGAGCATGCCGCGAAGCAGCAGCGCGCCCGCGGGCTCCGGCCCGGCGGTCGTCGGCCACGACCAGGTGAGAGCAGCACACCCCCCGCAGCTCGCGGTCGTCGAATCGCAGTCGCCGCACCTGGGCGCCGATGAACCCCACGATGTCGCCATCGTCGTCCACGGCCACCAGCGAAGGCAGGTCTGGGTCGGCCCATCGTTGGTCGATTAGGGTTCGGCCAGGAACGACTCATCGTGCGTCCCGGCAGGCGGCGCGAAGGCGCACCGCCAGTCGGCGCGCTCGAATGGCCGAATCGCCATCGCGGTCAAGCTACCGACGCTCGCCCTAGACGCGCGTCGGATCGGTGCGATCTACACTGAGGACGCAACGTAGCGCCCGACCGAGAACCTTTCGACGCTGTCGCTTGCCTTGACGCCATCGTGGAGGCGCACCGCCGACGCCGTCCGGCGGCTCGGGCGCGGGCGGCGCCGTGGTCGCGGTCTCCGGGGGCGTCGATTCGGGTGTGGTCGCCGGGATCTGCGTTCGGGCGCTCGGCCCGAACAACGTGCTCTGCCTGCGGCTTCCCGAGCGCGATGTCGCCAGCGAGTCCTCCGACATCGGCCTGCGAGCTGGCCAACGCGCTCGGCGCGCGCGACGGTGGAGGAGCCGATCACCGAGGCGCTCGAGGCGCTCGGCTGCTACCGGCGGCGCGACGAGGCGATCCGCAGGGTGTTCCCGGACTACGAGCCGAGCTGGCGGCACAAGCTCGTCCGCTCGCGGCCGACCGGCGGGATCATCGTCTTCTCGCTGGTGGTCGAGCGACCCGACGGCACCGAGGAGCAGCGGCGGATGCCGCCCGATGCCTATCGCGAGCTGCTGGCGGCCACGAACATGAAGCAGCGGGTCCGCAAGCTGCTCGAGTACACCTGGGCCGACCGCCTCTCCTACGCGGTGGCCGGAACGCCCGAACCTGCTCGAGTACGACCAGGGGTTCTTCGTCAAGGGCGGCGACGGGCTCGCCGACCTGAAGCCGATCGCCCACCTCTACAAGGGCCAGGTCTACGCGCTCGCCCGCGAGCTGGGGCTGCCCGGAGTCGATCGCCTCGCGCTACCCGACCACCGACACCTTCAGCCTCCCCCAGACCCAGGAGGAGTTCTACTTCGGCCATCCCTACGAGCGGATGGACCTGCTGATGTGGGGGCACGCGCAGGGCGTCGCGCCGGCCGAGCTGTCACCGCGCGTCGGCCTCGAGGCGGACGAGGTCGAGGCCGCCTACCGGGAGATCGAGCGCCGCGGGTCGCGACCGAGTACCTGCACGCCCCGGCGATCCTCGTCGGAGCCCGGGCTGACTGACCGTGTGCGGGATCGCGGGCATCGTGCGGCCGGAGGGCGGGCCGCCGGTCGACGAGAGCGCGCTGCTGCGGATGGCGCGCGCGATCCGCCATCGCGGGCCCGGACGGCTTCGGGCTGGCGCTCGACGCGCGGCGCCGGCCTGGTCTCGACCCGGCTGGCGATCTTCGACCTTCCGGGCGGCTGGCAGCCGATCGAGGCCGCGGCCGGGCGGCGACCTGCTCGTCTACAACGGCGAGGTCTACAACCACCCGAGCTGCGCGACGAGCTCGAGGCGCGCGGGGAGTCGCTTCGCGACCACGCTGCGACACCGAGGTCGTGCTGCGGCTGCTCGAGCGCGAGGGCCTGGAGCGCCCTCGAGCGCTTGAACGGCCAGTTCGCCTTCGCCTGGTGGCAGCCGGAGCGAGCGCCGCCTGACGCTGGTCCGCGACCGCTTCGGCGTGCGCCCGCTCCACTACGCGCTGCTCGCCGACGGCACGCTCGTCTTCGGGTCCGAGGCGAAGGCGCTGTTCGCCTCGGGCGAGGTCGTCGCCGCGCCCGGACCTCGCCGGCATCGACGACGTGTTCACGCTCTGGGGGCCGAGGCCTCCGCGAACCGCCTTCGCGCGGCGTCAGCCAGCTCCCGCCCGGGCGGCCTGCTGGTCTGGGAGCGCGGGCGGATCGTCGAGCAGCGCCGGTGGTGGGCGCCCGCCTACGGCAGCCCGACGGCGCGGCGACGGCGGACCTGCGAGGACCTGCTGCGGGACAGCGTCCGGCTGCGGCTGCGCGCCGACGTGCCGGTCGGCGCCTACCTCTCCGGCGGGCTCGACTCGAGCCTGATCGCGCGCTCGCCCAGGCGGAGAACGGGACGGCGAGCTGCGCACCTTCTCGATCGCCTTCAAGGACCCGCGCTACGACGAGCGCGCCCACCAGGAGGCGGTCGCGCGGGCGCTCGGCACCGCACCACCACGTGGTCGAGGCCGGCCCGGCGGAGATCGCCGAGGCGTTCCCGGAGGTGGTCCGGCACGCCGAGACGCCGCTCGTGCGGACCGCGCCGGTGCCGCTCTTCCTGCTCGCCCGCGAGGTGCGCGCCAACGAGATCACGGTGGTGATCACCGGGGAGGGCGCCGACGAGCTCTTCTGGGGCTACGACCTGTTCAAGGAGGTGGCGCTCGCGGGAGCTGCACCGAAGCGACCCCGAGCGAGCCCTGGCGCTGCTCGACGGCTTCTACCCGTACCTGGGCCCGGCGGCGCCCGCCGCGGCCCGGCCTGGCAGCGCTTCCTGCTCGAGACCGGGTCGTCGGACGATCCGCTTCGCTCGCACCTGACCCGGGCCGCGGCGACCGCCACGGTCAAGGCCTTCTACCGGCCCGAGGTCGCCGCTGAGATCGGCGACGGCGCCTCGCTCGACGCGGCTCCGCGGAGAGCTGCCGGCGGCGTTCGATCGCTGGAGCACGCTCGAGCGAGCGGCGCTGGCTCGAGCTGGCCACCCTGCTCGAGCCCTACCTGCTTGCCGCCCAGGGCGACCGCGTGGCGATGGCGCACGGGGTGGAGGGGCGGTTTCCGTTCCTCGACCACCGCGTGTTCGCGCATGCGGCGGCGCTGCCGGCTGACCGCAAGCTGAGCGGCCTGCGCGACAAGGTCGCGCTTCGCGAGCTCGCCTCCGGCCTGCTGCCCCGAGGAGATCGCCGCGCGCCCCAAGCAGCCCTACCGGGCGCCCGAGGTGGTTCCCTTCTTCGGTCCCGAGGCCCCCGACTGGGTCGAGGAGACGCTCTCGCCGGCGGCGCTGGCCGAGACGGTCATCTGGGATGCCGAGCGCGTCGAGGGGCTTGCTCAAGCGCTGCCGCTCCGGGCGCGCGACCGGGGTGCGCGAGGGGATGGCGCTGGTCGGGGTCCTCTCGACGCAGCTCTGGCACGAGGCGTTCTGCGGGGCAGAGGCCGACGGCTATCCGCCCGAGACGGCGGAGCCCCGTGTGAGAATCGACCGCTCCGGACCGCGTTTGGTGGGGAGAGAGCGGCGTGACGACGCCAACGGTGACATCCGGAAGGGCATGAGGGGCTACATCGAGGAGAACTTCCTCTACCTCCGCCCCGACGTCGACCTGGAAGATGGTGACGACTTCCTGATGCTCGGGATAGTCGACTCGCTTGGGTTCGTTGAGCTGGTCGAGGAGGTCCAGTCGCGATTCGGCGTATCGATCGACGACATCGAGATCACCGAGGAAAACTTCGGTTCGATCGACGCGATCGCCGCCTTCGTCGAGAGGAAGCGGGCGGCGGCGTGACCATCGCCACGGTCGCCGAGGACCTCAGCCTCACCGCGGCGCGCGATCCGCAGCGAACGGCCGTGATCGCGGGCGATCGGCACCTCAGCTACGGGGAGCTCGATCGGCGCGCCGCCGGATTCGCAGCCGGGCTGCATGAGCTGGGCGTGCGGCGCGGCGATCGCGTCACGATCGTGTTGCCCAACCGGATCGAGGCGGCGATCGCGTTTCAGGGAACCCTGCGCGCCGGCGCGGCCCTCTCGCCGCTCAACCCGACGATCAAGGTCGATCGCCTCCGCTACGTGATCGACGACGTCGAGCCGGCCGCGGTCGTCTGCGACGCGGAGAGCGCTGAGATGGTCGAGGCGGCCGCGGCGGGGGCCTCCTCGACGCTGCCGCTGATCAAGGACGTGAACGAGCTGGCGGCCGGCGAGGGCCCAGCGCCCCCTTCCCGCTCGAGACGGATCTGGCAGCCGTGCTCTACACGTCGGGCTCCACCGGCGAGCCCAAGGGCGTGACGCTCACCCACCGCAACCTCGCCTTCGTCATGGGCTCGATCGTCTCCTACCTCGAGATGACAGCGAGCGATCGGGTCCTCTGCGTGCTTCAGCTCTCCTTCGGCTACGGCCTCTGCCAGCTCCTGACCTGCGTTCGGGTCGGCGCGACGATCGTTCTCGAGCAGGGTTTCGCCTTCCCCGGCCGCCTGGTGCAACTGCTCGAACAGCATCGGATCACGGGGCTCCCCGCGGTGCCGACCATCCTCCAGGTACTGGTCTCGCTACGGGGGCTTGCCGACCGCCGGCTTCCGGACCTGCGCTTTCTGACCAACGCCGGAGCATCTCTGCCGGCGGCGACCGTCAGCGCCGTCCGCCGGACCTTCCCGGGGGCGCGGCTCTACCTCATGTACGGGCTGACCGAGTGCATCCGGGTTTCCTACCTGCCGCCCGACCGGGTCGGTTCCGCCCCGACCTCATCCGGGATTCCGATCCCGGGCACCCACGCCTGGGTCGCCGGCCGGGACGGGGGGGAGGCGAAGGTGGGCGAGGTCGGCGAGTTGATGGTCAGGGGCCCACATGTGATGCAGGGCTACTGGCGGGACCCCGAGAAAACCGCGGAGCGCCTCCGCCCGGGGCGCTGGCCATGGGAGCCCACGCTCTTGACCGGCGACCTCTTCCGGCGCGACGACGAGGGCCTCCTGCACTGGGTCGGGCGCACCGACGACCTGATCAAGTGCCGCGGCGAGAAGGTGTACCCGCGTGAGGTCGAGGAGGTGCTGCATGCCGTTGAAGGGGTTCGGGAGGGCGCTGTCGTCGGGGTGCCCGACCGGCTCCTGGGCCAGGCCGTACATGCTCATGTCGCCCCCGAACCGGGGTGGGAGCTCGATCAGGCCGTATTGCGCCGGGAGTGCGCGGAACGCCTCGAGGCCCACAAGGTTCCGCAGCGGATCTGGGTTCACGAGGCGCTTCCGCGGACCGCCAGAGGCAAGGTGGACCGGCAGGCGCTCGTCGCCGCAGGCACCGATGCCGGCGCTCGGGAGGGCGCCGCGGCGAAGCGCCCGCTGGCCTCGGCGAACGCCGCCGGATGACGGCCGCAAGGCGGCGCTGAGGGTTCAGGTGCCGAGGTCGCCCAGGGTGAAGTCCGGCTCGTGGCCGAACTCCTGTCGCACGCGCCTGCGAAGCAGGGCGTAGCGACGCATGGCCTCACTTCGCCGGCCACGGCGAATGCAGATCTCGAGGAAGTCCCGCTGTACGTCCATGTCGAAGGCCTCCATCGCGGCGAGGCGGCGCGCGTGCCCGGCCGCCCCGTCGAGGTCGCCTGCCGACTTCTTCAGGCTGACGATGGCGCGGAGCGCCCGTCCGGCGAGCTCGCGCAGACGGTCGCGCTCTTCCAGCGCCCATTCCGAATAGGGGTCTTCGCTGAAGAAGTCCCCCTGGTAGAGGCCGAGGCCCCGCTCGAGCGGCGCCGTCGCAGCATCGCCCTCGCCATGCACGAACAGGGTGAGTCCCGCGCGAACACTGTCCTCGAACTCATCGGCGTCGATCCACACCCGCTCGGGATGCAGCATGTAGCCGCCGCGCCGGGTGACGATGAATTGCGACGGCGTGTCGCTGTCGCGCCCAGGCTCGAGCCTCTCCCGGAGTGCGTGCACCTGGTGGCGGACGCTGTTGGTGCTCCACGGCGGCGCCCCGGGCCAGAGAGCCTCGGAGATCTGTTCGCTGGCGACCACGCGGTGACGCTCGCAGAGGAGGAACTCGAGCAGCTGTCCGGGGCGCTGGCTGAGCCAGTCGCCGCCGAGGTCCGTCCCGGTGATCTCGACTCGGGTTTGCCCGAAGGTGTGGATTCGAAGCTCGGGGAGTGGGGGGGCCTGCAACTCGGCGCGTGGGACCGCCCGGCGGCGCTGGTCACCGCAGCTCAGATCTTCCGGGCGCAGATAGACCACCGCCCGCGCCTCTCCGCAGTCGATCGGCGACGCGCTCACCCAGACCGAGTTGCGCACGCCGCCCATGTCGATCTCGAGCCGAGCCTCGGGAAGCGCCCTGCCGGTGGCCACGGCGCGCCGCGTCAGGCAGGCGGCGTGCGACGCGGCGGCGTTTTGCCGGTTGAGCGGCTCGCAGATCAACTGGCAACACATCGAGCCCGGCCCGTCGGACCCACTCCCGCCGGGGAAGAGCAACTCGATGGCCCGCCGGTTGGCGGTCAGGATGCAACCTTCGTGGTCCGTGATTGCTAGCCCGAAGGGGGACTCTTCGAACAGCCCCAGCAGCCACCCACTCGGCCCACCAGGCCTTGGCGCCGTGACCTCTTTGGCATCCGCGGCTTCCCTCCGGCTCCGCGTTGGCACTGGCATGAGTCCCTTCCTCTCATGGATCCCCAGAGACCATTCTCAATCGTCTAATCCGAATCGTCTCTACTTGATATTCGCTGCGAACACTATCCGGCACGTTCGTCCAAAAGCCAACCGAACATCCGTCCAAAAAGCAAAGCCGTCAACCGCGGAACGGCGCAAATCGCGGCGAAAACCTTCCGGCGCCGCGCCGTCCATGCTCGGCCTACCCCGGCTGGCGCGACACGCCGAGCCGCCGAGCGACCCGCCAGGCGGTTGGGGGAACTTGGAACCTCCCGTTCGCGCGCACCCGTCTCATCAGGGGGGATGTCTTGACCCGGAACCTGAGCCCGTAGTCCGCCCTGTAGATGCCGACCCGCGGCCAACGCAGCGGCGATTCGCGGTGGAGGCTGTGGGGAAGAGTTGCCGCCGCCGAGTACCCGGCGCTTCGGGCGGCTCTGACGACCCGCTCGTCCTCGTCGCCGTAGGGGTACGCCAAGGATCTGCAGGGCAGGCCGAGCTGTGCTTCACACTCGCGGCGCGAGCCCTCCAGCTCCTCGGCGAGGGCGCCGTCGTCGAGCTCGGTGAGCCGGGGGTGGGTGCGAGTGTGGGAGCCGATCTCCCATCCCGCCGCGGCGAGGCTTGCGAGCTCCTCCCAGGACATCGGCCTGAGCTCCGCCTCATGCGGACCGTCGAGCCAGCGGTCAATTCCGGGCCAGGCCATCGGGGCGGGGGTGCCCGTGAATCCAGTGGGCGCGAAAACGGTCGCCGGCAGCCCGAGCCGCTGGAGTATCGGCAGCCCCAACTCGATCACCGAGCGGAAGGCGTCGTCAAACGTGACCACGAGGGTCTTGGGGGCAGGCGGAGCGTGGACCGCGTCATGGAAGGTGGCCCCGCGGTAGCCGTGCTCGACGACCAGCTTCAGCTGACTCTCGAGTTGTGCCGGCCTGATCGCAAGATCCACGGGCCAGTCCTTGCTGACCGCGTGGTAGCAGAGGACAAGCACCCCGGTCACGATCCACCAACGCGATCAGGAGGGCTCAACTGACGATGGTGAGATCTCACCCCCATCTAACACGAATCCGCAACGTCCACTAACGCGTGGCGAAACATCGCCCAAACTGCGGACTCGTAGGGTCGGCTCCTTGCCAAAGGAATGCAGCGGGTGTCGCAGGTTCACTCGCAGGCATCCAGCACTCAAGGACGGCGGGTTCTCGATGGACACAATGCGCAGCAGCCCCCCCGCGAGGCGCGATCAGGATGGCGCTTCAAAGGCAGCGAGTTTGCGGTCGGACCGCGAACGCCTCTTGGTCGATCGCGCCATTGCGGAGGCAAAGAGGGGGGACAGCGAGGGGATCAGATTCCTCTACGTCCACTACTCGGACGACGTCTACCGGTTCGTTCGCAGCATCGTCCACGACGAGCTCGAAGCCGAGGACGTGACGCAAACCGTGTTCCTGAAGCTGATCAGCGTGATCGGCAAGTACAGGCGTGAGGCTGTGCCATTCCCCGCCTGGCTGATACGGGTCGCTCGAAACGCCGCAATCGACCACCTGCGCGAGAGGCGCCCGCTCCCTTGTGAGGAGGTCCGGTTGAGCACCCCGGATCCGTTCGACGGCAACGAACAGCGGCTCTCGGACCTCAAGGATGCCATCGCAGGCCTCCAGCAGGATCAGCGCGAGGTCGTCGTGCTGCGCCAGGTCTGCGGGCTCGCGCCGGGCGAGATCGCCGCCCGGCTGGGCAAGTCGGAGGGCGCCATCCACAGTCTGCACCACCGTGGCCGCCGAGAGCTCCAGGCCCGGCTCAGGGAGCGGGGCGCGGCACCGGTCACTCGGTAGCTTTGGCGCCGCGGCCCCTCTCTTGTAAGAAGGATGCGGCCGGTCCCGTTGATCTGACGATGGTTGCCAGGACCAGGCCAAGGATCTAGGCCCGAAGTCCGACCTGACAGTTGGGAGTCTTCATGTGCGCGGTAACGGCTTCGCGAGCCGTCGACGAGGTTCCCTTCATGGACGTGGGTCGACACCACGCCGCGATCGCCGACGAGCTTCGAATGGCCTTCGACATCGTGCTCACCGACGGCGGGTTCGTGCTCGGCGAGGAGGTCGAGCGCCTCGAGGCCGAGTTCGCGGACCTGTGCGGGGTGCGTCACTGCATCGGCGTGGCATCGGGGACTGCCGCGCTGACGCTGGCGCTGATCGCGGCCGGTCTGGAGGAAGGCGACGAGGTCATAGTGCCCGCCCACACATACATCGCCACGGCGCTCGCCGTCGTGCACGCGGGCGGCGTTCCGCGGTTCTGCGACGTGGACGAGGCCACAGGGCTGATCGACGTTCGATCCGCTGCCGAGGTGACCTCCGGCCGCACAGTCGCTGTTGTCCCCGTCCATCTGTACGGACAGGTCTGCGACATGGATGCGGTCGGCCGTTTCGCCCGGCGCCACGGCCTGCTGGTCGTTGAGGACGCCGCGCAGGCGCACGGCGCGCGCTGGGGAGGGGGCCGCGCCGGCTCGTTCGGAGACGTCGCCGCCTTCAGCTTCTATCCGACCAAGAACCTGGGAGCGCTCGGAGACGGCGGCGCGATCTGCACGGACGATGACGCGATCGCCGAGCGCAGCCGCCGCCTGCGCAACCTCGGACAGAGGCGGAAGGGTGAGCACGTCGAGGCCGGATTCAACGAGCGACTGGACACGCTGCAGGCGGCGATGCTTCGGGTGAAGCTGCCGAAGCTGGAGGCGGCGAACGGGTCGCGAAGGGGATGGGCTGCGCTCTATCGCGAGGTGCTACCGACCGCCTGCCGGCCGCTCACCGAAGACCGCCGCGGTGAGTGCGTCTACCACCTCTTCCCGATCCGCGTCGCGGAGCGGGACACCGTCAAGGCACGCCTTCATCGCCTCGGCATCCGGACGGGCATTCACTACTGGCCGGCCGCCCACCGTCACCAACCCTTCGCGACGGGGCGCTACCGTCACCGGAACGATCATGGCCCGCGCACCGGACTGGCCACGGCCGTGCGCTGGAGCCAGGAAGAGCTCTCGCTCCCGATGTTTCCCGAGCTCACGCGGGATGAGGTGTTGGGCGTGGCCGAAGCGCTGGATAGCGCGATAGGGGAGGCGCCGGGATGAGCGATCGGGATCCCGTGCCGGAAACGCTGAATGTCGGCGTCGTCGGCCTTGGCTATTGGGGCCCCAACCTCCTGCGGGCGCTCGCCGAGATGCCGGCCGCGGACGTGCGGTGGATCTGCGACCTGGACCAGGAGCTGCTCGACGGGTTCGGCCGGCGCTATCCGGGGATCGCGTCCACTACGAACGTCGACGTTCTGCTCGAGGACCCAGAGCTCGACGCGGTCGTGATCGCGACCCCGGTCTTCACCCATTTCGACCTTGCCTCGAGAGCGCTCGATGCCGGCAAGCACACCTTCGTGGAGAAGCCGCTCGCCCCATCGTCGGACCAGGCCAGCGAGCTACTTCGCCAGGCCCGGGACCAGGAGCGGGTGCTCATGTGCGGACACACCTTCCTCTACAGCCCTCCCGTGCGGGCGGTCAAGGATCTGCTGAGCCGAGATGAGCTCGGCGAGATCTTCTTCGTCTCCTCGAGCCGGGTCAACCTGGGCCTACACCAGCCCGACGTGAGCGTGATCTGGGACCTCGGGCCGCACGACTTCTCGATCCTGCTCTACTGGCTGGAGGAGATGCCCCGCAAGGTGCGGGCGGTCGGCCGCGACTCGATCGTCGAGGGCATCCCGGACGTCGCCTTCGTCACCCTGACCTACGGGTCGGGCATCGTGGCGAATGTCGAGCTGAGCTGGCTCGCGCCGAGCAAGCTGAGGCGAACCGTGATCGTCGGCAGCAAGAAGATGGTCGTCTACGACGACGGATCGCCCGAGCCGGTCCGGGTCTTCGACCACGGAGTCGTCTACGAAGATCCGGAGACCTTCGGCGAGTACAAGCTCTCCTACCGCACCGGCGACATCCTCTCGCCGAAGATCGACGTCTACGAGCCCATCGTCAGCGAGCTCGAGGACTTCGTCGCTGCGATCCGCAACGGTGGCGGGTCGGTGGCCAACGCCGGTCTGGCCAGGGACGTGGTTCGCTTGGCTGAGGCAGCCGATGACTCGATGCGACGGGGCGGGGCCGAGATCGTGATCCCGCCGGCGCGCCGGTTTGTCCCACAGGGGAACGGGCAACGGATCGCGAGCCGGCTCGCGAGCCGGCCAGCCGCTCCGAAATGACCGAGCCGGTCCCGATCGAGCGCGAGCTCGTGGCTGGACCCTCCCCGCCGCCGGCGCTGGGGCGAGGTGACGCTGGGGCGCGGACCGTTCAGCGAGTGGTCGCACGGCGCCACCGCCCGCGTGACTCGGCCGTGCGTCGCTTCCTGGCGCTCGCCGATGGGGTGGGAGTGATCGCCGCGATGGCGCTCGCGATGCTCGTGATCTCGCACCACCCACACGAGTTTGCGTGGGGTCTGACCGTGCTGCCGTTGTGGATCCTCGTCTTCAAGGCGTATGGCCTCTACGATCGCGACCTGAAGCGGATCAGCCATCGGACCGTGGATGATCTGCCATGGATCTTCCACGCCGTGCTGGTCGGCTCGCCTGCTGTTGCTGGCCTGCTACCGGTTCCTCCCGGTGGAGGGCATCTGGCTCGGCGCGCTGGCGACGTTCGCGCTCCTTGCGATCGTCTTCACCTCCGCCCTCCGAGCGGTCGCCCGGCGGCTCGCTGTGTGGGTGCTCGGCCCCGAGCCGGTCGTGCTGATCGGCGAGCAACCGGAGATCTCCAACCTGGCGCGGAAGCTCAAACCCAAGGGACACCATGGCGCCAAGCCCGTGGGTCTCATCCCGCTCTCCCCTTCGGGGGCGGCGTCCGAGGGCGCTCCGGTGCTCGGCGCGCTCGCCGATCTCGACCTGGGCTCGGTCGTGGCGCGGTACAGGCCGGAGCGGATCGTGGTGGCGCGCGAGGGCTTCGACGAGGGCGCGCTCTTCGACCTCCTCTGCCGCGCCCGCGAGCTCGGCCTCAAGGTGAGCGTGCTGCCACAGTTATTCGACGCGCTTGGACCCTCGGTCGAGGTCGACGACGTCGAGGGGATCGCGGTGCTCGGCGTCAACCCGCCGGTGCTTCCCCGCTCTTCCCGCTTCCTGAAGCGGAGCATGGACGTTCTCGGCGCCGCCGCACTGCTCTCTCTCACCGCACCGCTGTTCGGGGCCATCGCCGTCGCGATCAAGCTCGAGTCGCGCGGCCCGGTCTTCTTCCGGCAGGAGCGAATCGGACTGTGGGGACGGCGCTTCCGGATGGTCAAGTTCCGGACGATGACGGTGGACGCGGAAAAGCGCCGGGAATCCCTCCTCGCCGAGAGCAAGGACCCGGGCTGGCTCCTCCTGGACGATGACCCGCGGGTCACCCGGATCGGCCGTTTCCTCCGACACTGGAGCCTCGACGAGCTGCCCCAGCTTTGGAACGTCCTCAGGGGAGAGATGAGCCTCGTCGGCCCCCGGCCGATCATCGCCTCGGAGGACAATCAGCTCGACGGCTGGCGGCGCAGCCGTATCGACCTTACCCCCGGCATGACCGGGCTGTGGCAGGTCCTGGGGCGCACGAGCCTCCCCTTCGACGAGATGATCAGGCTCGACTACCTCTACGTCACCAACTGGTCGCTGTGGACGGACGTGCGCCTGATGCTTCGCACCCCGCCGGCGGTCCTGCGCAGGAGCGGGGCGAACTAGCTCGATGCGGGTCTGGATTGACCTCTCCAACTCGCCCGCACCCATTGCTCTTCGCCCCGGTCGCCGGCCGCCTCGAAGAGCTCGGGCACGACGTGGTGGTGACGGCGCGCGACAACGCGCAGACCGTCGAGCTGGCTCACCAGCGCTGGAGCGGGGTCGAGGTGATTGGCGGGCCCAGCCCCGCCGGCCGCGCCGCCAAAGCCCGCGCGGTCATGGAGAGGATCCGGGAGCTCGCCTCGTGGGCGCGCGGGGCGGCGCCCGCAGGTCGCTCTCTCCCACAACTCCTACGCGCAGATCGTCGCAGCGCGGGGCCTTGGCGTCCGCACGGTGACCGCGATGGACTACGAGCACCAGCCCGCGAACAACCTCGCCTTTCGCCTTGCGCATACCGTGCTGCTGCCGGCGGCGCTCGCCGGAACCTCCGTGGCCCGCCAGGGAGCGACGCTACGCAAGACGCGCTTCTACCAAGGCCTGAAGGAGGAGGTGTATCTCGGGGACTTCACGCCCGACGCCGGGGTCGTCGCCGCCGTGGGCATTCGGCGAGAGGCCGAGACGATCATCGTCGTCGCCCGCACGCCCCCGTCCGGGGCGCTCTATCACCGCTTCGAGAACCCGATCTTCGTCGAGGCCCTGAGGGCGATCAGCGGGGAGCCAGCGGCGCGCTGCGTGGTGCTCGCGCGCCGGCCTGAGCAACGGCGGGAGCTCGCCGCCCTCGGACTTCCCAACCTCCTGATTCCCGAGCGGGCGCTCGACGCACGCTCGCTGGTGCACGCCAGCGACCTCGTCATCGGCGCGGGCGGCACGATGACGAGGGAGGCGGCGCTCCTCGGGGTCCCCACGCTGAGCCTGTTCGCCGGGCGCAGGCCGGCCGTTGACCGGTGGCTGCGAGCGGCGCCGCGCCCTGCGCTTCGTTGGCAGCCTGGAGGAGCTGCCACCCGTGCGCCCGCGCGAGACGGCTCCCCGCGATCCAGCCGAGCTGCGCGCTGCGGAGCGATCGGCTGGTGGCGGAGTTCGTGGCCGCCGTCGTCGAGCCCCGAGCCTCAGTGCAACCGGCCGCGGCTGCGGCGCATGCCCATGGCTAGCGAGCGGGCGGCGCCGGTCCTCGGGGAGCGCGACCAGGCCGCTCGAGCTGGCTCGCCGCCTGGCGCGCTGGAGCGCCCAGCGCGAGTGGCGCGGGACCGATCCATACGAGGGGCTGAACGCCTCCCGGCGCATGGTTGCGCCACTGAGGCGGAGCGCGCTCGGCCGCCGCCTGCTGATCCAGGCCGTCAAGCGCTCGCCGCTCGACCTCCGTCCGATGCTCGGCATCCGGCCGGAGCCGAACGCGGCCTCCGTGGCCTGGGCGACGTCCGCGCTCGCCCGGAACGGCTTCCTGCCCCCGGCGGAGGCGCGTCGGATGCTCACCGTCGCCTTGCGATGCCTGCGGGGCCTGAGCCTGCCGGGCTACGGGGAACCCTGCTGGGGATATCCCTTCGACGTGCAGACCCGGGTCTTCTTCTATTCGCGCCGGCAGCCGAACTCGATCGCGACCGCCTTCGCTGGTCACGCGCTGCTGGACGCTCATCAGGCTCTGGGCGACGACCGGCTGCTCGCCGAGGCCCAGGGCGCCGGGCGATTCTTCCTCGGCAACGTTCCGCAGACGGAGGCCGACGAGGGCGCGTACTTCGGCTATCTGCCGGGCGACCGTTCCCCGATCCACAACTCGAACCTGCTGGTGGCGAGCCTGCTCGCGCGGCTAGCCGCGCTCGGCGGAGGACGGCAAAGGCTTGACCCAGGCTGCTGAGGCGGCGGTTCGTTACAGCACCGCTCGTCAGCGACCCGACGGCTCCTGGCCCTACGGGGAGAGGCCGAACCTGGATTGGGCGGACAACTTTCATACGGGCTACGTTCTCGATTCGCTCCGGGTCTGCGCCGACGCCGGCGTGGCGCGCGCCGAAGCGGAGCGGGCCTGGAGGCGTGGCCTCGACCACTACCGCCGCGCCTTCTTCCTGGCCGACGGCACTCCGAAGTACTACGCCGACAGGGCGCTTCCCATCGACGCGCAATCGGTCGCGCAGGGGATCCAGACCCTCTCGATCGCCGCCGCGCAGGACGAGCCCTGCGCTCGCGAGGCGTGGTCCGTCTTCGGCTTCGCTCTCCGGCGCATGCTGGGCGCCGACGGGATGCCGCTGTTCCAGCGTCGGCGCCTTTGGGCGAATCGCGCGCACGCACTTCAGGTGGGTCATCGCGCCGACCCTGCTGGCTCTCACCCACCTGCTGGCGCTGGATGATCGGCCGCTGGGGCTCGCCCAGCCCGATCGCGACCTCGGGGTGGCGGCCTGAGATGTCCGTGACGCCCGCCGTTTCCGCCGCCGAGGCTGTTGCCCCGCTGCCCGCGGCGCGGCGGCGCGTCGCCTTCGTCACGGACATCCCCACTCCGTACATGCTGGAGGTGCTCGAGGCGCTCGCGGGCCTGGTCGACCTGACGGTGCTGTTCTCCTCCGACACGGGCAGCCGCGCGCTGCCCTGGTCACGGGACGAGCGGCCTTCCTTCCGGCATCGCGTGGTCAACGGGTTGACGATCCGCAACGGCACCCCGAAAGGCTCCGACTATTACCTGAGCCCCCGCATCCTCACCGCCCTGGCGAAGAGCCGACCGGAGGCCGTGATCACCGCCGGCTACTCGATTCCGAGCGCCTACGCCGCCGTCTACGGTGGCCTTCGGCGCTCCCCCCTGATCATCTACAGCGACGGCACCTCCGACTCCGAGCGCAGGCTCGGCCGGCACCAGCGGCTGGCGCGCTCGATCCTGCTCCGCCTGGCGTCGGCCTGCGTCGCGAAGAGCAGGCCCGCCGCGGACCGCTTCACCGAGATGGGCGTGCGAGCGGACCGGGTGTTCCTGGCGCCTCACTCTTCGTCGATGGACCGCCTCTGGGCGATCGCGGGCGAGCGCGACTACCGAGATGGCGAGAAGTTCACGGTTCTGACCGCCGGTCGCCTGGTTCCGCACAAGGGGATCGACAAGCTGCTGCTGGCCGCGGCGCGCGCGGAGCTGGAGCAGCCTGGGATCCGGGTCGTGGTGGTCGGATCCGGACCCGAGGAGCCACAGCTGCGCCGGCTCGCCGCCGAGCTTGGCCTGGACGACGTCGAGTTCCCGGGCTTCGTCGAGCACCCCGAGATGCCGGAGCGATACGCGGACGCCGACGCCTTTGCCTTCCCGACCCTCGACGACCCCTTCGGCATCGTCCTGCTCGAGGCCGCGGCGACCGGGCTGCCACTCATCGGCTCGCGGTGGGCCGGCGCGACCTGGGACCTGATCGGTGACCGACCGACCGGCCTGGTGGTGGATCCGAACGACACCGCGGCGTTCGCGGCCGCGCTCCGCGAGCTCGCAGCCGACCCGGCGCGGAGAGCGCGACTCGGCCGCTCGGCCCACGCGGCCACCCTGGCACGGAGCCCTGAGGATTCGGCGCGCGGCTACGTCGCCGCGATCGAGGCCTCGCTCGGCAACCGGCGACGGGCCATCGGATGAGCGCCGGCGAGCCCGCGGACACGCCCCGAGATCCAACTCGCGTATCTCGCGACCGTATACCCGGCCCTCTCCCATTCGTTCGTCCAACGAGAGGTCGCGGCCCTGCGGGCCCGGGGCCTCAGGATCCACACCTTCGCCCTGCACGGCAGCAACCCCCACCACGTCCTCACGGAGGCGGACCGGGAGGCGGAGGGCTCAACCTTCACGGTGCTGCCGCCGCGCTGGGGCTCCTTCGCCGGCGCCCACCTCCGGGCTCTGCTGACCGCGCCCGGTGCCTATCTGCGGACGGTGGCCTTCGCACTGAGCCGCCCCCCGGGCGGGTCCCATGGGCGGTGGTGGCAGCTCTTCTACTTCCTCGAGGCCGTGCCGATCTGGCGTGAGTGCGAGCGGCGGGGCCTGAGCCACGTCCACGCGCACTTCACCAGCCCCTCGGGGGACGTGGCCCAGCTCGTCGCCCGGCTCGGCGCTGAGCGCGGCAGCCGGCGTGGGAGGCGCTGGTCCTGGAGCTTCAGCGCGCACGGCACCGACATCTTCAACGACGGCCCGGCCAGCCTGGCGGCCAAGGTCGACAGCGCCGCTCTGGTCATCTGCATCAGCGACTTCGGCCGCAGCCAGCTGCTGCGGCTCGCCGACGAGCGGCAATGGCAGAAGGTGCGGCTGGCCCGCTGCGGCCTCAACGGGGAGTGGTTCTCGAACGGCGCTCCGCCAAGGCCTGACGGTGCGGAGTTGCGGCTGCTCACCGTCGGCCGGCTGGAGCGGGAGAAGGGGCACGCCATCCTGCTCGACGCAGTCGCCCTGCTCTGCGAACGGCGAGTCCCCGTGAGCCTCGAGATCGTGGGTGACGGCAACAGGCTCGAAACGCTCCGGCGAAAGGCGCGCGCCCTCGGCATCGAGGGCAAGGTCTCGTTTGCCGGGGCGGTCGGCCAGGACCGCATCCGGGACCACTACCGGGCTGCCGACGTCTTCTGTCTGCCGAGCCTCGGCGAGGGCATCCCGGTGGTGCTGATGGAGGCTCTGGCCAGCGGCCTCCCGGCCGTCGCTTCCAACACGATGGGGATCCCGGAGCTGATCGAAGACGGCGGGACGGGCCTGCTCGTCCCGCCTGGCCGTCCGCGCGAGCTGGCGACGGCGATCGAGCGGCTGGCGGGCGACCGCTCGCTCCGCCGCCGCCTCGGTGAGGCCGGGCGGCGGAGGGTGATCGAGGAGTTCGACATCGATCAGGGCGCAGAGGTGCTGCGCAGCGCGTTTGCGGAGCTGCTGGCACCGAACGGCGGGGCCTCGCCCTGACGGCTGGGGGCCCACCCGGCCACGCCCCCGAGCACGATTCCCGCCCAGAGCCAGACGATCATGTTCGGGAAGACCTGTGCCATAGGCGCAAAGATCGCCGCCACCGCCCAGTACGTGGCGATCGCAAGCAATCCAGCGCGCCAAGGCCACAGCTCCGGCGGAGCGCGCGCGAGCAGCGCCCCGCCAACGGCCGCGAGCAGGCTCGCGACCAGCAGAGCGACCCCTACCAGGCCCAGTTCGACCGCGAACCGGAGGTAGACGTTGTGGACTGCGATCTGGGTGGTGGTCACCGTGACCACCTGCGGGACATCGTCGAGCAGAGGGAAATAGTCGGCATTCCGGCTGTTGAAGGTTCCGAGGCCGAAGCCGACGAGGGGACGCTGGGAGACCATCTCGAGGGCGGCAGCGTTGACGTTGCGCCGTTCCCACACCGTGAGTTGGTTGTTGATGCGATCTGTGACGCTTGCTTGGAGCTGCGGCAGGAGGGCGAGCGACAGCATCACGATGATCACGCCAGCGCCGGCCGCCGGGAGCAGAAAGCGACGGAGTCGTCGGGTCACTCCCAGGGTGACCACCGTGGCGACGACCGCGGCAATCCAAACGGAGCGCGTCAGGGTGAAGAGCACGCCGAGGGCGCACAGGAAGAGGACGACCCCGGCGGCGATTCGCTTCCAGCGCGTGGTCCAGGTCGCGATTGCGATCGCTGACGCGACCCCGCACGTGTACAGGGCGAGCCCATTGACCGTTGATTCGAGGAACGGCCCCTGCGCACGCTGAGTCTGATAGCCGACGCGGAGGATGAAATGCGGGATGACGAGCGGATGGAGGCCCAAGATCTCGAACAACGCCGTCAGGCCGAGGTAGCCGCCGAAGACCACGAGCGCGGCCAGGAACCCGGCGCGGTGTCGGGCGGTGCGAAATGCCAGCGGCGCCAGCGCGAAGACGGTGAAGGGCACCGCGAGGCGGTCGAGGAGGAAGAAGAGGGCCTCCGATTCGCCCAGCGTCTGGGCGGCAAGCGCCGACCCGATCGCCCACGCGAGGGTGGCGGCGAGGAGGAGGTGGACCGGCTGCAGCCGGAACCCGGGGCGGTCGGACGCCGGCGGGGAGCGAAGCGCGAGCCCGAGGATCGCGGCGAGGAGGATGGCGCGATCGGGGGCGACGCCACCCGGCAAGCCGAGCTCTCCCCAGTTGCTGTTGAAGGTGGAGCCGATGATGGCGGCGGTCATCAGCCAGGCGGGATCCACGTGCCAGGCCAGGTAGGCCAGCGCGAGCAGCAGCACCAGCACGAAGATGATTGGGGCGTGATCGGCCGTGTAGGGACGTCCCGCTTCGACCAGCACCCCCGCTGCGACGCCGACGATCAGGCAAATCGCCAGCAGTCTGATGCGGCGAGTCTGCGCGGCCAGCTGCACGGGGGTTAGGTGCCCGCCCGGCCTGACGATCGCGTCCTGGAGCCCTCTCCCTCCGCTTCATCCGTGGCCGACTCCGGCTCGCCATTCTTATCCGCGGCTGAAACTCGCTCGGCGCCTGACGGCCGGAAACGCTGTGAGGCTCGCTCCTGGCGGGATGTGGAGCGCGCCCCAGGCTCCTTCAAGCTGGCGATTCCTCGCTTGAAGAGGGAGCCTGACGCCGGCCCGCGCCGCGAGGCTCGCTCCTGGCGGGATGTGGAGCGCGCCCCAGGCTCGCTCTTCAGGCTGGCGAGGCCTCGCTTGAGGCCGGCGAACCCTCGCTTGAGGAGGCTGGCGAGGCCTCGCGTGAGGCCGGCGAACCCTCGCTTGAGGCCGGCGAACCCTCGCTTGAGGAGGCTGGCGAGGCCTCGCGTGAGGCCGGCGAACCCTCGCTTGAGGCCGGCGAACCCTCGCTTGAGGAGGCTGGCGAACCCTCGCGTGAGGCCGGCGAGGCCTCGCGTGAGGCCGGCGAACCCTCGCTTGAGGCCGGCGAACCCTCGCTTGAAGAGGGCGCTGTCACGCAAGCGGGCGGGCGCTGCGATCGCCGCCTCATAGAGGCGACTGTCTCTGAAGACGGCCAGCGCCATGCCCAGGACGAGGCCGAGCACCAACGCAGCGAAGCCCAGGAGCTGAAGCACGCTGCGCCGGTCGCTGTCCGCGTCAGAAGGTTGCTCGATGATCTGCAGGGGGACCGTTCCGACTTGCTCACTGGTCGCATACGCGGTCCTCAAGGACTCAGAGCGCGCGTCCGCGGCCTCCAGCTCGGACCGGGCTGTGGCCAGCTCCGCGCCCCCACTCAATGCCAGAGCCTTGACCCGGCCGCTGGCCCGCTGCTTTTCGACAACGGCCCTGCGGTACCTCTCGAGCAGTCGGGCTGGGTGCATGTTGCTGGCGCGGTGGGCTTCGCGGACGAGGGCCCGGCTCGCGAGCAGGGAGAGCTCGATCGCCCTCTCCGGCGAATCGGATTTCGCGGAGAGCGTGAAGACCGGCGTTTCCGGGATCGGGGCTCCGGAGAGGCTGGAGCGCACCTCCTGGGGACTCATATCGAGGCGCTGCGCCACTTCGCGCACCACGCTGTCGCCCTGCACCGAGCGGCTGTAGGTCTGGGCAAGTTGCTGCGCGGCGTCGGCGAACCCGGTGAACGCGGCCGGATTGGAGGAATCCAGACCACCCACCGCGAGGCGGGTCTTCGCCGTGTAGCTGGGCGCCCGTTCCATCCCGACGAACAGCGCCATCCCGAGCAGAAGGGCGATGGGCACGAGGACGAGGAACCAATGGCGACGCACCGAGGCGCCTAAGCCGCCCAGGCTCGACCCCTGATCCGGGGACTCAGGCGGATCGAACAACGTCTGCTCACGCTCATCTGGTTGGACGGCCATCCCCGCTCCTAGGTCGACAACGAGAACCGCGGCTACCTCTGACTAACGGCCCCGAGCGCCGACCGCTTTCCAGCGAGCGCTAAGAACGCGAAGGTTGCAGGTGCTGGTCAGCCAGAGGATGTGGCGCAAATCCAGGGAAGGTCAGCGCCCTGACCGCCTCAGGCGTGTGCATCTGCTTGATTCCTTCGATGCTGTCCCTGGGGTAGTAGTTCGCCCTGGACTCGTCTTGAGGGGTGCCGATCAGCACGGGCTGCGCTACCAGCCACGAGAACAGGGTGAGCGCCTCCATCTGCGCCCTGGCGTACAGGCTGTGGCCAGTGTCATAGGGATAGATCGGCAGCGAGCGCTGTCCAACGATCGGGCCACTGTCGATGGTGGGCTCGACGTAGTGAGCGGTGACCCGATACTCCGAGTCCCCGTTGACGATGGCATGGGCGCAGCCGTTGCATCCACGGTACTCGGGCAACGGCGCTGGATGCAGGTTGATGATGCCCATCGGCGTGGACTCAATCTGCCCAGGGGTGAAGATGTGCGAGGCCAGGACGCTGTAGACCAGATCGGGCTCTGCGTCGAACACATCGTTCGGCTCCACGTTCTCGTAGCCCAGTCGCGTTACCTCATCCTCGTCCACCAGGTCCGTCCACCAAACGGATTGCTCTCGTGGCGTGACGCTGACCGCCACCACGTCGCTGAGTAGCTCAAGACAGCGGACGCCGAGCCACCTGGCGCCGATGAAGCCAACCCTCATCTCCGATGCGTTGTCTCGAGAGATCACGTGGCGCTCCTCGCACCCTGGTCGATTGGCCTGGCCCCTGCCGGGCAGGAGCCCTCATTCAAGACCAACGTGAGAACCGACCCCAGACTCGCCTCGGATGTCCGTTGACGTCCACGGAAAGGTCGGCACATCCCGATTCGTTGTTTGGAAGCCGATGGGCAAGCGCCCGATGAGCCAGCGACCGTCGTTTCGAAACGCCTTCGGGTTCGGCAGCCTGAGCTTCGTCGTGAGCGGGGTTCTCGCGCTCGGCTCCAGCGTCCTCACCGCTCGCATCTACGGCATCGATGTGATCGGGGAGTTCGCGCTCGCCTACGCTCCAACCGCGGCCCTCTGGGTCCTCTCGAGCATCCATGAGCAGCCGGCGCTGGTCAGGCGGCTGGCGGTATTGCCGCCCCGAAGCCCGGAAGTGACGGGTTTGTTCGTCCCGGTGTTCGCCTTCTCCATGGGCCTGACCGCTGTTGCAGCGACAATCGCAGCGGCGGGTACGTACCTCCTCTTCCACGGCGCGATCGGGCACCCGGACCTGTTCCCGCCGGCGCTGGTCAGCCTCGGTGGCTACCTGCTGATCATCAACCCGTGTTGGAACCTGGACGGCCTCCTGGTCGCGTTTCGCGCGGGACGGGACCTGTTTTGGATCCGGTCCCACCAGATGGCCGCCTACCTGGTGTTCGCCGTTGCAGCGAGCTTCGTCCTGCCGACCGTGTGGGGCTTGATCCTGGCCATGCTGGCCTCGTGGCTCACCTCGCTGGTGCATCGGCTCTACGTGTTGCCGAAGTGGGTTCGCTGGTCGGTACCGCTGGCGGAGATTCGCAGCGGATTCCGCGCCTTGCCGGACATCTTGCGATTCGGGCTGAAGATGACGCCAGGCTCGCTTGCCACCGGAGTCAGCGACCAGCTCGGGACATGGGTCCTCGGCGCTGTCGGGTCGCTTGCCGCGGTGGGCGCGTGGAACCGCGCCTGGACGCTCGGCCAACGTCTCCGAGAGCTCAACTACCGGCTCGCCGAGATGGTGTTCCCAACGCTCGTTGAACGCCATGTGGACGAGGATCGAGCCGGCTTCGACCGGGCGCTCGTGGACTCGCTCCGTTATGTCGCAGCCGGCATGCTCCTGCCTGCTGCGGTGGCTGGAGGCGCAGCCGCTGGGGTGATGGAGCTCTTCGGACCCGGCTTCTCACGCGCATCGAGCGCGCTCGCCATCGTCATGGTCGTTCCCGCGATGACGACGATGACGACCATCCAGTCAGATGCTCTTCTGGCGGTGGGGAGACCGGTTGCGACCAGCGCCCTGGCAGGGGCTCGGTTGGTGGCCACGGCCCCCCTGACCGTCGTCCTCACGCTTTCCATGGGCGTGACGGGGACCGCCCTGGGCATCGCACTCGGCGCCGGCGTTCAGCTCCTGGTCCAGTTCGTGGTCTTGCGCGCCCACCTGTCGCAGCCGATCGGGCGGCTGTGGCCGACCCGCCAGCTGGCAGCGCTGGTTCTCGCCTACGCCGGCGGCTTCGCGGTTGCTCGGGTGCTGGACTCCGCACTGCCCGGGGTGATCGGGCTGCTCGCAGGCTTGGCTGCCGGCACCGTCGCATACGGCCTCTGCCTCCTGTTCCTCGGCGGGATGCTTCCCCGCGACCGAACACGCGCGTCCGCCGTCCTACGCGCCGTGGCACCGGGATCGAAGTGGGCGACTCGGATCTTCCCGCGACCGCAAGCCTCCACCTCAGGAGGCTGAGAGTGGAGGGTCAGGCGCATGCCACCCTGCCCGTAACCGTTGTGATTCCCGCCTACAACCGCTCGGCTCAGCTCGAGCGCGCCTTGCGAAGCGTGAGCTCCCAGCGCCCTCGAGGGCCGGCTGAGACGATCGTCGTCGACGACGCTTCGACGGACGACACCCCCGAGGTCGCCAGGGCCTGGGGCGCTCGGCTGATAAGGCACGAGCGCAACATGGGGGGAAATGCCGCGGCTCGGGACACGGGCTTGAGAGCCGCAGAGCAGGATTGGGTGGCCTTGCTCGACGACGACGACGAGTGGCTCCCCCATCACCTCGACCTTCTCTGGTCCCTGACCCCCGGGAGCGTGCTGGTCGCCTGCTCGTGCCTCGGGTGCACCCCGGACTCGACCAAGGACGGCTTTCACGGGCCGCTCACAGAGGGGCCGACGGTTCTGACCTCGCCGGCGCCCCTCATCCATCCAGACAACATCATTCCGGCCAGCGCCGCGATGGTGCACCGTGATACCGCCCTGGCGGTGGGTGGATTCCGTGGGATCGTGGAGGGACCCGACGACTCGGACAGTGGCAACGACCGGCTCTCGATCTTGGGCTGCGAGGACCTCGACATGTGGTGCCGCCTGCTGAGCCGTGGGCGCGCGACGTTGTCCCCGCGCGTCGGGATGCTCTACCACACTCATCCCGGACAGCTCTCGGGAGATTTTCAAACGATGCACGACGCGCACCTCAACGTCGCCCGCTCCTTCGCCGGGGACGAATGGTGGTCGCGAGGGCTGGTCGAGCGCCGCGTCGGGGTTACCGCATGGGATCGCTTTCGGGCAGGGCGTCGCCAGGGGGCTGACGGAGGCGGTCGCCAGCTCGTCCGGCAGCTGCTCGGGCACCCGCTGCGGATGTTGGGCGTCATCGACGTCTTGCGCCATCGTGAGGCGCGGCGGCGGCGAAGCAGTCGCCTGGCCCTGAGCGGGGCGCCGTCCGTGGCGGTTCTCGCCGGTGCCGACGCCACGGCGGTTCCGGAGAGAGACCGCTACGAGGCGGACCTGAGCGACACCGGCAGCTTCCGGGCGTTCGCACGTCTCCTGCGGCGGCCGAGCGGGGTTGCCCTCGTCAGCTCGCGCTCGCAGGCGGCGCTCGTTCGGCTCGCGGGGGTGGAACCCGTGCGAGGGCCAGGTCCAGGCCGCGGGTCCCTGACCCCGACCGCGCCGAACTAGTTCGGCGAACAGCCCCGCTGGTTGCGCGGGCAGAGCTTCATCCGCGCGATTTCAAGCCGGTCCCAGGGGAACGCCGCGAGCAGATCCGTCGGTGACTGGCCGCCGAACAGGCCCTTCCGCCCCGAGTACGGGTTCCTCTTCGCCTGGGTCGGGTCCTGGGCGAAGAAGCCAATTGCCCCATGCGTCTGGTCGCGAACGATCATTCCGTACCGCTGTGCCGCCGTGGCCATGGTCAGGGTCAGCGGCGGGAGGTCGAGACTGCTGAGATCCAGGTCGGGATCGAGGCGAAGGCGAGCGCCCTCCGGGATCGCGTCGGACGGGCCGGTACCGTCGGTTCGCTGCGCCGGCCATGCATAGGAGCTCGCGCGCGGGGCCGGGAGGGCGATCGCAAGGGCGTGCTTGATCTCCTTGGCGCGGAGCTCCTTGATCAACATCGTGCCGGCGATTGCGGGGAGGCTGGTGGCCGTTGCGCCCCAGTAGGTCTTCGACAAGCCGGGCCAGGACTCGCTCGTGTAATAGCCGGGGCTTCTCGAGACGCGCTTGATCGCGCCGCCCCAGCTCGCATGCCAGCCGCCGGCATGCCTTCGTGCCTGAAAGAACTCCCACAGCCGTGTCGCGAGAGGGCTGCCACACCGTCAAGTGCCCGTCGGTCCCGGCGGCCGGTCGCGCTCCGGCAGGAATCGGCACCTTGGCGAAGGCTCGCTGCAGACCCTTCCGCCACGACGCCCGCGCATCGTCCAGGGCCACTCGGTGCACCCGCTGCTTCCGGCCCACCACGTACAGGGGAGTGCTGTAGTTGACCGTCTGGATGAACGGCCCTGTCCTCTCCTTATGCTCGCGGCCGGCCTCCTTCGCCAGCGCCTCCACCATCTCCGCCGATTGCTGATCAATCGGAATGTCGTCGGGCGGACAGGTGTTCCAGACGCTCGTCGGCGCAAAGAGCGCCGGAGAGCCGCACCGTGCGCCTGCTCCCCCGTCGCTGCCGAAATCAGGGGCGCAGGAGGCACAGGACGAGCAGATGAAGATCGCCAGGCAGAGCGCCGACAGCGCGGTTCCTCTGCGGCTCGCCGGGGCGGCGCTCACCTGCCTCCAAGGGGTCATGTTCCGCACGCTAGGGCATCCCTGGATCAGGACAGCGCGATTCGGGATTCGGCGCCGATGCTGAGTGACACCCCGCGCGGCACCCGGAAGGTGCGGCGCAGCTTCGCGCCCTCGCCGATCACGCTCTCCTCCACGCGCAGGCCAAAGTTCTCGATCGTCACCCGCGGCAGGATGATCGCGTTCTCGACCTCCGAGTTCTCGATCACCACCGCCTCGCCGACCGATGTGTAGGGGCCGACGTAGGAGTCGACGATCCGCGCGCTGGGGCCTATCACGGAGGGCCCGCGGACGCGGCTGGACTCGACGGTGGCCGAGTCGTCGATCAGGACTCTTCCCTCGACCTCCGTGTCCTGGCCCTCGACGGCCGAGACCGATTCAGCGAGCTTGTCGAGCAACAGCCGGTTCGCCGTCAGGAAGTCCTCGGATCTGCCGCTGCTCTTCCACCAGCCCTCGACGTGATGAGTCTCGACCCGGGCTCCCGCGTTGCGCAGGCGCGAGACCGCCGAGCCGAGGTCGAGCTCCGCCCGCGGTGCCGCCGAGTGTGACGCGAGCGCGCCCAGGACCCGTGGCCCGAGGATGCACGCCCCGACGCCCTCGAGCTCGGAGAGGTCGACGCCGGTCTCGGTTGCGGCCCCCTCGATCGCAAGCACGTCCAAGCCGCCCTCCTGGAACCTCTCGATGAAGCGGCTGATCGGCTGGTCCGGAAGGATCCCACCGTCGAACACGAGCAGCGAGGCCTCACCGACCAACGACTTGGCCAGGCCAATCGTATGTGCCGCTCCGCGGGATCTCTCCTCTTCGAGATAGGTGACTGACAGCCCCCACTGCCCCCCATCGCTGACGGCATCTCGAAGCTCCGCGATGTTCGACGCGCTGGCGCCGATGATCACGTCTCCGATGGCTGCACTGCGAAGCGCCTCCAGCGCGTAGAAGAGGAGGGGCGTGTTGGCGAGGGGGAACAGCTGGGAAACGCGGCCGTGCCACTCGCGGCCGGTTGAAGCGCGGCTCCCCTCGGGGGCGAGGATCAATCCCTTTATCTCGGTCACCCTCATGTAACGAACCGGGCCCCACCGCTCTTTGTCGCCCCGATGACAATCGGGCGCCCGCCGGTGTGGGACGAGGATCCCCGACCTACGCCGCGTAGCGCTCCCCGGCGGTGATCGGCAGCTCGATCCGGTTGGCCGGGGTGGCGAGGGGGCAGACCCAGGAGGGGTCGTACGAGCACGATGGGTTGTAGGCGAAGTTGAAGTCGAGGACGAGCTTGCCCGCCTCCATCCCCAGGTCGGCGCCCTTCACCGTGTCGAGGAGGTAGCGGCCCGCGCCGTAGGTCTGCTTGCCGCTGGTGCCGTCGGCGACGGGGAGAAAGACGCCGCCGCCGTAGCCCTCGAGCCAGTAGAGCTCGAGGTAGCGGAGCTCGCCGAAGAGGACGAACTCGGCCTTGGCGAAGCGGGTGAAGGCGTAGGCGCCGTCGCCGCTGGTGCCGATCTCGTAGCGGCGCGGCTTCTCGTCGCCGACCTTTGCCAGGACGCGCGCAGCGGGGTCGTAGTCGTAGTAGTCGAGGCCGGTGAAGCCGGCCCGCTCGGCCACCGGCAGCGGCGATTGCGGGTGGTGGGCGAAGAGGTCATCGCGCGCCGCCCTCCAGTTCCTCCAGGCCGACGCCGGGTCCTTGGCCGCGCGGACCGTTCCGTAGAGCTCGAACACCCGCCGCTTCCAGTCGAGCAGGTCGAGGGGGTCACCGGCGGGCAGGCGTGGCTTCGCTTCCGCGCTCATTGGGCGCGCACGATAGGGACGCGGCGCCCTCGGGGACGGTGCCGGGCGCTAGTCCCTCTTCACCGGGGGCAGCTCGAGGTCCGTCAGCGGCACGACATCCGTGACCAGGGCGAGCGCGGCGACGGCCCTCACGTCGGCTGGCTGGTCGGGCGGATGACGATCTCGTTGACGTCGACTCCTTCCGGTTGCTCGAGCGCATAGAGCGCCGCCCGGGCGATGTCGTCGTCGACCAGGGCCCGCTCGGGCCCGGGGCGGTTGTCGAAGAAGGGGGTGTCAACCATGCCGGGCTCGAGCAGGGTCACCCGGATCGAATCGTTCTCGTGGATCTGGCGCAGCTCCTGGCGCAGCGACTCCGCCATCCCGGTCACCGCCCACTTGGTCGAGGAATAGAGCGAGCCGGGCAGCGCGCGGCGGCCCGCGATCGATCCGGTGATCAGGAAATGGCCGCGGCCCGCCTCCAGCATCGGCGGCAGTCCGGCGCGGATGGTGAGGGCGACGCCGAGCACGTTGGTGAGGATCATCGAGCGCCAGTGCTCGACGGACTCCTCGAGGAAGCCGCGCTGCGCGCCGAAGCCGGCGTTGGCGAAGACGGCGTCGAGGCGTCCGAAGCGCTCGAGGGCGGCGCCCACCAGCGCCTCGACCTGGTCCCATTCGGTGACATCGCAGCGCAGCGCCAGGGCTCGCTCGTCTCCGCCCAGCTCCCCGGCCAGCAGCGCCAGGCGGTCCTCGCTGCGCGCCCCCAGCACCAGGCGGTAGCCGGCCTCCCCGGCGCGGCGCGCCGTCGCCGCGCCTATCCCGCTGGAGGCGCCCGTGATCAGCAGGACCCGGTCGTTTGCCATCGGCAAGAGCTTTGCATGAGCGATAATCCGTGGCTCCATGGACCCGGCCCGCAAGCGAAAGGTCCGCCTGGTGGTGGCGCTCTCGGCAGCCGTCTTGCTGGCGGTGGGGCTCGTCTACACCTCTTTCAGCGCCTCCACCGAAGCCCGCCAGCCCTCAGAGATCCTGTCCGCCAACCCGGGCGATACCTACGACCTCACCGGCAAGGTGGTGCCGGGGTCGATCCGGCACCAGGGCAGCGAGCTGGACTTCCGCGTCGCCGACCGCGATGGCTCCCAGAGCGTTCCCGTCTCCTACACCGGCACCGTCCCCGACCCCTTCCGCGACGGCCGCGAGGTGATAGTCACCGGCTCCATGAGGGAGGGCACCTTCGTCGGCGAGCGCGACAGCCTGGTGACAAAGTGCCCGTCGAAGTTCAGCGAGGAGCAGCAGTAGCGGCTTGACCACTCTCGGCTCCGCCACGCTCGCGGCGTCGCTCCTGGTCGCGCTCTACGCCGCCGGCGCCGCGATCTACGGCGCTCGAACCGGCGACCGGCGCTGGGTGGACTCCTCGCGCCGTGCCGTCTACGCGCTCGCGGTGCTGCTGACCCTGTCGGTCCTGATCGTCGAGGAGGCATTCCTCAGCGACGACTTTGGGTTCGAGGTCGTCGCCGACCACTCCTCGACCACGACGCCGACGATCTACAAGCTGACCGCGATGTGGTCGAGCCAGCCCGGCGGGCTGCTGCTCTGGGCCTGGGTGCTGTCGCTGACCTCGAGCGCGGTGCTGTACCTGACCCGCAACCGCCACCGCGAGATCGCGCCATGGGCGACGGCGGTGCTGATGGGGCTCGGCGCCTTCTTCGTCGGGCTGATGATCTTCGGCCCGACGCCCTTCACCCGGCTGAGCCCCGCGCCGATGGAGGGGGCGGGGCTCAATCCGCTGCTTCGCAACCCCTACATGGTGGCCCACCCGCCGATGCTGTACTCGGGCTACGTCTTCTTCTCGATCCCGTTCGCCTTTGCGATCGGGGCGCTGATCACGCGCCGCCTCGACGCCGCCTGGATTCGCTCCACCCGGCGCTTCGCCCTGATCGCCTGGACCTTCCTCGCGATCGGGCTCCTGCTGGGCTCGCGCTGGTCATACGAGGAGCTCAACTGGGGCGGCTACTGGGGCTGGGACGCGGTCGAGAACGCCGCCCTGATGCCATGGCTGGTCGGCACGGCCTTCCTGCACTCGATCATGGTCCAGGAGCGACGCGGGATGCTGAAGGTCTGGAACGTGAGCCTGATCGTCGGCACCTTCTCGCTGGCGCTGCTCGGCACCTTCCTCGTGCGCTCGGGCGTGATCGACTCGATCCACGCCTTCGGCGCCTCCACCGTGGGCGCGCCGCTGCTGGTGCTGCTGGGAGTCGTGCTGATCGGTTCCACCCTGCTGATCATCAGCCGCCTCGAGGACCTGCGGCCCGAGCGGCGGCTGAGCTCGACGTTCTCGCGCGAGTCGATCTTCCTGATCAACAACCTGCTGCTGGTGGGGCTGGCCTTCGTCATCCTCTGGGGCACGCTCTTCCCGCTGATCTCGGAGGCGCTGACCGGCGAGCGCTCCTCGGTCGGCGCCGCCTTCTTCGAGCGGGTGACGACGCCGTTCGGGGTGCTGCTGGTGCTGTTCACCGGAATCGGTCCGCTGATCGGCTGGGGCTCGCACACGCCCCGCTCGATCGGGCGGCTGATCGCCTGGCCCGCCAGCGCCGCCGCGCTCGCCGCCCTGGCCCTGCTCGCCTCCGGTGTCGAGCGCCGGCCCTGGGCGCTGGTGCTCTTCTCCTTCGCCACCTTCGCCCTGGTCGCCCTCGGCCAGGAGTTCTGGCGGGCGGGATCGGCCCGCCGGGCGCTGGCGGGGGGGTCGTTCCCGAGCGCCGTCGGCTCCGCCGTGCTTCGCAACCGGCGCCGCTACGGGGGCTACGTGGCTCACGCCGGCGTCGCCCTGCTGCTGGTCGGCGTCGCCGCCTCCTCCAGCTTTCAGCACAGCGCCGACCTGCGCCTCGGCGTCGGCCAGAGCGGCCGAGTGGGCGACTACACGCTCACTTACAGGAAGCTCACGGTCGATCCGCAGAACGAGCGGATCGCCTTCGGCGCGGTGCTCGACGTCGCCAAGGACGGCAGGCACGTGACCACGCTGCGGCCGGCGCGCAACTACTACCCGTCAACCGACCCCTCCGTCGGCCCGATCGGGCGCTACTTCGAGGGGGAGGCGACGAGTGAGGTCGGGATGCGATCCGGCCTCGGCGGCGACCTGTGGACGGCGTTCCAGCCCGACCTCTCCAGCCTCGATCCCGAGATCAAGCGGGCCAACCGGAAGTTCGGAGACTTCCCGCCGGACGCTCAGGGCTTGGTGACCGTCGCCCTCGCGGCCGGCTACGCCAAGGATCCCCCGCCGGCGAGCTTTCGCGCCAACACCAACCCGCTGGTGATCTGGGTCTGGCTCGGTGGGCTGGTGGCCGTGGGCGGCGGGCTGTTCGCGGTCTGGCCCTCGGCCGAGGGCAGAAGGCGCCTGCAGGCCTCCTACGCGGCGCGGCTCGGCCGCGAGCTGACCCGGGCCTAGATCCCTCCTCGAGGTGGAGCTCCTGCTCGCAGTCGTGCTGCTCGGCCTGGTTGCGATCTTCGTCTTCGCGCCGCTGCGCGCGAGCCCGGCCGCCGCCGACCCCGAGGCCGACCGGGCGGCAGCCGAGCTCGCCGATCTGGAGGCGCGCAAGGAGGCGCGCTACCGCGAGATCCGCGACGCCGAGGCCGACCTGCAGACCGGCAAGCTGAGCCCCTCCGAGCACGCCCGGATCGACGCTGAGCTGCGCGCCGAGGCAATCGAGATCCTGAAGGCGATCGACCGGCTGCAGGGCCGCGCGGCGCAGCAGCCGCAACGGCGCCCCTCGCCACCGCCTGGCTAGACTGGGCCCCGTATGGCAACCATGCTCTCAGTGGTCGAGGTCGCCCTCTCGGTGATCGTGATCTTCCTCGTCCTGCTCCATTCCGGCAAGGACTCGGGGCTCTCGGGCGCCTTCGGCATCGGCGCCGGCGGCGGCTCGTTCGGTGGCGGTTCCCTGGTGGAGCGGAACCTGACCCGCTGGACGATCTTCTTCGCGGTCCTCTGGGCCCTGAACGCGGTTGTCCTGCTGAAGCTCTGAGCTCAGCGTCATCGGGCCTGACGGTGGGTCCGAGCCGCTTCCTAGGCTGCGCCGGTGGCCAGGTTCGCGATCCGGGTGCCCTCGGTTGACGACCTGCTTGATCCCTACAGCCCCGAGCCGTTGGAGCTGCGGCCGCTCAACGATGAGGTGCGCGAGCGGATCCTCGACGCCTGGATCGACACCAGGGACGAGCGGCCCCCCGGGCTGACCGTCGAGCTCCCCTCCGAGCAGAGGCGCGAGGGCCTCGGCAAACAGCTCGAGGGCGCGATCCGCCGCGACCTAGAGGAGACGCGCGACGCCAGCCGCGAGCTCAGGATCTACAGCCGCAGCGAGCTGCGGCAGGCGCAGATCGCCTTCGTCTTCCTGGTCCTCTGCCTGCTGGCCTCGACCCTGGTGGATCGCGCCTCCAACGACGACCCGGTCCTCGGCAGCGTCTCCCAGGGCCTGGTCGTGCTCGGCTGGGTCGCGATGTGGGGCCCCGCCGACAAGTTCTTCCGCGCTGTCTCTCGGCGCCTCAGCTCCAAGCGCTACAAGGAGCTCGCCCAGGTCCCGATCGAGGTCACCTGGACCTGACCGGTGGTGTGCAATGAAGCGGGGCGGTGGTGTCCTGCGGTCAGGGGGGCGAGTCTGCGGCGTGCGCATGCGCCTGAGAGGAGTCGAACCTCCACGGACCTTGCGGTCCACAAGGCCCTCAACCTTGCGCGTCTACCAGTTCCGCCACAGGCGCGTGACCGGGTGATTCTAGCCCGGGGTTGAAAGCGTCCGCGGGGGGCGCTACTCTCCGAACATGTGTTCGCTTATCAGCCACCGCCGGCGCGCCGGCAACGTCTGAGGAGGGCCAGCGGATGGATCTCGTGGGAGACCTGAGCAAGCGCCAGAAGGAGATCTTCGACTACATCGGCCGCTATCTGAGCAAGCACGGCTACCCCCCCACGGTGCGGGAGATCGGCAGCGCCGTCGGGCTGCACTCGTCCTCCACCGTCCACGCCCACCTCGCCAAGCTCGAGAGCCTCGGCGTGCTCCGGCGCGATCCGACCAAGCCGCGCGCGATCGAGGTCCTGGTGCAGCGCGCCAAGCGCGCCGTCGGCCGCGGCCTGCCGCTGGTCGGCAACGTCGCCGCCGGGGAGCCGATCCTCGCCGAGGAGAACATCGAGGAGTACCTCGACGTGCCCTCGGTGATCGGCGGCGAGAGCGGCGACTACGTCCTCCAGGTCCGCGGCGAGAGCATGAAGGACGCCGGGATCATCGAGGGCGACTACGTCGTCGTGCGCCCCTCGGAGGATGCGAGCAACGGCGAGATCGTGGTTGCCCTGATCGGCGACGAGGCGACCGTCAAGCGCTACTTCCGCCAGAAGGATCACGTGCGGCTGCAGCCCGAGAACAGGTCGATGAAGGCGATCAAGACCCGCGACGCCGAGGTGCTCGGACGCGTGGTCGGCGTCTTCAGGAGCGTCTCGTGACCACCGTCGCCACTCCATCATCTCCATCACCTTCATCAGCCGACCCACTGACCATCAGGGGCGGTTCCAAGCCGCGGCTCTTCGAGCCGGCCGGGTCGACGCTCGAGGACGTGATCCTCGGCGCTTGGGAGGACCTGGCCCTCGAGGGGCGCGCGCAGTGCCCGGTGTGTCACGAGCAGCTCGCACCCGCGGGCTGCTCGACCTGCGGCTCGGCTCTGAGCTGAACCGCAGCTACCATGGTCCTTGCGAGCTAGGCAGCCGCGGAGGTGATGCCTTCGAGGAAAGTCCGGACACCGAAGGGCGAGGGCGGTGGGTAACGCCCACCCGGGGAAACCCGCGGGAAAGTGCCACAGAAAAGACACGGCCGATGGCGCGGCCACACGTGAGTCGCGTACAGGCAAAGGTGAAATGGTGCGGTAAGAGCGCACCGGCGCCACGGCGACGCGGCGCGCACGGCAAACCCCGCCCGGTGCAAGGCCAAGCAGGACCGTCGACCCGGCTCGGCGAGGTCCAGGTGGGCTGCACAGATAGATGGTTGCCCGCGACAGAATCCGGCTTACAGGCTCGCTAAGGGAAGGGCCCCGGCAACGGGGCCCTTTCTATGTCCGCGTCGAGGCTGGGGTCGCTCACGGCGGCCGGGTGAAGATCGCCGTCTCGCACGCCTGCGGCCACTCGTCTTTCACCCCGACGAAGCGGCGCTCGCGCCAGCCGGCGAGCAGCTCATACGCCGCGGCGTAGCCGGGGCGATCGGAGTCGTCGAGCAGCAGGAGGCCGCCCGGGCGCAGCTTCTCCCGGGCCGGGCGGATGCAGTCGATCCGGCTGACCTCGGGCGCTTCCAGGAAGTCGACCACGACCAGGTCGAAGGCCTGATCGGGGAGGGAAGCCGTCTCCTCGGGGAAGCGGGCGACTCCCCGCAGTCGAAGCTCGACGTTGTCCAGCCCAAGCTCGGCGATTCGAGCCGAGGCGTGCTCGTACCAGAATTCGTTGTCCTCGAGGCTGAGCACCTTTCCGGCACGCTTCCCGAACCAGGCGGTGGAGCGTCCGGAGCCCAGCTCGAGTACGGACCAGTCGGATGCGATCCGCCGTCCGAGCCAGCCGATCGCGGCGGGCACGATCCAGGGACGCTCGGGAGGCGGTCGTCCCACCCGCATTCGCGCCGCCGGATAGCGCAGCCACCCCGAGAGCCCCATCGGGCCCCGCGCGGTCTGAAAGCGCCCGGCGCGCGTGCCGGGGTCGTGTGGGCCACGGGGGCGCGCGCTCAATCGCTCGGCGGCCACGTCCCACGCTCGACCCTGGCCTTGAAGCCCGCCTGGCGCCTGCGCGCGTCGCGCATCAGCAGCGGCAGCAGCCGCACCGCCAGCGAGGGGAAGGCGTCGACGACACGCAGGATCGCGCCGCGCCAGCGGGGGATCGTCAGCACCGGGCGCGGCCGATCGAGCAATCCCTCGACGGCCTCGGCGACCTGGTCGGGCATCAGCATCTGGCCCGAGAAGGAGCCCGCGGCGTTGGGATCGTCGAGCTTGTCCTCGATCATCGGGCTCCAGACTCCGTCCGGGCAGACTGCCGAGATCTCCACGCCCTTGACACCCGAGCGGCGCAGGTCGAAGAGGGTGCCGAGCGTGAAAGCCATCGCCGCGTGCTTGCTCGCCGAGTAGGCGACCTCGCCTGGCGCCGCGACGAGCCCCGCCAGGGAGATGATGTTGACGATGTGGCCGCTGTCGGCCGCTCGCATGAGCTCGAGGGCCGCGACGGTGCCGTTGAAAGTGCCGATCGCGTTCACGTCGAGCATCAGGCGGTGGCTGCCGGGGTCCTGCTCGTAGACGACGCCGGGCGCGAGAACGCCCGCGTTGTTGATCCAGACGTCGAGCGAGCCGGCGCGCGCGGCGGTGGCGGCCGCCGCGGCACGGCAGGCACCGGCGTCGGTCACATCGAGGGCCGACGCCCAGGCGCCCTGCCCGATCTCGGACGCGGCCTCCTCCGCCGCCTCGCCCTTGACGTCGGTGACCTGAACCGAGAATCCGCGCCGCGCCAGGCGCGCCGCGATCGCTCGGCCAATGCCGCTTCCTGCGCCGGTGACGAGAGCTCCTCGCACGAGCTGAGCATATGCAGCGGCGCCTGCAGGGATGGGGCACGCATCCCCCGATAGGGGAGCAAGAAGGGATAACCCCAAAGCGGTGGAAAGTCCCGTCGGAGGAGCTGTTAGAGTCCTGCCCGCTTTCCGCTGAATCCCCGCCATGCGTGGTGGGGATCGGGGGACCCAAACCGGCGGTGCCTGCGAGGGCCGTCGGGGGGCGAATCGCGGCACCGCCGCCGCGTAGCGCGATCTTTCAGCGCGAGCCCGTCAGCTAACCCCGAAAGCAACGAAAGAGGAAGTTGAGCCAGATGGGGATCGCGCGCCCGACGCGCACGGACAACAGCAGCAGCATTCTCAAACGCGGCCGCCTGGCGGCCTGCGGTGCGCTGCTCGTGCTGCTCTCGGTCACCATCGGCGCCGCCGTCGCCCAGGCAGGCGCCGGGGGGACCGCTCCGCCGGGCTCGGACGACGGCTCCGCGCAGGCCGCGTTCGGAAGCCGCGATCTCTCGCTGGGCATGAGCGGGGACGACGTCAAGACGCTCAACTGGATCCTCAACGGCATGTCGAGCGAGCTGGGGGCGGCCGCAGCCATCCCCTTCGACGGCACCTTCGAGGATCCGACCGACGAGTCCGTTCGCTCCTTCCAGCAGTCCGCCGGGCTCACCGCCGACGGCGTCGTCGAGAAGACCACCCGCAAGGCCCTGGCCAAGCGGATGCCGGCCCAGCTCGCCACCTGGTACGGGCGGGGCTTCTGGGGCACCGATACAGCCTGCGGCAAGGTTCTGCGGCCGAAGACGATCGGCGTCGCCAACAAGAAGCTGCCCTGCGGGACCAAGGTCACCTTCGCCTACCACGGCCACTTCGTCAGGGCCAAGGTCATCGACCGCGGCCCCTACAACGGCGACTACAAGTGGGACCTGACAAAGAAGCTCGCCAAGCGGCTCGGGTTCCTCGACACCGGCTCCGGCGCCGTCCGTAGCGCGGTCGTCAGGTAGCTAAGCAGCGGACCTGAGCACCGCAGGGTCTGAGCTCTCGAGCGGCAGGGCCGCCGCCGAGGCGACCAGGCTCTGGAACTCCGCCAGCGCCAGCTCGGCGACCGCCTCGAGGATCTGCTCGTCGCTCCAGCCGGCCTCGCGGGCCTCCTCCACAAGGTGGTGGGGGGGCCGCTCCTGGGGGTCCAGCGTCTCGGCGAGCAGGGCCAGCAGCGCCGCCTCGCGCTCGTCGGCGGACTTGAAGTCCCGAGCCCGCTCGACCTCGTCGAGGCCGAGCCCGGCCGCCTTCGCCGTGCGCGCGTACTGGGCGAGGCTGTACTCGTCACCGCGACGCTCGGCGACTCCCAGCCCGATTCGCTCGCGCGTGGCGCGCGGCAGCTTGGTGCCGTTGCGCAGCTCGGTGCGCATGCGCGTGTAGGCGCGCAGGGCGGAGGGGGATTCGGCGAGCACGCCGAGGAACTTGGAGACGGCGCCGCCGGCCGTCTGGATGCCCTTGATGATGGGGACGCTGCCCTCGGGCGCAGTCAGCTCGTCATGGATGTGGAAGCGACTGATGTCAGTCTTGACGGTCACTGGGCTTTACCTCGCGTTTACGGTGTCTTCACTTTACTTTTAGCCGGTTACTTACGGGATGTAAGTTTACCGCGCGAAGGCGGCCGGTGCAACAGATACGTATGAGGCGCGCTCGCGGATTACCCCCTGCGGTTAAGGTTCCGGCCCCGCCGTCAGGAAAGGAGATCGCGTGACCGAGACGCCCAGCAACGCCAAGGAGGTCCTTTCGTTCTGCGAGGAGAACGACGTCCGCTTCGTGCGGCTCTGGTTCACGGACCTGCTCGGCCAGCTGAAGAGCTTCTCGATCAACGCCGCCGAGCTCGACGACGCCTTCGACGGCGGCATGGGCTTCGACGGGTCGTCGATCACTGGCTTCAACCCGATCGAGGAGTCGGACATGATCGCGATGCCCGACCCCAGCACCTTCAAGCTGGTGCCCTGGCGACCCGAGGAGGCGAACCGTGTTGCCCGGATGTTCTGCGACATCCGAGTCCCCGGGGGCGAGCCCTACGAGGGGGACCCGCGCTGGATCCTGCGGCGCGCCCTCAAGCGAGCCGAGGAGATGGGCTTCGACGACTACAACATCGGGCCCGAGCTCGAATACTTCTACTTCCGCTCCGCGACGCCGGAGGACGGCGTCCCCGAGATCCTCGACGAGGGGGGCTACTTCGACCTGACCACGCTCGACGCTGGCTCGGACGTGCGCCGCGAGACGATCCTCGCCCTGGAGCAGCTCGGCATCCACGTCGAGTACGCGCACCACGAGGTCGGTCCCTCCCAGCACGAGGTCGACATGCGCTACAAGGGCGCGCTCGCGATGTCCGACGACTGCATGACCTACCGGATCACGGTCAAGGAGTACGCGATGAAGTACGGCTGGCACGCGACTTTCATGCCGAAGCCGCTGCAGGGCGAGAACGGCTCCGGCATGCACGTCCATCAGTCGCTCAGCCGTGACGGCAAGAACGCGTTCTTCGACCCCGACGACCAGTACTTCCTCTCCGACACGGCCAAGGCGTTCATCGCCGGGCAGCTTCGGCACGCCCGCGAGATCGCGCCGCTGTTCGCGCAGTGGGTCAACTCCTACAAGCGCCTGGTCCCCGGCTACGAGGCGCCGGTCTACCTGGCCTGGTCGCGGCGCAACCGCTCGGCGCTGATCCGGGTGCCGCTCTACCACCCCGGCAAGGAGCGGGCAACCCGGGCCGAGCTGCGCTGCCCCGACCCGGCCTGCAACCCCTACCTCTGCTTCGCCGGCGATGCTGCACGCGGGCCTCGAGGGGATCGAGAAGGGCTACGAGCTGCCCGAGCCGATGGAGCAGAACCTCTACCACCTGACGCCCGAGGACCGCCAGCGGCGCGGCATCGAGCAGCTTCCGGAGACGCTCGGCGAGGCGATCGAGATCGCGGCGGAATCCGAGCTTGTCCTCCGCGTCCTCGGCGAGCACGCCTTCACCCGCTTCATCGAGATCAAGCGCAAGGAGTGGGAGGACTACCGCGTGCAGGTCACGCCGTGGGAGATCGAGCAGTTCCTGTCCGTTCTCTAGCTTCGGGCAGCCTCACGAGCTAGGTTCGACGCGGCTGCCCGGCCTTTCGGTCGCCGCGAGCCTGCCCGGCTCGCGGCGCCGCCTCTCACTGCCTGCTGGAGAGCAGGAAGGCCGCCGCGAGGCCTTGCAGGCTTCCACCATGTCCCAGCGCCAGGCGCGGCGGCGGTCGGCGGTGGAGGAGAAGTTGACTGCCCGCTACTCGCGCGAGCGCAGCCTCTCGAGCAGGCCGAGCGCCGCGGTCCGAGTGTTGACGGCCCCGAGCATGGCGCGCTCGCCGAGCGATTCCGCCGGCGGCATCGCGCCGAGCTGTCGCGCCATCTCGGTCGCGTTCATGTAGGCGCGGATGTCCTGGATCTTGCCGTCGCGGATGGTGAGCAGGTCGAGACCCTCCATCTCGACCGTGGCCCCGGTCGGCTCAGGCCCTCGAACCTGGCGTCGCCGTTGAAGGTGCCCGTCGCGCGCCAGCGAACGGCGGCCGTCTCCTCCTCGCCGACGATGTCGATGACCTCCATCCTGAAGTCGGGAAAGGCGCGGAACAGATCGCCGAACCAGGCCCGGTAGCTGTCGGGCGCCGTCAGGGTGACGACCCCGTGGATGTAGTCGACGCCGCCCGGTTCCCACATGGCGGTCATCGCGTCCAGATCGCGCTCCCCGATCGCCTCGAAATAGGTCCGGGCGACCTCCTTGGCCGATCGCGCCTGCTGCCGTCGCCGGGCTCACGCCGGGGATCCTAGCTCGGCGGCGAGCTCGTCGGGCGAGGTAACCGGGGCTCGGCAGGCGAAGCGCTCGCAGACGTAGGCGGCCGGCTCGGCCGTCGACGGCGGTGCGGTCGCGCATCAGCTCCGGGCGCTCGCTGCCCTCGACGCCACCGGCGAGGACCAGGTTGGGGCGGAGCTCGCGAGCGCACCACGGCCGCCAGCTCAGCGACGCGTTCGCTCAGGGGGCCGCTCGCCTTCGGCGGCGATCAGCGCCACCTCCCTGCGGCGGCGCAAGGTGGAAGTCGAGCGCGCGCAGCAGGTGACCGAACGCGTCGGGATGCCGAACGGCGGCTCGGCGCGAACAGCCGCAGCACGCCCACGGCATGGGTCTCGTAGTCGCGCTCGCCGGTCAGCGCCGAGAGCCGCAGCAGCCCCAGCGCGGCCGAGGAGTTGCCCGACGGGATCGGGTGGTCGCCGAGGTCCTTGCGGCGGGCGATCAGCTCGCTCGGCTGGTCGTCGGCCGTGGTGAAGAAGCCGCCGCGCTCGGGGTCGGCGAAGCGCTCGATCATCGTGTCGGCGATCTCGCGGGCAGCGTCGAACCAGCGCGAGCTCGAAGCTGGCCTCGATAGAGCGTCAGCAGCGCCTCGACCAGGATAGGCGTGGTCCTCGAGGTAGGCGCGCGATCTGCGCCTCGCCGTCCTTCCAGGTGCGCAGCAGCCGGCCGTCGCCGTCGCGCAGCTCGACTCGCAGCACGAAGTCGGCGCAGCGCGCGGGCGGCGTCCAGGTAGTCGTCGCGGCCGAGCACCGCGCCGGCGTCGGCGAGCGCCGAGATCATCAGCGCGTTCCAGGAGCAGAGGCGCTTGTCGTCGAGGCCGGGCGGCACCCGCTGCGTCGCCGGCGCGAGCAGCGCCGCGCGGGCCTGCGTCGAGGCCGGCGAGGCGGCGTCGGCGCTGCGGCCCCCGCGCGCGACGTGGAGGATGTTGCGGCCCTCGAAGTTGCCGACCGGGCTGACGCCCCAGTAGCCGAGGATCCGCTCGTCGGCGGCGTCGGCGAGGCCGGCGTCCGAGAGCGCCTCGCGGATCTCGGCCTCCTCCCAGACGTAGAAGCGGCCCTCCTCGCCCTCGGAGTCGGCGTCGAGCGCCGAGTAGAAGCCGCCCTCCGGGCCGCGCATCTCGCGCAGCGTCCAGTCGAGGGTCTCGCGGCAGATGCGCCGCCAGCGCTCGTCGCCGAGCGCCTGCCAGCCGTGCAGGTAGGCACGCGCCAGCAGCGCGTTGTCGTAGAGCATCTTCTCGAAGTGGGGGACGAGCCAGAGCGGCGTCGACGGAGTAGCGCGCGAAGCCGCCGCCGACCTGGTCGTAGATGCCCGCCGTTCGCCATCGCGTCGAGCGTGCGCCGCGACGTGCTCGCGCTCGCCGCGGGCGAGCAGGAACTCGAGCGCCGTGGCGGGCGGGAACTTCGGCGCTCCGCCGAAGCCGCCGTTGGCGGTGTCGGCGCTCGGCCAGCAGGCCGCTGATCGCGGCCTCGGCGAGCATCTCCGGCGCCGAGTGGCTCCTCCGATGGGCTCGATGCGGCCGACCGCGCCGAGCGCGTCGCGGATCCGTCGCGCCGCCGCGTCGATCTCGTCGCGCTGGTTCGCGTAGGCCTCGACGACGGCCTCGATCACCTGCCGGAAGCTCGGCAGGCCCTGGCGGGGCTCGGGCGGGAAGTAGGTGCCGCCGTAGAACGGCACGCCGTCGGGGTCGAGGAAGGCGGTCAGCGGCCAGCCGCCCTGCCCGGTCATCGCCTGCACGGCCTCCATGTAGAGCGCGTCGACGTCGGGGCGCTCCTCGCGATCGACCTTGATCGGGACGAAGTGCTCGTTCATCAGCGCCGCGATCTCGGGGTCCTCGAAGGACTCGCGCTCCATCACGTGGCACCAGTGGCAGGCCGAGTAGCCGATCGAGAGCAGGATCGGCCGGTCCTCCGGCTTGGCCCGCTGCAGCGCCTCCTGCGCCCCACGGGTACCAGTCCACGGGGTTGTCCTTGTGCTGGAGCAGGTACGGGCTGGTCTCCTCGGCGAGGCGGTTGCCATTGGTTCAGGCTACGGCCTTCAGGAAGGCTCGCGTTCGACCTCGTCGAGCCGATCGGCGAGGCGTCGAGGATTCGGTGGCTGAGGCGGCTGAGGCGGCTCATGAACCGGTGACGTCCTTGGCGAAGGTCTCGAGCGCGTGACGAAGCGGTCGATGTGCTCCTGCTCGTGGGCGATCGACAGCGTCCACTCCTCCTCGACGCCCGGGGTCATGAAGATGCCGTGGTTCATGTGGTAGAGCCAGGCGAGCGTCGAGAGCTCCGCCGTCGACCTTGGTCAGGTAGTCGCGGTACTCGTAGCATCCGCTCGGGCGAGAAGATCACGCAGCCCTTGGCGCCGAGGCCCTCGGTGTAGGCGGGCAGCCCGTACTCGTCGATGACCTCCTGGCAGCGCTTCGAGCAGCGCCCTGTTGGTCGCCTCGAGCTTCGTCGTAGGCGTCGGGGGTCAGCACCTCGGTCAGCGTCGCCTCGGCGGCGGCCATCACCAGCGGGTTGCCGTTGAAGGTGCCGTACTGGTGGACGTTGTCCGTCGGCGACCAGCCTCGCCGAGCTCCTCGGTCATTCCGATCGCGCCGCCCGGATAGCCGCCGCAGATCGCCTTGGCCAGGCGTGATCATGTCCGGCTCGACGCCGAAGCGCTGGGTCGCGCCGCCGTGGGAGATCGTGGCGCCGGTCTTTACCTCGTCGAAGATCAGCTTGCACGCCGTGCTCGGTGGCAGAGCTCGCGGACGCGCTCGAGGTAGCCGTCGCGCGGGCGGGATGATGTTGATGTTCATCATCGCCGGCTCCATGATCAGTCCCGGCCACCTTGTCGTCGTACTTGTCGAGCACCGTCTCCAGGATCTCGGGGTCGTTGAAGGGCACCGGCCGCGTCAGCTCGATGATGCGCCTTCGGGTAGCCGGACGCCGAAGGGCACGCGGATCGGGCTCGTCGCGGGGGCCGAGCTCGTCCAGTTCGGGATAGCGGAGACCATCACCGCGTCGTGGTGGCCGTGGTAGGAGCCCTCGACCTTGATGAGGCCGTCGCGGTCCGGTGGCCCCGCGGGCGAGGTGGATCGCCGTCCATCGTCGACTCGGTGCCGGAGTTGGTGAACCGCCACTGCGGCAGGCCGAAGCGCTTGCGCCAGATTCTCCGCGACCACGATCGAGCCGTTGGTGGGGGCGGCGAAGTGGGTGCCCTCCTTGTGACGCGCGGTCACGGCGGCGCCGACCTTGGGGTTGGCGTGGCCGATGCACATCACGCCGAAGCCGTTGTGAAAGTCGACGTACTCGCTGTCGTCGACGTCCCAGACCAGCGCGCCCTCGCCGCGCTCGATGTAGACGGGCCAGGGGTCGTTGAGCTGGAACGAGGATGGCACGCCGCCCGGCATCACCTTCCTGGCTCGGTCGAAATACTCGGCCGAGGTGGGCGTGTGCTCGCGGAAGCGAGCCATCTGACCCTCGGTCAGCTTGTTGATCAGCTTCCGGTCGATGCTGGAAGCACCTGTCGCCGCCTGTGTCGCCTTCTGTGCCACCGAGCCGGGGAGACTAGCGACGAGCCGTCGGCGACGGCGTCGAAAGCCGCGATTGGCTCCGCTGCGCAGCACCTCTCGCGCGCGCCTGCGCCGATTCAGCGTCTGAGGGCGTCAGGCGCGCGCCTCTGCCTCCGCCGAGGTGGCGACCCCCTGGCGCGCCATGGACAGTGAGAGCGCGGCGCAGGCGAGCGCGGAGGCGGCGGCCAGGTAGAAGGCGGCGCTGTAGCCGCTCAGCGCCGCCGCTGCGCCCGACCGCCGGGGAGCCGACCAGCATGCCGAGGTCGAAGTTTGCGGTGAAGGTCCCCATCGCCGCCCCGCGGCGCTCAGGCGGCACGCGCTCGATCGCGAGCAGCGAGAGCGCCGGAAAGAGCAGCGAGAAGGCCGCCCCCATCGCCATCCCGCCGGCGAGGGCGACCGGCAGGCTCTGAGCCGCCCCCGAGCAGCACCAAGCCGAACGCTTCGATCAGCCCGGCGCCGAAGGCGCAGCGCGCCGCCCCGATCCGGTCGGGGAGCCCCCCAGCGACCAGCCGGGTGGCGACCACGGTCGCCGGCGAAGACGCTGAACACCGCGGCGCCGTGGCCGATCCCTCGGGCGTCGAGGCTGAGCACGATGAAGGCCGAGACGGCCGCGAACCCGACCGACCCCGAGGGCGAAGGTGCCGCCCGGCCCGATCGCCTCCCGCGAGATGATCGGCCCCCGCGAAGCCTCGCCGCCGGCCGCGGCGCCCTCGGGCAGCCTGGATGCGATCACCGCGCCGAGCAGAGGCGCGCCCCGCGGCGAACGCCCAGACCAGGTGGAAGCCGCCGGCGTGCTGGAGCAGCACGCCCGATCGGCGGGCCCAAGCGTCAGCCCGGTCCAGATCGCGAGGCCGTAGAACCCGATCATCCGCCCGCGACGCTCGGGCGGAGACATGTCCACGTTCCAGGCGGAGCCCGCCGTGAACACGGTGCCCTCGCCGGCGCCGAGGAAGAAGCGTGCGACGATCAGCCCCGGGATGCCGGCCGGCACGAAGTAGAGAGCAGCCGGCGATGGCCGCCGAGCATGGCGCCGCCGACCACGGTCGGCCTGCGCCCGCGCCGGTCGGCGATGTTGCCGGCGATCGGCCGGCAGACGATCCCGGTGAGCGCGAAGGCGCCGGTGACGATCCCCACCTCGAGGTCGTTGCCGCCGAGCTCGTCCTTGACGTAGTGGGGGAGCACGGGCAGGGTCGCCCCGACCGCGAGCAGCCCGAGGTTGGTGACGATGAAGAGCCCGGCGAACGACGCCCAGGGACCGCTCCTCAGGCTCCTCACGGCGCCCGCGAGCTCGGCGATCGCGCTTGATCTTGCCGCTGGAGGTCTTCGGCAGCTCCTCTGCGAACTCGACGATGCGCGGGTACTTGTAGGGCGCCGTCACCGCCTTGACGTGCTCCTGGAGCTCGCCGGCCGAGCTCCTCGGAGGGCTCGCCGTCGCGGAGCACGACGACCGCCCGCACGACCGAGCCGCGCTCCTCGTCGGGCGCGGCGACCGCCGCCGCCTCGGCCACGGCGGGGTGGGAGACCAGCGCCGACTCGACCTCGAACGGCCCGATCCGGTAGCCGGCCGAGACGATGATGTCGTCGCTCGCGGCCCTCGAACCAGAGGTACCCGTCGTCGTCCTGGCGCACGTCGTCGCCCGTCGCCCACCACTCCCCCTGCGAAGGGCTCGCTCGCCGAGGTAGCGGCTGAAGAAGCTCGGGCACGGTCTCGGGCCGAACCTGCAGCTCGCCGTCGTCGACGCGGACCTCGATCCCCGGCAGCGGGCGGCCCATCGAGCCGTCGCGGCTCGGGTCGTCCGCTTCGTCCGGGCGCATCCCGGTGACTGGCGCCCGGTCTCGGTCTGGCCGTAGCCGTCGTGGATCGGCCAGGCCGACCGCGCTCGCGGAAGCAGCCGGATCACCTCGGGGTTGAGCGGCTCCCCGGCCGAGACCAGGCGCCGCAGCGGAGGGAATGGGTCGCAGCTCGGCGCGCTTGGCCAGCATCCGGTACTCGGTCGGCGCCTGGCAGAGGACGTTGACGCCCTCGCGCTCGATCGATCTCCAGCCGCTCGGCCGGGTCGAAGCGGCCGTCGTGGATCAGCGCCGCGGCGCCCCGCAGCCAGGGGGCGACGAAGACGTTGCGGGTCGACTTCGACCAGCCCGGCGCCGCGGTGCACCAGGCGAGCTCGCCGTCCCGCGCGCCGAACCAGTGCTCGGCCTGGAGCGCGCTGGCCGGCCAGGTAGCGCTGCGGGTAGACGACCCCGCGGGGCTCGCCCGTCGTCCCCGAGGTGAAGATGATCAGCTGCAGGGTCCTCGGGATCGAGCTCGGCGGTGTCGACGGGCGTCTCCTGGGGCAGGTCCTCGTCGAGGGCCTCGGCGACCTCGGCCATCGTCATCGCGGGCACGCCGCCGGGGAGCTCGCCGAGCAGCTCCTCGTCGCCGATGCAGAGCTTGGGGTGGGCGACCCCGACGCGATGCTCGAGGTCGTGGCGGCGCAGCTGCGGGTTGCAGGGCATCGCGACCGCGCCCATCCGGAAGCAGGCGAGCATCGCCAGCACCCACTCGACCCGGCTCCCGGCGAGCGTCATCACCACGTCCTCGCGGCGGACTCCCCGGGCCGCCATCGCGCCCGAGAGCCCGCCGCTCATCGCGATCAGCTCCCCGAAGTGCCACTCGCGCCGGTCGCCCTCCGCGTCCGAGCGCGACCAGGGCCCGGCTGGAGGACGGAAACCGCTCGAGCACGTCTTCGACGAAGTTCACGGCCCGGCAGTCTGCCGGACCGCTAGCGCTTGAGCTCGGTGCCGTCGTAGAGCTTCTTGATCACGACGGCGCCGGGCGGGGCGGCCTCGATGCAGAGCTCGCAGAGGACGCACTCGTCGAGGTTCTCCGGGACCGTTCTCGACCCGGCCGTCGGTCGCGGTGAAGATGTCCACCGGGCAGACTTCCTCGAGCTTGCGCGCCAGCTCGGCGTCGTCACGGATCTTCCCGTCGACGTCGACGTCGATGAAGGTGCCGTCCAGTTGCTCAGACGCCACTAGACCTTTGTCCTCTCATCAGGCGCACGTCCTCCGCTTCGCGTCCGGGCGTGCTTGACCGCGGCCGGGATCTCGTCGATCCGCTCCACCACGGGGATGCCGGCCGCCTCGAGGCGGGCGATCTTCTGCGTGGCCGAGTCCTCGGCGCCCTCGACGATGGTGCCGGCGTGGCCGAAGCTCATCCCCTGCATCTCCTCGTCGTCCATGAACTTGCCGGCCATGAAGGCGACGATCGGCAGCTTTGAGCCGACCTGTTCGCGCCAGTCGACGAGCTCGGCCTCCATGCGGCCACCGGGCTCGGTGTAGATCACGATCGCATCGGTCCGGTCGTCTTCCTCGAACAGCGGCATCAGCTCGGCGTAGGTCGAGCCGATGATCGCGTCGCCGCCGATCGAGACGGCGGTGGAAACGCCCAGGCCGGCGGCCGTCAGCGTCGAGGAGATCTCGGTGGTCATACCGCCCGAGCGCGACATGACGCCGATCGAGCCGGGGTTGTAGGCCTTGGCGGCGTCCTTGGCCGGGCCGCCGATCCCGCCCATCTTGCAGACGCCGGGGGCGATCAGGCCGAGGCAGTTGGGGCCGATCATGCGCGCCCCGCGCTCGCCGGCCCGCTCGACCATCTGGGCGACGTCGCGCCGCGGGATCCGCTCCGTGACCACGACGATCAGCCCGATCCCGTTCTCGATCGCCTCCAGCACGGCGTCCTTGGTGAAGGCGGGGGGGACGGTGACCACGGAGCCGTCGATCGGCGAGCCGTGGTTGTAGACCGCCTGCTCGACCGTGTCGAAGACGGGAACGCCGTGCACCTCGCGGCCCTTGCGGCCCGGGGTGACGCCGCCGACCACCCTGGAGCCGTAGTCGAGGCACTCGCGGGTGAGGTTGACCGCCTCGCGGCCGGTGATCCCCTGGACGATGAAGGTGAAGTCCTTGCTCAGCAGGATGGACATCAGTTCCGCTCGCGTGCTCCGCTTCGCGTTCGCCGCGAGCGGGTCGTCGTCTCCCTGGTCACGCTGGGGCTCCCTGGACCTTGGCGACGGCCTCGCCGGCGGCCTCCCACATGGAGACCGAGCGGTCCTTGAACTCGATCCCGTACTTGCCGAGGATCTTGGCGCCCTCCTCCTCCCAGGCCCCGGGGATGCGGAAGACCGCGATCGTCTCGGCGGGGTCCTTGCCAAGCTCGAGGCAGGCCTTGATCACGCCCCGGGCGACGATGTCCACGCGGGTGTTGGAGACGATCGACATCATCACCGCGATCTTCTCCACGCCGTCCTTGCGCAGCACCTCCCTCGCCAGGCCCTGGGACTTGGCGACCGAGGGGTTGCCGCCGATCTCGGCGTAGTTGGCGGGCCTGCCGCCCTGGCTGCGGACGGCGTCGGTGAGCGTAAGCGAGCCGCCGCCGGCGCCGATCACGAGGCCGATGTTGCCGTCGAAGCCGTGGTCCTTGCCCTGGATCACGCCTCGGTGGTCGGCGGCGTCGATCGCCTTCACCTTGCGCTCGAACTCCGATGGCTCGTACAGCTCCCGCGGCTCGTCCAGCTCGACGCCGATCCCGGTCAGCATCTCCTTGTGTCGCCCGACCGCCTCGTCCTCCATCTCCATGTGGGCGTCGAGGGCGACGAACGACCCGTCCGCGAGCCGCGCCAGCGGATTGATCTCTGCGAGGGTCATGTCGTCGTCGCGCTGCAAGCGGGCGAGCCCGGCGAGGATGGGGGTGGCGCGGTTGAGCTCGGAGCCGGTCATGCCCACGCTGGCCACGACCTCCTTGGCGCGGAAATCGGGGATCGGCCGCAGGTTGGAGAGGTGGCCGCGGCCGACATGATCCGGATGCTTCTCCGCGACCTCCTCGATGTCGATCCCGCCCATGTCGCTGAACAGCATCATCGGGCGCTTGGCGCGCCCGTCCCAGAGCACCGCGGCGTAGTACTCCTGCTCGACCTCGGCCTTGGGGTCCACCAGCACCCCCACCGGCATGTGGCCGCCGATCTCCAGCTCGAGGATCTCGGCGGCGTGCCCCTCGGCCTCCTCGGGAGTGTCGGCGAACTTGACGCCGCCCGCCTTCATCCGTCCGCCGGTAAGGACCTGCGACTTGATCACCGTCGGGCCGCCGATCCGCTCGGCGGTCTCGCGCGCCTCGGCGGCGGTCGTGCAGAAGCCGTACTCGGTGACCGGGATTCCCGCGAGCTCGACGATCCGGCGGCTCTCGTACTCGTAGAAGCGCATGCGCGGCGCGGAACCCTAGAGGGTCGGCGCGCGGATCGGCGTCGCCGCGGCTCGAAGGTCGCCGAGGGAATTTGGCGGGTAAGCTCGCGCGGCCGTGAAGTGGCGCAGAACCAAGAACAAGGACGTGATCGACCAGCGCGGCGCCGGTCCGGCCTCGGGGGGTGGCCTGGGCGGAGGCCTCGGCGGCGGGGGCGGCATGCCGATCCCGATCCCGACTGGCCGCGGCGGCAAGCTGGGCGGCGTCGGGCTGATCATCGTCCTGATCGTCATCGGCCTCCAGGTGTTCGGCGGCGGAGGCGGGGGCGGCGCCGGCAACAGCTTCGGGGTTCCCGACTCCTTCGACAACGGCTCGGTCCCGGGCTCGGCGCAGCCGGACCGGATCCCGCCCAATCAGGACCCGCAGGCGGAGCTCAAGGACTTCAGCTCCTTCGTCTTCAGCGACTCGCAGAACATGTGGCGAAAGACCTTCGCCGAGCAGGGCAAGCCCTATGACAACGCCCAGCTCGTGCTCTACACGGGCGCCGTCAACACCGGCGGCTGCGGCCACGCCACCTCGGCCGTGGGCCCCTTCTACTGCCCCGCCGACAAGCGGGTCTACCTGGACCTGAGCTTCTACGACGACCTCGCCCGGCAGCTGGGCGCCCCCGGCGACTTCGCCTGGGCCTACGTGATCGCCCACGAGATGGGCCACCACGTCCAGAAGGAGATCGGCACCGAGGCGCAGGTGCGAGAGCAGCAACGCGCCAACCCCGACCAGGCAAACCAGCTCTCGGTCCGCGTCGAGCTTCAGGCGGACTGCTACGCCGGCGTCTGGGGCAGCACCGTCAACAACCTGCTCGAGCCCGGCGACCTCGACGAGGCGATGGTCGCCACCGAGGCGATCGGCGACGACCGGCTCCAGCAGCGGGGCGGGGGCACCGTCAACCCCGACAGCTTCACCCATGGCACCTCCGAGCAGCGCAAGCACTGGTTCCAGACGGGGTACGAGTCGGGCGACCCGGCGGCCTGCGACACCTTCTCGGCCGACTCGCTCTGAGCACCCGCTGACGCCCTTCCCGAAGGCACCCGCTCGCGCGCGCTTGCGCCAGGCCTTAGTCTGGCCACAGGGATGAGGGTCCTCAAGCGCGAGTCATTCGATTCTCTGGTCGAGGCGCTGCAGCGCCGCGGCTACCGGGTGATCGGCCCCACCGTGCGCCAGGAGGCGGTCAGCTACGAGCCCATCTCATCCTCCGCCGAGCTTCCCGTCGGCCTCACCGACGAGCAGGAGGGCGGCACCTACCGGCTCCGTCGCCGGGACGACGAGGCGCTGTTCGGCTTCAACAACGGCGCCAACTCGTGGAAGAACCACCTTTTTCCCCCGAATCTGACCCTGTGGAAGGGCCGGCGGGGGAGCGACGGGGAGATCCACTTCGCCGAGGAGCAGCGGGACGAGGCCCCATACGCCTTCGTCGGCGTGCGCTCCTGCGACCTGGCCGCCATCGGGATCCAGGACCGCGTCTTCGTCGGGGACGCCTACAGCGACAGCGACTACGCGTCGCGACGCCGCGACGCCTTCATCGTCGCGGTCAACTGCGCCGAGGCCGGCAACACCTGCTTCTGCGTCTCGATGGACACCGGCCCGCGGGCGGAGAGCGGCTTCGACCTGGCGCTGACCGAGCTGCTCGACGGCGAGCACCGGTTCCTGGTCGAGGTCGGCAGCGAGCGCGGTGAGGAGGTGCTCGCCGAGCTCGACTCGCGCGAAGCGACCGACGAGGACCGGAACGCGGCCGAGGCGGTCTCGGAGAGCTGCGCCTCGCAGATGGGCCGCGAGCTGGAGACCGACGGGATCAAGGAGCTGCTCTACCGCAACATGGAGCATCCCCGCTGGGACGAGGTCTCCGAGCGCTGCCTCACCTGCGGCAACTGCACGCTGGTCTGCCCGACCTGCTTCTGTCACTCGGTCGACGACGTCACCGACCTCGCCGGCGAAGAGTCCGAGCGGATCCGCCGCTGGGACTCCTGCTTCGGGCTCGATCACTCCTACATCCACGGAGGCAGCGTGCGCAGCTCGCCGCCGTCCCGCTACCGCCAGTGGATGACCCACAAGCTCGCCACCTGGATCGACCAGTTCGGGACCTCGGGCTGCGTCGGCTGCGGTCGCTGCATCACCTGGTGCCCGGTCGCGATCGACATCACCGAGGAGGCGGCGGCGATCCGCGCCACCGACCAGGGAGAGGGGAGGGGAATCGATGCAGACCATTGACGAGCTTCTCAGCGAGGCGCCCGCCTTCGAGGGGATGGGACGCGCGCATCTCGAGCTGATCGCCGGCTGCGCTCGCAACCGGACCTTCGAGAAGGGCGCCTACCTGCTGCGCGAGGGTGACGAGGCGAACGTCTTCTACGTGATCCGCCGCGGCCGGGTGGCGCTGGAGACGTTCGTGCCGGAGCGGGGGGCGCTGACCATCGAGACGATCGACGAAGGCGATCTGGTCGGCTGGTCGTGGCTGGTCCCGCCCTACCGGGTCGACTTCGACGCTGCGGCACTGGACACGGTTCACGCCATCACCTTTGACGGCGCCTGCCTGCGCGGCAAGTGCGAGGACGACCCAGCTCTCGGATACGAGCTGATGAAGCGGTTCGTGCCGGTGATCGTCGAGCGGCTGCAGGCCACCCGCCTGCGCCTCCTCGACGTCTACGGCCACGTCGCGACGGGCTGAGCGATGGCCTGCCGACCCGATGCTCCCCACTTCCTATCGGGTTGCCGCCAAGCGCCAGGAGCTGGAGCGACACCTGGACCCTGGAGCTGGAGCCGGCGGGCACCGGCGTCGGCGATTTCCGCCCGGGCCAGTTCAGCATGCTCTACGCCTTCGGCTCGGGTGAGATCCCGATCTCGGTCAGCGCGCTCGCCAACGGCGACGGCGTCCTCACCCACACCGTCCGCGCTGTCGGCGCCACCACCCGTGCGATCTGCGCCTGCGAGCCGGGCGAGGTGCTCGGCGTCCGCGGCCCCTTCGGCAGCGAGTGGCCTCTGGCGGAGGCCGAGGGCGGCGACGTGGTCGTCGTCAGCGGCGGTATCGGCCTCGCCCCGCTGCGGCCGGCGATCGAGCGGCTGATCGCTCACCGCGACCGCTACCGCGCGGTGGCTCTGCTGTACGGCGCCCGATCGCCCGGAGGAGGTGCTTTACGGCTCGGAGCTCCAGGCCTGGCGCCAGGCCGGGATCGACGTCGAGACCACCGTCGACACTGCCCCCGGCGGCTGGGAGGGACGGGTCGGGCTGGTGACGAAGCTGATCCCGCTCGCCGGCTTCGAGGGAGAGCGGGCCACGGCCTTCGTCTGCGGGCCCGAGGTGATGATGCGCTTCGTCGCCGCGGCGCTGCGCGATCGGGGCGTGGCGCCGGGCCGGATCCACGTCTCGCTGGAGCGCAACATGCAGTGCGCGGTCGGCCACTGCGGTCACTGCCAGCTCGCCCATCGCTTCGTCTGCAAGGACGGGCCGGTCTTCGCCCTCGAGCGGATCGAGACGCTGCTGGGAGTGCGCGAGCTGTGAGCGCCGAGGCGACCGTCCCCAAGCTGGCCGTCTGGAAGTTCGCCTCCTGCGACGGCTGCCAGCTCAGCCTGCTCGACTTCGAAGAGGAGCTGGTGGGGCTGCCCGGACCAGATCGAGGTCGCCTACTTCCTCGAGGCGACCCGCGACACGGTCGAGGGGCCCCTACGACCTCTCCCTGGTCGAGGGCTCGATCACCACGCCAGAGGACGCTGAGCGGATCCAGGAGGTGCGCCGGCAGTCGCGGCGGCTGGTGACGATCGGGGCCTGCGCCACCTCGGGCGGGATCCAGGCGCTGCGCAACTTCGCCGACGTCGAGGACTTCATCTCCGTCGTCTACGCCCGGCCGGACTACATCTCGACGCTCGAGGACTCGACGCCGATCTCGGCCAACGTCCACGTCGACTTCGAGCTCCAGGGCTGCCCGGTCAACCGCCACCAGCTGCTCGAGGTGATCAGCGCCTTCCTCAACGAGCGCCGCCCGGCGATCGCCTCCCACAGCGTCTGCGTCGAGTGCAAGCGCGCGGGCAACGTCTGCGTGATGGTGGCGCACGGGACACCCTGCCTGGGGCCGGTCACCCACGCCGGCTGCGGAGCGCTGTGCCCCGCGCTACGACCGCGGCTGCTACGGCTGCTTCGGGCCAATGGAGTCGCCCAACGCACCGCTCGCTGAGCCGCTGGTTCTCGGGGCCTCGGCATGGACGAGCTCGACGTGGTCCGCGTCTACCGCACCTTCCACGCCGCGCGCGAGCCCTTCCAGGCCGAGAGCGAGGCCCATGAGCGCTGAGCCCGGGGCCCGGATCCGGACGATCAAGACCAACGCCCTGGCCGGGTCGAGGGCGAAGGCGCGATGTCGGTGCGCATCCGAGACGGCGAGGTCGAGGACGTCAGGCTCGAGATCTACGAGCCTCCGCGCTTCTTCGAGGCGTTCCTGCGCGGGCGGGACTTCCGCGAGGCGCCCGACATCACCGCTCGCATCTGCGGCATCTGCCCCGTCGCCTACATGACGAGCGCCTTCAACGCGATGGAGGACGCGCTCGGGGTCGAGGTCGGACGATCGGATCCGGGCGCTTCGCCGGCTGATGTATTGCGGCGAGTGGATCGAGAGCCACGCCCTCCACGTCTTCATGCTGCACGCCCCCGACTTCCTCGGCTTCGAGAGCGCCTGGACGATGGCGCGCGAGCACCGGGAGATGGTCGAGGCGGGGCTCAGGATCAAGAAGATGGGCAACGAGCTGCTGCGGGTGGTGGGGGGTCGCGCCGATCCATCCGGTCAACGTCCGGGTCGGCGGCTTCTACCGCGCCCCGAGCAAGGAGGAGCTCGGCGGCGCTCGTCGCCGGGCTCGAGGAGGCTCGCGATCTGGCAAGCGAGGCGGTGCGCTGGGTCTCGGGGCTGCCCTTCCCCGAGTTCGAGCAGGACTACGAGTTCGTCGCGCTGCGCACTCCCGACCGCTACGCGATCGAGGACGGCGTCCTCGTCTCCGACGGGGGCCTCGAGATCGAGCCCGGCGAGTACCCCGATCACTTCGTCGAGCAGCAGGTCGAGCACTCGACCGCGCTGCACTCGCGGCTGCGCGACGGTGGCAGCTACTTCCTCGGGCCGATGGCACGCTACTCGCTCAACTCGGCCCAGCTCTCCCCGCTTGCCCGCGAGGCCGCAGGGGAGGCGGGCCTCGGCGACAGGTGCGCCAACCCATTCAAGAGCATCATCGTGCGGGCGGTCGAGATCCTCTACGCCTTCGACGAGGCGCTCCGCCTGATCGCGGCCTACGAGCCGCCCGACCCGCCTGCGATCGAGGTCGAGCCGCGGGCGGCGACGGGCTGCGGCTGGAGCGAGGCGCCGCGCGGCATGCTCTGGCATCGCTACCGGCTCGAGGGCGACGGCTCGATCGCGGAGGCGCGGATCGTCCCGCCCACCTCCCAGAACCAGGCTCGGATCGAGCAGGACCTGCGCGCCTTCGTCGCGCCGCGCGTCGAGCTCTCGACGACGCCCGCCTGCAGTGGGAGTGCGAGCAGGCGATCCGCAACTACGATCCCTGCATCTCCTGCTCCACCCACTTCCTCAAGCTGGAGGTGGAGAGGGTGTGACCCGGCACTTCGTTCACCGCACGCACCACTACGACGACCCCGCTTTCCTGCGCGAGGAGCGGCGCTTCGTGAAGCGGGGGAACGCCGCTCTGCACGTGATGGAACGGCACCGCGAGCAGCTCGTTCGCGACCTGGAGACGGCGAGGTCGCTGGCGCGGCGGGCCGGGATCCCGCTCGACCGCTCCGTCGATCGGGCCGAGCGCAAGCTGCTGGCGCTGATCGGGATCGGCAACCAGTTCCGGCGTGACGACGCCGCCGGCCTCGAGGTCGCCCGGCGCCTGCGCCTGGCGCGCCCGCCGTGGGGTGGTCGTGATCGAGCAGGAGGGTGAGCCCGCCTCCCTGCTCGATGCCTGGACCGGCGCCGACGAGGCGCTGGTGGTGGACGGTGTCAGCTCCGGCTCGCCGCCGGGGACGCTGCACCGCTTCGAGGCCGCCGACGGCCCCCTGCCGGCCGAGCTGTTCCGTAGCTCCACCCACGCGCTCGGGGTCGCCGACGCCGTCGAGCTGGCCCGCGAGCTCGGCCGCCTGCCTCGCAGGCTGGGCGTCTACGGGATCGAAGGCGAGAGCTTCGAGGTGGGAGAGGGGCTGACCCCCACTGTGCAGGCGGCGGTCGAGCAGCTCGTCGCCGAGCTCTACGACGAGCTGGGCGGCCGCGAGCTCGGCGAGGCCGGCGACCCTCCAAAGGGCGCCTGAGTGCACGAGCTCGCCATCGCCCAGGCGATCGTCGCGGCGGCCGAGCGCCACGCCGAGGGGCGCCCGGTGAGCGTCGTCAGGGTCGAGGTCGGTCGCCTGCGCCAGGTCGTCCCCGAGTACCTCGCCTTCTACTTCGAGGTGGCCTCGCGGGAGACGCTCTGCGAGGGCGCCGAGCTGGAGTGGGAGCGGGAGGCGTCGCTGCTTCGCTGCGGTGACTGCGGCGCCGAGTGGGACCCGGCGCCGGCGCCCGCGCGCGAGGAGGACGAGCTGATCGTGCGCTTCCGCTGCCCCGCCTGCGAGAGCGCCAACCACACCGTGGTCAGCGGCGACGAGCTCGTGGTCGAGTCGATCGACGTCACCGACCCGGCCGTCGCGCCGAGCGAGGCCGGGGCGCCCGCGGCCGAGTCCGGAGGAGGCTGAGGTGCACCAGACCACGGTCAAGGTCGCCGAGGGGGCACTCGACGCCAACCGGACGATCGCCGAGGCCAACCGCGCCGACTTCGACAGCGCCGGCGTCCGCGTGCTCAACCTGATGAGCGCCCCCGGCGCCGGCAAGACCAGCCTCCTCGAGAGAGCGCTGGAGGACACCGGCGACGTCCGCGTCGGCGTGCTCGAGGGCGACGTCCGCGGCAGCCTCGACGCCGACCGCCTGGCCCATCTTCACGTCCCGGTCATCCAGATCAACACCGACCCGGCCTTCGGCGGCGAGTGCCACCTGGACGCCAACATGGTCCGCTCGGCGATCCCCCAGATCCCGCTCGATGACATCGACCTGCTGGTGATCGAGAACGTCGGCAACCTCGTCTGCCCCGCCGAGTTCACCGTCGGCGAGGATCGCCGCTGGATGGTCTCCTCGGTCACCGAGGGCGAGGACAAGCCGCTCAAGTACCCGCTCATGTTCCGCACCTGCGAGTTGGTCGCGATCGGCAAGATCGACCTGCTGCCCCACGTCGACTTCGACGTCGATCGCTTCCTCGCCAACCTGGACTCGGTCAACCCCGGAGCCGAGACCCTCCTCCTCAGCGCCCGGACCGGGGAGGGCGTCGAGGCCTGGCGCGAGCGCCTGCTCCGCCGCGCCGAGGGAGCCTGACCGCCCACCACCGCGGTGCGCTCGAGATCATCCGGTGGCTGGGCATCAGGACTGAGGTCGGCTGGTGCCTCCGGTCTGAAACCAGGCGAAGCACGAAGCACCCGACGCCGAGAATCATCGCGGCGAGACCGTGCTTGACGTGGTGCTCGGACGAGCTCGCGTCGTGGCCGGGGAGGAACGACGGCAGCGAATGCGCGGGGTCGATCCAGTAGAGCGCGGCGAGCGCCACAAGCGCCACGCCCGCGAGTACGGCCGGAATGATGAGTTCGGGTCGTCCGGTCACGGTCGGCCTCCGAATCAGGTAAGGGCAAAGCCGATTGACAGCAGCGCGCCGACGGCGAGGCAGTAGATCGCGAACGGCGTGAGGCGGTTGGTCTCGAAGAACTCGAGGAGGAAGCGCACCGAGAAGTAGGCGGTGATCGCCGCGCAGAGGGCGCCGACCAGCGCCTGTCCGCGCACCCCGTCGCCCGCCGAGCCAAGCAGGTCCGGCAGCTTGAGCACGCCGGCGGCCCCGATGATCGGCGTCGCGAGCAGGAATGCGAACCGGGCGGCCTCCTTGTTCGAGAGCCCGACCAGGAGCCCGCCTCCCATGCTGGCCCCGGAGCGCGAGAGCCCGGGAATCAAGGCGAGCGCCTGGGCGGCACCGACCGCCAGCGCATCCCGGAACCGAAGGGTGCGCGCGATGACCGCGTCCGAATGGATTCCCGCCTTCGAGGGCTGCGGCGCCCGGCTACGCAGCCGCTCGGCCCCCAGGAGCAGCAGGCCGTTGACGAAGAGGAAGAATGCGGCCGATTGCGGGGAGGCGAAGAGGCTGCGGAGCGAGTGCTCCAGCGATAGTCCCAGCAATCCCGCCGGGATCGTTCCCACGACGAGCAGCCAGCCCAGCTTCGCGTACGTGTCCTCGGCCCCGATCTCTCGGTCACGGAGGGAACGTCCGAGGCCTCGGACGATGCGCACCCAGTCCTGCCAGAAGAAGCCGAGGAGGACGAGAGCGGTTGCGACATGCGTCGCGACCAGGAAGCTGAGGAAGTAGTCGTCGTTCTGGTGGATGTCCCAGCCAGGAGCCGGGGCAGGACCACGCTGTGGCCGAGACTCGAGATCGGGAACAGCTCGGAGAAGCCCTGCAGGAGGCCGAGCACGATGGCCTGGAAGTAGGAGATGGGATCCATCGGGTCTGCGCCCAGCGCCGCATCAGGTTAGCCGAGCGTCGGCGCCCGCCTCGATCAGGGACAGCCCGGCCTCTCGCGGCGGTCTTCAGCGAGATCCTCGAACGTCAGCAGATCCGGGGCAGCGGGTCGCCGGCGAGCATGTCGACCACCCGGCTGCCGCCGAGGGCCGTCTCGAGCACGACCAGGCCGGGCACCTCGGAGGTGACCTCGGCGATGACCGCGGCCTCGCGGCCGAGGGGGTGGGAGCGGAGCGCCGCGAGGGCGGCATCGGCCGAGTCGGGGGCGACGAAGGCGACCAGCTTGCCCTCGTTGGCGACGTAGATCGGGTCGATGCCGAGGATCTCGGAGGCGCCGTTGACCTCGGCGCGGATCGGCAGCTCGGACTCGGAGATCGTGATTCCCGACCTCGGCCGCCAGCGCCAGCTCGGCGAGGACGGTGGCGAGGCCGCCCCGGGTCGGGTCGCGCATGCAGCGCACTTCGCCGGTCGCCTCGAGCAGGGTCGCGACCAGCTCGTGTAGGGGAGCGGTGTCGCTGGCCAGCTTGACCTCGAGCTCGAGCTCACCGCGGGCGATCATGACGGCCATGCCGTGATCGCCGATCGTGCCCGAGACGAGCACCCGGTCGCCGGGGCGGATCCCGGCGGGGCCGAGTGGCGAGGCGGTGCTCGACCACACCGACGCCCGACGGTATTGACGTAGACGCCGTCGGCCTTGCCGCGCTCGACCACCTTGGTGTCGCCCGTGCCAACGGGCACGCCGGCGGCCTCGGCGGCGGCGCCCATCGACGCCGCGATGCGCTCCAGGTCGGCGACCGGCAGCCCCTCCTCGACGATGAAGGCGGCCGAGAGCGCCAGCGGCCGGGCGCCCGACATCGCCAGGTCGTTGATCGTGCCGTTCACCGCCAGCTCGCCGATGTCCCCCCCGGGGAAGAAGAGCGGGCGGACGACGAAGGAGTCGGTGGTGAAGGCGAGCTGCTCTGAGCCGGCGCCGACCAGCGCGCTGTCGCCGAGCGGCTCAAGCAGCGGGTTGCGGAGCTCGCGCAGGAAGATGGCCTCGACGAGGTCGCGGCTCGCCTTGCCGCCGGCGCCGTGCGAGAGGGTGATGCGCTCGTCGAGGACCCTGCGCCTGGGTCGGCGGCGGCGCGCCTCGATCGCGTCGAGGACCTCCTGCTCGCTGCGCCCGCTGGAGCCGCCGGCTTCCACCGTCAGCCGGCGCTCGCCGTCGGAGTCGCGGCGGGGCGCCGTCCCGCGTGGCGGCCGTAGTTGTAGTAGGCGGCGCAGGCGCCTTCGCTGGAGACCATGCAGGTGCCGATCGGGTGCTCGGGGGTGCAGGCGGTGCCGAACACCTTGCACTCCCAGGGCCTGATCGCGCCCTTGAGCACCTCACCGCACTGGCAGGCCTTGGGATCCGCGACGCGCACGCCGGGGAGCTCGAAGCGGACCTCGGCGTCGAGCTCGGCGTACTCCGGGCGGAGCCTGAGAGCGCTCTGCGAGATGAATCCGAGCCCCCGCCACTCGAATGTGGGGCGCAGCTCCATCGTCTCCGCGATCGCCCGCAGGGCCAGCGGGTTGCCCTCGTTGCGCACGACCCGCTGGTACTGGTTCTCGACCTCGCTGCGCCCCTCGGCGAGCTGGCGCAGGACCATCTGGACGCCCTGGAGCACGTCGAGCGGCTCGAAGCCCGAGACCACCACGGGCTTGCCGTGATCGGCGGAGATGAAGCGGTAGGGGCGAAGGCCGATCACGGTGGAGACGTGGCCCGGTCCGATGAAGCCGTCGAGGCGCAGGTCGGGGGAGTCGAGGATCGCCCGGATCGCGGGGATGATCGTCACGTGGTTGCAGAAGACCGAGAAGTTCGGGATCCCCTCGGCCCGAGCGCGCTTCAGGGTCAGCGCCGTCGAGGGGGCGGTGGTCTCGAAGCCGATCGCGAAGAAGACGACCTCGCGCTCGGGGTTCTGGCGGGCGATCTTGAGCGCGTCCAGCGGCGAGTAGACCATGCGCACGTCGGCGCCCCGGGCCTTGGCGTCGAGCAGCGAGCCGCTCGAGGCGGGTACCCGCATCATGTCGCCGAAGGTCGCCAGGATGACCTCGGGCCGCTCGGCGATCGCGATCGCGTCGTCCTGGCGTCCCATCGGGATCACGCAGACGGGGCAGCCGGGCCCGTGGACGAGCTCGACCTCGCCGGGCAGCAGGTCCTCGACCCCGTGCTTGTAGATCGCGTGGGTGTGGCCGCCGCAGACCTCCATCAGCTTGTAGGCGCGGCCGGGCTCGACCAGCCCGGCGATCTCGGCGGCGAGGCGGCCGGCCAGCTCCGGGTCGCGGTACTCGTCGACGAAGCGCATCCCGCTCACAGGGATCGCCCGGCGGGGGCGTCGCCGACGGCTTCCAGCAGCAGGTGGTAGATGGTCGCCTGCGCCTCCTGGATCCGCGGGATGCGGTCGCTGGGGACGACGAAGAGGTGGTCGAGGCCCGCCAGCCCGGCGAGCGGCCCGCCGTCGTAGCCGGCCGTCGCGACCGTCAGCATCCCTCGCCGTCGCGCCTCCTGGAGCCCCACGATCAGGTTGGCCGAGCCGCCGCTGGTCGAGATCGCCACCGCGACGTCGCCGCGGCGGCCGAGCGCGATCAGCTGGCGGGCGAAGGCCTGCTCGAAGCCGATGTCGTTGGCGACCGCTGTGACGGTGGCGGCGTCGTTGCCGAGGGCGATCGCCGGCCAGCCGCGGGCGAGAGCGTCGGCGGCGAAGTCCTGGGCGTCGGTGGCCGAGCCGCCGTTGCCGAACGCGATCAGCCGACCGCCGGCGTCCAGGCGCTGGCGCAGCTCGTTGCCGCAGCGGGCGACAGCGTCGGCGTCGATTCGCGAGCGCAGCTGAATCACCTCCTCCGCCTTCTGCAGGGTGGAGGCCTCGACGTCGGCGAGCACAGCGTCGAGGTCGGGCTTGCCGCCTTCGAGGAAGGGATAGAGGAAGCCTGTGGGCTCGGCGTCGCCACTGGCGGGCTGTTCGGGGGCCCGCTCGAGGGCGACACCGGCGTGGCAGAGCAGCCGGTCGCCCACTCGGACGCCCTCGACCAGGTCAATGGCGACCTGCTCGAAGGCGCCGTCCCTCTCCACCACGGCGGTGGGCCCCTGCACCTCCGCGACCCGCACCTGGACGGCGACATCGCCGCAGGTGATGCAGGTCTCGCCCTGGTCGTCATCGAGCAGGCCGGGCTGCTCGAAGAAGACGTGGACCAGCTCCCAGAGCACGTGGTAGGCGGTCTCCTGCACCTCTTGCACCACCGTCGAGTCGGCGCTGGGGACGGCGAACAGGTGGTGGGCGGCGGAGGCGCCTGGAGTCGCGTCGCCGGTGACGCCGCCGCCGGAGGCCGGCGCCGCTGCCATCGCGATCGTCAGCAGGTCCCGCGAGCGAGCCTCGGCGACGAACTCGGCGAAGGCCGGATCGTCGGTGCGGTGGGAGAGGGCGAGGGCGATGTCGTCTGGGCGCGCCAGCCGCGCCAGGGTGGAGAGGCCGGTGGGATCGTTGCCCGGCGCCAGCGCCGGGAGCGCCCGCTTGCCGACGATCACCGGGTGCATGAACTCGACCGCGGCGTGGGCGGCATCGGTGGCGGCGGGGCCGGCGCCGAAGGGGATCAGGGTGCCGCCGCGGGCGAAGGCGCGCGCCATCGCGTGGCAGGCGCGCGCCAGCTCCCGCGCTCGCGCTGGAAGAAGTCGCGTGCGACGCGCTCGCGCTCGGCGATGCGCTCAGTCGATGGCGCTTGTGCGGAGATCCGCCAGCTCCTCCTCGTAGGGCGCCCCCAGCGCGCGAAGCGCCGCCAGCATCTGCCCCGCCTCGGCCTCGTCGATGCGCGAGATCGCGAAGCCGACGTGGATCAGGACCCAGTCGCCGACGCCGACCGCGTCGGGGCCCTCCCAGAGCAGGCCGACGTCGACGTTGCGGCGCACGCCGGAGACCTCGACCTTCGCGACGCGGTTCTCGGTGTCGACGATCTCAACGATCCGGCCGGGGATGCCTAGGCACATCTCTCGATCCTCCTTGCCGCGACCGCCGCTTGGCCGAAGCTGACGCCGCCGTCGTTCGGCGGCAGGCGGCGGTGTCGCAGCACTCGGAACCCCAAGCTATCGAGTCGGCGGCTGACGCTGCCGAGCAGGCGCAGGTTCTGGAAGCTGCCGCCGGAGAGGACCACGGTGCGGGTTCCGCCGCCTCGGCGCAGGCGGCCGCCGCCGCGGCGGCGATGCCCTCGTGGAAGCCGGCGGCGATCTGGTCGGGCGGCCGCCCGCGGCCAGATCGTCGTGAGCCGCCGCCACCAGGTCGGCGCCATGGATGACACCGCCCTCGACCCGGCAGGCGTAGGGCTCGGCCTCGACTTCGCCAGCGAGCAGCTCGAGCTCGATCGCGGCCTGGCCCTCGTAGCTCGCCTCGGTGCGGACGCCGAGCAGGGCCGCGACCGCGTCGAAGAGGCGGCCCATGCCCGAGGAGAGCGGCGCGTTCGCCTTCAGGCTCTCGCGAACCGGGCCCCAACGCTCGAACGGGACAGGTCGCTCGGCCCGCTGCAGGTAGGAAGCGGCCATCCGCCAGGGCTCGCGAATCGCACGCTCGCCGCCGGGCAGCGGCACCGGCTCGAGGTGCGCCAACCGCTCGAAGCCGGCCAGATCGCAGCGGAGCAGCTCCCCGCCCCAGAGGGTCCCGTCGCTGCCGTAGCCGGTCCCGTCGAAGACGAGGGCGAGGGCTGGGCCGGTGGCGCCGTGCTCGGCGAGGCAGGCCGCGGCGTGGGCGTGATGGTGCTGGACGGCGATCGGCTCCGCCTCCTGCTCCAGCGCCCATCGGGTCGCCAGGTAGTCGGGGTGGAGGTCGTGGGCGATCACCTCGGGCCGCACGGCGAGCATCTCCAGGTAGAGCTCGAGGTCGGAGCGGAAGGCGGCGAGGGCGAGCGGTGAGTCGAGGTCGCCGAGGTGGGGGGAGAGGAAAGCCCGGTCCCCGCGGACGACGCAGAAGGTGCTCTTCAGCTCGGCGCCGGCCGCGACGATCGGCGCTGAGCCCCGGCGGGGCAGGGCGAGCGCCTCGGGCGCGAAGCCTCGTGAGCGCCGGACCGGGAAGGCGGGCCGCATCACCGAGTCCTCGCAACGGCGGTGGATGGCGCGGTCGTGTGCGAGGAAAACGTCGGCGATGCCGCCGAGCCGCCGGCGAGCCTCGGCGTCGTCGATCGCGATCGGCTCGTCGGAGCGGTTGCCGCTGGTCATCACCAGCGGGCCTTCGAAGTCAGCGCAGAGCAGGTGGTGGAGCGGGGTGTAGGGAAGCATCAACCCGAGCCAGGGGGTCCCCGGGGCGAGCGAGTCGGCGAGCTCCGCGTCGCTCGAGCGGCGGGCGAGCACGATCGGGCGCTCGGGCGAGAGCAGCAGGCGGCGCTCCTCCTCGGCCAGCTCGGCGACGCCCTCGGGGTCGGCGGTCATCAGCGCGAACGGCTTCTCCTCTCGCTGCTTTCGCCGCCGCAGGCGTGCCACGGCCCGTTCGTCTGTCGCGTCGCAGGCGAGGTGGTAGCCGCCGAGTCCCTTGACGGCGACGATGGCGCCGTCGCGAAGCAGGTCGATCGCAACCGCGAGCGCCTCCTCTCCCGTGTCGCGGCCCAGCGACAGTCGCGGGCCGCAGCCAGGGCAGGCCGTCGGCTCGGCGTGAAAGCGCCGGTCGCCCGGGTCCTCGTACTCGACGCGACAGGCCTCGCACATCTCGAAGGCAGCCATGGTCGTGTTTACCCGGTCGTAGGGCGAGCGGCGCACGATCGTGAACCGCGGGCCGCAGCAGGTGCAGTTGATGAAGGGGTAGCGGTGGCGGCGGTCAGCCGGGTCCCAGAGCTCGCCCAGGCAGTCCGCGCAGGTGGCGGTGTCGGCGGGGATCGCGGCGGCCGTCTCGCCGGCGACGCTGGCCTCGATCCGGAAGCCGCGCTCTCCCCGCGGGGCAAGCGTCTCCACACCGACCGCCTCGACCTGCGCCAGCGAGGGGACGTCCCGGGTCAGGGCCGCGGCGAAGGAGTCGAGCGCGGGAACCTCGCCCTCGACCTCGACCAGGACGCCGCGACCATCGTTGAGCGTGAAGCCGCCGAGCCCGTGGTGGGAGGCGAGCCGGTGCACGAAGGGCCGGAAGCCGACTCCCTGCACGATTCCCCGAACGACGATCCGCCGTCTCTCGATCGCGCTGCCGCCGGCACTCACCGACCCAGTATCCATCAAGCGCCTAGGCTCTTCGACCCGTGAGCGACGCCCTCTATCCAAAGGTGGTGGTCGGCTTTCAGGCCACCGAGTGCGGCGAGGACGCCAAGCGGCTCGGAGAGCTGCTGGCCGAGAGCGCCGGCGGCGAGCTGGAGCTGGTCGAGGTCGAGCACGGCTCGCCGGCGGGCACCCTGCACGATCTGGCCGAGCGTGGGGAGGCCGACCTGATCGTGCTGGGCTCGACCCACCGCGGGTCGTTGGGCCTGGTGGCGCCGGGTAGCGTGGCCGAGCACCTGCTCAAGGGCGCGCGCTGCCGCCTGGCGATCGCGCCGCGCGGCTACGCGCACGCGGATCGCCTGCGGGTGGTGGCGGTCGGCTTCGACGGCTCGCATGAGTCGCGGGCCGCGCTCGCCGAGGCCGCCGAGCTCGCCCGCCGCGCCGGCGCCGCGATGCGCGTGATCGGAGTCTCGGCCCCGAGGCCCCCCGACCTTCCCGAGGTCGCCGCCAAGGATCGCTTCGATCTGCAGAGCCTCGTCCACGATGCCGCGGCCGAGCTCCCCTCCGAGCTGCGGGCGCTGCCCGTCCACGAGAAGGGCGATCCCGCCGACAAGCTGCTCGAACGGGCAGAGGAGGGAGTCGACCTGCTTGTCCTCGGCTCCCGCGGTCTCGGGCCCGTCAAGCGGGTGCTCGCCGGCAGCGTCTGCGCCCGGGTGATCCGGCGGGCGCCCTGCCCGGTTCTGATCACACCCCGCCCGGCGGCCTAGGTCTGCTCGGGGACCATCTCGATGGCGCCGCAGGGGCACTCGGCGACGCAGAGCCCGCAGCCCTTGCAGAAGTCGAGGTCGATCTCGTAGAGCTCGCCCGGCTCGCCCAGCTTGATCACGGCGTTGTCGGGGCAGACGCCGTAGCAGTTGTCACAGGAGAAGCAGGTGCCGCAGGAGAGGCAGCGGCGAGCCTCGTAGAGGGCGTTGGAGGCGTCCAGCCCGCCGACCACCTCGTCGAAGGTGGAGCGGCGGCGCTCGATCTCGAGCTGCGGCTGCACGCTGCGGGGTGCGTCGGCGTAGTACCAGGTGTTGAGCGTGTCGAAGCTCGCCAGCTCGTGCTTCGGCGGCGGGTCGTAGGTCGCCCCGCGCAGCCAGGCGTCGACGTTGCGCGCGGCCTTCTTGCCGTGCCCGACGCCGACGGTCACGGTGCGCTCGGCGGGCACCATGTCGCCGCCGGCGAAGATGCCCTCGTGCCCCGTCATCATGTTCGGGGCGACCTGGACCACGCCGTCGGCGATCTCGATTCCGGAGATTCCGTCGAGCAGCGAGAGGTCGGCCTCCTGGCCGAGCGCCAGGATGACCGAGTCGGCCTCGAGCTCGTCCAGTTCTCCGGTGGGCTGGGGGAAGCCCGTCTCGTCGAGCTCCATCCGCTCGATCGTGACCTTGCCGCCGTCGACCTGCTTGATCGTGGAGAGCCAGCGCATCATCACGCCCTCCTCCTCGGCCTCCTCGACGTCGAAGTCCTGCGCCGGCATCCGCTCGCGGGTACGCCGGTAGACGACGACCGCGTCGGTGGCGCCGAGCCGCTTCGCCGTTCGGGCGGCGTCCATCGCCGTGTCGCCGCCGCCGTAGACGACCACCCGGCGACCGAGCAGCGGCTTCTCCTCGCCCTCCATGCTGCGAAGCAGCGAGACGGCGTCGAGGATGCGGGCCGCCTCGCCCGCCGGGATCTCGGCGCGCTTGCCGATGTGGGCGCCGACGGCGAGGAAGGCGGCGTCGAAGCCCCCCTCGCGCATGCTCTGCTCGACGTCCGTGACCTTGCGGTTGAGCTCGAGCTCGACGCCCAGCTCGAGGATCCGCTGCACCTCGGCCTCGAGCACGTCGCGCGGGAGCCGGTACTTGGGGATGCCGAAGCGCATCATGCCCCCGGTCATCGGCCCCGCCTCGTGGATGGTCACCGCGTGTCCGAGCCGGGTCAGGTGGTAGGCGGCCGAGAGCCCGGAGGGACCGGCGCCGACGACCAGCACGCGCTTGCCCGAGCGCTCCGCCGGGGCCTCGAGCTTCCAGCCCCGCTCGATCGCCTCGTCGCCGAGGAAGCGCTCCACCGAGTTGATGCCGACCGCCTCGTCGAGCTGGCCGCGGTTGCAGGCGGTCTCGCACGGGTGGTAACAGACGCGCCCCATGATCGCCGGGAACGGGTTGTCCTCGACCAGCGTGCGCCAGGCGCGCTCGTAACCGCCGTCGCCGGACTCGGCCTCGTACAACCAGGCCTGGATGTTCTCGCCGGCGGGGCAGGCGTTGTTGCACGGGGGCAGGCGGTCGACGTAGACGCGCGCTCGTCGCGCCAGCTGCCGGTCTTGTTGGCGAGGCTGGAGCCGACGTCGAGCGTGATGGCGTAGGGCTTCTCCATCAGCGGCGTTCCATCACTGCGGTCCGTGCGGGCTGTCGGCCAGCAGGTCGGGCAGAGCGCCGTATCCGTCGAGCAGGCCGTAGCGGGCGATGTTGCGGTCGGCGCGCTCCTGGATTCGCTCGATCACGTCGGTGCGGGGCGGGTCGCCGAACAGGTGCGCGTAGCGGCGCTGGAGCTTGAGGTAGTCCTCCACCGGCCTCTGGCGGCGGATCTTGGAGACGCCGATCACCTCGCCGTCCTCGGCCTCGAAGACGGGGAAGATCCCCGTCTCCTTGACCAGCCGGGCGAGCAGGATGGTGTCCTTGGGCGCGGAGCCCCAGCCGAGCGGGCAGGGCACGAAGACGTGCAGGTAGCGCGCGCCCCGAAAGCTCATCGCGCGCTCGACCTTGTATTCGAGGTCGCGGAGCTCGGCCACGGTGGCGGTGGCGACGTAGGGGATCTCATGCGCCATCGCGATCAGCGGCGCGTTCTTGCCCTGGCCGAAGGCGTTGCCGGGCTCCTCGCCGACCGGCTTGGTGTTCGCGGTTCGGGCCGCCGGAGGGGTCGCGCCCGATCGCTGCACCCCGGTGTTCATGTAGGCCTCGTTGTCGTAACAGATGAAGAGCACGTCGTCGTTTCGCTCGAACATGCCCGAGAGGCAGCCGAAGCCGATGTCGAGGGTGCCTCCGTCGCCGCCCTGCCCGACCACGCGCACGTCGGTGCGGCCCTTCGCCTTCAGGGCGGCGGCGATGCCGGTGCTGACGGCGGGGGCATTGCCGAACAGGGAGTGGATCCAGGGCAGCTGCCAGGAGGTCTCCGGGAAGGGGGTCGAGAAGACCTCGAGGCAGCCGGTCGCGTTGGCGGCGATCATCTGCCCCTCGGTGGCGCGCATCGGCGGCGTCGAGCGCGTAGCGGGCGCCCAGCGCCTCGCCGCAGCCCTGGCACGCCCGGTGCCCGCAGGTGAGCGAGTTGGACCGCTCCATGCGGGCCTGGACGGAGCGCTGCTCCGAATCGAGCAGCCGGTTTCCGACCACGAATGTCCCGGTCTGGTAGAGCTTTACGTCCTGGTAGGGCATGCGGGTCTCCTCAGTGCGACCGCGCGGCGACGATGCCGATGTCGCGCAGGATGTTCTCGGCGTGGGGTCCTGTGGCCTTGTCCTCCTGCATGCGGGCGAGCTCGCGGTCGACGATCTCGGTGTCCAGGTCGAGGAATGTGAGCGGCTTCAGCTTGTCACCGATCGCCTCGGTCGAACAGGCCGTGCAGCGAGTCCCGGGTGATCGATCGCCCGCCGAGTCCGGCGATCACGGTGTAGCCGTGGAGCTGGATGCCCGACAGCGCCATCCGCACGTTCGCCGAGACGATGCCGCCGATGCCCACGGCGAGGGCCTTCTCGAGCACCACCACCCGCTCGGCTTGTCGCAGCACCTGGCGCACCTCGTCCAGGGGGAAGGGCCGGAAGGACTTGAGGCCGAGCGCCCCGATCTTCACGCCGGCGTCCCGCATCTCGTCGATCACCTCCTCGATCGTCCCCAGCACCGAGCCGAGGGCGACCACGATCGTCTCGGCGTCCTCGGTCCGGTAACCGCGGCAGAGGCCGCCGGAATCGCGGCCGAATGCCTTGGCGAAGTCGCCGGCGACCTCGGGAATCAGGTCGAGCGCCTGCATCTGCTTGGCGTGGGCGAGGTACTTGACCTCGAAGAACGCCTCGGGGCCGACCATCGCGCCGATCGTCATCGGGTCGGCGGGATCGAGCAGCTGCTGGGGCTTGAAGGTGGGGAGGAAGGAGTCGACCGGCTCCTGCTCGGGGATGTCGACCTGTTCGTAGGCGTGGGTGAGGATGAAGCCGTCCATGCAGACCATCACCGGCAGCGAGAGCTGCTCGGCGATCCGGAAGGCCTGGATGTGCATGTCGAGCGCCTCCTGGTTGGACTCCGCGTAGATCTGGATCCAGCCGGAATCACGCTGGGACATCGAGTCGGAGTGGTCGTTCCAGATGTTGATCGGCGCGCCGATCGCGCGGTTGGCGACGGTCATCACGATCGGCAAGCCCAGGCCCGAGGCGTTGTAGAGCGCCTCCGCCATGTACAGCAGCCCCTGGCTCGCCGTCGCCGTGTAGGTGCGCGCACCGGTCGGCCGAGGCGCCGATACAGGCCGAGATCGCCGCCGAACTCGGACTCGACCATCAGGTACTCGCAGGGCGCCAGCTCGCCGGTGCGCACCAGGTCGGAGAGGTGCTCGACGATGTGGGTCTGCGGCGAGATCGGGTAGGCGCTGATCACCTCGGGCCGGCACAGCGCGACCGCCTCGGCGACCGCGCGGGAGCCCTCCTCCTGCCTAAGCATTCGACAGCTCCCTGCATCTCGCGCTCCACGTAGCTCGAACGCGGCTTCGGCTCCGAGCACGTTGCGTTCCGCGACGGAGCCGTGGAACTTCTCGCGGATCGCCGTCGCCCACGGAGTCCAGCGAGACCACGCCGCTGAGCGCCGCGAAGCCGCCCAGCAGGACGGCATTCGGCAGCGGTCTTCCCAGGTGCTCGAGCGCGAGCTCGGTCGCGGGCACGGTGAGCAGGCGCTCGCGCTGGAAGCGCTTGACGTACTCCCCGAGCCCGAGGCCGTCGAAGTCGCGACGCGTGTTGATCAGCACGAACGCTCGGTCGCTGACCCCGTTGAACACGTCAACCTGATGCAGCAGCGTCGGGTCCTGAACGATCAGGGCATCCGGCTCGCTCACCGGCTCTCGGACCCGGATCGGCCTGTCGTCGATTCGACAGAACGAGACCACCGGCGCGCCGGTCCGCTCCGAGCCGAAGGTCGGGAAGGCCTGCGCGTTCTTGCCCTCGGCGAACGCCGCGATCGAGAGCATCTCGGCGGCGGTGACCACTCCCTGGCCACCGCGTCCGTGGATTCGAACCTGGAACATCGTCGCCGCCCAGCCTACGCCCGCGCGGCCGGCTCCTGCTCCGTCGCACCCGCCAATTCCCTCAGCTCGCCGAGCGAGGCCTCGATGCCCTCGGCGAGAACGTCGACGTCGTGGCAGCTGTCGCGGTCGACGTTGAGACAGAAGAAGAGCGTGCCGTCGTAGCTGAACACGGCCAGGCCGACGGCGTGGTCGGCGGCGATCGGGACCAGCGGCCAGATCTCCCGCACCCGCGAGCCGAAGCAGTAGAGCGGGCTGCTGGGGCCCCGGAACGTTGGTGATCGTGACGTTGAAGAGACGGGTCGCGAACAGCGACCTGGCGACGAAGCTGTGCAGCACGGGCGGCATATGGCTGGCGAGGTCGATCAGGGTGGTCGACCCGGTCGCCTGGGTGCCGGCCTTGAGAGACTCGGCCTCGTCGAGCTGGCGCTGGTAGCGGCGTGCCGGCGTCCTCGGCGGCGACCGGCAGGTGGACGAACAGGGAGGAGATCCGGTTGCCGAGGGCGAGGCGCTCGCCGGCGCTGCGCACGTTCATCGGCACCATCGCCCGCAGCCCCTCGGTCGGCGGCTCCTCGCCGGCGGTGCTGCAAGCAGGCGCCGCAGGCCACCCGCGGCGGCGGCGAGGACGACGTCGTTGACGGTGCCGCCCAGCGCCCGCTTGATCGCCCGCAGGTCGTCGAGCGGCGCGCGCAGCACCGACAGCCTGCGCTTGGCGCCGATCGGCTCGTTGAGGCTCGTCCGCGGCGCCGCGATCAGCTCGTCGCGGACGATCAGCTCGGCCAGCGCGCGCGAGCGGCGCAGTGCCTCGCGACCGCGCTCGGGATGCGTCGCGAGGCCGACCGCCGACTCGGCGGCGTGGACGCCGGCCTCGGCTCCTCGCAGGCCGGCGCGGGCGAGCGCCAGCCCGGGCCGTGCGATGCGGGCGGCGAGCGCCTGCAGGCTGCTCTGCGCGGAGGCGGGGCCCCGCTCGGGGGCTTCGGAAGGCGGCGCCGGGACCGGGTTTGGCTCCGGCTGGGTGTCGAGGATCGTGGTGCCGATGTCGACCGAGCCGACGCCGTCGACCATGCAGTGGTGGGTCTTGGTGACCAGGGCCCAGCGCCCGTCGGAGAGCTCGAGCACGACCATCTCCCAGAGCGGCTTGGTGCGGTCGAGGCGGTGGGAGTAGTGCTCGCCGGCCCACTCGAGCAGCTCGGCGGTCCCGCCCGGAGGCGGCAGGCCGGCGGCGAAGACGTGGCGGCCGCACGTCGAAGCTCGGGTCCGGCTCCCAGGTCGGCCAGTGAAGGCCACCGGTCCGCGGCGACGGAGAGCCGCTGGAGAAAGCGACGGCAGGTCGGGCAGGCGCGCGGCGACGTCCTCGCCGGATGCGCTCGAGTGGCGGGGCGCCGCCGTCGGGCCCGGGGCTCGATCAGGATCACACCCGCCGATGTGCATGTGGGCGCTCTGATCGGCCTCCTCGAGCTCGAGGAAGGTCGCGTCGAGGGCGCTCAGCTGCTCGCCCATGATTCCAACCTAGCCATCGCTTCTGGCGGCGTCGAGGAGCACCCGGCGCTCCGCCGCCGCGATCAGCCGGCGGGCGCGGTCGACGGCGTCGATGTTGACCGAGATCGCGTCGATCCCGGCCTCGCACCAGCAGCTGGGCGTACTCGCGATGGACCGAGGGGGCCTGGCCGCAGATCGAGGTCGCCAGGCCGAGCTCATGGGCCCGCGGGATCAGCAGGCGCAGGTAGTCGGCGACCGCGGGATCGCGCTCGTCGAAGAGCTCGGCGAGGAGCTCGGAGTCGCGGTCGGCGCCCAGCATGAGCTGGGTGAGGTCGTTGGAGCCGATCGAGATCCCCTTGACCCCCAGCCGCGCGTAGCGCTCGAGGTGGAAGTAGACCGAGGGCACCTCCGCCATCACCCACAGCTCGAAGCCCGGCCGCTCGAGCAGGCCCGCTGAGGCGAGCATCTGGTGACACGCCCCGAGCTCGCGGGGCGTGCGGACGAAGGGCAGCATCACGTGGAAGTTCGTGTGGCCCGCGTCCCAGACGCGGCGGATGGCCGACAGCTCCAGCTCGAACAGGTCCGGCTCGCGCATATAGCGGAGCGCCCCCCGGTAGCCGATCATCGGGTTGGCCTCCTCGGGCTCGAACCGGTCGCCACCCTCCAATCCGCGGAACTCGTTGCTGCGGAAGTCGATCGTGCGGTAGGTGATGGGTCTGGGCGCGAAGCCTGAGGCGAAGGCGGTGAGCGCCTCGCCCATGCGCTCGACGAACTCGTCGGCGCGGCCCTCTTCGAGCAGCAGCCTCGGATGGCGACCTTCCAGCGCCTCGATCACCATCAGCTCGGCGCGAAGCAGGCCGACACCGTCGACGTCGAGCTTCGCCGCCCGCTCGATCTGGGATGGCTCGGAGAGGTTGACGAGCAGCTGGGTTGCCGTGACGGGAGACCCGCCCCCCATAGCGGCTACGCCGGCGCCCTGCTCCTGCGTCTCGACGGCCACCTCGCCCTCGTAGACAGCGCCGTGCGTGGCGTCCACCGTGACCAGCTCGCCGTCGCGCAGCTTCGTGGTCGCGTCAGCGGCGCCGACCACGCACGGGATCCCCAGCTCGCGCGAGACGATCGCGGCGTGACAGGTCATGCCGCCCGAGTCGGTGACGATCGCGGCGGCACGCCTCATCAGCGGCACCCAGTCGGGCGCGGTCATGTGAGTGACCAATATGTCGCCGTCCCGCAGGCCATCCGCCTGGGCGAGCTCGGAAACGATCTTGACGGAGCCGCTGTTCGCCCCGGGGGCGGCGCCCAGGCCGCGTACGAGCACCTCGCCCTGCGGCTCGGCCGCGGCGGTCGTGCCCTCGTCACCGATTGCGGTGACCGGCCGAGACTGGAGCATCCATGCCTGCCCGTCCTCGTCGAAGGCCCATTCGGTGTCCTGTGGAGCGTCGTAGTGCTTTTCCGTGCGCACGCCGAGCTCGGCGATCGTGTGCACCTCGTCGTCGCTCAGGACCGGCCGGGTGGCTTCCTCGGCGGACAGCTCGCGAGTGCGGGTGCCCCCGTCCGGCAGCGGCTCGATCACGAGCTCCTTGCGCTTCACCTCGCGCCTGAGAATGGCGAGCGTCTCCTTCTCGACCACGTAGCGGTCGGGGGAGACCTGCCCCGAGACCACGGACTCGCCAAGACCGAGCGAGCCCTCGATCACCAGGCGATCGCGGGCGCCGGAGGCGGGGTCGATCGTGAACATCACCCCGGCCCGGGTGGAAAGGATCTGTACCTGGACCACGACCGCGATGTCCATGTCGGCCTGGCCGAAGCCCCGCTTGGCGCGGTAGAAGACGGTCCGGGCGCCGAACAGCGACGACCAGCAGCGGCGCACGGTCTCGACCACCTCGTCGGCGCCGCGCACGTTGAGGAATGTCTCGTTCATGCCGGCGAACGAGGCGGACTCGGTGTCCTCGGCAGTCGCCGAGGAGCGAACCGCGACCGGTGGGTTGTCGCGGTCGCCGGCGAGCTCCACGTAGGCCGTCCTGATCTCCGCGGCAATCTCCTCGGGAATCGGCTCGGCCTCCACCATCTCCCTGACCTCATCGGCGGCCCGCGTCGAGCTCGGATGTGTCGTCGACGTCAACCTGCTCCAGGCGCCGCTCGATGCGCTCGCGCAATCCGGCGGCGTCGCAGAAGAGCGCGTAGGAGGCTGCGCCGACGACGAAGCCGGGGGGGACCGGAAGCCCCGCCTGCGTCATCTCGCCGAGATTCGCCCCCTTTCCACCGGCGTAGTCGACGTCCTCGCGGGACAGGCTCTCGAAGCTGCGTACAAGGGCGGTTGCTACCGGCATCTCGGCCTCTCCTCCTCACGCTGGAACGTGGGGCCGAAAACTACACGCGGCGCCGCCCTCGGCCATCCGGGTCTCCTCCGCAACTTGCCTCCGAGGTGACTACGGACCCGGTTTGGGTGTTCCCCCCCGATGGCGCCTCAGGCACGGGCCCGTAGGGTCGAGCGGCGAGCCCCGCAGAGCGCCTGTGTGGCTGGAAAGCTGGGCGGGCGCAGGCAAAGCGGCGTCCTCCCGTCGCGCCGTGTTAAACATTGATCTTCCCCGGCAGGGGGTCCGTCAATAGATCAAGGAGTTGAATCCACCAGTGAGTGAAGCCAGCACCGCCGCCGAAGCACCGACCGATCACGCCCGGCTGACGTCCTGGGTCGAGGAGATCGCCGAGCTGACCCAGCCCGACTCGATCCACTGGTGTGACGGCAGCGCCGAGGAGTACGACCGCCTCTGTGGGGAGTTGGTCGCGGCGGGAGTCTTCGAGAAGCTAGCGGATGCGAAGCGCCCCAACTCCTACCTGGCGCGCTCGGACCCAGACGACGTCGCCCGCGTGGAAGACCGCACCTTCATCTGCTCCGAGCGGGAGGTGGACGCCGGCCCCACCAACAACTGGCGCGACCCCGAGGAGATGCGCGAGACGCTCGGCGAGCTCTTCAAGGGCTCGATGCGAGGGCGGACGATGTACGTGGTGCCCTTCTCGATGGGGCCGATCGGCTCGCCCGTGGCCCAGATCGGCGTCGAGCTGACGGACTCCGCCTACGTCGCCGCCTCGATGCGGATCATGACCAGGATGGGGGCCCAGGCGCTCGAGGCGCTGGGCGAGGGCGACGAGTTCGTCCCCTGCGTGCACTCGGTCGGAATGCCCCTGGCGGACGGCGAGCGCGACGTGCCGTGGCCGTGCAACGAGACCAAGTACATCGTCCACTTCCCCGAGGACCGGGAGATCTGGTCGTTCGGCTCAGGCTACGGCGGCAACGCCCTGCTCGGCAAGAAGTGCCTGGCCCTTCGCATCGCCTCGGTGATGGCTCGCGACGAGGGCTGGATGGCCGAGCACATGCTGATCATCAAGCTGACCTCGGCCGAGGGCACCGTCAAGCACCTCGCCGCCGCCTTCCCGTCGGCTTCGGGCAAGACCAACCTCGCCATGCTGCCGGCGTCCCTGCCGGGCTGGAAGGTGGAGACGATCGGCGACGACATCGCCTGGATCCGGTTCGGCGAGGACGGGCGCCTGTACGCCGTCAACCCCGAGGCCGGATTCTTCGGAGTGGCTCCGGGCACGGGCGAGTCGACCAATCCGAACGCGATGAAGACGATCGAGCACGACACGATCTTCACCAACACCGCCCGCACGGACGATGACGACACCTGGTGGGAGGGGATGACCGAAGAGGTCCCCGATCCCTGATCGACTGGCGGGGACGGGAGTGGACTTCGGAGTCCGAGGACCCGGCCGCGCACCCCAACTCCCGCTTCACGGTCTCGATCAGGCAATGCCCGACCTTCGCCCCCGAGTGGGACGACCCGGCGGGAGTGCCGATCGACGCCTTTCTCTTCGGGGGCAGGCGCGCAACCGTGGTGCCGCTGGTCCACGAGGCCTTCGACTGGGAGCACGGCGTGTTCCTGGCGGCGACGATGTCCGTCGAGACGACCGCGGCCGCGGCCGGCGCAGTCGGGCAGCTTCGCTTCGACCCGATGGCGATGCTGCCGTTCTGCGGCTACAACATGGCCGACTACTTCCAGCACTGGCTCGACATCGGCGAGCGCGGCGACGCCGACAAGCTGCCTCGGATCTTCGTCGTCAACTGGTTCCGCAAGGACGATGACGGCAAGTTCATCTGGCCCGGCTTCGGCGCCAACATCCGCGTGCTCGAGTGGATCTTGCGGCGCTGCGCCGGCGAGGGCGAGGTGGGGGAGACGCCGATCGGCCTGGTGCCGCCACCGTCGGACCTGAACGCTGAGGGCCTCGACATCGGCGCGGAGGCGATGAGCGAGCTGCTCGGCGTCGATCCCGCCGAGGTGCGCCAACAGCTGCACCAGGTGGAGGCTCACCTGGCACAGTTCGGCCACCAGCTTCCCGAGGAGATCCGGGCGCAGTTCGAGGGGCTGAAGAAACGCTTGCGGGCGAGTTGATGGCGGATCCGGTCAAGTTCCAGCTCGCAGAATCGGAGATCCCCACGAGCTGGGTCAACCTGCTCGCCGACCTGCCCGGCGACGGGCCGCCACCGCTCCACCCCGGGACCAAGGAGCCGGTCGGCCCCGAGGACCTGGCGCCGCTCTTCGCGACGGCGCTGATCGAGCAGGAGGTCTCCACCGAGCCCGAGATCGAGATCCCGGAGGAGGTGCGCGAGATCTACAAGCTCTGGCGGCCCACCCCCCTGTTCAGGGCGCGGCGGCTGGAGCGCGAACTCGATACCCCGGCGCACATCTACTACAAGTACGAGGGCGGCTCGCCGGCCGGCTCGCACAAGCCCAACACCGCGGTCGCCCAGGCCTTCTACAACAAGCAGCAGGGGATCCGCAAGCTCGCGACCGAGACCGGGGCGGGGCAGTGGGGATCGGCCCTGGCGCTGGCCTGCCAGATGTTCGGGCTCGAGTGCGAGGTCTTCATGGTCGGCGTCAGCTTCGACCAGAAGCCGTACCGCAAGGCGATGATGGAGACCTGGGGCGCCACCGTGCATCGCAGCCCCTCCGAGCTGACCGAGGCCGGCCGCTCACAGGCCGAGCACGAATCCGGGAGTCTCGGCATCGCGATCTCCGAGGCGGTGGAGGTCGCGGCGAGCGCCGATGACACCAACTACTCGCTGGGCTCCGTGCTCAACCACGTCTGCCTGCACCAGACTGTGATCGGCCAGGAGGCGATCGCCCAGCTCGAGCAGGCCGGTGAGGCTCCCGACGTCGTCGTCGGCTGCGTCGGCGGTGGCTCCAACTTCGCCGGCGTGGCCTATCCGTTCATGCGGCGAAGGCTGCGCGAGAAGGCCGAGATCCGCTTCGTTGCGGCCGAGCCCGCTGCCTGCCCGACCCTGACGCGGGGCCGCTACGCCTACGACTTCGGCGACACGGTCGGCATGACCCCGTTGATGCCGATGTATACGCTCGGCCACGACTTCGTGCCTCCGCCGGTGCACTCCGGGGGCCTGCGCTACCACGGCGATGCCCCCAGCCTCTGCGCCCTGGTCAAGGAGGGCCTGGTCGAGGCCAAGGCGATTCAGCAGACCGCCGCCTTCGAGGCCGCGGTCCGCTTCGCCCGCTGCGAGGGGATCATCGCTGCGCCGGAGCCGGCCCATGCCCTGCGCGCGGTGTTCGACGAGGCCGAGGCCGCCCGGGAGGAGGGCGACGCGCGGGTGATCCTGGTCAACGTCTGCGGCCACGGCCACTTCGATATGGCCGCCTACCAGGCCTACCTGGCGGGCGAGCTGGAGGACCTGGAGATGCCGGAGTCCGAGCTGGAGGCGGCGCTAGAGCGCCTGCCCGAGGCGCCGGCGCTGGCTTGAGCCCGGAGCCGCCTTGGAGTTGAACGAGCCAGGCGCCTCGACGGCCGGCATCCGGGTCCTGATCGTCGACGACCACCCCCTCTTCCGCCGCGCTCTGCGCGAGCACCTGGAGGCGGGCGGCGTCGACGTCGTCGGGGAGGCCGAGGACGCCGCCGGCGCGGTGGCCCTCTCGGCCGCGACCGAGCCGGAGGTGGTCCTGATGGACATCAGCATGCCGGGAGGCTCGGGCATCGACGCGACCAGGAGGCTGCGGGTCGTGGTCCCGGGCGCCCGGGTAGTGATGCTGACCGTGTCCCTCGAGGACGAGGTGGTCGCGGAGGCGATCATGGCGGGCGCCTGCGGTTACCTGCTCAAGGACGCGGGGGGCGATCAGATCCTGGCGGGGATCGCCGCCGCCGCCGCCGGAGAGAGCGCGCTCTCCCCCAGGATCGCCTCGACCCTGATCGAGCGGGTGCGGGAGGGCGAGCCGCAGGCGGCCTCCGGCGGCCGCGAGCGCCCCTCGCTGACGAAGCGGGAGCGCGAGGTACTGCAGCTGATGGTCGAGGGTAGGGACAACCAGCAGATCGCGGCCGAGCTGGTGATCAGCCTGGAGACCGTCAAGAGCCACGTCTCCGCCATCCTCGAGAAGCTCGGGGCCGACAACCGCGTCCAGGCGGCCGTCGAGGCCGTCCGCGCGAAGCTGGTCTGACCGCACCGCTGCCCGCCAGGCCGGACTCAGGGCAGCCGCACCTCGATCCGCGCCCCTCGCCCGAGGCGATCCGCCCTCGCCGCGATGGAGCGCGAGGCGGCGCTGCCCGGTGCCGCTCAGGGATCGGGGCTGGACTCTTTGACCCGGTCGCGCAGCGCCCGCATCTCGGCCGTCAGCTCGAACAGCCGCAGTCGCTCGGCCTCGCGGTCATCGCTTTCGCTGCGAAGCCGGTGGGCCTGCAGGCGCAGGGCCTCCGCTGCGCACCGGGTGAGCAGCTCCTCGATCTCGTCCAGGGTCCGCTTGGAGGGGTCCAGAAGCGTGCTCATCACCTCCTGCTCCAGGGCAGGGCTGACCGTGCGGTTGCGTGAATCGGATCTGGTCTCGTCCGCCCCGATGAGTAGCTCTCTCCGTAGGACTCAGGCTCATCTCGCACGGGGCCCGGCGTCGATCCCCGCTCAGCCGATCCTATGGTCTCTTACGTGCGTAGGAACCTGGTTCCGCCGAGCCTCGCACGGAGTTTGCGACGAACTACCAACCGGCCAGCTGCCGAAAATGCGTGTTCAGTGCTTTGAACGCAAGATCGCGCATCTGCGCCATTCACAGCGGCCCCGCCAGGGCGCAAGCTGTGAAAGGGACCATCAAGACGGCTGGAGCTCGGGGCAAGACCGCTCCGGGAGACACCAAATGGTCACAACGAGCCGGCGCTCCGGAAAGAGACTGGCTTGGCAATCGAACTGGACTGGGGATGGTATGACGGGTCGTTTTGTGGGGGCCGATGCGGTGTTGGGAAGAAACGGAGGGGGCGTCGAGCGACGCGCCGGTGGAGCTGGTGCGGACGCCGGTCGCGACCTGGAGCGCCGCGCGATCGCTGCGGCCAAAGCGGGTGACTGGGACGCGGTGCACTATCTCTACTCCCGCTACGCGGACGACGTGCAGAGGTTCGTTCGAAGCATCGTCCGCAACCACCACGATGCCGAGGACGTCACCCACGAGGTGTTCGCGAAGCTGATCAAGGCTATTCAGAAGTATGAGGAGCGGGAGGCACCGTTCGCTGCATGGATCCTGCGCGTGGCGCGCAACGCGGGGCTCGACCACCTGCGCTCGAAACGGCAGATCCCGGTCGAGGAGGTGCGGATCACCGATGAGGGCCGAGAGCAGACGTCGTTCGAGTACTCGCGTGCGCTCAAGTCGGCGCTCGCCGACCTGCCCGAGTCGCAACGTGAGGTGCTCGTCCTGCGGCATATCGGCGGGCTCTCGCCGAACGAGATCGCCGAGCGGCTGGGAAAGACCGAGGCGTCAATACAAGGACTGCACCACCGGGGGCGCGCGGCCCTCAAGGACTCGCTGCGGGAGTTGGAAGTGGTACCGGTGACCGCGGTCGCGGCGCGGTAGCCGAGACCGCCCCCGCAAGCGACCGCGCGGCCCCTCTAGCGGCCGGCACGCCGGACGACCCGTTCGGCCACCCGGCCCGCGTCGAGGTCGGCGAGGTAGAGCAGCGCAGCGTGCTCGAACAGCCGCTCGAGCGCAAGCCCCTTGCGGACGGCCTCCTGCCTGAGCCGCCGCAGGCACTCGGCGTCGAGATCGAGGACCAAGGTGCGAGTTTCCCGCCCGGCCACCGGTTGGCCGAAGCGGGGCACCACGGTCGCCGCACGCCCGGCGGCGAGCTCTGACTCGTAGTAGGTGCAAGCCAACGCCACGAGCCGGTCGAGCCCGACGCGCTCTGCACGCGCCTGACCCTCGAGCCCGGTCCAGCCGAACTCGTCGAATGTGATCGCGATCTCCAGCTCCACGGTCATGCCCGAACCTGATCCAGTCTATGCCCGGGCCGCAACACCGAGGTCGCGCGGTGGAACTTCGACCGGGTGGAGGTTCGTACCAGTAGCGGTTTCGTAGTGACGGGGGTGGCGCGCGAGGAATCGGCGGCTGCGCCGAACGTTGCTCGGGTGACGTGAGCCTTTCGCACCAAGACCGCCTTAACGATCACTCGCCCTCGAGCCGGGAGAGAGGATCTCCTGTAGTGACCGACCTCGATTCGCCCGGCGACCGGCCCGAGGCCCCGCGCATGGCCAACGGGGTCACCCTCAGGTTCGACGAGTTCGGGCAGCGGAGCCTCGAGGCCGAGGCGGGGCGCCGGGGCACGTCGCTCGACGAGCTGCTCGGCCACGCCGTCGCCCACTTCGACGCGAGGCTGCGCATGTCCCGAGGCGCCCCGCCCCCCCCGAGGTTCAAGCCCAGCGGCTCGGGAACGCCCCGCGAGATCCCGCTCGAGCTCACCCGCGGCCGCTGGGAGCGCCTGGAGAGCGAGGCCGGACGCCTGGGCGTCCCGTTCGGGCGGTTGCTCGAGCACGCGGCGCTGTCCTACCTTGCGGATCTCGATTCGGCCTAGCCAAGCCGGCGCCGTCGCGTTCGTTCCCGGCGCCCCGCCGTTCCACGGGCCCCGCCCCTAGGCTTTGGCGACGAAATCAGCTCGGACCTCGCCGATCCCCAGTCCGCGCCCGCGCTCGGGATCGAGGATCACGGCGACCGCTTCGTTGCGAGACGAGACCCCGAGCTTGCTGAAGGCCGAAGACAGATGGCTCTTAACGGTGCTCTCGGCGAGGAACAGCTCGGCCGCGATCTGGGCGTTGGTCAACCCCGTGACCACCAGCACCAGGATCTGCTTCTCGCGGGTTGTCAGCGCCCGCGCCCGAACCGCCCCGCGCGGTCCGCTGGGCACCGACACCTGGCCCGCGCATACCGCGGCGACGACGGCCGCCAGCGCTTCCTCGGCGTCGTCTTTCAGCACGATCCCGTCGACGCCCAGCTCGAGTGCGCGCCGCACGTCGGCGGCCGCCGCACGTCGACAGACCAGCACCACCGAGACGCCCCCGAGCTTCGAGCGAATCAGGCGCCCGGTACTCCACCGTCGATCGGTCTGGCCGATCCGCGGCGACGACGACGCATGCCGGGCGCGGCTGCCGTTGCAGGAGGCCAGCAGGCCCTCGCCGCTTGCGGTTCGCGCGAGGACTGCGTGGCCTCCGGCTGCGAGCGCTGCACAGAGCTGGTCGCGGAACGAGCGCTCCTTCGCGCAAACCGCGACGGGCAGCCCTCCGGTTCACCTCAGTCGTCTGCTAGCCATCTACCTCAGGAACGCCCGGTTGTCAGCCGGACTTTCGCCGTCATGGAGCTCGCGTCGAGACCGCGCATGTCTGCCGGCTCGAGTCACAGCCCTCGGCGCCCGAGCACGAACGGGACGGTTCGCAGCAGGATCTTCACGTCCAGCCACAGCGACCAGTTGGCGCCGTAGAGGTAGTCGATCTTGACCATCTCGTTGAGCGGGATTCGAGCCGATCCGAACACCTGCCACGGACCGGTCATCCCGGGCGGGAGCTGGAGTCGCGAGACGCTGCCAGCCCTCGATCCTGCTGTCCTCGTCGAGCACCAGCGGCCGCGGGCCGACGAGCGCCATGTCGCCGCGCAGCACGTTGAGCAGCTGCGGCAGCTCGTCGAGCGAGGTCCGCCGCAAGCGCATCTGCCGACCCGGGTGATCCGCGGATCGTCCTTGATCTTGAACAGCCCGCCGTCTGCCTCGTTGCGCGCTGCGAGCGCGGACTTCTGCGCCTCGGCGCCGTCCACCATCGTGCGGAACTTGAGCATCTCGAACGGCACGCCGTTCCGACCCATGCGCCGCTGGCGGAAGAGGACCGGACCGCGGGAGTCGAGCTTGATCGCGATCGCGATCGTCGCCAGGAGCGGCGCGAGCGCGAGCAGGCCGAGACCGGCGCCGACGAGGTCGAACGAGCGCTTGACGACCCGGGAGGAGCGGCTGAGGCCGAAGCGACGCATGCCGAGCAAGGTGATCCCGTCCACGTCGTCGAGCTCGACCGACGAGCCCACGACCTCGAACAGCCGAGGCAGCACGCTCACCCTCAGCCCCAACGACTTCAGGCGCCGAGTCGTGTTCAGAAGGTCATCGGAGATCGCGCCGTCGCGGAGCGATGATCGCTCGCTCGATCTGCTCCGCCCCGAGCAACAGCTCCAGGGTCCGCCGCCATTACGGCCACCGTGGCCGTTTTCAGCGTGGCCGTTGCCGGCGTGGCCGTTCGAGCCAGCCTCGGGCTCGAGCGGCAGCTGCGCGACGACCCGCGCCTTCAGGCCCGGCGCCTCGTCGAAGCGGCGGCTGATCCAGGTCGCGGTGTCGGCGTCGCCGAGCACCAGGCACCGCTCCTCGGACCGACACGGCCCGGGCCAGGTACCGGGCGAGCGCGCGAGTGGCGAGCATGCTCGCGAACAGCAGCGCCCACACCCCAACCGCCTGCGTCTCGGCCGAAGTGGGCATCGACGATCAGTTCCCCGCCGAGCCAGATCAGGAGCGTGTAGAGCGTGGCGACCCAGAACAGGGCTGGGGCCTCGTCGAGCGTCGTCTTTCTCAGCAGGTGCTCGTCGCGGTCGTAGAGTCCCAGTGAGCTTGCCGACCACCAGCACCAACGGGAGCGCCAGCACGGCAACGGGGTTGAGGGCGCTCCCCTCCAGGATCGGGACGCCGATCAGCACGGCGATCGCCGCCGAAGCGACGTCAGCGACGGCCAGGGCGCGGCGGTAGATCGCATCCCGGCGATAGGTCGCTGCGCGTAGACGCCCCTCGGAGATCTCCTCCTGTGCCGGCCGGTCGTGCGCCCGAACGCTTGCCAGCGGGCTTCGGTAGCGAACGTCTCCCGCGTCAGAAATGGGAGGAGCAGATCTCTCTGCTCCCTCGACGTGGGGCTCGAGCTCTGTTTGTTGTTCGGGCATCCCGCATATGGAACGGCCGCTGCGCGCGAGCCGGCGCGCGCTTGAACCCGAGATCCGACGTAAACGGAACCCCGCGGCGCGGCAAATCCGCGCGGGAGAACCGCGGCTCGTGCGACGTTGGTGCCCCGCCATGCACGTCGAGCTTCGAGATCAGATCGATCCGCGGGCGGTCGAGACCACTCCGCCCGAGTGCCCAGGGTGCCGTTTCTGCTCGGCGCCCCTGCGCCACACCTTCGTCGACCTCGGCATGTCGCCGCTTTGCGAGAGCTACGTGCCGCCGGAGCGCCTCGGTGCGATGGAGGCGTTCTACCCGCTGCACGTTCGGATCTGCGAGCACTGCCTGCTGGTGCAGCTCGAGGAGTTCGTGGCGCCGGAGGAGATCTTCACCGAGTACGCGTACTTCTCCTCCTACTCGGATTCCTGGGTCGCCCACGCGCGCGACTACGTGGATTCAGCGGTCGAGCGCTTCGGGCTCGACGCGGACAGCCTGGTGGTCGAGCTGGCCAGCAACGACGGCTACCTGCTCCAGCACGTCGTCGAGCGGGGCATACCGGCGCTCGGGGTCGAGCCCGCCGCGAACGTCGCCGAGGCGGCGCGGGAGCGTGGGATCGAGACCGTGGTCGAGTTCTTCGGCCGGGAGCTGGCGTCCCGCCTCGTGGCCGAGGGCCGCCGGGCGGACCTGCTGGTCGCCAACAACGTGTTCGCGCACGTTCCCGACCTCAACGACTTCACCGCCGGCATGCAGCAGGTGCTCTGCGCCGCAGGGCGTGGTCACGATCGAGTTCCCGCACCTGGCGCGGCTGATCGAGGAGAACCAGTTCGACACGATCTACCACGAGCACTTCTCCTACTTCTCGTTCCTCACCGCCCAGGAGGTGCTCCGGGCGCACGGCCTCGAGGTCTTCGACGTCGAGGAGCTCCGCACCCACGGCGGCTCGCTGCGGGTGTACGCGCAGCGGGAGTCGGGCGCCGGCCATCCCGTCAGCGCCAAGGTGACGGAGCTGGCCGAGCGGAGCGAGAGCTCGACCTCGACCGGCTCGAGGGTTACAGCGCGTTCGCGCCGCGCGTGACGGAGACCAAGTGGAGGCTGCTCGAGTTCCTGATCGAGTGCCGTCGCGATGGCAAGCGAGTCGCCGGCTACGGCGCCCCCGGCAAGGGGAACACGCTGCTCAACTACTGCGGCATCCGCACCGACCTGCTCGAGTTCACGGTCGACCGCAACCCGTACAAGCAGGGGCAGTTCCTGCCCGGCACTCGGATCCCGATCCACCATCCCGAGGCGCTCGAGCACGCCCGTCCCGACTTCATCCTGATCCTTCCCTGGAACCTGACGGACGAGATCGTGGCCCAGCTCTCCTACGCGCGCGAATGGGGCGCGCGCTTCGTCGTCCCGATCCCGGAGGTGAGAGTCCTGTGAAGGTGGTGATCTTCTGCGGCGGCCAGGGGCTGCGGATGCGAGAGGCATCCGAGGTCGCGCCCAAGCCGATGGTCCCGATCGGCCCCCGGCCGGTCCTCTGGCACGTGATGAAGTACTACGCCCACTTCGGCTTCACCGACTTCGTGCTCTGCCTCGGCTACAAGGCCGAGGCGATCAAGCAGTTCTTCCTCACCTACAACGAGGCGATGGCCAACGACTTCGTGCTGTCCAACGGCGGCGCGAACGTCCACCTGCTGAAGACCGACATCCACGACTGGAACATCACCTTCGTCGACACCGGCCTGCGGGCGCCGATCGGCGAGCGGCTGCGCGCCGTCCGCCACCTGCTGGCCGACGACGAGCTCTTCCTCGCCAACTACGGGGACACGCTGACCGACGCCGACCTCCCGGCGATGATCGCCCGCGCCAGGGAGGAGCAGGTGATGGCGAGCTTCCTCGCGGTGCGTCCCGAACTACAGCTTCCACGTGGTCTCGATGGGCAACGACGGGCGCGTGCGGGCGATGCGCGACGTGATGGGCTCCGACATCTGGATCAACGGCGGCTACTTCGTCCTGCGCCGGGAGTTCCTCGACGAACTGCGCCCCGGCGAGGACCTCGTCGAGGAGCCGCTGCAGAGGCTGCTGCCGGCCGGACAGGTGCTCGCGCAGCGGCACGAGGGCTTCTGGGCCCCGATGGACACCCTCAAGGACAAGCAGTGGCTCGAGACCCTGCACGAGAGCGGCAGCGCCCCATGGCAGGTGTGGGACCCCGACCGCGTCGCCCGCCGCGAGCTCGAGTACGCGGCCTCGGGATGATGCTGCCGCTGCTGCTCGGCCGGCCCGAGGCGTCGGCGGCGCGCGTGCTCGCGATCGGCGCCCACCCGGACGACATCGAGATCGGCTGCGCCGGGACGATCCTGAAGCTGATCGAGGAGGCGGCGGTCTCCGAGGTCCGCTGGGTGGTCCTGAGCGGCGAGGGCGAGCGCGCGGAGGAGGCGCGCCGGAGCGCCGAGGCGCTGCTCGATGGGGTGCCGCGAAGCGAGGTCGTGATCTGCGACTTCCCCGACGGCTTCTTTCCCTACGAGGGCAAGCGGATCAAGGACTTCTTCGAAGGGCTGAAGGCCGATTTCTCGCCCGACGTCGTCTTCACCCACCAGCGCGCCGACCTGCACCAGGATCACCGGATCAGCTGCGAGCTGACCTGGAACACCTTCCGCGACCACCTGATCCTCGAGTACGAGGTGCCGAAGTACGACGGGGACATGAGCGCGCCGAACACCTTCGTGCCGCTCTCCGAGCGCCTCTCGCAGCGCAAGATCGACCACCTGATGGACCACTTCGGCTCGCAGCGATCGAAGCGCTGGTTCCGAGGAGGACCTGTTCTCGAGCCTGCTCCGGCTGCGCGGCATGGAGTGCAACTCGCCGAGCTCCCACGCCGAGGCCTTCTTCTGCCGCAAGGCCGTGCTCGCGTGACCACGGTGCTCACACGCGCCGCGCGCAGCGGGCGGACGTCGGGCACGAGGCCTACGAGCTGATGCGCCGGCTGTTCCCGCTCTGCCGCAGCCTGACCGGCGACGGGAGTGCGAGCCACCTTCGACGTCCTCGAGGAGGAGATCCCGATCACGCGGACCGAGATCCCGAGCGGCACCCGGGTGTTCGACTGGATCGTGCCCGACGAGTGGAACCTCCGCGACGCCTACATCGCGGCGCCCGACGGCACCCGGGTGGTCGACTTCCGGCGCTCCACCCTGCACGTCGTCTCCTACAGCGAGCCGGTGCGGACCACGCTTTCGCTCGACGAGCTGCGCGAGCGGCTGCACACGCTTCCCGAGCAGCCGGACGTGATCCCCTACAGGACCTCCTACTACGAGCGCACCTGGGGCTTCTGCCTGTCGCACCGGCAGCTGCTCGAGCTGCAGCCGGGCGAGTACGAGGTGGTGATCGACTCGACGCTCGAGCCGGGCCACCTGACCTATGCGGAGCTCGTTGATCGAGGGCGAGGGCGAGGGGGAGGTGCTGGTCTCGACCTACGTCTGCCACCCGTCGCTCGCCAACGACAATCTGTCCGGGATCGCCGTCGCCACGATGCTCGCGAAGCGACTGCTGGGGCGGCGACCGCGGCACTCCTACCGCTTCCTGTTCGCGCCCGGGCACGATCGGGCCGCTCGCCTGGCTCGATCAGAACCGCGAGCGGCTGGGTCGCATCGAGCACGGCCTGACGCTCTCCTGCATCGGCGACGGCGGCAACCTGACCTACAAGCGCAGCCGGCGCGCCGACGCCGAGATCGACCAGGCGATGGAGATCGTGCTGCGCGACTCGGGCGCCCCGCACCGGGTGCTGCCGTGGGAGCCGTGGGGCGGGGACGAGCGTCAGTTCTGCTCGCCGGGCTTCGACCTCCCGGTCGGCACGCTGATGCGCACCCCGCACGGCGAGTTCGCCGGCTACCACACCTCCGCCGACTGGCTCGAGCGGATCCGGCCCGAGTCCCTGGCGGAAGCCGTGGACACATGCCTCGAGCTCGTCGAGGTGCTGGAGAGCAACCGCCGCTGCATCAATCTGAGCCCCTACGGCGAGCCGCAGCTCGGGCGACGCGGCCTCTACCGCTCGGCGGGCGGGGCCGTCGCCACGCCGGACGACGAGCGCGCCCTGCTGTGGGTGCTCAACCAGAGCGATGGTGGCTCCAGCTTGCTCGACATCGCACGCCGCTCCGGGTTGACATTCGCGGTTGTCAGGCGGGCCGCGGAGCGGCTCGAGCGAGCGGAGCTGCTTGCGCCGAGCTCGATTGAGGCCGGGAGCCGACCCTCGCCATGACACGACTCTCGGGCGCGCGCGTATTGGTCACTGGTGCGAGTGGGCTGATCGGCAGCCAGGTGCTCCCCCTGCTGGGGGAGGCTGACGTCGTCGCCCTGAGCCGCTTCCCGCGGTCGGACGAGGACGGATTGCGATGGTTGGTCTGCGATCTCGCCGAGCCAGGATCCGCGTTCGACATTGTGACCTCGGCGCGGCCGGACGTCGTCATTCACCTGGCCGGCGCGGTGCGCGGCGATCGATCGCTCGAGGCGGTGGCACCCACGCTGGGCGCCAACCTCGTGGCCAGCGTCGAGCTGCTCGAGGCGGCGACCAGGGCGGGCTGCCGGCGAATCGTGATCAGCGGCTCGCTACTCGAGGAGCCGGCCGCGGGCGGCCCGATGGCCGTTCCGACGTCGCCCTACGGCGCATCTCGCTGGGCCGCGAGCGCGTATGGACGCATGTTCCACGCTCTGTTCGACGCGCCGGTGGTGAACCTTCGACCCTCGTTCGTATACGGGCCCGGCCAGGAGCCGACCAAGCTGATTCCCTACGCGATCAAGACGCTTCTCGAGGGTGGAAGCCCCCAGCTGAGCTCGGGCGAGCGCCGGCTCGACTGCGTCTATGCCGAGGATGTGGCACAGGCGTACGTCGACGCGGCCTCGGTGCCGGGGGTCGAAGGCCGCACGATCGATATCGGCTACGGAACCCTGAGCTCCGTGCGTACGATCGTGCAGCGGATCGTCGACCTGCTGGGGTCGACCCCCGGGCAGCCCGTCTTCGGCGCGCTGCCGGCGCGCCCGTTCGAACAGGAGGTGGAAGTCGACGTCGAGGAGGCGGCTCGAGCGCTCGGATGGCGGGCGACGACTGGCTTGGAGGACGGCCTGCGCGCCACCGTCGCCTGGTTTCGCGACGGTCGCGCTCGCGAGTCGGATCGCGCCTTGACTTTCTGAGCAGGCTGACCGGGAACGGAAGGCTGGGCCGCCCGGAGTCGTTAGTTCCCCCTGGAAGCGACCCGGTAAACGGGTCGGAGCGTCCCGACGAAAAGGAACGACATGCCGACGATCTATCTCGACTCCGCGCTGCACGACGAGAAGCGCCGCCATCGGCTGTACGGCGGCGATCTGTTTGCCTTCGCGGCGGGAGAGAGCGCCACGAAGCTGTCTGGGCTCGCGCGCGAGCTCAGCGAGGCGGCTTTCGCCCCGCACGAGCCCACTGTGGCCCAGGAGAGCATGCCCGCCGAGAGATACGTCAAGATCCTCGCCGAGCTCAAGCCCGCGTTCATCCACCATCCTCGCGCGAAGGAGCTCATCGCGGGGTTGCTATCGGAGCTCGGCTGCGATCTCGACAGGACGTACTTCGACGTTCCGCGGCTTCGCACGATGGCGCACGGCGAGTACCTGAACGCCGGCCTCGCGTACCAGTTCCACCCACATCGCGACACCTGGTTCTCGGCTCCGCACCAGCAGCTGAACTGGTGGCTGCCGGTTTACGAGATCGAGTCGGAGAACTCGATGGCCTTCCACCCGCAGTACTTCGATCGCCCGGTACGCAACAGCTCCTCGGGCTACGACTACGAGGAGTGGAACCGGACCGGTCGGCAGCAGGCGGCAAAGCAGGTCAAGAAGGAGACCCGCGAGCAGCCCCGGCCCGAGGAGCCACTCGAACTGGAGCCCGACGTTCGCGTCGTCACCCCGCCCGGGGGGACACTCGTCTTCTCCGCGGCCCAGTTGCACTCGACGGTTCCGAACACTACGAGCAGGACGCGCTTCAGCATCGATTTCCGCACCGTCAACCTGGACGACCTGGTCGAGGGGATCGGTGCGCCGAACATCGACTCCGAGTGCGCTGGGACGACGCTGCGGGACTATCTGCGAGCCAGCGACCTCGAGCCGCTCCCGGAGGACGTGATCGCCATGCACGGCAAGCCCTCCGCGATCGCCGCCACCACGGCGTCATAAGGGACCAAAGGGGTTCTCGGGAGAATGGGCGAGCCGCATGTTGAGGCCGGGAGACGTCGTCGAGGTGCGAGCTCCGGCCGAGATTCTGGCCACGCTGGACGGCGACGCCTCGATCGACGCGATGCCGTTCATGCCCGAGATGCTGCAGCACACGGGCAAGCGGTTCACCGTCTCGGGTCGGGTCGAGAAGATCTGCGACACGATCAGCGGCGGCTTCCCGAGGAGCCTGAGGATGCGTGACACGGTTCTCCTCGACGACCTGCGGTGCGACGGCTCGGCCCACGGAGGGTGCCAGGCCGGGTGCCGGCTCTACTGGAAGGAAGAGTGGCTTCGCCGCGTCGATCCCGGCGCCGAGCGCGAAAGTCGCAACGGGGATGCTCTTGCCGAGCTCGAAGCGCTCGCGCGCGATGCCACGCGGGCGGTGCATGACGTTGACGGCGCCCCGGTGGAGTCATACCGATGCCAGGCGACCGAGGCCCTGCGCGCAACCGAGCCTCTGAGCAAGTACGACCTACGACAGTACATTCGCGAGCTCACCTCCGGGAACGTCGGGCTGCTGCGCTTCCTTCGCGTCGCGGTGCGCGGCCTCAGCACCGCGATCCGGCGCCGGCTCCGACTCCTCAGTGACCATCCGCTGCCGTATGACGGTGTTCGCGCTTCCGACCCGAGGTGAGCTCGACCTGCAATCCGGCGACACGGTGGAAGTGCGGTCAACGGAGGAGATTGCGCCCACCATCGACGAGAGCGGAAGGACCCGCGGACTGGGGTTCGACTGGGAGATGATCCCGCACTGCGGCGGGCGCTATCGCGTCAAGGACCGCGTGGAGCGGATCATCGACGAGCGAACTGGCCAGATGATCGAGATCCCCAGTGACTGCTTGATCCTGGACGGCGTGGTGTGCAGCGGGGAGCACAGTTTGGGGCGTTGGTTCTGTCCACGGGCGATCTACCCGTACTGGCGGGAAGCGTGGCTCCGCCGGGTGGAGGATGCCGATCCTTCTTCCTCTGGCGGGGACGATGCCAAAGCAGCCAACCCTAGGTCCCCTGGCCTCGACCGCAAACACGACAATGGAGGCTGAACGCGTCCACGTCACGGTCGGCATTCCCACCCGGAACAGATCGCGACTGCTTGGCCGGGCGATCGCGAGCGTCCTGGGACAGAGCTATCGCCATTTCACCTTGGTGGTGTCCGACAACGCGTCGGACGATGACACCGCCGGCGTCGTAGCCTCGTTTCGCGATCCGCGGCTCGTCTATCGACCGCTCGACCGCAACATCGGCAGGGCCGCGAACGGCAATCGGCTGATCGAGCTTGCCGAGACCGAGTTCGTCGTGCTCCTAGGTGACGATGACGAGCTTCATCCCGATCACCTGTCGCTGACGGTAGACGCGCTCAAGCGTTGGCCAACCGTGGCGGTGGCGCACACCGGCTGCGAGATAGTCGACGCGCTTGGCAACACCCTGGTTCCCCACGCTCGTCCCATGAAGACCAAGCGCTCGATCGCGTTGGAATCGGGAGCGCAGTTCGTCGAGCGGAGCATGAAGTCGATGGGGACGGTGTGCTTCTCTTCGGCCACCTTCCGCACGGCGTCCCTGGTCAGCGCCGGAGGACTGCGGCCGGAGGACGGCCCCATCGATGATTTTGCGCTGCTGATGCGGATCGCGACCGAGTGGGACTTCGCGTACCTCAACCGCGCCCTCACCGTCAGCAGGGCGCACGCTGAGGCGGCGTCGTCCGCGATCGGCTCGTTCACGCCTGACGGGTTTCGGTGGCCGCGCTCGCTTCCTGACATGCTCTACGAGTGCAGGCTGAGGTTCCTCGCCGAGGCGGACCTTCCGGAGATCGAGGCCCGAAGGTTGGCCAGGATCGCCGAGAAGACGTACCGGCGTGAGCGTGTCCGGTACCTCTCAATGCGAGCCACCACGGGCGATGGTTCGGTTGTGATGTTCAGGGCTCTTGGGAGAGAGATGCGGCGCGATCGTCACCTAGGGGTCGAGCCCATGACGTGGCGCTTCGTCGTCGGACAGCTCGGCGGGCGCCGGGTCCGCGACGGCGTTCGCCGAGTGTTGTAGGCAGCGTGGCCCCGTCGTTGACTCTCCCAAGGGGCGCCTCGGTGGGAGAGGACCAGCGCGAGCGCGTCGCGCAACCGCCGCCTGACGTTGCGCCGCACGAGATCGGGCGTGCGCTCAAGCGCGGCGCGATGTGGGCACTTGGAGCACAGGTCGCGGTCCAGGCCGTCCGGTTCGCCGGCGTCGTTGTCCTCGCCCGTCTGCTGACTCCGGACGCTTACGGCGCCGCGGCCCTTGCCATCACGATCGCATCGTTCTCGATGATCCTCGGCGATCTTGGGTACGGCACCGCGCTCGTTCAATCCTCGACCGCGTCGCAGCGTCGGGCGTCGACTGCATGCTGGTGTGCGCTTGGGGCGGGGATGATCGGGTCGGGAATCGCCGCGCTTGGCGCCTACCCGGCTGCTCAGGTGCTCGGCGAGCCTGAGGTGACCGGCCTCGTGATCGCGGGCGGGCTGACGCTGTTCCTGGTCGCCGCCGGATCGACAAGCAACGCGCTTCTCACGCGATCGATGAGCTTCGGCGTCATCCAGGGCGCGGGCCTGATCGCGTGGCTATTCGCGACGGCGGGCGGGATCGCCGCCGCCGCACTTGGAGCCGGAGCGTGGGCTCTCGTCCTACAGCAAGTCGTTCTCGCCGCGGTGACCTCTGCCGGCTTCATCCTGGCGGCACGCTGGCGTCCATCGCTCGAGTTCTCTCGAGCCGCCATGCGCTCTCTGTCGAGATTCGCCGTTCCGTACACCGGGGGGTCCGCTTTCATCATTCTCCAGGGAGTGGTCACCGTGCTCCTGATCGGACACCTGGTCGGACTCGAGGAGCTTGGGACCTGGAACCTCTCAATGGCCGTTGTGATCGCCCCTCTGACGCTCCTCGCTGCGCCGATCTCGCGGGTGGTCTACGCGGCATTCGCCCGCATGCGAGACAGCCAAGAGCGCGTGGCGGAGGTTTGGTTGGACGGGTTCACGATGCTCGCCGCGGCCTTGCTCCCTGCGCTGTTTGGCCTCGTTGCCCTAGCGCCAGACCTAATCCCCCTCGCATTCGGCTCACAGTGGGTGACAGCCGTTCCCGTTGTCCAGATTCTGTGTGTGTTGGTCATGTCTCGGACGCTGCAAACGTGGAACGTCGCTGTCTTGGATGCGGCCGGAAAGCCGCACGTCAACATGTTCCTTAGCGCGGCGGTGCTCATCGCTCTGCTGCCCAGCATCTGGTTGGGAAGTGCGTTCGGAATCGTGGGTGTCGCCGTCGCTTACACCCTCGCGGCACTCATATTCGGCGAGCTCCCCGCATTCGTTCTCACGACGCGTCAACTCTCCTTGAAGCCGCTGAGCGTGCTCGGACGTCTACGGGGAATCGTGCCTTCGTGCGCCGCGGCATGCATTGCCGTCGTGTTCGCGCGTCAGGCGTTCGAGGACGGCGGGATCCCAATCGAAGCGCGGGTGGCGCTCTCGGTCATTGTCGGAGCTGTCATCTACGTCTCTTGTCTGACGCTTTTCGCGCGAAGCGTGGTACGCGAGCTACTCGAAATGGCCCGCGGTCTTCGGCCGGCGCTGCGGCCCAGGAGCTGACGTCGAAGGTGAGCGCGGCCGGTGAGCGCCGCCTAGACGACAACCCTCGGCCTGCGTATCTCGATGCTGTGACGTAGCGAGCGGATCAGGCGGTTTCTGCCGACGCGATGCCGGAGGCCGCTGAGCGCTCGGGGCGCTGTACGGTCGACCGAACGCGATAACGACTCAAGTTGGCTGAGGACACTGGCGTCGGTGGTCGACTGACTTTCGATCAAGGACTCGAGCGCGCTGAGAAACAGTTCGCCGGCCTCGGTCTGGCTCGGCCAAGCGCGAGCCGTCTCGAGGGCTCCTGATTCCATCGTGTCCAGGAGGTCGCGGTCGCCGGTCAATGCTGCGAGATGCTCCCCGGCGGCCTCGAAGTCACCGGCCGGTGCAAGCAGTGCATTGCGTCCGTGTTCGGCGTACTCCCTGATCCCCGGGGTATCAAAGGCCACCACGGTTCCGCCGCAGTGGAACATCTCGAGAGGCGGCAGCCCGAACCCCTCGATCAAGCTGAGCTTGAGCAGAATGTCGCAAGATCGGTAGACGGCAGCGGCCTCGGTCGGTGGGAGGCGCGAGAAGACTCGGTCGACGCCCGATATCGGGCCGACATTGGTTGAGGTGAGAAGCCAGGTCTCGTCGGAAATTGAGCGTGCCAGTCGAAGGGCGGGAACAACGTTCTTGTGCCACAGCCCAGCGGTCCCTCAACGAGGACACGGACACCATCCCCTCGGGCCGCAATCTCGCGCCCTTCGGGACGAAATACCGACTTGTCGAGACCGTTGGGTACAACGGCAAGGGATCGGCCGTACTCAAGCCGAAACTGCTCTCTCAGCCAATGCGAGATCGCGATTCCCGGAAGTGGAACTCGATAGGCGCTTTGCACCAGGGAGCGTTGAGGTTCGTCAGGGCGATAGAGGCGATCCTCCAGGCTCTGGAGGAACAGTGCGTGTCTGCTCGCACGGAACCGCGGAAGCAGAAGGGTGTCCTGCCACCACGACGCGATCGCCACGTCGTACTCCCTATCCGAAGCCTGCGCGAGCGAAACGACTCGTGGCCCATCGATGGGGAACGTCTCTAATCCGGAAGGCACACCTGTGGAGACCACGACGGTGACATCGTGGCCCGCGGCGGCGATGCAGCGGGCGTGCGCCAGGACGACGGAATTTCCACCGCCGATGCCGAGGTCGGGAAGGAGAAACGCGATCTTCAAGTCCCGGGCGGCCCGTTCCGCGGGTGATCGGGCCACGCCCGATCGCGCTCGGAGATGATGCGCTCCTCGGCGGGGGGCCAGTCGATGCCGAGCGCCGGATCGTCCCAGCGCACGCCGCGGGCGGCCTCCGGCACGTAGTGATGCGACATCTGGTAGAGGACCTCGGTGTCGTCCTCGAGGGTCTGGTAGCCCTGCGCGAACCCCTCGGGAACGTAGGCGAGACGCTCGCTCCGCGCGCTCAGCTCGACGCCGAGCCACTCGTTGCGAGTCGGCGAGTCCGGGCGCAGGTCGACCATGACGAGGAAGATCGAGCCGCGCGTGCAGCGCACCAGCTTGATCTCGCGGTGCGGCGCCTCCTGGTAGTGCAGGCCGCGGAGGGTGTGGCGCCGCGGGCTGTGGATCGTGCTGCTCTGCACGATGCGCATCGGCAGGCCGTGCTCGGCGAACTCCCGCTCGCAGAAGGTCCGCGCGAGGAAGCCGCGCTCGTCGCCGTGACGCTCCACGTCGATCAGGAAGGCGTCCTCGAGCCGGGTGGGGGTGAAGATCATCGCCGCGGCGCCCGGAGTCGTTGTCGGTCCGAGCCTGATCAACCCGCGCCGACCGGCAGCCGCCAGCGCAGCTCGTCGTCGAGCCGGCCGGCCTCCTGAAGCTCGCGGACCCGGTTGATCCGCAGGTATCGGGTGCCGGTGAACTCGCTCGAAGCGTCAGGCCGTTGCGAGCGTACGCGTCGTAGAGCTGCTCGACGCCGCGACGCACCGTCCACCGCGGCTCGAACTCGGGCAGCACGCGCGCGATCTTCGAGCAGTCGACCTGATAGGAGCGCTTGTCCGGCCCGCCGCCCTGCCGCGAACGACGCGCGCGCACCGGGCACGACCTCCTCGACGATCTCGGCCAGATCGCGGATGCGGTAGTTCTCGGCGCTCGCGCCGACGTTGAAGGCCTCGTCGTGGACGAGCTCGCGCGGGGCGTGGAGGACGGAGAGGAACGCGCTCGGCGATGTCCTCGACGTGCACCAGCGGGCGCCACGGCGTCCCGTCGCTCTGGATCAGGACCTCGCCGGTCGTGTGGGCGTATCCGACGAGGTTGTTGACGACCACGTCGACGCGCAGGCGCGGCGAGACGCCGTAGGCGGTCGCGTTGCGCAGGTAGGTCGGGCTGAACGAGTCGTCGGCGAGCTTCGAGATGTCGCGCTCGGCGAGCACCTTCGAGTGCCCGTAGGGCGTCACCGGTGCGAACTCGGCGCCCTCGTCGAGCATCTCCTCGCCGGCCTTGCCGTAGAGGCTGCACGAGGACGAGAACAGGAAGCGCGTCACCCCGGCCTCCTTGGCCTTCTCGGCCACCCGCACCGAGGCGAGATGGTTGATGTCGTAGGTCGCCTGCGGATTGAGGTCGCCGACCGGGTCGTTGCAGACGGCCGCGAGGTGGATCACCGCGTCGAAGCCGACCAGGTCCTCGCTCTCGACGTCGCGGACGTCCGTCCGCACGCGAGTCGACCTCGGGCACGCTCGGGGCCGAACGTGCAGGCGGCGAAGAGGTCGGAGTCGAGCCCGACGACCTCATGGCCGGCCTGCTCGAGCATCGGGAACCAGCACCGAGCCGATGTAGCCGTTGTGACCGGTGACGAGTACGCGCAAGGGAACCTCCTGTCGAAATGGCAACAATTGCTGCCGGGCGGCCCGAGGGTGGCCTGCGGGCGACCCGACGGCTCGTGGAAAGAACGCCGCAGCTCCTGCGCCACTTGCGCCATCAGCGCGTGCCGCGGAGCCGATGAGTCAGCGCCCACGCGAAAAGCGTGAGGGCGAAGGGGAGACCCTGAACGACGTACCGCCTGAACAGCCGGCGGGGCTCGTGCCAGAGGCGGTGCATCCACTCGAGGCCGAGGCGTTGCAGCACAGCGGGCGCGCGCGGCTGCTCCCCCGCGAGGAAGCTGAGCGATATCCCCACGCCCACGAACCAGGTTTGGGGCATCTCGGACCGCAGCGAGCCAATCAGCCGCTCCTGCTTCGGAAAGCCGAGACCAATCAGTACCAACGCCGGCCGCGCGCGCTGAAGCGCCTCCTTGATCCTGTCCAACTCCTCCGGATCGTCCTCGAATCCAAATGGGGGGCAGTAGGACCCCACACTTTGAAGACCGGGATACCGAGCCTGGAGTCGCCCAGCGGCGGCTGCGGCCACACCGGGATCTCCTCCGAGGAGAAAAACCGACACCCCGGCCTGGGCGGCCGCCTCCGACAAGCTCATGACGAGGTCGCTGCCGGCAACCCTCTCCGGCACGGGCGTACCGGCCAGCCGCGAGGCCCAGACGATGGGCTGGCCATCGGCAACCCGATGACCAGCCGCAAGGATCAGCTCTCGGCTTTCGTGACTCGTCGAGAACTGGCGCAGTATGTCGAGATTCGGCGTGACGATCCACCCACCGTTCCCCGTACGGAGGCCCTCCCGGAAGTCTCGGATCAGCGTCGGCTGGTCCAGCCTGTGAAAGGGCAGACCCATGATCGAGACCGTCTCCCTTGCCGGACCCGGCCGGGAGGTGGTCGTCGAGACACTACGGCTACCCGCTTCCGTCGCCGGGTGGTCGAGGGTGGCGACGGACTCTGACGGCATCGCGCTCACGGTTGTGAGTTCCCGTTGGTGGCGGGCCCCGCTTCGTCGCTGCGAAACGGAGGCGGCGACCTGCCAAGAAGGACGCTGAGCGCCAACGCGGAAGCCGGCGCGCTCGATGACCGAGTGGACCCGCGGAAGCGCAGAGCCAGGAGCCGCAGCAAATGGTGCATGACCAGGATCGCGTGATAGGCGGCGGCCCTGGGCCGGCTGAAATGCTTCTTGGCGTACTGAAGGCGCGCGTAGGCCATCTGCGCCTCTCGCGGTGGATGCACCCCCGCTTTGCCGGCGTGGTGAACGACGGTGATGCGCGGTTCGAGACGCGTCTCCCACCCGGCGTCCTGGATCCGCTTGCAGAGATCGGTTTCCTCCGAGAAGAGGAAGAATCGTTCGTCGAACCCGCCGACGTCCTCAAATGCCTCTCTTCGGACGGCGAGCGCCGCTCCCGTTGTCCAGTCGAAGGGCCCGCCCTGGGAATAGCGGTCCGCGTCAAGGACGCGCTCGCTGATCCGCTTGCCGACGCCGGGCCACCTCTCGCTCGCCAACGCCTGGCCGAGCGCTGTACGCACGGACGGAAATCTGTGTAGCGAGGGCCACAGCCGGCCGTCGCCGGTCACCTGTTGCACGGCGAGGAGACCCACCTGGGGTCGGTTGCGCACGGCCTTCACCAGCAGCTCCAAGGTCCCGCGCGTGAGCTCGGTATCGGGATTCAGGAAGAGCAGGAGATCCGCTGCTGAGCCGTGTGCGCCCGCGTTGTTGGCCGCGGCGAAGCCCGTGTTCTGCGTGTAGAGCACGCGCCGATTGGAGGTCTCGGGCAACGAGATCGGAGATCCGCCGTTCTCCACGATCGTCGCCCGATAGGCGCAGGCGCCTGCCGCGTCCTCGAGCGAGTTGACGCACGGCTCCAGCCATCGCTCGTCGCGATGGGACACGATGATTACTTCCAGATCCATCGCGGTGGCACCAACGAGCGGGCGGGCCGCGGTCTTTTGCTCAGCGGCTCGGAGGTGCATGGCGAGAGCGTGTGAACGCCTCGAAGCGGTACTTAAGTCATACGAGGCGTTGTCGCAGATGACCAGCTCGAGATCGGTGAGTCCTGCGACAGGATCGATTCGATGCACCGCTCAACGACGTGCGGGCCGTTCCCTACGGCGAGCCCGATCGAAGGCCGCCGAGCCTGCGCACCGAGCCGAAGATCCTCCATCGTCGACCCGTTCATCCGGGGACGCCACATTGAGTGAAGATCGCCCTTATCCCCCAGCCCCTCGTCCGGGTCCTCCGCCGCACCTACTTCGGCAAGGCGGAGAAAGCGTTCGCGCCCAGCAACGAGCGGCGGCGCTCAGGCTCTCCGATCAGCGGCAGAAGATCGTCGGTCGTCGACGCGTTCATCGGGCGAGGTCAAATCGAGTGAATATCGCCCTCACCCCGCAGCACCTCGGTCGTCAGCTTCGCGTCCTCGTACGCGGAGCCCACGACGCATGGCCTTTCCGTGATCACGCCGGTCGCAACTCCGCCATGGAGCGGTTGCTTCGGAGACCGTTGGAGATCGGCCTGTGACCGCGCGGGAGCCGCTGGGCTCGGTGGTGATTCCGGCCTACGACGAGGCTGGGGTCATCCAGCGCTGTCTGGACGCGCTGTTCACGGGCTTCGAGCCGGGCGAGCTGGACGCCGTCGTCGTCTGCAACGGTTGCACCGACGACACCGCGAGGCTGGCTCGGGCCTCTGGCCATCCAGTCCGCGTGCGCGAGCTGCAGCCTGCGTCCAAGCCCGCCGCGCTGCGGAACGGAGACGCGGCGGCGAGGGCATTCCCGCGGCTGTACCTGGACGCCGACGTGGTGCTGCCCGGGCCGGCGGTCCGCCGCGTGCTGGAGCGCCTGCGGTCCGGGACGCTCGCCGCCCGACCGCCGGTCCGATACGAGATGAGCTGCGCGTCCGCGCCGGTGCGCAGTTACTATCGCGCACGGTCGCGGGTTCCGGCCGTGCATGGTTCGCTTTGGGGCGCGGGCGTGTATGGGCTGTCGGCGGAAGGCCGGGGCCGGTTCAACGAGTTCCCGGACGTGGTGGCGGACGAGCTCTGGGTGGACCGGCTGTTCGACGACGGCGAGGTGGAGGTTGTCGACTGCGCGCCGGTCGTAGTTGCGGTGCCGCGCCGCAGTCGCGACCTCCTCCGGGTGCTCCGCCGTACCTATCGCGCCAAGGGGGAGACGGCATTCGCGCCCGATCTGCACGACCGAGCGCCGGAGACCATCGCGTCCACTCTGCGGGACCTTGGCCGCCAGGCCGTGGCCGGCCCGGTGGCGGCACTTGACGCGGCAACGTACGCCGCGTTCGCAGCGGGTGCGCGGCTCGCACTGGCGCTTACTCCCCTCGGTGGCGCCGCGCTTGCCGGTCAGCGGTGGGAGCGGGACGACAGCTCGAGGGCGGGCTGATAATGGCCGGCGTCATCTCCCCGCCCGGCGCGACCCTCGACCTCGTCCGCCCGATCCCGTCCCGCTCGCACGCCGTGCCCTTGCTGCAGCTGTTCGCGCTGACCGTGATGGTCATTCCTTCGGACACGGTGATCCAAGCGATCGGCGGCGAAGGTTACCCAGCCGGCCTGATCGGCATGTTCGCGTTCGCGGCCTTCCTCGCCGCGACCCTGCTGGGGCTCCACCACCCGCTGCAGCACCGACACCCGGTTCGCGGCGTGCTCTGCCTGCTTTGGCTGTCCGTCCTCGCCTCCTACGTGCTGATGGATCGAAGCACGCTGACCGTGACCGTGCCCGAGTTGACGGGCGCCGACCGTCTGCTGATGGAGCTCGCGGGGATCACCGGGGTGGCGCTTGTCGCCGCCGAGTTCCTCAATTCACTCGACGATGTGCGCCGAGTGTTGCGGGCGCTTTGCTGGGGCGGCGCATTCTGCGGGGTGGTCGCCGCGATGCAATTCTGGATCAGCCTGGACATCGCGCTCTACCTGCGTGACCTGCCGGGGTTCTCGCTGAATCACTTCGACCCGGGGATCATCAACCGGGCGGCGCTGAACCGGGTCGCCGGCACGGCGATCCACCCGATCGAGCTCGGGGTGGTGGCCGGGATGCTGTTGCCTCTCGCGATCTACATGGCGCTCTACGACGTCGAGCGAACTCCCCGCAGTCGGTGGGCACCTGTGGCGCTGATCGGGATCGCGATCCCCGCGTCGGTGTCCAGGTCGGCGATCCTGGCGGTGGGGCTGGCGCTCGCGGTGCTCGTGGTACTGATGCCGGTGCACCAGAGAGTGATCGCGTTTTGCGCGCTGCCGTTCGCGCTGGTCGGAGTCTTCATGTCGGCGCCCGGCGTGATCGGCACCCTCACATCGTTCTTCGGGGCCGGCACCAGCGATCCGTCGGTGGCCGCCCGGGTGAACGACTACCCGCTGGTCGAGCGGTTCCTGCACGACGCGCCGTGGTTCGGCAGGGGCGGCGGGACGTACTTCGCCGACAACGCGATCGACATCCTCGACAACCAATACCTGAAGACCGTGATCGAGCAGGGTTTGGTCGGAGTGGTCGCTTTGGCCGCCTTCTTCCTGGTGCCGATGATCGCCGCTCTGGTCGCGCGGCAGCGGAGCAGCGACCCCGAGCTCCGGCTGCTCTGCGCGGCGCTGGCCGGCGCTGGGCTGGCCGCGGCGGTGTGTTCGCTGACATTCGATTCACTGTCGTTTCCGATGTTCGCCAACGTCTACGCGCTCGTGATCGGCCTGATCGGTGCCGGGTGGCGACTCGCTGTCGGCGCCGAAGCGCCGGCCACCGCGCGTGGGCGTATCGGTTCCACCGCCACGGAGCCGGTCCCGAGCCCCCGAACTATGCTGCCGGCGGGAGGCTGACCATGGACCTGCTGCTGATCTCGCAGAAGATCTGGCGCTATCGGATCGCCACGTTGCCCGTCATCGCCCTCACCCTTCTTGGCGCGTTCTACGTGGTCGTGATCAAGGCCCCGGTGTACTCAGCGTCCTCCAGCTACATCCTGATCAATCCGCCGGCGCCGCCGACGCCGGACGAGATCGCCCGCGACCCGGCGCTGGGACGCATCAACCCGGACAACCCGTTCACCCGCTTCACGGACCAGTCGGTGGTCGTTGGCCTGCTGGCGAGCACCTTGAGCAACGACTCGGAGCGCGAGGCGTTGTCGAAGGTGGGCGCGGACCCCCGTTACACGGTGGAGCCCGCCGCCTCCACCTTCGGGTATTCCAGCTTGCTGCTGGAGGTCACCGGCGTGGCTTCCACCGCGCCAGAGGCCGTGCGGACGGCCGAGCTGGTGGGCCGCGCGCTCGAGCGCGAGCTCAACCGGTTGCAGGCGTCTCGGGGCGTGGCCCCCCACTACAGGATCGTGACGGAAACCGTGGACCCCCCCGACAGCGCCCAGCAGAAGGTATCCGGCAAGCTCCGGACGCTCGTCGGCGTGTTCGCGCTGGGCGTGATTCTGCTGTTCGTGGTCATCTCGGCGGCCGAGGCGCTGACCACCCTCAGAGCGGAGCGGAGCCGGGAGGACGAACTTGAGACGACGGACAAGGAAGATTCAACCGAGGGCACGGCCACAAACAACTCGCCAGTGGGCGCGCGATCGGAGTTGCCCACTGGAGAAACCGACGGAAACAACTTGCCAGTGAACGGGCGGCACCGCCGCCGCCGCCGCCGAGCGGGCAGCAAAGCGTGAGCCCTCACGCACTACGCTGCGCCGGGCGGGATTGCTCGACGAACTCCTGGTAGGTCGCGCGCGCCGACGAGGTGGAAGTTCGCGTCGCGTCGCGGCTCGCGGCGCAGGTCTACCGACGCCGCCGGGGGGCCTTGCTGTGCAGCCCGCAGGTCGATCCGCCGTTGATGCGGTAGATGTGAATGGCGTTTGCGTCGGCGAAGTGGTCGGTGAAGGACCCGTCGCGGACCGGGATGGTGCGCCTCTCGCCCACAAGCGCAGCGCTGGCGTCACCGACGCAGGGCAGCGAGAATCTCCCATTCACCGACGATCCCGCCGAGCCGGCGAACACGTAGAAGTGCCCCTTCGCCCACTTCACCCTCGCGGTCGTCCCGGCTCCCTGGGACCAACCAGAGCGCACAGTCGGAGAGTTGAGCACCGGGGCCAGTTGCTTGACCCGTCGGTTCGTGGCGCCCACCACGGACCGGATCGCCGCGTAGCCGGAGTTGTCGTCCGCGCCCTCGCGCAGGATGTGCTGGCTCTGGTTGGGCCCGCCGAACGAGTGGTTGAAGTAGATGATCCCGCGCGCCCCGGCGATCAGGCTCTGCCAGACGGCGGCGCGAACCTCTGCCGGCTTGATGGTGGGCCAGCTCGTCTGCGTGAACGGGTGGCCGAGCTCGACGAAGGCCCATACCGGCTTGGAACGCGGGGGGCGGACCAAACTGCGGAGCCGCCTGACGGTGGCGCCGTAGTTCGCCGCCCTGTGGCATTGGGTTGGGCTCAATCCGCTCCCGCCTGCCAGCAGCGTGCCGCCCTCGGTTCCAGAGCAGATGTTCTCGTCCGTGAACCAGTAAAGGTCCGCCGACTGAAGCTGCTGGAAATTGTTGACGTATGCGGCGGCGTCGGAATCGGAGTTCCAGAACCCGACGCCCTTGCCGTAGTTGCTGTAGCGCGCCCGTCCGTCGTGCGGTAGTCCGGAGAGAATCTGGTTCAGTTTGGCTCTGGCCGCAGCCGCGCCCTGGCCGTTTGCCTGTTGCATGTCAATCTCATCGGCCAACTCCCAACCCACAACAGCAGGATTGCGCCGAGCGGGGGCGTAACCGGTCCAGTCGTCCTGCAGAATCGCACGCATGCCGTTCGGCCGGAGAGAGGCCAGCGGCCCTTCGGTCACCGAGTTCTTCACTAGGGCCACGTAGAGATTTAGCCCCGCTTTCTTGTCCTTGTGGATATCCGCTCGGGAGACAATGGACTCGAACCAGACGCCGATCGGGAAGTACGAGGCGCGGGTCGGCAGCCCGTGCGAGAACCTCGCGTAGTAGCGCGGACCCCCATCCACCTTGGCGAGGGTGATGCCGTGTGCCGAACTCAGGGTTGAGGTCGGGGAGGCCGCGGCGCACGCAGCGATGAGGAAGACGGCGACGCAGAACGCCGACCGCAACACGAGGTCTCGTCTTGGCATTGCACTCCCTACCGAGTCCGCTTGGGTACCCGCTTCGCGATCGCCTGCGGAGTCGTCCGGTGGCCGTCGCGATCCGTCAACGGGTGAGGGATCCGCCTCCGCGCGCACCCTAGCGGACCGGACGGACCTTCGCCCGCGCTGGGGGTGGTGAAGCGGCCTCGCTCGGGCGAGCAGGGGCATGCCAGCGACTGCCTCCCGGCGCTAGGAACGCTCCTGCATCAGGGCGATCGCCTCCTCGCGGTTCCGCACCCCGAGCTTGCGCACGGTCTCGGCGCTGTGGCGGCGGACCGTGACCGGGGAGAGCTTCAGGCGCTCGGCAATGGTCGGCCCGCTCAGCCCATCGCACATCAGCTCCAGGATCTCCCACTCGCGGCTGGTCAGCTCGGCGCGGCCGCGCCTGCCCGCGAGCACGCGGTGCCGGCCCACCGTCTGCAGGTCCCGGACCAGCTGAGCCACCAGGAAGCGGGGGATCGCCGCCTCGCCCGCGAGCACGCCGCGGAGCGCGTGCGCGATCCGGTCCGGGTCCATGCTCTTGACCAGGTAGCCGGAGGCGCCCGCCCGGATCGCGTCGATCAGGTCGTCGCGGTCCTCGGAGGCCGTCAGCACCACCACGACCGCCCCCGGAACCCGCTGGGAGACCTCGCGCACGACGCGGATCCCGCCCCCGGGGATGTTGAGGTCCACCAGGCAGAGCCGGGGGCGCTTGCGCACGCTCAGCTCGATCGCGGTCTGGGCGTCCGCGGCCTCCGCCCTCACCTCGAAGCCGGCGCTTTCGAGCAGCCGGCGCAGCGAGGTCCGCGTCACCGGCTCGTCCTCGACCAGGACGACGGCGGGCCCCCGCTCAGCCACGCCCGCTGCGCGGACGCCGTTCCCTGCCCTCGAATCCAGCTTCAGGTTCATTGTCGGAGTCTGTCCGCAGGCGGCAGGAAAGTCAATTCCTGAGAGCGACCGCCCGGCCCGCCCGGCGGCTTCACCTGGGAAAGTCAGGATAGCTCGTACGCCTTCGCCAGTTCCGGGTCCTTCTTGGCCAGCATCTCGGCCAGGTCGACCATCACCTTGCACTGCTTCCAGGTGGCGTCGTCCTGCATCTTGCCGTCGATCATGTGGACGCCCCTGCCGTCGGGGATCGCCTCCAGCACCTTCTTTGCGAACCTGACCTCCTCCGGCGGCGGGCTGAACACCTTCTTCGCGATCTCGATCTGCACCGGGTGCAACGACCAGGCGCCGACGCAGCCGAGCAGGAAGGCGCCCCGAAACTGGGTCTCGCAGCCGGCGGTGTCCTTGATGTCGCCGAAGGGCCCGTAGAAGGGCAGGATGCCAGCGCCCGCGCAGGCGTCGACCATGCGCGCGATCGAGTAGTGCCAGGGATCCTGCTGGGCGGTCACCCGATCGGCCTCCGGGTTGTCGGGATCCTTGGGATCCTCCATCGAGCGGTAGCCGGGGTGGCCGCCGCCGACGCGGGTGGTCTTCATTCGCCGCGAGGCGGCGAGGTCGGCGGGCCCGAAGCTCATGCCCTGCATCCGCGGGCTGGCCGTGGCGATGTCCTCGACGTTGGTGACGCCCTGGGCCGTCTCGAGGATCGCGTGCACCAGCAGCGGCCGCTCCAGCTTCGCCTTCGCCTCGAGCTGGGCCAGCAGGCTGGTCGACGTAGTGGATGTCCCAGGGCCCCTCGACCTTGGGGACCATGATCACCTCGAGCACGTCGCCGATCTCGGTGACGAGCTCGGGTCAGGTCGTCGAGCACCCAGGGGCTCTCCAGCGAGTTGACGCGCGTCCACAGCGCCGTGTCGCCGAAGTCGGTCTCCTTGGCGACCTTGATCAGGCCGTCGCGGGCCGCGAGCTTCTTGTCGACCGGGACCGCGTCCTCCAGGTTGCCGAGCAGGATGTCGGCCTGCTTGGCCATGTCGGGGACCTTGGCCGCCATCTTCTCGTTGGAGGCGTCGAAGAAGTGGATCATCCGCGACGGCTTGACGGGGATCTCGCGCAGGGGCTGGGGCGCGTCGATGGCGAGGGGCTGAAAGAAGTCTCGGGGGTTTCTCATTCGTCTCCTGGTCGGGGTCGGCTTCGCAGGAACGGTAATGATCCCGCCATGGGTGTTGAGGTCAGACCGGCCCGCAGGAACGAGATCGAGGCGCTGTTGGCCTGCTACGAATGGCTGTTCGCGCCCCCGGGATCGCGTCCCGCCCAATGGGATCGCGACCGGGCGGCGCTGGCGCTGACCGCCGCCATCGAGGACGGAGCGAGCGAGGTGCTGGTCGCCGACGACGGGGGGGAGCTGGTCGGGATCTGCAGCGCATACCTCGACCTGCACTCGGTCCGCTTCGGCCCCCGCTGCTGGGTCGAGGACCTGGCGGTGGATCCCGACCGCCGATCCGAGGGCGTCGGCAAGGCGCTGCTGGACGCCGCCAAGGCCTGGGCGCGCGAGCGCGGCGCCAGCCATCTCGAGCTCGACAGCGGCGAGGCGCGGGCCGACGCCCATCGCTTCTACGAGCGCGAGGAACCGGCCTGGAGATCGCTTCAGTTCACCTGGGAGCTCTAGGGCCAGGGGGCCGGGCCGTCGCACCGCCTCGGGCAAGCCCGCGGTGCGTCGGGCCGGACGATCTGTTACGATATATCGCGTTAGGTAGTGAGCAATCAATAGGAGAACGCGAATGCACGCATCAAGACACAGAGGCCGGGGTCGCCGGGCGCACGGCAGGGGCCGCGACGCCTGGGGGCCCCCGCGCGAGTACGGACGCCGCCGCCGCCGCCGCGGCGACGTTCGCAGCGCGATCCTCGCCCTTCTGGGCGAAGGACCCATGCACGGCTACGAGATGATCCAGAAGCTCGAGGAGCGCACCGGGGGCCGCTGGCGCCCGAGCGCCGGGTCGATCTACCCGACCCTGCAGCTGCTCGAGGACGAGGGCCTGGTCAGCGCCGAGGAGATCGACGGCCGCCGGGTCTTCTCTCTCACCGACGCCGGCCGCAAGGCGCTCGAGGAGAGGGCGGGCGACAAGCTCCCCTGGGACAACGGCGACGACGAAGACTCCCCGCTGTTTGCGCTGCGCTCGGTCGCCTTTCAGGTGGGCGCCGCCGCGATGCAGGTCGCCCAGGCCGGCGGCGAGGAGCAGGTGCGCAAGGCGGTCGAGGTCCTGACCGACACGCGCCGGCGCCTCTATTCCCTGCTCGCAGAGGAGTAGGGGCTCAGGACTCGCCGGCGGGTGACCACTCGCCGGCGAGCCACGCCTGCGCAGAGATGTCGGAGCGCCCCTGTGGTCGATCTCGGGTGAAAGACCGTGCCGAAGAGCCGTCCAGATCTCCCGAGTTGAAGAGGTCGAAGCCGCTCTGCACGGCATCCACCTTCGATCCCACGGCGGAAGTCTCCCCTATCCTTGGCCGCGCGCAGGGCCCAACTCGCAAGCGACCACGAGGAGCCATGGCGGTAGCGACAGCGACTTACCAGGAGAAGACCGACGAGCAGCGCGAGATCACCGAGATGGTCCGCAGCTTCGTCGACAACGAGATCATCCCCGTCGCCGAGGAGTTCGACCGCGAGGACAAGTTCCCCGAGGCGATCGTCGAGCAGATGAAGGAGCTGGGGTTGTTCGGGGTGACCATCCCCGAGGAGTACGGCGGCATGGGGCTCGACCTGACCACCTACGCGATGATCGTCGAGGAGCTCTCGCGCGGCTGGATCTCGATCTCGGGAGTGGTCAACACCCATTTCATCGGCTCCTATCTGCTGATCAAGTTCGGCTCCGATGAGCAGAAGGACCACTTCCTGCCGAAGATGGCCACCGGCGAGATCCGCGCCGCCTTCTCGCTCTCGGAGCCCGAGGTCGGCTCCGACGTGCAGGGGATCAAGTCCACCGCCACCAAGGGCGACGACGGCAAGTGGGAGCTGAACGGCCAGAAGATGTGGGTAACCAACGGCCTCGGCTCGGGGGTCGTCTTCGTCCTGATGAAGACTGACCCCAAGGCCGACCCTCCCTACAGGGGGATGACCTGCTTCATCACCGAGAAGGAGCCCTGGGCAGAGAAGAACTCGGGCGAGTACGAGGGCCTCGAGGTCCCGCCCAAGATCAAGAAGATGGGCTACAAGGGCGTCGAGTCCACCGAGCTCGTCTACGACGGCTACCGCTGCCCGCCGGAGCGCATCCTCGGGGGTGAGGAGGCGGGCGTCGGCAACGGCTTTCGCCAGATGATGGACGCGCTCGAGGTCGGCCGCGTCAACGTCGCCGCGCGAGGTGTCGGCATCGCCCAGCGCGCGCTCGAGCTGGCGCTCGCCTACAGCCAGGAGCGCAAGACCTTCGGCAAGCCGATCGCCCAGCATCAGGCGATCCAGTTCAAGCTCGCCGACATGGCCACTAAGGTCGAGGCCGCCCGCCTGATGACGCTGAAGGCGGCGCGGATGAAGGACGCCGGCGAGCGCTCCGACCTCGAGGCCGGGATGGCAAAGCTGCTCGCCTCGGAGAACGGCAAGGAGGTCGTCGAGGACGCCTTCCGCATCCACGGCGGCTACGGCTACTCCAAGGAGTACGAGATCGAGCGCCTCTACCGCGACGCGCCGCTGCTGCTGATCGGCGAGGGCACCTCCGAGATCCAGCGCATGGTGATCGGCAAGAAGTTGCTGGAGCGAAACAAGGTCTGACCTTGGTCGCGCTGGTCAGCGGCGCCAATCGCGGCATCGGGCGTGAGATCGCCCGCCAGCTGGCCGCGGATCGCGGTTTCAGGGTGCTGGCTGGTGCCCGCGACCCCGGCGCGGCTGGCGAGCCCGACCACGAGTCGATCGAGTACGTCCGGCTCGACGTCACCGACCAGGCGAGCGTGGACGCCCTCGCCGAGCGGATCGCGGCGGACCCCGGCAAGCTCGACGCCCTGGTCAACAACGCCGGCGTCTACGGGGACCCGACGGGCGCCGCCGACTACGACCTCGACCGCGCCCACGAGGTGATCGAGACCAATACCTTCGGGCCCTGGCGCCTGACCGAGGCGATGCTGCCGCTGCTGCGGCGCAGCGACCATCCGCGGATCGTCAACGTCTCCAGCGGCGCCGGGCAGCTCGACGACATGTACGGCGGCTACGCCGCCTACCGAGTCTCGAAGACGGGCCTCAATGCCCTCACCCGCACCCTCGCCTACGACGAGCGCCGGGCGGGAGTGCTGGTCAACAGCCTCTGCCCCGGCTGGGTTCGCACCGATATGGGTGGCCCCGAGCGCGCCGAAGTCGGTGGAGGACGGCGCTGACACGGCGGTTTGGCTCGCCACGCTCCCCGACGACGGCCCCACCGGCGGCTTCTTCCGAGATCGCAAGCCGATCCCCTGGTAGAACCCAGGGAGTGGCCAGCACTCAGGACCTGATCAAGACCGCGGTCGAGCGCTTCCAGGCCGAGGTGCCGGCGCTGGCCAAGCTCAAGCTGGTGTTCGAGCTCGAGCTGCGTGGCCGGGGCGACGTGCAGATGTTCCGAGTGGAGCTGCCGGGCCCGAAGATCTCAAAATCCGCCGGCGAGGACGCGACGCTGAGAGTCAGCATGCCGCGCTCCCACTTCAATGAGCTGGCGGCCGACGGCACCATCAAGAACTACCGCGAGGCCTACGAGTTGGGCCAGGTCAAGGTCAGCGGTGATCAGAACATCCAGAAGCTGATCGGCCAGGTGATCGCCCGCCAGGAGGCGAGGGCGGCCACCCGCAAGGTCCACTGAAGGCGATCGCGCCGGAACGGCTGCCGAGGCTGAGGGCGGCGGCTCAGCTGCTGCACCGCCCGGCCTCGGCGCGCGATCCGGCGGAGATTGCCAGGGCGATCGCCGGGGCTCAGGCGCAGGACACATTCGCCGGACCGCTCAGCTTCCGCTCCCGCAGCCGGCGCTTGTCCGCAGCCGACATCGATCGCGCCCGGACGGAGGAGCGGTCGCTTCTGCGCACCTGGGTGATGCGTACGACCATTCACCTGATCCCGACCGACGACGCCGGCTGGATGCTGCCCCTGTTCGAGCCGGGGATCGAGAGATGGTCGAGGAGGCGGCTGGGGCAGCTCGGGATGCCCCCGGCCGCCCAGGAGAAGGCGCTGCGCACGATCGCCGCGGCGCTGGGATCGGAAGGGCCGATCACGCGCCCGGAGGCAGCCGAGCGGGTTCGCGCCGCGGGCGTCGAGCTCAATTCGCAGACCCGCCTGCACGTGATCGGGCTGGCGGTCACCTCGGGCCTCGCCTGCCTCGGGCCCGACCGCGGCCGAACGACGTGCCTGGTGCTGAGGCGGAGCTGGCTCGGGCAGATGCCGCCCTTCGACCGCGAGGCGGCTCTCGCCGAGCTCGCCCGGCGGTACATGCGCGCCTTCGGACCGGCGACCGACAGGGACTTCGCCTACTGGTCCGGCCTCGCGCTGCGGGAGATCCGCGCGGGGCTGGAGGCGATCTCCGAGGAGCTCGAGCAGGTGCGTGTGGGGGACCAGACGCTGCTCGCCCTCCGGGGGCGAGCAGCGCGGCTACCGCGGAGCGGGCAGCTCCGGATGCTCGGAAACTTCGACACCTACCTGCTCGGCTGGAAAAACCGCGATTTCTCGGTGCCGGCCGAGCAACGGGCGGCGGTGAAGGAGGGCGGGGGCGGCTGGATCCGACCCGTAATCATCCGCGACGGAGTCGTGATCGGCGGCTGGCGATCGTCGCGAAAGGGCGGGCACCTCGAGATCTCGCTCGACCTCGCCGACCCCGCGGACGCCGGGGTGCGGGAGGCGATCGATGCCGAGATCTCGGACATCGCCCGCTTCGAGGGAATCGAGGCCCGGGTCGTCTCCTGATCCCCGCCGTCCGGGTACCATCCCGCGCCGATGAACGACGAGAAGCATGAGTTGATCACCGACCAGGCCGGGCGGGAGGCTTCGGGCGCGCACCCATACGGGCGCTACCTCGAGGAGTTCGAGGTCGGCGCCGTCTACAAGCACTGGCCCGCGAAGACCGTGACCGAGGCAGACGATCACCTCTTCTGTCTGATCACGATGAACCATCATCCGCTGCACCTGAACGACGTCTACGCGAGCGAGGCCGCAGCAGGGCCAGAACGTCGTCGTCGGACCGCTCGTCTACTCGCTGGCGCTGGGCATGTCGGTCAGCGATGTCTCGGGCAAGGCGATCGCCAACCTGGCCACCGAGGAGCTCAGCCACCCTGCGCCCGTGTTCCATGGAGACACGCTCTTCTGCGAGTCGGAGGTTCTCGAGGTGCGTCCCTCCGAGTCGAAGCCCGACCGCGGCGTGGTCAAGGTCCACACACGCGTCTACAAGCAGGACGGCACACTGGTCGCCGAGTTCAAGCGCGCCGTGCTCGTGCCGCGCAAGCCTGGCGCCGGCGATTCCGGCGAGCTGGCCGCGGGCGGGCCGCGCTCAAGGCGCGACTCGCCATCCCGATGCTTGTTGGTATGAAGGCAATGGAACCGGCTGACAGGGAGCTGCGCCCGCCGCTCGCACTCCAGTGCCTCGCCGCCACGCTCGCGCTGGCGGTGGCCGCGTTCTGCGCCGCGGCGCCCGCCGCCGCTGCCACCACCTTCACCGTGGATAGTGCCGTTGACGCGGCGGCGGTCGGTTCGACCTCCGACGGAGTCTGCGACGCCGATCCGGACGTCGATGTCGTCAGCTGCACCCTGAGGGCGGCGGTGCAAGAGTCCAACGGGAGGCCCGGCGTCGATCTGATCTCCGTCCCCAGGCTGGAGGACGACTACAAGCTCGGCCTCACCGGCGGCGGCGAGAACCAGGCCGCCAGGGGCGACCTCGATCTCAACGACAGCGTCTCGATCGTCGGCGCCGACCAGCCGCGCATCGACGGTCTCCTCGCCGACCGCGTCTTTGACGTCGGCTCCGACGGGGACGTCGAGCCGGTGGTGACGATCAGGGGGCTCGATCTCGCCCGGGGCAGGGTGACGGGATCCGGCGCCGAGGGGGGAGGCGTGCTGGTCCGGAGCGGCCGCCTGGCGCTGAAGAGCGTCAGCATCGAGGACAGCGTGGCGCGAGGGAGCGGCGCGCGGGGCGGGGGCGTCTGGCTTGCTTCCGGCGGCCAGCACCTGATCGAGGCGACGACGATCGCCGGAAACCTGGCCGAGTCCACCAGCGCGAGCGCCGCGGCCAGGGCGGGGGGGATCGGCAGCGAGGGCGACGCGGAGCTGACCAATGTCACCCTGAGCGGCAATGTCGCCCTCAACGACGTGGCGATCGCTCCGTCGGTCCTCGGTGGAGGCGCCTACCAGGCCCCAGCGGGGCTGATGAAGCTGACCCAGTCGACCCTGGCCGACAACGCGGCTCTGTCCGCAGTGCTCGACGACACGGCCGGCGGAAACCTGGTCGCGGATACCGGCGGGGAGGTGCAGCTGCGGGGGACCATCGTCGCCGACGGCAGCGCCGGCCCGGGCACCGAGAACTGCTTCGAGAACGGCGCCGAGGCCGCGATCACCAGTCTCGGCGGCAATCTCGAGGCCCACGCATCCGCGCCCGCGGGTCAGTGCGATCCCCGGCCGGACCTGCGGGACCACAGCTCGCCCGACGCGCGGCTGGTCCCGCTCGACGATCAGGGCGGCCCGACCGAGACCCGCGCCCTCGCCAACGGGAGCCCGGCGCTGGAGAGCGTTCCGTACTGCTGGCCGGTGCGCACCGATCAGCGGGGCCTGCGGCGCCCGAGCGGCTACGCCTGCGACGCCGGCGCCTTCGAGCGCCAGCAGCCGCTGCCGCCGGATCGCTGCTTCGGGCGCCCCGCGACCATGTTCGGGACGGCCGGAGAGCAGAGGATCCTGGGCACGCCGAGGGCCGACGTGATCGTCGCCTTCGCGCAGAGCGACAAGGTCTTCGGCGGCGCGGGCAACGACCGCATCTGCGGCGGCCGGGGCAACGATCTGCTTCGCGGCGGGCCCGGCAACGACCGGCTCTCGGGAGGCCTGCTCGGCGATCGCCTCTTCGGGGACGGCGGCCACGACCTCCTCTTCGGCAACTTCGGCGAGGACCGCCTCAACGGCGGCCGGGGCCGCGACCTGCTTCAGGGCGGACCCGGGCGGGACCGCTGCCGCCGCGCCCACGGCGACACTCGCAGGAGCTGCTAGTGGGCGTCATCGGGGGCGTGGGCGGGGGGCCGTGACTCCTCGGCCAGCGAGGTGATCTCGAGCGTCCCGCGGGCGGCGTCCTCCAGCACCCCCGTCGCCTCCTCGGAGGAGCGCGCGTAGAGCTCGACCAGCAGGTGGACCACGATCCGCTCCTCGTCGTGCTTGTGGAAGCGGACGTGGGTGAAGAACTCGCGTGTGCCCGCGTCGCCGAAGGCGCCGTAGGTGAGGGACTCGGCCGCCTCGGGCCCCGAGCAGGTCTCGACCTGGTCCTGGTCCACGGTGACGGTGCAGGACGCGACCCAGGGGGTGCCGGCGACCATTCGCTCCCAGCGGTCCTCGACCGGCACGACCCTGTCCTCGCGCACGGTCAGATGCGGCTGGTCGTGCAGGCAGCGCAGGCACTGCACGACCGCCTCCTGCACCTCGTCCAGGCGCTCGGCCGGCGCGCCGGTCTCGGGGTCGATGCGCAGGATCGCGTCATAGTGGAGCTGCACCTCGAGGTCGCGGGCCCAGCAGCGGTAGCAGCGGAGCCAGGCGCTCTGGTCCCCGTTCGTCCATTCCATCCCCTGCAGGGTAGTCCCGCCGTTCGGCAATACCGGGTTCCGGCAGCCATCCCGCCGTCGGAGCGTGTCAGGCGCGGGTGGGCTCGGCGGCGCCTTGCGCGCCCGCACCGTTTCGCTCTGCGACCAGGTCCGCGATCTCCCCCATGATCCGGTTGATGTCGAAGTCCTTGGGCGTGTAGACGCCCGCCACGCCCGCCCGGCGCATCGCCTCGGCGTCGGCGGGCGGGATGATGCCGCCGACCACGACCGGAGCCTCACAGCCCTCGCTGCGGAGCAACTCCACGACGCGCGGCACCAGCTCCCGGTGCGAGCCAGAGAGGATCGAGAGCCCGACCACGTCGACGTCCTCCTGCACGGCCGAGCTGGCGATCTGCTCGGGGGTGAGGCGGATGCCCTGGTAGACGACCTCCATGCCGGCGTCGCGCGCCCGCACCGCGATCTGCTCGGCGCCGTTGGAGTGCCCGTCGAGGCCGGGTTTGCCCACCAGGATCCGGATGGGATGCCCGAGGCCCTCGGAGACCTCCTCCACGCGCCGTCGGATTTTTGCCAGCAACTCCTCGTCCATCGACGCGGCGGCGCCCTCGACGCCGGTGGGCGCCCGGTAGTCGCCGAACACCTCACGCAGCGCGCCCGCCCACTCGCCGGTGGTGGCGCCGGCCCTGGCGGCCTCGATGGTCGCGGGCATGATGTTCGCGGACTCGTCGGCGGCCGCCTCGGCCAGCTTCTGGAGCGCCGCGCCGACCTTGGCCTGGTCGCGCTCGGAGCGCCAGCGCTCGAGCGCCTCGATGCGTTCCCGCTCGACCTCGGGGTCGGGGGTGAGGATGCCGCCGTCCTCAGCGTTGGTCAGCGGCGAGTCCTCGGTTTCGGTGTAGGAGTTCTGGCCGATGACCTTCTGCTCGCCCTCCTCGATGCGGGCGAGCCGCTCGCGGTTGGATTCGACGAGCCTGGCCTTCATGTAGGGAACGGCCTCCACCGCGCCGCCCTGCTCGTCCACCACCGCGATCTCGGCGCGGGCCCCTTGCTCGAGCTCCTCGACCAGGCCATCCATCACCTTCGACCCCTCGAAGATGTCCGGATAGTCGAGCAGGTCGGTCTCGAAGGCGAGTATCTGCTGGATGCGAAGGCTCCACTGCTGGTCCCAGGGGCGCGGCAGCCCGAGTGCCTCGTTCCAGGCGGGAAGCTGGATCGCGCGCGCGCGAGCGTCGCGGCCCAGCGTCACTGCCAGGGCCTCGAGCACGATCCGGGGAACGTTGTTCTCCGGCTGGGATTCGGTCAACCCGAGCGAGTTGACCTGGACCCCGTAGCGCAGGCGAAGGAACTTCTCGTCGGTGACTCCGAAGCGTTCCCGCCCGATCTGCTCCCAGAGACGGCCCATCGCGCGCAGCTTGGCGTGCTCCTCGATGAAGCGGACGCCAGCGTTGACGAAGAAGGAGATTCTGCCGAACACGTTGGGGAAGTCAGCCTCGGCGACCTGGCCGCGCGCCCTGACCTCGTCGAGGACCGCGATCGCGGTGGAGAGCGCGAAGGCGACCTCCTGCACGGGCGTCGCCCCGGCCTCCTGCAGGTGGTAGCTGCAGACGTTGATCGGGTTCCACTTGGGGATCTCGTTGACGGTGAAGGCCACCGTGTCGGCGATCAGGCGCATCGACGGCCCAGGGGGGAAGGCGTAGGTCCCGCGCGAGAGGTACTCCTTGATGATGTCGTTCTGCGTGGTGCCGGCGAGGGCGGCGCGCTCGACCCCGTTCTCCTCGGCGACCGTGACGTAAAGGGCGAGCAGCCAGGCGGCGGTCGCGTTGATCGTCATCGAGGTGTTCATCTCGCCCAGCGGGATGCCGTCGAACAGGGCGTGCATGTCGCCCTTGTCGACGATCGAGACGCCGACCTTGCCGACCTCGCCCCGCGCCAGCGGCTGGTCGGGGTCGTAGCCGGTCTGAGTGGGCAGATCGAAGGCGACCGAGAGACCGGTCTGGCCTTTGGCCAGGTTGCGGCGGTAGAGCTCGTTGGAGCGGCGAGCGTCCGAGTGGCCGGCGTATGTGCGCATGACCCACGGGCGGTCCCGCTCCGGCAGGCGGTGCTCGCTCATGCCGCTAATGGTACGTGGATCGGACCCGTCCCCAGCGGGCGCTCTTTTTCGGGGCGGAGCGTGTTCTTGCACCCCAGTAGGGCCAACCTGGCTACTCTCACGCACCGATGCGACTGAAGCTCACATTGATGGCCGCCTGCGCCACCGCACTCGCGGTAGCGGGCGTCGCCATGGCCGGGCCCGTGACGCTGGCCCTCTACCACTTCTCCTCCTCGGCGGACGTCGCCGCCTTTCCCAAGGTGAAGGGCGCCAAGTGCCAGAAGAAGCTGCGCCACGGCGACACGATGGGCGTGATCGTCGGCCAGGGAACCAACGCCTGCGGCTTCCGCAGCTCTGTGGTCGGCGACTCGTCGAGCGGCGGCACCAGCCTCGAGATGGCGGCGTCGACCAACTTGACCGGATCCACGCCCGCGAAGCTTCGCAAGAAGGTCTACATCGGCGTCGCGGTTCGCCAGAGCGACAACGAGGGGTACGAGTTGCGCGTGCTGCCCGTCAACCAGAAGTGGCAGGTATTCCGCGACGCCAAGGGATCCGGCGGCTCGACGCTGTTTGCCTCGGGGCCGTGCAAGTGCATCCGTGCCGCGGGCGGGAAGCGGAACGACCTGGTCCTTCGCGCCTTCAACGAAGGGAGCGCGGTGCGCCTCCGCGCCGTGATCAACGGCAAGGTCAAGCTGAACGCCAAGGACACCGCCGGCAACCAGCCTGCGGGCCGCCGTACCGTGCTGGTGCTCGGCGCCAAGGGCAACGCTTCGGCGAAGGGCGCAGTCGGCGCCTTCGACGACGTCGCGATCCGCGTCCCCAACCCTTTCTAGCCGCGACCCGATGCGGATCGCAAGCCCCGTCCCAGGGGGGCTTCTCCGATCCTCTATCTTCGGCCTGGCGGCGATGTCAACCACGACCGTTGAGCGGCCCAGGGCCGCCGGCCCCGGCTCGGGGCTCGGCGGCAACTGGATGGTGATCGTCCTCAACGACGATCACAACACCTTCGATCACGTCGCGCAGACGCTGGCGCGGGTGATCCCAGGCGTCAGCCTCGAGAACGGCTTCGCGATCGCCGACCGCATCCACAGCTCCGGCAGGGCCGCGGTCTGGACCGGCCCCCGGGAGCCCGCCGAGCACTACTGGGAGCAGCTACAGGACGCGGGGCTGACGATGGCGCCGCTGGAGCAGCACTAGGGCCGTACCGGCGGGTCGTCGTTGGCGGCGAACAGATCGCGGCCGGGGCCGCCGTCGAGGAAGTCCTTCTGGGGGCCGCCGATCAGGCGGTCGCGCCCCTTGCCGCCGTAGAGGCGATCCGCTCCCTTGCCGCCGCGGAGGAAGTCGGCGCCCGCGGCTCCCCGGAGCAGATCGGCGCCGTCGTTGCCGTTGAGCGCGTCTGCGCCGGCGCCGCCAAGCAGCGTGTCGTCTCCGTCGAGGCCGAGAAGCAGGTCCTTGGCGTCGCCGCCGACCAGGCGATCGTTGCCGTCGTTGCCAACCAGGGCGTCCTTGCGCGCTCCGCCTGTGAGCCGGTCGTTGCCGGCGCCGCCGTAGAAGAGGTTGAGGGCGGCCTTGCCGCCGATCAGCCGGTCGTTCCCGCCGTCCCCGACCACGGCGCAGCCGGTGCCAACGCCGAAGCCCTCGAATTTCGCCTCCCCGAAGCGGCCGTCGATGCCGCGGCAGTCGACGGTGTCGTTGCCGGCCGCCGCCAGCACGTCGACCTCGGCCACCTTCTCGCACGGGACGGCCCCGGTCGCGGGATCGCGGCCATTGACCTTGGCGGTCCCCTGATCCGAGCAGCTGACGGCGATCCGCTCGGCCTTCTTGCCGCCGCTGGCGGTCAGAACGCGCTTGTCGAAGCTGATCCGGACCTTGGCGGCGGCTCCCGCGGGGAGGCCCGCCAGCACCGCCGCCGCGAGCGCGACACGCGATCATGCCCTTGCGCTTCATCGGGGAGATAACACGCTCTGGAGGCCGATGTAGCGAAGCCGGCTACTCGCCGGCGACGACCTTGTGCCAGGAGGGGGCGACGGGCTTGTTGTAGTAGTTGAGGGCCTGCTCGCGCAGATCGGAGACCTCGTCGCTGAACCAGTAGCGCTCGAAGTCGGCGCGGTCCTCCCAGATCGATTCCTGGCGGAAGAGCAGCGGGTCGTCGGCGCTTCGCGTCAGCGACCACGACTTGGCGCCGAACGACATCGCCCTGGCGGCGCCGGGCTCCCAGATCTGGAACCAGCGATCCGCCCGGAACGGGTGGACGTGCCAGTCGATGAAACAGACCTCGGCCACGGCGTCAGGCACCCACCTCGGCGCGGATCGCCCCCGGGCCATCCTCGTTCTTGCCTTCGTCGGGATCGGTGGCACCGACCAGGATCGAGATCTTGCCCAGGTGCTTGTTCTCGCGCAGCAGCTGGTGCGCCTCGCCTACGCCGTCGAAGCCCATCGTCTGCCACAGCACCGGCCGGATCTTGCCCTCGGCCATCAGCTTGTTGGCGCGCATGCACTCGTAGGCGTTGGCGAAGTGGGAGCCGATGATCTGCTTCTGGCGCATCCACAGGTAGCGCACGTCGAAGTCCAGCGTGTAGCCGGACGTGGCGCCGCAGATGACGACCTTGCCGAAGGGCTTGACCACGAAGACCGAGGTGGGAAAAGTCGCTTTTCCCACATGCTCGAAGACGATGTCGGGGGCGTCGCCGAGGATCTCCTTGACTCGCTTGGCGAAGCCGCGCGAGACCTTGAAGCGCTCCTTCTCCTCTTCGGGCGTCTCTTCGCCGGTGCGCATCATCCCCGAGAACTCGTTGCGGTTGATGTAGCCGACGGCTCCGAGCTGTTTGACCAGCGCGCCCTTCTCGTCGGAGGAGACGACGCCCACGGCGTTGGCCCCGGAGGCTGCGCAGAGTTGCGTCGCGAACACGCCGAGGCCGCCGGCGGCGCCCCAGATCAGGACGTTGTGGCCCGCCTGCAGCTTGCACTGGTCCATCAGCATCCGGAAGGCGGTGAAGTAGGTGAGCCCGTAGGCCGACGACTCGGCCCAGCTCAGGTTCTGGGGGCGGGGGAGGAGCTGCTGAGCCTGCACCTTGGTGAACTGGGCGAAGGAGCCCCAGGTGGTCTCGTAGCCCCAAATCATCTGGCTGGGCGCCGCCAGCGGGTCAAGGCCGTGGACCTCGACGTCCTCGTAGGAGGCCTGGTTGCAGTGGAGGACGACCTCGTCGCCGGGCTTCCACTTGGTGACGCCCTCGCCGACCTTCCAGACGATCCCCGAGGCATCGGAACCGCCGATGTGGTGACCGTACTGCTCATGGTCGCCGTAGCCGAAGACGGAGACCGGCTTGCCGAGCGCCGCCCAGACGTTGTTGAAGTTGACCCCGGCCGCCATCACCCGGACGATCACCTCGAAGGCGCCGGGCTCGGGGACCTCGATCTCCTCGACCTGGAAGGCGTCGCTGGGCTCGCCCTCGCGCTCGGGACGGATCACCCAGGCGGCCATCTTCCCCGGCAGCGTGCCGGGCTCCACGTCGAGCTTGGAAACGTCCTTAACGTCTACGGCCACGTCAGCTCCTGGGGTCGGGTCCTCGGATTCGGGCATCGTAGTCAACCCGCTGTTCAGGGCTTCCGGTCGACCCCCGCCGGCAGGGCGCAGGTAGCCTCGTCCGCCGTGCCGATCGATGTCTGGACACTCAGCGACGGCGGGCAGCCCGCCGAGCAGGTGGCCGAGCGGGTCGCCGCCTTCCTGCGGCCCGCGCGGGAGTCGCTCGAGCTGGCGCTCTACGACGTGCGCCTGCCCGACCCCGTCGGCGCCATCGTCGCCGAGGAGTTGCGCGCGGCAGAGGGGCGCGGGGTCGCGGTGCGCCTCGTCTACAACGTCGACCACGAGGACGATGGCCCAGCCCGGCCCCCGGCGCTGCACCCGCCGCCCCAGACGCGACCCGAGATACTCGAGCAGCTCCCGATCGAGGTCCGCCCCGTCCCCGGCGTGCCCGACCTGATGCACCACAAGTACGCCGTTCGCGACGGCGAAGCGGTCTGGACCGGCTCGGCGAACTGGACCATCGACTCCTGGACCCGCCAGGAGAACGTGCTCGCCGTGGTCCAGAGCCCCGCGGTCGGCGCGGCCTACCGCGTCAACTTCGAGGAGCTCTGGCAGCGCCAGGACGTGGAGCGCAGCGGCCTGCCCGAGCCCGAGCTGGCCGAGGTGGAGGGCGTGCCCGTCCGTGCCTGGTTCACCCCGGGACAGGGCGAGGATCTCTCGCATGCGATCGCCACGGCGATCGGCCGGGCGCGCTCCCGCGTGAGGATCGCCTCGCCGGTGATCACCTCGGCGCCCGTGCTCGGCACGCTCGCGGAGCTCGCCCGACGGCCGGTGGATGTCGCCGGCGTGGTCGATGCCCCCCAGATCGCGACCGTGTTCGAGCAGTGGGCCGAGAACGGCCAGTCGAGCTGGAAGATCCCGCTGCTGGCGGCGGTGCTGAGCAAGCTCCCCTTCTCCGGGAAGCGGTCGATTCCGTGGCGGGCGGAGGGCGACGATCCCCACAACTTCATGCACGCCAAGGTCACCGTCGCCGACGACGTCGCCTTCATCGGTTCCTTCAATCTCTCCCGCTCGGGCGAGCGGAACGCGGAGAACGTGCTCGAGATTCGCGACGCCGGGCTCGCGGACCGCCTCGCCGCCTTCGTCGACCGGGTACGGGGCCTCTATCCGGCGGTGGAGCTGCCTGCGCAGGCCGCCGCCACGATCTCCCCGGGATCGTCGAGAAGCTCGGCGATCTCGAAGTCCTGAGGCGAGATCCGGCCCCGCTCGAGCAGCTGGGAGCGCATCCAGTGCAGCATCCCGCGCCAGTAATCGCTGCCGACCAGCACCACCGGGTGGTCGACTGTCTTGCCGGTCTGGATCAGGGTCATCACCTCGAACAGCTCGTCGAGGGTGCCGAAGCCGCCGGGAAACGCGATCAGGGCCTGCGAGTAGCGGACGAACATCAGCTTGCGGGTGAAGAAGTAGTGGAACTCGATTCCTATGTCGCAATACGGGTTGAGCGCCTGCTCGTGGGGCAGCTCGATGTTGAGGCCGACCGAGGTGGCGCCGGCGTCCCGCGCGCCGCGGTTGACGGCCTCCATCGTTCCCGGTCCGCCGCCCGTGATCACCGCCACGCCGCGCTCGCCGATCCGACGCCCGACCTCGCGAGCCAGGGAATACTCAGGGTCGCTCTCCGCGGTGCGGGCCGATCCCCAGACGCAGACGGCGGGGCCGAGGCCCGAAAGGCGCTCGAACCCGGTGGCGAGCTCCTTCTGGATCCGGGCCAGGCGCTCGGCCTCTGAATGGAGAGCCGCGACCGCCTTCCCGTCGGCCTCGATGATCTCCTCGTCCGCGGTGGCGGGTTTGCGCCGGGGTTCGCTCGTCATCTCAGCAGTTGTCAGTTGTCAGCTTCGTGTCCGAAGGCTCGACTACCGTCGTAAGTTCTCATGGAAGCGTCCGAGAAGCCACAGCTGCCGCTTGAGCCCGATGGCGAGGAGACGATCCGCCTGCTCGGGGACCGCATCGTGATCGAGGATCTCACCGTCGCCGACCGCGAGGCAGCTCGCGTGGTCCGCGAGCGTGTCGAGGCGGGCGAGGACCCGGCGCGGACGCTGAGGCGGACGATCGAGATCGGCGCCCGGGTGCTGGACCGCGAGGAAACGGCGGTCGAGGTGGATTACGTGAGGCGCGAGTTCGAGCACCTGACCAGCGCCCACCGCGAGAGCGTCGAGGAGAAGAACCGCGAGGCGGTCGAGCGCATCGAACAGGGCCTCGCTCGCGCCCTCGGCGACGGCGAGGCCGGTGGCGCGCTCGGCGAGGCGCTCGAATCGCACAGCGACCAGCTCGCCGAGCTGATCGCGACGACCTTCGGCGAGGATCGCGAGGGAGCGGTGCAGGCGCAGGTGAAGCGGATCCTGGAGGAGCGCGACGAGGAGTTCATGCGCCGCCTGTCCGCTGACGACGAGCGCAACCCACTCAACCCCGTCCTGGCGGGGCTTCGCACCTGGACCCGCGAGCGCAGGGAGGACCAGGACGCCCGCGACGAGAAGCTCGAGCAGAAGCTCAACGAGCTCATTACCAGGACCTCGGAGCTACTCGGGCTGGACGCCGGCCGCGAGGCGCTCGAGGAGGCCGAGGAAGCCGGCACCCGCAAGGGGCGCAGCTTCGAGGAGCGCGTCGACCAGGCCCTCGAGCGGATCGCGGCCACCAGGGGCGACGCCTCATCCCACACCGGCGGAGAGGGCGCCGAGGGCGGCGGCAAGAAGGGCGACACCCTGATCGAGCTCGGGGCGGCGGACGGGCCTGCCGCCGGACGGGTCGTGGTCGAGGCCAAGGACAAGAAGCTCTCCAAGAACGACGCCTGGAGGGAGCTGAACGAGGCGATGGCCGCTCGGGCCGCCTCCTTCGGGGTGCTGGTCGTCGCCGGCGAGGAGCGGGTGCCCTCGGGGCGAGAGACCCTGGCCGAGTATGAGGGCAACAAGCTGATCGTCGCGGTCGACCGCGAGGAGCCGGACGGACTGGCCCTGGAGGTCGCCTATCGCCTGGCCGCGGCGCGGGTGGCGATGGCGCGCGATCGCGACCTGACCGTGGATGCGCCGGCGGTGCGCGACGCGGCCGAGGAGGCGGTTTCCTGCCTGAAGCAGGCCCAGGCCATTCGCGCCACGCTGACCGGCATCAAGACCAGCACCGACAAGGCCAGGGCCACCCTGGACGAGATGGTCGAGAACGTCCGCGCCAGGCTGGAGCGGGTCGAGTCGCTGGTCGAAGGCGGCGAGGCCGACTAGCTACGGAAGCAACAGCTCGTTCTTGGCCGAGGCGCGCTCCGGGCCGACCTGGAACAGGACCGGCGCCGCGAAGGTGCCGTCGGCGGTGGCGGTGTACTCGCCGGCCTCGGTGTCCATCTTCAGCACCGCATTCCCTCCCGGAGGGATCGAGTCGCTCTGGCCGGCGGTGGGGCCGTCGACGGCCAGGCTCGCATCGCGGTCCGAGAGGTTGGCGACGCTGAAGTTGACCAGCCCGGAGCCGAACTCCCTCGGGGAGATGATCACCCGGCCGTTGTTGATCTGGACGGCGATCTCGGCTGGGACCGGCGGACGCGGGTCGTTCCGGAAGTCGCTGCTGCCGCAGGCTGCGAGCGTCAGCGCGGCGGCCGCGACCAACAGTCCGATTAGCCCTCTGCCCCTCCTCCTCGGCATGGGCGCCAAATCTAACCGATGGAGGCCCCGTCGAACGGCAGTTCCACCAGCTCGGCGCTGAGGGCACCGGCGCCGACGGCGAGCGTGTCTCCTGGCTGTGCCTCGCGCCGGACGATCGCGAGCGCGATCGGCCCCAGGGCCGGAGAGAGGCAGACCGTGCCAAGGTCTCCCACCTCGCGCTCCCCGAGGTGGAGCGTCTCGCCGCTCTCGGCCATGGCGCTGAGCCGGAGCCCGCGCAGGACCCGGTTCGGCTTGCCGCGGTGGTGGAGCCGCGCCACCGGCTCCTGGCCGATGTAGCAGCCCTTGGTGAAGTCGACGGCGCGATCGACTATGCCCGCCTCGGCGGGCATAGTCTTCTCGCTCATCTCGCGGCCGAAGCGCGGGCGCCCCGATTCCACCCGCCGGATCTCGGCTGCCTGCTCGCTCACCGCGACGGCCCCCGAGGACTCGAGAACCTCTTTGAGCCGGTCGGTCGCCTCGGGCCGCGCGATCAGATCGACCCCGAGGTGCGTGGCCACGGCGAGGACGTCAAGCCCGTCGCGCTCGAAGAAACGCTGTGCGTGCTCACCGGGGAGGGGGCCCGCTCCCGCCGTCTCGCTCGCCTTCGGACCGATCACGGAGATGATCGACCAGCCATCCGAGACATCCTCAACCTCTGCCCGGCGCCCGATCTTGTAGGTGTCGAGATGCCGGTACAGGGCGGCGGTGGCGTCGGCCTCGGTGTCGAGCCAGACGTCGCCGCTGCTCAGGCGCAGGACGCGCATGTCGGCCTGCACGTGGCCCTTGCGATTGAGTAGCGCCGCGTAGCAGCCGCGCTCGCTCTCCATCGACTCGATCTCGTTGGTGAGCTGCCCCTGCAGGAACTCGGCTGCATCGTCGCCGCGGACAAGCAGCTTGCCGCGATCGGAGCGGTCGAAGAAGCCGGCGCCCTCACGGAGCACCCTGTACTGAGCGTCGAGCTCGAACGGCGGAGCAACGGCCATAGCTCGATTGTAGGCCGGGGGCAGGCCCCGCCTCGCGGAGCGAAGCGGGGCGCAGGCCCAGGCTTGCGGGGTGCTTGATATTTCGAGTAGTCTAAACTTCGATTTCGGCCATGCCGAAAACGCAGCCCACTTCAGAGGCGGTCGAGGACTACGCCAAGGCGATCTACTCGCTCCAGCAGCGAGGCGGCGGCGCGGTCAGCACCTCCGCCCTGGCGGACCGGCTGGGCGTCGCCCCCTCCTCGGTGACCGCGATGGTGAAGCGGCTCGACGAGATGCGCCTGGTCCGCTACGAGCCCTACCACGGTGTCCTGCTGACGGACGCGGGCGAGCGGATCGCCCTCGAGGTGCTCCGCCACCACCGGCTGCTCGAGTCGTATCTGGCAGAGGCATTCGACATGCCCTGGGATCGCGTCCACGACGAGGCCGAGGTGCTCGAGCACTACATCTCCGAGGAGCTGGAGGAGCTGATCGCCGCCAAGCTCGGCGATCCGAAGCGCGACCCCCATGGCGACCCGATCCCCAGCCGGGACCTGGCGCTCGCTGACGAGGTCTCGATGCCGCTGAGCGAAGTCGAGGCGGGTGAGACGGTCGTGTTCGTCCGCGTCTCCGACAGCGACGCCTCGATGCTGCGCTACCTGGCCGACCTCGGCGTCTACCCGGGGGCGAACCTCGTCGTCGGCGAGCAGCAGCCCTTCGGGGGCCCCAAGCTGATCGTGGTCGAGGGCCACACCCACGGGCTCGGCCCGGCCCTCGCTGACCGCATCCGCGTCAGGCCAGCGCCGAGGCGGCGCCGGTCATGACCGAGCCCCGCCAGTCGGCGCTGGACGAGCAGCCCCCGGAGGAGGCGCTGGAGGAGCGGCCGCCGGACGAGGCGCAGGGCGCGCCGGGCGCCAACGGCGCGCCGGGCAACGGCTCGATCGTCGAGGACGTGCTCCCCGGGGAGGCCGCGGTCGCCAGAGCCGCGCGCCGCTCGCTCGAGGGCCGGGCGAGGGGACCGGCGCGACTGTGGCCGTTTCTCGGTCCCGCCTTCATCGCGGCCGTCGCCTACATCGACCCCGGCAACTTCGCCACCAACATCGCCGGAGGCGCCAAGTACGGCTACATGCTGCTCTGGGTGGTGCTCGCGGCCAATCTGATCGCGATGGTCGTGCAGACCCAGTCCGCGAAGCTGGGCATCGCCACCGGTCGCAACCTTCCCGAGGTCTGCCGCGGGGTGTTCTCGCGCAAGACCTCGATCGGCCTCTGGATCCAGGCCGAGGTCGTCGCAATGTCGACGGACATAGCCGAGGTCGTGGGAGCGGCGTTGGGGCTCAACCTCCTCTTCGGCATCCCTCTCTTCCCCGCCGCGCTGATCGCCGGGGCCGGGGCGTTCGCCATCCTCGCCCTTCAGCAGCGCGGCTTCAGGCGACTGGAGGCGGTGATCGCGAGCATGGTCGGGGTGGTGCTGCTCGGCTTCGGCTTCGAGATCCTCAACTCGAGCCCAGACGGGGCAAAGTTCGCCCACGGCCTGCTCGTGCCGGGGTTCGGCGACACCGAGAGCATCCTGCTCGCCACCGGGATCATCGGCGCGACGGTGATGCCCCACGTGATCTATCTGCACTCGTCGCTGACCCAGCGGCGGGTGGTGGGGAAGAACGATGGCGAGCGGCGCCAGATCCTCCGCTTCGAGCGCATCGACGTGGTGATCGCGATGGCGCTCGCCGGTGTGGTCAACCTCTCGATGATGACCATGGCGGCCGCGCTCTTCCATGAGAGCGGCCTGGTCGGCATCGACAGCATCGAGGGCGCCTACGACGGGCTGCAGACGCTCGTCTCGCACAACGCGGCGACGGTGTTCGGCGTCGCCCTGCTCGCCTCGGGCTTCGCCTCGTCATCGGTGGGAACGATGGCCGGCCAGGTCGTCATGCAGGGCTTCATCGAGCGGCGCATCCCGATCTTCCTGCGGCGCGCCATCACCCTGGCGCCGGCGCTGGTCGTACTCGGGCTCGGGTTGCCTCCGACCGAGGCGCTCGTCGCCAGCCAGGTGGTCCTCTCCTTCGGCATCCCGTTCGCACTGGTTCCGCTCGTGCTGGTCGGCAGGCGCCGCGACGTGATGGGCTCTCTGGTCAACCCGCGCTGGCTCTCGGCTCTGGTCGCGACGCTGGCGGCGATGATCATCGCGCTCAACGTCTTCCTGCTCCAGCAGGTGTTCCTCGGCTAGGGCCGCCTCTCCGGGACAGCCGGCGGGGCCTCTGAGCGAAAGAACGCCTCGATCACCGAGGCGAATTGGTTGGAGATGATCCGCGCGCTGTTGATCTCGGCCCGAGTCCAGGGGCGCTCGACCTTGCTGTAGGCCTCGACCAAGCCGAGGCTCTCGCCGCGGTGGACGACGGGCACGAGCAGCATCGATCGGAAGCCGAGGCTCAGCATCAGCTCCACCTCGGAGCTGGGGGCGCGCGGATCGGCGGCGAGCACCTGGACCGCCTCGCGCTCGCGCAGCACCCGGGCGGTGATCGGATAGTCCTCGATCGGGAACTCCTCGTCCTCCGGCTGCTCGCCGCTCTCCGCCAGGGTTTCCACCACGCGACGGTCGGGGTGCCATTGGGAGAGACAGATCTTGTCCGCGCGCAGCTCCGCCGCGATCAGGCCGAGCGCCCGCTCCAGATCCGGCCGGGAGCGGGCGCTGGCGAGCCTCGCGCTGAGGTGCTCGAGCTGTCGATTCCCGGCGGCGGCGCCGGTGGCATCCGCCCCGGCGGGCTCGCGCAGCGCGTGCTCGAGCGCCTCTCGGCAGACCTCGGCCGCCACCTCCGAGACGCCCGCCCAGGGGTCGGCGGGTCGGGCCAGGGCGAAGCCCTGTCCCCATTCGACGTCGAGGTTGGCGATCGCCCGCAGGTCCTCGACGGTTTCGATCCCCTCCGCGCAGACTTTGGCGCCGACCCGCCGCGCGAAGCGGGCCCACGCCTCCACCAGCGCCATCCGGGCCGGGTCGGTGTGGATCGCCGCCGTCAGCTCCCGGTCGAGCTTGACTATCTGCGGCCGCACGGCCATCACCTGCTTCAGACCCGCGTAGCCTGCGCCGACGTCGTCGATGGCGATCCGGGCTCCGCGTCGCCGCACCTCCACGAGCATGTCCAGCAGCGCCCCGTCGCGGGCGAAGTCCTCGTGTTCGGTGATCTCGATCACGAGGTCGGTGAGGTCCTCGGGCAGCGCCGCCTGCACCGGCTCGCTGACGAGGGCGGATGGGCTGACGTTGAGCGCGAGGTGGGTTCCGGGCGGCCGCCCGATCGGTTCCAGCGCCGCCCGGATCGCGGCTGCCTCCAGCTCGGGGCCCAGTCCGCTCGCCTGCGCCCGCTTGAACCATCCCTCCGGTGCGCGGGTGGACGAGGTCGGAAATCGTGCCAGCGCCTCGAAGCCGACGATCGATCCCGTCGGGAGCGCGACGACCGGCTGGTAGACGGGCCGGATCGAGCCTGATGTTCGGAGCAGCGCGGTGACCTGGTCCGCCTGCCTTCGCGACCGCGTCCGAGCGCTCTTGTGGAAATCGAAGCGCCGCGTGCGCCGCTTGCCCGCCTGCTTGGCCGCGTAGAGGGCGCTGTCGGCCAGCTCCCACAGGGTCGAGGCGTCCTCGGCGTCCGCCGGGTAGACGGCGATCCCCGCCGAGGCGGAGAGCTTGACGCCTTCCGCCTCGACGTCCTCGATCGACTTCCGCGCCCTCTCGGCGATCGTCTCGGCGATCCCCCCGCCCGCGCCGGGGAGGATCAGCGCGAACTCTTCTCCGCCGACGCGCGCCGCCGCGTCCCTGGGGCGCGTGCACGCGCGCAGCCGCACTCCGACGGCGCGCAAGACCTCGTCGCCATAGGGGTGGCCGTGGCGGTCGTTGACGGCCTTGAAGTCGTCGAGATCCAGCGCGACCAAGGCGAGGGACGCGCCTGCTCGCCGCGCCCGCTCCACCTCGTCCTCGAGCGCCTCGTGGAAGCCGCGGTGGTTGACGAGGCCCGTGAGCGGGTCCGTGATTGCGAGACCGTGCAGATGCGCCTGCTGGCCGCGGATGGCTCGCAGCGCGGCCACGGTGAGCAGCAGCCCGGCCGCCCCCGCCGCCACCAGGGCCCCCTCTCTGACCTTGAACGCCGCGAGGGCGAGCACGAAAATCCACATCGCCGCCAGGGCCAGCGCCGGCAGCACCAGCGCCCGGCGCGGCGAACCGTGCGTTGCTCTCGCGGCTTTCTCCCTGGTGAACATGACCCTCTTCGCATCGGCACTCCAGGGCCGCCGTTTGAGCCTGACATCGTCAGTATTCGTCCGCGGGCGCCTGCCGGGGAGCGGGGTAGTCTGTTGGCCGATGGGCTTGGCCGAGACCTTCGAGGGGATCGTTGAGTCGCTCCCGGACGACTGGACCGATCTCGTCTGTGATCTGCGGATATCCGACGAGGGGCGCTATGTCGACGGCGCCGTCCTGCTGAGCACGGTCAACGCGCAGCCCTTCTCGCGAGCCGACTGGCACTGGCGCATCAACGTCGCCCACCGGTTCGGCCATGCCGCGGCTCCCGAGACCGTCAGGGGCGTGTTGGCCAAGCTCGATCGGGAGGGCATCGAGGGCGAGATCGCCCTCAGCGACTTCCACGAGGGCCGCGCCGAGGTCGTTCAGATGTGGGGCCGCCCGGAGAGCGTGCGCCAGGACTTCCGCCGGCGCCGCAGTCTCTGATCGGCCGGATGAGCTAGAGGTCGGCATTGGCCCGGATCCTCGCCCTCGTGCCGGATCTGATGTTCGGCAGCAGGGTACAAGCGACCTTGGCAGCCGCGGGGCATGAGGTGAGTCTGTCGCCGAGCCTCGACCCCGACGATCTCGAGGGGGTCGAGCTGATCGTCGCCGACCTCGGTGAGGTCGACGCCGATGAGCTAGGCGGCCGGGAAACGCCGGTGCTCGGCTTCTACTCGCACGTCGACGTGGAGACGAAGCGCCGCGCGGAGTCCGCCGCCCTGGAGATGGTGGTTCCGCGCTCGCGGATGGCCCGCGAGATGCCGGAACTCGTCGAGCGCGTGCTCGCCGGCGACCGACACCCCTCGAGCGATTAGCTGCCGTTGAGATTTGGATCGCCTCGCGCCAGAAGTCTGGGTAGACTGCCGCCGGCCTCGCCGCAGGGCGGGAATGCAGAGCTACCAGGAGGTTCGCTGCCAGTGCAAGATCGAGGTCTCGCCGCCTATATCGCCGAATTGGTCGGAACGATGCTGCTCGTCTTCTTCATCTGCAGCGTCGTCGTTCTCTACGTCGCCGTCGGCCAGAACGCCCAGTTCGGCTCGGACTACGCCGTGGTCGGCCTCGTGCACGCGTTCGTCCTCTTCGGGCTGATCGCCAGCATCGGGGTGGCGAGCGGAGGGCACTTCAACCCCGCGATCACATTCGGGTTCGCGCTCCTGCGCCGGATCGATCCGATCGACGCCCTCGTCTACATTCTCGCCCAGCTCTCGGGCGGCGTCCTCGGCGCACTGCTCTGCAAGGCCTTCCTCCTCGACGAGGGGCGGGCCTCCGACTACGGCGCGGTGCACCCCAGCGCGCTGGTCGGCTCCAACTTCCAGGCCGGCCTGCTGGAGGCGGTCGGCACCTTCGTCCTGGTCATGGTCGTGCTCGCCGTCGCCCTCAACCCGAGCGCCCGCAAGGAGTGGGCGCCGCTGGCGATTGGCGCGACGCTCGGCTTCTTGGTGATGGTGATAGGTCCGCTCACCGGAGGCTCGTTCAACCCTGCGCGCTGGTTCGGCCCGGCCCTGGTCAGCAACGAGTGGGGCGGCGTCTGGCCATATCTCGTCGGACCGATCGTGGGTGGCGGGCTCGCGGCCGTGCTGTACAAGTTCGTGATCGAACCCGTCAGCGGCCCCGGCCAGGCGCTTGCGGATCAGATCGCCCCACGCGGGCCCGCTCCGCCGGCGGACGAGGCGCCGTCGCTGCGCCAGGAGAGCGGCCGGCCGCCGAAGCCACCCTCGTCGCCGCCGGGCGGCATCGTCGGGGGCTGACCGGCTCAACAACAACGGAGGGTTGCGATGACAGGAAAGGCTGATTTCACCGAGGAGGAGTGGGAGCTGGTCCTCGAGGGCCCGACCAGCGCGGGCATGATCGTGGTCATGGCCGACCGCGGAGGGTCGGTTCGGGAGAGCTTCTCGATGGCGAAGATGTACGCCGAGGCGCGCGAGCACCACGGCGACAGCCAGCTGCTCGACGAGATCGCCGCGGCCAAGCCCGAGATCGACAAGACCCGCTTGAGCTCCGAGGAGGAGCTCAAGGAGCACCATCTCCAGCGGATCCGCGATGCGGTCGCCCTGGTGCAGCAGAAGGCCACGCCGGAGGAGCTGCAGGAGTACAAGCAGTTCATACGCACTCTGGCCGACCGGGTTGCCAATGCCCGCAAGGAGGGCTTCCTCGGGATCAGCGGCGAGCGGGTCAGCGAGGATGAGAAGACGGCGGTCGGCGAGATCGCCGCGGCCGTCGTCTGAGCGCCGTCCGGCTTCGCCCGTTCGCTAGCTTGGCGACCTAGATGCGCCGGGTCACCTTCTCGCGGAACTACACCCTCTCGCTTTCCAGGACCTGCCAGTGCTTCTGCAAGTACTGCTCGTTCGCCACCAGGCAGGCGCATCTGCACGACCCCGACGAGGTCGAGCGACGTCTCGAGGAGGCCGTGCGGCGCAACAGCAAGGAGCTGCTTGTCCTGACCGGCGAGCGTCCCGAGGTCAACGAGGTGGTCGCCGAGCGGCTGCGCTCCTGGGGCCACCAGGACTTCACCTCCTACGTCGTCTGGGCCTGCGAGCGGGCGCTGGAGCGCGGCCTCCTTCCCCACACCAACCTCGGGGTGCTCTCCCGCGACGACCTGGCTCGCCTTCGGGAGGTGACGGCGTCCCAGGGCCTGATGCTCGAATCCATCTCCGAGCGCCTGATGGAGACAGTCCATGCCGGTTCTCCCACCAAGCACCCGGCCCGCCGCCTCGAGACCATCGAGCTGGCCGGCGAACTGAAGATCCCGTTCACCAGTGGCATCCTCGTTGGCATCGGCGAGAGTGCCGAGGAGCGAATCGCCTCTCTGGATGCACTGGCGAAGCTGCACGAGCGCCATGGCCATCTGCAGGAGGTGATCCTGCAGAACTACGTTCCGCATCCGCGCTACTACGGCGTCGAGGTCGCCGATCTCGCGGATGACGCCTCCCGCGCGCGCTGGGGCGACGCGGGGCCTCCTCCCGGCTCAACGAAGCGTCACTCGCTCGCCGGGTCCATGCCGCCGGATAGTGCTCCCACTTCGCCGGAAGCGGCCCCCGCGCCGCCCCTCCCCGAGTGGGCGACACCCGTGACCATCGACGAGATGAAGCGGTTGATTCGAGAATGCCGGAGGTTGATGCCGGATGTGGGCATCCAGGTGCCGCCGAACCTCGCGGACTGGTGGCCGGAGTTGGTCGAGGCGGGCGCGACCGATCTCGGCGGGCTCTCGGCGAACGGGGATCACATTTCGCCGGAGGAGCCGTTTCCGAGTCCGCACCAGGTTCGCAAGGAGATGGCTCCGCGGGGGTATGCGCTGACGGAGCGGCTCTGCGTCTATCCCGCAGTACCTGGATCCGGATTGGATTGAGCAGGGGGTGCTGGACTTGGTCAAGCTCAAGTACTGGAGCTTCATTCCGCGGCGAGGGTCCGGGCGGCGGCAGGAGCGCAGCATCGATCCGGGTAAGGCGCCAACGGCGATCGAGAAGGGGCGCCGGGGCGAGATGCTGAGCGAGGAGGAGCTGACCGCGCTCTTTGCCGAGACGCGGCCCGAGGTGGTCGAGGAGATGCGGGTCGCCGCGGACGAGCTTCGCCGCGAGCTGGCCGCCGACCTCGCCACCTTCGTCGTCAACCGCAACATCAACTTCACCAACGTCTGCATAGTTGGTTGCGCTTTCTGCGGGTTCGGGCAGGGCAAGCGCTCGCCAGACGCTTACCACGTCACTGAGGACGACTTCGCCGCCCGGGTCCGGGAGGCGATCGAGTTCGGGGCCACCGAGATCTGCATGCAGGGGGGCATCCACCCCGACTACAGCCTCGAGGAGTACGGCCGCTGGCTGCGACTCGCCAAGGAGGTCGCGCCAGAGATCCACCTCCACGCCTATTCGCCGATGGAGGTTCACTTCATGTGCGAGCGCTCGGGGCGGCCCCCGGAGGCCGTCTTCGAGTACCTGATCGAGTGCGGGCTCGGCTCCACGCCGGGGACCGCGGCGGAGGTGCTCGACGACGGGGTGCGCCAGCGGATCTCCCCCAACAAGCTCCCGGTGGCGCGCTGGATCGAGATCATCGAGGCCTCCCACCGCGCCGGGCTGCGCTCGACCTCGACCGTGATGTTCGGACACATCGAGGAGCCCTGGGAGCTGGCGCGCCACATGCGCGTCGTCCGCGAGCTGCAGGAGCGCACCGGCGGCATCACCGAGTTCGTCCCGCTCAGCTTCATCCCCTTCAACACGCTGCTGGGGCGCACCCACGGGGTCGAGGAGATCGAGCGCGGCGAGAACCTCAAGCACACGGCGGCCTTCCGGCTCGCCCTGGGCAAGACCATCCCGAACCTGCAGGCGAGCTGGGTGAAGATGGGCCTCGACGCGGCGACCGAGTCGCTGCGCTGGGGCGTCAACGACCTCGGCGGCACCCTGATGGAGGAGAACATCTCCCGCATGGCCGGCTCCCAGCACGGCACTCGGCTCGAGCCCGAGCAGCTGATCGGGGCCGCCCGCGCGGCCGGCCGCACGCCCGCCCAGCGCACCACGCTCTACGAGATCGTCGAGACTTACTAGCGCCCGCCGGCGGGTCGCCGAGGCGCTGTCCAGCGGGGCCCGTTCAGGCCCTCGTATAGGTCAGGTGAAAGTCCAGCTCCCAGTTCGAGCCGTCGCGCGACCTCTCCCAGCGACCCCTGATCGTGTTGGCGTCGTCATCTGTTAACGCGGGAGACGCCCCGCGAGTCGAATTAGTGCATCGCGAACCTCCCGCTCGCGTCGGCGCCGATGATCGCGATGCCGTTGATTACCAGCGCTTCGGCTTGCCCGGGCGCTTCAGCCAGACGCGGAAGAACTTGTCGAGCTGGCGGCCCGACTGCTGCTCGGCGAGGGCGATGAACTCGGGCGTCGTGGCGTTGCCGTAGAGATGGTCTGCGACCCACGCCTTCAGGGTGGTGAAGAAGGCCGGGTTGCCGATCTTCACCCGCAGCGCCTCCAGGGTCATCGCGCCGCGCACGTAGGCGCTGGCATCGAAGAGGTGCTTCGGATTGCCCAGCTTGGCCGGCGGCGGGCTCCAGAAGCCCTTTGACTCCGGCGCGCCGTAGACGCGGCGAAAGATTGCGCGCAGCGTGGTGTCGCCCAGGTGCTGGGCCCAGAGCCACGAGGCCCAGGTCGCGAAGCCCTCGTTGAGCCAGATGTCCGGCCAGCGGCGCAGGGTGACCGCGTCGCCGAACCACTGGTGCGCGAGCTCGTGGGCGTGGATGTAGGTGCTGGGGATCGAGTCGTAGATCGGCCGTGTCTGGGTCTCGAGGGCGTAGCCGAGGTTGGCGGAATCGAGGATCGCGCCGGTCGAGCCGAACGGATAGGGGCCGAAGGCCCTGCTGAAGACGTCGAGGATCTCGGCGGTTCGCCGTACCGAGCGCGGAGCGCGGCGACCGATCTCCGGGTCGATGGCGACGATCGAGGGCAGGCCGTCGACCGTGGACCGCAGGAAGCGGAAGCGGCCGATCGTGGTGGTCGCCAGGTAGACCGCCATCGGCTCGGGCTGGCTCCAGGTGAAGATGCTCCCGGCGGCCGTGTGGGTCACCCGCTCGAGGCTGCCGTTGGCCGCGACCTTGAGGCCCCTGGGCACGGTGATTTCGAAGTCGAAGCTCGCCTTGTCGTCAGGCCTGTCGTCGCACGGCAGCCACGTCGGTGCCCCCTGCGGCTCGTCGGCGACGAGGGCGCCATCCGGGGTGGGCACCCAGCCGTCGGGGTCCCCGTCGGGGTCGACCACGAAGCGCGGGCGCCCGCTGTAGCTGACGACGGCGGTGAAGGACTGGCCGTCGGGGATGCCGGGCGCCGGCGTCACGGCCAGCTTGGCGCGGCGGTGCCGGAAGGCAGCGGGCTGCCTGTCGACGGTCACGCTCGTCACCTGCATGCGCTGGCGCAGGTCGAGGTAGAAGCGACTCAGGCCCTGCGTGGCGCGCGCCTCGATGGTCGTCGCCCCTCGCAGGCGTCCCTTGCCGGGCGCGTAGGAGTTGTCGACGGAGTAGTGCTGGACGTCATAGCCGCCGTTGCCTTGCCGCGGGAAAAAGGCGTCACCGCTGCGGGGGGAGCCCGGCGAGAGCCCGGTGTCGCCGGCGCTCAGCTGGGGCGCGATCAATGCCGTCGCCAGGGCCGCGAGTGCCGCGGCCAACCCCGCCATCCGCTTCGGTCCCACCACCTCATTCTGGCAATACTCGTCGTGTGCGAGCGATGCTCCTCAACGCTCAACGCCGGCCGCTCGAGCTGACCGCGGTTCCCGATCCGGCGGCCGGTCCGGGCCAGGTCCTGCTGCGGGTGCGCAATTGCGGCGTCTGCCGCACCGATCTGCACATCGTCGACGCCGACCTCCACGACCCGAAGCTGCCGTTGATCCCTGGCCACCAGATCGTCGGCTCGGTTGAGGCCGTCGGGGAGGGGGCGAGCCGGTTCGAGCTCGGCGCGCGAGTTGGGGTGCCCTGGCTCGGCTGGACCGACGGCGAGTGCCATTACTGCCGCAGCGGCAGGGAGAACCTCTGCGACCGGGCCCGGTTCACGGGCTACGACCTCGATGGGGGTTACGCGGAACTCGCCGCGGCCGACGAGCGTTTCTGCTTTCCGATCCCGGACGGCTACCCCGACCTGCAGGCCGCGCCCCTGCTCTGCGCCGGCCTGATCGGCTATCGGTCGCTTCGCCTCGCGGGCGACGGCGAGAGGCTGGGCCTCTACGGCTTCGGAGCCGCCGCCCACATCGTCTGCCAGGTGGCAGTGCACGAAGGCAGGAGAGTGTTCGCGCTCACCCGTCCCGGCGACGACGAGGGCCAGGCGCGGGCCCGCGGATTCGGGGCAGAGTGGGCCGGGCCGGTCGAGCCGGATGCTCCCGGCGCAGGCGCCGCCGGGCAGCGCGGGGGCCCACCCGAGGAGCTGGACGCTGCGATCGTCTTCGCGCCGGTGGGGGAGCTGGTGCCCGCGGCGCTGCGGGCGTGTGCCAAGGGCGGCGCGGTGGTCTGCGCCGGCATCCACATGAGCGATATCCCCGCCTTTCCCTACGAGATCCTCTGGGGCGAGCGGGTGCTGCGCTCGGTCGCCAATCTGACTCGCGACGATGGCGAGCGGTTCATGGAGCTGGCACCGCGTGTGCCAGTCCGCACCGAGGTGCAGGCCTACGCCCTCGAGGAGGCCAACGCCGCGCTCGACGATCTGCGCGCCGGTAGGGTTCGTGGGGCGGCCGTGCTTCGGATTGCGGGCGCCCCCGACGCAGAGGAGACGAGCGATGGCTGACGTCACGGTGAAGCGGCTCGACGAGTTCGAGGCGATCTTCGGCGGCGGCTTCCGGCGCGTGCGTGCGGGCCTCGGAGTCACCTCGTTCGGGCTCGCGGTGATGGATCTGCCGCCGAACTTCAGCGGCTACCCCGAGCACGACCAGAGCCACGACGCCCAGGAGGAGGTCTACACGGTGCTCTCGGGGCGGGCCACGCTGACCGCCGGTGGGGAGGACTACGAGCTCGAGCCTGGCGTCTTCGCCCGCGTGGGCCCCGGTGAGAAGCGGAAGATCGTCACCGGTCCCGAGCCGGCGCAGGTGCTGGCGCTCGGCGCCATCCCGGGTGAGGCCTACAAGCCCCCGGAGTACAGCGAGGAGGGCGCGCCGGACCCGATGAACAAGGTCCTGACCTCCCAGCGCGCCGCTAGCGGAACAGGTCCTCTGCCTCGGGGCGCCGCAGCGCGGCGGCTCCCGGCGCCGTCTTCAGCGGTCACGTACCGCGCGAGTCCGCTGACGATCGCGCCGGGCACGCCCGGCGTCCTTGTCGCGCACCAGGTCGGCGGCCGCGGCGAGCTCGTCGGCGACGGCGATCTCCGTCACCGCCAGCTCGCGGCCGTCGCGATCGCGCCGGCCCCGCCAGTCGTCGAGCGGAGTGACGCCGGCGCAGCCGATCGCGACGTCGGCCTGCCCCCGCCGCCAGGGCCGGCCGAAGCTGTCGGCGATGACGACCCCCGGAGCGCTGCCCGCTGGCCGCTCGGATCCCGGCGCGGATTCGTCCGCGCCGACGCGTCGGCGTCCGCCGGCAGCAGAGTGACGCGTGCCGTCCCGCCCGACGTTGGAGGAGTCGATCCCCGCGTTGGCGCAGATCCAGCCGCCGGTGGTCTCGGTGATCAGCACGCCGCGCTCGGCCCTGATCACCGCGGCGCTCTCGGCCAGGACCAGCTCGACCAGGCGAGGGTCCTTGCCGAGGCGCGCCGCCAAATCCCGTGCCTCCGGTGCGGGATCGACCCGATCCAGGCGCCGCACGCGGCCCTCGGCCTTGGAGACCGCCTTCTGGGAGAGGACGACGATCTCGCCGTCGAGCGGAGCGCCCGCCTCGGCCACGAGGCGCCCGAGCTCATCCCCCTCGGCGATTTCCCCGACTCCGGCGAGCGGTCGGATCCGAACCTCCCCGACCGCCATGGATCGCCCTCTAGGCGACGGCCTGGCTGCCGGCCTCGGCCGCGGACTCGAGGTCGAAGATGACCTCGGCCGTTCGCGGTGCGCGCTCCGGAGCGATCACCAGCTCGTCGCGAAGCGCCACCAGATCCTCGAAGGTGTCGAGGTCGAGGGCCAGCGATGGGATCTCGGCGAGCGAGAAGGCGATCCCCGCGGCGCGCGCCCGGCTTACGTGCCGCGCGCAGCTGTTCGGCCCGAAGGCCGGGGCGAAGGCATCGGGAGGGGAGAGGATCAGCGCGTTGGTTCCGCGGCCGTGGCGGTCGGGGACGATCAGCGCCGGCTTCGGCATGGTCCCGAGGTGCGCGTCCAGCTCCTCGGGGTCGAACATCGGGCAGTCGGCCGGCAGCATGGCGACCCTCTCGGCGCCCCGGGCCATGGCCGAGCTAACGCCGGCGGTCGCGGCCTGGGAGTGGCCGCCGTCCTCGGCCTGGCGGAGGACATCGGTGCCGAGCCAGCGAGCCGTGCGTGCCACCGCCGGGTCGGCGGTGACGACGATCGTCTCGTCCACGGACTTGCAGCGACCGATCTTGGTGACCGCGTCGAGGAACATCGCCTCGGCAAGCCGCTCGCGGTCCCCGGCGGAGACGCCGCCGGCCAGGCGCTGCTTCGCCGAGGCGAGCGTCTTCACCGGCATCACCACGATCGTGCTCGCGCCCTTTTTGCCTGCAACCATGCGATCAGGCTAGCGAGCCTGCGAATTCAAGGGAGCGAGCGGCGAGGGCTCGACGCCCGTCGGCGCCCTCCATCAAGGTCGGGCAGACGAGGACCGCCGTGCCCTCGGGAGGCGGGTCCGGATCGCCGGCGTCGCAGACGATCCCATCGAGCAGACCCTGGTAGAGGGAGGCGACGCCCGCGGCAGTCGACGGCCTTCCGATCGCAGCCATGAACAGCTCGGTCGGCCCCTTCACCGCCCTTCCGCCCACGAACGGGCTGACCGCGATCGTCGGCGCCGCGGCTGCGGTGATCGCCTCGCGCAGCCCCGGGACTGAGAGGATCGGCCCGATGGAGATCACCGGGTTGGAGGGGCCGATGACGATCAGCTCCGCCGTGGAGATGGCTTCCAGCACCTCCGCGGTCGCCGAGGCGTTCTCGATGCCGCTCACCTCGATTTCCTCGACGGGGGCCGTGCCGCCCTCGGCGACCAGGTAGGTCTGCAGCCCGCGCCAGCCCTCCCTCGTCCTAACCCGCGTCCGGACCGGCTGGTCGCACATCGGCAGGACCCGCGCCGCGACCCCGAGCACTCGAACGATCTGGGCCTGGGCGTCGGTCGGCCTGCCTCCGTCGGCGAGGAAGGCCGCCCGATACAGACAGGCCGCGAGGTCGCGATCGGAGAGCCGAAACCAATCCGGGGCGCCGAGGCGGACGAGCCGCTCGAACACGGTGAAGCTGTCGTCGCGCAGGCCCCAGCCGCGCTCCTCGTCGATCTCGCCGCTGAGCCAGTAGGTGATCAGGTCGGGGTCGGGGGAGACGTGGGCCCCCAGCACCTCCAGATCGTCGCCTGTGTTGGCGATCACGCTGAGGCCGTCGCCGAGCACGTCCTGCATGCCGGCCGCCAGCTTCGCCCCGCCGGTGCCGCCGGCCAGCACCACGGCGCGGTCGATGCTCATCCTCGCTCCCGCCGCGCGGGGAGGCTCAAGCCCAGGGGTCGCCCTCCGGCAGACCGGTGATCCGGACTCCGGCATGCGCCTTGTAGCGGCTGTTGATCGAGATCAGCAGCGGGGTCAGCGTCTCGACGATCCTCGCGGTCTCCAGCGCTCCAGCGTTTACGGCCCTGAGCCCGTCGATCCGCTCGATCAGGCGCGCGACCCGCGCCTTGTCGGCCTTGCGGTCGCCGCAGATGAGCACGTCCTCGGAGAGCTCGTCGCCGCCGGCGAGCGCGCTGGCACTGACGGTGTGCAGGGCGGAGACCACGGTGACGCCGTCGGGGACCATCTCCTGCGCCTGCTGGGCGGCCGAGCCCTGCCAGACCCCGAGCGTGCGGGTCGCCCTGCCGCTGACGGCCGCGGCGACGGGCACGGTGCAGTCGACCAGGAGCTGGCCCCGACTGAGCGCCTCGCGCAGGTTGTTGAGGTTCTCCGACTGGGCGCGGAAGGGGACGGTCAGGAAGACGATCGGGCCGCGGGCCGCTGCGTCGGCGTTCTCGAGCCCCTCGACGACTGCCCCCGGGACCGCCTCTTTCAGCCGGCTGGCGGCGTCGGCCGCGCGCTCCGTCGCGCGGGATCCGATCACGATCGACTCGCCGGCTTGGGCCCAGCGCAACGCCAGGCCGTAGCCCAGCGCGCCGGTGGCGCCGATGATCGGGATCGGCTCGGCCATCGGCCCCAACCTACCGGCTAGGCTGCCGCGCCATGAGGCTCGAGGGCCGAAAGGCGCTGATCACCGGTGGCGCCGGCGGGATCGGGGCGGCGACCGCCCGTCGCCTCGCCGCCGAGGGAGCCGAGGTCACGATCGGCGATCTCAAACTGGAGGCCGCTCGGGAGGTGGCCGCCGAGATCTCGGCCGACGCGATCGAGCTCGACGTCACCGATCTCGATTCGGCGAAAGCGGCGGTCGAGTCGACGGGAACCCTCGACATCCTCGTCAACAACGCCGGCACCGACGAGTTCGGGTTCTTCACGCAAACCACCCCGGAGCAGTGGGAGAAGGTCCTCGCGGTCAATCTCCATGGCGTCCTCCACTGCACCTACGCGGCGCTGCCGGGAATGCAGGAGGCCGGATACGGAAGGATCGTCAACATCGCCTCGGAGGCGGGGCGAATCGGTTCGAAGGGGTCGGCGGTCTACTCGGCCGCCAAGGGCGGCGTGATTGCCTTCACCAAGGTGATGGCGCGAGAGGGTGCTCGCTTCAAGATCAACGTGAACGCGATCGCTCCGGGGCCGATCGAGACGCCGCTGCTGATGCAGGCGACCGGATTCGGCGAGATCGGGCAGAAGATCATCGAGAACATGAAGGCGGGTACCCAGCTGCGAAGGATGGGGTCGCCCGACGAGGTCGCGGCGGCCGTCGCCTTTCTCGCCTCCGACGACGCCTCCTACGTCACCGGCGAGATCCTCGGCGTCTCCGGCGGGATGGGGATGGTCGGATGAGGCGGCCCCGGACGCGCGAGCCGCGCGAAGCGCGGCGAAGTGGGCAAGACCGAGGAGGAGCCGCCGACTGATGCTGGAGGTCGGCATCGAGCGCAGCGACGACTTCGTGGTCGAGGATCGGCTGGTCACCGACGTCGGCGGGACGATCGGCGTCAGCGTGCTCTCCACCCCCGGCATGATCGCGATGATGGAGCGCACCGCCGCGGTCCTCTCCCTCGAGAACCTGCCCGAGGGCAAGGCCACGGTCGGCTTCGAGGTCTGCGTCAAGCATGTGGCCGCGGCGGCACAGGGCGCCGAGTGCGCCGTGCGCGCCAAGCTGGAGGAGATCGTCGACGGCCGCAAGCTGCGCTTCGAGGTCGAGGTGACCGAGGGCGAGCGCACCATCGGCGTCGGCACCCACGAGCGCCGCGTGATCGAGGTCGGCAGCGTCAAGCAGGGGTGAGCCCTGGCGGCCCGACGTCCGCCGCTAGGCTCGAAGCGATGGCCGAGCCGTTGCCCCACGAGGTGAGGATCCGAGAGGTCGGTCCGCGGGACGGGTTCCAGAACGAGCCCGAGGTGATCGCGACCGCCGACAAGCTGCGGCTGATCGGCATGCTCGCCGAGTCGGGGCTGGGGCGGATGGAGGTGACCTCACTGGTTCGGCCCGACGTGATCCCGCAGCTCGCCGATGCGACCGAGGTGCTCGACTCGCTCGAGCCGCGTGAGGGGATCGCCTACTCGGTGCTGATCCCGAACCGCAGGGGGCTGGAGCGGGCGCTGCCGTACCTCGACCGGATACAGGAGGCCAACTTCTTTCTCTCGGCCACCGACACCCACAACCGCAAGAACGTCAACCGCGCGGTCGCCGACTCGCTGGCCGACCTGAAGGAGACGGTGGGCGCGGCGCGCGAGTCGGGCCTGCGCTGCGAGGGAGTGATCTCGGTCAGCTTCGGCTGCCCCTACGAGGGACAGGTGGACCCGGCGCGCGTCTTCGAGATCGCCGAGGCGCTCGTCGGCTTCGGCTGCGAGGAGATCGCCTTCGGCGACACCACCGGCATGGCCAACCCCCGCCAGGTTCGCGAGTTCTTTGGCGCCGCGGGGGAGCGCCTCGGCGGGGTGGAGCTGACCGCGCACTTCCACAACACTCGCGGCCAGGGGCTGGCGAACGTGCTCGCGGCGCTCGATCAGGGCATCGACTCCTTCGAGAGCTCCTTCGGCGAGCTGGGCGGATGCCCCGTGCCGCCGCGGTCAACCGGCAACATCTCCAGCGAGGACCTGGTCTCGATGCTGGAGGAGATGGGCGTCTTCACCGGAGTCGACCTTGAGCTCCTGATCGCGGCCTCGCTCGCCGCGCAGGAGGTGCTGGGACGCCCTCTCGGCTCTCATCTGATCACGGCTGGGCCCATCGACTGGCGGAGATAGCCCTTGGCGGTCGCGTTGCTTTCCCGCCCGGGTCGGGGGCGACGGCCTCGCGGTGGGTCCGTGATGTAGCGTGGCCGCCGTGAAGAGCGATGCGTTCCGCGCAGCGGCAGAGGCGAAGGACTTCTCGGTCGTTGAGGAGCTGTTCACGGAGGACGTCGTCTTCCGCAGCCCGGCGGTGTTCAAGCCCTACGAGGGCCGGGAGGCGCTGGAGATGGTCCTGGGCGCCGTCGTCCAGGTCTTCGAGGACTTCTCCTATGTCGATCAGGTGGAGACCGAGGACACCGCTGTCCTCATCTTCAAGGCGCGCGTCGGCGACCGCGAGGTCGATGGGGTGGACGTACTGCGCTTCGCGGAGGACGGTCGCATCGGCGAGCTGATGGTGATGGTGCGGCCGCTGAGCGGGCTCAACGCCCTGGTCGAGGCGATGGGGCGAAAGCTCGCCGAGGCCGGCGTGCCGGTGCCGGGCGTCAACGCCTGACTCGCCTCAGTCGCGGCCACGGGCGGCCGCCCCCACAGGTCGCGGCGCTGTCGCGCCGCTCCGAATGCGAGCGGCCTGGTGGCCGCTAACCTGCGCGCGCCAACCCGACGAACGGAAGGAGCGCGAGGCGGATGGAGATCAGCAAGGTCGGCGTCCTGGGCTGCGGGCTGATGGGCCACGGGATCACCCAGATCTGCGCGCAGGCGGGTTGTGACGTGGTCGTGCGGGAGCTCGACCAGGAGACCCTCGACAAGGGCCTCGGCAAGATCGACAAGCAGCTGGCGCGCGCGGTCGAGAAGGGCAAGCTGGAGCAGTCCGATGCCGACGCGATCAGGGGGCGGATCACCGGGACCCTCGACTATGGCGATCTCGCCGATTGCGATCTCGTGATCGAGGCGATCACCGAGGACCTCGACATGAAGCTCGAGATGTGGCGCGAGGTCGACGCCATCGCCAAGGACGATGCCTACTTCGCCAGCAACACCTCCTCGCTTTCGGTCGCCGACCAGTCCGCCGTCACCAAGCGACCGGAGCGCTTTCTCGGCCTCCACTTCTTCAACCCGGCGCAGGTGATGCCCCTGCTCGAGGTGGTCAGGGCGGAGGGGACCGGGGACGATGCCTACGAGCTGGGCTTCGAGCTCGGCCGGGAGCTCGGCAAGACGACCGTCGCCGCAGGCGACAACCGCGGCTTCATCGTCAATCGCCTCCTCGTTCCCTACATGCTCGATGCGATCCGCGCCCACGAGCAGGGCGTCGGCTCGATTGAGGACATCGACACGGGGATGAGGGCCGGCGCCAGTCACCCGATGGGTCCGCTCACCCTCGCCGACTTCGTCGGCCTGGACACCCTGGCCTCGATCGCGGACGTGATGTCCGAGTCCTACGGCGAGGAGCGCTTCGCCCAGCCCGAGACGTTGCGAAAGATGGTCTCTGCAGGAAATTATGGCCGCAAGTCCGGCAAGGGGTTCTACGATTACTCGGGCAAGGAGCCAATTCCGGTGGACGCGGAAGGCTGATTCCGCCCGCCCGCCGGCCGGCGAGCAAAAGCGATGGGCGTCGACCAGACAAGCCTCGATCGGATTCGCAACGCGACTTTCCCAAGCGCGCGGCGCGGCTACGA
>CAVVBU010000022.1:0-76153 GCA_963746615.1 uncultured Solirubrobacterales bacterium | reverse complement strand
TCAAGCAGGAGTTGGAATCGCGCGTCTGCCCCGTATCATCAGCACTCCCCGGCCGAGGACTGCGCCGAGCACGAGGAACGCGCCGACAATTGCCCACGGGCCGGGACGCTCGCTGAGCGCGAGCATGACCCAGAGCGGATTGAGCACCGGCTCGAGCAGGTCGAGCGTCGCCTCGAGCGCGGTGACGTGCTTGATCGCCGCCGCGTAGAAGACATAGGGCAGACCGAGTTGCACGGTACCGAGCAAGACCAGCCGCCAGAGGCCGTCTCTGCCTAACGACGGCGCTGAGAGCATGAAATGCAGATCCGCCAGCGCGACGATGGATTCCCAGCACGATGCTCGCGATCGGCGAGCCGGCTTTCTCCTTGCGCAAAAAAAAGCGCGACCGACGCGAAGGCGAAACATCCGCTCCCGAGCGCGATAATGTTTCCCCACCAACCCGAAACCGTCAGGTGGTCCATGAAAAAGAGCGCGACCGGCCGCCGAGTCGATGGAGCGGTGCAGGCTCTCAGTCTCGATCAGCTGCGCGCGCTCGAGCGCCGTCCCGGCGCTTGCGGCAAAGGAGCCGAGCACAGTCTCCTGATCGGGGCGGAAGGCGGTGGTGCCGTCGAGCTGGTCGAGGGCGACCAGCGCCCCCTGCGGTGTGCCGCGGAAGACGAGCGGCACCAGCAGGGCGGACGACGCATCATGATCGAGCCCGGTCAGGCCTCCGCGGACCCGGCTGGCCAGGTCGTCCACCCGCTCGCTCCGTCCCGTCCGAATCACCTCCCCGGGGAGGGTGCCCTCTGTCGCGAGCTCCACTCCTCGCAGCCGGTCCGCGCGCTCCCCGGCCGCCTCGGCGACATGGAGGACGTCAGGTCCTGCGGGCAGAAGCACCAGGAACGTCCTCGCATCCACCGTGGCGCGCCCACGCTTGGCGATCAGCTCCAGCACCCTGCCGAGGTCGATCTCACCATCCACCGCCCGAGCCATCTCCACATTGGATGAAAGAGCCGCGACGGCGCGCTCGAGCTCGGCGCTGCGTTCGTTCAAGCTCGAGTAGAGCCGGGCGTTGTCGACGGCGGTGGCGGCAAAAGCCGCTAACGAGAGCAGGATTCGTTCGTCGGCCTCGGTGAACTCCTCGCTTCCGCTCTTTTCGGTGAGGTAGATGTTGCCGAAGGCCTCCCCCCGAACGATGATGGGAACCCCGAGAAACGAGCGCATCTCAGGGTGGGCCGGTGGGAATCCAAACGAGCGGGGGTGCGTTCCGAGGTTCGACAGCCTCAGCGGCTTCGGATCCCGGATCAGCTCGCCGAGGATTCCCCGGCCGCGGGGAAGATCGCCGATGCGCGCGCTTGTCGTCTCATCGATGCCCCGGGCCAGAAACCTCTCGAGCGCCGTGCGCGACTGGTCGAGGACGCCGAGCGCGGCGTAGCGGGCCGCCGTCAGCTCCCGGGCCGCGTCAAGAATCCGCCCGAGCAGCGCGTCCAGATCGCGCTCCGAGACAAGCTGGCGCCCAACCTCGATGAGGCGCTCGAGACGGTCGCGTTCGGGGTCGCTAGCAGCCAAGTTACCCGGTCGATCCTGACGGGTCGGGTCCTGCGCCAGCATGCCAGCGTAACCCGTTCCTGAGCAGCCCGGGTCCACGACTAGGCTGTCGGTCGTAAACGGCAACCGTGAGGCTCGAATGAGCGCCGAAACCGCGCGCCCGGAGCACGACAGGCTGACGATCATCCTCGCCGACGATCACGGCATCGTTCGCGAGGGGCTGCGGCGCATCGTCGAGGCCGAGGGCGACATCGAGGTGGTCGCCGAGGCCGAGGACGCACAAACGGCCCGCCGCCGCGCCTCGGGCCTGAAGCCGAGCGTCGTCATTCTCGATCTCAACATGCCGGGGGCTTCGGCCCTCGAGACGATTCCCGAGATCCTCGAGAGCTCTCCGGGTACGGCCGTGATCGTCTTGACGATGCAGGACGAGCCCGCCTTCGCGCGCACCGCGCTGCAGCGTGGCGCCAGCGGCTTCGTCCTCAAACAAGCGGCCGGCGCGGAGCTCGTCGACGCAATCCGGGCCGCCGTCGGGGGACAGCGCTACGTCAGCCCTGCGTTGGCGGCGCGGATCGCAGCGGAGCCTGACGAACCCCCCGGCGGCCTGACATCGCGCGAGGCGGAGGTGCTCGCGCTGATCGCCAAGGGACACACGAACCGGGAGATCGCCGAGAGGCTGGTCCTCAGCATCCGAACCGTCGAGACGCATCGCGCGGGCATCCATCGGAAGCTCGACATCACCAACAGGGCGGAGCTTGCCTCCTACGCGCGCCGGCACGGCCTGGTCGAGGACTGAGGGCGCTCGGCGCTGGAGCCGGACCGGCGCCCACCGCCCGCTGATAGCGTCGTCGTCGTGGACCGTGGTGAGCTGCGGGGCTGGGTCGAAGCCTACGAGCGGGCCTGGCGCAGCTCGGGTACCGAGGCGCTCAGGGAGCTGTTCGCGCCCGACGCGCGGTATTGGACGGCGCCGTTCTCCGAGCCGGAGGTCGGGCTCGAGGCGATCTCCCGCATGTGGGAGCGCGAGCGCGAGGGACCCGACGAGTCCTTCGAGATCACCTTCGAGGTCGTCGCGGTCGAGGGTGACACCGGCGTCGTCCGCGCCGAGGTCTCCTACGGCGAGCCCCAGCCGGAGCTCTACCGGGATCTCTGGGTGATCACCCTCGACCAACAGGGGCGCTGCAGCCGCTACGAGGAGTGGCCGTTCAAGCCACCGGGAGCCAAGCGGAGCGGTTAGGCGGTGAGCTCGCTGGGGTCGCGACGATCTCCAGCCCGGACGCGCTCGGCGCTCAAATGGTCAGTGCCGGCGCCAGCCCCCGCCGAGCATGCGGGAAAGGCGTCCGCCTCGGCGCGGCTGGAAGCTCGGCGCGGCGCGCTCGGGGGCGGGCAGAGCGGCCGCCGCCGCCGCGTCGATCGTCAGCGTCACCGCGCGCTCGGCGGTGCGAGCCACCTCGGGCGCGTCGACGAAGCGGAGCTCGCCATTTGGCGCCTCGATCACGAAGCCGTCGAGGATGTGCTCGCGGTAGTTGTCGACGACCTCGTCGACCTTGCCCACCTGAACCCCATCGGAGCCGTAGACGGGCGTCCCGCGCTCCACGGCCGCGTAGTGGATGGCGTGTCCCTCGTCGATCATCGCTCGAAGCATATGCGGCCGGCCACGCCGGCAGACCGGCTGGTGATTCGCGTCCGCGACCGACCCGGCTAGAGACCGAGTCGGTCACAGAACTCGGCGATCGCGCGCGAGAGCCGGCCCCCCTGCCAGGCGAGCGGGGACTGCCCCGGCTCCTCGCCGATCAGCTCGGCGTCGGGCAGGCGCTCCGCCCAAGCCTCGGCCACGGCGAGCGGATGGCCGGGGTCGGCCTCGTCGTGGCTGGCGACGACCAGGGCCGGCAGCCCGAAAGGACTCCAGCTCCGCGAGCGCCGTCGAAGGGAATCGAGCGCGGCACCTCGCGCAGCGCCCGCGCGAGGGCCTGCGGGTGCCGGTGCAGCGCCATCCGCTCGCGGGTGAATGCGCAGCGCTGGTCTCGCGCCACTCGGAGGCCGCCTGCAGATCGGCCTCGTAGGCGCGCATGAAGCCCTCGACCCCGGCCGATTCGAGCCCGTCGGCGAGCCGGTCCCAATGAGCGAGCGCCTCCTCCGGGGCCGGCAACCCCAGGGTGGCGGGGCGCGATCAGCACGGCCGCGGCCACGCCGTCCGGGTTCTCGAGCGCGTACGCGGCGGCGGTGTGACAGCCCATCGAGTGGCCGACGAGGACGGGCGGGCCGATCGCAGGCCTGCATCGATCGACCCGGCCAAGGTCGTCGACGAGCTCGCCGTACGAGTAGCCCTCGCCCTCGGGCGCCGGGTCCGACTCGCCGTGGGCGCGGGCGTCGTAGGAGATCCGAGGCGATGCCGCCTCGCGGCAGGGACCTGGAGCCGTGCAGGACGTAGCGGCGTGTGGCCGTGATCCCGTGGAGCGAGCACGACCGGGGGCCCTTCCCCAGCGCGCTCGCCCGCCAGCGCCGGCGCGTCCGGCCACGATCGAACGGCTCGGCCTGCGCGTTGTCGGGCTCACCCTGCCTGAGCTCGGCCACGGCCGCGCTCGAGGTCGTCGACGTCCTGGTAGCGAAGGCCGAAGCAGGGCGACGTGCCGGTAGCGGACGACGCCGCTCGGGTCGACGAGGAAGATCGAGCGGCGGACGAGCCCGCCGGGGCCGAGGACGCCGTAGGCGCGGGCCACGCGCCGGTCCGCGTCGGAGAGGAGCGGCACCGTCAGCCCGTGCTCCGAGGCGAAGCGCTCGTGGGACTCCACCGACTGCGGCGAGATGCCGAGCATCGGGGACGCCGAGCGCCTCGATCCGGTCGCCGTCGTCGCGGTAGGAGCAGAACTGCTTGGTGCAGACCGGGGTGAAGTCGCCGGGGTAGAAGGCGAGGATCACGCCGGTGTCCGCGTAGTCGGCCAAGCGGTAGGTCCGGCCGCCGGTGCCGGGGAGCTCGAACGAGGGAGCCTCCTTGCCCAAAGCCAGCTTGGCCATCAGCCGCGCCTCAGGCGTGACGCGCTCGATCACGCACCGGCGCCTTGGGCGTGCCCGACTTCGGTCCGCCAGCTCCTCGATCCGCTCGACGACGTCCATCCCGCTGCTCACGCGGCCGAGCAGCGCGTAGTCGGGAGGCAGGCCGGCGTCAGCGCGCGGTGACCACGAAGAACTGGCTCCCGGAGCGGCCCGGGCGGCTCGACGGCGACTCTTCGCCATCGCGACGATCCCCGCCGTGTAGAACGAGATCCGGCGGCGGCGGCTCGTCGACGAAGTAGCCCGGCCCGCCGGTCCCGGTCCCTCGGGGTCGCCGCCCTGGACGACGAAGCCCGGGATCGATCCGGTGGAAGGCGTGTCGTCGTAGACGCCCTGCTCGACCAGGTAGGCGAACGACGACGTCGTCTTCGGCGCGCGCGCGGTGTCGAGCTCGATCTCGAAGCTGCCGCAGCTCGTCTTCGACCGTGGCCGTCGCCGGTCGCCGTCGAGGCGCCGCGGTCGGCCGCTGCAAGATCGCACGTGCTTCGGCGCTGGGCGCGGCGACCTCGGAGCAGCCCGCCGGCAGGGCGACGCCCTGCCTGCGCCCCGTCGCCCTCCGCCGCAGCCGACGAGCAGGCCGGCGACGCAGAGCAGGGACGCGATGGCCGACTCGCGGACCGATCGGCCGCGAGAAGGCTAGCGCCCGGGCGATCGCGCCGACGCTCGGCTGCAGCGCCCGCGGTTGCGATCATGCGTCGCGTGAGCGAGGACCCCACGCCGGGCCGCTGGGCGCGACCGACGCCACCCCGCGGCGCATCCGCGTGCATCGGGCCGCGCCCTCAACCGTCTCGTGGCCCGCGCGCCGTTCCTGTGGCCCGTCCTGCGCGCGGCCGATGCGGAGCTTCTTCGATCGCGCGGCGCCGAGGCTGGGACGAGCGCACCAGCGCCGGCTCGGTCGAGCACCTGGCCCCGCTGGCCGCCGGCGCTGCTCGCACGTCAAGCCGGCGCCCGAGCGGGCGCTCGACATCGGCACCGGCACCGGCGCGGCAGCGCTGCTGCTTGCCCGCGAGTTCCCGCGGGCGAGGGTCCGCGGCGTCGACATCTCCGAGGAGATGATCCGGCTCGCGCAGGCGCGGGTCGGCCTCGACCCCGAGGGGCGCGTCGCCTTCCGGGTCGGCCGACGCTGCCGACGCTGCCCTACGAGCGACGGACTCCTTCGACCTCGTCGCCCAGCTCAACATGCCGCCCTTCTTCGCCGAGATGGCGCGCGTGTTGCGCCCGGGCGGGTTCGCGATCGTGGCCTCGAGCTGGGGCGCGGCGACGCCGTTCTACACGCCGAACGCCGTGCTCGAGCGGGGCTTCGGCGCGCCACGGCGTCGAGCACGGTCGCGAGCGGCGAGGCGGGCGCGGGACCTTCTGGGTCGGTCGCCTGCCGCGCTGAGCCGTACAGTCCGCGCAGTGCCCGGCGCGCCACGCGCTGATCGTCAACCCCTCGTCCGGCGGCGGGCCGCGGCGAGCAAGCTGCTGCCCGAGGTCGAGCGGCCGCGCTGGACGAGCACGCGGCTTGGCCTTCCGGACCGTGCTCACCCGCAGCCTCGAGCACGGCGTCGAGGAGGCGCTCGACGGGCCGCCGAGCGGGGTGAGGTGCCCGGTGGTGATGAGCGGCGACGGCCTGATCGGCCAGATCGGCGGCGCGCTGGCCGGCACGGACGCGCCGATGGGGATCATCCCCGGCGGGCGCGGCAACGACCTCGCGCGGGTGCTCGGGATCCCGACCGAGGTCCCGGCGAGGCCGTCGAGGTGCTCGCGGCCGGCGACGAGCGCGAGATCGACGTCGGCGAGGTCAACGGCGGGCGCTTCCTCTGCATCGCCAGCTGCGGCTTCGACTCCGACGCCAACCGGATCGCCAACGAGGCGCGGCTCGATCCGCGGCAACCTCGTCTACGCGTACGCGGCGCTGCGAGCCCTCGTCGCCTGGCGGCCGGCGCGCTTCACGATCGCGCTCGACGGCGAGCGCCGCACGCTTCAGCGGCTACTCGGTGGCGGTCGCCAACAGCCGCGCCTTCGGCGGCGGCATGTTCATCGCCCCCGACGCCGAGCTCGACGACGGGCTCTTCGACGTGGTCATGATCGGCGCGGTCAGCAAGCTCCGCTTCCTGGCTAACCTGCCGAAGGTGTTCAAGGGCACCCACGTCGAGGAGCCGCGAGGTGACGTGTGCTGCGTGCCGCTCGAGGTCGAGGTCAGCGCCAGCCGCCACTTCCCGGTCTACGCCGACGGCGAGCACCTGACCGACCTGCCCGGCCAGCCTGCGGGTACTGCCGCGGCGCACTGCGCGTGATCGTGCCGGCCCCAGCGCGCGGTGAGCGAGCGCCGGCGGCGTCGAACGCCGCCAAGCGCGCTGTTCGGCCCCAAGCGGGCGCTCGCCGGGCGGCCGGCCGGCTCAGCCGCGCGCAGCGGGCGCGGCGGCGGGACCACGCTGCCCGGCAGGCTCCTGCTGCGGATGGCGCCGGACGCGATCGAGCGCCTCGCGGAGGGCCTCGAGCGGCGGCTCGATCGTGGTCAGCTCGACCAACGGCAAGACGACCACCGCCGGGATGATCTCGGCCATCGCTGCGGGCGGACGGGCGCCGGCCGGTCCACAACCGCGCCGGCTCGAACATGCACTGGGGCGTGGCGACCGCCCTGCTCGAGCAGTCCGGCGACGAGGGCCTGTTCGAGTTCGACGAGGCCTGGCTGCCCCGGGTCGCGCCGCAGCTCCACCCGCGGCTGCTCGTGCTCGGCAACCTCTTCCGCGACCAGCTCGACCGCTACGGCGAGCTGGAGCACCTCGCCGACGAGTGGGCCGAGCTGGTGGAGCGGCTCGCCGGGCGGGCGGAGTTCGCGCTCAACGCCGACGACCCGCTGATCGCCGACCTCGGCCGCGACCGTGAGCTGCGCCGGCGGCCCGGCGTCACCTACTTCGGCATCGAGGACCCGAGCCAGGCGCTGCCCCAGCTCCAGCACGCCCACGACGCCAAGCACTGCCGCCGCTGCGGCGCGCCCTACGCCTACGAGCGCGCCTTCGTCGGCCACCTCGGCCACTACTCCTGCCCCAACTGCGGCGCCGACCGTCCCGCAGCCCGACGTCGCCGCGACCCGCGTCGAGCTGCACGGCATGTCCGGGCTCACGCGTCGCGGTGCAGCACCCCCGAGGGCGAGTTGGAGCTGCGCCTCCCCCTCCCCGGCGTCTACAACGTCTACAACGCCCTCGCGGCGATGACGGCGGCGCCTGCGGCTCCGGCATCGGCGCTGGAGCGCATCCGCGACGGCCTGGAGGCGATGAAGGCCGTCGTTCGGGCGAGTCGAGACGATCGAGGTCGCCGGCAAACCGGTCTCGATCCTGCTGATCAAGAACCCGGCCGGCGCCAACGAGGTGCTTCGCACCCTGCGACTGGAGGGAAGCGGCGCGACGGCCTCGACCTCTGGATCGCGCTCAACGACAGCATCGCCGACGGCCGCGACGTCTCCTGGATCTGGGACGCCGACTTCGAGCTGCTCGGCGGGGGCCGTCCGGCGCGTCGTCTGCGCCGGCACCCGCGCGCCGGAGATGGCGCTGCGCCTGAAGTACGCGGGCTGGCCCGCCGAGTGCGATCGAGGTCGAGTCGTCGATCGCCAGGCTCGCTCGACGAGGCCGTGCGCCGAGCGCCGAGGCCGGCTCTTCGCCCTGCCCACCTACACGGCCCTGCTCGAGCTGCGCACCCTGCTGACGCAGCGCGGCCTGGCTCGCGACTACTGGGAGCAGCCCGCATGAGCGGTCGCCCGCCGGCCGGCGATGCCGCGGTCACCGCCGGCCGCGAGGCGATCGCCTGGCACGACGTCGAATGTGGCGCCTACGCGGCGGACCTCGACGACGCTGGCGCCGGCTTGCCGAGCGCGCCGGCGGCCCGGTCGCTCGAGCTCGGTTGCGGACAGGGCGCGTAGCGCTGCGACCTTGCCGCCCGGGGCCACCGAGGTGTCGGCGGTGGAGGTCGATGCCGGAGCTGGGGGCCGAGGCGAGGCGGCGCGCCGAGGAGCGAGGCCTGGCCATGGAGGTCGAGGTCGCCGACGCGCTCGAGGCCGGTGCCGGGGAGTTCGGGCTCGCGGCAGCGCCGATGCAGCTCGTTCAGACGATCGACGCCTGCCGAGCGGCCGCTTCGGCGCTGGCGGCGGCTCCGCGCCCACCTGCGGCCGACGGCGGCTTGCGCCGCGATCGCGATCGTCGACGAGGCTGGCTCGGGGCGCCTGGACGAAGGCGAGGAGGCGCCGCCCTCTGCCCGACGTCCGCGAGATCGACGGCTGGGTCTACTCGAGCCGGCCGTTGTGGGTCGAGCGTGGACGGCGGAGGCGATCGTGGTCACCAGCGGCTGCGCGAAGCGGTCTCCCCCGGCGGCGAGCTTCACCGCAGCGCCCACGCGACCGCCTCGCGCTGCCTCACGCCGTACCAGCTCGAGCGCGAGGCAGCCCGGCGCGACCTGCGGTCGCTCAGAGCGGATCGAGCTGCCCGGCGCCGCCGAGGTCGGACTCGACCGTCGTCGTGCTGGAGAGCGGCGATGAGCGAGCTCCGGCTCCTGGCCCTCTACCCCGAGCAGATGAACATCTACGCCGACCGCGGCAACATCATCTTCCTGCGGCGTCGCTGCGAGTGGCGCGGGATCGGCTTCGACGCAGGCCTCCGCGGGACCCGGCGAGGGCTTCGACCCCGGAGCCCACGACCTGATCTACATCGGCGGCGGCCAGGACCGCGACCAGGTGCTCGTCGCCGCGGACATGCGTCGAGACGAAGCGCGGCGCCCTGTCCGAGGCGGTCGACGACGGCGCCGCCCTGCTCGCCGTCTGCGGCGGCTACCAGCTGCTCGGGCACACCTACCAGCTCGGTGAGGAGCGGATCGAGGGCCTCGGCCTGGCCGACCTGGAGACGGTGCGCGAGCCCGGCCCGCGCCTGATCGGCAACGTCGCGATCGAGGCCGACCTCGGCGGCGGCCCGACGGTGATCGCCGGCTTCGAGAACCACGGCGGGCGCACCTACCTCGGCGCCGGCGCCGAGCCCCTGGGCCGGGTGCTGCGCGGGCACGGCAACAACGGCCGCGACGGCTTCGAGGGAGTTCGCCGCCTGAACATGTTCGGCACCTACCTGCACGGCCCGCTGCTGCCCAAGAACGCCTGGCTCGCCGACCGGCTGATCGCTCTCGCGATCGGCGCCGACGGCGGAGCCCGAGCTCGAGCCGCTCGACGACGAGCTCGAGGCGCCGCCCACGCGGCGGCGCTGCCGCGGCAGCGGCTGAGCTGGCCGAAGACCCACCACAAGCACAGCTCGAGCAAGGGCTACCGCAGGCTGCTCGACACCTGGCCCACCCCGACGTGCACGGTCGCCACCGGCGGGTGAAGCCGCGCATGAGCTCGGGCCGCCGTGCGCCGATCGAAGCTGCGCCCGAGAGCGGGCTCTCGGTAGCGATCAACACCGCGCATCGTCGACGCCTACGTGATCACCGACAAGCCCGAGGTGCCGAGTTCATCCGGGCGCGGCTGGGCGAAGCGATGATTCCGCGTGATCGTCTATCGTCTCGCGTGCTGCTGCTGTCGGGCTCGTCTTCATCCGTCCGCAACGGCATCGTCGCCGCCGCAACCGGGTCGACGAGTCCTGGAGCGGGATCGACGTGCAGCTCAAGCGCCGGCACGACCTGATCCCCAACCTGGTCGAGGCCGTCAAGGGCTACGCCAAGCACGAGAGCTCCACCTTCGAGAAGGTGACGCGAGGCGCGCGACGAGGCGATGCGGGCCACCGGGGTCGAGAACGTGAGCAAGGCGGAGAGCAACCTGGCGACGCGCTGGGCGGCCTGCGCGTCGTCGCCGAGCAGTACCCGGAGCTGCGCGCGACCGAGAACTTCCAGCAGCTCCAGCGCCAGCTCTCCGAGCTCGAGGACGAGATCCAGGCGGCCCGCCGGATCTACAACTCCAACGTGCAGTCCTACAACACCAAGATCCAGCAGTTCCCCGGCTCGCTCGTCGCCGGCAGCCGGCTTCGCAGGCGCGCGCCTTCTTCGAGATCGAGGACGCCTCGGACCGCGAGACGCCCCAGGTCTCGTTCAAATAGCTAGCCGGTCGAGCCGAAGCCGCCCGGCCCGCGGGCTGTGGTGTCCAGTGAGTCCGCTTCGAGCGGGCTGGCCGTGTGATCGGCACCAGAACGAGCTGGGCGATCCGGTCGCCGACGCGCGACCTTGAACGTCGGCCGAGGAGTCCGTGTTGAGCAGCAGCACCCTGACCTCGCCGCGATAGCCGGGGTCGATCAGGCCGGGGAGTTGACCAGGGCGACGCCGTGCTTGAGGGCGAGGCCGCGAGCGCGGCAGGACCATGCCCGCCAAGCCCCGGGGGGATCGCCACCGCGAGGCCCGTGCCGACGCTGACCCGCTGCCCGGGCCCGAGAGCGGCACCCTCGGCCGCGTGCAGGTCCAGCCCGGCATCGGAATCGTGGGCGCGGGAGGGAATGGTCGCGGCGTCGCTCAGCCGGACGAACTCGAGCTCCTCCACCCTCAATCCAAGCCCAGAGGGCCCGCCGATCGGCGCCGCAAACGCGGTTTCGGCCTCCCGCTCGCGGACGGGATCCTCGGCCGGAGAGTCGTCGGTGACCGGCTCCTCCTCCGATCAGGATGCCAACGCCGTTTCCGGCGAGCGGAGGCTCCATGGGATCAACCCCGTTGGCGCCGAGATCAGCGCCCGACGGCTCGAAGCGCTCGTCTGCGGCCTCGTCCGTCCACTGCGAGGTCGGCGAAGCGCTCGACCAGCCCGGGCGGAAGGAGAGCGCGAACGACAACGCCGTTCGGGCGATCTTCGCGCTCGAGATCACCAGCAACTTCGTGGAGCTCCGAAAGCCGTTCACCGGCCTCGTAGGGTACGAGCAACTCGACTCGCGTGAGGTTCCGGCGGATCGAGCCCGGCGATCCGCTCGCGCAGCTCGCCGAGCCCGGCACCCGTCTGCGCGGAGACCAGCACCCCGTCGCGGTGGCGCAGCGAGAGCTCGCGCCGCTCCGGCTCGTCGAGGAGGTCGATCTTGTTGAAGGCGAGCAGCCTCGGCTTCTCTCCCGCGCCGATTTCCTCGAGTACCGAGTCCACAGCAGCGATCGACTCGACCCCGCGCTCGTCGGGCTCGGAGCCATCGACGACGTGGACGATCAGGTCGGCGATCACGGTCTCCTCGAGCGTCGCCTTGAACGCCTCCACCAGCTCGTGCGGGAGCTTGCGGATGAAGCCCACCGTGTCGGTGAGCAGGTAGCGCCGGCCCTCGTGCTCGAACGCCCTGGTGGTCGGATCGAGAGTCTGGAAGAGACGCTCCCCCACCCCGACCTCGGCGCCGGTGAGCGCGTTGAGCAAGCGTCGACTTGCCCGCGTTCGTGTAGCCGGCCAGCGCCACCGTCGGCAGGGCCGCGCGCTCCCGCCGCGCGCGCATGACCGAGCGGTTCCGCTCGAGGCGATCGAGCTTTCGGCGCAGCGCCGTGATCCGGTCGCGCGCCAGGCGGCGGTCGGTCTCGATCTGGGTCTCCCCCGGCCCCCTGGTGCCGATGCCTCCGTCGATCCTCCCGGCCCCCAGCCGCTCGAGATGCGTCCAGAGCCCCCGCATACGCGCCAGGTTGTACTCGAGCTGCGCCAGCTCCACCTGCAGCTTGCCCTCGGCCGTGTGCGCGTGGTCGGCGAAGATGTCGAGGATCACCGCCGTGCGGTCGATCACCGGCACACCCAGCTCCCGCTCCAGGTTGCGCTCCTGGCGCGGCGCCAGCTCATCGTCGCAGGCGACCAGGTTGGCGTCGGCGAGCTCGATCTCGCGCTTGAGCTCGGCGATCTTGCCCTTGCCCAGGTAGCGGTCCGGGTCGGGCTCGTTCGCGTCGCTGGACCAGATCCCCGGCGGTCGCGACGCCGGCGGTTCGGAGCAGCTCCTTGAGCTCGGCGAGCGGGTCCCGGCGAGATGCCCGTCCCCCACCACGCCCACCGCGAGCGCGCGCTGGCGAGCGCGTGGGTTGACGACGCCGGCGCTGCCGTTGGCGCGGTGGTGGCTCTCGGCCGAGCGCCCGCTGCGATTTCGCTGCACGACTCAGATCTTAGGAGCCCGCGGAGAAGTCCTACGGGCAGCCGAAGGGGTCGGCGGGGATCCGAGTCAGCCAGATGTTGCTGACGTAGGGCAGCGCGCCGGCCTCGCAGGCATTGGCGATCGCCTCGTCGCGGGCCGCATCGTCACCCGCCCGCGTGTAGTCGGTCGCGGTGACCAGCAGGCCCTCACCGGCGAGCCGGGCCAGGGCCGCTTGCGCGGCGCCGATCTCGGCGGGCTTCTGGCGAAGGTAGCGTCGCCGCTCGAAATCGTAGGTCGAGGTCACGTCCTCGCGGTTCCAGCCGTCCAGGGAGCCGACGATCGGCTTGATCGCCTTCTCTCCGTTCTGCGCGAAGAGCAGGCCGCCCCGGCGATGAACCAGCGCAGCCAGCTTGCGGACCAGCCTGAACATCGCCGCCCGCTGCTTGGGGTGGCCGTCGACCATGTCCACGTTGTCGAGGAAGAGGCCGTCGAAGCCCTTGCCGACGATCTTCGGCGCGACGCGGTTCGCAATCAGCTTGCGGTACCCGCGCTTGCGCAGGTTCGCGTACCACTCGCCCCAGTCGCCCCAGAGCTCCATCCGATACGGCTTCGCCTTGCGGTACCAGGAGCGAAAGCTCTCGATCGTGCCGACGTCGAGGTAGGCCAGCACCAGGGCGCCTTGGCCCCGGAGCTGGCGCACCCGCCCCTTCGAGGTCAGCTCCCCATCGACCACGACCAGGTCGAAGGGCGCGAGGCGCCGGGCGACCGCATCGCTGTCGACGTCGGTGCTGATCGCGAAGGCCCAGTCCTCGACCGCGGCAAGACGCGGATCGCTTGGCTCGGCTGACGCGGGCACCGCGAGCGAGCCCGTCGCCGCCGCCAGCAGCCCGGCAAGCGCAGCGAGCCCCGCGCGGCGCACTAGAGCTGCGCCTCGACCTCGATCTCGAGCCGCCAGCGCGGGTCCGCGAGACCGGCGACGACCACCAGCGTCGAAGCGGGAAGCGCCTCCCCGAAGGCCTCAGCGTGCGCCCTGCCGATCGCCTCGGCGTCGCCGATGTCAACCAGGTACATGCGGTCGCGGACCACGTCCGCCAGCCCCGCTCCGGCCTCGGCGAGCGCGGCCGCGATGATCTCGATGCAGCGCCGGGCCTGAGTCTCGGGGTCAGGGTCGCAGGAGCCGTCTGGCCAGATCGGCGCGGTCCCTGAGACGAGCACCCGGTCACCGACGCGCACGGCCCGCGAGTAGCCGATCCGCGCCTCATAGGAGGAGCCCGAGGAGATGCGCCGCCGCTCGGTCACCGCGGGCGGGCCATCCGCTAGCCCAGGTGCTCCCTGATCCGTTCGATCGCCTCGCTCAGGCGCTCGTCTGGAGTGGTCAGGGAGATGCGGAAGAACCCCTCCCCGCTCGGCCCGTACATCGACCCGGGGGAGATCACGACGCCGGCCTCCTCGAGCACCAGCTCTGCGAACGAGGTCGAGCTGTGCCCATCGGGTACGGGCGCCCAGATGTAGATCGTCCCCTTCGGCGGCTCGACCTCGACCCCGACGTCCCGCAGGGCGGAGACGACCAGGTCGCGGCGGCGCCGGTAGAGCGCGTTCATCTCCTCGATCGGCTCGCGAGGTCCCCGCAGCGCTGCGGCCCCCGCGAGCTGGACCGCCTCGAAGAGCCCGGAGTCGACGTTGGTCTTCAGCCGCCAATAGGTCTCGATCGCATCGGCGTTGCCGACGATCGCTGCGCAGCGCCAGCCGGTCATGTTGAAGCCCTTGGACAGTGAGAAGACCTCGACCCCGATCTCCTTCGCGCCGGCCGTCGCCAGGAAGCTGGGCGCCACGTAGCCGTCGTAGGTCGTCTCTGAGTAGGCGTTGTCGTGGACGACGAGGAACTCGTGCTCTCGCGCGAGCTCGACCACCAGCTCGAAGAAGCCCTCGGGCACCACCGCGCCGGTGGGGTTGTTGGGGTAGTTGATGAACATCAGGCGCGCGGCCTTCAGATCCTCCTCACCGATCGCGTCCAGATCGGGGGCGAATTCGCGCGAGGGGACCAAGGGCAGCAGCGAGGCCTCGGCGCCGGCGAGCACCGGGCCCCCGGTGTAGACGGGATAGCCGGGGTCGGCGGCCAGCGCCGCATCGCCGGGGTCCAGGAAGGCGAAACAGAGGTTGTAGATGCACTCCTTCGCGCCGATCGCGGGCATCACCTCGCCCTCGGGATCGAGCTCGACGCCGAAGCGCAGCGCGTAGAAGGCCTGGACGGCCTCGCGGAACTCCCGGCGCCCCCGGTTGCTCGGATAGGTGTGGGTGCCGGGATCCCCAACCGCCTCCCGCATCGCCTCGACGATGTAACGAAAGGTCGGCCGGTCGGGATCGCCGATGCCGAGGCTGATCACGTCCACGCCCGCTGCCTTCTTCTCGGCGATTCGCCGCTCGAGCTGGGCGAACATGTACGGCGGCATCGCCTGCAGCCGCCTGGATGGATCGGTTCTCGCCATTTCCTGGGTCGTGGCCAACTGCCGAGTCGTCGAAGTGCGAAAGCCTACGGGGCCTTCCCCCCCAGCGCTCAACCCGCGTCCTCGAGCGCCTGGACCAGCGCCGGCGAGAGCTCCCCCGCATAGACCAGCTCCGCCCAGCCTGTCAGCGCCACCTCGAGCTCATCGGAGACCTCCACCTCGAGCTCCCCCCGTCGAGCTCGACCGTGACCGGGCTAGTCGCGCCGGCGAGAAGGGCCGCCACGGCCGCCCCGCAAGCGCCCGTTCCCGAGGAAAGCGTCTCCCCCACGCCGCGCTCGAAGATGCGGGCTCGCACGCGGCTGCCGCCGCTGGGCGGACTCGGCTCGACCCGAAAGAAGCTGACGTTGGTCCGCTTGGGGAAGAGATCGTGCCCCTCGATCGGCGGGCCGACGCTGGTCAGGTCGAGCCCCTCCAGCTCTTCACCGACCTCTATCGCGCACTGGGGGTTGCCGATCGAGACGTGCTGGAAGGCCCAGGTGCGATCCGCCGCCTCGAGCTCGCCGCGGCCGTCCTGCGAGCCGGAGGGGAAGTCGGACGAGGCCGTCGCCGCTCGCCCCATCGCCAGCGTGCAGGTTCGATCGGAGGTGATCCGCGGCGCGATCGGGCCCGCCTTGGTCAGGATCGTGAACTCGGCCTCATCCGTCCAGCCCGCGCGGCGCAGATAGAGCGCCGCCTCGCGGGCGCCGTTGCCTGAGAGCTCGGCCTCCGAGCCGTCCGGGTTGAAGATGCGCAGCTCGGCGACGTGGGCGGGATCCTCGACCGGGATCAGCAGCAGGATCCCGTCCGAGCCGACGCCGAAGTGGGGCTCGCAGATCCGCCGGATGCGCTCAGGGGTCAGCTCCCAGGGCAGCGCCGCCGCCTCCACGATCAGATAGTCGTTGCCGAGCGCCTGCCACTTCTCGAATCTCATCGGGCATCGCGCGCGGCTCGAGCGGTCTCCTCTGAGGAGTTGGGCATGATCGCGTCGAGTATCTCAGCCGAGCGCGTCGGCGATCCGGCGCGCCACCTCGGCGTCGTCGAGGCCAGTGCGATCGATCAGCTCGACGCCGTCCATCTTCCGCATCCAGGTGAGCTGGCGGCGTGCGTAGCCGCGGTGCGCCGCCTTGATCGCGTCGAGATTCCCGTCCAGGAGCTCCTCGAATCCGAGCGCCGCCCTGGCAGTGCGGGAGGCCCCCGCCGCGTCGGCGCGGCGCGCCTCCTCGCCCGCGCCCCTGGCAGCCATCGCCTCGACCCGCTCGTCGATCCGGCGTGCCAGCTCGTCCCTGTCCATGGTCAGGCCAAAGAGCCTCGACGGGCGGCGTACCTCGGCGGTCCAGACGCGCTCCGCGTCCTTCGGCGCCTCGATCCCGGCGCGCTCCAGCTCGGTCAGGCGCGCGACTCGCTTGCGATCGCGCTCGTGCACGCTGGCGGCCAACTCGGGCTCCAGCTCGCGGTGCAGCGCCTCCGGGCCCCGCTCATCGATCTCGGCCTCGACCGCGTCGCGTATCGCAGCCGGGACCGGCGGTCGCAGGTCGAGGTCCGCCAGGGCCGCGCGTAGGTAGAGGCCCGTGCCGCCGACCACGATCGGGCGTCTGCCGCACTCGAGCAGGCCGTCGATCTCGGCGTGCGCGAGCTCGGCGTAGCGGCCGGCGCTGAACTCCTCGGAGGGTTCGACCAAGGACAGCAACCGGTGCTCCAGGCGCTCCCGCTCGGCCTCGGTTGCCGCGCCGCTGAGGACCTCGAGCCCGCGATAGACCTGCATCGAGTCGCAGTTGACGGCGACCGGGTCCTCGCCGCGCTCGCGCAGCAACTCCGCGAGCGCGATCGCCACACCTGTCTTGCCGCTGGCCGTGGGGCCGAAGATCGCGACGACCTCCGGCACCGCACGCATCACTAGACGCGGCTGAGCAGCCGCTCCTGGCCGCTGAGGGTGGTCGAGGTGGCGCCGCTGATCTCGACCTCGACCAGCTCGCCCGGCGCCGCCGTGCCGTCGAAGTTGACGGTCTTGTTGTGGCGCGTGCGGCCGCGCAGCCGTGACGCGTCGGTGCGGCTCGGCCCCTCAACCAACACCTCCATGGAGCGCCCCAGGAAGCGCTCGGAGCACTCGCGGGCGCGCCGCTGGACCAGCTCGACCAGGCGCTCCATGCGCTCCCGCTTGACCGCATGCGGGACCTGCTCGCCCATCTCGGCCGCCTCGGTGCCGCGGCGCGGCGAGAAGACGAAGGTGAAGGCGCCGTCATAGCCGACCTCGTCGACCACCTCGAGCGTCTGCGCGAAGTCAGCCTCGCTCTCCCCCGGGAAGCCGACGATGATGTCGGTGGTCAGCGCGCAGTCCGGGACGTGCTCGCGGATCAGCGCGACGCGATCCATGTAGCGCTCCCGGTTGTAGGTGCGGCGCATCCGCTTGAGCACAGCGCTCGAGCCCGACTGCAGCGGCAGGTGGATGTGCTCGCAGAGCGAGGGCAGCTCGGCGTGGGCGCGGATCACGTCCTCGCGCATATCCTTGGGGTGAGGGCTGGTGTAGCGCAGCCGCTCGATCCCCTCCACCGCGTCCACGCGCCCCAGCAGCTCGGCGAAGCTATGGCGGCGCTCGGCCGGCAGGTCCCGCCCGTAGCTGTTCACGTTCTGCCCCAGCAGGGTCAGCTCGCTGACCCCATCGGCCGCGAGCGCGGTGGCCTCGGCGACGACCTCCTCGGGATCGCGGCTGACCTCCCGCCCTCGCGTGGAGGGCACGATGCAGTAGGCGCAAACGCAGTTGCAGCCCTGCGAGATCTGCAGCCAGCCCTGGAACTCCCGCTCGCGCTTCATCGGCAGGTGCCCCGAGATGTCCTCGAACTCGAAATAGCCCTGGGCTGTGAGCGAGTCGGAGGTGAGGAACTCGGCCAGGCGGTGGATCTGGCCGGGCCCGAAGGCGACGTCGACGAAGGGGAACCGCCTGAAGACCTCCTCCTTGACCGACTGGGCCCAGCAGCCCCCGACCCCGACCACCCGTGCGGGGTCCTCGCCCTTGAGCCGCTTGGCCTCGCCGAGGTGGGCGATGAAGCGGTTGTCGGCCGACTCGCGGATCGAGCAGGTGTTGAAGAGGATCAGGTCGGCGTCGGAGCGCGCGGCGCACTCGCGGTAGCCGAGGGACTCGAGCATCCCCTTCATCCGCTCGGAGTCGTGCTCGTTCATCTGGCAGCCGAAGGTGGTGAGGTGGTAGCGCTTGGCCGGCATCGCGGTCAGGCTAGCGTGCGGGCTATGGGCGCTCGACGTCAGGCCCGGGCCCTCCCACCAGCTTGTCGAGGCCCTTGCCACCGAACAGGCGGTCGGCCTCCGGGCCGCCGGAGAGGAAGTCCCGGCCGCCCTGGCCGAAGAGAGCGTCCCTGCCCGATGCGCCGAGCAGGCGGTCGGCGCCACCGCCGCCTCTCGCCGTGTCGTCGCCCGCCTCGCCGAGCAGGCGATCGGCGCCGCCCTTGCCCGAAAGGGAGTCGTTGCCCGCGCCCGCGTCGACCACGTCGTCGCCCGCGCCGCCGCTCAGCTGGTCGTCTCCCTCGCCGCCCCCGACCGAGTCCGGCAACGGGCTCCCCGTGACGCGGTCGTCTCCCGTCTGGCCGGCCAGCAGGCTGCGATCCTGGATCGCGGTGAAGCCGTTGGCCTTGGTCACGGCGCTTGCGTCGAGCACGTCGTCGCCCTCGTGGCCGAAGAGCAGCAGCCTCTGCACCGCAGGGCAGACCACGCCGGTCGCGTCGGTGGAGGGCGTGGGGATGCCCTCGCTGATGAACGTGTAGTCGACCACCACCGATCCGGCCTGGCAGCGAACTCGGATCACCTCGTCGAAGTCGTTGCAGGTGCCGCCTTGAATGGTGAGCTCGCCCCCGTGAAGCGCCGCCTGAGATGTCTGGCAGGAAGCGGCGTCGGCGACCGGCAGGTTCGCCCGACTAAGACAGAGAGCGAACACCACGACTGCGGCGCAGGCGAGGGCGACAGACCACCAACCGCCGTGATCGACCTCCCGGGCCTGCATGGACCGAGCCTAGCCGCTTTGCGGCCGCTCCTGCACGGCGACTGCTGGACGCGGAGTGTGATTCGCCATGCGCCTCCGTGACGATCCACCCTGCACGTCCCGTGAGAAGGGGGCGGGCGGGCTTCGCGCGGCTACTTGACCGTGAGGTCGCCCTCCATGCCGGCCTGGCGGTGACCGGGGACGGTGCAGAAGTAGACGTAGTCGCCCGGGTCGAGGGTGAGGGTGACCGACTCCTGGGCGTTGGCGGCCAGCTTCGACTCCCCCAGCTTCTTGCCCGCGGCGTCCTCGACGGCCACGTTGTGCTGGACGGGCGACGGGTTGTCGTAGGCGATCGTGATGGTCGAGCTGTTGGTCGTCAGCGTGTCCGGGTCGAAGGAGAGGGAGCCGTCCGCCGGTGAGGTCAGGTCGAGCGTCGCCGCGCCGCCTCCGCCGCTCGGCTTGGCGCCGGCGTTCGCCGCGGGCTTCCCGCCCCCGGCCGAAGGCTGGGCCTGCCCGCCCTGGGCCACCTCGCCCTTGGCCTGCTCCTGCTGGTTCGCCAGCTCCTCGTTGCGCTTGTCCTGCTCGTCGGTCGCGTTCACCCAGGCGAAGGCGCCCGTGGCCACGACCAGCGCCGCGAAGGCGATCATCAGGCCGACCATGGCGCCGCGGGAGGGAAAGCTCTCCCTGCCGCGGAGTCCCAAGAAGGCGAGCACAAGCGCCGAAGCGACCAGCGCTGGGCCGACGTAGAAGAACACACTGCCGTCCATCGGGCGCTGATCCTACCCCTTGCCCCGGCTCCCGGGCGGCGCGTGGCGGCGGCCCTCAGGCGGCTCGAGAGGCCCTCTCGGCGAGCCTGACGGCCTCGTAGGCGACCTCCAGGCCGAACCCCCGCCTGGCCAGGAGGCCGAGCGCACGATTCCGCCCCTGGTCGCTGCTCAGGTCGGCTCCCCGGGCCTCCAGCAGCCTGGCGGCGCGGCGCGCCTGCTCGGGCTCGCCCTCCCAGGCAACGGCGGCGTCGATCAGATCGCGCGAGACACCCCGCGCGGAGAGCTCCCGCGCGATCCGGTCGGGCCCCCAGCCGCCCAGCTCCCGCTTGTCCTCGGCGAAGCGGTTGGCGTAGCGCTCATCGTCGAGGGCCCCGATCTCGGCCAGGCGGAGCGATCACCTCCTCGACCTCATCGGGCCCCACCCCACGCTCGGCCAGCCAGGCCGCGAGCTCGGACTCCGTGCGCTCCTTGTGGTTGAGCGCGCGCAGGGCGAGCGTCATCCCGTCGGGTCGCTCGCCTCTGGATCGGCCCTGGGGCCGCATCGGCTCCGCGCGCTAGGCGGCCTTGCGCGCGGGCGGCTTGGGCTCCGCCGCCTTGCGCGCCTCGCCCTCGCCCTTCGCGGTCTCGGGCTGGGCCCCGGCGCTCGCCTCGGCCTTGGCTTCCGCCTTCGGCTTCGCCTTGACCTCTGCCTGTGCGGCGGGCTCGCCCGCGGCTGCGTCCTGTTCCGCCGCCTTCTGCGCGGCTTCGAGGCCGATCTTGTCGTTGATCTTGCCCTCCAGCTCGGCCATGACCTCGGCGTTCTGGCGCAGGAACTCCTTGGTGTTGTTGCGGCCCTGCCCGAGGCGGGTGTCGCCGTAGGAGAAGAAGGAGCCCGACTTCTGGACCAGGTCGTGCTCGAGCGCCAGGTCGAGGATGCAGCCCTCCTTCGAGATGCCGGTGCCGTACTCGATGTCGAACTCGGCCTGGCGGAAGGGGGGCGCCACCTTGTTCTTGACTACCTTGACCCGGCAGCGGTTGCCGACAGCCTCGGTGCCCTCCTTGAGCGTCTCGATCCGGCGGATGTCGAGGCGCTGGCTGGAATAGAACTTGAGCGCGCGCCCGCCCGGCTGGGTCTCCGGAGAGTTGTGAACGACGACATGGTCCACGAGATACGTGTGGTTGCCCTCAATCTGAAGGTCGAAACGATCGCGCTTCCTCGGAGTCGGTGGCTTGCGGTACTTGCGCATGACCCTCATGGGGGCAACCCGCGAACTCGTTCGCGACGCAGAGCCGAGTGCCGTTTAGATGAGCATCACTGGTATCCGGATGCCATTGGAAACGCTCTCTGAAGTCCGGATGAAGCTTGTAGTCCATCGACGGGTGCACATAGGGAGCGATCCTCTCGTGAAGCATCCGGGTGCGCTCGCCACTGAACAGAAGCTCTCGATCGCGCACCGTCGGCCGACCCATGCCGAGCTCCTCCAGCCTGGCGGCTAGACGTTCCTTGTCGGCTGGACTCAATGAGCGGTTGTAGATCACCGCCTTGCCATGCCCCCAACGCTCGTAGCTCCCTGAAAAGCTGCCGTCATCGCAATACCAAGCGGCCACCGCCCGCTCGTCAAGGCTCTGCAACAACTCATCGGTCACGATCCTGCTCCCCGCTTCCGAGTGGACAGCGGCATGGAGCCAGGCGAGTTGCCTCATGGGGATGGTGTCGAAGCCAATGCCGTTGCCCGTGGGACCCACCTTGTGGGCGAAGGGAGCGAGCATCTCGTGCTTCCACTCGCAGTACTCGCGCTGCTCCAAGCCATGTCCAACGCGGAATGCCACATTGTGGTCTGAGGCAAAGCGCAGAGAGCCATCCCCAAGGGCACTGCCGACGATCAGCTTCTCCTGGTCTTCGCGGAGTGCGTAGTGCTTGACAGCCGCCAGGACTTCGTCCCCCTCTTCGATCTCGCCCGCGAGCGTCTCGCCCCCTGGAGTGAAGACGAGGTGGTTGGGGGTACACGCGAACTTGCGACGGCCTGAGCCACCGCCTGCGGCGACCTCGAATTGGAGCCACTCGTCTGTCTCGCCGTTGTTGAAGTAGTCGACGATCCGCTTCGGCGCTATTTCACCCGTGCTGCGGATCCATCGACAGGACCTCGACCGGCATGCGCTGATTGACGATCTTGCCGATTTTCTCCGTGCTGCCATCGGCAAGCACCACGCGAGCGTCATGTGGAAGCACCCGAACTGGACGCCGATCTTCTCCCTGATCTGGTTGGTGAACAGGCAGATCGTGTTCGCCCGGCTGAGGTTGCCCGCCAGCTTGCGCAGCGCCTGCGACATCAGACGCGCCTGCAGGCCGACGTGCGTGTCCCCCATCTGGCCCTCGAGCTCGGCGCGGGGGTCAGGGCGGCGACCGAGTCCACCGCGACGATGTCGACTGCGCCCGAGCGCACCAGCACGTCGACGATCTCCAGGGCCTGCTCGCCGTAATCGGGCTGGGAGACCAGCAGCTCGTCGGTGTTGACGCCGATCCGCTTGGCGTAGATCGGGTCGATCGCGTGCTCGGTGTCGACGAAGGCGCAGACGCCGCCGCGGGCCTGGGCCTCGGCGATGATGTGGTAGATCAGGGTCGTCTTCCCCGAGGACTCCGGCCCGAAGATCTCGACGATGCGCCCGCGCGGCACGCCGCCCACGCCGAGCGCCAGGTCGAGCGACAGCGCACCGGTGGAGATCGAGTCCACCCGGACGGCGTGGTCGTCGCCGAGGCGCATGACCGACCCCTGGCCGAACTCCTTCTCGATCTGGGTGACCGCGGCCTGCAGGGCCGCGTCGCGGGCCTTGGCGTCCTTCTCGCCGGCCTCCCTCAGGTTCGGTCTGCTCGCGTCTGCCATCTCAATCCACCTCTCGTCTGTCGGAACTGTCGGGAGCCGGTAGCTCGTGCTCGGCCAAGGACACGTACTCCGCGCCCTGGGGGCGAACGTATGATCGATACAGTCGCAACCGGGTCGGACGGAAGACCAGGGGCATCTCCGCGGGCAGGGGGCCCGGTGGCGCCTCCACGGTCGCCGGCCGCTTCGACCCGCGCCGCTCCCGCTTCACCCTGGCCACGGTCAGGTGAGGCCAGAACGGCCTCTTCTCGGGCTCGTAGAAGCGGCTTCGCACCAGGACCGCCTCCACCTGCGCCTGCAGCTCGACCGCCCCCGGGCTGTCGGCGTCGAGGGCGAACAGCCTCGGGTGCTTCCCGCGCGGAACGCTCACCGGTTCGGGCTCGAGCCGGACGAGCGGTGCCTCGGCGTCAACCTCGAAGGACGCCTCCGCGATCGCGTCGATGTCGCGCTCGCGCTGCCAGCCCAGGAAAGCGAGCGTGATGTGGATCGTCTCCGGGCGCATCGCCCGCAGCGCCGGGTCCCGCCACTCGCGCTGCCAGGCCGCCAGGCCGGCGCTGACCTCCTCGGGCAGGTCGAGCGCCACGAACAGCCGCGCCCGCGGGCTCTTCAGCCGCTCCTTGCTCACCGCCGCCTCACCTTGACGAGGCTAGCCTCCGGGCTGTCGCGGCTGCGTGGAGGTCGTGACGAATGCGTCCCCGATCGGTGACCGGCGCAACCCGCCCGGGCCGCTCTATTCGACCACTCTCAGCGTCGAGGAGAGATCCATGCGGCGCAGTCGGCGCCCTGTGAGGAGCGGCGCGAGCGCGACGGCGAACATGCCCACGACCACCGCGGTGACCAGCGTTCCGGCTCCGATGGCGACGTTCACACCCAGGTCGGGAAAGGTGTCCGCCGCCACCACGCTGACTATCCAGCCGATCACGGCCACTCCGCCCACGATTCCGACGAGGGTGCCGAGGACTCCCGCAAGGGCACTCTCGGCAACCGAGATCCCCAGGACCGTGCGAACGGGAACCCCGAAGGCGAACAGGGTCGCGTTCTCCCGAGCCCGCTCGTCGAGGCTGATGGCGGTCGAGTTGAAGGCGATCAGCAAAGCGAGCAGGAGGGCGAAGACCTCGATCACCCGCAGAACGCCGACGAACTCGTCGAGTCGGTCCCGCAGCAGGTCCGTGCCGGTGGTCGCCGCCTCCACCGAGGCGACGCCGCGGACCCCGAAGAGAGCGCGCTTGACGTCATCCTGGGAGAAGCCCGCCGCCGGCACCACGTCCAGGCCGTTCGCCTGCCCCTCAAGGCCCATCGCTCGCGCCCGCGAGTAGTCCATATACGCGAAGGTGCGGAAAGGGTCCGGGTCCAGGCCGGCCACGGGTACCTGCGTCCGCACGAAGGCGAAGCTCGATGGCCCCGTGCGGCGGGGATGAGTCAACGCCACGGTGTCGCCCACCGTGACCCCGAGGTCCTCCGCCGCCTTCTCGCTGATCATCACTCCCGGCCGGCCTCCCCGCAGCTCGCCCTCGACCGCGCTGGGACGCCAGACGGCGCTTTCGGCGTCGATCAGCGCGAGGGAGACGTCGAAAGCCCGACTTCCCTTCGCCAGAGCTCCCGGAAGGAGCAGCCGGGGCGCATCGGCTCCCACCGCCTCGGCTCGCCCGATTCGCCGCAGTGGCGCCGAGCGCAGCGATCGGAAGCGGTCGAGCTCCACGATCAGGCGATCCCGCGATTCTCCCCTCGCCTCCGCGGCGCTTCGGTCAGCCGTGTCCAGGTAGGAGTCGATCGTGCCCAGCAGGCCGACGAGCACGGTGACCACCGCGCCGATTCCCAGCACGGTCATCAGGGTCCTTCGAGGCGCGCGCGCGAAGTTCCGGACGGGCATCTGGGCCAGGCTGCGGCCGGGGATGCGCACCCGCTTCAGCAGGGGGGCCAGCCCACCCCCCTTGGTCGAGCGGAAGCCGACTCGGATCGCCTCGACCGGCTTCACGCGCATCGCCCGCCAAACCGGGATCGCCGTGGCCAGCAGCGGCAGCAGGAAGCCGAGCGCCGCCCCCCGTATGAAGACGCCCGGCTCGAACGGGGTCTCGATCACCGGCAGCGGGAGCAGGTCCCGGAGCGCGCCGCTGAAGGCGTCGCCCATGATCAGCCCGAGCCCGACGCCGAACAGCGCACCGCCCAGCGCGATCTCAGCACCGAGCAGGAGAGGCCGGATCGCCAGCTGCGCGGGCGGGACACCGAGCGCCATCCCGATCCCAATCTCCCGCCGCTCCGATTCCACGATCCGGCTGGCGAGGTTGAAGGCCGCGAGCGCGGCTCCCGCGAGGATCAGGTAGGCGAATACGTTGAAGGTCCGCTGATCCCCCTCGGCGTCGCGGTAGAGCACGCGGTAGGCGGGCTCGTCCGCGATCGAGGTCACCTGGAAGCCGATCCGCGGCAGGGCCGTGCGCAGCGCCCTCTTCAACCTGGGCGCGACGGCCGCGGGATCGACGCCGGTGCGAAGGCGGAGGACGAGCTCGTTCACCGCACCCGGTTGCCCCGCCAGCCGCTGAGCGGTCGCGAGGGGCACGAAGAGGACCCCGTAGCTCGCCTCGGCGGCTCCGAAGTCGCCCCCTCCGGGCCTGGTGACCAGGAAGTACTCGGGCGAGCTGCCGTGCCCGACGTAGTGGAGGGCAGATCCGCCCGCGATGCGCACGGTCCCGCGGGCGGGCAACTCATAGAACTTGGCGAAGTTCTGCTCGACGATCGCCACCGGGCGGCCGCTGTCCGAAGCTCGAAGTTGGCGCCCCGCCTCCGCAGCGATGCCGTCGACCAGCGGGGGCTTCGCCTTCACATCCATGCCGATGATCCGTCCCGGGGTGAGAATGCTCCGGCCGCCTCGCGACGCGTCCACCTGGGTTGGAAACGAGAGTCGCTCCTGCGCCGCCTCGATCTCGCCCGGAGCCGCCTGACGCAGCGCGGAGCGCATCTCCCCGGCCCGGACCTGGCTGCCCTCGGCCAGCGTCACCTTGAGATCGTGCGCGTGCAGCAGGGAGAAGCTGGCGTCGTTGGAGTCGCGCCGCCAGGTCTCCAGGCTGCCGATCCCGGTGTAGAGGCCCGTGCCGATGGCGATCACCAGCGCGATCGCCACCACGAGCAACCACCGCTTGCGCAGGTCGCGCAGCGACCAGCGCAGCCAGAACACCGTGCGGCAGGTGGTCCGTGAACGGGCCGTCGAGCGAGCCACCCCTACCAGCTCAGATCCTCGATCCTCGCCAGGCCACCGGGCGGCGGGCCGTCGTAGACGATTCGCCCGCTGGAGAGCTCGATCGTCCGGTGAGCCACACGTGAGATCTCGCGGTTGTGGGTGACGACGATCACCGCCGTCCTCTCGCTGTGGGTCTGCTCGTGGAGCAGGTCGAGGATCTGGACTCCGGTCTCGAAGTCCAGCTCGCCGGTGGGCTCGTCGGCGAGCAGGATCGGGTTGCCGGTGGCCAGCGCCCGGGCGATCCCCACGCGCTGCTGCTCTCCTCCCGGAGAGCTCATGCGGGAAGTGCTCGAGCCGGTCGCCCAGCCCGACCCGATCGAGGACCTCGGCCGCGACACCCTTGCCCTCACTCCGCTCGGTCACGTCTACCCCGAACTGCACGTTCTCCAGTGCGGTCAGCCCCGGGAACAGGTTGAAGGTCTGAAAGATGAAGCTGACGCTGTGCCGGCGAAAATGAAAGAGCTCACCGCGGGAGGCCTCGGTGATGTCCTCACCGCCGATTCGCACCCGCCCCTCGGTCGGCGAGTCCAGCGCGCCGATCATGTTCAACAACGTGGTCTTGCCGCTGCCGGACGGCCCCAGGACGACGGCGAACTCCCCGCGCTCCACGCTCAGGTCCACCGCGTCGAGCGCGGTCACCGTGACCTCTCCGATCTCGTATCGGCGGGCGACCCCCTCGAGCTCGATCAGTGCCATCGGCGGACCGTACCCGCACAGGCGCCGACCCTGCCGAGCGGAGGGGCGACGCGCCTAGCGCGGCGGCTCGCGGCCCTCGAGCAGATACCGGAGCAGGTGCAAGCAGACCATCACCGAGCGCTCGCGGACGTCCGCGCGGCCTCCCGGAAGCACGGGGTCCCGGGCCAGCTTGGTCCCGCCGGCGAGCTTGGCGCAGAAGCAGACGTAGCCGACGGGCTTCTCCTCCGTGCCGCCGTCGGGGCCCGCGATGCCGGTGACCGCGCAGGCGACATCGGCGCCGAAGCGCTCGAGGGCGCCGTCGGCCATCGCCTCCGACACCTCGGGCGAGACGGCGCCGTGCTCGGCGATCAGCTCGCCAGGAACGCCCAGCAGCGCCGACTTGGCCTCGTCCGAATAGGCGACGACGCCGCCGGCGAAGTACTCCGAGGCGCCGGGGCGGTCGGTGAGGCGCTTGGCCAGCAGCCCGCCGGTGCAGGACTCAGCGACGGCGACGGTGCGGCCGTCGAGCAGCCCCGCGAGCACATCCTCGATGGTCTCGCCGGCTTCGGTGTAGAGAAAGGGGCCATGGCGCTCCCTGAGGCCCGCCGTTACGGCCTCGAGGGCGCGCTCCGAGCCGGGCCGGTGGCGAATGTCCACCACCAGCTCCCCGCCGCGCAGGCAGGTGGTGATCTCCAGCTTCGAGAGGTCCGCTTCGATCTCGATCTCCCGCAGGCTCTGGGCGATCTCGGATTCGGGGAGCCCGAACATCCGCATCGAGGCGACCTCGAGGGGCTGGGCGCGGTCGAGCACGGCGCGCGCCGCCTCGGTCTCGATCGCGATCGGCCACAGGGCCTGCAGTTCGCGGGGCGGTCCCGGCAGGACGATGATCACCTGCTCGCCCGCCGGCACCACGAGCGCCGGCGCCGTGCCCGCGGGGTCGATCGCCGTCGCCCCTTCGGGCACCATCGCCTGCTTGCGGTTGGCGTCCCGGAGGGCCTCGGGGTCGAAGCGCAGCCGCCGCGCGAAGCCCTTCGAGGATGCGGTGGATCTTCTCCTCCATCTCCTCGTCGAGCACCAAGGGCCGGCCCGCGAACTTCCCCACCACCTCGGCGGTCAGGTCGTCCGCGGTGGGCCCGAGCCCGCCGGTGGTGACGACGAGGTCGATCCCCTGCTCGCGCAGGAACCGCAGCGCCGCCTCCAGGTCGCCCGGGCGATCGCCGATGCAGACGATCGTCGCCACCTCGACCCCCAGCTCGCCAAGGCGTTCCGAGACCCAGGGCCCGTTGCGGTCGGTGACGGTGCCGGTCAGCACCTCGGTGCCCGTCACCAGAACTCCCGCGCGAACGCTCACGCGGGCATTCTGCACCAGGCGGGCGCGCTACCTGCCGGGACCCCCGCCCGCGTAGGCTCCAGCGTCGCGTGCCCTAGTCGTCCGAGGGCGCGCCGACCGCCTCGATCGGGCCGGTGTCGTCCTTGGCCTCGACGGGCTCGTCGCCGCCACGGCCCAGCACGCGGGGCAGATCGGCCTGGGTGACCAGCACCTGGCGCGGCTTGGAGCCCTCGTATCCGGAGATGATCCCGCGCCGTTCGAGCATGTCGACGAGGCGGCCCGCCCGCGTGTAGCCGACCCGCAGCCGGCGCTGGATCATCGAGACCGAGGCGGTGCCGCTCTCGACGACGACGTGGGCCGCCTGATCGAGCAGGTCGTCCTGGTCGGGATCGAAGTCGCCGTCGACCGCGCCCTCCTCTGCGAGCGGCTCGGCCGCCTCGAGCAGGCTCTCCTCGAACTCGGGCTCGCCCTGACGCGACCAGTGCCGCGTGATCTTGGCGATCTCGGTCTCCGTCACATAGGCGCCCTGGATGCGCTGCAGCTTGGAGGTGCCCGCCGGACGGAAGAGCATGTCCCCCTGCCCCAGCAGCGCCTCGGCGCCACCCTGGTCGAGGATCACGCGCGAATCCACCTGCGAGGAGACGGCGAAGGCGATGCGCGCCGGGATGTTGACCTTGATCGTGCCGGTGATGATGTCGGTGGAGGGCCGCTGGGTCGCGAGCAGCAGGTGGATCCCGACGGCCCGCGACTTCTGGGCGAGGCGGATGACCGCATCCTCGACCTCCGCCGGTGCGACCATCATCAGGTCGGCGAGCTCGTCGATCACGCAGAGGATGTGCGGCAGGGGCGGCTCCCCGGAGCGCTGGCGAGCGCGGTTGAGCTCGGCGAGGTTGCGCGCCTTGGCCTCGCCCATCACTCCGTAGCGGCTCTCCATCTCGGCGATCAGGTTCCCGAGCACGTTGGCCGCGAGCCGCGGCGAGGTCACCACAGGGGTCAGCAGGTGCGGGATCCGCTCGTAGTGGTTGAGCTCGACCCGCTTCGGGTCGACCAGCACCAGGCGAACCTCGTTGGGCGAGGCGTGCAGCAGGATCGAGGAGAGGATCGCGTTGACCGAGCCCGACTTGCCCGACCCGGTCGTGCCTGCGATCAGCACGTGGGGCATCTTCTGCAAGTCCGTCCAGATCGCGTGCCCGGCGATGTCCTTGCCGAGCCAGGCGACCAGCGGCGAGGAGCCCTGCGGGCGTCCGCCGTAGATGTCGCCGAGGCGGACCAGGCGGCGGCGCTGGTTGGGCACCTCGACGCCGACGGCCTGCTTGCCCGGGATCGGCGCCAGGATGCGTATGTCGGTGGAGGCGAGGGCGTAGGCGAGGTCGTCTTTGAGCTGGCTGATCTTGGCGACCTTGGTTCCGGGCGCGAGCTGAAACTCATAGCGGCTCACGTGCGGCCCGACCACCGTGCCGACGATCCTGGCCTCGACACCGAAGTGGCCGAGCGTCTCCAACAGCGTTCGTGCCACCGCCTCGCGGTCCTGGTTCGAATCCGAGGTCTTCTCCTTGCCGCCCTTCTCCAGCACGTCGGGAGAGGGCGTCTGGTAGTCGATCTCTTCGGACTCGGTGACGCCGGAGCGCTCGTTGCCCATCGGGGTCAGGTTCGCGCCCTCGGCCGCGTCGCCCGGGTCGTCCGCCGCCTCGTCCTCCTTGTCGGGCTCCTCTGAGCCCCGGCCCACCCGAATCGTCTCCGCCTCGGCCAAGCTGACGGAATCGTCGAAGTTGGCGGAGCTCGCGGCCTCGGGCTGATCGCGCTGGTCATGAATGACGACCGTGCCATCCTCGGCACCGTCGTCAAGCGATTCGATGCCCTCGGGCGGCCCGTAGATGCGCTCGGTGGTGGCGGCGCCGGTATCCAACAGGTCGGGGTCGGTGATGCCGGTCTCGCGAACGGCGGTTGCGAAGTCACCCGCGCCGCGCTTCGCTCGCGCCGCCCCCCGCCACGCCGCGCGAAGCATGTCGGAGACCGAGCGTCCAGAGAGCAGGAGCGCGCCGGCGATCACCAGCAGGAAGGCCAAGATGTGCGCGCCGATGCGCTGGAAAAGCGTCGTCGAGGCCCAGTAGAGGGTTTCGCCCACCGCCCCTCCGTGCGCGCTGAAGAAGGTCGGGTCGAAGAGCTCGTGACGGACCGGCTTCGCCGGCCCCAGCCCCGCCGTCTGGGCAGCCAGGGCCAGCAGCGCTCCCGCCGCGATCGCGATCAGCCCGGCCGCCACCGCGCCCGCCGAGGGCAGCAGCGGGCGCATGATCAGCCCCAGCCCGACGACGCCGAAGGCAACCGGCGCCAGAATCGCGGCCGCCCCTATCGCGTAGCGCAGTCCATCCTCGGAGCCATTGCCGAGGGTCCCACCGTTCCAGCCGAGGTAGAGCACGTAGCCGAGGTAGACGGCCAAAGCCAGGCAGCCGAGGCCGACCAGGTCGAGCCGTCGCTGCTCGGACTCGGGCGAGCGCCGTAGGTGTCGGTTGGCGCGGCGTCGCGGCGCGCGCTGCCTCGTTTCGGCCGCCCGCGGAGACCGCCGGGCACGCTTCTTTCCCCTCGCGGGCGAGCGCGACGGGGCGCCGAAGATCTTGTCTGCAAGCATCCGCCCACACTCTTCGACGCCTGGGGGCGCTCCCCTGCGCGCCTAAACGTTGGCTCAAGAAAGCGCTATTCGACGCGTTTTCGCCACTACCCTTGACTGCGTGGAGACGGCAACGCAGAGCGCCCGGATCCTCGTCGTCGAAGACGACGAGGAGATTGCCGACGTGCTGCGCCGCTCGCTGCGCGCGGAAGGCCACGAAGTGCGCACCGCGGGCGACGGCGTCGATGCCCTCAGCGCCTCCGAGCAGTTCATCCCCGACCTGGTCGTCCTCGATCTCGGCCTTCCGCGGCTCGACGGGATCGAGGTCTGTCGCCGGCTGCGGGCGGAGAGCGACGCGCCGATCCTCATCCTGACCGCCCGCAGCGAGACCGAGGACCGCGTCGGCGGCCTCGACAGCGGCGCCGACGACTACCTGACCAAGCCCTTTGAGCGCAGCGAGCTGCTGGCGCGCATTCGGGCCCTGCTCAGGCGCCGCCCGCCCCGCGGCAGCGCCTCGCTGGTGATCGGAGACCTCAGCATCAACCCCGACACGCGCGAGGTCCGTCGCGGCGAGCGGGAGGTTGACCTGACGAACCGCGAGTTCGAGCTGCTCGAGTACCTGGCGCGCAACCAGAAGCTGGTCGTCTCACGCGAGCGCCTGCTCGAGGACGTCTGGGGCTATGACCCCTTCGAGCAGACCAACACGATTGACGTCTTCATCTCGAACCTGAGGCGCAAGCTCGAGGCGGGCGGCGAGCCTCGGCTGCTGCACACCAAGCGCGGCGCCGGCTACGTGCTGAAGGCGGGCTGATGCGCGCGAGCTGGCCGCAGAGCCTGCGTCCCGCTCGCTGGCCGGTCCGCTGGCGGATCGCGGGGATCTGCGCCGCGCTGACGGCCGCCATCCTGATCTGCTTCGCCCTGGTCCTCGGCAATCTGGTGGGCAGCCGGATCCGCTCCGACTACAACAAGGAGCTGCGCAGCGCCGCGGCTTCCTTCGCCGCGGAAACCACAGTCGGCCGCGACCTGGCCAACGGGCGAGTTGTAACCGACACTCCGAAGCTCGACGACTCCGCGATGGCGGAGCACGCGGTGATCAACGTCGTCGACCGTTTCGGCAGGCCTCTGGCCGCGACCACCCCCTACCGGGACCTCGGCCCGCCCCAGGGAGACGTCTCGCGAGTCGCAGACCTCACCGTCGCCACCCAGCCCGTCGGCAATAGCGGCGGGGTCCCGGTGTTCGTCCAGTACGGCCGGCCCTACGACGGGATGGATACGACCATCGACCGCATCTGGCTCTTCCTCGCCGCCGGGGTCCTGGGCGGCACCGTGCTGGCCATGCTCGCCGGGCTCGCTGTGGCCAGCCGGGCGATGCGCCCGATCTCCTCCCTGACCGCCCAGGCGAAGGAGATCGCAGCCACCCGCGACCCCTCCCGGCGCATGCCGGTCCCCCCCGCCGAGGACGAGGTCGGCGAGCTGGCCGAGACGATGGACGAGATGCTCCGCTCCCTCGACGACGCCCGCTCCGAGCGGGAGGTCGCCTTCGAGCGCCAGCGCGAATTCGTCGCCGACGCCTCGCACGAGCTGCGTACGCCGCTGACCAGCGTGATGGCGAACCTGGAGCTGCTTCAGGCCTCCATCCGCAGCCAGTCCGACGACCGACCCGCGGTCGACTCCGCCCTTCGCTCCACCCAGCGGATGTCCCGCCTGGTGGCGGACCTGCTGCTGCTGGCACGAGCCGACACCGGCCGCAAGACGGCCCGCCGCGAGCTCGACCTCGCCGACTCGGTCGCGGGCGCGATCGATGAGGTCCGGCCGCTGGCCCACGGGCACGAGATCCGAGCGGAGATCGAGTCCGGCCTGATCGTCGACGGCAACCCCGACGAGCTCCACCGGATGGCGCTCAACCTGATCGACAACGCGGTTCGCCACACGCCCGAGGGCTCAACCGTGACCGTGCGCCTGGCGCGTGACGCGGACTCGGCGCACCTCGAAGTCGCCGACGACGGCCCGGGCATCCCGGCGGGGATGGAGGCCCAGGTCTTCGAGCGCTTCGTCCGGGGGCAGGGGCCCGCCGACACCACCGGCGGAGGCGGCAGCGGGCTCGGCCTGGCGATCGTTCGGGCCGTCGCCGAATCGCACGGCGGCTCGGTCGAGGCCGGTCACTCCACACTGGGCGGAGCCTCGTTCGTCGTGCGGCTGCCGCTGACACGAGAGCCGGGGAACGGCGCGCGCCCCGACGCCGCCGGAGCGATCGAGCTTCCGGTTAAGAGCCGCGAAGACCTTTAGCAAACGTTGAGAACCCGGCCCTAGGTTTCCGCTCGGACCAGACGCCGATTCGCCCGGGCACTCTCCCGCACGGGCGGATCAGTTCGACCGCAGGCTCTCAGGAGCAGCGGTACGCCCGCCGGGGTCGCACCTCCCTCGACCCCGGCGGGCTTTTGTTTGTCTTGCGACGGCTTCGCCATCAAGCCGCGGCCACGAGCGGCCGCGCCTCGCAAGTCGCGGCGGCGAGCCGCCGCTCCAAAGAGGGCGGCCTGGTGGCCGCTAGACCTCCACCACAACCGGCAGGATCAGCGGCCGGCGGCGGAGGCGCTTGTGCACGAAGCCGGCGACGTCGTCGTGGAGGTCCTGCTGCAGCAGGGCGACCTCGCGGATCTCCTCCTCGGCGGCCTCGGCGAGGGTCGCCTCGACCACGTCTCGCACCTCATCGCGAAGGCCAGCGTCCTCTTCGTCGGCAGGCAGGCCCCGGAAGATCACCTCGGGCGGGGCGACCTGGGTGCCATCGTCGGCTGAGATCGTGACGACGACGATGAAGACGCCGTCGTCGGAGAGCTTGCGCCTGTCGCGCAGCGTGAACTCGTCGGCCTCGCCGACCGAGACGCCGTCGACGAAGATCATGCTCGCGTGCACGTCCTCGCCGAAGCGCGCTCCCGAGTCGTCCAGCTCGAGCGAGAGGCCGTTCTGCCCGATGAACACCCGCTCGTCGTCGACGCCGACCGACTTGGCGAGGTCGGCGTGCAGGCGCATCCGCTTGTGATCGCCGTGGAAGGGCATCACGTAGCGCGGCTTGGTCAGGTTCAGCATCAGCTTCAGCTCCTCCTGCCAGCCGTGTCCGGAGGCGTGGATCGGCGCGTCGGCGGCGGTAACCACCGAGGCGCCGATCTGGAAGATGCGGTCGATGGTCTCGTTCACCGAGTGCTCGTTGCCGGGGATCGGCGTTGCCGAGAAGATCACCGTGTCGCCGGAGTGCAGCTCGACGTCCGGGTGGTCGCGATGGGCCATCCGGCGCAGCGCCGACAGCGGCTCCCCCTGGCTGCCCGTCGAGATCACCACGACCTTCTCGTCGGGGAAGTCCTCGATCTCCTTGGGCGAGATCAGCAATCCGTCGGGGGCATCGGCCATCTCGAGGTTGGAGGCGATGTTGAAGTTCTTGCGCATCGAGCGGCCGACCAGAGCCACGCGGCGGTCGAGCTGCGCGGCGGCGTCGATCGCCTGCTGGACCCTGTGGATGTTGGAGGCAAAGCAGGTGACGATGATCCGGCCTTTGCAGCGCGAGAAGAGGTCGAGCAGCGCAGGCCCGACGGTTGACTCCGACGGCGCGACGCCGGGCCGGTCGGCGTTGGTCGAGTCCCCGCACAGGCACAGCAGCCCCTCCCGACCGAGCTCGGCGAGGCGCGAGACGTCGGCCGGGATGCCGTCCACGGGCGTCTGGTCGAACTTGTAGTCCCCGGTTATCAGCACGGTGCCCGCCTCCGCCGTCAGAGCCACGGCCCGCGCGTCCGGAATCGAGTGCGCCATGTGCACCAGCTCCAGCCCGAACGGCCCGACATCGACCCGCTCGCCGGCAGGCAGCTCCTCCAGCGGCATCTCGCGGAGCTTGTGCTCGTCCAGCTTGGAGCGGACCATGCCCACCGTCAGCAGGCCCCCGTAGATCTTCGGCGGGATGCCGATCTCGCGCAGCACGTATGGAAGCGCGCCGACGTGGTCCTCGTGGCCGTGGGTGAGCACGATCGCCTCGATGTCGTCAGCGCGGTCGCGCAGCCAGCTGAAGTCCGGCAGAACGAGGTCGATGCCGAGCATGTCGGCCGTCGGAAACATGAGGCCGGTGTCGACGACCACGATCCGGCCGTCCGTCTCGACGGCCGTCATGTTCTTGCCGATCTCCCCCAGCCCCCCCAGGGGAAGGATGCGAATGCCCCCGGCCAAACGTCAGCCGGTCGTCGCGCCGGCGATCAGGCCGTGGCGTTCGAGCGCATCCCGGATCGCGGTGCGCTGCTCTTCGTCGGCGGGAACCATCGGAAGCCGCATCCTGGCCGAGGCGATCCCCAGCATCTCCAGCGCGGTCTTGACGGGGATCGGATTCGAGGTGACGGCCGTGGCCTCGTAGATCGGCTGCAGGCGCTGATTGATCTCGTCTGCGCGCTCGACGTCGCCGGCCTTCACCGCTTCGTAGATCTCGCGCATCTCGGCGCCGACGAGGTGCGAGGCCACGAGGATTCCGCCGGCGCCGCCGCCCTCGAGGCAGCGGAGGAAGATCTCGTCGTTCCCCGCAAGGACCGCGAGGCCCTCGATCTGCTGGAGCTCGTCGTTGTTCGCCTGCTTGACGGCGACGACGTTGTCGATCCGGGCCAGCTCGGCGAGCAGGTCGGGGGGCATGTTGACAACGGAGCGGGAGGGGATGTTGTAGAGCACGACCGGCACCACAGCGGCCTCCGCCACCGCCTCGAAGTGAGCGACCAGGCCGGCCCGGTTGGGCTTGTTGTAGTAGGGCGTGACCACGAGCACCGCGTCCGCCCCCACCTCCGCCGCAGCCGCCGAGAGGCGCTGGGAGCGATGCGTGTCGTTGGAGCCCGTGCCGCAGATCACCGTGGCACGCTCACCGATCTCGTCCTTGACGGCGCGCAGCAGTGCCAGCTTCTCCTCGTCGGAGGTAGTCGGCGACTCGCCGGTCGTGCCGGAGACGACGACCCCGTGCGAGCCGTTTTCGACCAGGTATCGCGCCAGCCTGCGGCCTGCCGCCTCGTCCAGTGAACCGTCCTCGGCGAACGGAGTCACCATTGCCGTGATCACTCCCCCGATCTCAGCCATCGCCCGCAGCCTAGCGCGCGCCCCCGCCGTCAGCGCGCGACCGGTGCCCGGCGCAGCTAGAGCAGCGACTCGAGCCCGACGGTGAAGCGCTCGGGAAGCGCGCCAACGCGGCGCACCGCGAGTAGGACGCCGGGCATGAAGCTGCTGCGGTCGATCGAGTCATGGCGGATGGTCAGCGTCTGGCCCTCGCCGCCGAAGATCACCGCCTGATGGGCTACCAGGCCGGGAAGCCGCACCGAGTGGATCGGATCATGCACGTTGGCGCCGGCCTCGGAGAGGAGGCCGGCGGTGCGCCTGGCGGTGCCCGACGGGGCATCCAGCTTACGGTCGTGGTGTAGCTCGACGATCTCGCACTCGGGCATGTGCGGCGCGACCTGCCGAGCGAGCTCCATCATCAGCACCGCCCCGATGGCGAAGTTCGGCGCGACGAAGCAGTTGGCCTCGCCCTCGGCGGCCTCCACCTTCGTTCGCAGCTCGTCGAGGTCGAATCCGGTCGCCCCGACGACAGCGTGGACCCCGGCCTCCACAGCCTCCAGCGCGTGCGGCGGCGACCGTCCCTGGGGTGCTGAACTCGACCAGCACGTCCGCGCCCTCGAGGACGGCGTCGACAGGAGTGTCGAGCGCCGGGTCGGCGCGGCCGGCCAGCTCCATGTCATCCGCACCCTCGACCGCTGCGCAGACGGTCTCCCCCATACGCCCCGCGGCGCCCGAGACAGCGACTTTGATCACGCGCTGATCTTAAGCGGCGAGCGAAGCGCTCACCGGCCCAAGCGCGGAGCGGAAGCATTCCTCGTCGCGGCCGATTGCCGCGGCGGAGAAGCGCTCGGGCGGATAGAGCTCTCCCGCGAGCTCGCTCAGATCCTCGACCGTGACCGCGTCAACCCGCTCGAGCATCTCGTCGAGGGAGAGGATGGGCAGGTCGAACAGCAGCGCGTGGGCCAGTCGCGCCATGCGCGCCGCGGTGGACTCCTGCGCAAGCACGAGGCGGCCCTTGACGCTCTCCTTGGCCCGCGCGAGCTCCGCCTCGGCGACCGGCTCCGCGGTGAGGCGGGCGAGCTCGGAGCCGATCACGTTCATCGCCTCGGCGACGCGGTCCTCGCGGGTGCCGACATAGAGCGCGACCATGCCCGCCTCGCGATAGGCATCGGTGTAGGAGCCGATCGCGTAGGCGAGGCCCCGCTTCTCGCGCACCTCGCGGAACAGGCGCGAGGAGCTGGAGCCGCCGAAGATGGTGTTGAGCACCCGCAGGGCGAAGCGGCGCTCGTCCCCGCGCGAGATACCCGGCGCCCCGAGACAGAGGTGGTACTGCTCAGTGTCCTTGCCCTGGAACGCGGTCCGCGGCTCGAATCCGTCCACCGAGGAGGCGGCGCCATCCGCATCGCCGGCACGAGGCCGCAGGTGGTCCCTGACCAGCCCGCAGATCTCCTCGTGCTCGAGGTTGCCGGCCGCCGCCACCACCAGGTTCGAGGCCACGTAGCGAGCGTCGTGATAAGCAGCGATCTGCGGGATCGGGATCGAGCCGATCACCTCGGCGCTCCCGATCACCCGGCGGCCGAGCGGATGCTCGCCGAAGATCGCCTGGTCAAGCACGTCGTGGACCTTGTCCTGGGGCTCGTCCTCGTACATGGCGATCTCCTCGATCACCACCTGGCGCTCGGAATCCACCTCGTCCGCCGGATACGTGGAGCCGAGCATCATCTCGGCCATCAGGTCGAAGGCGCGCTCGGTGTGCTCGTCCAGGAAGCGAGCGTGCAGATGGGTCGTCTCCTTGCTGGTGGCGGCGTTGAACGAGGCCCCGAGCGAGTCGAACTGCTCGTTCAGCTCGACCGCGGAGTAGCGGTCGGTGCCCTTGAACAGCAGATGCTCGAGAAAGTGGGAGACGCCCGCCTGCTCCACGGCCTCGTCGCGCGAGCCGGTGCGCACCCAGAGCCCGAGCGCCACCGAGCGCACCGAGGGCACTGCCTCGGTCACGACCCGCAGGCCGGAATCCAGCTCTGTGACCTGGGGGCCGCTCAAACCGGGCTAGCGCCGGCGCCCGCCGCGGTCGCCCTCGCGACCTCGGCCACGTCCGCCGCCCTCGCGACCTCGACCGCCGCCGTCACGGCCGCGGCGGCCGCCGCCATCACGGCGGGGCGGACCGGGATCGCCCGTGCCGACTTCGGACAGCTCATCGGCCGTCTTGCCCTCGACGTCGGGGTCCTCGGAGAGCCGCAGCCCGATCCGGCCGCGCTCCTTGTCGACCTCGACCACGGTGACGTCGATCTGGTCGCCCTGGTTGAGGACGTCCTCCACCGCGCCGACGCGCTCGCCGGGCTTGACGTTGGAGATGTGGAGCAGCCCGTCGGTGCCCTTGGTGAGCTCGATGAAGGCGCCGAAGTTGGTCGTCTTCACGACCTTGCCGGAGAACTTGTCCCCGACCTCGGCCTCCTTGGTCATCGACTCGATCTGGGCGATGCAGGCCTCGACCAGCTGCCCGGTGGGTGCGTAGACGCGGACCGTGCCGTCGTCCTCGACGTCGATATCCGCCTCGAACTCCTCGCAGAGGGCCCTGATCGTCTCGCCGCCCTTGCCGATGACGGCGCCGATCTTCTCGGGGTCGATCTTGATCGACTCGATCCGCGGTGCGTGCTCGGAGAGCTGCTCGCGCGGCGCCTCGATCGTCTCGGCCATCTTGCCGAGGATGAAGTGGCGCCCCTCGTTGGCCTGCTTGAGCGCGTCGGCCAGGATCTCGAAGGTGACGCCCGTGATCTTGATGTCCATCTGCAGGGCGGTGATCCCCTCGGCGGTGCCGGCGACCTTGAAGTCCATGTCGCCGAGGTGGTCCTCGACGCCGGCGATGTCGGTGAGGACGATGTAGTCGTCGCCCTCCTTGATCAGGCCCATGGCGACACCGGCGACCGCGTCGGTGACGGGGACCCCGGCGGCCATCAGCGCCATCGAGGAGGCGCAGACCGACCCCATCGAAGAGGAGCCGTTGGACTCCAGCGTCTCGGAGACGACGCGAACCACGTAGGGGAAGTCGTCCGCGTTCGGCACCACCGCGGACAGCGCCCGCTCGGCGAGCGCCCCGTGGCCGATGTCGCGGCGCTTGGGGCCGCGCATGAAGCCGGCCTCCCCGACCGAGAACGGCGGGAAGTTGTAGTGGTGCCAGAAGGTCTTCTTCTCCTGCAGGCCCAGGTTGTCGACCTTCATGTCCATGCGGGTGGTGCCCAGGGCCACGTTGGAGAGGATCTGCGTCTCACCGCGGGTGAACAGGGCCGAGCCGTGCACGCGCGGAGCGATGTCGACCTCGGTCTCGATCGGGCGGATCTCGTCCTGGGCGCGGCCGTCGGGGCGCTTCTTGTCGACGGCGATCCGCTTGCGGATGATGTCCTTCTCGAGCGTGGCGAAGGCGGCCTTGACCGCGTCGGCGCGCTCGGGATCGCGCACGCCGTCGCCCCCCGCGGGGGCGTAGTGGTCGAGCACCTCGACCTCGACGGCGGCGGCCGCCTCCTGGCGCTCGAGCTTGGCCTCGATCTGGGTCGCCTGGTCGAGCTTGGCGCCATGGGAGGAGCGGATCTCCTCGACCAAGCCCTCGTCGATCTCGGGAGCGCTGACCTCGAGCTTCTCCTTGCCGGCCTTCTCGCGCAGCTCCTCCATCGCGGCGGTCAGCTTCTTGATCTCAGTGTGTGCGATGTCGAGGGCGTCGAGAATCTCCTGCTCGCTGACGCCCTTGGCGCCGGCCTCGACCATCAGGATCGCCTCGTCCGTTCCGGCGACGATCAGGTCCAGCTCGAGCTCCTCCTGGCGCTCCTCCTCGGGGTTGACGACGAAGTCGCCGTCCAGCTTGCCGACCCTGACCGAGCCGACGTGGGCCCCGACGGGGATGTCGGACACCGCCAGGGCGGCGGAGGCGCCATTCATCGCCAGGGTGTCGTAGGGGTGGACGTGGTCCACCGACATCGGCTGGCACACCAGCTGGGTCTCGAAGTGCCAGCCCTTGGGAAACAGTGGCCGGATCGGCCGATCGATCATGCGGGCGGTGAGGGTTGCCTTCTCGCCCGCCCTCGCCTCGCGGCGGAAGAAGCTGCCGGGGATCTTGCCCGCGGCGTAGTGGCGCTCCTCCACGTCCACCGTCAGCGGCAGAAAGTCGACGTCACGCAGGTTGCCCTTCGTGGCGGTGCTGAGGACCATGGTGTCGCCGCTGCGCACGACCACGGACCCGCTCGCCTGCTTGGCGAGCTTGCCGGTCTCGAAGGAGATCTCCTCGCCGCCTACCTCGACCGAGACGCGGCTCACATCGAACATGCTCATCTATGTTGTCCTTCCGACCGCCCGGATGGCGGCCTCTCTTCGCTTAAGAACTCTCGTTCTCTGTCCCGCGGGATGGTAGCGGCTAGCACGCACGAGGCCGCCCTACTTGGGAGCGGCGGCAACGCCGCCGCGACTTGTGCTGGGCGGCCGCTTGTGCGTGCGACTTGATGGCGAAGCCGTCAACCAGCGGGGCGGTCGCCTATGCGGGCGACCTGATGGCGAAACCGTCCCTAGCCCGCAATCGCGGCCAGCTCCATTTCCACATCCTCGAGGATCAGCCGTCCGGACACGAACGCGGCCGGAGTGCCGATCACGCCCGCACGCACGCCCGACTCGAAGTCGCGGCGAATCCGGGCCGTGACGGCCTCGGAACGCCGATCGGCGTTGAAGCGCTCGAGGTCGATCCCGAAGCGCTCGGCGCGCTCCCACAGGTGGGGGTCGTCCACCCTCCCTCGCTCGGCGAACAGCGAGTCGACCATCTCCCAGAAACGGTCCTGGATGCCGGCGGCCTCGGCGGCGGCGTGCAGGGCCGGCGAGCGCGGATGCTTGCTGCGCATAGGGAAGTGCCGAAGGCAGAGCCGCAGCGGCAGCGCGCGGATGCGGGGCCAGATCGCCGCGCAGCGGGGGCACGACAGGTCGACGTAGAGAATCGCCTCCTCGCCGCTTCCGACCAGGTGATCCTCGGCGCCGAGCGGTGGCACGGCGGCGCTGGTGAGATCAGTCACTGCAGCGCGTCGAAGATCAGGTTGGCGCCGGGGATCTCGAGCGGGCTCGGGGACTCGTGCACCCACTCGACCACGCCCTCCTCGTCGATGAGGACGAGCGAGCGGTTGGTGCAGCCGCGCTGCTCGGAGTAGGCGCCATACGAGCTCGCCACCTCCCCGCGGGGGTTGAAGTCGGCGAGCAGCGGGATGGAGAGCCCCAGCTTGTCCTTGAAGGCCCTGTGGGCCCAGGTGTGATCGATGCTGACGCCGAGGACCCTGGTGTTCTTGGCCTCGATCTCGCCCAGCACCTCCTGGTAGATCGAGAGCTGGTCGGAGCAGACCGGGCTGAAGTCCTTGGGGTAGAAGACGAGCAGCACCTTCTGCCCGCGGAACTCCGAGAGGCCGACCTTCTCCCCATCCTGGTTGCGGAGGGTGAAATCGGGCGCCTTCGCGCCCGCCTCGATCACCGCCGCAGGCCGAGCTCTGAGACCAGCGCGCGGTAGCGCTCCAGGTCCGACTTCTCCAGGTAGCGCAAAAGCCGGCGGCGCTGGCCGACCAGCTTCAGCAGACCGCGACGGGAGTGGTGGTCCTTTGTATGCGAGCGCAGGTGCTCGGTCAGCTCGTTGATGCGCTCGGTGAGCAGGGCGATCTGGACCTCCGCGGAGCCGGTGTCCCCGTCGGAGCGCCCGTACTTGCCGATCAGCTCGGCCTTCTTTTCCTTCGCAAGCGGCATCTGGCCTCAAAGATGGCCGCGCGGGTTCGCGCGCGGCGAACGCGCATTGTAGGGACTAGCCGGGCCCGAGAGACGGCTTCGCCATCAGGTCGCACGCACAAGCGGCCGCCCAGCTCGAGTCGCGGCGGCAAGCCGCCGCTCCGAAATAGGGCGGCCTGGTGCGTGCTAGGCGGGCTCGTACTCGGCGCAGGCCTCGCGCGCCTCGGCCACGTCGCGGTGCATCTGGGCGATCAGGTCCTCCACGTTTCCGAAGCGCCTCTCCCCGCGCAGCCGCTTGACGAAGGCGACCCGCAGGTTCTCGCCGTAGAGGTCGCCGTCGTAGTCGATCAGGTGAGCCTCGATCAGCAGGCCGCGCCCGGTCTCGAAGGTCGGCCGCACCCCGACGTTGACGGCGGCCGGGTGGCCGTTGGCGAACGCCGAGTAGACGCCGTGGCCGGGGGTCACCAGAGAGTCGTCGGGAACCAGGTTGGCCGTGGGGAAGCCGAGGTCGCGGCCGCGGCGGTCGCCGGCGACGACCTCTCCCTCGACCATGAACGGGGCACCGAGGCAGCGCATCGCAGCCTCGACCTCGCCCGCCGAGACAAGGCCCCTGATCCGCGACGAGGAGACGGTCTCCCCGTCGACCTCGATCAGCGGCACCACCCTGGTCTCAAACTCGGGCCTGGCGGCGAGCATCTCTGGGTCGCCCTTGGCCTTGGCCCCGAATCGGAAGTTCTCCCCCACCGAGACCCGCTTGGCGCCGAGGCGCTCGATCAGCACCCCCTCGATGAAGCCGTCGGCGTCGATCGCGGAGAAGTCCCGGTCGAAGGGAATCACCACCAGCTCCCCCACGCCGAGCCCCTCGATCACGTCGCGCTTGACATTGAAGGGCATGATCAGCTTCGGCTCCGCCTCGGGGTGGATGACGCTGAGCGGATGCGGCTCGAAGGTGAGGACGGTGTCGGCCTCGTCGATCACCTCCTGGTGGCCGAGGTGCACGCCGTCGAACGTCCCGATCGCTACGTGGCGATCACGGGGCTCAGCCTCGGGAAGTTGCGTGACCTTGATGTTCAAGCCAGGACTACCTCGGGGCGCAGCTCCTGCCCGTCGGACCGCGCGACCGCAAGTATGCGGCCTTCGTGCGTTAGGCGCACCCGCGACTCGGCGGCGTGCGCGTCGCCCGGCGCCCCGGACGCCGTGATCGGTACGGCGACACCATGGCCGACCCGCTCCGCCTCGTCTGCCTCGAGCGTCCGCTCAGACAGAAACGACATCAGCTCCTCGACCGAGATCTCGCGGCTTTCGCCGGCGACGACCCGGTGCGGGCCGATCGCGAGGCGGCGCAGCGATTCGCAGTAGGCGTCGCCGAGGGTCTCGATCAGGGTGCGAACGTAGGTGCCCGAGGAGCACTCGATCTCGAACGACGCGCGTTCGCCGTCGCTTTCGAGCAGCTGCGCCCTGTGGACGGTGACGGAGCGCGCCGGGGTCTCGACCTCCTCCCCTCGGTGGGCCTTGCGGTAGAGCCGCTCGCCATGCACCTTCACCGCCGAAGTCATCGGCACCCGCTGCGTGATCTCGCCGGTCGGCAGCTCGAGCCGCTCGGGGAGGCGGCCGGTCTCGGTCAGCTCCCCGTTCGGGTCGCCGGTGCTCGAGCGCCAGCCCAGCCTCGCAGTCGCGCGATAGGTCTTCGGCAGCGCCAGCAGGTAGCGCTGCAGCCGGGTGGCCCGGCCCAGCAACACGATCAACAACCCGGTCGCGAACGGGTCCAGGGTGCCCGCGTGTCCGACCTTGCCGCCCCGCTCGCGGCGCACCCGCTCGACCACATCGTGCGAGGTCGAACCGGCCGGCTTGTCCACAAGCAGGGCGGCAGCGGGGCGCGAAGCGTCAGAGCTGGGCGGCAACCTCGCCGCGCAGGAAGTCGAGCACCTCGGCGTAGGAGAGATCGGTCGAGAAACCGGCGGCCCTCCGGTGGCCGCCGCCCCCGTGCTTGCGGGCGATGCTGGAGACGTCGACGCGACCGTCCGTGGAGCGCAGGCTGACCTTGCGCGCGCCGCGCGCCCCGGCGCCCTGGTCGCGGACGACGACCGCGACCACCGTGCCGTCGAGCGAGCGCAGGTAGTCGATCACGCCTTCGGTGAGCACATCGCTGGCTCCGGTCTCCTCGTAGTCCTCGGCCGAGATATAGGTGACGGCGATCGCTCCGTCGTCGATCTGCTCGATCTTCTCCAGCGCCCGGGCGATCAGTCTCAGCTTCTGCAGCGGAACGTGCTCGTACAGGCGCCTGAAGATGTCGTGAACGTCCACCCCGGCGTCGATCAGGGCAGCCGCCATCCGGTGGGCGCGAGCGGAGGTGTTCTCGTACATGAAGCGGCCCGTGTCGGTGACCAGGCCGACGTAGAGGGCGCCGGCGATCTCCGGCGTCAGCTCGACCCCGAGCTTGCCCGCCAGCTCGAAGACGATCTCAGCCGTGCAAGAGGCGTCGACGTCCACGAGGTTGACGGTGCCGAAACGCGTGTTGTCGTGGTGATGGTCGACGTTGACCACGGACTGGTGCCCGCCATGGAGGAAGTCCACCGGCATGCGGTCGGCGTTCCCGCAATCGAGGAAGACGACGACCCGGTCGGCCATGTCGGCCGGCGGCTCGTGGAAGACCTCCTCAAGCGGCAGGAAGCGGTACTCGACCGCCAACGGGAACTCCTTGGCCGCGAGGAACATCACCGAGTCCTTCCCGAGCGCCCGCAGGATGTGATGCACCGAGAGCAGCGATCCGAGGGCGTCGCCGTCCGGGTTCTCGTGAGTGGTGAGCAGGAAGCGCTCACCCCGACGCAGCTCCTCGACGACCTGCTCGAGCTCGCCCTGGACGACTTCGGTCGCGCCGCTCATGTGTCCATCAGGCGGGTGATCCGATCGCCGCGCTCGATGCTGTCGTCGTAGTGGAAGGTCAGCGTCGGCGTGCGCTTCATCCGCACCTCCTCGGCGATCCTGCCCTGAAGAAACCCGTGCGAGGAGCGCAGCCCATCGAGAGTCCGCTCGCGCTCGGCCTCGTCGCCGAGCACGCTGACGTAGACGCGCGCGCTGCGCAAATCGGGTGATGTATCGACTGCGGTCACGGTTACGAATCCAACCCGCGGGTCCTTGACTTCTTTCGCTATCGCGGCGCCGAGGACCTCGCGGATCACCTCGTTGACGCGCCGCATTCGGCCGGTCGGCATCCGCTCGCGACGATAACAGGCACACGTAAGCCGCCGTTCACAGCAAGGCGCCCCCGGACGCGAAGCGGAGGAGGCGCCGCTTGATGCCGTCTAGCCGCGGATGTCCTCCAAGCTCAGCAGGTCGCGCTCGAATGAGCAGCCGTCCGGGCAGCGACTCTCGACGAATCGCTCGAGCTCGTCCCCGCGGCGCTGCACGTCGCCGTCGCCCACGAGGGCACAGAGCAGCGTCGAGCGCTGCCAGGTGTCTTGCCCGTCGACCTCCGCCACCGAGGCGCCGAAGCGCCGGCGCAGCTGGTCCTTCAGGGATTTGACGAGCTTCCGCTTGCCCTTCAGGTCCCTGACGTCGCCGAAGTGAAGCCTGATCTCAAGCAGGCAGACGAAAGCATCGACGGTCACGCGCCAATTCTGACAACCGCGCCGCGGCTACTCGAGGGTCTTCTCGACCTGCCTGGTCTCGAAGAACTCCAGCACGTCGCCCTCCTTGATGTCGGCGAAGTTCTCGAGCACGATTCCGCACTCCAGGCCCTCCTCGACCTCGCTGACGTCGTCCTTGAAGCGGCGAAGCGAGCCCACCTTGCCGGTCCAGACGATGGTCCCGTCTCGAACCAGCCGCACCCCGGCGCTGCGGGTGGCCTTGCCGTCGGTGACGACGCAGCCGGCGATGGTGCCGACGCGTGAGGCCTTGAAGGTCTGCTTGACCTCGGCCTGGCCGACGGACTCCTCGATCTCCTCGGGCTCGAGCAGGCCCTCCATCGCCGCGCGCAGTTCCTCGGTCACCTTGTAGATGACGGTGTAGGTCCGGATGTCGATGCCCTCGCGCTCCGCCGCCCGGCGGGCGTCGGCGAGCGGGCGCACGTTGAAGCCGATGATCACCGCGTCTGAGGCGGCGGCGAGCATCACGTCGGACTCGTTGATCCCGCCCGTCTGCGCGTGTATCACGTTGACCGCGACCTGCTCCTGGGGCACCTTCGCGATCTCGTCCTGGAGCGCCTCCAGCGAACCGGCGACATCGGCCTTGAGCACGATGTTGAGTTCCTTCAACTCGCCCTCGCGGGCCTTCTCGAAGACCTCCTCAAGGGTGACCTTGCGGGCCTGGCGGCGTGCGAGGGCCTCGGTCTTGAGCCGGTTCGCCCGCTCCTGGGCGAGCTGGCGGGCCTGGCGCTCGCCGTCCACGGCCTGCACGTGCTCACCGGCCTCGCAGACGCCGTCGAAGCCGAGTACCTCCGCGGGAGTGCCCGGCGTGACCTCCTCGAGCCGGTCGCCGGTGTCGGCGATCATCGCCCGCACCTTGCCCCAGACCGGCCCGGCGACCACCGCATCGCCTATGTGGAGCGTGCCTCGCTGGACCAGCATGCCCACCACGGGGCCGCGGCCCTGATCGAGCTCGGACTCGATCACGGTGCCGGACGCGGACGCGCTGGGGTTGGCCGCGATCTCCTCGAGCTCGGCGACCAGCAAGATCATCTCGAGCAAGTTGTCAAGGCCATCCTTGGTCTTGGCCGAGACGTCGCAGAAGATCGTGTCCCCGCCCCACTCCTCCGGGTTGAGCCCCTCGCCGGCCAGCTCGGTGCGCACCCGGTTGGGGTCGGCGCCCTCCTTGTCGATCTTGTTGACGGCAATCACGATCGGCACCCCAGCCGCCCGCGCGTGGTCAATCGCCTCCTTGGTCTGCGGCATGACGCCATCGTCGGCCGCCACCACGATCACGGCGATGTCGGTTACGCCTGCGCCGCGGGCCCGCATCGCGGTGAAGGCCTCGTGGCCGGGGGTGTCGAGGAAGGTGATCGTCTTGCCGTCGTGGTGCACCTGATAGGCGCCCACGTGCTGGGTGATGCCCCCCGCCTCCCCGGCGGCGACCTCGGTTTCACGGATCGCGTCGAGCAGCGACGTCTTTCCGTGATCGACGTGCCCCATCACGGTGACGACCGGGGGCCGGGACTCGAGCTCAGAGTCGCGGTCCTCGACCTCGGGCTCCTCGACCTCCTCCTCGGCGGCAGTCACGACCTCGATCTTGCGTTCGAACTTGGCTGCGATCGCCTCGATCGACTCGTCAGTGAGCGTCTGGGTCAGGGTGGCCATCTCGCCACCCTGCATCAGCGCCTTGATCACCTCCGCCGACGAGAGCCCGAGCGTCTCGGCGACCTCCCGCACCGTCGCTCCCGAGGCGACCGTAATCGTCTCGGGCTCGACCGGCCCCTCATCGACCTTGGGGGGCGGCTCTTCGAGCAGCGGCCTTCGACGCCGGCCACCTCGCCGACGCGGCGGCCGCGGTGGAGGCATCTGTGACATCTGGTCGCGGCGCGCCGCTTGCGAATCGATCACGACGCGGCGCTTCTTGCCGCCGGTCTTGGCGGCGTCGACCGAACGCCCGCCACCGTCCTCCGTGACGGGGCGGACCGGCTGCTTGGCTGCCGGCTTGCCGTCCGACGCCTTGGCCGGAGCCTTTGCCCCGGTCGTCTTCGGCGCGGCCTCCTTGGCCTTCTTGGGCTTGGGCTTGGCGGCCTTCTTCGGCTCCCCCTTCTTGGCCGGGGGCTTCTGCGCCGCGACCTTCTTGGTCTTGGTGGCCGTCTTGGCACCGGCCCCATTGCCGGCGGAGGCGCCGTCCCCCGAGGTGCCCTTCAACGCCGCCAGCGCATCCGACTCCTCGACGCTTGAGGCAGCCGCCGTAGCGTCGATGCCGGCGGCCTTCAACGCCGCAAGGACCTCCTTGCTGGTCAGGCCCTGGGCCTTGGCGATCTCATGTACGCGCTTTCTCGCCACGCCCTCCGGCTACTCCTCGCCCTTCTCCTCGCCCGCCTTGACGGCCGCAACGTCCTCGTCCTCGCCGACGTCCTCGTCCTCGCCGACGTCCTCGTCCTCGCCGCCGTCCTCGTCCTCGCCGCCGTCCTCGCCGTCGTCCTCGTCGCCGCCGTCGTCGCCGCCGTCGTCCTCGTCGCCGCCCTCCTCGATCGACTCGGCCTCGGCCTCGCCTTCGGCCCCCTCGGCCTCAACCTCTTCCTCGGCCTTCTCCTCGGCCTCAACCTCTTCCTCGGCCTTCTCCTCGGCCTCAACCTCTTCCTCGGCCCCCTCCTCGGCCTCGGCCTCGGCGGCCTCCTCCTCCGCGGCCTTCTCCGCGGCGGCCGCGGCGGCCTCCTCCTCGCTGAACGAAGCCTCGGCCTTTTCGACGATCTCCTTGACCGCCGCCTCGCCGGCGTCTGGATCGGCCAGCGTCGCGACCTCCTCATCGCTGAGCGAGTTGAGGACGGCAACCTGGTTGGTGGAGAAGCGCGCCAAAGCCTGGTGCTGGGGAAGGCCGCAGTAGGTCGAGCCCTCGAGTGAGGCGTTCGGACAGCGCCGCCCGGTCGTCATCAGCGCCATGCAGCGTCCGTCGGCCGCCTCCTCGCCCTCGTACTCGATCTCGTCCTCGACCTGACTGAACTCGGTCTCCGACTTGATGTCCACCTTCCACCCGGTGAGGCGGGCGGCGAGACGGGCGTTCTGGCCGTCGCGCCCGATCGCCAGCGAGAGCTGGTCGTCGGGGACGATCACCGTCGCCTCCTTCGTCTGGTCGTCGACGAGGACCTCGCGCACCCGTGCGGGGCTCAGCGCCTTCGCCACGAAGCGGGCGGGCTCGTCGTTGTAGGGGATGATGTCGATCTTCTCGCCGCGCAACTCGGATACGACCATCCGCACCCGCGACCCGCGGGGGCCGACGCAGGCGCCGACGGGATCGACGCCATCCGCGTGGGAGATGACCGCGATCTTCGAGCGCCAGCCGGGCTCCCGGGCGACGCCGGTGATCTCGACCAGCTTGTCGGCGATCTCGGGGACCTCGAGCTCGAACAGCTTCTTGATCAGCTCGGGGTTGCGCCTGGAGACGACGATGCTCGGCCCCTTGTTCTCGGCCGAGACGTCGGTGACCACGGCCTTGATCCGCATGCCGTGGTCGTAGCGCTCGTTGTAGACCTGCTCGGAGCGCGGAAGCAATGCCTCGACTCGCTCGCGCAGCTGCACCAGCGTGTAGCGGTTATCGGACTGCTGGATGATCCCGGTGATCAGGTCGCCGACCCGGTCCTTGTACTCCTCGTACATCATCTGGCGCTCGGCCTCGCGGATCCGCTGCAGGATCACCTGCTTGGCCGTCTGGGCGGCGATCCGCCCGAAGTCGTCCGGAGTGACGTCGCGGGTCTCGATCTGGTCGCGGTAGGGCTCGATCAGGTCGGGGTCGATCTCGGGCTCCTCCGGCTCGCGCCGTTCGCCCGTCTCCGGGTCCACGGTCCCTCGCGCGTCGCGCTCAGTAACCTCCCCGGCCTCCTCCGCCGCCTCGGCGGCCTGAATGTCGCGCTCGAACTGCTCGTCGAGCAGCTTCTTCTCCAGGTCGGGCGGCAGCAGCAGCTCGTAGACGCGGAAGTCCGCGGTCTGGTGGTCGAGGTCCACGCTCGCGTACTTGGCCGCGCCCGGGGTCTTCTTGTACGCCGAGAGCAGGGCATCCTCCAGCGCATCCATCAGCGTGTCCGCCGAGATGCCCTTCTCCTGCTCGAGCATCTTCACAGCGTCAACGATCTCCTGGGTCATGCCCTCACCTCTTCCTCGTCCGCCACCAGGTTCGAGCGGCGAACCGCCGCCAGTGGGATGGTCACGACGCCCGCGCCCGTGCCCGCGTCGACGCTGACGCTGCCCTCGTCGGCCTCCCGCAGCTCGCCGGTGAAGCTCCTCTGGCCGGAGATCGGCTCCCTGGTTCGCACGCGAACCCGCCGGCCCAGATAGCGCCGGAAGTGCTCGGGCTTGGTCAGCGGGCGCTCCGGCCCCGGTGAGGAGACCTCGAGCGCGTAGTCGACCAGCAGGTCGCGAAGCTCCTCGGTCACCCGCTCGCAGAGCGCCAGATCGACGCCGCCGGGCCGGTCGATGAACAGCCGCAGCCGCTCCGTCGCGGGCCGCTCCAGCGCCAGCACCTCGATGTCGGGCTGCGCCTGGCGCAGCCTCGATTCGATCGTTCGCTCCAGTTGTTGAAGTTCGGCGTCGCTCAATCGTTCCTCTCTTCTCGGCCTCCGCGGACCCGTTTCGCGCCGAAAAAAAGGCGGGCGCGCGCCCACCTCAAGACTGAATTCGGGTGCGGAAAAACTCGAAGTCGAGTATAGCCTCGCCCAGGGCGCGCGACCAAGGGGCGATTCGGGAGGCCCGAGGAGGCGGGTAGCGCGCCCGCCGGTGCGGGTTTCAGCTCTCGATCAGCAAAGTGACGGGGCCGTCGTTGACAAGCTCGACCGCCATGCGCGCGCCGAAGCGGCCCCGCTTGGCGCCCAGGCGCTCGCAGAATCGTTCGTAGAGCCGCTCGGCGAGCTCCGGCGATGCCGCGCCGGTGAAGCCCGGGCGATTGCCCTTGCGGGTATCGGCGTAGAGCGTGAACTGGCTGACGCAGAGCGCCTCGCGATCGCCGAGCGGCTCGTTCATCCGCCCCTCGGCGTCATCGAAGATGCGCAGCTTGGACAGCTTTTCGGCGAGGCGGTCGGCGTCGACCTCGGCATCGTCCGGGCCCACGCCAAGCAGTACCAGCATCCCCTCACCGATCTCGCTCATCCGCTCGCCGCCCACGGCCACCGAGGCCCGGCTGACCCGCTGGACCAGGGCCCTCATGGCCGGCAGCCGCTAGGCGCTCGCGGCGAGGAGCTCGCGGTAGATGCGGTAGTCGTTGCGCTCGGGGCGCAGGTTGGAGGCCAGCGCCAGATGGTGTCGGGCGCGCTTGGTGTCGCCTGTCTTGGAGAGGGCCCGGCCGAGGCAGAAGTGGGCGAAGTCGTTGACGGGATGGGTCTCCACCACGGCCTCGAACTCCGCGGCCGCCTCGGCGTAGCGATGGGTGCGGAAGTAGGCGCGCCCCAGCGCCTCGCGGACGGAGCTCTTCTCGGGCGCGCGGCGCGCGGCTTCGCTCAGCGGCCCGGTCGCCTGTTCGAAGGAGGCGTCCTCGAGCAGCTCCATGCCCCGGCGGTAGAGGCTGTATGTGGACTCGCCCGAGCCGGCAGTTTCGGCGATCTGGGCCATCCGCCCAGTGTAGGGACGTGGGCAACCGTCCCGCTGGGGGCTCAGGTGGCGGTGCCCTCGGCTCGGGTCGGCCGAGATTCGCGGATGACCTCGACCCGGTCGAGGATCGCGTCCGCGACCTCCTCCTTCGAGGTCAGCGGCACCTCGGTCTCCGCGTCGGGCTCGACGATCACCACCTCGTTCTCATCGCTCTCGAAGCCGATCTCGGGGCGGGAGACGTCGTTGAGGACGATCGCGTCCGCTCCCTTGCGGCCGAGCTTCTCTCGGGCGCGCTCCACGCCGCCCGAGGTCTCCGCGGCGAAACCGACCACGGTTTGATCGTCGCGCCCGGCGGCGGCGAGGCCGGCGAGGATGTCCTCGGTCGGCTCGAGGTCCAGCTCGAGGCGGTCGCGCTCCTCACGGGCGATCTTGTCAGCGGCCGCTCTGCGGGGCCGGAAGTCGGCCGGGGCTGCGGCCATCAGCAACACGTCGCTGGAGGGGAACGCGGCGTCGAGCGCGGCCTTCAGCTCGGCCGCGGTCTCGACCTCGACGCGGCGCGCGCCCGATGGGCCGGCAAGCGAGACGTTGGCGGCGACCAGGGTCACCTCGGCCCCCCTCCGGGCCGCTCGCTCGGCGAGGGCCAGGCCCATGCGGCCGCTGGAGCGGTTGCCGATGAAGCGAACGGGGTCGATCGGCTCGCGGGTACCGCCGGCGGAGACCAGCACGCGCAACCCGTCCCAGGGACCGGCCGGCCCCGGCAGCACGGCCTCGACCTCGTCGAGCAGCCGGCGCGGCTCAGGCAAGCGCCCGGCGCCGTGCTCGCCGCGCGATGCGAGCGCCCCCTCGTCGGGGTCGATCACGATCACGCCGCGCTCGCGCAGGATGGCGAGGTTGTCCTGGGTCGCCGGGTCCCGGTACATGCGGTCGTTCATCGCCGGCGCGACCAGGCGGGGAGCCGAGCAGGCCAGGAACGAGGTCGTGACCATCGAGTCGGCCGCGCCGGCGGCGAGCTTGGCGATCGTGTTCGCCGAGGCGGGGGCGATCAGGTAGGCGTCGGTGTTGGCGGCCAGCTCCAGGTGGCCGATGGGGTCGTGCTCGGGTGCCGGGTCGCCGGGGAATGCTCCGCGGGCCGGGTCGCGCTCGAACTCGTCGGTCAACACCGGCGCGCCGACGATGCCCTCGAAGGAGGCGGCGCCGATGAAGCGGGTGGCGGCGGGAGTCATGAGCACGCGCACCGCGTGCCCCTCCCTCGTCGCCAGCCGAGCCAGCTCGAGGGCCTTGTAGGCAGCTATGCCGCCACTGACGCCGAGCAGGATGCGGGCCACGAAGCCCTCCCTCGCGCTAGGCCTTGTACTCGTACTTGAGCTTGCCCGCCGCCGTCTCCTCGAGCGCAATCGTAAGGTAGTTGCCGCTGGCCGTCTCGACCATTGGCGGCGTGAACTCACCGTAGGCGCCCTCGGAGAGGGAGTGGTAGTAGGCGTTGATCTGGCGGGCTCGCTTGGCGGCGACCACGACGGCACCGTAGTGCGAGTCGACGCGTTCCAGAAGCTTGTCCACACGGGGGCTGGTCATCGACATAAGAGAGGCGCCCTCCTAGGCGCTGCGCTCATTGTAGGGACAGCTGCTCACGAACCAGCCGCTCGAGCTCGTCAGCCGCCCGCTGCACGTCATCGTTCACCACCACGTGGGGGAATTCCGCCCGGGCCTCCAACTCGAGCTCCGCCGTCCGCAGCCGCCTCGCAATCTCCTCTTCCGAGTCGGTCCCGCGGCCCTCCAGACGCGCCTTCAACGCCTCGGGCTCGGGCGGCGCGATGAAGATCAGCACGGCCTCGGGCATCGCCGCCCGCACCTGGCGCGCGCCTTGGACCTCGATCTCCAGCACCAGCGAGCGCCCCTGTCGAAGCCTGCCGTCCACCTCCTGGCGAAGGGTGCCGTAGCGGTTGCCGGCGTAGGTCGCGTGCTCGAGGAAGTCGCCCGCCTCAACCCGGTGCTCGAACTCCTCCGGGCTGAGGAAGTGATAGTCCCGCCCATTCACCTCACCGTCCCGGGGCTCGCGGGTCGTCGCCGAGGTCGACAGCTCGAGCTCCGGAACTCGCTCGAGCAGCTCGCGGATCAGCGTCCCCTTCCCCACCCCCGAGGGCCCGGTAACCACGAAGACTTTTCCAGTGCCACCCATCGCCATGACCCTAATTGCTCAACTGGACCGCCTATGCGGCGGGTGGCGTGCAGGGGCGCCGTCCGAGGACAGCGACCCTGCCCGCAGGATGGTGCCCCTGCGCGACAGGACCCGCCGCCCTAGCGGCCGGGCCTACTTGCGAAGCTGGCCGACCAGCTCCGTGCGCTGGCGCTCCGAGAGGCCCCCGATCGTCTTGCTCGGGGAGATCCGGCACTGGTTGAGAATCCGGTTGGTCTTCACCCGGCCGTACTTCGGAACCGCCAGCAGCATGTCGAAGACCTTCGCCGTCTCGACGTACTTCGGGGGGTCGAGCAGCAGCGTCTGGATCTTCACCTTGCCGGCCTTCAGGTCCCGCTTCAGCTGCGCTCGGCGGGTGCGGATGTTGTTGGCCCGCCTCAGAGCCTCCATCCGTTGGTCAAGAGATCTTTCCGGGGCGGCGGTGGAGCTCTTGACGGGGGCCGGCATGCGAGGCGGCGATTATATGCGTGTCTCGGCCACAGGGATAGGGGACTACGGGTTTTGCGTGGAAATCTCCACCGGTCCGGGTCCCCGCTGGCCGAACGTTCCGCGAGCGTCCGACGGCGAGTCTAGGCCCGCGGCCTCCAGCTCAGCGTCCAATTCGCGGGCGACCCTCGCCCCGGCCTGGGGGTCGCGAAAGCTCTCGGTGCCGACGGCCACCGCCGAGGCTCCCGCCCGGATGAAGTCGAGCGCGTGGCGCCCCGTGGCGATGCCGCCCATCCCGATCACCGGGATCGAGACCGCCTCGGCGACGGCGGCCACCTGGGCGATGGCGATCGCCCGCACCGCCGGGCCCGAGAGTCCCCCTCGCCCTGCTCCGAGCCAGGGCCCCTCCCCGCCGGGATCGACCGCGGCCGAGCGCAGCGTATTGATCAGGGAGACGGCGCTGGCGCCGGCATTCTCCACCGCCTTCGCCACCGGCTCCGGCCTCGCGTTTGGGGTCAGCTTCACGATCAGCGGCTTCTCGGTGAGCGGACGCAGCCGCTCGAGCAGCCCGCCGGCTTCGTCGGGCGACTCGCCGACGACGAGCCCCGAGGACACGTTGGGACAGGAGACGTTCAGCTCCAGCGCGGCAACCTCGGGCCGCGGCGCCACCCCCTCCACCAGGCGGGCGAACTCGTCGCGGCTCGTCGCCATCACCGAGACAACCAGCGGCACGGGGAGGTCGGCGAACCGTGGCAGGTCCTCGGCGAGGAAGCCGTCCAGCCCTCGGTTGGGTAGACCGATCGAGTTGATCAGGCCGGAGGGCGTCTCCCACAGCCGCGGCGGCGGGTTGCCGGCCCGGGGCTCGGGAGTGATCGTCTTTGAGACGTAGGCCGAAAACGGGAAGCTCTCCAGCAGCGCGTCGCCGAAGGCGCGGCGGCCGGCGAGCGCGTCGAAGGTGCCGGAGCCGTTGAGAACCGGGTGCGCCAATTCGAGCCCGCAGAGATCGACGCCCAGATTGCGGCCGCCCGGGCTCGCCGGGGGGCCGCCGCCATTCGCGCGCCCCGCCATCAGTGCCCCGACCCGGGCACCAGCGCCGTCTCGATCCGATCGCCGGAAACCACCGGGCCGTCCAAACACAGGCGCATGTAGCCGCCGCCGGCAAGCGGCACGGCGCAGCCGAAGCAGGCCCCAAAGCCACAGCCCATCGGCGCCTCCATCGCCAGCTCGCAGGCGACGCCGTGTTGCGCGCAGAGCGAGCGCACCGCCTCCAGCATCGCCGGCGGGCCGCAGGCGTAGACGGCGGCGCTGGCCGCGTCGTCGCCCTCGAGCAGCACCGAGAGCAGGTCGGTGACGTAGCCGCGGTGGCCGGCGTGACCGTCCTCGCTGGCCAGGCGGATCTCCGAGCAGTCGAAGAGATCGAGGCCGCCGGAGCGCTCGCTGTCGCGGAAGCCGAGCAGGACCCGAGCCGGGACGCCCGCGCGCGAGCAGCTCCCGGCGACAGATCGCCAGGGGCGCAACCCCGATGCCTCCGCCGACCAGGATCGCGCCCTGCGCCCCGGCGGATAGCTCCCGCGGCGGCGAGAAGCCGACCCCCAGCGGCCCGGTCAGCCACAGACCCTCCCCCGGCTCCAGCGCCGCCAGCCGCCCGGTGCCGGGGCCGACGTCGTGGACGAGGAAATCGAGCCGCAGGCCACCGCGCTGGCGCTCGGCGCCCGCGACCGAGAAGGCGCGCGCGAGGTAAGGACGCCCGTCATCCCCTCCCCACCCCCGCTCGGCGGCAAGCATGTAGAACTGGCCCGCGGCCGGCTCGGGCCCCGCCTCGTCGATCGCCGAGAAGATCCGGTAGCCGCCGGAGGCGACGTTGCGCGTCACCCGGCACAGCCGCCGCCCGAACGGCGCGTTCACCCTTGCCTGATCGCGGTCCAAGGTGGAGTCAGCCGCCCCCGGACGCGGAGGCGAAGGCCGGTCCGTCATTGACGCTCTCCGGCCTTCGCCGCAGCAGAGGAGGCGGCGCCTGACGCATGCAGCTCCTGGAGCGAACGCACCTCTGCCTCCCCTTCGACCTGGGCGAAGATCGCCCTGGCGGCGGCGGACGCGCCGGTCATGGTGGTCACGCAGGGGATGCCGTGGCGGACGGCGGCGCTGCGGATCTCGTAGCCGTCGGCCCTTGCGCCGGAGCCGGTCGGCGTGTTGATCACCAGGTCCACCTGCTCGTCGCGGATGCAGTCGACCACGTGTGGGGAGCCCTCGCCGATCTTGTTGATCTTTCGGACCGGAACCCCCATCGCCGAGATCGCCTGGGCGGTGCCGGAGGTGGCGATCACCTTGAAGCCGAGGTCGTGGAAGCGGGCCGCGATCTGGGTCGCGGCCGCCTTGTCGGTATCGGTGACGCTGATGAAGATCGTGCCCTCGTGCGGCAACGAGACGCCGGCCGCCGCCTGGGCCTTGCCGAAGGCCGTCGGGAAGTCGCGGGCGATCCCCATCACCTCGCCGGTGCTGCGCATCTCGGGGCCGAGCACGGCGTCGGCGCCGGCGAAGCGGGCGAAGGGAAGCACCGCCTCCTTGACGCTGACGTGCTCGGGCGTCTCGTGGGGCAGGTCGAGCTCACCCAGTGGCTCACCCAGCATCAACCGACAGGCGAGCTTGGCCAGCGGGGTGCCGATCGCCTTGCTGACGAAGGGCACGGTCCTCGACGCGCGGGGGTTGGCCTCGATCACGTAGAGCTCTCCGGCGGCGACCGCGTACTGGATGTTGATCAGCCCGATCACCCCCAGCTCCACCGCGATCCTGCGCGTCGTCTCGCGGATCTCCTCCAGCATCTCCTCGCCGAGGCTCATCGGCGGCAGGACGCAGGCCGAGTCCCCGGAGTGGACGCCGGCCTCCTCGACGTGCTGCATCACGCCCGCGACGAAGCAGTCGCCGCCGTCGGCGAGGGCGTCGACGTCGACCTCGATCGCGTCCTCGAGGAAGCGGTCCAGCAGCAGCGGGTGCTCCTGGTCGGCCTTGACGTTCTGGCGCAGGTAGGCTGCCAGGGCCTCGGCCGAGTAGCAGATCTCCATCGCTCGCCCGCCGAGCACGTAGGAGGGGCGCACCAGCAGCGGGAAGCCGACGTCGTCGGCGATCGCCACCGCCTCCTCCGCCGAGAGAGCGGTGCCGTAAGGCGGGTGCTTGATGCCGAGCCGCTTGAGCAGGGCGCCAAAGCGGCCGCGGTCCTCGGCCAGGTCTATCGCGTCCACCGGGGTGCCGAGAAGGGTGGCGCCGGATTGCTCCAAGGAGCGCGCCAGCTTCAGGGGCGTCTGGCCGCCGAACTGGACGATCACCCCGACGGGCCGCTCCTGATCGATCACCGCCAGGACGTCCTCGGCGGTTAGGGGCTCGAAGTAGAGGCGGTCGGACGTGTCGTAGTCGGTCGAGACCGTCTCCGGGTTGCAGTTGACCATCACCGCGTCGCGGCCGAGGTCGCGCACCGTCATCGCGGCGTGCACGCAGCAGTAGTCGAACTCGATCCCCTGGCCGATGCGGTTGGGCCCCGAGCCGAGGATGACCACCGACTCGCGCTCCCCGCGACGCACCTCCCCGGGGCCGGCGCCGCGCGCGGGGCGCTCGTGCGCGCTGTAGTAGTAGGGGGTCTCGGCCTCGAACTCGGCCGCGCAGGTGTCCACCGCCCTGTAGGTGCGCTCACCGTCCTCGGTGCCGTCCCCCTCCAGCGCCAGCGCCCGCAGCTCGCGCAGGAACCAGGGGTCGATCATGGTCACCTCGTGGAGCCGCTCGAGCGCGACGTCGCGCCTGAAGGCCTCCAGCAGCAGGTCGAAGCGGTCGTGCGAGGGAGTGCCCAGCCGCTCGACCAGGTCGCCGGTCAGCTCCGGCAGCTCGGGCTCGGAGTCGAGCTCGCGCGAGCGCATCGCCTTGGCGAAGGACTCGCGGAAGGTGCGCCCGATCGCCATCGCCTCCCCCACCGACTTCATGTGGGTGGAGAGCCGGCCCTCGGCCCCGGGGAACTTCTCGAAGGCGAAGCGCGGCACCTTGGTGACGACGTAGTCGATCGTGGGCTCGAAGGATGCTGGTGTTGCTCGTGTTATGTCGTTGGGGATCTCCTCCAGGGCGTAGCCGACCGCCAGCTTCGCCGCGATCTTGGCGATCGGGAACCCGGTCGCCTTCGAGGCCAGAGCCGAGGATCGCGAGACGCGCGGGTTCATCTCGATCACCACGACCTCGCCGTCCTCCGGGTTGACGGCGAACTGGATGTTGGAGCCGCCCGTCTCCACCCCGACCGCGCGGATCACCCGAATCGCCTGGTCGCGCAACTCCTGGTAGAGGGCATCGGGGAGCGTCTGGGCGGGCGCGATCGTCACCGAGTCGCCGGTGTGGACGCCCATCGGGTCGACGTTCTCGATCGAGCAGATGATCACGACGTTGTCGTTTCGGTCCCGCATCACCTCCAGCTCGAACTCCCCCCAGCCCAGCACCGACTCCTCCACCAGGACCTGGTTGATCGGGCTCGCGGCCAGCCCCTCGGAGACGACCTGGGCGAGCTCGGTCTCGGTGGTGCCGACGCCGCCGCCGTGGCCCCCGAGGGTGAAGGCCGGCCGCACGATCGCCGGCAAGGCGATCTCGCCGTCCGCGAGGCCGCGCTCGGCGTCGCCGACGGAGGTGACGATCCTCGACCAGGGGACCCGCAGGCCAGCCTCCTCCATCGTCCGCCGGAAGGCCTCGCGGTCCTCGGCGCGGTGGATCGCCTCGTAGTCGGCGCCGATCAGCTCGACCTCGAAGCGCTCCAGGGTGCCGTCGTCGTGCAGCGCCTTGGCCAGGTTGAGCGCCGTCTGGCCGCCGAGGGTCGGCAGCAGGGCGTCCGGGCGCTCGCGCTCGATCACCTTGGCGACCGGGCCCGGGAGCAGCGGCTCGACGTAGGTGCGATGGGCGAACTCGGGGTCGGTCATGATCGTCGCCGGGTTCGAGTTGACCAGGACGACCTCGTAGCCCTCCTCCAGCAGCACCTTGCAGGCCTGCACGCCCGAGTAGTCGAACTCCGCCGCCTGCCCGATCACGATCGGCCCCGAGCCGATCAGCATGATCTTGTGGATGTCGTCCCGCCTAGGCACGCGCCAGCTCCAGGAAGCGGTCGAACAGATAACGGGCGTCGTGCGGCCCGGGTCCGGCCTCGGGGTGGTACTGGACGGCCTGGGCCGGGACGTCCTTGAGCACCAGGCCCTCGACCGTGCGGTCATACAGGTTGAGGTGTGAGAGCTCGGCCTCGCCGAAGTCGGTCGACCAGCGCACCGGCTCGTCACCCTCGATCCTCCCCTCGCCGTCGGGGCCCCGGACCGCGAAGCCGTGGTTCTGCGAGGTGATGTCGATCTTGCCCGTCTCGAGGTCCTTGACGGGGTGGTTGGCGCCGCGGTGGCCGAAGGGCAGCTTGAAGGTCTCGAGTCCCACGGCGCGGCAGAGGAGCTGGTGGCCGAGGCAGATGCCCACCACCGGCTTGCTGCCGACCAGCTCCCGGACCGAGTCCACGACGTAGTCGAGCGCGGCGGGATCGCCCGGGCCGTTGGCGAGGAACACCAGGTCCGGCGCGCGCGCGAGGACCTCCTCTGGACCGGTCGTGCACGGGAGCAGGGTCAACCGGCAGTTCCGCTCGCGGAATTGCCGAACGATGCTCAGCTTGATGCCGGTGTCGAGCGCGACCACATGCGGGCCCTCGCCCTCGAACTCGATCGGCTGCGCCGGGGCGACCTCCCGCCGCCAGGTCGGCGCCCTCCATCGAGGGCTCGGCGCCGACGGCCTCGCGCGCTTCGGCCTCGGGTAGCTCGGCCGGGAAGATGCCGCCCCGCATGGCGCCCCGGTCGCGGATGTGGCGAACCAGGCTGCGGGTGTCGACGCCGCTGATCGCGGCAACGCCGCAGTCGCGCAGCCAGTCGAGCCAGCCGCCCTCAGCGGTGGCGGCCGACTCGTCGTTCTTGGCCTCGCGCATGACCACCGCCCGGGCGTGGACGCGGTCAGACTCCATCGCCTCGGCCGAGACGCCGTAGTTGCCGATCAGCGGGTAGGTGAAGGTGATGATCTGGCCGGCGTAGCTGGGGTCGCTGACCGCCTCCTGGTAGCCGGTCATGGCGGTGTTGAAGACGACCTCGCCGGTAGCGGCCTCGATCGAGCCGATCAGCTCGCCGTCGAGGCGCGTTCCGTCTTCCAGCAGGAGGTAGCCGCTCACCGTGCGCTCACTGGGGGTTGGGGGCGTAATCGAGGATCAGCTTCTGCACCCGCTTGAACTCGTCCGTCCCAGCCCGGCCCAGCAGCTCGAACAGAGCCGTCTCCACGCTGGTCACCGTCGCCCCCGCCCTCTCCATCTTGTTGAGGCCGACCCGCTTGTTCTCCTCGCTTCGGGAGGCGACCGCGTCCGCGGCGACCTCGACCTCGAGGCCGCGGCCGAGCAGGTCGAGGGTGGTCTGGTTGACGCAGACGTGGGTCTCGACCCCGCAGACGACCACCTGGTCGCGGCCGTCGAGGTCGAAGCCGTCCGCCTCGGCCGAGGAGAAGCACAGTTTCTCGATCGGGCTGGTGCCCTCGGGGAGGTGATCGGCGACCTCCGGCGCCGTCTCCCCGAGCCCCTTCGGATACTGCTCGGTGATCAGCACGGGGATCCCGATCGCCTTCGCGCCCTCGATCAGGGTGGCGGCGGCAGCGGCGATTCGGTCGAAGTCCGGGATCGCCTTGCGGAACCCCTCCTGCACGTCCACTACGACCAGCGCCGCCCGGTCCGCCTCGAGCCTGCCGGTCACCCGGCGACTCCCATGGCGAAGCTGCGCTGACGGTAGGCGACGCGCCCGTCGGCGACGGTCATGACCACCCGGCCGGTGAGCGAGCGGCCGGCGAAGGCCGTGTTGTGGGAGCGGCTCTCGTACCCCTCCTCGCCGACGACCCATTCGAGCTGGGGGTCGATCAGGGCGACGTTGGCGACGGCATCAGCCTCGATCCGCGGCGCCGGGATGCCGAAGGGCTCGCCACCGCAGGTCATCCGCTCCACCACCAGCGGGAGGTCGAGCACGCCCGGCAGCACCAAGTCCGTGTGCAGGATGGCGAATGCCATCTCCAGCCCGGTGACGCCCATGGCCGCCTGCTCGAAGGGCACCTCCTTCTCCTCTTGGGCGTGGGGGGCGTGGTCGGTCGCGACGCAGTCGATGGTGCCGTCGCGAAGGCCCTCGATCAGGGCCCGGCGGTCGTCCTCCGAGCGCAGGGGCGGGTTCATCTTGAAGCGCGAGTCGAGGCCCTGGCGGATCGCCTCGTCGGTGAGGGTGAGGTGATGGGGCGTGACTTCGCAGGTGACCTCCACCCCGGCGGCCTTGGCTCGAGCCATCTCCTCGACCGAGACGCGCGCGGAAAGGTGCTGGACGTGGATCCGCGCCTTCTCGTAGGCGGCCAGCGAGCAGTCGCGGGCGATCATCGTCGACTCCGAGACCGCTGGGATCCCGGCCAGGCCGACCGCGGCCGAGACCTCCCCCTCGTGCATCACGCCCTCGGCGGAGAGGTCGGGGTCCTCCTCGTGCAGCGCGATCACGCCCCCGACCAGCCGCTGGTACTGGAGCGCCCGGCGAAGGACGCGCGCGCTGGCCAGGGGCAGGCCGTCGTCGGAGAAGGCGATCGCTCCCGCGTCCCGAAGCTCGGCCATCTCGGTCAGCTCCGCGCCCCGCATGCCCTTGGTCACGGTGGCCACGAAGCCGACCGGGACCGATGCCTCGCGCTCGGCGCGGTCCCGCACCGACCCGAGCACCGCGGCTGAGTCGACCACGGGATCCGTGTTGGCCATCGCGATCACCGCGCAGTAGCCGCCGGCGGCGGCCGCGCGAGAGCCGGTCTCCAGGTCCTCCTTGTGCTCCTGGCCCGGAACCCGGAAGTGGACGTGGGGGTCGACGAAGGCGGGCACCGCGAGCAGCCCCTCGGCGTCGACGACCTCCGCGCCCTCGATCTCCGGAGCGGCGCCGGGCTCGACCAGCTCGGCCACCCTCCCCTCTCGCACGATCAGGTCGCGGATCCCGTCGACCGCGCCCCGCGGGTCGAGCACTCGCGCACCGCACAGGACGAGGTCGACCGGCGTTCCCGGCCGCGACACGAGGCGGGCGATGCTCATGCCGGCTGCCCGATCGTCGGCGGTTCGGAGATCGGCGCCTCGCTCGGCGACGCCGGGCGCTCGCGGCCGGCGAGGACCTCGTAGAGGATCGCCATCCGCACCACCAGGCCGCTCTCGACCTGCGCCGTGATCAGCGACTGCGGGGAGTCGATCACCTCCGGGGCCAGCTCGACGCCGCGGTTGACCGGGCCGGGGTGCATCAGCAGCTGGCGCGGACCCAGCCGCCGCGAGTCGATCTGGTAGCGGGCCGCGTACTCGCGCAGCGAGGGGACGAAGCTCTCCCCCATCCGCTCCAGCTGCATCCGCAGGGCGTAGACGACGTCGGCCTCGCCGAGGCCGTCGAGGTCGTAGGCGACCTCGACCCCGAGCGACTCGATCTCGCGCGGGATCAGCGTCGGCGGCCCGCACTGGCCGACAACGGATCGGCCTGGTATGTCTCGGGCGCCCCGGACGAGCGCTGGGATAACGACGACCTCCATCAGCTCTCCCAGATTCCCGGCAGCGCCTTTGAAGCGGTGGACGTGTCCTCGCTGATGATCGATCCGGACTCCGGACGGGCCCGCGTCAGTGCCGTCCGCAAGGACTTCAACGGGGACGGCCAGGACGACATCCTGTGGCGTCACTATGCTGAGGGCGGCAACAACCGCGTCTGGTTCCTCGGGGAACCCGGGGAAGAGGGCGTTCCCTTATCCGCGGCAGTTCCGCAGATGTCGGCCGGACCATCGGCGAGCCGATTCGCCGGGAGCAGCGCGGCGCTGGGGGCTTCCAGTAGCCCTCAAGCCGGGGCGTGGAGACCAGGCCGGAGCCGAAGGGCGCCGTTGAGGACACCCCGGAACCTCATGGGAGATATCAGTAAGAGCGATTCTCGTTTGGTTGCGGTCAATGATCCTCGGCTTGCGGGCGGTTCAGAACCCCGGCCCGCTCTCGCAGGGGTATCTGATCCGCGGCTGGCCGGCCCAGCCCCAGATCGCAGGTTTTCCTTAGACGCGCCTGCGGCGATAACCGCAACGCCAGTTCTGCTGGGCGGTGCGGATGTGATGGCGGTGAACGACCTGAACTGGCAGATCGTGGGGACGGGGGACTTCGACAACGACACCCATGTCGATATCCTCTGGCGCAATATTTCCAGCGGGACGAACGTCGTCTGGTTCATGAACGGGACGGAGTGGACCGGGAGCGCCGAGCTGCTCCGCGTGGGCGACCTGACCTGGCAGATCGTCGGGACAGGGGACTTCAACAAGGACACGCACGTCGACATCCTCTGGCGGAACAGCCTCCAACGGCGAGAACGTCGTCTGGTACATGAACGGGACGACCTGGATCGGGAGCGCCGTGCTTCTCGGGGTGTCGGACCTGACCTGGCAGATCGTGGGCACAGGGGACTTCAACAAGGACGGCAATGTCGACATCCTCTGGCGCTACAACGGCGCCGGGGGCTACAACGTCGTCTGGTACATGAACGGTGCGACCTGGACGGGCAGCGCCGAGTTGATCTCGGTAGGGGACCCGACCTGGCAGATCGTGGGGACCGGCGACTACGACAACGACGGGAATGTCGACATCCTCTGGCGCTACAACGGCGCCGGCGGCTACAACGTCATCTGGTACATGAACGGAGTGAACTGGAGCGGGAGCGCCGAGCTGATCCCGGTCGCCGATCTGAACTGGAAGATCGTCAGCCGGTAAAGCCGAGTACGGACTCTTTGGCCGGAGGGTCAGCTTCGGGGTGGCCCTCCGGTTTCTCGCTGAGCTGCTTCGTCGGACGATCGGCGCGCAATCGGCTATTTGAGCGCGTAGACCGTCATCCCGCTGGTCAAGTTGCTGACGAGCCGCAGAAATAGTCTGCTGGCGAATCTGGGGAAGCCCAGCTTGATCGCCTGCTTTTTCGACCAAAGGCTATATTTGTTCACTTTGATGCCGTCCCTTTTAAAGCCCGCGCCCTCTAGATACCGAATGGCTGTATTGTCAGCGAAATAAAACAGGTGTTGCGGCGGCAGAAAATAGCTCCATCTCTTTCCCTGCAGCCTGGCCCTGACGGACTTTGCGTTTCCGGTTGAAAAGATAAAAACTCCACCGGGGTTTAAGAGGCTGTAAATATTGGAGAAAGATGATTTCGGGTCCTTGAGGTGCTCCACGACCTCATATGCGAGAATAATGTCGTACTTCTTGCCGATGTGCGCATCATTGACGCTGCCGCAGTACATGCTGAATCCGAGATCGCGGAGGTAGTTCGTTGCGTATTCGGATATCTCCAGTCCATCCACGTCGGCCAGGCTGGTCAAGTATCGGATCGTCCCTCCATTAGGGCTGGGGCCGATCTCCAGGACTCTCTTTCTCCGAAAATCATGCTTTTTGTGGTTTCCCCAAACACGTTGAATATATCAAACGTCCTTTCGTTCAGAGGGATACTGTCATAAATGGTTCGTTTCTCGAGCTGATCCACTCCAAATGTGGTTCCCGTGCTCTCCTGAGAAAAGTAGCCGTCCTCCCTATAAATATTCTCGACGTTCTCCGGCACTTCAGCCTGGACCAAGGTGCAGTCCATGCATCGAACGATCTCGTATCCGTTCTTGACGGCAAGACGCTTTAGTCGCTGACTTCCGCACAGATCACAATGCATCGATAAACTCCACGGCTGGGCCCTGCGCAAAAAAGTCGACAGCACGTGCAAGGGTGTCAATTGCCTGGATTTGATTGGAGATGTTCTGGAGATTCAGCATCAGCAGACCGTGACCACGAGGCCCGTCCGGCTGATCGAGTAATCGAAGAAGCGGGCCTTGTCGTTGGGCGGCTTCTTCTCCAGCATCCGTCTCACTGCGGCCGCATCCTCCGGGGACTTGCATACCATGAGCAGGAAACCGCCGCCGCCCGCGCCCAGCAGCTTGGCGCCCAACACATGCGGCCTGATCCGTGCCCTCAGCTCCTCGATGACCGGGGTCGTGTGGTCCGGGTCGAGATCCACATTGAGCTTCCAGGCGACATCGATGAGCTCGCCGAATCTCTCCATGTCCCTCATCCCCATGGCCTCGGCCATCAACGGAGGGAACGCATGGAGCCGCCTCAGCGTCTCCATCGCGCCCCTGTCCCTGTCGAGATAGCGGCCGACAACCTCATGCAGGATGTTCTTCGCCAGCCGCCTCAGCCCCGTGTAATACAAGAGAGTCCGGCCGCCGTTCGCCGCCGGGTCGAGCAGGTCCGCCGGGACGAAGTGGATCCGCGGATCCGGGACGAGGCCCTTTTCCGCGGTGATCATCTTCACGCCCTCGACCGCCCCGCCGATCTGGTCCTGCCAGCCGCCGCCGGTCGTCAGCTCCTGCTCGAGCTTCAGAACGGCATGGAAGAGCTCGCGCGAGGTCAGCGGGCGCCCGACGACCCTGCCGATGATCGACATGAGCACGGCCCCCATGATGCTCGACGTCCCGAGCCCGCTTCCGCTCGGGATGGCCGCCAACGTCGTCAGCTCGATCCCGCCCCCGAAATAGCGGAGCATCCCGTCGAGCGTCCGCGTCCCGGCCGGCCACGCCGGCCGCCTCCGGTGCGAATCCGGCAAGCGCCAGCGCCGCCTTGGCCAGGGCAAACTGGCTTCCCGGCTTGCGGTAATCCAGGAGCTCCTCCAGGGTCTTGACGACCACCCGCGTGCTGTGGTCGATGGAGTTGATGCGGATCTCGCGCTTTTCGATAACCCGGGCGTAGGCCTGAATGGGAGCCTGGCCGTTGAGGTCCACGGCCGCGTTGATGACGCACCCGCCGCGCTCGAGGGAATAGGGGGGAGTGTCGGTCCAGCCGCCGCCCAGGTCGAGCCTGGCCGGTGCCCGGCCCCAGACGATCTCGTCGCTGCGCAGGACATTCTTTGGAGGCGCGGGGCACTCCGCCGCTTCGAAAGACGATGGTCCGGCTCAGTTGGCGAAACGCCGTCTCCCTCATCTCGCCCGCCCAGGCTTTGAGCTTTGTCGACCCCTCGACAGGCAAGCCCAGCTCGCTGAGAGATTTCTTCTCCGCGGCCGTCAATCCCGCCCTGAGCGCGGCGGCGATATCCCGAGCGCCTCCGCTTTTGCCCTTATCTGCGCTGCTCGAGATCTTCAGCAGAACCGACCCGAGCGTGTGCAGGATCCGCGGGAGCTCGAGGGAATCCAGCCCTTGGCGCGTCCGCGCCGCTTCATAGCTCCTGATCGCTTCTCGAACGATGGCGACGATCCATTGGGCCCGCTCGCCCTTCTCCGTGCTTTGAACCAGGAAAGCGATCTCCGCGGCGGAAAGCTCGCCCTCCGGCCCAAAGACCCGGGATAACGTCTCCCGGACATGCTCGCCACGGATCTTCAGTCTCCTGGAGTGGTAAGAGTCCAGGTCGGCCCGCATGGCGATTTCCTCGAGACTGTACCTGTCGGCGGCGAGCCATCCCTCTTTTTGGCGTGCCGTCGCTTTCCGGGGCTCGAGCAGCCAAAGCCAGTCTCGGCATTCGTCCTTTTCCCGATAAACGGGAAGAATCGGCCGTTCCATACCGTTCTCTCTCCGGGCGTCCGTTCCGCTCCCCAAACATCGGCCGGACTCGCGCCCATCGCTTCGAGCCACTCCAGGACGGGCAGGCCGCACAGACGCGCCCCTTTGTCCGTCCCCACGTGAAACGCATCATCCGTAGAATAGGCGCGCATAAACCAGCCCTGCCGTCCGTCGCGGCCCTTTCCCTCGATAATGTCCAGAGAGGCTCCTCGCGGCAAAGCTAGCGGCTCCGTGACATCCACCCCCACAACGACGTTGTCTCCGGCGAGCGTCAAGGGCGCCTCGACCCGGCAGCCCTCGACCCAGGCGTTCTTCCCCAGGATGATCCCCCGGCCGCTTACCCGGGAATTGATGATGACGCTCGTTCCTCTTTCGGAGTCGCCCATCTCGGAGCTCATGAGGCTCCTGCCGCTCTCGATCAGGTCCTGAAGCGTGCCGAAATGGAGAAAGCGGAGACGCGGCACGACATGGACGTGGAAGGGGATAGGCCTCAATCCGCGATAGATGGACCGGAGCGCCTCACCATCGACCCCCGACCCGGCCCCTCTGACCTCATCCACATAGCCGGGGGAGCGCGTGTCCTTGCCCAGGGCGCAGCAGATCTCGCGGTAAATATCCAGACCTGTCGTCTCGATCGACTCGGCGAGCGGCCCTCTCCAAATAAGCTCGCGCTTGCCTTTCTTATCCTCGCCGATATCACAAAGCTCGAGGAGCCGAACCGCCGCCTCCGGCTCGAAATTCGAGGATCCCGATGTCGAGGACCGCCTGGCCGTGCGGACTGACCGCGCCCAGCTCCATCTGCTTCGCGATCGAGGGCTTCTGCAGGAACTTGCGAACTCCGCCATCCTCCTCACGGCAATAAACGCCATGGTTCTTGGCGACGTCGGGGCTGACAAGAGCTCCGACGCCGGTGATCCCGTGCTCTTCGAACACGACGTCCTCGGCATCGAAGTCCAGGAGCACATCTCCGGAGGCGACAACGACCTGCCCGCCGCCTGAAGCCGGCCGGGGCAGCTTGAGATAGGTCGGGATGAGGCGGTCGAAAAGCGTCGTTCCGAGCGCTCCGCCCGATTCGCCCGGGACCGGGACAAATATCTTGCCGCAGGGGCCGTAGGGCGGCAGACGCCTGGAATCCCCTCCGGCGTGCACGATGAGGACCCGGAGCCGGTCGAGGATTTCAGCCCAGGTCCTAGGATCGAGGCTGCGCCTCTCTCTCTCCGTCCAGCCCAGCTCCAGGTCGAGGATCCGGAGCAGGCAGTAGATCGTACTTCCTCCCGAACCGACACGGCGGCCGCCGGGGTCCGCCACGACGAGAACGCTCTTGACCCCGTTGATCAGGCCAAGGGATTTCCTGAGGTCGATCATGCTCCGGTAGGCCCCGGCCTGCTTGTCATTCGAAGCGGTGATGACGAGGTAGTCCCACTCAGGGAAGAGAGGGCTCTTTTTGGGTCCGGGCACGGTTCTTGCGCGTTCCTTGCTTCTGCCGGGAGAGCCCGACTTTAGCAGAGGGCTCCGGGCAAGTCAAGGCGCAGACAGGCTGCTCTCAATAAATGGGCCCTGTCCCCATATTTCTCTTGACAGACATCTGTCCGGATTTACTACAATCCGCTCACGTTCGATTCTTATGGGGACTGGAAGGGTTTTGACTTTACCTGAAAAGCCGATCTTCCTTTCCCGCGAGCTTATGACCGGCCATGTAGCTCTTTGAGAGTCTCGCGACTGATGTCAGACGTCGCCCCTCGGCGTCCATCAGCGGTAGCTTATCCAAATGGCCCGTCTCGCCCGCTCCACCGTCATCGGGTACCCCCACCAAGTCACCCAGCGGGGGAACTATGAGCAGAGCGTCTTTGAAGCAGACGCCGATTTCCAGCACTACCTCGCTTGGCTTCGAGAATACGCCACCCGTTATTCCGTTGAGATTTGGGCTTATTGCCTGATGCGGAATCATGTCCATTTCATCTGCGTCCCGAAAGCCGACGGAGTCGCTCGCCCTTGCTTTCAACAACTCCACATGAGATATGCCCAATACTTCCACGGAAAGAAAGGGCGTGACCGGTCACCTATGGAAGGGAAGGTTCCTCTCGTGCATGCTGGACGACCGAAGCGTTTTCGAGGAGGTCCGCTTCATCGAGAACAATCCCGTCCGGGCGGGACTCGTCGAGCGGGCCGAGGACTATCCCTGGTCGAGCGCCCGTCACCATGTCTTGGCCGAACCAGATCCGATCATCATGGACGGCTGTTTTCTGAACGGACGAGATCAAGGATTGGCGGGCGTATCTGGCTGGCAAGGGGAGACGATCCCATCCTGACTCGAACCTGGTGCAACCTGAAGACGGGCAGGCCGGCGGGGGATGACGGGATTTGTAAGGCATCGAGGAGATCCTGGGGCGACGGCTGGTCGCTTTGCCACGTGGAAGGCCGAGGAAGGAAAGTGCCTATGAATGCATCGGGTGTCAGGCTGAACCGGTAAGCTGAGAGTAGCCGGCCAAAATAGTCAATCTTAGCAACTCACGTCAGTCATGAAGCCCAGACTAGAATGGGTCCTCAGCCACGCGGCCGAAGGTCAATCGACTGAAGAGTAATACGAAGTTGGCCCGCGAACATGATCCATGGAATCAAATAGACGGACAATAGCCGTTTCCAATTTCTTTTACGGCAACATCTCTTTGATGCTGCTGTCCGTCCAGGGTTTAATCTTAATCCCTCTATATTTGAGGTTTATAGGACCTCATTTGTATGGCATATGGCTGAGCTCAGGAGAGGTTTTGTCTTGGATGCTTGTGACAGACCTTGGAATCCCTAACCTCATTGCTCAACGAACCGGTAATGCCCATAGCCAAAAAGATCCGGGTTTATTGGGGTCCTGGCTCTATTCAAGTGGGATAGTGATCCTCTTCCGTCGCCTTTCTGGTTGCTGCCACAGGCATCCTAATTGCTTTTCTATTGCCACTCATATTTTCTGTGGACGGGGCGCCAGCCGCGTCTCTAAAGCTGGCAATGTCTCTGGGCTCCCTGGCGACAGCCGGAACAGTATTCAACAATGTACTAGTTGGATACTCCAGGGGGAGTCCAGAATACGCGGACAATTAATAGAACGAATTCTCTCTCCGTTCTTGTAAGTTTTTGTCTGACCTATTATTTATTGATCAACGATTGGGGGTTACTGTCAATTGCATTAGGCATGGTGGCGCGAACCCTGGTCCTCTGGATCGGGAGCTGCGTCTATTTGCTAAGAGAAGTGCCTCCGGAGGTTAAAGCTTGCTTGAGGTGGAGCAAGGCCGTTATGGCGGATATCAAGAGCTTGGCTCCGATAACCACTTTGAGCAATCTAAGTTATGTCGCGCTAAACCAAAGTGAGTTAACCGTTTTGGCGCTGCTTATCAGACCCGAAGTTGCTGCGGCCTTCTTAGCAGCAAGAAAAGCAGCTGAGCTTGTCAGAGCAGTCGCGGACAGTCTTAGCTATTCCTCTTACGGAGGCTATTCTCACCTAATCGGATCGGGAAGAGGCAGCGAAGCCATTTCGGTCTATCGTTAGATTGCCAATATTCGAAATACCATCGCCTTCTCACTTATGAGCGCGTATATTGCATCAAACATTATATTTGTTCAGTTATCGGCTGGAGTTCCAATATACGCCAAACACCCTTTTAATCATTTTGATCGCCTTTCAGGGGTTTATTTCGGGGAGTTCATATTTAGCAAACTGCCTCTTTAGGGCGACAGGCGAGATCAAGAGAGGTTCGGTCATTTTGGTCATTGAGGCCGTGATCAGAATCCTCCTTATGATACTCTTAACCAAGATCCTCGGGATGTATGGCGTTTCAATAGCGGCAATTGTGACGGGTGCGGCTACATGGGCACTCGCTTATAGCCTGATTCGTCGCTCATTCAAGATGGAAGTATTGATGGAAGTCAACCAACTTAAATATGATCTGGCCCGTGCGTTTGTTATTAATAGCAATTGCGATAACGATTTCGATATTGACTCCGTCAATAATAATGACACCCACCTGGTTCAAGTTCCTTGCGCTTTTTATCGGATTCGCTGGAGCGGGCTTTATTCTGCAATATGTCTCTGATCCCAATATCAGGAATATGATAAAACGCACTTTTAGAAAGGAAGATATCAGGAAGTATCTAAAAACCTTATAATGCGCATTAGCAAGAATGAACTAATACAGAATATTCCAATAATATTCTTCTTTTGTTATTTAACCGTTACCGTAATCCTATTTGCGCTTGGGCCGTGGCAATGGCCAATTAGTAGCCCGCTTAAGTTGTATGGGTTTTTGGCAATCGCTCACGTATCTCTTGTGATTGGATACGTTTCTTTAAAAGGGAATAATGTCCCAACATACGTAAAGAGAAGAAAGCCCAAATGGAGCCCGGATACTATAGTTGCTGCTAGTTCATTGCTGAATATCGTTTTCTTTGTGTTGCTGTTTTTATCCGCTGGTGAAGACCGCATCGCTATCACCGAGGCGGCCCTGGACCCCGCACGGGCCTATGCCCAACTAGCCGTAAGCGAACTGGCGAGAACAGGCACGAACGTGCTAACGTATATTCGGTTCATATTCGCCCCAGTTTTGCTACTTTCAATTCCTTTGGGAATAATGTTCTGGGAGAAATTAGGGAAGAAGACTAGAATAGCCGTATTCCTGACAATCACTGCAAATCTTTTAATATGGACAACAACTGGAAAAAACAAGGGATTTGCTGATTTTATTTTGATAATACCATGGTTCTTATTTGCGCGTGTAGTTTCGGGCAAATGGAAGCCAAAAAGGACTAAAACGATCCTAATCTGCGCATTGTTTATCGGATTATCCATCCTTTTTCTATTATATTTCTCAATAAATTATGAAGGACGAATGGGGACATATGGAGGAAGTTCTTCATCACTGGGAGGATTCATGCGGACTATAATAATATATTCATTAGGTATTTTCCGAATCGACTTAAGTATGGGATGGCCGGCTTATCAGCTTACATTACGAATGGATATTATGGCCTTAGCCTCTCGCTTGACCGTCCATTCCTTTATTCATATGGCATTGGCCATTCAATCTTCTTGCATAATATTGTATTTCCCAGAATATTTAATATAACGGCCCCGATGGAGAGGTCCTATCCTTATCAGGTGGAAGAATCGACGGGATGGCTTCGGTTAGGCCGCTGGCATTCGATATATCCCTGGCTGGCATCCGATGTGACCTTTTATGGCACCTTTATTGTGATATTCCTTATCGGGCGACTTTTGGCGATGACATGGGCTGATACGGTTTCGGGGAGTAGTTTACTTGCGCCCGTTGTTCTGTATCAGCTGCTGATGATGCTTTATTATTTCCCCAGGCAAATAACCAGGTATTAGCTTTCGGAGATGGGGTAATGAGCTTTTGGACCTTGATACCGCTATGGCTATGGCGCAGGAAGCGGTCATACGAAAGAAAAGGAAGCAAAGGGATCTTGTTAGCTGAATAATATAGGACATCGGGTATCAACATGGAGGAGTTTCCACGCGTCTTGATAGTCAATCATAATCCTATCAACCTTGAACGCAATAATGGTTTAACAATCAGAAGCCTTTTTCTAGGATGGCCACGAGATTCACTGGCGCAGATATATTTTCCCTTCTTAACCCCTATTAATTCCGATAATAGCGTCTGTAAATATAATTGGGCAATTCGCCCCAAAGGCTTCATGCATCTCGCTCTCTCACCACTGGCAGAAATCGGCCGACCGTGCAAGAGGATATAAGTATTCTGGCGGCGACGAAGATTAGCAGAATGCGCCAAATGGCGCTGCGCCTAAGCGAAGATAAACTCATTAGGGAAATCGTGACGCCGCTACGAGAAGCTCTGTATGGATCACCCTTTATCCTGACAAAACCATTTTAAGGAAACTCGAGGCATTCGGGCCCGATCTGCTATATTCCGGGCTGGGCTCCTTTATTCAGCATGAAGTTCGTTTTTCATATATCTAAAACTCAGGAATGCCGGTAATACCCCATTTCTGGATAATTGGCCGACTACCATATACAGAACTGGACCGGCCAGCAAAATGCTCAGACTAAGAGCGGACAAATATCTTAAAGGCGATACTTGAAGCGTCACCTGTAAGAATGGTTATAAGCGATATGATGGGCTCCGAATATGGTAGGCGTTATGGAGGAGCCTACCTTTCTATTCTAAATACCGTTGACAGATCATTGTATTCAGTGAACCGCGGCGAGCCCTCAGATGGCCCGGTAAAGCTCGTTTATATTGGAGGCCTTCACAGTGGTCGATGGGAGGCTCTGAGAGCCATCGGCTTAGAGCTAAATAAATTGAATGAAATGGGAATATCCGGCCACTTGTCGATATTCACCTATCCGCAAGAGGACGAAGATACCAGGCAGATTTAACGATCCCCCCTGTTTCCGAAGTGGTGGGGTGGGTACCTAATAATGAAGTCCCTCGAATTATGGAGAGCGCAGATATCCTCGTACATGTTGGAGAGACTTTAGGGGACAGATTCCAGAACTGGTGAAATTATCAATTTCAACGAAGATCCCTGAATATATGATGGCGGGGCGGAGCATCCTTGGTTTCGGGCCCGGCGACATTACGTCGATTAAGTACATCCGGGAATCCAATAGTGGGATGACAGTAGAAACGGAAAACCGTCAAGACCTCTCGATACTCTTAGAAGGCTAATAAATAATAGTGAGCTTCGGATTGCTTATGGAGCAAATGCCCGGTCTTTAGCGCTGGCAAACCATGATTCGGAATCTCAGCGCCGGTTATTCCATATGGCCTTGAAGAACGCGGCGGGGTACTCTTCCCGAAGCGGCTTTTAGGACGGTGCATCTTTGATTCCAATATTAGCCAGGTTAACAGCGTCAAGAAATCGAGTGGGAAAAGCCTGATTCAGCTAGTCAACAAGCATCAAATAACACGCAATCTCCAACACGCACTGAATCCGGGTTGATTTCAACCTCATACAAAAGATAACCTCACGGCCGAGTTTCCTGAGTAGCAAGGAGAAGAAAGAAGTGTTTAAACGAAAAAACCTGCTAATCACGGGTGGCACGGGAACCTTTGGGCAGGCGGTCCTTACTCGTTTTTTGAAGACGGATATTAACAGAATTAGAATATTTTTTAGGGATGAAAAAAACAGGAAGGAAATGCGGCTATTATATTATATCGAAAGATCAATTTTCTACGGAGACATACCGTGAATTACAGTTGTGTACTCAACGTAATGAGGAATGGTTATCGACTCTTCCGCCATGCCGCTGCCCTGAAACAGGTGCCCTCATGTGAATTCTATCCTCTTGAAGCCTTGAGACAAACGCGCTCGGCGCGGAAAACGTCATGAATTCTGCCGTGGCCGCGCGGGTCGGCAAGGTCGTCGTCTTGTCCACCGATAAGGCGGTCTACCCGATAAATGCCATGGGCATATCCAAAGCGATGATGGAAAAGCTCATGATGGCCAAAACGCGCTTGCCCGGGGACATCGGCACGGTGATTTGCGGCACCCGGTACGGCAATGTCCTGGCTTCGCGCGGCTCGGTCATACCGCTCTTTATCAGTCAGATCAAGGCGGGACGTCCGTTGACCGTCACAGATCCGCAAATGACGCGCTTCATGATGTCGATTGAAGATGCTGTAAACTTGGTGTATCTACGCCTTCGAAAACGGGCGAGCGGGAGATATTTTGTCCAAAAGGCCCCGCAGCGACGATCGCTGACCATTGCCGAAGGCCTAAAGAAGATATTTAAGACGGACTGTCCCATAAAGATCATTGGGACGCGCCACGGCGAAAAACTCTATGAGACGCTATTGACCAGCGAAGAGATGGCCAGGGCCGCGGATCTGGGACGACATTTCCGGATCCCCGCGGATACGCGGGATCTCAACTATGGCCTTTATTTCACCGAGGGAGAGGAAAAGGTCTCGCGGGAACAAGATTATAATTCGCATAATACAAGGCGTATGGACTTGGATGAGATCGTCGAATTGCTATCCGGACTCGATATCGTTAGAGAAGAATTGAAGGATGGAAAAGTGAAGCGCGTTCTTGTGACGGGAGCCGCAAGGTTTCATCGGACGTAATCTCGGCCTGGCCTTGCAGAAGAGCCGGAGGTCGAGATGATATCCGTTGACGTTGATATCGCCCGAAGCTGTCCTGAGCGGTGGGCTCGAAGTCTCTGACGTGGTCTTCCATCTGGCGGGCATCAACCGTTCATCCCAACCGGAGGATTTTGAGAAAGGCAACGTAGAATCGCTTGCCCGTGTCCTCGAGGGGCTTGAAACTCGAGGACGACAGCCTCCGATCGTACTTTCCTCATCGACCCAGGCTCTGCTGGATAATCCTTATGGGCGTTCAAAAAGACATGCAGAGGAGTCTACTGGAGAGTATTCGACTCGCACAGGAACGCCGGCCGTGATATTCCGTTTGCCTGGTGTTTTCGGCAAGTGGTGTCGGCCGAACTATAACTCCGTCGTAGCCACCTTCTGCCACAATATTTGGCGCGACCTGCCGATCCAGATCTCCGATACAGCCGCCGAAATAGACCTGGTCCATGTCGATGATGTCATAGCGAGCTTTATGGAACTACTGGGAAAGGATCATTCAGGCTGGACGTATGAGCAGCCGAAACCAGTGTTTAAGATTACTCTAGGCCGGCTATCAAGCCAACTCACGAATTCCACAAAAACCGGGCACATCTGCATCAGCGGACCTTTCAGATCCCCTCCGAATCGCCTTTTTCGCACCTTCTGTCGCCTACATCCCAAGTGACGGATTTGCCCGTGATCTCGAGCGCAAGGTCGATAACCGCGGTGTGCTTGCAGAAATCGCCAAAGCTGGAGGGCACGGCCAATTCTTTATCTCCAGGACAAAGCCGGGGATACCCGCGGAAATCACTACCACGATCGCAAGGTCGAGAAGTTCTGTCGTCCTGGAGGGACGTGCTCAGATCAGACTTCAGGAACATGGCCACTGGGGACAACCTCAGAATATCGCGTCGCCGGGAAGGAAATGAGGTGGTCGATATCCCCCCGGATGGACACATTCCATCCAGAATGTCGGGCTGTCCGATATGATCGTGCTTTTCTGGGCGAGCGAAGTCTTCGATGCCGGCTGCCCGATACCCATCCCGCGGAGGTTTGACATGAAAAAGCTCAAAGTGATGACAGTTGTAGGAACGCGGCCGGAAATCATCAGGCTGTCACGCGTGATCCCCGTTCTTGATCGCGAATGCGATCATATCCTGGTTCATACGGGGCAGAATTACGACTATGAGTTGAACCAGGTGTTCTTTGACGACCTTGAGATCAGAAAGCCCGACAGTTCCTGGAAGCGGCCGGCGAAGCGCCGTGCGAGACCGTCGGGCAACATCATCGCGACGGATGGATACCGTGCTGGAGGCCGTCCGTCCCGAAGCGATCCTCGTGCTGGGAGACACGAACAGCTGCCTTGCCGCCTATCCGGCCAAGCGGCGGAAGATCCCGGTTTTTCATATGGAAGCGGGCAACAGGTGCTTCGACGACCGAGTGCCCGAGGAAATCAACCGACAGGATCGTCGACCACATTGCAGATATCAACCTGCCGTATAGCGACATCTCAAGGGAGTATCTGCTCCGCGAGGGAATCCCGCCGGACCGGATCATAAAGACGGGCAGTCCGATGTCGGAGGTGATCCACTTTTATTGGCCCAGGATTAAAAAGCGGAAGTCGCTTAGGCGACTGGGCCTGGAACCAGGTCGTTTCTTTGTCGTCAGCTGCCATAGGGAAGAGAACGTTGACGCACCGCCGCAACCTCGAGAAGTTCCTCGGCGATCCTAACGAGCTTGCCCATGAACATAAAGACCGAGTAATCGTGTCGACTCACCCGAGAACACGAAAGCGACTGGACGAATCGATGCGACTTAACCCCTTATTGAGTTCCATAAGCCCTTCGGCTTCACTGACTATATCGCACTCGAACTCAACTCTCGTGCAGTCCTATCCGATAGCGGGACCATCACGGAGGAGTCAACTATCCTCAATTTCCCGGCCCTCAACATCCGCGAAGCCCATGAACGTCCCGAGGGCATGGAAGAAGGTGCAGTGATGATGGTGGGGCTTGAGTGAGGGGGCGGATTTCGGAGGCCTTGGATATCCTAGAATCCCAAAGGGGCGAGGCTAACCGCTCAATCCGAATTGTTAGAGATTATGATGTACCGAATGTTTCGGAAAAGATTGCCCGGATTATCTTGAGCTATACGGACTACGTGAATCAGACTGTATGGCGGAAGAATTTGGCCTGAAGGTACAGATTGAGTCTATGACGGCCGGCCCTTTATAGCGAAGTAGGCCCAGGGCTTTCAACTCTGGCGACATTGGATCGGCTTATCGGGAAGATGCTTA
>CAVVBU010000021.1:0-54261 GCA_963746615.1 uncultured Solirubrobacterales bacterium | reverse complement strand
CTCATAATCCGTCGGTCGGTGGTTCGAGTCCACCCCGGCCCATGAGGAAGCCCCCGGTATGGCGAGGCTTTCGTCCCCTCATACGCTGCTTCACTAACTGAAGCATCTCCCGAATATCTCCCGGCGTAAACCCAAGAAGCCGGCTGCTGACATGGAAACGAAGTAGCCGGGCCGCTACTCCTTCGGACTGGAAGCGATCGTGAGGTGCGGCCCGAACCCGGGTCACCGCGATGCCCCTGGCACGCGAAGGCAGGCGCCACGGCCTGTAGGCTGGGCTCGCGATGGAGCAGCCTCCCGACCAGGATCAGCGCAAGTCCCGTTGGGGGCCTCCGCCTGACTCGGACCTGATCGGCATCCCCTCGTTCTGGGCATGGTTGTGGCCCTTCTTGCCATCGCGTTGGCGTTCATTTTCCTCGGTGGGGCCGGACTGATTGTGGTCGGCGTTGTCTTGATCGCCGCCCTCGCGATCAGCTACCGCGTCTTGACCGGTTCAGAAAGCGAGGATTAAGCGTTCGGCCTCAGCGGGCCAGGCGGGTCAGCCGGTCCGCGCCTCCATTGCGCGAAACCGAGCACTGGCAGGCGACGCTGCCCCTCATCGCGCATTGGAGCAGTGCGCGGATCCGGTTCTTCCGCTGCCCTTCCGCGCGGAATGCGGCTATTTCGCTGTTGGCGTGCCGGCTTCGGTCTCGCCGGGGACTTCCTGGTCTTCTGTGCGTGCACGCGAGAGATGTGGACTTCGCGGGCGGTGTTCCCGGCGAGCTGTTCACGCTCGTGCGCCCAGAAGCCTCTAGCCTGGCTCGACCGTGCGCCAACCTCGAACCACGACGGCGGCGAAGGCGCTTCGCGAGACGGTCGCGCTTGCGGGGCGAACCCCGGAGCTGATCGCAGTCTGGGGCCACGGGCGCCTCGACCCCCGCCTCCGCGAGGAGATCATGGTGGCGGTCGCGCAGGCAAACGCCTGCGATCTGTGCACGCTCGCCCACCGGCGTTGGGCCCTTGCCGAGGGCGTCACGGACGAGGAGCTGGCGGCGATTGAGGATCAAGACCCGAAACAGTTCGACCGCCGGACCTGGGCGGCGATCGCCTGGGCGCAGGCGCGGACCCGAGCGGACCTGGACCCGGTCCCCGACGAGCTCGAAGCTGAGCTCGCGCGGCACTACGACGAGGGGGAGCAAGCCGACCTCGAGGTGGTCACGCAGGCGATGGGGGTCGCGAACCGCTCCGCCAACACCTTCGATGCGCTGCTCGAGCGGTTGCGCGGCCGACCCGTGGCGGGCAGCCGCGTCGGCGACGAACTCGCACTCGGGAGCGTCGTCGCGCTCTCGATCCCCCCCGTGGCGGCGTACCTCACGCTTCGTCGCGCCCTCGGCCGACGCGGCTAGCGCCCGCGGCCGGGACGCTACGGCCGGTTCACTCGCTGCCCCTTCTCGTGCTCCTCAGGTCGCCCTGGTGGGCAGCGCTCCTCTAGTCGATCGCTCGAAGTGAGGCGGGTGCCGGTTGTCGCGCAACGCAGGCGTGAGCGTCCCAGCTCGGACGCCCGCCTCCGCCTGAACCCGCCGCTTAAGAGGCACGCGCGTCTGACCGAAAGGCGAGTCCCAGGAGAACTTGGAGGTCGGCTCCGACACCTTGCGCCGCACCCCATTCGTTGTCGTGAAGGGCCAAATCCGATAGAACAACGGCGCGAGGAGAGTTGGTCCGAAGAAGGGAGTGGTGATGATGGTCCGTGGTGGCGCGACAGCAACCGCGGTGAGGCAGCTGCGATGGCGCTCGCCGGCTGCACGGACGACACGACCGGCAGCGAGGAGACACTCACCCTCACCGAGGTGGACAAAGGGGCGCACTTTGCCCCGGTCGGGAATGTCACCCAGGGCAAGACCAGCCCGGCAGCGGGTTCGCTTTCTACATTCCGCTGAAGGACTCCTCGAAGAAGAGTGTTGGGGGGATCAACGCGTTCTGCATCGCCACCAGGCCCGCCCCGGCGGAGCCGCTGCTTGCTCACTGGGACGTGCTCTGGCATGGCGGATGTACCAGAGGGCCAGTTGGCCATCACCGTGGGCGGCCTGGTCGACCCCAACGACACCTCCGGTGCGATCGTCGGTGGAACGGGCAAGTACGAAGGAGCGACCGGCACGTTCACCTCGAAGTTGGCTGGCGATCAGAACACCGACACTTTCACGATCACCCTGCCGTAGGCCCTCGAAGCCGCCGGGCTGCGGGAGTTGCCCAGCTAGGGGGCTTGTTCGAGCTTCTCCAGGTTCCTGAGGATGTCCCGGGCGTAGTTGCCGAACAGCCGGTTGCCCGCCCGCCGAAACACGGTGTCGAAGAACTTGCCTTTCGGGCCACGCTTGAACACGCGCTCCCAAGTCATCTCGACCTGACTGCCGCTGTCCTTCGGGCTCGCCGTGATCTTCCACGAGCTTCCCGAAGGCTCGTAGATGTTGGAGTCGGTCACGTCAGCTACCACCGAGTTCGGCTGGGACCAGTCGTAGCGGCACCGCTCCCAGTTGACGGTCGGCCCGGCTCGGGTGCCCTCGGTCACGTCGGCGGATGTCTCCCCGAGTTCGTGCACCTCAAGGCGCTTCACGGAGACGGCCGGGAAAACGTCCGCTCGCCTCTCAGAGAAGTCGTACGCGGCTTGCAGAACGCGATCGGGCGGAACAGTGGTTTCAGCAGTCACCTGGACTCTCGGCACAGCGGCCGATCCTACCGCCGCTTATAAGACCGGCGGGCCAGGCGCGAGCGTATTGCCCGCTCGTGAAGGGCAGTGTTCGCCGCCCCCGAGATTTGCAGCACCAACGGGCCGCTTGCGCCAAGCCACGGCGCGGGATCGGCGTAAAGTCTCGGCCGATCCCAACGGAGGAGCGGAAGATGTCCCAGGACAACGTAGACCTAGTCCGTGGCGGCTATGACGACTTCAACAGCGGCAACATCGAGGGGGTGGCTGCGCGGTTCGACCCCGAGATCGAGTGGATCGAGCCAGGGGGCGGCAATGCTCCCTCGGGCACTTTTCGGGGACCGGATAGCGTCGCCAACGACGTGTTCGCGAAAGTGCCTGAGAACTTCGACGAGTTCACCTGCACCGTCGAGGAGGCCAGGGATGAGGGCAACACCGTCGTTGTCACCACCCGCTTCAAAGGCGACGAACAAGAGTGGTTCGGAACTCGACGCCCAAGCCGAGCACGATTGGGAGGTTCGCGACGGCAAGATCGCCCGATTCGAGAACAAGGTCGATGCGGAGGCGTGGGCGAAGGGCTGGAGCTGAGCGGCCCGTGGGGCGCTAGCCGCCCCGATCAAGTGGGACCACTGCCCTGCTGGCTGCGCAGCCGAGACGACGGGCGAGCTAGCACGGTGCGAGCGCTGCGGTGCGCTGTTTCGCCGAGAGCCACGCAGCTCACGACTGCAGGTCTGCTGCACGCGGTCTTGTGCGAACAGGCGGGGGGAGCTCACGAGTGGCGCCGCGAGCTAGCTATGAGCTTCGCTGGGCCCACCGCGAGATACTGCGTGGGCGATGTCAGAGGAGAACGTCGAGGTAGTTCGCAGCGTCTATGAGCGGTGGAACAGGAACGACGGCGATCTGGCCATCGACCTGTTCGCTCCGGGGGTGGAGATTCGACAGATGGCGAGGCTCGTCGGCACGGCGGGGACATTCCATGGCCATGAGGGTCTGCTTCGCTCCGCAGAGGAGTTGGGTGATGCATTCGAGAGCATCGAGTGGGTGGCAGAGCGATGGACGGATGGAAGGCGATTGGCTTGTCGTCTGGCTGCGAGCCGTCGCAGTGGGTGGACACAGCGGAGTCGAGACCGATTTGCACCTGGCGCAGGCTTGGCGCGTACGAGGCGGTCGAGTCACGGACTTGCGCGTCTACGAAAGCGAAGAAAAGGCTCTCGAAGCCGCCGGGCTGCGGGAGTAGGCGATGTCGCAGGAGAACGTCGAAGCGGCGAGACAGTTGATTCAAGCCTTCAACCGCCGGGACCTTGCGGCAATGACGGAGAGATTCGATCCCGAGATCGAGTGGACGCCTATCGGTCCCGCCGCGGTGGAACGCGCCGTCTACCGCGGCCGCGACGAGGTCTCGGGCGGGTTTGCCGCGACCTGGGAGACCTGGGAGGTATTCCAGCTCAAGGAGCACGAGGCTCGTGATCTCGGTGACTCGGTCCTGTGGCTGGGACGCGCCCAACTGAAGGGCGGCGCCAGCCACCTGGAGCTCGACCAGGAGTTCGCGGTCCGCATCACGATAGACGGCGGCAAGTAGCGTTTGAATGAAGGGCTTCCGAACGTGGGGCGAGGCCCTCGAAGCCGCCGGGGTGAGGCGGGTATGGGCAGGCCCGCCGACGTTGACGCGGGTTGCTGTGTGGGCGTTGCTCGATGTGAATCACGGCTCAATCACCACTTAGGCTGGAAACTTCCACTAATCGTGTTGTGGGGGAGCGGAGTCGATTTACGATCCAGGCAGACGAGGGCCCGTGGAGATCGGCTGAAATGCGAAACAGGTGGAGAGGGCGGCGGCCGTCGCCGGCGATTGTCGTCGGGGTTGTCGCGCTGATTGTTGCGTTGGCGGGCACGGCTGTCGCCGGAGTCAGCGTCCTTGACAACCGCGAGAAGAAGCAGGTCAGGAAGATCGCCCGCAAGCAGGCCGACGCGCGGATTACCAAGAGGGCGCCGAACCTATCGGTGGGCAGCGCGGAGAACGCCACCAACGCGGCGGACGCCGCGGCCGTGGGCGGACAGACGGTCCAAACGTTGAACGTCCTCATCGCGGCCAATCAATCCAACCCGAATGTCCTCAACATCGGCGGCCTCCAGCTCGGGGGTGACTGCAACGGCGCCGACCTCAACTTGGACGGCCACAACAGTTCGGGCCAGTCGGCGCAGCTATTCGTCGAGGGCAGCACCAACGATGGCGATCACTTCCTTGAGGACGACGACTTCGCCGAGCGGGACAACGCCGCCATCATGCCTGACGACATCAGCAGCGCACAGGTCACCGCATCGGTCCTTCTGGCCGACGGCACGATCACAACCGCCCTGCTCACCGCGAGCAATTCCAACAACGACCCGTCGGGTTGCCGGATCTGGGGCAGAGTCCTTTCGGGCTGATTCCGTGAAGCGGCGTGCGAATCGCCATGTTCTTGCCCCAGGAGCCCGACGAACCGTTCGCCGCTGCCGTCCTCCCGGCGCGAATCGCCGGGGGCGCGGAGAGCCGGGGGGCGCGCGAACGCGCAGCTCGTTCATCGCCTGGTCGGTTTGCCAAGGCGCACAAATCGGTGCGTCAGCTTTGGACCATCCGGACCGCGGCCAGGCCCGTAGGTGTGTGCGAACACGGAAGACCAAGTGGGTGGGCCACCGCCGTGGGTCTCCATCGTCGTCGTTGGCCCTGGATCACTGAACCGAGCCGGGATCGGACCGGCCGTACAGAGGGGAACGGAATGAGAGCGAAGGAGCCGTACACGCGACGAACTCCGTGGGCGATGTCGCAGCAGAACGTGGAGGTCGTCCGAGGCTACTTCGAGGTTTTCAACAAGTGGCTCGCCTCCTATTGGTCTGACCCGGAGCGGCCGCTCGAGGAGTCGCCGGGACTGGATGCGGTGTTTGCTCGCCTTGACCCTGAGGCCGAATGGGACTGGCCGCTCAGCCCGGAGACCTTCCGGGGCCGCGAGCAGCTTCTGCAGGCGGTGGCGGATTGGCTGGAGACGGTGAGCCACTGGCGCATCGACGTCGAGGATCTGATCGAAGGAAGCCAGGGCCGTGTCCTGCTGGTTGGGCGCGTCGTGGCGCGCGGCAAGGGCAGCGGAGCTCCCATCCATCAGCCGATCTTCACGGCGGTCACCGTGCGGAACGGCAAGGTCGCCCGGATCGAGGACCACACGGAGAGAGCCAAGGCCGTCGAAGCCGCCGGGCTGCCGGCGTAGCGGCAGCCCAGCCTGCGAACGCCACTTGAGGCCCTCGGTCATGCCGCGGACGAGCTGGGTGTGGGTTGATCTGCGTGCGCCGGAAGGCGAGGATGGAGCGGATCGCCAACCGAAAGGAGACCCGGGAATGGAAGTGCACCCTGGAGTGTTCGTGTCCAACGTGGCGACGGAGGAGGGCTGGCGGCCCGATCCGGAGGTCGGTGGCGATGCCGAGGAGCACGTGCTGTTCGACGGGGAAGGGTCGTGGGCTGGGCTCTCGCGCGTTACCGATACGAGCGACGCGACCTGGACTCCTCCGTCGAGGGAGGTCCTGCTCGTGCTCGAGGGCGAGGTTCAGATCGAGATTGCCGACGGTCCCACCCTCGAGCTGAAAGTCGGTGACATGGCTTGCCTTCCCGGAGGGGTTGAGACGACTTGGCACTTCGTCAAGTTGCCCTTCAGGGAGATGGCGATCCTCCTCTGACCTTCGTTGGCAGAGAGCCCCCGCCGGCGATGGGCGGGGACGGTCGCTGCTCGGTGGCGCTCATCGCCTCCTGGATTCACCGAGCTGTTGAACCCAACGGAATCGACACATAGGATCGACGGCCGCGAGCGACGATCCCCGGGGTGCGGATGGCGTGGCGTAGAGGAAAGGAACCGGTTGGTGAGCCGACGGCTGAGCAGCCGGCGGGAAAGCGACAGCTCCTGGTCTCCCGCACCTGGCTCCAGGTCGCCGGTCTGGTCTTTCTCGCCGGCTTCTTCGTCCTCGTCCTGCTCGCCTACCGGACCTATCAGTCCGATCCGCCGATCGCGGACCGCGCGGTCGACCCGAGCGGAAGCACCGTCTACACCGGTGACGATGTCCGCAACGGCCAGAAGGTCTTCCTGGAGCACGGGCTCATGGAGTACGGCTCCATCTTCGGCCACGGTGCATACCTCGGCCCGGACTTCACGGCCGACTATCTGCACCGTTCCTCGCGGTCGGTCCGCGACCAACTGGGCGGCGACGGTTCGGACTCGGCGCGGCAGGAGACCATCAGCCAGTTCCAGACCAACAACTACGACCCCGACACGAAAACGATCCAGCTCTCGGCTCAGCAGGCGCGGGCGTTCGGCCAGCTGGAACGCCACTACGGCCACTTCTTCGACAGCCCAACCACTCGCTACGGGTTGCGGCCAAAGCCGGTCGACAGTCCGGAGCAGATCAGGCAGCTGACGGCGTTCTTCGCGTGGTCGAGCTGGGCGGCCTCGGCGCGGCGGCCGGGCCACAACTACTCGTATACGAACAACTGGCCGCCCGAGGACCAGGTCGGGAACGCGCCGAGCGCCGACGTGCTGGTCTGGTCGGTGATCTCCCTGATCGCGCTGCTCGGAGGCATCGGGATCCTGTTCGCGGCCTTCGGGCGCTGGAGGCTCGGCTGGCAGGGCCGGGAGCAGGCCACGCTCAGCTTTCGTTCACCCGGCGACGTGGCGCTGACCCCGGCCCAGCGGGCCACGGCCTGGTTCTTCTTCGTGATGGCGGCGCTCTTCCTGCTTCAGACCCTGGTCGGTGCCGCCTCCCAGCACTACAGAGCCGAGCTCGACGGTTTCTTCGGCATCGACATCGCCCGGGTGTTCCCCTACAACCTGGTCCGCACCTGGCACGTGCAGCTGGCGATCTTCTTCGTTTCCACCTCGTTCGTCGCGGCCGGCATCTTTTTGGCGCCGATGATCGCGGGCCGTGAGCCGCGTGGGCAGAGCAAGCTCGCCTTCGTGCTGCTCGGAGCGTTGGCGGTCGTCGTCTTCGGCAGCCTGATCGGCGAGTTCGCCGACATCCACAACTGGTTCCAGGGCTCGATCTTCGGCGACCAGGGCTTCGAGTACCTGGACCTCGGGCGCTTCTGGCAAGTGCTGTTGGTGATCGGGCTCTGCCTGTGGATCGTGATTCTCTTCCGCGGTCTGCGCGGCCGGCTGCGGAAGGAGCGCGTCGGAAACATGCCGTGGCTGTTCTTCCTGGCCGCACTGGCGATCCCCGCCTTCTACGCCGTCGGGCTGTTGGTCAACGCGAACCAGCCCTTCACGATCACCGACTACTGGCGCTTCTGGGTCGTCCATCTCTGGGTCGAGGACTTCCTGGAGCTGTTCACTACCGCGATGGTCGCCTACATCTTCGTGCTGCTCGGGGTGGTTCGCGAGCGGGTGGCGCTGCAGGTGATCTTCCTCGACATCATCCTCTACTCGGCCGGCGGCGTGATCGGGACCATGCACCACCTCTACTTCTCGGGCGCGCCCGCCGAGAACATGGCGCTGGGGGCGGTCTTCTCCGCCCTGGAGGTGATGCCGTTGACCTTTCTCACGGTCGAGGCCTGGAGCTTCCTCCAGCTGGGGGCGCGGCAGGAGTCGAGGTCGGCGACCCCCTTCCCGCACCGCTGGGCCGTGATGTTCCTGGTCGCGGTCGGCTTTTGGAACTTCCTGGGCGCCGGGATCTTCGGCTTCCTGATCAACCTCCCGATCGTCTCCTACTACGAGATCGGCACCGCGCTGACAGCCAATCACGGCCACACAGCGATGATGGGCGTCTATGGGATGCTGGCGGTGGGGCTGGCGATGTTCTGTCTGCGCTACCTCATCTCGGCCGAGCGTTGGAACGAGCGCGCCGCGAAGATGAGCTTCTGGGGACTCAACATCGGCCTGGCCTGGATGTCGTTCGCAACCCTGTTCCCGCTCGGCATCCGTCAGCTGTACGAGTCGGTCAACGTCGGCTACTTCGACGCGCGCTCGCTCGACTACTTGAGCACGAACACGAACACCGTGATCGAGTGGTTGCGACTGCCCGGAGACCTCTACTTCATCCTCGTCGGAGTCCTGCCGCTCCTCTATCTCTGCTACCTGGGCGTGCGCCACACGGTCAAACGGGTGACGATCGAGGAGCCCGAGGACATCCTGTTCACCGACGTCACGGAGCCCAAGGAGCCCGCAGGGGCAGCGCGGTGAGCGGGATCGCGACAGAGTCACTGTTGGCCGCCGGCTACGGCTTGTTCCTCGCGCTCGCAGCGTTGGGGGTGGATGCGCTCGCCCGCCATTCGCAGCGGCGCTCCGAGCTCTATCGCACCGCCGGCTTTAGCTACCTGGAGCGCGTTGACGCCTGGGAGTGCCCGGAGGGTGAACGGCTGCATCGGGTCGACACCGACCTCGGGGCGCGGCTCGCGCGGTACCGGGCGCAGGCCCATGTCTGCAACGTCTGCCGGCGAAAGGACGACTGCACCGACTCCGACCGCGGCCGCGAGGTCTCTCGGCCTCTCGACCCTTGGCCGCATTCCGAGGCGGGACGCTTTCACCGGGGGATCGCCGTGGCGATGGTCGGGTTCGGGATGCTGGTGATCTGCGCCGGCGTCGCTCTCCACCACGGTGCGGCGGACCTTGCCGTGCTCGGCGCTGCGCTCTTGCTCTCGACCCTGGTGGGGCTCTACCTCCTCGCCGGCTTCCGCGCGGCGCCGTCGGGTTTCCCCTGGCGTGAGGGCGAGCAAAGCGGCTCGGCTACGAGCGCGTCCGACCTGTCGGATGCGGCCTCCGCTTAGCGCGCTCAAAATCGCCCGCGTGCGCAGCTGAGGGGCGTGGCAAGGGAGCCACGGGGACCTTCGAGTCGAGCGGCGGCAACCACTCGACTGACACCTTCACGTTCACGCTGCCCTAGACGCTCGCGGCCCCGCTACGGTGCGGGGCGTGTCCCTGGACGAGCGCCTAGACCTGTTCGCGATCAAGCGGCAGTTCGAGCACTTCACGGAGATGCTGGACTTGGGCTCGATCGTGGCGGACCTCGGCTTCCTGCGGCGAGCGCGGCGCGCGCTGCTGCCGCTGCCGCTGATCGACCGTCCCTCGGAGGTCGATCACTCCGAGGTCTTCCCCCGCTTCAGCCCGCGGCCGATCCCCGAGCTGGAGGGCAAGCGGGTGGCCGTGGTCGCTTCGGGCGGCGGCGGGGCGGCGGTCTCGCTGATCGGCGTGCGCCGTGCCTTCGAGGAGGCCGGGGTGCAGCCGGCCGAGATCGTGGGCTGCTCGGGGGGAGCGATCTGGGGCTCGATGTGGGCCGCCGGCATGACCTCCGAGGAGATGGCCGACTTCTCGCTCTCATGGCGGCCGCAGGACTACCTGGACGTGCAGTGGCTGAAGCTGCCCCGCTTCGCGCTCTCCGCCCTGCGCGGGTTCACCGGCTTGGCGAAGGGCGAGGCGATTGAGCACCTCTTCGACCAGCGCCTCTGGAACATGCGTTGCGGCGAGACGTCGATCCCGATCACGACCATCGTCTACAACATGGATCTCGGCACCGTCGAGTACTTCGGGACGGCGCGGACGCCGGAGGTGACCGTCGGGCACCTGGTCCGGGTTGCGATCGCGCTGCCGCTCTTCATCGAGTCCGTCCCGGTGCAGGGTCACCTCTACGTCGACGGCGGGATCATCGAGGTGTGGCCGGCCCAGCCAGTGATCGAAGAGGGCGGCTTCGACCGCGTCTTCGGGGTCAACTTCATGCTCCCCAGCGGCTTCCGACCCAAGGACATCAGCGGCTGGCCGGAGCGCACCGGCGGTCTGCTCGAGGCAAGCCGCCAGCTGCAGCAGGGATATCACCTGGAGCTGGCCCGCCGGGCCCAGGAGCAACTGGCCGACCGGCTGACCCTGATCGACCCGATCGAGGCCTCCGAGCTGCGCGGTACTTCGTTCTACGACCTCTTTCTCGATCGCAGCCACTGGCCGCGCCTGATGCGCCAGGGCTATGAGGCCGCCACCGAGGCGCTCGACTCGATGCGGGAGCCGCGGGTCGAGCGCCGGGCGCCCGAGCCGTCGGCCTAGCGAACGCTAGGCGCGCGCCGGCCGCAGCTGAAGGGCGTCGCGGGGCGCGAAGGCCTGCCAGTCGTTGTTGAGGTAGGCGTAGACCTCGCGCAGCCGCCGCCAGGCCGCGATCCGTCGCCGCCAGGTGGCGAGCTCGCGAGTGGAGTAGTTGCCGTCGCGGCCGCGGTGGCCGTAGTGGAGGCGGGCGTAGGCGATCGGGCCGACGGGTCTCGCCACCGGCAGGGGGCGGCGCGCGTCGTCGCCGATCACCAAGCTGGCGCCGCTGTCGTCGAGCAGGTTGCGAACGCCGGCCGCGAACCAGCTCGGGTGGCGGAACTCGAAGCAGTGGGCGCCCTGCGGAAGCGCCTCGAGAAAGGCGCCGAGGCGAAGGTCGTCGCGCGCGAAGTTGGCTGGCAGCTGCCAGAGGACGGGGCCGAGCTTGCCGGCGTCCCGCAGCGGCTCGAGCGGCTCCCAGAATCGCGCTATGCCGTCGACGTTGCGGAGCCTGTAGACGTGAGTGAGGTAGCGGCTGCCCTTGATCGCGAACTGGAAGCCCGCGGGAGTCTGCTCCACCCAACCTGCGACCGTCTCGCGCTTCGGCAGGCGATAGAAGGTCGCGTTGACCTCGACCGTGTCGAATCGGGCCGAGTAGTGCTCGAGCCAGCGGCGCGGGGGGAGGCCCTCGGGGTAGAAGCGTCCGCGCCACTCGCCGTAGCTCCAACCCGAGCAACCAATGTGAACCGGCTTCATCCGCTCCTCGAATACATCTAAGACGAGGGCCGGCCCCTGGGGCATAGACGTAGGGCCGGTTCTGTTAGGGTCACCTAAGCCAGACCCGCTAGCCTTGATCCACAGAGGGGTTCAGTTGTCGTTCTCGGAGACAGTCCTGCTCGGCGGCATCGCCGGCTTCACCATTTACCTGGGGCTCCTGCCCTTCGGGCGGATGCGGATTCTTGACGACCGCAAGCGCGTCGCGCTGGCGATGTTCGCGGTTGGGATCCTCGCCTTCCTCTTCATCGACGTGCTCGAGCATGCCTTCGGGATCGTCGAGGACGCGGTCAAGGGGCTCGACGGGGGGGAGACGAGCCTCGGCAGGGCGATCGGCCTGACGGCCCTGTTGGCGGGCGGCTTCGCGATCGGGAGCGCCGGCCTGGCGACCTTCGAGGCGCGGATGCGCGGGAGCGGAGCCGATCCGCCGCCGATCGCGGGCGGCGCGGTCGCCACCGCGACGGCCGACCAGCTCGTGCAGCTGAAGCAGGTCCAGGACGCGGCGCGTAGGCGCGCGCTGCAGACGGGGATGACGATCGCCGCCGCAATCGGCGTCCACAACTTCGCCGAGGGCCTCGCCATCGGCGTCTCCGCCAGCACCGGCGCGATCGGGTTGGCGACCGTCCTGATTGTCGGCTTCGCCGCGCACAACGCGACGGAGGGCTTCGGCATCCTCGGCCCCCTCGGCGCCGAGCGGCCGTCCTGGGGCTGGCTGCTGACCGCCGGTTTGGTGGCCGGCGGGCCGGTGCTGCTGGGCTCGATGGTCGGCTACGCGCTCGACTCCCAGCCGCTGGAGCTCGCCTTCTACGCCATCGCCGGCGGCGCCATCCTCTACGTGATCGGGGAGGTCTGGACCGCAATGCGCCGCTTCGGGCATCGCGAGCTCGGGCTGTGGCTGGTGTCCGCCGGCTTCATGGCCGGCGTGATCACCGACCTGATCGTCGTCTACGGCGGCGGCTGAGCCCCTTTTCAGAGCACGGCTACCGCTTGTGCTTGGCGGTGGCCCTCGCCCTGAGGAAGGCGTTGCCCTCGGACTTGACCACGTCGACCAGGTTGCCGAGGGCGATGTTGGCATCAGCCAGGTGTATTCCCCAGGTGGCGTCCGGGGATGGGTTGAGGTGGGTGGCGGCGCCGACCGGGGAGATCATCAGCACGCTGGCGCCGTTGGAGGTCACGCACTCGCCGGTGTAGTGGTCCTGAGGCTGCAGCCACGGCGTCGACGCCGTCGGCGGGGGACCGCCGTACATGATGAAGAGACCGGCGGCGAGGGTCGGCCCGCCGAAGGGCTCGGTCCGCAGCAGCGTTCTCAGGGGCGCCGAGCCGCCGCCGAGCGCCGCGGGGTTGGTGCAGAGGACGCGGTACTTGGGGCCGGTGGGGAAGTCGGCTCCGCCGCTGAACACGGCATTGACGCGGCCGAAGCTGGGGTTGTCGGGTGGCGTCTCGTTGAAGGTGGAGAAGGCGATCACGCAATGGATCTGCCTGGGCTTCGTGCAGGCGGGGATGTGCTCGAAGTCCCCGTCGACCTTCTTGCCCTTCTTCACGGCGACGTTGCCGCCGAGCAGGATCGCCGAAACCAGAAGCTTGCGCGCGACCCTGCTCGGATCGATCTGCGTCCGCACCAGCTCGCGGAGCATGTAGGTGCCCTGTGAGTGCCCGATCAGGACCACGCCGCGACCGTGGTTGTAGTGCTTCATGTAGTCCTGCCAGGCCGATCGCACGTCGGAGTAGGCGAGCTTGACCGCGAAGTTAGGCAGCTCGCCGCCGAAGATGCCGCTCAGGGTGAGCTGGCGGTACATGGGCGCGAAGACGCGGCAGCGCTGCGAGTAGCGAGATGACTGGTACTCGGCGATCGAGACCTCCTCGGGGTCGATGCTCAAGTCCGAGTTGGTCGAGGAGTCCTCGCTGACGGTCGGGTAGACGTAGAAGCAGTCGATCTTCGGCTTGGTCGCGTTCGGCGGGTTGAGGACCTGGGAGTTGCCCTGGCTGTCGAACGCCGTGGTCTCGAGGCTCTCCTTGCAGGGATCGGGCGTCGCCCCCGGCTTGCACAGCCACACCGTCTCGGCCTGGGCCGCCGGCGCAGCGATGGCCGCCGCGGCCAGGCCCGCCGCCGCGAGCGTGATTGCGATGCCAAGCCCGGAGCTCCGTCTCCTCATCCCGTCTCCTCGTGGTGAGCCCGGGCCCCCTGCGGGCCGATCGGGTCGCAACTGATCCTACCTACGCTGCGGTCCGGGGCTCGCTCGCGCGCCGACCAGCTTGCTCGCGCGCGGGGCGGACGGGCTCCGCTCAGTCGAGGCGGTCGAGCGCGAAGGAGACGCAGGCCAGGAGCACGCCGGCGATCACCAGCCAGGCGGGGATCAGCCAGCTGACGATGCCCGCGACGCCGAGCAGGCGCCTGCGGGCGGCGGGGAGGACCAGGGCCAGCACGCTGGCGACGAAGACGACGAGGGCCATCGCCAGCACCGGCGCCGCCACCATCGTTTGGACCGGGGCGCCGACCTTGTCTGCGAGCCCCTGTCCGAACTCGGTGTCGAGCAGGGCCACCACGACCGCGATCACCAGCGACGCGTACAGGGCTCCGATCGCGGGTAGTGCCATGCCCTGCGGTGTCTCCGCCGCCGCTGGCTCGCGCTCGCCCGGCTCGCTTTGGCGCTTGCGCTCGGAGCTAGGCACCCAGTGATGGTGACCGGCGGCGGGCTTCGGCGCGGGCGAGCTCGGGGTTGACGTCCTTTCGGGCCCGGAGCTCGTCGTCGGCTTGGGCGAGCAGCTCGTCGAGGTTGTCGGCGTCATCGGGGAACATCGCGCAGCCGACGCAGGCGCCCAGCGATCGCCCCTTCACCTCGACCCCCGAGACCGCGTGGCAGAGGCGCCCGGCGAGCCAGCTCGCCTGCTCGCGGTCGGTCTGAGGCGCCGCCACGGCGAACTCGTCCCCACCTTGGCGCACGACCATGTCGTGCGCGCGGACGGCCTCCTCCAGGGCCCGGGCGACGTCGCGAAGAACCCCGTCGCCGTACTGGTGGCCGTGCTCGTCGTTGACCCGCTTGAAGTCGTTCAGATCGATCACGAGCAGGGCGAGCTGCTGGCGATAGCGGCGGTTGCGCTCCAGCTCGACCGGCAAGCGCTGGGTGAGCATCCGGTAGTTGCCGACGCCGGTGAGCGGGTCGCGTTCGGCGAGCCGCCGGAAGCTCTCTTCGCTCGCCTGCAGGCGCTCGCGCAGCCAGGCGACCGCGCCGCCGGCGAGGATCAGGGTCGGGATCAGGACCATCGCCTGAACCAGCGTGTCGCGGGCCGTGTCCTGGTCGTAGGCCACCGGCGCCAGCGCCATCAGCGAGGCGAAGCCGACGTGCAGGGCGATGGCGCGCCGGGAGCTGAAGACGTAGGCGGCGAAGATCGCGATGAAGGTGTAGTAGATCGCGAACACGGGGTCCGCCAGCCACACGGTCAGCGCCACCTCGAGGGTCGCGACGACGGTCATCAGGTGCAGCCAGCGCACCGAGACTCGATCGGCGATCGCCCAGCAGACGAGCCCGGAGACGATCGCCAGCGCCGGCAGCAGGTAGATGGTGGGATCGTGGGTGGGCTGGTGCAGCGCGTCGCTCGGGACAGCGCCGAGGCCGCCGCCGATGAAGAGGATCGCGGCGAGGCGCCAGTAGCGGCGCTGCTGGTCGCGGTCGACTTCGCGCGGCCGCGTGAGGTCGTCGGTCGAGGCCCCCAAGGCGCCGCCGACGGCACCGGAAACGGTGGTCGGGGTCACCCTCCCAGCATCGGCTGGCCACGAATTTGGCTTGAACATTGGCAGAGCCCCCTTCGTCTGCTAGCGTGTGCGGGCGAAGTTGACTACGAGTCAAGTTCGACCGCGCTGGCGGGAGGCAGCGGCCGGGCTCGACCACCGGCGCTATGGAGGGGAACCACATGGCAGAGGCACCTGAGCACTCGTCGTTCGGCCATCGCGTCGCGCGCTTGATCGCGCTTGGGGCGATCGCCGGCGCCGCGCTCCTCGCCCTCCCATCTGGCGCTTCGGCCGACGGGCCGAGCACCTGCGATGGCGGCGTCCGAGTCGACGCCCACAACCAGCCGATCGCCGACCCTGACGCGGTCGCCACCAAGTACACCTGCAGGTTCCCCTTCTCGGTCCCCGGCTTCGGAGTCAAGCAGACCTTCAACGTCGTCAACCATCCCGGAACCGACTTCAACGACGCCACCGTCACTCACATGGAGGTGGACGTCGTCAATGAGGACGGCTCACAGGTCCCGATCAACCGGCTGATGCTTCACCACATCGTCTTCGCCAACCTTCAGAGGCCGGATCCGACCTGCGCCGGTCAGGGGTTCACGGGCTTTGACAGCCGCGGCGGATTCGCGGGGGGCGGCTCCTACCAGCGCTTCTACGCCGCCGGCGAGGAGCGCGCCAAGATGACCCTCCCGGACGGCTACGGATACGCCGGCGGCAGCACCGGCCTGCCCTGGGGCATGGTCTACATGGTCATGAACCACAAGAAGGACACGGACAACGCCTTCATCCAGTACAGCTACACCGTCCAGGACGCGCCGCAGGAGTCGGTGACGCCCTACTGGCTCGACGAGGTCAACTGCCACGCCGACCCGATCTACAACGTCCCGGGGAACGGCGGCGCCGGGTCCAGCGACGTCAGGACGGTCGACTACACGATGCCGGTGGACGGGCGCATCATTGCCGGCGCCGGCCACGTCCATGGTGGGGCTCGCAAGCTGACCCTGACCCAGCCCGACTGCAACGACCGGCGCGTCGCCGAGTCGATCCCCACCTGGGGGTACCCAGACCATCCCTTCTACAACGTGCGCCCGATCCTGCACGAGCCGGGGCCGATCAACATGACGGCCTTCGGCACTGAGACGGGCATCCCGGCCAAGGCCGGAACGCGTCTGCGGCTGAACTCGGTCTACGACAACTCCGTGCCCCACGTGCGCGTGATGGGAATCATGGTCGTCTACATAGACGAGGGGGCGGGAATCGATCCGGTCGTCACCGACTGCGATCCGGTGCCCAACGACGTCTACAACACCAACCGTCCCGACGGGCGCGACGGGCCCGTGCCCTTCACGATCCCGCTGACGGGGATAGACAGCAACGGCAACGCCGTCACGATCAACGCCCCGCCGGGTGCGATCGAGCCGATGGTCTCCGGATCGACGATCGACGTCACCAACCGGACCTACAGCCAGAACAACATCAGCATCAAGCAGGGCGGCTCGCTCACCTGGAAGTTCATCGACGGCGGCAACAACGAGGTCGAGCTGCACAACATCACCCTCGCCAACGGTCCGGTCGGGATCGGCTCGCCCAACCTGAACGGCGGCCGCACGTTCAACCAGAAGTTCACCCAGCCCGGGACCTACAAGTTCTTCTGCGGGCTGCACCCGGTGCAGATGACCGAGCGGGTCATCGTCAAGGCCAAGCAGTCGGCGAAGAAGCACAAGAAGAACAAGAAGAAGAAGGGCAAGAAGCACAGGAAGCGGTAAGAGGCTCCGCTGGCGGCTCTGATTGAATGGGATCACCGGAGAAAGGAGGTGGTCCTAACTTGAGTTCAATGATTTCTGGGACGCCGGAGGTGCCGGGCCGCTAGGTTCGGGCTCTGGGGCCCGCCCATCAGGCTGGCCCTCCAGGGACCCGGTTCGCGGGCGGCGTGCGGGCCGCCCAGCGGAGTCCAACCCGGGCACCGGCGAGCAACGGAGGTGAGGACTGTCCCGTCTCGCCGCCAATCCCGCGTTCGTTCATTGACCGCACGTTTGACGAGGGCCGCCTCCATTGGGGGCGGCCCTCGCCGTTTGTCCACCGCGCGCGGGACGTCCTCCCTTCCGGCCGATCGTGCGGATAGGTTCCGCTTCATGGATGACTCGCGTTCGAAGGTCCCAGTGATCCTCGGGGGGATAGCTCTCGCGCTCGGCGTGGTCGCGTTGGTGCTGGCGATCAGCGCCAAGAACGGAAACCAGAGTGATCAGGAGATCGCCGACTCCGTCAAGACCGAGCTGACGAATCAGCAGGGCGCCACCGCGGCGCTCGCCGGCAAGACGACCAAGGCGCAGAAGGCTGAGGCCGGGTCCACCGCCGCCCTCAGCAGGAGGGTGGCGTCGCTCGCCGCCGAGGTCGCCAAGCTGCGAACCCAGGTCGACGACGTCTCCGCCGAGCAGAGCAAGCAGAGCGGTCAGATCCAGTCGCTGGAGAGCATCCCCGCGGAGATCACAAACATCGACAAGCGCCTCGACAAGCTCGAGGCAAAGACGTCCGGCTAGCGGCGCGTCGAAGCCTGCTGGTCGGCGCGCTCGCCGCGGTGGGCGCGCCGATCGCCGCCTGCGGCTCCGCGGGGCCGCTCGATCGTGACGAGCTGGTCTCCGCAGGCGATCGGATCTGCCGAGAGGCCGAGGCCCGAGTCGACGAGATTCAATCCGAGCCGCCGGGGAGCAGGGCCGAGGCGGCCGAGCAGAGCCGCGAGATAGCCGAGCTGCTCGCCGGCGAGGTCAAGGACCTCGGCGATCTCGACGCGCCGGAATCGTTGCGCCCCCGGCTCGACCGCTACCTGACCGCCCGCCAGCGCGCCCTGGCGCTGGTCAGGCTGGGGGAGGGGGCCGCGCGGCACGACCATCCGCGGACCTACCTTCGGGCCCAGGCCCGCTTCGCCGGCGGCGCGCGAGAGCGGCGTCGCCTGGCCAGGCGGGTCGGCTTCCGCGTCTGCAGTCGCCAGCTCCCGGGCCACGGCGCCGGGGGCGGCTGAGTGCCGTCAGCCGCTGCGCGCGAGGTGGGCGAAGCCGAGCGCCATGCCGAGGTTGGCGAAGCCCGCCATCCAGAGGCCCGCCTTGGCGCCGGGCCGCGAGACCGCGTCCGATCGCGACCAGACGATGTCAGTGAAGAGCTCGGTGCCGCGCAGCCACGAGAGCGCCCACCAGTCGCGGGGGCGGTTGCGGCGGTGGGCGACGAGGTGGGCGGCGGCGAAGGTCAGCCAGATCGGCCCGCAGCGGCGGAAGAGGTGCTCGGCGTCCTCGGAGGGAGGATCGTGGCCGAGCAGCCCGAGCGTCGCCCGCGGCGCCAGCAGCGCCCCCGATCCGAGTGCCAGGTCGAAGGCGATCATGTTGCGGTTGAGGCGGCGCAGCTCCTGCTCGAGGTTCACGGCCGCCGATCCAACCACATCGCGGCGGCCAGTGGAGCCGATGCCGCCCGCTGCGGAGTTATTGGCAACCTGATCGCAACTCGGAAGGGAAAGCCGCTGCCCCGGCGAAATGGACCGCCGTGGTACGGACCGCGACCAGGACCAAGCCCGCTCGCAAGAGCCTCTCCGAATACATCACCGAGCGCTTCGACGAGTTCTCGCGCTCCCAGAAGGACGTCGCCCGCTACATCGTCGACCACCTCGACGAGGCGGCCTTCCAGACGGCCGAGGAGCTGGCGCGGCGAGCCAACACCTCGTCCTCGACGGTGGTCCGCTTCTCCCAGTCACTCGGCTTCGACGGCTACCCCGAGCTTCAGCAGGCGGCGATCGAGGAGTACCGTCACAAGGTCTCGGCAGGGGAGGGCGGCAACGGCGGCAACGGCGCGGCGGCCCTGTTCTCCTTCGACCACTCCGAGTTCGAGTCCTCGCTGGGCGCTGACTACTCCAACATCGAGGAGACGGCCCGCAGCCTCAGTCGCGAGCAGATCGAGGCCTCGCTCTCGGCGCTGGCGACCGCGCGCCGGGTGCTCATCGTCGGCGTCGACCAGATGGCCTTCTTCGCAAGCTACCTGCGCCACCTCCTCGGCCTGCTCGACATCCGGGCCGAGATCATCGCCTCGCCCAGCCAGGAGAACATCCAGCGGCTCTCGCGCATGGACGAGGAGACCCTGCTTGTCGCCATCACCTCGGGCCGCGCCCACCCGCTGATCGTGCGCGCCCTGAAGCTGGGGCGCCATCGGCGCGCGCGCACCCTGGCGATCACCGACGCGACCCTCTCCGACGTCGCCGATCACTCCGAGCTGACGCTCTACTACTCGTCCAACGGGCCCTCCTACATCCGCTCCAATGCGGCGCTGATGGGCTTGGTCCAGGCGCTCGCGCACGGCGTCTACGCCAAGGACGAGGCGGCCCACCGCGACCGCATCCGCGCCTTCAAGCTGAAGTAAGCCCCGCCGCCAAGGCAACAGGCCCGGGGGGCGAACTCCGGGCCTGTCGCTGTCTCGGGGCCGGGGGAAGGCCCCCTGGAGCGCTCTGTTGGGTGTTGCCGTCCCGGGGAGTCCTCGAAAATGTCCGGACTCCGGTGGCGCTCGATCAGCCAGGATCGCTTCCCCGGATCAAGCTCAGCTGAGCCGCGGGTGAGAGTTCTCTAAGGAACCCTCGGGCTATATTGGGCACGTGGCTGAGCGAGCGACATTCCGCGTCAAGACCGGCCTCGCCGAGATGCTCAAGGGCGGGGTGATCATGGACGTGGTCAACGCCGAGCAGGCAAAGATCGCCGAGGAGGCGGGTGCCTGCGCGGTGATGGCGCTGGAGCGGGTGCCGGCCGACATCCGCGCCGACGGCGGAGTCGCGCGCATGTCCAATCCGGCGATGATCAAGGAGATCCAGGGCGCGGTCAGCATCCCGGTGATGGCCAAGGCCAGGATCGGCCACTTCGCCGAGGCGCAGGTGCTGCAGTCGCTCGAGGTCGACTACGTCGACGAGTCCGAGGTGCTGACGCCGGCGGACGAGTCCAACCACATCGACAAGCTCGCCTTCGAGGTGCCCTTCGTCTGCGGCGCCACCAACCTCGGCGAGGCGCTGCGCCGGATCGGCGAGGGGGCCGCGATGATCCGCTCCAAGGGCGAGGCCGGCACCGGCAACATCGTCGAGGCGGTCCGCCACATGCGCTCGATCACCGACGGCATCAAGGGCCTCGCCTCGCTTCGCCCCGAGCAGCTCGCCGGGGCCGCCAAGGACCTGCCGGCGCCGCTGGACGTGGTCCAGGACGTCGCCGAGCGCGGCTGGCTGCCCGTGCCCCTCTTCTGCGCCGGCGGCATCGCGACCCCGGCGGACGCGGCGCTGATGATGCAGCTCGGCGCCGAGGGCAACTTCGTCGGCTCCGGCATCTTCAAGTCGGAGGACCCCGAGCGCCGCGCCCGCGCGATCGTCGAGGCGACGACCCACTTCAAGGACCCCGAGCGGGTCGCCCAGGCCTCGATGGCGCTGGGCGAGGCGATGCCCGGCCTCGAGATCGAGGCGCTGGCGGCGGACGGCGGCCTGCTTCAGGGCCGCGGCGCCTAGGTGCCGCGCGAGCCCCAAGCCGGCCGCGGAAGCGCAGCTCAGGAGCCGGCGCTGGTGATCGGCGTTCTGGCCATCCAGGGCGACTTCGACGCCCACCGGCGAATGTTGGAGGGGCTCGGCGCCGAGGCGCTCGAGGTCCGCGCCCCAGAGGAGTTCGAGGGGCTCGACGGGCTGGTGATCCCAGGCGGCGAGTCGACCACGATCTCCAAGGGGATGGCCCGTGACGGCCTGGATCGGGCGATCCGCGATCACGCGCGGGCGCGCCGGCCGATCCTCGGCAGCTGCGCCGGGATGATCGTCTGCGACCGCGACCACCTCGGTCTGGCCGACTATCGCTGCCGCCGAAACGCCTTCGGCCGCCAGCTCCACAGCTTCGAGCAGGATCTTCGGATCGAGGGCCTGGGCGACGAGCCGCTGCGGGCTGTCTTCATCCGGGCCCCCTGGGTCGAGGAGCACGGCGCCGACGTCGCTGTGCTGGCCGAGATCGGCGGCCACCCCGTCGCCGTCCGCGACGGCGACGTCCTCGCGGTCGCCTTCCACGCCGAGCTCACCGACGACAGCCGGCTGCACGCCCTGTTCATGGCGATGTGCACTACGTCAACCGGCATCTCCTCCGCTTCGCGTCCGGCCGGACATGCGTCGCGGGGGAGTCGGACCGGGCTCGAGATGAAAGACCCTCGAGTTCACGGCCCTGGCGCGGATCCTGGTCGAGCACTCGGCGGCGGTCAAGCCGGGCGACGTCTGCACGATCGAGGGTGAGAGCGCCGCCGAGCCGTTGCTTCAGGCGGTCTACGAGGCGGTGCTGAAGGCCGGCGGCAACCCGATCGTCAACATGGCGCTCGAGGGCCAGTCAGCCGCCTTCTTCAAGCACGCGTCGCGACGAGCAGCTCGACTGGATCTCGCCGACGTCCGAGTGGTCGGTCGAGAACGCAGACGTCCGCATCGCGGTGATGGCGAGCGTCAACACGCGCGCGCTCTCGCAGGTCCCGCCCGAGCGCCAGGCGCGCCGCCAGGCGGCGACGCCGGCCGCTGATGAAGCGCGCCATGGAGCGCTCGGCCGAGGGCGTCCTACCGCTGGGCGCTGACCCTGTTCCCGACCAACGCCTACGCCTCCGAGGCCGGCATGAGCCTGCGCCGAGTACGAGGACTTCTACTTCGGCGCCTGCCTGGCCGACCGCCGACGACCCGGTGGCCGCCTGGAAGCAGGCAGTCCGAGGAGACCGAGCGGCTCGCCGAGTGGATCGAGGGGCGCGAGGAGGTCCACATCCACGGCCCCGGGCACCGACCTGAGGCTGGGCGATCGCGGGCCGCACCTTCATCGCCGCCGACGGCAAGCACAACATGCCCGACGGCGAGTTCTTCACCGGCCCGGTCGAGGACTCGGCCGAGGGCGAGATCACCTTCCACCTGCCGGCCGACCTACGGCGGGCGCGAGGTCGCGGGCGTCGCGCTTCCGCTTCGAGGGCGGCAAGGTGGTCGACGCGACGGCCGAGCGGGGCGAGGACGTTCCTGATCGAGATGCTCGACACCGACGAGGGCGCGCGGCGCCTCGGCGAGCTCGGCATCGGCACCAACTACGGGATCGCCGACGGCACCGGCGAGATCCTCCTCGACGAGAAGATCGGCGGCACCGTCCACCTCGCCGTCGGCGCGAGCTACCCGGAGACGGGCGGCGTCAACGACTCCGCGATCCACTGGGACATGATCTGCGACCTGCGCCAGGGCGGCCGCATCACGGTCGACGGCGAGCTGCTGCAGCAGGACGGGAAGTTCGTCGTCTAGGCGCCGGCGCCCGCCAGGAGTGCGTCGAGAAAGAAGTAGGCGATCCCAAGTAGACGCCCCTTCACCCGCTGACGGTTGTGGGTTAGTACCGACTTACCACCATCCGGGGATCGTCGAGTTGACAGCCGTCCTCACGCCCGCATGGGTCGGTGGTCGGGCTCGCACGAGGCCCGACTCGCATAGGAGCATTCGATGACGGGCAGGGAGCTGACCCGCGTCTGAGCGGCGGCGACGATGGCGGGCCTGGTGGCCTGCCTGGCGCTCAGCGCTGCCGGCAGCCCAGGCGACGCCCAAGCGCGTGTCCAGGACCAAGACGTCTCGAGCGGTGACCTGACGCTGACGCACCGACCCGCACGGCGCGACCGCAGACCCCGATCCCGGCTCGCGGATCTTCGTCGGCGTGCGGGGGCTCCCGACAATGCCAGGATCGGACGTCAACGTCTCGGTCGGATCACGGCTGACGCGACCGGACGTCGAGGCGTATCTCGCAACCCCGTAGGTCGGGCGTCGATCGATCTGCACCGCGACCGGCGCAGCATCGGCGATCGCCTCGGCGTCGCGCCGGCCGATTGCTCGGGCACGCCGACCGTATTCGACGCACCAGGCCGCTAGTCTCGGTCACCACTGGGGGCGGCGCCGTTCGCGGGATCGCTTCGGCCGGCGCAGCCGCTCTGCGTCCCTGAACGGGCTCAAGGGCGCCGAGGCCGACGGTGCGCTGGACGCTCGGCGTCATGCGACGACGATCCCGCCGGCGCGGTCGCCGCTGGACTGCTCGAAGCTGCAGACCCTTCGAGCACCCGGACCTAGCGGCTCGGGCACGAGCACGAGCGATCGACGCGGAGGACGCCCCGAGGGATCGGCCCCGCGGCGGTCGGCGTGGCCGTGCGAGCCGATGAGGCCGAGTGGCCTCCGCCTAGAATCAGACCATGTCCGGTCATTCCCAGTGGGCGTCGATCAAGCACAAGAAGGCGCGCCACCGACGCCAAGCGCGGCAAGCTCTGGAGCAAGCTGGCCCAGGCGATCATCGTCGCCGCGCGCGACGGCGGCGGCGACCCCGACGCCAACCTCCGCCTCCGCTACGCCATCGACGACGCCAAGGCCGTCAGCATGCCCAAGGACAACATCCAGCGGGCGATCAAGCGCGGCACCGGCGAACTCGACGGCGGCAACCTCGAGGAAGTCGTCTACGAGGGCTACGGCTCCGGCGGCGTGGCCATCCTCTGCGAGGTCGCTGACCGACAACCGCAACCGCACCGGCGCCGAGATCCGCCAGGTCTTCGAGCCGCACGACGGCAACCTCGGCGAGCCCGGCTGCGTCGCCTGGATGTTCGAGAAGCGCGGCGTGTTCCTCGTCGACGGCGACCGCTACGACGAGGACGACCTGATGGACGGCGATCGACGCCGGCGCCGAGGACGTGCGCCGAGGACGGCGACGTACTCAGGTGCTGACCGCCACCGGCGACCTCGCGGCGGTCCGCGCGGCGCTCGACGACGCCGGGGTCGAGATCGAGTCGGCCGACGTGGTCATGGACCCGAAGAACACGGTCGAGGTCGACGAAGCGAGGCGAAGAGCCTGCTCCACCTGATCGAGGCGCTCGAGGACCACGACGACGTCGACGCGGTGCACGCCAACTTCGACATCCCCGAAGAGTCTGGAGCAAGGCTCGAGGCCGCGGCCTGAGCCGCGGCGGGCCCTCCTTTCGATTAGCGTCCCGTCTCTGATGTCGAAAGTCGTCGGCGTGTCGGCGCAGCTTCCGGTGCCTGGGACCTGCAGATAGCCGCGAACTACGGCAACTTCGGCACGCGGACGGTCAACTGTTGGGCGCTGACCATTCGCTACAAGGCGGCGAAGAAGAAGTAGGGGTAGTCAAGGGCGGGACTGGGACGCTGCACTGCTGGCGGGTGGAGGTCAAGCCCACCGCCGCACGCTCTAGCCGAAGCCGCAAGCTGCGGCTTGGGCGTCGGGGCCGTCGCCCGCAAACTCCGCCTTGCCGCGGGGAGGCATCCGAGGGGCGAGCGAGAATCATTGGGCGTGATCGTGATCGGCCTAGATCCGGGCGCGGCGAACACCGGGCTTTGGGGTTGTCCGCAGCGGCGGCAGCCGCATGCTCGCGCTCGACGGCGGCGTGATCGAGACGCGCGCCGACGAGGCGGTCGAGGGACGCCTGTCGCGGGTCTACTCCTCGCTCTGTGAGCTGCTCGACTGGCACGAGCCCAAGGCGATGGCGCTCGAGGACCTCTTCTTCGGGCGCAACGTCGGCTCGGCCCTCGCGGTGGGTCAGGCGAGGGGCGTGGCGCTGCTGGCGGCGGCGCGGCGCGGGATCCCCTGCTTCGACTACACGCCGCAGGCGGTGAAGAAGGCCGTCTGCGGCTCCGGCTCGGCCGGAAAGGACCAGGTGCAGCGCATGGTCGCGAGCCTGCTCGGCCTGCCCGAGCCGCCCACCCCGGATCACGCCGCGGACGCCTTCGCGGTCGCGATCTGCCACGCCGGCGGCGCCGGCACGCGGGAGGCCGTGGCGGCGATCGGCGAGCGGCCCCTCGGCACGGCGCCCGTGGCGGTCGGGGCCCGGCAGCGCCTGGCCGGCTAGGTCGGTCCGGCGGAGCCGCTTCCCTCAGCCGGGAAGGCATCCGGGTGAAAGCCCAGAATCAGTCGGAATGATCGCCTCCGTCTCCGGAGAGGTGCTGGTGCGTCGCGCCGACCACGTCGTCATCGACGCCAACGGCGTCGGCTACAGCCTCGCCGTCTCCGCCGAGACGCTGAGGGTCGTTCCCGCGGTCGGCAGGCGCGCCACCCTGCACGCCCACCTCGTCGTCCGCGACGACGCCCTCAACCTCCACGGCTTCGCCAGCGAGGAGGAGCGGGATCTCTTCCTGCAGCTCACCTCCGTCAGCGGCGTCGGGCCCAAGGTGGCCCAGGCGGCGCTCTCGGGAGGCCCCACCCGCGAGCTGCTGCGGGCGATCGCCGCCGGCGACGCCAAGCGCTTTCAGGCGGTGCCCGGGATCGGCAAGCGGACCGCCGAGCGGATCATCGTCGAGCTGCGCGAGAAGGTCGCGGGGCAGCTCGAGGGCCACGCGGACGGCGCCGAGATCTCGGTCCGCGGCCCCGACGAGCCGCGGAGCCTCGCCCGCGAGGGGCTGCTCAACCTCGGCTACACCCCGGCCGAGGCCGAGCGACTGCTCGAGTCTGCCCAGGGCGAGAGTCCCGAGGAGATCGTGCAGTCGGCGCTGCGCGGCGCGGCGGGAGTGAACGCCTCGTGAGCGTCGAGCCGGGCAAGGGAATCAGGACTCCGGGGGTCGGCGACGGCGCCGACATGGAGGGCGAGATTGAGATTCGCGACGCCCGCGCGGCGGGCGCCGACGACGACTTCGACCGTTCCCTGCGCCCGCCGACACTGGCCGACTTCGTCAACCAGGTCCAGGTCACCGAGCAGCTCGGCATCTTCATCGAGGCTGCGCGGCGGCGCGAGGAGCCCCTCGACCACGTGCTGCTTGCGGGCCCGCCTGGGCTGGGCAAGACCTCGCTCGCCCACATCATCTCGGCCGAGCTCGGGGTGCCGATGGTCCAGACCGCCGGCCCGGCGCTGGAGCGCAAGGCCGACATCGCCGCCTTCCTCACCGCGCTGCAGCCCGGCAGCGTCTTCTTCATCGACGAGGTCCACCGCCTCGGCCGCGCGGTCGAGGAGACGCTCTACCCGGCGATGGAGGATCGCCGCCTGCCGGTCGTCCTCGGCCAGGGGGCCGGCGCCCGCACGGTCACGCTCGACCTGCCTCCCTTCACGCTGATCGGCGCCACCACGCGCACCGGCCTGCTGACGACCCCGCTTCGCGACCGCTTCGGCGTCTGCCACCGCCTGGAGCACTACGCCCCCGAGGACCTCGCCCAAATCGTCAGTCGGTCGGCCGCAATCCTCGGGATCGAGGTCGAGGACGCCGGCACCGAGGCGATCGCCGCGCGCTCGCGAGGCACGCCGCGCGTCGCCAACCGGCTCCTGCGGCGGGTGCGGGACTTCGCCGAGGTCCGCGGCGAGGGGGTGGTGACCGCGGCGGTCGCCGCCGAGGCGCTGGAGATGCTCGAGGTCGACGACGCCGGCCTCGATCGCCACGACCGCCAGCTGCTGGAGACGATGGCGCGCAAGTTCTCCGGCGGGCCCGTGGGGCTCTCCACGCTCGCCGTCGCCGTCGGCGAGGAGGCGGACACGATCGAGGACGTGTTCGAGCCCTACCTGCTGCAGCAGGGGCTGGTCAAGCGGACCCCGCGCGGCCGGGTCTTGACCGAGCGCGGCTACGAGCACCTCGGACTGCCGGCTCCCGAGGGACACGCGAGCCTGTTCTGAGCCAGCGGCTTGGGCGCGTTTACTAGCCTTTCGGCCGTGCCCTTCTTCATCTGTCCCAACTGCGGCAACCGCCTGATGAGCAGCGAGCGCACCGCCGGCTTCTCGGGCCGACCGAAGGGGTGCTCGAACTGCGGCTTCGGCTTCCTCTTCGAGTTGCTCGATGACTACTACCCGGCGCCGGGGGCGGCCTTCTTCACCTGCGACGCTCAGGGCCGGGTGCTCGATCTGGGCAAGAACGCCTTCGAGCTGACCGGCCTCAAGGACGAGGACGTGATCGGGCGCCCCGTGCGGGACGTGCTCGGCCTGCAATGGATCGATCCGGGCGGCGGCGGCGAGGAGGCCGACACCGACGGGGACGGCGACACCGACCCGATCGAGACGACGCTGGAGTGGGGGGTGCGCTCGCTGGGCAAGCGCGTCGCCGTGCACGCCGAGGGGGATCTGCCGACCGAGGCCGTCGCCGACCTCTTCCCCGCCTACGACGACGATGGCGGCCTATTGTTGGTGCTGACGCCCAACTAGGCGCGGTTTCACCGCCACTGGGCCGGGACGAGAGATGACCAACCGCCGCCGAAACCTGTTCATCCTGCTGTTCGTCGCCGGGCTGGTGCTGGTGTCGCTCGTCGTGATTGCGACCAAGCCCACCGTGCTCGGGCTCGACCTCAAGGGCGGCACCGAGCTCGTCTACCAGGCGAGGCCCACGCCGCAGAACCCGACCGTCGACCAGAGCGACCTCGACCGCTCGATCGAGATCATCCGCCAGCGCACCGACAGCCTCGGCGTGGCCGAGCCGGAGATCTCGCGTCTCGGGAACGACTCGATCCGGGTCGGCCTTCCGAACGTCCAGAACGCTGACCGTGCCATCGCGCAGGTCGGCCAGACGGCCCAGCTCTATTTCTACGACTGGGAGAAGAACGTCGTCGGCAACCCCGACGTGGCCAAGGCCAACCAGGCCGACCAGGGGTTCAACCGGCAGTACGACGCAGTCGTCTTCGCCTCCAAGCGTCAGCCCGAGTGCGTGAACAACGAGTGCACGACCAACGGGCCCACCTACTACCTGTTCAACAGCCGGACCAAGGAGCTGGCTGCGGGGCCGGCCACCAAGCGCTCGGACCTCTTCCTCAACCAGGACGCGCTTCCGCCCAAGGGCGAGCGCGAGATCGTCGCCGTCCCGCAGGGCACCGTGGTCGTGCTCGGCGACAAGACCTCGCCCGACAGCCCGGACCAGTACTTCGTGCTCAAGGACCAGCCGGCGCTGAACGGCAACGAGATCAAGGACCCCAAGCAGGACTACGACCCCAACACCAACGAGCCAATCGTCACCTTCAACTTCACCGACAGCGGGCGCCAGGCGTTCGCGGACGTGACCAGGCGGATCGCGGAGCGCGGCCGCGCCAGCGCCCCGCCCGGCATCACCAACTCTCAGCAGGCCGCCGCGTACTCCGACAGCTTCGCCGTCATCCTCGACGGCGAGGTCAAGTCGCGGGCGATCATCAACTTCGTCGACAACCCGACCGGGATCGACGGTCGCACCGGCGCGCAGATCTCGGGGATCGGGGATGTACAAACCGCGCAGGACCTGGCCAGGTTCATCCAGATCGGCGCGCTGCCGGTCGACCTCCAGCTGATCTCCCAATCGACAGTCTCGGCGACGCTGGGGCAGCAGGCGCTCAAGCAGGGACTGCGGGCCGGCATCGCCGGGCTGATCCTGGTTCTGCTCTTCCTGGTCCTCTACTACCGCTTCCTCGGCGTCGTGGCGAGCATGGGCCTGCTGATCTACGCGGTCTTCTTCTTCGCCCTGGTCAAGCTGATCCCGATAACGATGACCCTGCCCGGGATCGCCGGGCCTGATCCTGACCATCGGGGTGGCGGCCGACGCCAACATCGTCATCTTCGAGCGAATCAAGGAGGAGGCGAGGGGCGGCAAATCGATCCCCTCGGCGATCGTCACCGGCTACCGCAAGGGGATCGCGACGATCATCGACGCCAACGTGATCACCCTGATCACGGCCTTCATCCTCTTCGTGCTGGCGACCGCCGGCGTCAAGGGATTCGCCTTCACCCTGGGCGTCGGCACGATCGTCTCGCTGTTCACGGCGGTGGTCTTCACCCAGGCCTTCCTGGGGGTCTTCGGGCGCTCCAGGTTCCTGCGTTCGCGGCTCGATGATCGGCGCGGGCGGCGAGGAGCGCGTTCGCTGGCACTTCGACTTCATCGGCAAGTCGAAGTACTTCTTCTCGATGTCGGGGGTGATCCTGCTGATCGGGGCGCTCTCCTTCGCGACCGCCGGACTCAACCTCGGCATCGACTTCGAGTCGGGGACCAGGATCCAGGCGGGGCTCGAGAAGGCCGCCAGCGTGGAAGACGTGCGGAGCACGCTCCAGGGCATCGGGGTAAGCGACGCCCAGGTCCAGACGGTCTCCAGCGACCAGCTCGGCAACAACGGCATACAGATCCAGACCTCCGAGCTCGCCTCCCGACAAGGTCGGCCAGGTGCAGACATCGCTGAACCGAGACTTCGGTCTGGTCCAGGACGGCTTCAACAGCCAGAGCATCGGGCCGACCTTCGGCAAGCAGGTGGCGCGCAGCGCGGTCTACGCGATCATCTTCTCGCTGCTGGTCATCTGCGCCTACGTCGCCTTCAGATTCCAGCCCAAGTACGCGGTGCCGGTGATCATCGCGGTCTTCCACGACATCCTGATCACGGCGGGCGTCTACTCGCTGGTCGGCCGGGAGGTGAACAGCGCGACGGTCGCCGCGTTCCTGACCATCCTCGGATACTCGCTCTACGACACCGTGATCGTCTTCGACCGAATACGCGAGAACGTGCCGCGCCTGCCGCGGGCGGCCTTCTCCCAGATCGTCAACCGCTCCATGAGCGAGGTTCTGACCAGGTCGCTGATCACCGGTCTCTCCAGCGTCTTCCTGGTCACGGTGCTGTTCGTCTTCGGCGGCGCCACCCTCAAGGACTTCGCCTTCGCGATGATGGTCGGAATCCTCTCGGGTACCTACTCGTCGATCTTCATCGCCTCGCCGGTGCTGACCCACTGGAAGGAGCGCGAGCCGGCCTACCGCCAGCGGCGCGAGCGGATCCAGGACCAGATGGGGCGGGTGCCGCCCTTCCCCGAGGAGAACCTGATCACTCGGGTCGAGACCGGCGCCCGAGGACCGGGTTCCCGCTCCGGCCGCGGCGGCGCCGTCGCGGGCGGACGTCGGCGCACCGGCCCCGCCGAGCTCGCCGGCTCCGGGTGTCCTGCCAGAGCCGCCGTCGGTGGGGCCGCCCGCGCCACCGCGCGCGCCCGAGCCCGAGCCGCAGGCCACGCCGGACCGAGCCGGGGACGGCGCCCCCGCGGCGCCCCGGCCCGTCCCGGGCACCCCCGCGGGGGCACCGGACGGTGGCGACGGCGCCCCCGCCGAGCAGCAGCTGAGCGAGGCGAGCGCCGCGGCGCTGCGCCGGCAGAAGAGCCGCAGCGGCGGCAAACGGGGGCGCGGCAAGCGCAAGCACGGGAGGCCGAGGTAGTGGCGGCGCTGGTCTGGTTCACGATGGGCATCGCCCTCTGGCACTTCACGGTCTTTCTCCCCGACCGCTTCTGGGGAGGGATCGTCGGGGCCTTCGTGGGCGCGATCACCGGAGCGATGATCTCAGGCGCGATCGCCCAGGTCGCCTCGGGTCGGACGATCGGCGACACCGACATCGGCACCGCCATGGTGGCGGTCCCCGGGTGTCCTGATCGGCCTGGCCGTGATCTACGCCGTCGGGCTGCGCTCGGAGCGGATCTAGCGACGAGCGCCGCTCCATCGCCAGCGGCGCGAGCAGCCGCAGGCGCCGCGACCACCGCGATCGAACCGTGTTCAAGCTGAGGGGCGCGATGGGCGACAAACACGCATGAGGGCTCTTCGGGGCAAGCCGTGGAGAGTGGGCCTTGTGGCCGCGGCCCCGCTTCTCGCCTGCCTGCTGATGATCGCGGACTCTGGGTCGGCGCCCTCGGCGGCACGGTCCTCATCGCCGGACCTCGGCTCCACCCACCCGGGGCAGACGTACGTGCGCTCGCGCCCGAAGCCCAGGTCCGTGCTCTGGGCCGTCGGCGACGGGGCCGCTACCGGCCTGGCCGGGGAGCCGGTCGCGTCGCTGATCTCCTCGAGGCGCGTAGACCGATTCCTCTACCTGGGCGACGTCTACGAGACCGGCACCGCCGGGGAGTTCGCCGCCAACTACGCGCCGGTCTTCGGTCGCTTCGACGGCCGCGCCGCGCCGACGCTCGGCAACCACGAATGGGCCAACCGCGCGACGGGCTACGACCCTTACTGGCACGCCGCCAAGGGCAGGCCGACGCCCGAGTGGTACTGGTTCGCCGCATCGGGCTGGCAGCTGATCAGCCTCGATTCGAACGCCTCGCTCGACGCCGGCTCGGACCAGCTGCGCTGGCTTCGCCACCTGCTCGACCGAACCCCCCGCTACGGTCGCTGCCGGATCGCCTTCGAGCACCACCCGCGCTACAGCGGCGGACTGCACGGGGACGACGCGGCCCTTGAACCGGCGTGGAAGGCCCTCGCCGGCCGCGCGCGCCTCTTGCTCAGCGGTCACGATCACGACATGCAGCGTTTCGAGCCAGTCGATGGGATCGTCCAGCTGGTCGCCGGCTCGGGCGGCAGGGACCTCTATTCCGTCGATCGCGGGACGCCGGGCCTCCGCTTCGCTGACGACACTCAACACGGGGCGCTGAAGCTGGTCCTGACCCCGCAGCGAGCCGTCGGCCGCTTCGTCGCCGCCGACGGCACCGTGCTGGACAGCTTCAGCGTTCCCTGCCGTCCTCTATAGCCGCCGGCTGCCGGCCGCCTGGCCGGCTCTCGCGCCTGAGCGGCGACGGCGGTTCCGTCGGGGGACGAACCTAGTTTGGTCGCATGGCCGCGAGCGCCCAGGCGAGCATCTTCACGCTCGATCCCTACGACTACGGGGAGGCGCGGGCGATCTCGATCGAGCTGGGCCTGGCCGAGCCGGTCGCGGTGACGCTGGTGCGGCGCGGGGTTCGCACGGTGGAGGCCGCGCGCGAGTTCCTGGAAGGCCGCGAGGAGCACGACCCGCTGCTCTTCCGGGGGATGGCCGAGGCCCGTCGACGCTGCTGCTGGGCGCCGCCGAGTCCGGGCGCCGGATCACCGTCCACGGCGACTACGACGTGGACGGCGTCTGCGCGACCGCGATCCTGGTCGGCGCGCTGCGCGAGCTCGGGGCGAGCTGCGACTGGCTGATCCCCGACCGACTCACCGACGGCTACGGGCTCACCCGGGGCGGGGTGGAGGCGATCGTGGCCGCGCGGGGCACCGAGGTCCTGGTCACGGTCGACTGCGGCATCGCCTGCGCCGAGGAGGTGACGATGGCCCGCGAGCTGGGCATGGAGGTCGATCGTCACCGACCACCACGTGCCGCCCGACCGGCTGCCCGACTGCACCGATCCTGCACCCGGTCGTCTCCGGCTACCCCTTCGAGGGGCTGTGCGGAGCCGGGGTGGCCCACAAGCTCGCGATCGCGCTTCGGCGCGCGCTCGGAGTGGACCGCGCCGCCGAGCGGGACCTCGACCTGGTCGGCGCTGGCGACGGTCGCCGACATGGTCCCCCTGGTCGGCGAGAACCGGCGGCTCGTGCGCGAGGGGCTCGCGGCGATGCGCACGCGGCGCGCGCCCAGGGCTGCGGGCGCTGATGGCGGCCTCTTCGACCGACGTCGCCGCGCATCGACGAGGGCGGCGCTCGCCTTCCGCCTGGCGCCGCGGATCAACGCGGCGGGGCGGCTCTACCGGGCGGACGCCGGGGTCGAGCTGATGCTGACCGAGGACGCCGATCGCGCCGCGGCGATAGCCGCCGAGCTCGACCGCGCCAACCACGAGCGCCGCGAGGCCGAGCGGGAGGTGATGGCGCGGGCTGAGGCCGCGCTCGCCGAGCTCCCCGACGAGCTGCGCGAGGCTCCCGCTCTGGTGCTCGCCGGCGAGGGCTGGCACCGCGGCGTGGTCGGGATCGTCGCCTCGCGGCTGGTGGAGCGCCACTGGCGCCCGGTGGTCCTGATCGGCCTTGACGGCGACCGGGGTCACGGCTCGGGTCGCAGCATTCCCGGCTTCGACCTGGTCGAGGCGCTCGACGCCTGCTCGCAGCACCTCGTGCGCCACGGGGGGCACGCGGCCGCGGCGGGCCTGGAGCTCGAGGCCGGGCGACTGGAGGCGTTCAGGCGGGCCTTCGCTCGAGCACGCCTCGGCGCACCTGGACCCGGAGGCGCTGGTGCGCAGCGAGCGGATCGACGCGCTGGTCGGCGTCGGCGCCGGCGGCATCGGCCTCGAGCTCGCCGAGCAGCTCGAGCGCCTGGGGCCGTTCGGCTCGGGCAATCCGGACCCGCGCCTGGTCGTGCCCTCGGCGCGCCTGCGATCGATCCGGCCGCTGGGCGAGCGCGGTAAGCACTCGCGCTTCGAGCTGGAGTGCGGCACCGGCCGGGCACAGGGCGTCGCCTTCGGCATGAACGGCGAGGTTTCGGGGCGCGAGGACGAGGTTGTTGACGCCGGTGTACGCCTCGAGGTGGACCGCTGGAACGGCGCCGAGGCCCCGAGGGTGATCCTGCGCGAGGTCTACGAGCTGGGCCCTGAGGGGGGCGGCAGCGCGGCGGAGGGATGCCCTGCGGCCGGTCCCGAGTGGTGGCGGCGCTTCGAGGCGGAGCTCGAGCGGACGCCCGGGAGGCTCTGCGGCGGCGCTCGCGCCCGACCCTCCGCCCGCGCTCGCGAAGCCGGAGCGGGCGCTCGTCGATCGTCGCGGAGGAGCCGCGGTGGCCGCGGTCGCCGAGCTGGTTTCGAGCGGCGACTCGGTCCTGGCCCTGTGCGCGGACGCGTCGATCAGGAGAGCCCTCGCCGGCGAGGCCGCCGACCCCAGGCGCTTCGGCGGTGCGGCGGCGCTGGTCGCTTGCTGCCGCTGCGACGAGGAGCAGCTCGATGCGGCCCTGGGCGCCACCGGGGATGACGGCCCTGCCGAGCCGGGGCTCACCCTGGCCGACTGGGGCGCGTTGGCCCGACGCCCGCGGGCGGCGAGGCGCTTCGAGCACGTGGTGCTCGTCGATCCGCCCCCGGCCGAGGAGCTGCGCGCCGCGGCGGCCCTGGCGCGCGCGACCCCCGGCGCGGCCGCCAACCCTTTTGCGGCGGGCTTCCTGCACCTGTCCTGGGGGGAGGCCGAGGTCGAGCTGGCGCTGCGGGTCTCGATGGACGAGTGGCAGCTGCGCCCCGCGGTCGTCGAGGTCTTCCGCTCGCTTCGCGAGCGCGGCGAGGCCTCCGGCGAGCGGCTCGCGCGAGCTGCTCGCCGGGCCGGCCAAGCACCCGCGCCCGCCGGAGGTGGCCGCTCGCTGCGTGCGCGTCCTGGTCGAGCTCGGTCTCTGCGAATGGCGCGCCGCTCCCGCCAATCCCAGGCTGCGGGTCGTATCCTCGGGGAGGACGGAGCTGGATCGCTCGGGGGCATACCGGGCCTACCGGGCCCGGCACGAGGAGGCCAGGAAATACCTCCAAGGACAAAGACCGAGACGCTGAGCAAGCCCCGCGGCGAGGAGGACCGCCGCGGCCACACTCGCGTGGGCGAGCCCAGCCCGCGCGCCCGCACCGTCCGCGCCGACTCGATCACCAAGGAGCTGAGCACCGAGGAGCGGGCGCTCCTGGGCGACCTCTTTGCGGTGATCGAGGAGCACAGCGCCGACCTCGCCGAGCCGATCGACCGCAAGGCGATCGAGCGCGCCTTCGCCTTCGCCTGCGAGAGCCATGCCGACCAGGTGCGCAAGTCCGGCGAGGACTTCATCACTCACCCGCTCGGGGTGGCCCGGATCTGCGCCGGCATGCGGTTGGACACGGCGACCCTGTGCGCGGCCCTGCTTCACGACACCGTCGAGGACACCAGCGCCAGCCACGAGCAGGTCTCCGAGCGCTTCGGCGAGGAGGTGTCCGCCCTGGTGGACGGCGTGACCAAGCTCACCGGGATCACCTTCCAGAGCCGCGACGAGCGCCAGGCCGAGAACTACCGGAAGATGATGGTGGCGATGGCCACCGACGTCAGGGTGATCCTGATCAAGCTGGCCGACCGCCTCCACAACATGCGGACGCTGAGCGCGCTGCCGAAGCAGAAGCAGCTCGAGAAGGCTCGCGAGACGCTCGAGATCTTCGCGCCGCTCGCCCACCGGCTGGGGATCCACGCGATCAAGTGGGAGCTGGAGGACCTCGCCTTCGCCACCCTCCACCCGCGCAAGTACGACGAGATCAAGAAGCTGGTCGCCCAGCAGCGGGCCGAGCGCGAGCGCTACGTCAACGAGGCCGGCAAGTTCCTCGCGCAGGAGCTCAACGAGGTCGGGCATCGAGGCCGAGATCTCAGGCCGCGCCAAGCACTTCTACTCGATCTACATCAAGATGACCCGCAAGGGGCGGGAGTTCAACGAGATCTTCGATCTGACTGCGATGCGGGTCATGGTCGGCTCGGTCAAGGACTGCTACGGGGCGATCGGGATCATCCACTCGCTCTGGAAGCCGCTGCCGGGGCGCTTCAAGGACTTCATCGCGATGCCGAAGGCCAACAGGTACCAGGCCCTTCACACGACGGTGATCGGGCCCGAGGGCCGGCCGCTGGAGATCCAGATTCGCACCCCCGAGCATGCACGAGCTGGCGGAGTACGGCATCGCGGCGCACGTCATCTACAAGGAGGGATCGCCGGTCGGGCGACCCCGAGAAGGAGAAGATGACCTGGCTGCGCCAGCTGATCGAGGCCGAGAAGGACCAAGACCCGAAGGAGTTCCTGGCGGCGCTCAAGGACGACCGGATCGAGGACGAGGTCTTCGTCTTCACCCCCAAGGGCGAGGTCAAGAACCTCTCGGCCGGCTCGACACCGCTGGACTTCGCCTACTCGGTCCACACCGACGTCGGCCACCGCTGCGTCGGCGCCAAGGTCAACGGCAAGATCGTGCCGCTGCACTACGAGCTGCGCAGCGGCGACATCGTCGAGGTGCTCACCGCCAAGCAGGGACGGGGGCCGTCGCGGGACTGGCTCAAGCTGGTGCGAACGAGCAGGGCTCGCAACAAGATCCGGGCCTGGTTCAAGCGAGAGGGCCGCGAGGACGCCGAGCGCCGCGGCCGCGAGCAGCTGCAGTCGGCCCTGAAGAAGCAGGGGCTGCCGCACAGCCGCATCGCCGGCTCGGCGCTGTTCGCTGACGTGATCCGCGAGATGGGCTTTCGCAAGGCCGACGACTTCTACATCGCCCTGGGCCAGTCGAAGGTCTCCACCAAGGTTGTCGTCAACAAGCTGATGCAGCGGCTCAAGCAGGGCGAGGCGGTCGACGACCAGCCGGTCGAGGAGCTGATTCGCGGCGGCGGCAGCGACGCCCGGCGCACGCGGGACGCGTCCGGATTCGGGATCAAGGTCAAGGGGGTCGACGACGTCGCCGTCCGGCTCGCCCGCTGCTGCCGGCCCGTCCCCGGCGACGAGATCGTCGGCTACGTCTCCCTCGGACGCGGGATCACGGTGCACCGCGAGGACTGCCGCAACGTGGAGGCCCTGAAGCGATCACCGGAGCGCTTCACCGACGTCAGCTGGGACGGCGACAACGAGGCCTCCTACCGGGTCGAGCTCCAGGTGGACGCCTGGGACCGCACCCGCCTCCTGGAGGACCTCTCGCGGACCTTCGCCGAGGCCGGGGTCAACATCCTGGAGGCCAACTGCTCGACCAAGCACCCGATGGTCAAGAATCGCTTCGTGGTCGAGGTCGGCGACACCGAGCAACTGAAGGCGTGCGTGACGCGCCTGCGCAACATCGACTCGGTCTTCGACGCCTACAGGCTCACGCCCGACGCCTAGGCCGGGGGACCGAATCGAAGCGGGGTCGCCTGTGTTCTGCTCCCTAAGATCATGCTCAGGATGAGGAAGCCAGGGGGAAGAAGGCGCTGGGATCGTCGCTGCGCGTCGGCCTCGTGGGCGCGCTGGTGCTTGGCGATCGCCGGGCCCGCGCAAGGCTTGATCATCTCCGACCCGATCCACGGCACCGACACCGACGGCGAGGACAGCGCGTACACCTGGGCGACGGGCCGGGCGGCGCGACGGACTTCCTCCTGACCACCGGGAGCCATCTCAGAGCTTCGTCAACGACGGCGACTCGGCTCACAACGTCACCGCGGCGAAGGCCACCGGCCCGGTCACCCTCGACGGCCCCGATGGCAAGGCCCTGTTCCGCACCGCAGACATTTCCGCCGGCAACACCATCGGTGTCGCGGGCACCCAGTATCTCGCCGACGGCACCTACCACTTCTACTGCACGATCCATCCGTTCGAGATGCAGGGGACCCTCCAGGTCTCGGGCGGCACCCCGCGGGCGCGTCCGAGCATCGAGGTTGCGATCGAGGCCTCGAAGCTGGGCAAGGTCGCCAAGAAGGGCAAGCTCCCCGTCAGCCTTCACGCCGACACGGAGAGCCCCGGCGTCAGCCTCTCGGCCAAGCTCGGCAAGGCGACGATCGCCACACAGAAGAGCATCAACCTGAGCCCCGGCGACACGCGCAACCTCTCCCTGAAGCTGAGCAAGAGCGGCAAGAGCGCGCTCCGGGGCAAGGAGAAGGCCAAGGTCAAGGTCCTCGCCGCCGTCCCCTTCGGCAAGACCGCGACGGCGGGCAAGAAGCTCCGCTAGCGGCCCGCCCGGCGCCGCCCTCAGCTCAGGCGCTTCACGGCTGCGCGCACCTTTGCCGCGGTCGCGCTCGCGTGCGCGTCGCCCTCGTACTTGGTCCTCGGCCAGAAGAAGCCCCGCAGGCCGTCCTTGGGCCGGCGCGGCACGACGTGAACGTGCAGGTGCGGGACGCTTTGGCTGACGACGTTGTTGAGGGCGACGAAGGACCCCTCCTTTCCCATCGCCTCGGGGATCGCACGGCTGAGCAGGCGGGCGTTGATGAACAGCGGCCCGACCAATTCGTCGGGCAGGTCGGCGAGGGTCTCGTGGTGGGCGCGAGGCACGAGCAGGCTGTGGCCCGGGAACAGCGGGCGGACATCCAGGAAGGCGAGCGAGAAATCGTCCTCGAAGACGATCTCGGCCGGCGTCTCACCGGCGACGATGCTGCAGAAGGGGCAGCCCTGGCTCACCGCCCGCACCCTAGCCGCGCGCTGGCCCGGGAGCGCCGCCCGGTGGTGCCGCGACGTTAGCTGCACCCCGGTCGAGGAGTCGACCAACAACAACGACGTTCGGCTGTCTGCGCCGCGTTCGTGCCGAGCCAGCAGCCCTCTGAGAACAAGGGCGACCTCAACGCCAGGAAGGGCGGCTTCCTGCGCGACGTCAACCTTCCCAACGGCGCCACGGACCAAGCGGCGCGACGACGTATGGCGCCCCGCACGGCCAGTGCCTGCTTGTCCGTCTCGGTGGAGCCGCGCTAGGAGATGATCGTGAGGGCGCCGGGCTCGACGCCGAGTCTCAGCTCGGCTTGCTCGCCGATGTAGTCGCCGTCCACCTGGACCGGCAGCGGGCGGGCTCGCCGGAATCGTCGCGGAAATGGCACGGATCGTCCCCTCGGTGACGTCGTCGAACTCCTCGATCTTGCGGTGCTTGGAGAGTGAGAGCCGGTTGCTGAGCAGGCGTGGCGCGATCGTCATCGCGTCGCGCTGCGCGGCTCGCTCGAGCACCGCGACCGAGAGGGTGCCGTCGGAGAGCGAGACGTCGTCGCAGATGCGCAGCGGGATCTCGCCGAAGTAGGTGAATGGGTCGGAGTTCTGCACGATCGCCGTGACTCCCTCGCGCCGCTCGTCGCCGACCTGGAGCTCGAGCCGCGCCGGGTCGCGCAGGTACTGGCGGTAGTAGCCCGAGACGGCGGCCCAGGTGTAGTACCACTGGCGCGCGCGGGCCTTCATCCGGGGATGTGAGTCGACCCGCTTGACCACCGTGGCGTCCAGCCCCACCCCGCAGGCGAAGACGAAGCGTCGCCCGTTGACGACCCCGAGATCGATCTTGCGCGGCTCGAAGGCGTCGGCGATCCCGATCAGGTGCTCGGTGGCGTCGACGACGTCGTTGGGGATGCCCGAGCGTGCGGCAGACGACGTTGGTGGAGCCGCCGGGCAGCACCGAGACGGGCACATCCGTGCCGGCGAGACCGTTGGCGACCTCGTTCAGCGTTCCGTCGCCGCCGAAGGCGACAACGAGGTCATAGGCCCCGTCGCGAGCCTCGCGGCCGATCGCGATCGCGTGCTCGGCCGCCTCGGTGTCGACCGCGTCGACCTCGTAGCGGGCCTGGAGCGCGTAGACGACCAGGTTCTTGAGGCGGTCGCTGACCGTAGTCGCATAGGGGTTGACGATGATCAGCATCCGCTTCTTCTCTGCGCCGGCGGAGACGGGCTGCGCCGGGGCGGCGGTGCTGGGCTCGGTCGGGCGCATGGTGGCGGCGGGGCTGCTGGGGGGGCTTGCGACCACGGTTTCCCTAACCCCCCGCGTGGGCGGGGTTACCGCCCGCGATCAGGTCGCCGAGCTCGGAGGCCTCGCGGTCGGAGGTTGCCTCATAGCGGATCACCCTGCCATCATCCACCTCGCGCACGTGGCCGGCGTTGATCAGCAGGTCGACGTGGCCGATCACCTCCGACAGCGTCAGGAAGGCCTGGGTCACGGCCACGTCTCCCCAGATCGCCTGGGCCAGCTCATGACCCGTGCGCGGACGCTCGGCGATGAGCGCATACAGCCTCTCGGCGCGACGCTGGTGCATGAAGAAGCGCTTGTCGATCAGCTCGCGGTGATTGGTGATCGGCTCGCCGTGGCCGGAGAGCACGATCTCGGCCGGCAGCTCCCGGGTCTTCCGCAGCGATTCGATGTAGGTGACGAGCGCTTGGGTTCGCCCGCCGGAGCCGTCGAGCGGCCGGGAAATCAGAGGGTTCGAGGAGATGTGCTTGATCAGGTGGTCGGCGGCGACCAGGATGCGCCGGTCGGCGTCCCAGAAGACCGTGTCCGAGGGGCTGTGGCCGGGGCGGTGCTGCACCTCGAGCCGGCGGTCGCGGAGCTCGAGCATCTCGCCGTCGCGCAGCGGACGGGTCACCTTGGCCCTCGATCCCCAGGCGCGGAAGCTGCCGACGACCTGATGCAGCGCCTGGACCACGTCCTCGGAGATCCCGTGGCGGAGCATCAGCGCCGCCGCCTCCCGGTCGTCGCTCTCGGCGTCGCTGCCGAAGTTCTCGACGAAGGGGACGACGAGGTCGATGGCCGCGACGTCGGCGCCCGAGCGCCTGGCGACGATGTCCACCAGGCCGAGATGATCGATGTGCTGGTGGGTGATGATCACCAGCTCGATCTCGTCGATCCGGTGCCCGATGGCCTCCAGCTGGTGCTCGAGCTCATCGAGGGCCTTGCCCGAATTGGGCCCGGAGTCGATCAGGGTCAGCGGCTCGTCCTCGAGCAGGTAGCAGTTGACCCGCCCGACCATGAACGGGGTCGGGATCCGCAGGACTCGGATTCCGGCGTCGGCGATCCGGCGCCAGACAGCATCATCCCCGCGACTCACGAGCGAATCAGCCCGAGGACCTCGTCGCGCTTCTCCTCCATGTGTTCGCGCGAGACCAGCGACTCGAGGTTGAGCCGCAACAGGGGCTCGGTGTTGGAGGGCCGCACGTTGAAGTGCCAGTCGGGATAGTCGACCGAGACGCCGTCGAGCCAGCCGATCCCGCCGTCGCGGCCGTAGCGATCGGCGATCTCGTTCATCTTCGCGTCTTGGTCGCCGACCTCGGAGTTGATCTCCCCCGAGATGAAGTAGCGCGAGCGGAACGCCGCCATCAGCTGGGCCAGGTCGCGCTTCTCGGTGGAGAGCATTTCCAGCATCAACAGCGCGGGCAGGGTGCCGGAGTCGGCGCAGAAGAAGTCGCGGAAGTAGTAGTGGCCGGAGACCTCGCCCCCGAAGACGGCGCCCGTCTCCCGCATGCGCGCCTTGAAGAAGGCGTGGCCGACGCGGCTCAGATCCGAGCTGCCCCCGGCGGCCGCCACGGTATCGGGCACCGCCCGGCTCGAGCGCGGGTCATAGAGGACCAGGGCCCCGGGGTTCTTGGCCAACAGGATCTCGGCCAGCAGCGCGCAGACGAAGTCGCCATCGCAGAAGCTGCCGTCCCGGTCGATGAAGAAGCAGCGATCCGCATCGCCGTCCCAGGCGATCGCCAGGTCGACGCCCAGCTCCCTGACCTTGTCGACGATGAAGCGGCGGTTCTTCTCCAGCAGCGGGTTCGGCTCGCGGTCGGGGAAGCTGCCGTCGGGCTGCCAATAGGTGGTCGTCAGGTCGAGGTCGAGCTGCTCCAGCAGAGGGCCGACCATGGTCGAGGCCATGCCGTTGCCGCCGTCGGCGAGCACTCGCAGGGGGCCGATCTTGGAGGTGTCCACCATGGACAGCATGTGGGCGCGGAACTCGTCGCTGATCTCGACCCCCTCCACCGAGCCGCCGCCCGGTGGGTCGGGCAGCCCGGCCTCGATCTGTGCGCGCACGTCCTGGATCCCGGCGTCGCCCGAAAGCGCCAGGGCGCCCTCGCGGATCAGCTTGATGCCGGTGTACGGCTTGGGGTTGTGGGAGGCGGTGACCATCGCTCCGCCGTCGAGATCGCGCGAGCCGACGAGGAAATAGAGCATCTCGGTGGCGATCTCACCGGCGTCGATCACGCTGACGCCCTCGTCGAGGAGGCCGTCGCGGGCGCGGTCGGCCATCTCGGGCGCGGTCAGCCTCATGTCGCGGCCGAGGCCCACCGTCAGCTCGCCCGGCTCCTTGCCGCGCAGCTTCGCCAGCACCCGAGCGAACGCGCGCCCGATCAGATGGGCGGTGTCGGCGTCAATCTCCTCGCCGTAGAGGCCGCGGACGTCGTAGGCCTTGAAGATCGAGGGAGGGGGAGAGGTGATCGCCATCAGCGAGGCCAGGTTATGGGGTACGGCGCGGCGCCCGAGCTCAGCCGAAGGCGCCGCGCAGCGCCTCGTAGCTCTGCTCGAGAGACTGCGGCATTACCCGGGCGTCCGCCAGGACCGGCATGAAGTTGGTGTCCCCGCCCCAGCGAGGCACGACGTGCATGTGGATGTGGTGCTCGAAGCCTGCGCCCGCGGCGCGGCCCTGGTTGAAGCCGACGTTGTAGCCATGTGGCGAGTAGCGCTCCTCCAACGCCGCCATCGCCCGCTGGGCGAGGGACATCATCTCCGCGACGGTCGCCTCGTCCAGCTCCTGGAGCGTCGCCAGGTGCTCGAAGGGCGCCACCATCAGGTGCCCGTTCGTGTACGGGAACTTGTTGAGGATCACGAAGCAGCGCTCCCCGCGGTGGACGATCAGGTTGGCCTCGTCGTCACCCGCCGCCGGCTTGGCGCAGAAGATGCACTCCTCCTCGATGTCTTTGGAAGCGTCTTTCACGTAGGCAAGGCGCCAGGGCGCCCAGATCCGCTGATTGGCCACACCGTCCATCGTACGGCGAGTGATGCCCTCGCCACCGGGTCCCGGGTCGGTTTGCGCGCCATGCGCGCGCAGGGGATGGTCCGATGCTTGGTGATACCGGTTCCGCGGAACCACGCTGTTGGTCCGGGCCCCTACAGCCAGTCGCGGCGGCGGAAGTAGGTGACCATGCCGAGCAGGATCACCAGCATGACCCCGAGGATGGCCCAGAAGCTGACCGTCACCCCGCCCGCGGGATCGTCGCCCGCCCGGCAGGCCGACGTTCATGCCGAAGATGCTCGCGATCAGCGTCAGCGGCAGGACGATCACGCTGATCGCGGTCAGCACGCGCAGGATGTCGTTGACGCGGTGGGAGATCACCGACTCGTTGGTCTCCTCCAGCGCCTCGCCGACCTCCTTGTAGTTCTCGAGCATGTCCCAGATGCGCTCGTGGGCGTCGACGACGTCGTCGAAGTAGATCTCCAGGTCCATGTCCGGAGCGAGATACCGGCCCTTGACGCCCTCGAGATCGCGCAGCACCGGCCGCTGGGGGCGGATCACCTTGCGGAAGTTGATGATCTCCTGCTTGACGTTGGAGATGTCCCGAACCAGGTCGACATTGGTGTTCGAGGAGAAGATGTCGTCCTCGAGCGCGTCGAGCTTGTTGCCGATCTTGCGCAGCATGGGGAAGCAGTAGTCGAAGCAGTCGTCGACGATCCGGTAGAGCAGGTAGCCCGAGCCGCGGGCGAAGAGCTGGTCGCGGAACTCCTCCTTCTGGCGGCAGCGCTCGAACAGGTACTCGACCGGCTGCAGGGGCTGGTTGGGGATCGTGACCAAGAAGCCCGGGCCGACGAAGAGGTCGAGTTCGCCGGTGCCCAGCCGGCCGACCGAGCGGTCGAAGACGGGGAAGTGGAGGACGATGAACAGGTACTCGTCGTACTCGTCGATCTTGGGGCGCTGGTTGCGCGAGACCACGTCCTCGAGGTCGAGGGCGTGGAAGTCGAAGTGCTCCTCCAGCCACGCCTCCTCGGCCGCGCCGAGGCGGTCGATCTTCACCCAGCGCAGCCCCTCGGCCGCGATCTCGGAGACCTGCGGCTTGGCCGGCTCAGCCGGCGCAGCGACGAGCTCGCCGGCGCGGGCTGCTCTGCGCAGTCTCGGGCGAGGGAGGTTCGGCATCGGCCTGACTCGTCGTCGCTTCCATCTCGCACCGAACTGTACGCCACAGGCGGGCGGGGGCCGCAGGGGGCGTTGCTATAGTCAGCCGTTACATAGAGCACCACATCCAGAGGGGTGAAGGGATCTGGCCCGTTGAAGCCCCGGCAACCACCTCGGACTCGCTCCGGGGAGAGGTGCCAAATCCAGCAGGTACGAAGGCCTGGAAGATGTGGGAAGTCCTCGGACCTCCGCACGTTTCTCCAGGCGGAGGTCCATCAGTTAGAGGACTCAATTGGCTCTCAGTTCACTCAAATGCAAGGAATGCGGCGCGGAGTACCCGCTCGACGCCCGCTTCGTCTGCGAGGAGTGCTTCGGGCCGCTGGAGGTGGCCTATGACCTCGAGGGCCTCGACGCCGCCGAGCTCAAGCGCCGGATCCAGGCGGGCTCGCGGGGGATCTGGCGCTATTCCGACTTCCTCCCCTTCGAGGAGCGCCCCCGCGATCCGCTCGAGCCGGGGCTGACCCCGCTGGTCCGCGCCGACCGCCTCGCGGAGCGGCTCGGGCTGGGCGAGGTCTGGGTCAAGAACGACGCCGCCAACCCGACCCACTCCTTCAAGGACAGGGTCGTCGCCGTGGCGATCGCCAAGGCGAAGGAGCTCGGCTACGAGACGGTCGCCTGCGCCTCCACCGGCAACCTCGCCAACGCGGTGGCCGCCCACGCTGCCGCGGCGGGCCTCGAGTCCTATGTCTTCGTCCCCTCCGACCTGGAGGAGCAGAAGCTGCTCGCCACCGGGATCTACGGCACCCGCCTGGTGGGCGTGCGCGGCAACTATGACGAGGTCAACAGGCTCTGTACCGAGCTCGCGCAGACGCGCCCGTGGGCGTTCGTCAACGTAAACCTGCGCCCCTACTACGCCGAGGGCTCCAAGACCGTCGCCTACGAGATCATCGAGCAGCTCGGCTGGGAGTTGCCGGACCGCATCGTCTGCCCGGTCGCCTCGGGCTCTCTGTTCACCAAGATCGGGCGAGGGATCAGCGACTGGCTCGAGCTCGGCCTGGTGGAGGGTGAGCTGCCGACCTTCTGCGGCGCGCAGCCGGAGGGCTGCTCGCCGGTCGCCACCGCCTTCGCCGAGGGCTGGGACATCTGCAAGCCGCAGCGACCCGACACGATCGCCAAGAGCCTTGCGATCGGCGACCCCGCCGACGGCCCCTACGCGCTGGAGCTTGCGCGGCGCACGGACGGCGCGATCGAGGCGGTCAGCGACGAGGACGTCCGCGCCGGCATCAGGCTGCTGGCCGAGACCACCGGCATCTTCACGGAAACCGCCGGCGGCGTCACCGTCGGCGTGCTGGCCAAGCTGGCGGAAGCGGGCGAGATCGGCTCCGATGAGCGGGTGGTCGTCGTGATCACCGGCGAGGGGCTGAAGACGCTCGACGCCGTCCGGGAGTCCTTCGTCATGCACGAGATCGAGCCGACGCTCGAGGCCTTCGAGAGCAACCTCGAGGCCGGGCTCGCGGTCTAAGATCGGGGCCGATGGCAATCACCGTCAAGATCCCGACTCAGCTCAGGGCCGCCACGGGCGGAGAGGCAGAGCTCGAGGTGGACGGCGCCACGGTCGGCGAAGCGCTCGATGCCGTCTTCGAGCAGCACGACGGACTGCGCGAGCGAATCACCCAGGACGGTGACCTGCGCCGCTTCGTCAACGTCTATGTCTCCGGCGAAGACATCCGCTTCCAGGATGGCCTCGGCACGGCGGTCTCGGACGGCGACGAGGTGACGATCTTGCCCGCCGTCGCCGGCGGACATTAAGCCCGCATCTCCTCAGTTTTCACCTACGGGGATGCGGGGTTGAGGCGCGACTGCCCTGGCAACCCTGAGCGGCCTGCTCGCCTAGGGTTAGGTTGATGGAAGATCTGGGACCGGTCCTGATTCTGTGCGGGGGGCGGGGGACCCGGCTGCGCGAGCAGACGGAGGCGATTCCGAAGGCGCTGGTGGAGATAGGCGGCCGGCCGATCCTCTGGCACGTGATCGCCATATACGTGGCGCAGGGGTTCAGCGACTTCGTTCTGCTCACCGGCTATAAGGGCGAGCAGATCGCCGGTTGGGCCCGAGGAGAGCGATGGGACGGGGTGGAGGTCGAGTGCCTAGACACCGGCCTGGACACACCGACCGGGGGCAGAATCAAGCTCGCCGCCGACAGGGTCGGGGGGCGGCCCTTCAACGCGACCTACGCCGATGGCGTCGCCGATATCGACTTGCGGAGACTGCTCGAGTTCCACCGCGCCCACGACGGCCTGGCGACGCTGACCGCCGTCCGGCCGCCGCTTCAATTCGGGGTGACGGAGATCGATGACGACGGCCGGGTGCTCGAGTTCTGCGAGAAGCCGCGCCTGGACCACTGGATCAACGGCGGCTTCTTCTGCTTCGAGCCAGGGGTGCTCGACCACCTGGACCCGAGCAGCGTGCTCGAGCGCGAGCCCTTCGAGCGACTGGCCGCCACCGGTGAGCTCCGCGCCCATCGCCACCGGGGATTCTGGGATTGCATGGACACCTACAAGGACGCGGTCGTCCTCAACGACCTCTGGGCATCCGGCGAGGCGCCCTGGCGAGTCTGGGCGCCGGCGCCGGACCCGGCATGAGCCCAGCCGGCGGCCACGGGCCGTCGCGATGAGGAGCCGGACCGCGCTGGTCACCGGCGCGCACGGCTTCGCCGGATCCTGGCTGGCGGGCGCGTTGCTCGCCGAGGGGGTGACCGTGGTCGGCTTTGATCGCGGCGGGCCGACACTCTCGGGCCTCCAGCTGCAGGGAATCGTCGGCGAGGTCGCCGACGTCGAGGGAGACCTTCGCGACGCGCGTCTGCTCGACCGCACACTCGATGCGCACGGCGTCGACACGGTCTTCCACCTCGCCGCGCAGGCGATCGTCGGGACGGCCAACCAGTCGCCAGTCCCGACCTTCCAGTCGAACATAGAGGGGACCTGGACGCTGCTCGAGTCCTGCCGCCGTGCGGGCGTGGGGAGGGTGATCGTCGCCTCCTCGGACAAGGCCTACGGCGCTCACGAGGAGCTTCCCTACCGCGAGGATGCCGCCCTGCGGCCCATCCACCCCTACGACGTCTCCAAGGCGGCCGCCGATCTGATCGCCCGCAGCTACTGGCACACCTACGGATTGCCCGTCGCGGTCACCCGCTTCGCCAACCTCTACGGCGGCGGCGATCTGAACTTCTCGCGCCTGATCCCCGAGGCCGTCAGCGCGGTGATCGACAACCGGCGCCCGGTGATCCGCTCCGATGGCTCGTTCGAGCGCGACTTCCTCTACGTCGAGGACGCGGCCCGGGCCTACCTCTCCATCGCGGCCGCTCTGGACGACGGCGGGGCCAGGGGAGAGGCCTTCAACGCCGGCGGCGGTCGACCGCACACGATGCGCGAAGTGCTCGAGCTGATCTGCGAGATCGCCGGGGCCGAGATCGAGCCCGACATCCGCGGCGAGGGCAGCCCGGAGGGCGAGATCGACCGCCAGTACCTCGACTCGACCAAGATCCGCGAGCTCTGCGGCTGGGAGCCCCGGGTCGACTTGCGCGAGGGCCTGCGCCGCACCTTCGACTGGTACCTGGCTCACCCCGAGGCCCGCGCCCCGGCGCCGCGCTGATAGCTTCCAGCGCCTCGGGCAGGGCGAGACAGGGACGGTGAGCGCAGGATGAACCTCAGAAGGGGAGAAGGCCGCTGGCGACTGGCGCGTTGGCTGATCGTGGCCGCCCTGGCGCTCGCGGTGGCGGGGCCCGCACCGGCCGCGGCCTCGGTCCCGACGGGATACAACCCGCGCGGGTTGCCGGCGCCGACCTGCTTCTGGACCGGGCCGTTCACCGACCGCAATCCGGACACGAACTACGCCTATCCCGGCACCGAGATCCGCTACTGGGGCGCCAAGTTCCTGACGCCCCCGGGAGCGAAGCTGCTCCTACACGGCCGCTACGCCCACGCTCGCTACCAGTCGCTGAACGCCTACCAGAGCGACGGCCAGACGGATTCGGAGTCGGTCGCCTCGACGGGATCGCTGCCGGACTTCAGGATCAAGCCCGATCCCGGCTCCACCAATCCCTACATCGAGGGCCATCGCCGCAACGCCGCCAAGCGCGCCTACACGGTTCGCCTGCTCGGCGCCGCGCCGCCGGCTCACCCCGCCGGCAACACGCTCTACGCCGAGCGGAACCCCGGTGCGTATCAGGACGTGATCCTGCGCATCTACGTTCCCGACCGGGGCACCAGCGACACGGGGGGCAGCGGATTGCCGAAGCCGGAGCTCCGCCTCGCGGGCGGCGACGTCCTTCGTGGGCAAGCCCTGTGCGACGCGCTCAACTCCAACCACGACTACAGGCCCCAGCTGATACCCCAGGCCCTCCAGGACACGTTGGTCAACTGGCCCGGCAAGGACCCCGCGACCAACCCCGCCCGCAACCCGCTGTTCTTCGAGAAGTTCTTCAACCTGAATTATTCGCTCGCTGCATTCAAGACCAACCCGGAGCTGGCCGCGACCGACGCGACGCCGATGGGAACTCAATACGACAACCACGACGTTCGCTACATGGTCGGCCACTACAGCTTCAACTTCGGGCCCGTGCTGGCCGTCAGGGGTCGCCGGCCTACCACGCCGGCGACCTTCAGGGGCAACGGGGTGATGGCCGGGGGAGAGCTGAGGCTTTGGGACATGTGCGTGATCGAGTCGCTGGTCACGACGCGGAATTTCGGCTGCCTTTACGACGAGCAGGTGCCCCTGCTGAAGCGCAAGGGTCGCCGCTACGTGATCGCAGTGACAAAGGCCGAGAACCGCCCGCCGAACGCCCGGCGGAGATGCGGGGTCGCCTGGCTCGAGGCCGACCCGGCCGGTGACGGCGCGGGTCGCTCCGAGCAGGGCGCGCTTCTCACTCGAAATCTGCTGCCGGACCGGGGCTTTCACCGCTCGGCCTGGGACGTCGAGGCGCCGAACACGGCCGCTGCGGTGATGGGGGTCAACTACCCGCGCGGCAGCTATATGAGCCTCGCCCAGTTCGAGTCCTACGGCTGTCCCTTCGACTGGAACAACGGGCCGCACGGCTGACCGGCGGCTTTGCCGAGCCGCCGGTCAGAGCGCGTGGGCGGGCGGCTCAGACCTCTGCCTGAACCGTGGGGCTGATGTCGCCCTTGCAACCCTGCTTGGCCTTGACGCGAGCGTAGAAACGGCCGCTCGAGCCGGCGTTGATCGACCACATGTAGCCGTCGCCGTTGGGCTGGGCCGGGTCGGTGCCGATCTTGGTGTCGTGGCTGGGGTCGGGGTGGCTGCCCCTCTGCTTGTAGAGGGATACCACCCGGTTGTTGGCGCACTTGTTCGGCTTCGAGCTCTTGACGAAGCCGAAGAACCCCCCGACCTGCGCCTCGATCGTTACGGTCGTCTTCGCGGGCTTCTTCGCGGAGGCGAATCCGCCGAGAGCCAGAGCTCCGATCGCTGCGAGAACCAATGCCATGGAAACTGACTTTGCACGCATGTTGAACCCCTTCCTGCTCCCCTGTCGTTAACGCCAAGCTAGTTGCGGCGCGGGAGGCAGTCAAGCCGTCCCCTGCTTCGAAGCGCGCCCGACAGGATTCGAACCTGTGACCTCCGCCTCCGGAGGGCGGCGCTCTATCCAGCTGAGCTACGGGCGCTGGCCTGTCGGTGAGCCAGTCTAGAGCGGCGCCGGAACGGCCTGCGCCCGGCGATGGATAATGGCGGCGTGAGCGAGTCGCAGGCGACGCCGCCCGAGTTCGACCTCAGCCTGGCGGAGGCGGCTGCCTGGGTCGGATCGGGCCCCGAGGGAATCGGCCAGGGACCGCACCTCTCCTCGGTCGAGGACGCGCTCGATATCGAGGGCGACGACCCGGCGGTCGCCCTGCGCCAGACGCTGGGGATGTTCGCCACCGGCGTCACCGTGATCACGACGCTGGTGGACGAGCAGGTCCACGGGATGACCGCTAACGCGTTCATGTCGGTCTCGCTGGAGCCACCGCTGGTGCTGATCTCGGTCGATCGCCGCACGAAGATGTGCTCGCTGCTTTACGAGGGGCAGCGCTTCGCCGTCAGCGTCCTCGCCGACGACCAGCGGGCGCTCTCGGACCGCTTCGCCAGGCGGGCGCCCGACGACGCGCCCGCGCCGAGCTTCGCGGTCGTGCACGACACACCGCTGGTCGAGGGCTCGGCGGCGCACTTCGTCGCGCGCGTCCATCGCTCCTACTGGGGTGGCGATCACTCGCTGTTCCTCGGCCAGGTCGAGTACGCACGCTTTGAGCCCAATGCCCGGCCGCTGCTCTTCCACGGCGGGCAGTACGGGAACCTGACCGCGGGCTCCGACAGCGGCTGACTGGGCCCCTGCGAGCCGTCGCCGGCCCGCCCGTCAGGAACGCGGGCGGGTCTTCTCGGGGTCGTAGAAGGGGATGCGCACGACTGTGGCTGCGAGGCGCTTCTGGTGGCCGTCGAGCTTGCCGACCTCGACCTCGGTGCCCTGCTCGGCGTACTGGACGGCCTGCCGATGGAGAAATAGTTGAAGGTCTAGCAACAATAGATGAATCTGCAATTACCGGTGAATCTGCTCCTGTAATAAGAGAAGCAGATACCGATCATTCCGGTGTAATCGGAGGAACAAAAGTTCTTTCTGATAGAATAAAAGTACAGGTTACAACAAATCCGGGTGAATCATTTCTTAGATAAAATGATTGATCTTGTTGAAGGTGCAAAAAGACAGAAAACACCGAATGAAATTGCATTGACAGTGTTGCTTGCAGGCTTCACATTAATATTTTTATTTGTAACTGTTACACTTTTCCCATTTGCATTTTATGTTAATACAATAATAACTGTTTCTGCATTGGTGTCTTTATTTGTATGTCTTATTCCTACAACAATCGGCGGACTTCTTTCTGCAATTGGAATTGCAGGAATGGATAGAGCATTAAGAGCAGATGTAATTGCAAAATCAGGTAAAGCTGTTGAAAATGCAGGAGATATTGATACTGTTCTTCTTGATAAAACCGGAACAATTACAATTGGTAACAGGAAAGCAACAAACTTTTATCCTTTAAACGGAATTGATAAAACTGAATTTATGAAATACTGTTATCTAAGTTCAATTGCAGATTCAACACCTGAAGGAAAATCAATTATTGAACTTGCTGAAAAGAATAATATAAATTTAAAGAATGGTGAAACTTCTAATGCACAATTCATAAAATTTACTGCTGAAACAAGAATGAGCGGTGTTGATCTTCCGGATGGAACTCAAATACGCAAAGGTGCCTGGGATGCAATTAAGAATTATGCGAACAGAAGCAATGGTGCAATTTACCGAGGCTGAAGATAATTGTAAGAGAAATTGCCGAAAACGGAGGAACTCCTCTTGCAGTTGCAGTAAATAAAAGAGTACTTGGTGTTATTCAGCTTGAAGATATTATTAAACCCGGAATACAGGAACGATTTGCACGTTTAAGAAAAATGGGTGTTAAAACCGTAATGGTTACAGGTGATAATCCTTTAACTGCAAAATACATTGCAAACAAAGCCGGTGTTGATGATTTTATTGCTGAAGCAAAACCTGAAGATAAAATGAATTATATCCTGAAAGAACAGAAAGAAGGAAAGCTTGTTGCAATGATGGGTGACGGAACAAATGATGCACCTGCTCTTGCCCAGGCTGATGTAGCTGTTGCAATGAATTCAGGAACACAGGCTGCAAAAGAAGCAGCAAATATGGTTGATCTTGACAGTGATCCGACAAAGCTGCTTGAAGTTATTGAAATCGGAAAACAATTATTAATAACACGAGGAAATGTTACAACATTTTCAATTGCAAATGATGTTGCAAAATATTTTGCTATAATCCCGGCAGTATTTTCTGCTATCAATTCCTGCATTAAATGTTCTGAATATAATGAAGCTTAGTTCTCCTGCAATCGGCAATCTTATCTGCAGTAATTTTTAATGCATTTATTATTCTTGCATTGGTTCCTCTTGCATTAAGAGGAGTAAAATATAAACCTATTGGTGCAAGTGCATTGCTCAGACGGAATATTTTAATTTATGGATTCGGCGGAATTATTGTTCCGTTCATCGGGATAAAATTAATTGATCTTTTAGTAAGTCATTTTCTTTTAAAGGAATATAAATATGAAATCTTTAAGAAATGTTTTAGGTCTTCATTTTTCAACTTTAATTCTTTTTGGACTTTTGTTTCCGCTTCTTAATCTGGGTAATCGGACAGTTGTTTCCGGCTCAATCGAATGGATTACCGATTTATAAAGACGGAAAGTTGATCGGGTTTGAAAACATCGGGCAAAAATTTACTGATCCAAAATATTTTTGGGGCAGCCCTTCTGCAGTCGATTATAATGCTGCATCAACAGGCGGTTCGAATAAAGGACCGACAAACCCTGATTACTTAAAATTAGTTCAGGATAGAATTGACACTCTGCTTAAATATAATCCTGAAATAAAGAAATCTGATATTCCTTCCGATTTAGTTACAGCATCCGGAGGAGGACTTGATCCGCATATTTCTCCGCAGAGCAGCTTTTATTCAGATTCCAAGAATTGCAAAGGAAAGAAACATTAGATGAATCAGAATTGAGAAAGTTTGTTGAATCAACATATTGAAAAACCATTGCTTGGATTGTTTGGTCCGGAAAGAGTAAATGTTCTAAAGCTTAATCTTGCATTGGATGAATTAAAATAATTTTCAGGACGGATTGTTTGAGATGCAAAACTCATTAAAAAGACTCTGCCTATAAAATTAAGTCAATAACAAATTAAGAGTTTTATAAAAAAATCATCTTATTCGTAATTTATTAATTATTTTTATTGGACAAAAATCTTTTGCACAAAACGGTCCGGTTTTTTCCGGTCATATTGAAGCCACATACAATTATTATTTTGGAGATACAACAGTAAATACTGCTCCGTTCATATGATGCAAGAGCAAACCAGATTTTACTTAACAATGTACATATTGCTCTTACTGGAGCTCCATCAGATAAACTCAGCTATACTGCCGAACTTGATTTTGGAACTGATGCAGGAGTACATGGACTTTTGAATCAGACTGGCGGCGGACCAAGCATTGGTGTAGATATTCAGGAAGCTTATATGACTTATGCCTTCTCCGATAAATTTAAATTTACCGGAGGTAAGTTTGTTACTTTTGAAGGTATTGAAGTAATTGAAGGTCCGGCAAATCCAACTATTTCACGAGGCTATCTTGTATGGACTTGCTGAAGCATATTGTCACGTAGGCGGTTATTTTACTTTTGTTGCTTCAGATCAAGTTGATATTAAACTTGGTGTTATTAATGGCTGGGATCTTCTGATTGATAATAACAAAGATAAAACAATAATAGGAAGATTCGGTGTTAATTTAGGTGATCCTTTAGCTTTTGGTATTTCAGGTTCATGGGGTGTTGAACAGCTTGCATCAGATGATGCAAGAACTTCAATAGATTTAACAGGTGTAACTAAAGCTATTCCGGGTGTAGCACTTGAATTTCCAGGGAAATTATGGTGCAGAAACAATTGGAACAATTGATGCTACATGGATGGGATTTGGTATTCAGCCTGTAATTGCATTATCGGATAATATAGATCTTGGGTGCACGTATAGAATACTTTTCCGATAATGATGGAATTAGAACGCGGAACTGGTATTGCAGACTTCAATGCTTTAAACATTACTCTCGTTCCCACATTTAAATGTGATGGTTTTACATTCAGATTTGAATACAGGTTTGATAATGCAAGTGATGAAATATTCCCTGTAAGCGAAGATGCACCATCTAAAACTTCAAGTACAATATCATTAGGAGTTTCCTGTAATCTTTAATTTTGGGTTTGGATGAATAACAATGGTTAAGGAATTCTAAACATAAACTTTTAGTATAACTACCTGGACCTGGTGAAGCGCTACAACGGTTTTCAAGAGTCGCCGCCCGTCAAGACCACCAAGGCCATGAGGGTGTCTTCCCGGATTACGTCGGACCGCATCAAGACCTTCGACGACGATGACGAGGGCGATGAGGATTGAGAAGCGGCAGTCAGGGGTCGGGGGTCAGGTGCCAGGTGGCGGGCGTCCCCGCCCGCCACCTTCGATGCACAGGCTGGAAAGCCTGTGCCGCCAGCCAGAAAACCGAAAATGTCGGGCGGGCACTACCCGCCTTTTTAAGCGGCAGGCAATCCTCAATCCTCGTTCCCAAGCTGTCCTAGGGAACGTGATTATACCGCCCAAGCTGTGCTTGGGCACCTTAAGAGGTGGGACAAATGCTGGGGAAAAAAATCCTGGCCGGCGTCTTTGCGGCGCTCGTCCTGATTAAGCTGACCTTCCTGCTGATCAGCCCGGAGCAATGGTTGGGGGCGACTCAGCCATTCCTGGGGCACTACGCCGTCGTGGTGGGCGTCTACCTGGTGTTACTGGTCATCACCGGCTATTTTATCTTCACCCGCCTCGATCTCATCGATGTGGCGGTGGTCATGCTGTTCACCTCCGTCCTGATGGGCCTCAGCCTCATCCCCTACCTGGCGTCAATACCCAAATTAACCGAGACCATCGTCAGCGTCGGCCTCGCCAAGGCCTGGCCCGCCTCGCTCATCTGGGCCGCCATCGCGGTGGCGGTGCTTTACCGGATTTTCGCAGGCAAAAGGAACAGTAGAAAGGGAGGGCGGCGCTGGCGCACCTCTCTATGCGTTGGGCGTGCCCACCAGACAATTTTTGGCTCAATTATGTGGGGCGGTTCACGAACCCGCCCCTACCGTTTTTTCTCTACCCTTACAGGGGGTTGGGGGGGAGTTTGAGGGGAGGGCGGGGGGCTTTTGTCTCCAGTCCTCCCCTCAAAATTCATCCTAATGCTTAAAGCACCGC
>CAVVBU010000020.1:0-163885 GCA_963746615.1 uncultured Solirubrobacterales bacterium | reverse complement strand
AAGCAGTTCGGCATACGGGAGCATGAGGATGTCACGACACGCACCGACTTCGTCCCCTTCAGCGCCGAAACACGGATGAGCGGCGTGGACCTCAACGGGCAGCGCCTTCGCAAGGGAGCGGGGGACGCGATCACCGGCTGGGTCGAGAACGGCGGCGGCAGGGTGCCGGCGGAGCTGCAGGCGGAGCTCGACCGGATCGGGCGCGAGGGCGGCACGCCGCTCGCCGTCGCCCGCGACGACAAGGTCCTCGGGGTCATCTACCTCAAAGACGTGGTCAAGGAGGGAATGAGAAGCGCTTCGACCAGCTCCGCTCGATGGGGATCCGCACGGTGATGATCACCGGCGACAACCAGCTGACGGCGGCCAAGATCGCCGAGGAGTCAGGGGTGGACGACTTCCTCGCCGAGGCGACGCCGGAGAAGAAGCTCGAGCTGATCCGCGAGCAGCAGGCGGGCGGGCGAATGATCGCGATGACCGGCGACGGGACCAACGACGCGCCTGCGCTGGCTCAGGCCGACGTTGGCGTGACCATGAACACCGGCACCCAGGCGGCCCGCGAGGCGGGCAACATGGTGGACCTGGACTCGAACCCAACCAAGCTGATCGAGATCGTCGAGGTCGGCAAGCAGCTGCTGATCACGCGCGGCGCCCTGACCACCTTCTCGATCGCCAACGACGTCGCCAAGTACTTCGCCATCCTGCCGGCGATCTTCGCCGCCACCTATGCGACGACGGCGGGCGGCACCGGACCGCTCGACAAGCTCAACGTCATGAACCTGGGCACGCCGGAGTCGGCGATCATCTCGGCGATCATCTTCAACGCGCTGGTCATCCCCTTGCTGATTCCGCTGGCGCTGCGCGGGGTGCGCTACCGGCCGGCGGGCGCCTCGGCGATGCTCCGTCGCAACCTGTTGATCTACGGGCTCGGGGGGATCATCGCGCCCTTCATCGGCATCAAGCTGATCGACCTGATCGTCCATGGAATCCTTGGCGCCTGAACGGAAGGATCCGCTCGCGCGTGATCGCCCGCGGCCATCTCAAGGTGTTCCTCGGCATGGCGGCCGGGGTGGGCAAGACCTACCGGATGCTCCAGGAGGGCCAGGCCGAGGCCGAGGCGGGCCGCGACGTCGCCATCGGCTACCTCGAGCCGCACGGGCGGGTCGAGACGGTGGAGCAGGCTGAGGGGCTCGAGTCTTCCCCGGCGCCGGGTCCCGTACCGCGAGACCGTGCTCCAGGAGATCGACCTGCCCGCGGTGATCGCGCGTCAGCCGGAGCTGTGCCTGATCGACGAGCTCGCCCACACCAACGCGCCGGACCTCGAGCACGCCAAGCGCTACGAGGACATCGAGGATGTGGTCAACGCGGGCATCGACGTCTTCTCCACGGTCAACGTCCAGCACCTCGAGAGCCTCAACGACGCGGTCCGCGAGCTGACAGGCGTCCGCGTTCGCGAGACGTTTCCCGACGACTTCCTCACACGAGCCGACGAGGTGGTCCTCATCGACCTCACCCCGGAGGCGCTGCTCGATCGGCTGCGGGCGGGCAAGATCTACCCGGAGAGCGCATCGAAGCTTCCCTCGCCGGCTTCTTCAAGATCGAGAACCTTCTGGCCTTGCGGGAGGTGGCGCTGAGGCAGGTCGCCGAGGAGGTGGGCACCAAGCGCCTGGTGCGCGAGGTAGTCGGCAAGCGGGAGGACCGGCTGATGGAGACGGCCGCGCCGCAGGCGATCGGAGAGCGGCTGCTGGCGCTGGTCAAGCCGCGCGCGCGCTCGCAGCGCCTGGTGCGCCGAGCTTGGCGCTCCGCCCAGCGGCTGGGCGCGGAGCTCGACCTGCTCTGGGTCAAGCCCGGGCAGGGCGACACGGATCCCGAGGAAACCGAGCAGCTCGATGCCCTCCGCCGTCTGGCCAGGGTGCTCGGCGCGCATCTGCTGATCCGCGAGTTCGATGACGTCGTCGAGGGGGTCAAGCATGTCGCCGAGGAGCGCGGCACCACCTACGTGCTGCTGGGCAGCCCCCAGCCCCGCCGGGGCCTGAAGCGGTTCTCCGAGCCCCTTCCGACCCGGCTGATCGAGGCGTTGCCCGGCATCGACGTGCGAATCGTCGCCGACCGAGCCCTGCGCGAGAACGGAGAGTCATGACCCTGGGCCACGTAATCCTGGCTGCGCTGCTGCTGGTCGCCCTCGCCGTGATCGCGGTCCTGCTTCGCGACCGCTGGCGGAGCGCGGACCGGGAGTTGACCCCCTCCGCGCGGCGGATCCTGTTCCCGTTCGCTGGCGACTCGCTCTCGGAGTCGGCGCTCGACGCGGCGTTGAGAATCGCTCGCGCCGAGGAGGCGACATTGGTGCCCGCCTACCTGGCCGTGGTGCCGCTCAGCGTCAAGCTCGACACCCCGCTGCGCAGCGAGGCCGAGACCGCCCTGCCGCTGCTGGAGGCGATCGAGCGCCGAGCCGCGACCCAGGGCGTCCCGGTGGACTCTCGGATCGAGGTGGGCAGGACCTACCGCCACGCCTTCCGCGAGCTGCTGGTGCACGAGCGCTTCGACCGCCTGGTGGCGGCCGGGCGCTCGAACGGCGACGGCTTCAGTGCGGACGACGTAGCCTGGCTGCTCGAGCATTCGCCAGGGGAGATTCTCATCCTGCGCCCCGACCGCGAGCGCCGCCAGAACGGGCTCAAGGCGACGGGGGCGGTCGCCGATCCGAGCAACAATGGCGGGGGCAGCGCAAGCCGCGGCGGTCAACCTCCTGCTCGCCCCGGCGTCGGCGGCGCCGCAAGCCGGCGCTGAGCTGGGGCAAGGGGCGCAGGCCACGACTGCCTCTGAGTGGCGGGCGGCGCCGGTCGCCCCGCGGCTGGGTATGAAGGTGAAAGCGCGCGCCGCCGCGATCCTCGCCGGCCGGGCTCCGCAGGCCGGTCGCTGTGGCGTTCCGTTAGGTTCCGCGCGTGAGAGCGGCGAGGCAGCGTGGCTGAGGGGAGCGATCGGAATCCGCGCGTCTTGGCGATCGACGCCGGCGGCACGATGACCGACACCTTCATCGTCGACGAGGCCGGCTCGTTCGTGGTCGGCAAGGCGCAGACCACTCCCGAAGACGAGTCGGAGGGCTTCATGTCCTCGGCGGTCGACGCGCTCGAGCAATGGGGCAGCGCGCCCGATGCGGCATTCCCCCGGATCGCCTCCGGGATCTTCAGCGGCACCGCGATGCTCAACCGGCTGCTCTCGCGCACCGGGCTCGAGATCGGCGCCATCGTCAGCGCGGGCCAGGAGGACTATCTGCGGATCGAGCGCGGCATCCAGACCTACCTCGGCTACTCGTACTCCGATCGCCTTCACCTCGCGACCCACCATCACAACTCGCCGCTGGTCCCGCGCAAGCGGATGATGGGCGTTCGCGGCCGCATCGACGTCTTCGGCGAGGAGATCCTTCCCCTGCGCGAAGAGGACGTGCGCGAGGCGGCCGGCGCCCTGCTCGACTCCGGCGTACAGGGGATCTGCGTCTCGCTGCTGTTCAGCTACCGCAACGCCGAGCACGAGCTTCGGGTGGCGGAGATTCTCGAGGAGGTCAAGGCGGAGCGCGGGGCTGACGGCGAGGTGCCCGTCTTCCTCGCCTCCCAGCTCTATCCGATGCGCCGCGACCTGCCGCGCCTCAACACCACCCTGATCGAGGCCTACGCCGCCGAGCCCTCACGCGGAACCCTGCGGGCGGTCCGGGACCGCACCAAGGAGAGCGGAGCGGAGTTCGAGCTGCGGGTGATGGCCTCTCACGGCGGCACGATCTCGATCGAGGCCCAGGAGCTCGCTCGGACGCTGGTCTCCGGGCCCATCGGGGGAGTGGTGGGGGGAAGCCAGCTGGCCGAGGTGATGGACACCCCCAATGTCCTCTGCACCGACATCGGCGGCACGTCCTTCGACATCGCGCTGATCACCGACGGCCGCTTCGAGATCACCCAGACGCCGGACATCGCCAGGTTCGTGCTGGCGATGCCGCTGGTCAAGATCGACTCGATCGGGGCCGGAACGGGCTCCTTCGTCCGCGTCAACCCCAACTCGAACCGGCCGGAGCTGGGACCGGATTCCGCTGGCTCCAGCATCGGCGTCTGCTGGCCAGAGGGCGGCCTCGACACCGTCTCGGTCACCGATCTCAACCTGGTGCTCGGACGGGTCAACCCCGACTACTTCCTCGGCGGCGACGTCAAGCTCGACGCCGATCGCGCGAGGGCCGCGGTTCGCCGACAGGTCGCCGAGCCGCTCGGACTGGGGCTGGAGCAGGCCGCGGCGGGGGTGGTGGAGCTGTTTTCGAGCAGACCCTCAAGAACGAGGCCGTCGGGCGCATCCTCGGCAAGGGCTACTCGCCGGCCGACTACGCGCTGCTCTGCTACGGGGGAGGGGGGCCGCTGCACGTGGCCGGCTACACGCACGAGGTCCCGTACCGCGATGTCCTCGTCCCCGCTTGGGCGGCGGGGTTCTCCGCCTACGGCTGCGCCTGCGCGCCCTTCGAGTATCGCTACGACCAGACCATCGACATGCCGATCCAGGCGGGCCAGGACGAGATGGAGAAGGCGGGCGTGGCGATGATGATCACCGGCGCCTGGCTCGGGCTGCAGGAGAAGGTCGCAGACGAGTTCGCCAAGTCGGGGATCGACCGCGAGAGGATCGGCTTCACCCACGCGGTCCGCATGCAGTACTACGGCCAGCTCAACGACATCGAGATCGTCAGCCCGCACATGGAGCTCGACGACGCCGCCCAGCTCGACGATCTGATCGCGGTCTTCGAGGAGGCCTACGGCAAGGTCTTCGCCCGCTCGGCGCGCTCGCCCGAGCTGGGTTACCTGGTCACCCACGCGATCGTGCTCGGCGAGGTCGAGGTGGAGAAGCCGGCGTTGCCCGAGCTGGAGCAGGTCTCGGGCCCGCCGCCGGAGAAGGGTCGCCGGCAGGTCTGGTGGGAGGACGGGTTCGCGGACACCGCGATCGTCGAGCTCGACGATGTTCGCGCAGGCCACGTGGTCGAGGGCCCGGCGATCGTCGAGTCGGTCGCGACCACCTTCGCCGTCCCGCCCGGTCGCGCCGCGACGCTGGACCGGCACCAGATCTTCCACCTGACATCATCAGCCGTCGGCTCCTCAGGTGACGCTTCCGGGGTCGGTTTGCCAGAGGGGCGGTGAGGCATGACAGTGGTTGATGCGACACGCGAGCTGGAGCCGCAGGCCGAGCCGATCGGCTGGGACGGCCGCCGCCTCGATCAGATGCTCGCCGACTCCGACCGGCAGTTCGCCGAGACGGGCTCCTACGCCGGGCTCTCGGGTGAGCTGGCGATGAAGGACTCCGACCCGATCGGCTACGAGAAGCTGTTCGCGCGTTTGAGAGGTGGGCTGGTGTCAGCGCGGGAGACGGCGCTCAACATCTCGGCGTCGCCGATCGTGCGGGAGCTGGGCGAGCTCTGCTTCGCGCTCTACACGCCCGAGGGCGACTCGGTGCGCGCTCTCCACCGGGATCATCGTCCACGTCCACACGATGTCGGACGCAATCAAGTGGATGGTCAGCCACCAGTACGAGGACAACCCCGGGATCCGACCGGGTGACATGACTTCGTCAATAACGACCCGACTATCGGCGACGTCCACAACGCCGACGTCCAGACCTTCGTGCCGATCTTCTGGGAGGGTGAGCTGATCGCCTGGGCGGGCGGCGTCACCCACGTGCTCGACATCGGCGCCTCCACGCCCCGGCGGGGTGCCGGTGGGGCCGACCCACCGCCTTGACGACGGCATCGACCTGCCCTGCATGAAGGTAGGGGAGAAGGACGAGCTGGCGCGCTGGCACCTGACCCGCTGCGAGAAGCAAACTCGCGCGCCGATGTACTACCTGCCTCGACGAGCGCACCCGCCTGGCCGGCTGCCACATGATCCGCGAGGCGTTGGAACGGGTGGATCCTGGAGGAGGGGATCGATCGCTTCAAGCAGTTCAGCCGGGAGGTGATCGAGGAGGGGCGGCGCTCGTTCAAGGCTCGCGTGCGCGAGATGACCGTGCCCGGCCGCTATCGGTCGGCCGCCAACTTCGACATCACCTTCGCCGACAAGGTCTCACTGCCCGCCCGCGCGCGCCGCGACTTCGTCATGCACGCCCCCTTCGAGGTGCGGATCGGCGGCGACGGCGACTATGCCCTCGACCTCGACGGCTCCTCCGCCTGGGGATGGCACTCGATGAACTGCACTCCGTCGGGGATGCAGGGCGCGATCTGGGTGATGTTCACCCAGACCCTGATCTGCAACGACAAGGTCAACGACGGCGCCTACTTCGCGATCGAGACCAACTTCCCCGAGGGCACGATCGCCAACCTCGGCGACGCCGAGGGATCGACGGGCATCGCCTGGGCGTTCCTGCAGCCGGCCTTCCTCGGCTTCGCCCGCACGCTGGCGCGCGGCCTGCAGTCGCGCGGCTTCATCGAGGAGGTGATGGGGCCCTACTCGGTCTCGGGCAACGTGATCCAGGGTGGTGGCATCGACCAGTACGGCAACTCCTCGGCGATCATGAACTTCGAGATCGCCGCCCAGGGGATGGGGGCGAAGTACGTGCTCGACGGCACCGACACCTGCGCCGCCATGTTCAACCCCGAGGGCGACGCCGGCGACGTCGAGATGTGGGAGCTGATCTGCCCGATGATCTACCTCTCGCGGCGGATCAAGGCGAACAGCGGGGGACCTGGGCGCCACCGCGGCGGCTCCAGCTTCGAGTCGCTGCTGATGGTCTGGAAGACGCCCTTCTGGGAGCTGCAGAACCTCGGCTGCACCCGGATGCTGACCGGCGGGCTATTCGGCGGCTACCCAGGGTCGGCCGGCTACCTGCACAACATCAAGGGATCGAACCTGCGCGAGCTGGCCGAGGCGGGGGAGGCCTATCCAATCGCCGACGGCAGCTTCGACGAGCCGGCGTTGCTGGCGATCGAAGGAGAGCGGACCTTCAAGCAGGACAACATGACCACGCTGGAGCCCTTCGCCGAGGGCGACCTCTACCTCTCGGTGATGAAGGGCGCCGCTGGCTTGGGCGACCCGCTGCTGCGCCCGCCGGCCGAGGTGGCGCGCGACGTCGCCGAGGGGCACTTGCTGCCGCGCTTCGCCGACTCGGTCTACGGCGTGATCCTGCGCGAAGACGGGGAACAGGAAGTGACGGGAGGCGCCTCCGCCGACGAGGATGCGAGCGGCAAGCGCCGCGAGCGCTTCCGCGCCGAGCGGCTGAAGGAGGCGCGCCCAGTGCGCGAGTGGTGGGCCGAGCAGCGGCAGCGGATGATCGACCATGACCTGATCGAGCCGGTCTCGGTCGCCTACGCCGAGTCCATGAAGATGTCGCCGCGCTGGGCGGCCGAGTACCGCGGCTTCTGGGACCTGCCCGAGGACTTCGAGTTCGAGACGCCGACCCCCACGCTCACGGTCGATCACGCCGAGCCCGGCAAGATCAGCCCCGAGGAGTCGGCGGACGAGTTCCTCGCATCGTCGTCGGTGGCGAGGGTTGAGTTGGCTCGGGCCGCCGGCCGGCCGCTGGAGAGGGAGACCCTGGCGGCGCTGTTGGACGAGAGGCTCTCGCGCCGGGAGATCCGCGGGATCCAGTCCGGCTACAAGGACCCCGACCGCTTCGACAAGTGGATTTCCGTCCTCCAGGATCGGGTGCCTTACGACGACCCCATCGTGCTGCCGATGGGGGAGGGGCTCAACGCCGTCCGCGCCTCGGACGGCGAGCTGGCGATCCGCTGCGACTGCGGTCACGACTTCTGCCACCCGTCACGCAACTGGAAGATGGAGGCGGTCGTCCGCATCCGCGACACCGAGGAGTCGCTGCACGAGATCTTTCCCGGCTACGCCGCCGGCGACCCCGAGTGGGTCGAGCTGCGCGAGCTCTTCTGCCCCTCATGCGCTCGCCAGCTCGAGGTCGACACCTACACCCCCGGCTACCCCGTCGTCCACGACTTTTTGCCCGACATTGAGGGCTTCTACCGTGGCTGGCTCGGCCGCGCGGTTCCTTAGGCGACCTCGAGCTTTCCGGAAAGCGCGAAGATCATCGGTCCTGCTTGGGGTAGCCGTGCAGGAACACCCGGCGCTCGGCGTTCCGCCGCCGGGTGAGGCCGGCCCATGGCACGCCGCCGATCTTGTTCCAGAGCAGGAAGGCGTCCGCCGCTTTCTTGACGTGCCCGGCGTTCAGTTCGCGCGCCACCGTCGAGCTGGCGAAGCCGCCGCCGCCGATGTTGTAGGCGAGGCTGATCAGCATGTCGATCTGGGGCTGCTTCAGCCGCTGGCGGATCTCCGGGCGGAGCGACCGCGCGACCGCCCGCTGGGCCTCGTGCGCGTCCTCCTGGAGGAGGACCAGCGCCTTCGTCCGGCTGATCGGCCGGGTCCGCGAGGTGACGCCCTTGGTGTGGCCGAAGCCGATGGTCCAGTTGCCCGCGCCGTCGTCGTAGGGATGCGGGATGAAGCCCTCGAAGTTGCCGATGAACCTGGCGCCGCGCGTGCTTAGTGCTTCCATCGCCACTTCTCCTTCTTCAGCTTTCGTTTGCGGATCATCCCCTCGCCCGTATCAGCCGGCGCGCTAACTGTGCCACGCGTCTTTCCACGGCTGCTCACTCGTCCAATGCTCTCCCATAAGGCGTCTAACCAGTTGCGGACCGTGGCGACAAGGAGGCCGAGCTGCTTGGCCACTCGACGAGCACCCAGGCCCTTTCTTGTCCTCAGCCAAATAACCTCAGCGCCTAGGGCGCGCTTGTGCGTCTGAGAACTCGAGTGATGCGGCTGGAGGGATTCGAACCCCCAAGGGCTTGCGCCCACGGCGTCCTGAACGCCGCGCGTAGACCAGTTCCGCCACAGCCGCGCAATGACGAAATGTAGCGTGCGAATCGAAGCCGGGGCCGTGATCGGACGAAGCAGCTGGTACGAACATGGGTTCGTTTCCTGCCCAGACCGACCGGACGGAGTCGCGGCTCGACAAGCCGGGAGGATTCAGGGCCGCCCGTCGGAGGGCAGAATGGCGTTGGCTACACTGCCGAGCCGTCACGTTCGCGCCGCTATCGTCTAGGGGACTAGGACGCCGGATTCTCAGTCCGGAAACCCGGGTTCGAATCCCGGTAGCGGTGCCTCTCGAAAGTGCTGCAAACAGCGGGATTGCGCTGACTACGGCCCCGCGAGTCGCCCGCCGATTGCAACCCAACTGCAACCACGCGCTTACGCGCGTCTACTAAGTGCTCATGCCAGACGCCAGCTAGTAGTTGCCAGCGAGCACGGTGCTGCAACAGACGAATGGCCTCCAAACTCCCGGATGGGACGCTGCCGCGACTGGAGGGCAGCCGGTCCCAGGCGACTAGCCAGCCTTGCGCGGGGACTTGAGCCGCGTGAACTCGCAACCGATCAACTTGTCCTTGCCGGGGCCGCCGATGCAGACGTCGTGGGCGCCGCCGCCCCTGAGGACGTCGCGACCTCGGCCGCCGTAGAGGACGTCTCTGCCGCGCCCGGCGGAGAGTCGGTCGTTGCCCGTGCCGCCCCTCGAGCCTATCCCGGTTCTGCGATCCAAAGATCCGGTCATTTCCCTTTTCGCCGGAGATCTCGCTCCCGTCCCCACCGTGGAGCGAGCCGCAGGCCACGTCATCCCCGGCGCCAGCATTGAAAGTGAAGCCATAGAAGACGTCGTCCCCGGGCGTGCCCTGCGGATGGAGGTCCGCGAACACGGTCCCGAACGCCCCGAGGATCGTCACGCGCCGGCCGTTACACCGGTAGATCGTCTCCCAGGCGGGCGCCTCGTCGCTGGCGGCGCTGTCGCTCGTCAGGTTGACGGGCGCCGAACCGTCGGTGCCCATCGCGAAGACGTCGCGATCGCCGCCACTGCGGTCACTGGTGAAGGCGATCCGCCGACCGCTGGGCGAGACCGGCGGGCAGCCCGTCGAAGCCGGGCGCGTCGCCGGTGAGGTTCTCGGCGCCGACCAGGTCGATCGTCGGGTCATCGTCGATGTAGACGTCCGCGTCGCCGTCGCGGTCGCTCTGAAACACGTCTGCCAAGAAGAACAGCCGTTCGTTGATCGGTCGCGGGACCCAGCCACCGTGATTGGTGTCGTCGCCGTCCGAATCGGGCGTGAGGTTGTGCCCCTGCTCCATGATGTCGAGGTCGCCGCCGAACCGATCGGTCGTCGTGAAGAGGGAGACGCCGGCCACGGCATGGGGGGTCACCCAGGGCGCGGTCTCGTTGCTCGGTGGGACGCTCTCCACGGTCCACTGGTCGGCGAGGGACGCCCCGTCGATCTCCATCGAATAGATGTCGTAGTCGCCATCCCGGTTGCTGCTGAAGAAGATCCAGCGCCGCAGCTTGCCGGCGATCACCGGCTCGCGGTCCTCTGAAGGCGAGTTGGAGGTCAGGTTCACCGGGTCGGATCCATCGGCGTTCATGACGAAGATGTCCGAGTCGCCGCCGTCGCGGTCGCTGACGAACACGATCCGGTCCCCGTCCTCGCGGATCACCGGGTCATGGTCCTCGGCCGGCGAGCCCGCGGTCAGGTTGACGGGGTTGGAGCCGTCGTTGTCGGCGATGAAGATGTCGCGGTCACCGCCGTCGCGAGTACTCGTGAACACGATCCCGCCGTCCTTCACCGTGACCAGCGGCGAAGGTGACGGGAGAATGGATGCCTCGGCCGCGGCGGGGCAGCAAACTGCCTGCGAGGAGGCCGCTGGCGAGTGCGCCTGCGAACAGCGCGAGGCCGAACAGACCGACGAGCCTGTGGTGCCTGCACTTCATCGACTGCAGCATGGCCCTCATCGGTGGTTCAAACACGGTCAACGGCGGGTCGGATCGGGCCGGATCTGGCCCTAACCGGGCCAGATCAGAGGCGCTGGTCGACGTCAGGGTGAACAGCCTCCGCCGATCTCCATGCTTTTGAAGCGGTCTTGGTGGTCTGCTGCTTCTCGGTCGAGCTCGCCGTGGTTGACGTGCCCCCCGATGAGTTGTCCTCCGTGCCAGAACCGGCAAGGCTGCCGATGCCAATGGCACGACGAGCACTCCGACGACCCATCCCCACCAAGGGATCGACTTGGCCAGTTCGCGGAGGTTGTCTCCCACGGGCTCGCTCTCTCGAAGTCGATACCAGTCCGCCCGCGCCGGGGCGCAAATCCTGCGACCCACGGCGCCGCGAACGCAGCCAGAGCGTAACTTCAGGCCGAAGCTATGCCCGCGTCGGGCAGGTCGGAGCGTTCATGCAACTCAAAATCGGGATCGAGGTGTGCCCAGAAATCCGGTGCTACCTCTTCGGGGTCGACAAAGTTCAGGGCCGGTCCGGCCAAATCGAGTTCGCGATCTCGTAGCTCCGCCGGACGATCTCGACGTCCTGCTGCGACATCGCCCACTCCGCTATCCCGGCGGGCTTCGAGGAGGTCTCAGTACCACCTGCCCCGAGCGAAGCCTCCGAAGGCGATCAGTCCGATCAACACGAGGATCACCCCGATTATGAGGCTCCAGAACAGGGCCACCACGATCCCGATGATGACGATGATGCCTCCGAGGGAGAGACCGCCAATGCCGCCGCCGCGACGTTCCGGTGTGGCCATATTTGCCTCCGTTCTAGGGGATGCGGCGACTCTATCCGACTCCCTGGGGTAAGGGAGCGAGAACAATCCCCGACGCGCGATTTGAAAAACCGCCGGCTAGACGTTCTCCTGCGACATCGCCCGCGCAGTATCGCGCCCTGGCTCTCGACCCGCGCGGATCGCGCGGTAAGGTCATTCCGCATGGCAGGGATGCGCTGCGATAGCTGCGGGGAGATGCTCGGCTACCGCGAGGAAATCGCCGTCACCTCGCGGGAGGACGGAGCGCTAACGGTCGGCCTCGCAACCGAAAGCGCCTTTGCGGTCGAGGACGGCCAGGAGCCCGAGGGCAAGTACCACGTCCGCTGCTACGTCGAAATGACTCGGCGCGAGCCTGAGCAGTTCCCTCCGCTGTTTCTGCGCTGAAGGCTCTAGACGTCCGGGCAGCGTCGCCGTCTCCTCACGTCCTGGTGCGGTAGTGGAGGTGAACCACGCCGTTGCCGAAACGGCGTTCGTCCAGCAGTTCGAGCTTCAGGCGGACATTGTCGGGGAGGGACTGTTTGCCGCCTCCCACCACGATGGGCGCGACGAACAGGTGGCACTCGTCGACCAACCCGGCCTTGATCGCCTGGGCGGCGAGGTCGGGACCGCCCACGGTGATGTCACGTCCCGCTGGCGCTTTCATCTGCCGGACCGCTTCAGGGTCGAAGTCTCGCTCGATCCGCGTCCTGGCGCTGGATACCGTCTCCAGCGTCCTGGAGTACACGATCTTGTCGGCCGCCTGCCAGATCTCCGCGAAGTCCCGCATGAAGGGCGGCTGGTCGGCGAGGGTGTGCGCGGTCTCCCAGTCGACCATCACCTCGTACATCCGGCGCCCGTAGAGGTAGGTGCCGACCGGCCGCTCGAGGTCGTTGACGAAGGTGTGCACCTCCTCGTCCGGCGCAGCCCAGTCGAAGTTGCCGTCCTCGTCCGCGACGTAGCCGTCGAGCGACGTGATCGCCGAGTAGATCAGCTTGGCCATGGTGAGCCTCCCTTTACGCGTACTGATTGCATTTCGCAACCAGCCCAAAAAGCATAAGGAGACACCCCTAGCGGGGCAGCGGGCGACTACTCCCGCAGCCCGGCGGCTTCGAGGGCATCACTCTCGGTGAGGAACATCCCAACCCAAATCACCCTTCCGTCGCGGATCTCCCCGAGTTGAAAGACCGCGGGGGACTCCACCCCGACCCCGCTCCCGGCTCCCTCTCCACTAACTCGAAAGGTGGCGAGGACGTAGTGCTCGCCTACTGGCACGCACTCCTCAAGGTGCAACCGAAAGCCCCGAAACGTGTCCCGCCAGGTCTGCCAGAACTCCCGGACCCCTTCACGGCCACGATGCGGTCCCGGCATCGGGAAACGCGTCGGGGGTCTGCCACTCGATGTCGGGGTGCATCCGCTCGAGGGCCGCATCGAGGTCACCCCGGTTGAACGCCGCCACCGCCTCCCGGACCACCTCCACGTTCTCCTTCGACATCGCCCGCGCAGTATCTCGCGGTGGGGCCAAGCAAAGCTCTTGGCTAGCCAGCGGTCCGCTCTCGCTGCCGGGCATCAGGTGCCATCGGTTCGGAGGTGGTGTGCGCCGCCCCGTGGGAAAACGATGGGAAGAGACACCCCAGCTCAGGCGGTTTCCGGCGTCTTGAGCGGTTACCGATATCGCATCAGAGTGGGAAATCCGCTCTCCCGGCAGGCCCTCCGCAGGGTTCGAATCCCGTTATCGGTATTTGCTAAAAGCCCAGTAAATACGGGGTTTCTTGTTGCCAAGCGCTGCGCAGATCGGCTTCTTGGATGATCGTTGACGCGCAAGGTCGGGACGAACTCAGGCGTTACTCCTGCGCGCAATGGAAGAAGCGCTCGAACTGCAACGGGTCCCCAGCTCCACCGATCGCGCGAATGCGCGACCGCTCGTCATCGTCGGCGCCAGTCGCAGCGGAACGACTGTTCTCGCGCAGATGCTGAGCCGGCACCCGCGAGTGCGGCAGTTGAAGGAGATCCATTTCTTCGAGCAGTTCTGGACGCCGTCTGGGCAGGACGACGCGTTAACGCCTGCCGAGGCTGAGGAGCTCGCCAGCCGCCTGCTGCATCACGCTCTCGATGGCTTCCACCGGCCTTACCATCCGCGGGAACACGAACGGACGGCCGCTCAACTTGTGGAAACCTTGCCGCAGCCGGTCGTCGCGAGCGATGTTTACCGCAGGGTGCTCATCGACTGTGCAGGCGATTGCGCGTGGGTGATCGACAAGACACCGCGCTACGTCGTCTGGATCCCCGAGATCCTGATGGTGCTGCCCGACGCGGTTGTTGCGGTCATCACTCGTGATCCTCGCGACGTGCTGCTGTCGCAGAAGCGCTGGTACCGGACACTGTGGGAGGCACGTGGCGAGGTCACCCGGCGAATCGCCCTGCGGCACTTCCTCCAATACCACCCGCTCACGGCGAGTCTTCTATGGCGTTCAGCCGCGCGCGCCGGCAAACGAGCGGTTGATCCTCGAGTGTTCCATGTGCGCTTTGAGGAGCTCGTTGACGATCCCCGGGAGGCTATTGGGCCGCTGTTGTCCGCGATGGGTCTTGAGTTCGACGAATCCATTCTTGAAGTCAACCGGAGTAGCTCTTCCAACCGCCCTGGCCTCCGGCCCGGGACGGGAGTCGATCCCGAGGTGGTCGGTGGCTGGCGTAGCGGGCTGTCGCGAACCGAGCTGTGGATCAACCAGCGAATCTGCGGGAAACTCATGCTGGAATACGGGTACGTGCCCGCAGCGGCACGTCCGAGCGCACTGGGGTTGTTGTGGGCGATCATCTCTCTGCCGCTGCGCGCGACGGCGACTCTGCTCATGAACACCCGTCGCTCCCGAAGCCTCCCGGAGAGCGCTCTTCGCCGGCTCTACGGGCCGCGCTCTTAGCGACTAGTCCTTCGGCTTCTTCTTGAAGCTGTCGGCGGGCGTGCGGGCTCGGGCGGCCGCTCTCATCGGATCCTCCAGCGGTACTTGGCCGGCGTGGAGTCGGTGTTGTTCGATTTGTCGGTGGCCCGAACCTTGAACACCTGTCGACCGAGCCTCAGGCGCCTGTAGGTCTTCGGTGAGGCGCAGGGAGTGAAATGCCTTCGCCTGAGCTTGCACTCGAAAGTCGAGCGCGGCTCGCTCGACCTGAACCCGAAGGTGGCTCTTTGCTTTCGCACGCTCGCCGTGGTGATCGTGGTCTCGGGCTCGCGGTCGAAACGGGCCACGGCGTCGTCGAGGAGGGAGGCCAGGTAGAGCGAGTTGCCGTCGGCGCTCAAGGCCATTGAAACGTGGCCGAAGAGGCCGGAGTTGGCACCGTAGGTGGTCGAACTCGGGATCTCGGCGCAGGCGCCGGTGCCGGCGGGACCGTTGGTGGTGCTGCCGGTGATGCAACCCTGATAGCTGAGGGCCCCCGTGGCGGGGTCGCGGTCGAAGCGGGCGACGGCGGAATCGATCATCGAAGCGCTATAGAGCGAGTGGCCGTCGGCGCTCAAGGCCACCGAGACGTGGCCGAAGAGGCCGGAGTTGGCGCCGAACGTGGTCGCGCTCGGGATCTCGGCGCAGGCGCCGGTGCCGGAGGGACCGTTGCTGGTGTTGCCGCTGATGCAGCCCTGGTAGCTGAGGGCCCCGGTGGCGGGGTCGCGGTCGAAGCGGGCCACGGCGGTATCGCCGGCCGAGGCCGCGTAGACCGAGTTGCCGTCGGCGCTCACGGCCACCGAGACGGGGCCGAAGAGGCCGGAGTTGACGCCGTAGGTGGTCGAGCTCGGGATCTCGGCGCAGGCGGCGGTGCCCGAGGGTCCGCTGTCGGTGTTCCCGGTGACGCAGCCCTGGTAGCTGAGGGCCCCGGTGGCGGGGTCGCGGTCGAAGCGGGCCACGGCGGCATCGAAGAGAGCTGCGGCATAGAGCGAGCTGCCGTCGGCGCTCACGGCCACCGATGCCGGGCCATAGAGGCCGGAGTTGGCGCCGAGCGAAGTCGCGCCCGGGATCTCGGCGCAGGCGCCGGAGCCGGAGGGGCCGAGCGCGGTGCTGCCGGTGATGCAGCCCTGATAGCTGAGGGCACCGGTGGCCGAGTCGCGGTCGAAGCGGGCCACGGCGGTATCGCCGGCCGAGGCCGCGTAGACCGAGCTGCCGTCGGCGCTCACGGCCACCGAGACGGGGCCGAAGAGGCCGGAGTTGGCGCCGAACGAGGTCGCGCTCGGGATCTCGGCGCAGGCGCCGGAGCCGGAGGGGCCGACCGCGGTGCTGCCGCTGATGCAGCCCTGATAGCTGAGGGCCCCGGTGGCGGGGTCGCGGTCGAAGCGGGCCACGGCGGCATCGCTGGCGGACGCGGTATAGACCGAGTTGCCGTCGGCGCTCACGGCCACAGAGACGGGGCCGAAGAGGCCTGAGCTCTCGCCAACCCGGCTCGCGCTCGGGATCTCGGCGCAGGCGCCGGTGCCGGAGGGACCGTTGCTGGTGCTGCCGCTGATGCAGCCCTGATAGCTGAGGGCCCCGGTGGCGGGGTCGCGGTCGAAGCGGGCGATGCTGGCGTCGGCAGCGGAAACGACGTAGAGGGAGTTGCCGTCCGCGCTCACGGCCGCCGAGGCGGGACGGTGAAGACCGGAGTTCTCGCCCGACGGAGTCGCGCTCGGGATCTCGGCGCAGGCGCTTGAGCCGGAGGGGCCGAGGGCGGTGTCGCCGCTGATGCAGTCCTGGTAAGCGAGACCGCCAGTCGCCGCCAGCGCGCCGCTTGTCGTCGCCAATGCCGCTACTGCTGTGGCGGCTAGGACAATGCCCGGACGCACAAGGAGTCGCACCCGCCGTGACCCCGTCCTCCGTTGAGTCACCATCCAAACCTCCTCGCCATTCGACATGCAGTGCCCCAACGGCTACCCCATGCCGAAATTTCGCTCCTCGGGGTTCGGCGTCAGCTAGCAGACGGGACTCTAGTCCCTTGACACTGTCGCGCGCAAGGCCCGGGGCCAGATCCATCCGGGGTCGGATGTCCGGCTCGATTGGGAACCGTTCCGACGGTCAACTTTCGAATCCCAGTAAGCGGTGTCTCTTCAGGTCCCCGCGGCGTGGGATCATCCCGGCGGGACCGTCATCAGAGGTGATCGAGGCGCAGGGTCCAGGTTGAACGATGGTAGATCCCACCCGTCGGGCTCGCCGTTGGTTTCCCGCCGGCTTGAGATCAGCGGAGCTGACTTCGGCATGGGCCCACGCGCCGGGCCCCCTCGGCGACCGCGAACCCTGCCAGGGCGGCAAGCTCCGGAACCAGCGCCAGGTTGCGACGCGGCGTCGGTTGGGTGAAGGCAGCGAGCAGCAGGGCGGCGACGAACAGGGTTCCGAGGATCGCCGCCTCTGGGCGCCGGCGGAGTGCCAGCAGGATGAGGCCGGCGAGGGCGAGCCCGACAAGCGCCAGGTGAAGGATGCGCCAGCCTACGGCGTTCATCGCGTCGGTGGCGCCGTGTGACCAGACGAAGGCCTCTTTGCGCGCGAGGAACCCGGCGAAGCCGGTCGGGTCGCCCCACGCATACCGGTCGAGGTTCTGGCGACCGAGCTTGGCGCCGACCTGGTCGTCCCGCAGACCGGGGTAAAGGCGGGCGCCGACCGCTGCGAGGTTTCGTCCCGCCGGGAGTCGGTGCGGCGAGTTGGGATAGAGCGAGGCCGTCTCCCGATCCAGCCACGGGTACTCGAGGCGCATCCGGTGCAGCACGCGGAAGTCCGGATCGGAGAAGCCGCGCTCATAGGCCGGCACGTAGGTGCCGATGAAGAGCGCCTTGCCGGCGCCGTCGGCGACCGGCAGAAAGCGGTCGTGGGCGACCGCGTTGTGGATCGTCCAGGGAGCCACGGCCAGCACCACCCCCGCCGCCGCGGCGCCGGCCAGCGCCAGGCCCTGGCGCCACTCGCGCCGCCGGACGACCAGCAACCCGGCGACCACGACCAGCAACAGGCCGACGGCCAGGAGCTCGGCTCGCGCCAGCGCGGCGAGCCCGAACAGCACACCGGCCCCCGCCCAGCTCGGCCAGCCCCTCCCGGGATCGAGCGCGCGCAGCAGTGCCCATACCGACGCCGCCAGCAGGAAGGCAGCCAGCGGCTCGGTCATCAGCATCCGGTGGTAGTCGATCAGCGCCGGGTAGCCGGCCACCAACGCCGCCGCAACCAGGGCCGCCCACCATCCTCCCAGGCGCTCCCCGATCAGGAAGGCGAGCAGCACGGTCGCGCCGCCGAGCAGCGCGATCACGATCCGCGCCGCGGCCTTGTCCTCGCTGCCCGCTGCGAAGTAGACCGCGGCGGCAAGCAGGGGAGTCCCCGGCGCGAAGCTCGTCGGGCGCTCGATCTTGGGCGTGTCGAAGGTGCCGTCCTCGTAGAGGGCGTCCGCAAGCTGCACGTAGAAGCGAGAGTCCGGCAGAGGCGCCGGCGACCCCTCGGCCGCCGCCTGCACCCGGATCACCGTTCCCACCAGCACGATCGCCGCGACCGCCAGGATCCGCGGCCGCCGCGGGTACCTCACACGCTCTCCCGCAGCTCGACCAGCGAGCGGCTCACCGCCTCAGCCAAGTCGTCGACGCCGCTGACCGCCTCGGGGTCGGTGCAGAAGCCGACCTGCATCTCCCCGGCGAGAGAGATCGCCGAGACGCGGAGCGCGTGGTGCGGCGCAGGCTCGGCCAGCGTGTAGAGCTCGCCCACCCTCGAGCCCAGCACGTAGACGGGGTCCGGCGGCCCCGGCACGTTGGAGACCGCCAGCCCGAACTCACGCGAGCTGCTCGCGGCCCGCATGCCCGCCCGGTAGAGGGGCCGGACGTGCGCGAGCGAGTGGAAGAAGCGATACATCTCGTCGGGATCGCCGCTCGCCTTCCGAGCCGTGGTCTCCGCGTTGACCGCCAGCACCCGCTTGACCGCATCGGCCTCGGCCAGGGGCAGGTCGACGTTCATGAACGAGTCGTGGTTGCCCAGCTCGTCGGGAGTCTCCGATCGGTGATGGAGGCTGACCGGGATCTGGGCGCGGAGCGCGGCCGTGGCGGCGCCGGCGGACCCCAGCCAGTCGCGCAGCCCTCCCGCGATGGTCGCCATCAGCACGTCGTTGACGGTGACGTGCTCGGCCACCGCGTGACCGAGCCGCTTCATCTCGGCCAGCGACATGGTGGTGAAGGCCGCCTCGCGCTGGGCGCCGACGACGCGGTCGAGGGGTGATTGCCCGCGGGCGGGGCGGAGCTCGCGGGAGGCGGCCGCGGGGAGACGGGCCAGGGTCTTGCCGGCCTCCCTCCACGCCCCGGGGCGGGCCAGCGAGCGGGCCGCTCCGGCGGCTTCGTGACCGGCCGAGAGAAGCCGGCCGCCGAGCCCCTCCGCGGCGAGCCGGGCTGGACCCGGCGCCGGTTTCGGGATCCACCCAGAAGTCTCACCCTGAGCTTGAGGGTCAGATATTCGGCCGTCGGCGCCGGACTCCGGCGCTGTCCCGGGGGCTCCGGGCGTCGCCCCGGCGGGCGGGGTCCCGCTGGCCGGGGGCTCGACCGGCTCCGGCGACCAGAGCACCTCGGCCAGCATCCGCACCGCCGTGATCCCGTCGGCCATGCAGTGGTGCATCCGGGCGATCAGCGCCGCGCCACCGCCCTCAAGCGGCGCCACGTCGATCCGCCACAGCGGCCGGCGATGGTCCAGCCGGGTCGCCATCACCTCCGCCACCAGCGCCCGCAGCCCCTCCCGGTCGAGCGCCCCAGGCACCGGCGCCGCCACCAGGTGGTCGGCGACCTCGAAGCGATCGTCGTCGACCCAGATCGGGGGGCCGAGCCGCAGCGGCACCATCTGCACCCGCTGGCGAAGCCGGGGCACCCGGTCGATCCGGGAGGCCACCCGGGAGCGCAGCCGCTCGAGCTCGAACTCCCCCTCCGCCGGCGGCTCGAGCACCGCCAGCTTGCAGGTCTGACCGGTGATCGCCGCCGACTCGAGTCGGAGGATCTGCGCGTCGTCGAAGGTCAGTCGGTCGAGCGGGCTAATGAGGAGAACCCTAGGGGCCGGGGAGGCGCCGTCAAGCGGGCGCCGGGGCGCGATTAAGGCAGCGTTAATCGAGGAAGGGCTGGACGAATCGCCTTCGGAGACGCCTCCTGCTGAAGTAGGATCGCTCCCGCTGGGTATGGAGAGGATGCCTTCCCGAGGCACGAAAGGGATGTCCCGAAGGCGCACGTGCCGGATGTGAACAACCGCAAGGGTCGGGTTCGCTGATGCCCCCCGAGGGCGGGGGAGGCTCAGGCACGCCTGTGCGGGCGCGGACCACGAGTCCGGTGGCGCGCGCGGCGGCGATCGCGGCGCTGGCGATCGTGGTGCTGGTGATCGCCTTCATGCTCCTCTCGGGCGGCAACAGCAACCAGTACCGCCTCCGCTTCGAGACGGCCGGGCAGCTGGTTCCGGGCAACCAGGTGCTCGTCGGGGGCGCGCCGGTCGGGAGCGTCGACAAGGTCGAGCTCACCGACAACGGCGAGGCCGAGGTGACGATCACCATGAACCAGACCCTGCACGAGGGCACCACCGCGGCGATCCGCCAGACCTCGCTCTCGGGAATCGCCAACCGCTACATCTCGATCTCGCCGGGTCCCGACTACGCCCCGGCGCTCGACAGCGATCAGGTGATCACCCAGGCCAACACCGTCACCGCGGTGGACCTGGACCAGCTCTTCGACACCCTCGACCGTCCGACCCGCAAGGGCCTCCGCGATGTGATCCAGGGGTACGGGACGATCTACGCCTCTCGCCAGCAACAGGCCAACGCCACCTACAAGTACTTCAACCCGGCGCTGGTCGCCAGCCGCAACCTCTTCGCCGAGCTGACCCGGGACCAGCAGTCGCTGACCGACTTCCTGGTGGACGGCTCCCGGGTCGTCACCGGCCTGGCGCAGCGCAGCGACGACCTCACCGGCCTGGTCTCGAACGGCAACACGGCGCTGGGGGCGATCGCCCGGGAGAACAACTCGCTGGACCGCTCGCTGGTCGCCCTGCCGCCCGCGCTGCGCCAGGCCAACACCACCTTCGTCAACCTGCGCGCGACGCTGGATGACCTTGATCCTCTGGTCGAGACTTCGAAGAAGGCCACCGTCAACCTGGCCCCGTTCCTGCACCAGACGGCGCGGACCGCGAAGCGCAGCGTTCCCGTCTTCAAGAACCTGCGGCTCGCGGTCAACCGGCCGGGACCCGACAACGACCTCGCCTCATTCACCGGCGACCTGGTCGGCCTCCGCAACTCGGCGCAGACGGCGCTGCCCAACGCGATCAAGGCGATGGTGTGCGCGTCCAGCGACACCTCGGGCTGCGGCGGTGGGCCCGGCGACGATCCCTTCCTCCGCTTTGCGCGCCCGTACATGCCGGACCTGCTCGGACTGGTCACCAAGCTCGGGCAGTCCGCCGGCGTCTACGACGCGAACGGCCACTTCTTCCGCACCCAGCAGATCTCCGAGGCCTTCGACTACGGCGCCGGGACACTCACCCCGAACACCCCGGCAACCCGATACAACAACCTCTTCTTCCCGATCCTGCCCGAGCTCCAGTTCCGCCGCTGCCCGGGCGGGGCCACCCAGGTTGCCGGCGACGCCTCCAACCCGTTCCTCGATGACGGGCCGCCCAACCAGCTCACCAGCGGGCCGCCCCCGGCCGACTGCAACGCGACCCAGGTGCCCCCGGGACCATGAGGCGGATCGTCGTCACAGCAGCCGTGCTCCTCGCCGTCGGCCTGGTGATCGCCTGGCCGGCGATCGGCGACAACGGCGACAGCGGCGACTACAAGGTCCGGGGGATCTTCGACAGCGCCGCCTTCCTGGTCAAGGGCGAGGAGGTTCGGGTCGCCGGTGCCAAGGTGGGCACCGTCGAGTCCGTCGACGTGTCCCTGCCGGGCGAGCCGGTCACCCGCGACGGCAAGGCCGACCCGGGCAAGGCGGTCGTGGTGATGAACATCACCGACCCCGGCTTCCGCGACTTCCGCACCGACGCCTCCTGCATCGTCCGCCCCCAGTCGCTGATCGGCGAGCGCTTCGTCGAGTGCGAGCCCACCCAGCCGCGGGCCCCCGGGTCCGAGCCGCCGCCCGAGCTGTCGCAGATCCCCGATGGCGATCCCGGCGCCGGCCAGTACCTGCTGCCGCTCAAGAACAACGGCCAGACGGTTGATCTGGACCTGATCAACAACATCATGCGGGTGCCCTACCGGGACCGCTTCAGGCTGATCCTGAACGAGCTGGGCGCCGGCCTCGCCGGACGCGGCAAGGACCTGGAGGAGGTCGTCAAGCGCGCCAACCCGGCCCTGCGCCAGACCGACCGGGTGCTGAAGATCCTCGCCGACCAGAACCGGACTCTCGCCGGGCTCGCCAGCGACTCCGACCAGGTGCTGGCGCCGCTGGCCCGCGAGCGGGCCAGTATCGGAGGCTTCATCACCAACGCCAACACGGCGGCCCAGGCCACCGCCGAGCGCCGCGTCGACCTCGAGCGCCAGTTCGAGCTCTTCCCCGGCGCGCTGCGCGAGCTGCGCTCCACCATGGTGCAGCTGAAGCGGCTGAGCGACGAAGGCGAGCCGGTGTTGGCGGACCTCGGCGCCGCCGCCCCGAACCTGACCACGGCCACCAAGAAGCTGGTGCCGTTCTCGAGGGCCGGGATCCCCGCGCTGACCAGCCTCGGCAACGCCGCGCAGGCCGCAGGCCCGAAGCTGGTGGCCGCCGACCCGCTCACGGTCGACTTCATCACCCTCGGCAAGCAGACCTCGCCGATCGCCAAGAACCTGAAGCGGTTGGTGAACACCCTTCAGCTCACGGGCGGGTACGAGTACCTGCTGAACACCCTCCGCAACTCCGCCACCGCCGTCAACGGCTTCGACAGCTACGGCCACTTCGTGCGCCAGAACCCGCTGGTCTCCAACTGCATCAACTACGCGCCGGCGGCGACGTCGGGCTGCGTTGCCAACTACACGGGCGCCGGGCTGACCGCCACCGCGGGCACCGCGAAGCTCGGCAAGTCGCTTGCGAGTGGCGTGGCCGGCGGGGTCGGAGCCGGCGCCGACCAGGGGTCCGGGGCACCGCCGGAGGAGACCACCACCCCCCAGGACGTCGGCACGGTCCCCGACCTCAACGCCGAACCGCCGCCGCCTGATCGGACCGAGCCCGATCAGCCTCAGACCGGCAGCGGCGCCGCGGGCGCTTCCCTCACGGCCAAGGCGCCCGGAAGGCACAGGCGCCACCGCCCCGCCCGCCCGATGGACATGCAGACGACCCGCCTCCTTCTCTCCTTCCTGCTGGGGGACCGCTCGTGACCCGCGGTCGCGCACAGTCCCTCGCGGCGAGCCCGACCCTGGTCGGCGCGCTGACGGTGCTGATCGTGATCGTCGCCGTCTTCCTCGCCTACAACGCCAACCAGGGCCTGCCCTTCGTCCCCACCTACCGGCTCTCAGCCGACGTGCCCAGCGCCAACAGCCTGGTGCCGGGCAACGAGGTGCGAATCGGTGGCGTTCGGGTCGGGGTGGTCGACAAGATCGAGCCGGTCCAGAACGACGACGGCACCGTCAACGCCAAGCTCGACCTCTCGCTCAATCAGGACGTGAAGCCGCTGCCGGTCGACTCGACCATGATCATCCGCTCGCGCTCGACGCTCGGCCTCAAGTACCTGCAGATCAAGAAGGGCCACTCGCAGCAGGGCTTCGACGAGGGCGCGACGATCCCGCTCAGCGCCGCCCGGCCCGAGCCGGTCGAGCTCGACCAGCTCTTCAACACCTTCAACGAGCCCACCCGCACGGGCGCTCAGGTCAACCTGCGCGAGTTCAGCGACGCCCTCGCGGGGCGCGGCGCCAGCATCAACGAGGCGATCGGGGCCCTGCGTCCGCTGGTCAGCCGGCTGGTTCCGGTAGCCAGCAACCTTGCGTCCCCCGCTACGGACCTGAATGGCTTCGTCCAGGGCCTCGCCGCAGCGGCCGGCGAGGTGGCGCCGGTGGCCGAGCAGCAGGCCAACGTGTTCGTCGCCCTCGACCGCACCTTCGGTGCCCTCGCCCGCGTCTCGCGGCCGTTCATCCAGGAGACGATCACCAAGTCGGTGCCGACCCTGGAGGTCACCCAGCGCAGCCTGCCCAAGATCCGGCCCTTCCTCGCCCACACCGCCGACTTCTTCGCCGAGCTGCAGCCGGGCGCCCAGGCGCTGCGCGACAACTCGAAGGCGATCAAGGGCGCGATCGTCGAGGGGGTGCCGGCCCTGCGAGCCGCGCCGGCCTTCAACGCCCAGCTGGACCCGACGGCCCAGGCGCTGCTCGATCTGGCCAACGACTCGGCGGCACGCCAGGGCCTCGATGCGCTGACCGTGGGCGCCACCTCGCTCAACCCGACGCTGGCCTTCATCACGCCGGCTCAAAGTATCTGCAACTACGCCTCGATCCTGCTCCGCAACCTGAACGACAGCTTCAAGTTCGGCAACACCCTGGGGACCTGGCAGCAGGCGATCACCATCGTCCCGCCGAGGGGCACCACCACCCTGGTGGCGAACAGCCAGTTTGGGCCGTCCTCGGGGCCGACGAACGTCTCCCCGGAGAAACTGCACTTCAACCCGTACCCGAACACCGCCGCCCCCGGGCAGACCTTCGAATGCGAGGCGGGCAACGAGAGCGGCACCTCGCCCTTCAACGGGAGCGTTCAGATGCTCGGCAACGTGCCCGGCAACCAGGGGGTCCTGACCAGCGGCCAGACCGCCAAACAGAGGGCGGGGAAGCAGTAGATGGCGCGCAAGCAGTCCACACCCAAGCCCAAGGACTACGACGAGCGGATCTACCGCAAGGGCAACCCGCCCCATCGGGTCCGCAACGCGCTGATCCTGATCGCGCTGGTCATCGCCGGCACCTACCTGGCCGTGACCAAGGAGCTGCCCTGGGTCTCCCACTACGAGGCCAAGGCCGTGTTCGCCAACGCCGCCAACATCCGCAAGGACTCGCCGGTCCGGATCGCTGGAGTCAACGTCGGCAAGGTGGTGGGCGTGCGCCCCGTCGGCAGCGCCGCCGAGATCACCTTCACCGTTGATGACGAGGGCCGCCCGATCCACACCGACGCCGAGGTTCAGATCAAGCCCCGGATCTTCCTCGAGGGCAACTTCTTCCTCGACCTCAAGCCCGGCAGCCCCAGCGCGCCCGAGCTGCCCGACGGCGGCACGATCCCGATCACCCGCACCTCGACCGCGGTGCAGCTCGATCAGCTCCTCGCCACCTTGCAGAAGCCCGTCAGGGCCAACCTGCAGGACGTGCTCCAGGGCCTCGGCACCGCGCTCAACCACCAGCCGACCGCCGCCCAGGACAAGGGCCAGGATCCCGACGTGCAGGGGGAGAGCGCGGCCGTCGCCATCAACGACTCCTTCAAGTACGGGCCCTCGGCCGGTCGCGACACGGCGATCGTCAACGAGGCACTTCAGGGAACCGAGCCGCACGACCTATCGCGGCTGATCAACGCCGACCGCAGCGTCTTCGCCACCCTGCTCACCCGCGAGCAGCAGCTCCAGGACCTTGTCACCAACTTCAACACCACTGCCGGGGCGCTGGCGGCGGAGTCGGGCAACCTCTCGGCGACGTTCCGCGAGCTGGCGCCGACGCTGGAGATCGCCCGGCCCTCGCTGGCCAACCTCAACCGGGCGCTGCCCTTCCTGCGCGCCTTCGCCCGCGACGTCCGCCCGGGGATCGCTGAGCTTCCGGCGACGATCAGGGCGGGCAAGCCCTGGCTCAAGCAGGCCTTCAAGCTGAGCTCGAAGAAGGAGCTCGCCAAGATCGCCTACGAGCTGCAGAAGGCCGCGCCCAGCCTGGCCACCTTCGGCGCCGACGGGCCCGGCCTGCTCAACCAGACCGACCTCCTCAGCCGCTGCTTCAGCGAGAACCTGATCCCGGCCGGTGACGCGGCGATCACCGTCTCTCCCTTCAACACCGGCGTCAACAGCTTCAAGGAGTTCTTCTACTCGGCCGCCAACTTCGCCGGCACCGGCTCGAACTTCGACGGCAACGGCTCCTACCTGCGCCTGCAGCCCGCGGGCGGGCCGACCTTCGTCCAGGCGCCGAACCCGAACGGGCAGGTGCTGCCACCGCCCCTGAAGTCCTCCAACGTGCTCTCCGGCTTCGCCACCCAGGCCCCGACCGGAACCCAGCCCGTACGCGGCAGCCAGCCCCCCTTCCAGCCGAACGTTCCCTGCCACACCAACGCCATCCCCGACCTCAACGGCCCGGCCGCCGCCGTGGGCGCGCCGACCCCAGCGCCATGAGGAAGGCGATGCACGACCACCTGCGGGACGTGATCGCGATCGCCGCGCTGGTGGCGGCGGCGCTCTTCGCCGTCTTCGTCATCCTCGTCAACCAGAAGGCGAGCCTGCCCGAGTGGCTGCCGCTGATCGGCTCCGATCGCTTCGAGCTCAAGGCGGAGTTCGCCACGGCCCAGGCGGTCACCCCGGGCCAGGGGCAGTCGGTGGACATCGCCGGCGTTCGGGTCGGGGATGTGACCGGGGTTGACCTCGTGGAGGGCCACGCCGTGGTGACCATGCAGGTGGACAAGAAGTACTCGCCGCTGATCCACGACGACGCCTCGATGCTGCTCAGGCCCAAGACCGGCCTCAACGACATGGTGGTGGCGCTCGACCCGGGCAGCCACGGCCCCCAGCTCGCGGACGGCTCGACCATTCCGCTGTCCAACACCGAGCCCAACGTCAACCCCGACGAGATCCTGGCGGCGCTCGACGAGGACACCCAGAACTTCCTCCGCCTGCTGCTGACCGGCGGGGCGCAGGGCCTCAAGGGCCGCGGCGTCCAGCTCTCACAGGCCTTCCGCCGCTTCGAGCCGACCGCACGCGACCTGGCCAAGATCAACGGGCTCCTGGCCCAGCGGCGGGCCAGCGTCGCTCGCTCGATCCACAACTTCCGGCTGGTCAGCGAAGAGCTGGCGGGCACCGACGGCACCCTCGCCGAGTTCGTCGACTCCTCCAACGCCGTGCTCGCCTCCCTCGCCAAGGAGCAGGCGAACATCAGATCCACCGTGCGGGAGCTGCCCTCGACCCTGCACGCGACCCACGGAGCCCTCGTCAGCAACAACCGCTTCTCCAAGACCGCGGCTCCGGCCCTGCGACGCCTGCTGCCCTCCGCACGCGCGCTGGCGCCGGCGCTGCGAGCGCTGCAGCCCTTCTTCCGCCAGACCACGGCGCCGATCCGTGACCAGATTCGGCCCTTCACGGTCCAGATTCGCACGCCGACGATCCATCTGCGCCAGGCGGCCAAGCTGCTCGGCGACACCACCCCGCCGCTGCGGGACTCGCTCAGGCTCCTCAACCAGCTCTTGAACGAGCTGGCCTTCAACCCGTCGGGCTCCAACGAGGGCTTCCTCTTCTGGGTGGCCTGGCTCAATCACAACACCAACGCCGCCTTCAACATCGAGGACGCCCAGGGCCCACTGCTGCGGACCCAGCCCCTGATCGGCTGCAAGACGGCCGAACTGGCGCGTCAGACCGGCCTCAGCGATCCATTCCTGAACGTGGCCCAGACCCTCACCCGGGTACCCGTCGACACCCAGATCCCGGGCTGCTGATGCCGATCCACAAGCCATCAGCCTTCCAGTTCGCGGCCATCATCGGGTTCGCTTTCTCCTGCTTCGCGCTGCTGCTCTTCCTCTGGGTCTCCTTCGGCGGGCCGATCCCGTTCAAGCCCGAGGGCTATCGCTTCACCGTTCCGTTCGACGAGGCCACCCAGCTCGCGGTCGAGTCCGACGTGCGCATCTCGGGCGTCTCCGTCGGCAAGGTGAAGAAGATCGAGCTCGGCGATTCCGGCGATGAGAACGGCCGCGCGGTGGCGACGATCGAGCTCGACGACCAGTACGCGCCGATCCCGTCGGACACCAGGGCGATCCTGCGGGAGAAGACGCTGCTGGGCGAGACATACGTCGAGCTCAGTCAGGGCTCCGAGTCCGCCCCGAAGCTGCCCGAGGGTGGATCGTTGCCGCGCGGGCAGGTCGCCAACTCCGTCCAGCTCGACGAGATCGTTCGCACCTTCGACGAGCCCACCCGGATCGCCTTTCAGAATTGGATGCAGGGCGCCGCCGAGGCGCTCAACGGCCGCGGCGCCGACCTCAACGCCGCTCTCGGCAACCTGGCGCCGTTCACCGAGGACGCCAACCGGGTGCTGCGCATCCTCGACACCCAGCGCCTCGCCACGCGCCAGTTCGTCCGCAACACCGGCGTCGTCTTCGGCTCGCTGGCCGCCCGCCAGGGCGAGCTCCGCAGCCTGATCCAGAACTCCGACACCGTCTTCTCGACCACTGCCCGGCGCGACCAGGACCTCGAGCAGGCCTTCATCGCGCTGCCCACCTTCCTCGACGAGTCCCGGGCGACCCTCAACCGGCTGCAGGCATTCGCCAAGAAGACCGACCCGCTGATGATCCAGCTTCGCCCGGTGGCGCGGGAGCTGAGCGGGGCACTGATCCAGACCGGCCGCCTGGCGCCGGAGCTGCAGGGCTTCTTCAAGGGCTTCCGCCGGGTGGCGAAGAACTCGAAGCAGGGACTGCCCGCGCTGCAGAGGCTGCTCGACACCGACCTGCCGCCCTTCCTGACCGAGTTCACGCCTTTCCAGCAGCAGCTCACGCCGATCCTGCAGGCGCTCTCGCCCTACCGGCGCGAGGTGACCGGGCTCCTCGGGAACGCAGCGTCGTCCTTCTACTCGTCGAACTCGCCCGAGACAGGCGGCTCGGTCAGTTCCTTCAGGCCCAGGGGACAAGTGCTGCTCGGCCCCGAGTCGCTCGCCGCCTACCCGAGCCGTCTGACCACGAACCGGGCCAACGCGTACACCAAGGCGGGCGGCTCAAACCTGCTCTCCAGCGGCCTCGAGTCGTTCTTTGGCCCCGGCACGCCCGGCTGCTCGGGCGGTATCAACGCGACCCTGACCAACGGCGGCGCCAACCCGCTGCCCCCGGCCTTCTTCACCCAGGTCAAGCACTTCGTCTACCTCGACCAGAACGACACTTCGACGCTGCCGGCGCCGGGGTGCTCCCAGCAGCCACAGTTCCAGTCGATCGGCAAGATCCCTGAGCTGACCGACTACCTCCATGTCTACGACCTGGGACCGTAGGCCCAGGCCCGAATATTGAAGGCACATTGAGAGCCATCGAAGGCGCGGAAACCGCAACTTGGCGGCTTTTCGTCTGTTAGGGTGGCGTCAAGGTCAATATTTGACCCCAGTGGCCAGTGTGGGGTGCGGGGCCCGGTCATTCATGATCCGGGTGGCGCGCTGACTGGCTTGAGGAGAGCAAGAAAAGGAGTGGTGTACTAAATGCGTAACCGCAAGTTTGTGGTCGGCGCGCTGGCCTGCACCATGGCTCTTGGTATCTACGGGATCGCCCAGGCGGGCGAGACGACGCAGACCCAGACCATGTTCGGGAAAGTCGCGCCCGCCAAGGTGCCCCAGAAGCGGTTCCAGGGGCTGAAGAAGTTCGACATCGGTGTCGAGACGCTCGACCCGGCTCCGAACGGCCGCGGCGGAACCAGCCAGCCGTTCCCGTCGGTGCAGACGATCCTCGACTTCGACAACGACATCAAGTTCACGATCAAGAGCGTGCCCTACGACCAGGTGAACGAGAACGAACACCCTGGGCCAGTGCACGGCCGTCCTCTCCGGCAAGTCCGCCACGGAGGCGAAGCAGATCTGCGGTAAGGCCCTGCTCGGTGGAGGCGACGCCGCGGCGAACCTGTTCGGGACGCTGATCCCGGCCACGGTCACCGCGTTCAACGGTGCGCCCGTCGGCGGCAAGCCGGTGATCCTGCTGCATTCGGATCCGGGCTTCGACCAGTTCGTCCTGCCGGGCACGCTGGAGCAAGTCCAGCTTCGGCAAGGACTACGGCACGAAGCTCGACGTCAGCCCGATCCCGTTCCTCACGGGCGGTGCGGCCATCACCAATTTCCACACGGACGTTGGCGGCCGCAAGTACAAGAGCAACGGGAAGCAGTACAGCTACGTCTCAGCGCGCTGCGCCGATAAGAACAAGAAGTGGAACTTCCACGGCAAGTTCTTCTTCGACGAGGACTACACCGGAAGCGCTCCGGAGTTCACGATGCAGGCGGCAGCTACGCAGAAGTGCAAGGTGAAGCCGGTCAAGAAGCACTAGCTTCGGCTTCATCGCGATGTTTGAGAGGGGCGGCCGAGAGGCCGCCCCTCTCTTCTTTTCGAGGGGACGGCCACCGTCGGAGCCGCTGAAGGGATCCGCTAGGGGGTGACCTTCACCGATGGACCCGTCGGGGCGAAGCCCCCAGGCTGGAGCGTGGGGAAGCACTTCGTCAGCTTCAGCTCGTTGGCGATGTCGGCGGCGGGCTGGAAAGGGTTGCCCTTGATGGCCGCACCCCGAAGATAGGCAACGGGGTCCTTGTCGACCTCGCTGCGCGGCGCGGTCGGCGGCCTTGACCATCGCCTGGGCCTTGCTCGCGGTCGCAGCGTCCTCCACGTCCAGATCGCCGATCTGGCCCATGCCGTCGGTGATGACGGGAACGACGTCTTCGCGCACCAGCGTCCGCAGCGTGGTCCGGGTTCCGTTGTTCGGGAGATTGGCGACAGCCGAGCGGATGCCCTGGTTGATGCCGCCGCAGATCTGGTTGCCCTGGTCGACGAACTCCTGGTTGCTGAGAGGCTGGTTGGTGTCGCCCCCGCCGCAGCCGGTCGCCAGGAGCCCCGCGACGAGGCCGCCCGCCAATAGCTGTGCTGCGTTCCGCTTCATTAGCCCCTCGCCAAGATCGAATTGCCCGCTGTGACAAAGGGGGACGCTAGCCGATCGGCGACCCGCGAACGCCGGCGGCGGCCACGGGATAGAGTTCGCGGCCACATACGGTCGGTGGTCAAGGGAAGTCCGGTGTAAGACCGGCGCGGTCCCGCCACTGTGACCGGGCACCAGCTGTCAGTCGGCGGCTCCTCAGCTTCGCTTCGGGGCCGCCTCTGCAGGCGCCGCACTGAGCCACTGGGGTGAGCTTCGTTCCCTGGGAAGGCGCGGCGCCGAAGGCCCGGAAGCCAGGAGACCTGCCCCGGCCGAGCCAATTCAATCCCTCGAGGAAAGGGTGGCTTCATGCGATCGACGAGTCCGGGGTCCGCGAGGCGGACTGATCACCTTGTTGGCTGCGCTCGTCTGCCTTTGCGCCGTCTCGGCTGCGCAGGCGAAGACGATCGGGGCGCAGGTTCGGGTCCTCACCGGCGACGGCAAGACGCTCGCCGACGTGCGCCAACAGACCGGCACGACCAAGGTGCCGACCTCGCCGCAGGCGCGCTGTTTCTTCGGCGGCGCCGGCGGCAGCGGTGAGCCCTTCACGACCCAGGGGCCGAACGCGCTCGGCATCGTCGCCGACGCCGCGCGCAACCTGAAGCGGCTGCGGCCGCTGGAGATCACCGACGAGTTCTCGTTCGGGCTCGGCGTCTGCGGCTTCGGCGGCTCGGAGGCCGACGCCAACCACTACTGGAGCGTTCGGGTCAACCACGAGGCGCTTCAGGTCGGCGGCGACCAGTTCCAGCTGCACCCCGGCGACCAGGTGCTGTGGGCGCTGATCGGCAATCCGACCTGCGAGCCGACGCCCCCTTACACGTGCGAGCCGGGCCCGCCCGAGCTCGAGATCAAGGCGCCGGCCCGTGCCCTGCCGGGCGATCCGTTCGCGGTCAGGGTGTTCAAATGGTCGGACACCGGCGAGCGCACCCCGGCGCCGGGGGTCGATGTCACCGGCGCGGCCGAGGTGACCCGCGCCGACGGCGTCGCTGAGGTGGCGCTGCCCACTAGCGGCAAGCTCGGCGCCACGGACGCCGGGGCGCTGGCCGCCTCGCCGGTGACCGTCTGCGTCAGGCAGCCGATCTCGCTCTGCGACAGGGCGAGGGGGCGGCTGGTGCTCGGCTCCACCCAGGCCGATTCGATCGATGGTGGAGGCGGCCCTGACCGGATCAAGCCCGGCGGCGGCGCCGACCGCGTCAACGCCAGGGGCGGCGACGACGTGGTCAACGCCCGCCGCGGCGGCCACGACGCCGTCAAGTGCGGCGGCGGCGATGACCGCGTCCGCGCCGACAAGGGGGACCAGGTCTCGCGCGACTGCGAGGCGGTGAGCCGCAGGTGAGTCGCGCCCGCGGCACGGCGGTCGCCCTGGCGCTCGTCGGCGCCCTGGTGACCGCCGGCTGCGGGCTCGGGCCGGGGGACTCCGAGGGGACGGTCGAGCTGAGCGTGACGCGAGACTACGGCGCCGAGACGCTGGTTCGGGCCGATCCCGCAGGTGCGGGAGTCGGACACGGTCCTGCGGCTGCTCGACCGCAGCGCCGAGGTGTGACCCGCTATGGCGGCCGCTTCGTGCAGTCGATCGACGGCCTCGCGGGCGGCGCAGACCGACGGGCGGCTCTACGACTGGTTCTACTACGTCAACGGGATCGAGTCGCCGACGCGGCGCGGCCGAGTTCGACCTGCGCCGGCGGCGACCGCGTCTGGTGGGACTACCGCGACTGGACGCAGGCGATGCGCGTGCCGGCGGTGGTCGGCGCCTGGCCGGAGCCATTCGTGCACGGCTTCGACGGCGAGCGCTGGCCGGCGAGCGTCGAATGTGGCGGGCGGCGGGCGCCTGCTGCGGAGGTCGCAGTCGGCTGCGAGGATGCCGGCGCCGAACTGGCCGCGCGGTCGAGGCGCCGGGGACGATGGGCAGCGGCCGGGCAGCGACCAGGTCGTGCGCGTCCTGGTCGGGCCCTGGGAGGCGATCAAGCGCGACCCGGTGGCGCGCCTGGTGGAGCGCGATCCGGCCCGCAGCGGGGTGTTCGCCGACTTCACCCTGGGTGGCCCCCGAGGGCTGGCTGCTGACCGTCGAGGATGCCTCGGGCGCGGCGCGGCGCTCCTCGGCGCCGGCGGCCGGGCTGGTCGCGGCCCTGCGGCCCGCGACGGGCCGCCGACCTGGCTGGTCACGGGCACCGACGCCGTCGGGGTCGACGGCGGCCGCGAACGCGCTGGACTCCGACACGCTGCGCAACCGCTACGCGGTCGCGATCGCTCCCGGAGGACGACCCTGCGGCTGCCCGCCGAGGGGGCCCGATGAGGGCTCCGCCCTCGCCTACTCGCCGGGCGCCAGCCCGCTGCACGCGGGCTCGACCGGCGCCGCGGTCGCCTTCCTGGGCTCACTTCGCGCTCGTCGGCTTCGTCTTCGCGAGCCCGATCCTGCTGGTGCTCGCGGGCGGCCTCGGCGCTGGTCGCTCTGCGGCCTCGCTCGCCGGGGCGCGGCGGGCGCCGTCACGACCTCGCTGCGCTGGCGCTCACCCTGGCCGCTGCTGATCGTCGTCGTCAACGCGCCTCGTCGTACCACCGCGGGGAGACGGTGCTGGTGCGCGGCTGGCGAGCTGCCGGTCCTCGGGCGACTCGACGTCACCCTGGAGTCGCTGGTCGGCCGGCGCGGTCGCTCGGCCTGCGGGTCGTCGGTGGTGATGCTCGCCTTCGCCGTCTACTCGGCCTGCGTCGATCCCGACGGGGTGCTGCGGCGCTGCGGCCGCGTGGCGCGACGCTCGGCGCTGACGGCGACGCTGGTCGCGCGCATGGTCCCGCGTGCGCCGCGGCCGACCTCGCGCGGCTGCGCGAGGCGGCCGAGCTGCGCGGCCCCGGCGCCGCGCCCGTCGGGCGCGCGGCGCTGCTGCGCCGCCTGGTGGCGGGGTCGCTCGATCGCGCCGTGGACGTCGCGGCGACGCTCGAGCTGCGCGGCTACGCGCTGCCGGGCCGCGCCCGGCCGGCCGCGCCGGACGCCGCGGGTCGCTCGACGACGGGCCGCTGCTGGCCGTCGGCGGCTCTCGTCGTCATGCTCGTCGCTGGCGGGCAGCTCGCGGGCGTGGGCGGCTTCGAGCCCTATCCGAGCCTCGTGCTCGACGCCGGCGCGCGCGACGCTGGCGCTGGCGGCCGTCCTGTCGCGCTGCGCGCTGGCGCCCTTCGCCGTCGCGGCCGGGCGCGCGCGCTGACGGCGCCCGCGGGAAGCGGGGTGGCGCCGTTGCCTGAGCCCGTCCTCGACTTCGCCGGGCTTCTGCTACCGCTACCCGGGCGCAGGCCGGGCGGCGCTGCTCGGCGATCGACCTGGAGCTGGACGCCGGGCGAGTTCGCCGTGCTCGCGGGCCGCTCGGGCTCGGGCAAGACGACGCTGCTGCGCGCGGCCTGCGGCCTCGTGCCGCACTTCCACGGCGGCGAGGTCTCCGGCGAGCTGCGCGGTCGGCGGCCGCGACGTCCGCGACCACGGCCCGGCCGAGCTGGCCGACCGCGTCGGCTTCGTCGCCCAGGAGCCCGAGACGCAGGTGGTCAGCACCACGGTGCGCGGCGGAGATCGAGCTGTCCGCTGGAGCTGCGCGGCGATGGCGCCCGCGGCGCGCGCCCGGGCGGTGGAGGAGGTGGCGCTGGCGCTCGGCGATCCCGGACCTGCTCGAGCGCCGCACCGACACCCTCTCCGGCGGCGAGCTGCAGCGGGTGGCCCTGGCCGCGGCGCTGGTGCCGCGGCCGCGCGCTGCTGCTGCTCGACGAGCCGACCTCGCAGCTCGACCCGGTCGCGGGCGACGAGCTGATCTGGCTGCTGCGCCGGCTGAACGAGGAGTGGGGCGTGACCGTCCTGCTCGCCGAGCACCGGCTCGAGCGCTGCCTGGCGGCCGCCGACCGCGTCGTCGCCCTGGACGGCGGCGAGGTCGCCTTCGACGGCGCGCCGGCCGGCGTTCCTCGCCTGGGCGCTGAGCGCCGACCCCGCGCTGGCCACGCCGGCGGCGCGGCTGTTCGCGCTCGCGGGGATCGAGCCCGCTGCCGGTCGGCGTGCGAGAGGCACGGCGCGGCTGGCCGAGCGTGGCGTGCCCGCCGACGGCGCCTGGCGAGCTCGACGGCGCGCGGCCAGGGCACCCGATCGAGAACGCGGCGGCTGAGCGGAACGGCCCCGAGCCCGTCGCGGGGCGCCGCGCGGTTCCGGTCGAGGCGTCGCGACGCCGGCGAGCCGCCGCCCTGCGCGCGACGTCTGGGTGCGCCTGGGGGCGGGGAGGGCGCACGCGAGGCGCTGCGCGGCGCTGATCTGAGGTCGAGGCCGGCGAGCGGGTGGCGCTGATGGGGCGAAACGGCGCCGGCAAGAGCACGCTGCTGCGCGCCGCGGCGGGGATTCTGCCGGCCGAGCGCCGGAGCGATCGAGGCGCCAGGCGGCGCTGCCCTGCTGCCGCAGCGCCCCGACGATGTCCTCGTCCGCGAGCGCGTCGGCGACGAGCTGCCCGGGCCCGCAGGCGAGGCGGCGCTCGCCGCGGTCGGCCTCCGGGCACTCGCGAGACCGATCCGCGCGACCTCTCCGGCGGCGAGCGCCAGCGGCTCGCCCTGGCGATCGTCGCCGCGGGCAGGGGCGCTGGGGCGGGGGAGCCGCCCGGCCGTCCTCCTGCTCGACGAGCCCACCCGCGGCATGGACCGCGGCGCCAAGCAGGAGCTCGCGCTCGCTGGCCGCGGAGCTGGCTGCCCGAGGCGCCGCGGTGGTGATCGCCACCCACGACGTCGAGTTCGCCGCGGAGTTCGCCGACCCGCGTGGTCCTGCTCGGGCGCGGGCGAGGTGATCGCCGACGGTCCACCGGAGGAGCTGCTCTCCGGCGGCTGGTACTTCTCGACCGAGGTGGCTCGCGTGCTCCACGGACCGGCGCGATCGATCCCGAGGGCGGCGCCGCCGTGCTCCGCGAGCTCGGCCGGGCGCGATCGGGCTCGTCCGGAAGGCGGCACGGGAGGCGCGGGCGTGAGCTGGGAGCTGACGGCGCTCCTGGTCCTGGCCCTCGCCCTGGTCGGCGGCTTCGCCTGGTACGAGCGGTCGCGCCCGCCCTCCCAGGTGGTCGCCCTGGTCGCGGCGCTGGCGGCGCTCTCGGTCGCGGGCCGGCTCGCCCTCGACCCGATACCGAACGTGGTCCCCACCACCGACATCACGCTGATCACCGGCTACGCGCTCGGGGGGCCGCCGGGGTTCGCGGTCGGTGCGCTCAGCGCCCTCGTCTCCAACCTCTGGCTCGGCCAGGGGCCGTGGACGCCGTGGCAGATGGCGGGCTGGGGGCTCTGCGGGCTCTTCGGCGCGGCCCTCGCCGCGGCCAGCGGCCGCCGGCTGGGGCGTCTGGGCCTGGCGGCGGCCTGCGGGTTCGCCGGGCTCGCCTACGGCGCCCTGCTCGACCTCTCGGTGATGGTCAGCTACGGCGGCGAGCAGTCGCTGGATCGCTACCTGGCGCTGTCGGTGCGTGGCATCCCCTTCAACATCGCCCATGCCGCGGGCAACGTCGCCATCGCGCTGGTCGCCGGCCCGGCGCTGGTGCGGATGCTGGGGCGCTTCCGCAGCCGCTTCGAGGCGCGCTGGCGCGAGGCGCCGCCACCTGCGCGGGCTGGCGCCGGCGGACTGGCGGCGCTGCTGATCACGGTGTCCCTGGCGCCCAGCCTGCTGCCGCCGGATGGGTCGGCGGCCGGCGAACGCGTATCGGCGCTGGGCTGGCTGCAGCGGGCCCAGAACGGCGACGGCGGCTTCGGCACGTCGCCGAGATCGGTCTCGAGCGCCGGCATGACCGGATGGGCCGTGCTCGGGATGGAGGGAGCGGGGCGCAACCCGCTCGACCTGCGCAGCGGCGGCGCCACCCCGATCTCCTACCTGCGCGCGAGCGCCGGCTCGATCCGGACCACCGGCGACATCGAGCGGACGATCCTCGTGCTCCGAGGCGCCGGCCTCGACCCGCGGGGCTTCAGCGGCCAGGATCTGGTGGCGAGGCTGCGCTCGCGTCGCGCCGGGGATGGCTCCTTCTCCCGCCAGGTCAACCTGACGGCGTTCGGCGTCTTCGCGCTCAAGGCGGCCGGCGCCCGGGGGGCGGGCAGGGCCGCAGCCTGGCTGCGCCGCCAGCAGAACGAAGACGGTGGCTGGGGCTTCTCCACCACGGCCTCGAGCGATGCCGACAGCACCGGGGCGGCCCTCCAGGCGCTGGCGGCGTCCGGCCACTCGCGGGCTGCGCTTCGCCGGGGTGCGCGCTACCTGCGCGGATCCCAGCGCGCCGGCGGAGGCTGGGCGCTCCTGGGGGGCCCGGTCAACGCCCAGTCAACGGCCTGGGCCGTGCAGGGGCTGGTGGCGGCCGGGGTCTCGCCCGGCTCGGTGCGGACGGGCGGGCGCAGCCCTCTCGACTACCTCGCCTCGGTCCAGGCTGCCAACGGCCACTACCGCTACTCCGTCATCGAGTGACCAGACGCCGGTCTGGGTCACCTCGCAGGCGGTGATGGCGGTCAGCGGGGAGGCGTTCCCGGTGGAGCCGGTGTCGCGGCGCGCGGCCGGGCCGCTGAAGGGGGGAGAGGCGACCGGCGGGGACGCCGCGTCCGCCGGCGCCTCTCGCGCCGGCGGAAAGCCGGGTGGCCCCAGGAGCGGCGCTGGATCGGACGGCGCTGGATCGGACGGCGCTACGGGCGTCGCGGGCGTCAGCGCCTCGCACGCCGCGGCCGCCCCGACCGCGAAGGAGAGTCAGCTGACGGCATCGGCCGGGTCCGAGCCGGGCTCCACTTCCACGAGGTGGTTGGTCGCCGCAGGGGTGTTGGCGCTGCTCGCGGTCGTCTGGCTCGGCTGGCTTCGCTATCGGCGCCGGCTTCCCTAGCCGCTCTCCAAGCGCGTGAGAGCGCGATCCGCGGCCGAGATCGTGCCTGCGCTCGCGCTTGACTAGCGTTGTGCTGGTGGAAGTCGAGGAGGCGATCCGAACGCGGCGCACACACAAGGCCTACCGGCCCGAGCCGGTCGAGCGCGAGACGCTCGCCGAGCTGCTCGATTTGGCGCGCTGGGCGCCCAATCACCACCTGACCAACCCCTGGCGGTTCAGGGTCGTGGGCCCGGAGGCGCTGGAGCGGCTGAAGGAGGCCGCCGGCCCCGAGGCGGCGAGCAAGCTCGACCGCGCGCCGACGCTGGTCGTCTGCTCGTGCGCGCTCGCGGGTGACCCGGTCCAGGACGAGGAGGACCTGCACGCGGCTGCCTGCGCCGCCTACATCGTGCTGCTGGCGGCGCACGCGCGGGGGCTTGCCGGCTACTGGCGCACGCCCGAGGTGCTGCGCTCGCCGGAGGGCCGGGCGGCGGTGGGCATGCGCCGGGACGAGCGCTTCGTCGCGCTGATCCACCTCGGCCAGCCGGCGCAGGAGCAGTCGGCCCCCGAGCGCGCCCCCGCCGACCAGGTCGTGGAGTTCCTGCGGTGATCTCTCGCGCCGATGCGCTCAAGGCGGTCGAGGGCGAGGAGTTCGACGTGGTCGTCATCGGCGGCGGCATCACCGGGGCCGGGGTCGCGCTCGATGCCGCCTCGCGCGGCTACTCGGTCGTCCTGGTGGAGCGCGGCGACTTCGCGCTGGGCACTTCCAGCCGCTCCTCGAAGATGGTCCACGGCGGGCTTCGCTACCTGCAGAACTTCGACCTCGGGCTGGTGCGCGAAGCGCTACTCGAGCGCCAGCTGATGGTGCAGCTCGCGCCGCACCTGGTCTACCCGAGGCCGTTCCTGGTGCCGGCGCTCGGGGACGACCGCCGCAACCGGCGGATCGGCCTCGGCCTCAACGCCTACGACGTGATGGCGACGACCAGGGTGGGACGCGGGCGCGCCAGCCGGACCGAGCACGGCGCCGAGGAGGACTACTGGTCGCCGGACCGGCACCGGACCATCTCCGGCGAGGAGGCCGTCGAGCTGATCCCGGCTCTCGGTCCGCTCGAGCCCAACTCGGCCTTCCTCTTCTACGACTGCCAGACCGACGACGCCCGGCTGGTGCTGACCATCCTCGGCGAGGCGGAGCGCTTCGGCGCCGTGCTGCTCAACGGCGCCGAGGTGACCGAGGTGCTTGACGACGGCGGGCGCGCCGCGGGGGTCGCCTGCCGCGACGCCGAGTCGGAGGACGCGTTCGAGGTCAGGGCCGCCAACGTCGTCAACGCCACCGGCGTCTGGGCCGACCGCATCCGCCCCGACGAGATCCTCACCGAGGAGGAGATCCCTCGCATCGCGCCGAGCCGCGGCAGCCACATCACCCTCTCGACCGACGACCTGCCGATCGGCGAGGCCGCCTGCGTGATCCCCGCCGGGGCCGAGCGCACGATCATGACCCTGCCCTGGTACGGGAGGGTCATGGTCGGCCCCACCGACAACGACTACGACGGGGACATCGACTACGTCCCGCCGGGCAGCGACGACATCAACTACCTGCTCGACGCGGTCAACGTCTACTTCGACCTCTCGCTGACGCCCGACGACCTCACCGGCGCCTTCGCGGGGGTGCGGCCGCTGATCTCGACCGGCGACCCGAAGAAGTCGGTCGACATCTCCCGCAAGCGCCGAGCTCTACGAGACCTCCTCGGGGATGCTGACGATCACCGGCGGCAAGCTGACCACCTGGCGGCGCATGGCCGAGGAGACGGTCGACCGGCTGGTCGAGCGCGACGGCCGCGAGGCTCCCTGCCGCACCGACGACATCCCGCTGGGGATGCCGGCGAGGCCGAGGACCTGGAGACGGACCTGGAGCTCCCCGACGGAGCCGGCGAGCCAGCTCGCCTTTCGCTACGGGCACGCGGCGCAGGGCGGTGCTCGACCTCTGCCGAGGCAGCGCCCTGAGCTGGCGCGCCCGATCGTCGCGCGGACAGCCCGACCTGCTGGCCGAGGCCGTGATCGCCGCGCAGCGAGAGCAGGCGCGCAACGTCGCCGACGTGCTGCTGCGCCGCACCCGACTCGGCATCCTCGCCGCCGATCGAGCTTCGCGACGCTGACTCCGCTCTGCCCGTGGCCGAGGCGATGGGCGCCGAGCTGGGCTGGAATCCCAGCCGGGTCGCCGAGGAGGCCGAGGCCTGGGTCGAGGTGCACCGGCGCGAGGGTCTCGATCCGGCGGCTGCCCTGCCCTGATCGGCGGGCGCTCGGTGGGTCCAATGGCCTCCGCCGCTATTCTCGCGCGTCCATGACGGAGACCGAGTTGAAGAAGCTGCACCTGTCCGAGCTCCACGAACGGGCCCGGGAGCTCGGCGTGCCCGGCTACCGGCTGATGGGCCGCGACGAATTGGTCGAGGCTCTGGCCGAGGAGCAGCCCGAGCCGAGGCCGCCGAGCGGGAGGGCGACGAGAGCGAGGATCGCGCCCCGGAGGAGCGGCCCCGCGGGCGCTCGCCGGATCGCCGCCGCCGGCGCGAACGCTCCCAGCGCGACCGCGAGCACGCCGAGGACGAGCTGGAAGAAAAGGAGCCCGAGGAGCCCGAGGCCCCCGAGGACACCGAGACGGTCACCGGAGTGCTCGACCGCATGCCCCAGGGCTACGGCTTCCTGCGACTGAGCGGCCTCAGCGCCGCCGAGGGCGACGTCTATGTCTCCGCCTCCCAGATCCGCCGCTGCGAGCTGCGCCCGGGGGATGAGGTCACGGGACCCGCGCGTCCCCCGCGCCGCGGGGAGCGCCACCGCGCGCTGATCCGCGTCGAGAGCGTCAACGGCGAGGAGCCCGAGGGCGAGCGCCACGAGTTCGAGGACCTGACGCCGGTGGCGCCGAGCCGCAGGCTCCTGCGCGAGGGAGAAGGCGACGATCCGCTGGTGCGGGCCGTCGACCTGCTGGCGCCGCTGGCGTTGGGCCAGCGTGTGCTTGTGCTCGCCGAGCCACGCTCGGGGCGTAGCTCGCTGCTGCGGGCGATCGGGTCCACGGTGGCGGCGACGGGCGCTCGGCTGATCGTGCTGCTCGCCGACGAGCGTCCCGAGGAGGTAACCGAGTGGCGCAAGGTGCTCCCCGAGGCGGACATCGTCGCCGCCCCTGCCGACCAGGAGCCGATCGACCAGGCCCGCGCCGCGGAGCTTGCGGTCGGCTACGCGAAGCGACGAGCCGAGGCCGGGGAGGACGTGGTGGTCCTGGTCGACTCGCTCTCGAGGCTCGCGCTCGGCTACCGCGACCCGGCGCGGATCAAGCGCCTCTTCGGCGCCGGCCGCGAGCTGGCCGAGGAAGGGTCGGGCTCCCTGACCATCGTCGGGACGGTGCTCGCCAGCGACGATGCCGGCGATGGGACCCGGGAGGCGCTGGAGACGACTGAGAACGTGCTCCTGCGCCTCGACGCCGGTCTCGCCGCCAAGGGGGTCACGCCTCCGCTGGTGGTCGCCGACTGCCGCGCGTCTGGCGAGGAGGCCCTGCGCGAGCCCGAGGAGATGGAAAAGGTCCGCAAGCTTCGGGCCGAGCTCGAGCAGATGGAGCCCGAGGAGGCCGCCAAGGCTCTGGGCGAGCAGGTCGCTGCGACGGCGACCAACGCCGAGCTGCTCGAGCGCCTCTAGCTAGGTTCGGCGCTCGCGCCGGTTGTAGGCGGTGGAGCCCCAGGAGGGCTCGGCGGAGAGCTCGATCAGCTCCGAGTCGCGATCCGGCTGGACGTAGCCGAAGGTCTGGGTGCTCTCGTCGAAGACGACGTCGAGCTCGCCCTCCTTGACCCGCTGGTCGAGCCAGGCTCCGCGGAAGACGAGGCGCCGCAGCCAGTGGACGAGGCTGCGGTTGGAGGGGCCGACCAGCTCCTCCCAGTTCTCGTTGACGTGCTCGCCGAGTGGTGAGGCGGGCTCGCGGATCTCTCCGTTGACCGCCAGCTCGAGCAGGTCCTCGGTCTCCTCGCGGTCGAGGCCCTGCTCCACGAAGTCGAGCTTGACCGCCGCCTGCTCGACCCGCTGGGCGAAGTCCCGCTCGTTGAAGGAGAAGCGGAGCTCCCCGTACTCGAGCACGTAGTCCGCGCCTGAGTCGTAGTTTCCTCTGCGAGCCGTCTCGTCGATCACGTTTTGGATTCCTCTCCGCCCCGGTCCTCCCATAGGGCGGAGGCGGTGCGGGCATGTTTACCGATGAGCCGCCGTTGCGCCACCCCCGGTGCGATCCTGAACGTGCCTTTGCAGCAAGAGGGAAAGCGGGTGTGGTAGCGACGGGCCGGGACTCGCTCGGCCGTCCCTCACCTCTGCTGGCCGAAGATGCGAAGCAGGAAGAGGAACATGTTGATGAAGTCGAGGTAGAGGGCCAGCGCGCCCATGATCGAGGCGCGCCCCTGGGCTTCGCCGGCGAGGCCCTGCCGGCCGATCTGCTTGATCTTCTGCATGTCGTACGCGGTCAGCGCGGCGAAGATCAGCACTCCCGCGTAGGTCGTCACCCAGTACAGGGTGTCGTTGGCCCAGAAGAGGTTGACGATGGTGGCGAGGATGAGGCCGATCAGGGCCATGAAGGCGATCGAGCCGACCCTGGTCAGGTCGATCTTGGTGACCGCGCCGAAGACGCAGAGGGCGCCGAACATGCCCGCGGTGATGAAGAACGCGGTGAAGATCGACTGGGTCGTGTAGAGCTCGAAGATGAAGGCGAAGGTGACTCCGACCGACGCCGAATAGAGCAGGAAAAGCGCGGTCGCCAGCCCCACCGGGATCCGGTTGATCAGCGCCACCAGGGCGACCACCAGCACCAGCTGGCCGACGATCACGCCGATGACGATGCCCGGGCTCTCGGTGATCGTGGTCAGCAGCTGGTCGTCGGAGCCGATCAGCGCCGCCACGCCGCCGGTGATGGCCAGGCCGAGGAACATCCAGGCGAAGACGCGCTGGACGAAGCTCGAGTCCTCGCGGGCGATGTCGCCGTAGCCGACGGTTGCCTCCATGCCGCGCGCGAACCTATTCGATCGGGCCGACGGACGCCGGCCGACGGGGGAGAGCGTCCAGCGCGGGGCGCTCAGTCGATCGTGTCCACGCCGGCCTCGGGCGATCTCACTCCGCGCCGCCTGCGAGGCCTGCGACGGCGCCGGGTACGCGGCCACCTTGTCCCGGTCGCGGACGGTCTCGGTGCGCGGCTGTTCGGCCTGGCGTTGCTCGATCGCGGGCGCGCCGGCCCCGGCCTGCTGATCCCGCGCTGCCGCAGCGTTCACACCATCGGCATGCGCTTCGCCCTCGACCTCGTCTTCCTCGATCGCCGCGGTCGGGTGGTGGCGGAGCGTCGCAACGTGCCGCCGGGCAGAATCGTTCGCTGCCGAGAGGCCGTGGCGGTGCTCGAGCTAGAGGCGGAGTGAGGGCGCGTGGCGGTTGCGGAGGATTCTCAGGCGTGAGACCGGCTCGTGCAGCAGCGACCTGTGGGAGCGTCGCGATAGCGACTTCTCGAAGGCGGCCTGCAGGTCGGGACGGTCGCCGCGCGCCTCGAGCTGGGTGACGAACTCCCGGACCTGGTCGCGCATCTGCTCGTCGGTCAGGTCCACCCCCGCGATCAGCTCGGGCTCGGCGCGCATGCCGTTGAAGGCGGGGCAGCGCTCGAGCGCGCCGGCTAGCTCCAGCGCCGCCAGCGTGCGCTGGCACTTGGTGCAGCGCCCGCAGTTGTAATCGCCGTTCGGGTTCAGGTAGCAGACCCGCAGGTTCTCCAGCATCAGATCCGAGCGGCCCACCTCCCAGGCGACCTTCTCGATCCGGGACGCCTCGGCGCCGTCGTGGACGATCTCGGTGGCCTCCGTCGACCAGAGCGGGTCGAGGCCAGGGTGGCTTCCCCAGGGAAGCAGGAGCGGGTAGGTGATGCCGGCCGCGATCAGGATGCGGCCGAAGGTGCCGGTCATCGCCAGGCCGAGCGCGCCGAGCAGGGAGGCGCACTGGAGCGTGCCCCAGGGCACGAACGGGTCGTTGAGGTCCCTGAGGTTCGTCTCGACCTCGACCAGCCCGAGGTCGAGGCCGCGGGCGACCGCTCCGATCCGGCCGGTGACGAGCTCCCGCAGCCCGTGGTTTCGCCGGTCGTAGTCGTAGCCGTGAATCAGGACCAGGTCCGTGACCGATGGCTCGCGGGGATCGTGGAGGCTCTTCAGCACCGAGTAGGCCGAGTCCACGCCGCCCGAGTAGAAGGCGCCGACCCGGGTGGGGCGGCGAGTCTCCGTGGCGGCGCCCACCTCGAGCGGGACCGGGCGGAGCTGGCGGCTCCATTCGCCCCACAAAGCCATTGCCTTTCGGCAGCCGTCGAACAGGCGCCCGGGCACCTCGCCCTCGACCCGCAGCGGCCGGTCGAGGACGACGGCGGCCGGCAGCAGAGCCACCAGCCAGGATGCCCCGTCCGAAAGGGGGTCCTCGGCCGGTGTCGCGCTGGGCGACAGTCGGATCCAGGCTCGGCGCCCGCCGGGCTCCGAGAGCGGCAAGCCGCGTACCGTCGCCGAGAGCTCGATGCCCGACTCGCCCTCGGAGCGCCTCAGGTCCGTGACCGAGATCGGCTCGCGCCTGCGCCTCATCGCGACAGCCTCGCCCAGGGAAGGTGGCGGTCGCGGGACATCCGCAGGCTGGGCCCCGCCCTCCGCCGCGCCGCCCGGGCGAGATTACGGGGCCGGGGGCGCAGGCTGTCTCGCAGCGCCCGCCGGATCTCCGGATCGAGTCCGCGGCGCTCGAGCGCCTCCAGCGCCCAGCGCGTCTGCACGTCGGCGGCGGGGTCGGAGGTGTCGATGCCCGAGAGCAGGGCGGGGTCCGGCTCGCCGCGGAAGGTCGTGGCGCGCTCGAGGGCGCCGGCGAGCCGCAGCGCGATCATCGTCCGCTGGCACTTTCCGCAGCGGCTGCAGTTGTACGCGTCGGCTGGGTTCTCGAAGCAAACCCTGAGGTTGTCCAGGGCGATCTCGGAGCGGGCGATTTGCCGCGCCACCTTCTCGGGCCGGGTCGCCTCCGGCCCGTCGTGGATGAACCCGGTCACCTCGGTGGACCAGAGCGGATCGGTGAACGGGTGGGTCCCCCAGGGATAGAGGGTTTCGTAGGTGTTGGTCGCAGGGATGAGCACCCGGCCGAAGCCGGCGCTCATCGAGAGGCCGACGGCCGCGAGCAGGGACCCGTGCTGGAGACCGCCCCAGGGGACGTAGGGATCGTTGACCCGCCGCAGGTTCGTCTCCACCTCGACCAGGCTCATTTCGAGCGCCTCCGCGACGCGGCCGATTCGCTCGGAGACCAGGTCGCGCACGGCCCCCTCGGGCGGATAGTCGAAGCCGTGGACGAGGATCAGGTGCGAGGGGGTCGCCAGGCGCGGATCCTCGAGGCGCCTGAGCACGGTGTAGAAGGAGTCGACCCCGCCCGAGAAGAAGCTCGCGACCGCCACGGGGCGCCGTTCGTCCTCCACCTTCTCGGCCACCCGGAGCTCCACCGGGCGCAGCCGGCGGTTCCACCCCTCCCAGACCCGCATGATCTTCTCGCAGCCGGGAGGCAGGCGGGACGGCACCGGCGCCTCCAGCTCAAGTCGCTGGCCCAGCGTCGCGGCGGCCGGAAGCATCGCCGCCAGCCAGGCCGCGCCGTCCGAGACGGGATCCTCGGCGGGCGCGGCATCTGCGGGCAGCCGGATCCAGGCCAGCTGGGGGCCGCCTGCGCCGGGCAGCCCGCTGACCGTGGCCGAGAGCTCGAGGCGCGAGGCATCGTGCCTCCGCTGAATGTCGCTGACGCGCATTTCCTTGCCTGGGGGGAGAGGGACCGACGCCGGGCCCTTGAAGGGCACATGCTGCCCGAAATCGAGTCCCTGGCGAGCGTCGTGGTGTGCGAGGACGACCAGGCGACGCTGGAGTTGCTCTGCGACCACCTGACCGCCGATCGCTACCGCACCCTGCCGGCCCCCAGCGCCTCGGACGCGCTTCGCCTCTGCCAGTTCAAGCAGCCCGACCTGATGATCCTCGACCTCGGCCTGCCGGACGCGGCCGGCATCGATGTCCTGCGCGAGGTCCGCGCGTCAGACGGGGTCAGCTGCCGCTTCGATCCCGAGCTCGCCGTGATCGTGCTCAGCGGCCGCGGCACGGACGCCGACCGGGTGCGCGGGCTGTCGGCGGGCGCCGACGACTACCTGGTCAAGCCCTTCCACTACCCGGAGTTGGCCGCGCGCCTCGCCGCCGTGCTGCGCCGCCGCGGGCAGGCGCGGCGAGGGGCGATCAGGGTCGGCGAGCTCGTCGTCGATCCGGTCACCCGTACGGTCCGCGTCGGGGAGCGCTTCGTCGAGCTGGCCAACAAGGAGTTCGCGCTGCTTCGCGCCCTCGCCTCGGAGCCGCAACGGGTCTTCACCAAGGAGGAGCTGCTGCGCGACGTTTGGGGCTTCCGCTCCATGGGCCGGACGCGCACGCTCGACTCGCACGCAAGCAGGCTGCGGCGCAAGCTCGACCCCGAAGGCGCGCGCTACGTCTTCAACTGCTGGGGCGTCGGCTACCGGTTGGTGGAGTGACCCGCCTGCAGTCGCCGCGTCGCCGCAGGCTGAACCGGGCCCTGCACGAGCTGCGCCGGCCGCTGCAGGCGCTGATGCTCCTGGACGGGCGGGACAGGCCCGGCGGGCCATCGGCGGCGCCGGCGCGCCGCGGCCTTCTGGAGCTCACCGGGGCCGCGCTCGAGGATCTCGAGCGTGAGATCAACGGCGGTCGCACCACGCCCCTGACGCGGCCGGTCTCCTGCCAGGAGCTGCTGCTGGCGACGCTCGAGCGCTGGCGTCCCCTGGTGGCGGCCAGAGGCGCGGAGATCAAGGTGTTGTGGGACGCGGGCAGCGGCGTCGTCAACGCCGACGCGGGGAGGCTCGGGCGCGCGCTCGACAACCTGATCGAGAACGCCCTCGTCCACGGCGGCCCGCCGGTCGTCCTCACGGGCAGCCGGGTCGCCGGCCGGCTGCGGATAACGATCTCGGACGGCGGCGGGGGAGGGCGTCTCGGAGAGGAGGGCCGCCTCGACCCGCGCCACGGGCACGGTCTGGCGATCGTCTCCGAGGTGGCGGTGGCCCACGGTGGGCGCTTCGCCCTCCGGCGCGGTGGCAACGGCGCCGTCGCGGCCCTCGAGCTGCCGCTGGCCGAGCCGGAGGCAGCGCTCGCCGCATGAGACGGCGCGGCCGGGCGCTCGCCTTCCTGGCGGCGGCGGCGACCTGCGCCGCCCTGGCGGCGATGCTCGCCGGCTCCTACCGGCAGCGGGTCGAGGCCGGCTACGGGCCGCTGCGGCCGGTCGTGGTCGCCCCCGCCGAACTTCCGGCCGGGCGGCCGATTGGGCCCGCTCAGGCGCGCCGTCTGGAGGTCCGCCGCGTCCCTGCCCGCTTCGTGCCGGCCGGGGCGCTGGTGAGGCCCACCGACGCGCTCGGCCAGGCGCCCGCCGTGCCGATACCGCAGGGTTCCTACCTCCTCGCCTCGCAGTTGGCGCTGCCGAGACCGTCCCGTCGCAGCCGCCCGGCCGTGGGCCGCGGGCGCCGCCCGGTGCAGATCGCGGTCAGCGGCGCCGCCGCGCTGCTCGTCGGAAGAGCGTCTCCCGAGGGTGGCAGCGTGGACGTCGTGGTCGCCGAGCAACGCGGCCTGGGCGGGCGCGGCAGGACCTACGTCGCCGCTGCGGCCGTCCCGCTGCTCGCTCTCGATGGGCCCGGCGGCCCCGGCAGCGACGGCTCCTGGCAGGCGACGCTGGCGCTGACCCGCGCCCAGGCGTTGCGCCTGATCGACGCCGAGGGCACCGCCCGCCAGATCAGGCTGCTGCCGCGGCCTTAGGTGCGCGGCGACCGAGGAGCAGCCCGGCGAGGATGTAGATGACCGCGACTGCGATCAGGGTGAACTTGCCGATCGCGGCGATCAGAGCAACCGCCGGATAGCCGCCAGTGTGGCCCCCGAGGACGCGCAGCAGCGCGCCGTCCTCGATCGCGTCGCATAGGGCGGCGACGAGGCCGCCCCAGGCGATCGCCCCGCCGACGCCTGCCAGCCCGGATCGTCCGCGCCTGGCGAGCCGGTCGGAGGCGGCGGTGCAGGCGGCGGCGAGAAAGATGCCGTAGGCGATCAGGTAGGGGTAGTCGACGATCAGTGATAGCCGGGCATCGTCGCGTCCGGGCTCCCCCCAGTCGTCGAGGATCTCCTGCGCCCGATGGGAGCTCCCCGCGACCTCGAAGGGGACGATGCCCGGCCCGCCGCTGTCCTTGATCGCCTCGTCCTGGTGGACGAGAAAGAGCCAGAGGACGAGCGCCGAGATGCCGGAGATCCAGAGAACCCGCTTGCGGGTCGCGGGGGAGACGCGGTCGAAGGGCCCGCTCAAGGCGCCTTCACCGCCGGCCCGGCGCTCCTGCCACGGCGCTCAGGGGTTCTCCTCGAGCGCCGAGGAGAAGGCGGCCTCGGCCTCGTCGCCGAAGACGGCAAAGACGACCCGCTGCAGGCCGCTGCCCGAGTCGAGGTGGCGGCGAGCCTCCTCGACCTCGATCCGGGCCGCCTCGGTCAGGGGAAAGCCGCCGACCCCGGTGCCAAAGGCGACCAGCGCGAGCGACCTGGCGCCCAGCTCGTCGGCCCTGGCCAGGGTGCTGGCCGTGGCGCGGCGAATGATCTCGGCCGAGGTCGGGCCGCCCAGCTCCATCGTCGCCGCGTGGATTACCCAGCGGCTGGGCATGTCGCCGGCGGTCGTCTCGACCGCCTCGCCGAGGCCGATCGGCGCCGCCCGATCGCTCTCGGCCTGGACCTGTGGGCCTCCGGCGCGCGAGATCGCGGCCGCGACCCCGCCGGCGTGACGAAGCTGGGTGTTGGCGGCGTTTGCAATCGCGTCCACCTCGAGAGTGGTGATGTCCGCCGCCCTCACCTCGATCTCGGCCATGCGGGGGAGAGCCTATCCGGGCTCGGGCTCATCTCAGCGGTGAACGAGGAGCTTCGAGCCCGGCACCTGGATCGGCTCGCGGCCGAGTTGCGGCTGCGGCTGGTTGAGCGCCGCCGTGCCCAGGCGGCCGCCGGCGAGCGCTCGCAGGAGCCGATCGCCGCCGCGGTGCGTGAGCTGGTGGGATCGGACGCCGCCGTGCTCGGTTCCGAGTCGCGCGAGCGCCTGGTCGAGCTGATCCTGCGCGAGACCGTCGGCCTGGGCCCGCTTGAGGAGCTGATGGCCGACCCCGAGGTGGAGGAAGTGATGGTCAACGGCCACGACCGCGTCTACGTCGAGCGTGCCGGGCGGATCGAGCCGACCGCCGTCAGCTATCCGGACGACCAGGCGCTTCGCGATGCGATCGAGCGAATCCTGGCGCCCCTCGGCCGCCGGGTGGACGAACTCAGCCCGATGGCCGATGCGCGGCTCGAGGACGGTTCCCGCGTCAACGTCGTCATCCCGCCGCTCGCGGTCGACGGGCCGACGCTTTCCATTCGCCGCTTCAGCGCGGCGCGGCCCGGGCCCGCGGAGCTGGTCGCGCTCGGCACCATCACCGAGGAGCTGCGCGCCGAGCTGGAGGCAGCGGTGGCGGCGCGCCGCAGCGTCCTGATCAGCGGCGGCACGGGGTCAGGGAAGACCACGCTGCTCAACGCCCTCTCGGCGTTTCTGGATCCGGCGGAGCGCGTGATCACGATCGAAGACGCCGCGGAGCTCTGCCTCCAGCAGCCACACGTGGTCCGCCTCGAGAGCCGCCCCGCGAACGTCGAAGGCCGCGGTCGGGTGACGATCCGCGACCTGCTCCGCAACGCTCTGCGCATGCGCCCCGATCGGATCGTGATCGGCGAGGTCCGGGGTTCAGAGGCGCTCGATCTGCTGACCGCGCTCAACACCGGCCACGAGGGGGCGCTCTCCACGGTTCACGCGAACTCGCCGGAGGACGCCCTGCGGCGCTTGGAGACGCTCGCCCTGATGGCCGACGTCGGCCTGCCGCACGAGGCGATCCGGGCGCAACTGGCGCGCGGGGTGGACCTGATCGTCCACCTGGCGCGGCTCAGCGACGGCTCGCGGCGCGTGGTCGAGATCGCCGAGGTGGTGTCCGCGGCGGGCTCGGTGGGAGTGCGCGAGCTCTACCGGCGCGGGCGCGAGTCGGAGGTGCCGACCGGAAGGTGAGCTCCGCGATCCTGATCGCGGCCGCCGCGGGCGGTCTGCTCGCGGTTGGGGCGCGCGAGGCGGTCCTGGCCACGCCGGCTCTGGCGGGCTGGCTGCGGCGCGCGCTCGAGCCGCTCGCCCGCGCCGGCCGGGAGGGCTATGCGCCGAGCGCCAACGAGCGCCGCCGGCTCGCCCTGCTGGGAACCGGAACGATCCTCGGCGTCACGACGCTGCTCGCCGGGCCGGGTCCGTTGGCGCTGGCGGCTGCCGCCGGCCCGGCGGCGGCAGCCGGGGCGATCGGGCGCGGGCGTGAGCGCTACCGCCGCGCGGTGGAGCGCGGCATGCCTGAAGTCGCCGTCGCCGTCGCCGACGCGATCTGCTCGGGCCGCTCGGTGCGCGGCGCCCTGACGATGGCCGCCGAGTCCCTGCGCGGCCCCCCTGGCGCCGAGATGTCCCGGCTCGCCGCCGAGCTCGACCTGGGGGTCTCGACGGGCTCCGCCCTGGAGGAGCTGCGCGTCCGACTCGGCTCCGATCGGGTTGGGGCGTTCGCCTTGGCCCTCGCCGGACAGCAGGTGGCCGGGGGAGACGTGGAAATGCTGTTGCGCCGCTTCGCCGAGGGCGCGGCGGAGCGCGATCGGGTTGCCGACGACGCCCGCGCCGCGACGGCGCAGGCGCGCTTCACCGGGATGCTGGTGGTCGCCCTGCCGGCGGGTGCCGCCCTCTTCGCTGAGCTGCTCGAGCCCGGGTTCATCGGGCGGGTGCTCAGCGATGGCTCGGGACTCGTGATGCTGACGCTCGCGGGTGCCCTGCAGCTCGCCGGCTTCGCGCTCATCCGCAGGCTCGGGAGGCCGCACGAATGAGCGGTTTCGCCGCCCTGGGTGCGGCGGCTGCTCTGCTCTCGGCGGTCGCGATCCGAGAGGCGCTGGCCGAGCGCCATTCGGAAGATGGGCCCGTCGGTGCCGGCCGGCTCGGGCTGAGCCGGATCGACGCGGTGGCGAACGCGATCGCCCGGCTGGGAATAGAGGCCAGGCTCGCCCGAGCCGGCCTCGCCGGAAACCTCAGCGTGCCCACCGTGCTCTGCGCAAAGCTCTGTGGCGCCTCCGGCGGCGCCCTGGTCGGGCTGCTGGCGGCCCCGGCTGCACCCGCCAGGCTGTCGCTGCTGGTGGCCCTCGGTCTGCCGGCGGCGGGCTTCCTAGCTCCGGATGCTTGGCTGGAGCGGCGGGCGCGCCAGAGACTGCGGGGATTGCGCGCCGGCTTGCCTGATGCTCTCGACCTGTTCGCGGTCGGGGCGGGCTCGGGACGCAGCCCCGCCGAGGGCTTCGCCGAGGTCGCACGCGCCGAGGGCCCCCTCGGCCGCGAGTTGGCGATCGCTCGCGCGGAGCTCGACTGCGGCGCCCCGCAGCGAGAGGCGCTCGCCGGTCTGCGCCGCCGCGCCCCCATCGGTGAGATAGCGGCGATGTGCGCCGTGATGGAGCGCTCCCGCCGCCACGGCTCGCCTTTGGCCGACCAGCTCGCCGTCCAGGCGAGAGGCATGCGCCGCGATCAGCGCCGCCGCATCGAGGAGGGCGCCGCCCGCGCCGCTCCCAAGATCCAGCTGGCCGTGGCGCTGCTGCTGGTGCCCTCGGTGCTGCTGATGATCGCCGCCGGCCTGCTCGCCAATCTTGATCGCTTTCTGGCCGGGCTGTGAGGTTCAAGTCATGGACCGCGGCCGGGGCGATGTGAAAGGCTTGCTGGCGCGAGCCTTCGGCTCGCGACCTGAAACGAAAGGGGAAATCGACAGATGGGTGGAGAGAATCAGGACGTAGGCAGCAAGGATTTCATGTTCGGAGCGACCATCATGGTCGCGGTCGCCATCCTGGCGATCATCATCGCGATCCTTTCCTGAGCTCCCGGCGGGGCGGCGCCCGACCGGCGCGCCGCCCCGCCGCCGTCGAGCCTCGCCGATCCACCTGACCCGCATCGGGTTGCGTCTCGAAACCCTCAGCGGTGTGGAGGGCGCCCGGTCCTGCAAGCGGAGTTGCAGGAATGGGGCTCGTCAGTTTGCCGCCACCGACCGGCGTTGGACTCGATATTTCGCTTGGCGAGCGGGTTTCCGGGCCCTCGGCGGAGCGGCTAGCAGTTCCGTCCGACGTAGCCGATTCAATTCGCGGTGTTGCGAAGTGGGGCGTAGTGGGTTAACGTGGCCCCAAGTTGGTCAAAGGGCCGGGGTGGTGAGGCTCCTCCCACCTCACCTCCCCGGCCCGCTCCCAACACCGGCCGGCCTGTTCTCCGGAGAGGAAAACCCAGATTGGCTGCGTTCCACGGTCACTACGAGCACTCCCTCGACGCGAAGGACCGCCTCACGGTCCCGGCGCGGTTTCGCGCCTCTCTCGCTGACGGAGTCGTTCTAGCCAAGGGGCTCGAGCCCTCCGTCTGGGTGTTCACGCCCGCCGGCTACGAGAAGTTCAGCGATGACTTCCTCGCCGACCACAGCCCGCTGGGCAAACGCGGGCGAATGCTTCGCCGCCACTTCCACGGCTACTCGTTCGACGACAAGCTCGACTCCGCCGGGCGCATCCACATCCCCAAGGTCCTGGTCGAGCACGCCGAGCTGAAGGGGCCGTGTGCGGTGGTCGGCATGCAGGACTGGTTCGAGGTCTGGAACGAGAAGTCGTGGTCGAGCTACGAGAAGGACGAGATGGAGCCCTCGATCGGGGACGCGGCCGAGGCTCTGGCCGAAGGAGGATGAGATGGCGCTGACCGCACGACGGGCGACCGCGAGGGCGGCCACCCTTACGTACATGCCCGAAGAGCACGAGCCCGTCCTCGCCGAGGAGCTGATCGAGATCCTCGATCCACAGCCCGGGGAGCTGTTCGTCGATTGCACCTTCGGCGGCGGCGGCCACGCCCGGCGAGTCGCCGAGCGCCTGGGTCCCGACGGCGACCTGATCGCCATCGATCGCGATCCGGTCGCCGAGGAGCACTGGCGCGAGTTCGCCGAGACGGCGCCCTGCCGAACGCGTTTCCTGCGCGTTGAGTACTCCGATGGCCTCGAGATCATCGCCGGCGAGCGGCTGCGGCCCGACGGCATCTACCTCGACCTCGGCATGTCCTCGCTGCAGCTCGATGCCTGGCAGCGCGGCTTCTCCTACTCCTACGACGCCCCGCTCGACATGCGCATGGACCCCGACCAGCCCCTGACCGCCGCCGAGATCGTCAACGAGTGGCCCCAGGACCGGCTGGCGGAGGTGCTGCGGGACTACGGCGAGGAGCGGCGCGCCGGCCACATTGCCCGCGAGATCGTGCGCAGGCGGCCGGTCAACACCACGGGCGAGCTGGCGGCGGCCGTGAAGGCGGCGATCCCGCCCGCCGGTCGCTTCGGCCGCGGTCACCCGGCCAAGCGGGCCTTCCAGGCGATCAGGATCGCGGTCAACGACGAGCTGGGGTCGCTCGATCGCGCCCTGCCCCTGGCCTGGAGGGTGCTGCGGGTCAGCGGCCGGCTGGGGGCGATCTCGTTCCACTCGCTCGAGGACCGCCGTGTCAAGCGCTTCCTCGCCGATCGCGCCAAGGGATGCGTCTGCCCGCCAGAGATACCCGTCTGCGTCTGCGGGCGCGAGCCGGAAGCGCAGCTGCTAACGCGTCGCGCTGTGGCGCCCACCGCGGCTGAGATCGAGCGAAACCCGCGCGCCGCCGCGGCGCACCTGCGCGTCGCGCTCAAGCTCCGACACGAGGAGACCGTCTGATGGCGGCGGCGCCGGCGCGCGCGGCGGCGGCGCCGGCAAGGAGCCCGGCGCCCCGGCGCGTCAGGCCCAAGCGCCACCAGGCGAGCCGATCCCGGGCGGCTGGATCGCGCGGCGGGCCGCGTCGCGCCAACCGCGCGCTGGCCTCGCGCATGCAGCCCGCCGCCGCGGGCGCCGCGATCATCCCGCACGCCGCCGTGCGCACGGCGGGGGCCGTTCGCGACATCTCCGAGTCGAGCCTGATCCATCGCCTCACGAGGGGGCGGATGTGGATCGGCGTGCTCTGCGCGCTGCTGGCCGGGATCGTCGCGCTCAACGTGCTCAGCCTGGGGCTCAACGCCACCTCCGGCCGCACGGCTGAGGCGATCTCCGAGCTCGAGCAGAAGAACTCTGCCCTCAAAGCCGAGCTCGCCGAGAAGCTCTCGGCGAACCGGGTCGAGGCTCAGGCCGCGGCCCTGGGGCTGATCGTCCCCGCCCCCGGCGAGATCACCTACCTGCGCGCCGACGGCGGTGACGCTCGGCGCGCAGACAACCTGCTTTCGGACGGAACCTCGACCTATGCGCCCGGCTCCTATTCGACGCCCGCGTATTCGGCGCCCACCTACGCGGCGCCGACCACGAGCCCTCCGGCGACGACGGCCCCGACTGCCCCCACCGCACCCGCTCCGGCGCCCGCCCCGACCTCGGGCGGCTCCACCGGGGGCGGAGGCGGGATCTTGCCCGGTTAGGTCGAAGGAGAGGCTGTGCGGCTGATCGACAGGCGCCTCGGGCTTCTCTTCTTCGTCTTCCTGCTGCTGTTCTCGGCCGCCTTCGCGCGCGCCGCCTGGCTGCAGGCGGTGCGCGGCGGGGACTTGCGCGCCGACGCGCACAGCCAGCAGACCGAGACAATCACGGTGCCCGGCCAGCGCGGCCGCGTGCTCGACCGTACCGGCAAGGTGCTCGCCGTCTCCGAGGACGCGGCCAGCGTGATCGCGACGCCCTACCAGGTGAAGCATCCCGGTCGGGTCGCCGAGCGCCTGGCACCGCTGCTTGACGAACCCGCCTCCGACCTGGCGAACCAGCTCGACGACCCGCAGTCGGGCTTCGCCTACCTGGCACGCAAGGTCGACGTTCGCATCGCGGATCGGATCGATCGCATGGGGATCGCGGGGATCTCGACCCTGCCGGACAGCCGCCGCCTCTACCCACAGGGCGAGCTTGCGGCGCCGGTGATCGGCGCGGTCGGGACGGACAACCAGGCGCTGACCGGGCTCGAGAAGTCCGAGGACTCGACTCTCGGCGGCAGCGACGGCACCGAGGAGATCGTCCGCGACGCCCTCGGCGAGCCCTTGCGCGCGGAGACCAAGACCCAGTCGACCCACGGCCAGGACATCCGCCTGACCATCGACGCGGCGATCCAGGATCGCACCGAGCAGGCCCTCGCCACGGCGGGCGAGACCTACGCCGCCAAGGGCGCCACCGCGATCGTCATGGACCCCAACAGCGGCGACGTGCTGGCGATGGCCAACTGGCCGAGCTTCGATCCCTCCAACCTCGCCAACGCGAGCGCCGACGAGATCCAGAACCGCGCCACCGGGTTCACCTATGAGCCGGGCTCGACCTTCAAGGCCTTCACCGTCGCCGCTGCGCTGGAGGACAGGCTGGTCACGCCGAGCACCGCCTTCGATCTGCCCTCGGAGATCCGCGTCGCCGATCGGGTGATCGGCGAGTCGCACCCGCGCCCGCCGGTCACCCTGACCGTCGCCGACATCCTTGCCCAGTCCTCGAACGTCGGTGCGGTCACGATCGGCCTCAAGGTCGGCTCCGACAGCTTCGACCACTGGATCCACGAGTTCGGCTTCGGCGAGCCGACAGGGATCCGCTACCCGGGCGAGGAGCAGGGCATCGTCCCCTCGCTCGACGAGTACTCCGGCTCCACCATGGGCAACCTGCCGATCGGCCAGGGTCTCTCGGTGACGCCGATCCAGATGGCCGCGGCCTACTCGGCGATCGCCAACGGCGGCACCCTGCGCACGCCGCGATTGATCTCGCAGGTGGACGGCGAGCGGGTGGATCGTGACGAGGGCACCCGGGTGATCCACCGGCGGACCTCAGCCGAGCTTCGTCAGATGCTCGAGGGCGTGCTGGCGCCGGGGGGCACCGCCTCCGAGGTGAGCGTGCCCGGCTACACGCTGGCGGGCAAGACGGGCACCGCCCAGATCGCGGAGAACGGCACCTACTCGGAGTCTCGCTACGTCGCCTCCTTCGTCGGCTTCGCTCCCGCCCAGGACCCGAAGCTGCTGGTTGCTGTGGTTGTCGATGAGCCCCAGTACGTGCACTTCGGCGGCACGGTTGCGGCGCCGGTTTTCGGCGAGATCGCCTCCTTCGCGCTGCCCTACCTGGGGATCCCCCCTGAGTAGCAGCGGGGGCCGAGTCCAGCCCTAGAATCGGCCGCCATGCAGTTGCGCGAGCTCCTGCGGACCACGGACGTCGAGGTCGAGCTCCGGGGAGGCGATGCGGTTGAGGTCTTGGATCTCGCCTATGACAGCCGCGCCGTCTCACCCGGGACGCTCTTCTTCTGCTTCCGCGGCCTCACCAGCGACGGCCACGACCACGCCGCGGCCGCGGTTGACGCCGGCGCGGCGGCGCTGGTCTGCGAGCGGCCTCTGGACCTGGAGGTGCCCCAGGCGGTGGTGGCCGACGCCCGCGCCGCGATGGCCCCGATCGCCGCCGCCTTCTTCGGCGACCCGAGCTCCGAGCTCACCCTCGCGGGCGTCACCGGCACCAACGGCAAGACCACGACGGCGTTCCTGATCAGGCACCTGCTCGAGGCGGCCGGAATGCGGTGCGGGCTGCTGGGCACGGTGAAGCGGATCGTCGGCGGCAGCGAGGAGGAGGTCGAGCGCACGACCCCGGAGTCGATCGACCTGCAGCGAACCTTCCGTCGCATGATCGACGAGGACGATGATGCCTGCGCCATGGAGGTCTCCTCGCACGCGCTGGCCCTGGGGCGAGCCGATTCGATCCACTTCGACGTCAAGGTGTTCACCAACCTGACCCAGGACCATCTCGACTTCCACGCGGGCATGGAGGACTACTTCGCCGCCAAGAGGCTGTTGTTCATGGCGGAGGGGGGCGCGCCGGTGATCGAGCTCGAGGGCCGCGCCGTGGTCAACGTCGACGACGAGTACGGGCGGCGGCTGGCATCCGAGCTGGGCGGGGCGGGCGGCGAGGCACGGGACGCGGGCTGCATCACCTTCTCCGCGGTGGGCGCCGACGCCGACTTCAGCGCCAGGGGCGTCACCTACGACGCTCGCGGCTCGCGCTTCCTCTGCCTCGGCCCCGGGGGCGAGCTGGAGGTGGAGACGCCGCTGCCGGGGCACTTCAACGTCGAGAACGCCCTCGCCGCCCTCGCCTCCGCCCACGCGCTCGGGCTGGACCTCGAGCGGTCGGCGGAGGCGTTGCGCACCGCCGAGCAGGTGCCCGGCCGCTTCGAGCCGATCGACGAGGGGCAGCCGTACGCCGTGCTGGTCGACTACGCGCACACACCCGACTCGCTGGAGAACGTTCTGGCCGCAGCTCGCCGGTTGACTGAGGGCAAGCTGATCTCGGTCTTCGGCGCGGGAGGGGACCGCGACCGCGACAAGCGCCCCAAAATGGGGCGGATTGCGGCGGAGCTCTCCGACCTCGCCGTGGTCACCTCCGACAACCCTCGCTCGGAAGACCCGAACGCGATCATCGAGGAAATCCTGGCGGGAATCGGAGACCGCGACCATCCCCGGACGCGCGAGCCGCGCGAGCCGCGGCGAAATGCGCCTGAAGAAGGAAGAGATGCGGGCGGCGAGGTGGTGGTCGAAGTCGATCGGCGCCCGGCCATCGCGCTCGCCCTGTCACGGGCCGTTGCAGGCGACACCGTGGTGATCGCCGGCAAGGGCCACGAGCAGGGCCAGGAGTTCGAGGGCGGACGCAAGGTCCCGTTTGACGATCGCGACGTCGCACGCGACGAGCTCCGGCGGATCGCCGCCGGGACCGGGCGGTGAGGTCGCTCTCGGCAGAGCGGATCGGCGAGGCCGCCGGCGTCGAGCTGCTCGCCTCCGGGCCCGAGGGCGGGCCGAGCCGTGTGGCGATCGACTCGCGCGACGTGCGCGAGGGCGACCTCTTCATCGGTCTTCCGGGTGAGCGCGCCGACGGGGGCCAGTTCGGGCTCGAGGCGCTTCGAGCCGGCGCCTGGGGAATCCTGGTCGGCCGCCAGTGGGGCCGGGAGACTGCAAACTCGGCCGAGCTCGAGGGCGTCGGGAGCTGGGTGATGGGCGCCGAGGACCCGCTGGCGTCCCTGCAGGCGCTCGCTCGCCACTGGCGCCGGGAGCTGGCCTGCTCGGTGGTTGGGATCACCGGCTCGACCGGCAAGACCTCGGTCAAGGACATCTGCCACGTCATCCTCGGGGACCGGGTTCACGCCAGCCGCGAGAACTACAACACCGAGATCGGCCTGCCGCTGGCCATTCTGGAGGCGCCCGAGGGAACTGAGGTGATGGTGCTGGAGATGGGCATGCGCGGCGCGGGCCAGATCCGCGAGCTCGCCGACATCGCCGAGCCCGACGTCGGGGTTGTCACCAACGTCGGTCCGGTGCACGTCGAGCTGCTCGGCTCGACCGAGGCGATCGCGGCGACCAAGGCCGAGATCGTCGCCGGCCTGCGCGAGGGGGGCACCGCGGTGGTGCCGGCCGACGCGGGCCCGCTCGAGCCGCACCTGGCCGGGGCGCCGCGGCTGCTTCGCTTCGGCGAGGGCGGCGACGTCCACGCGCGGGTGGTGATCGCCGAGATGGGGGAGACCGATGCCGTCGTGATCACCCCCGCCGGCGAGCAGGTCTTCAAGCTCCCCTTCGTAGAGGCTCACAATCTCGACAACGCGCTGGCCGCGATCGCCGTCGGCGTCGCCCTGGAGTTCCCCCTGCTGGAGATGGCGCGTCGTTCTCCCGGGATAGTCTTCTCGCGCCTGAGGGGAGAGCTGGTCGAGTTGCCGAGCGGCGCCATCCTGATCAACGACTGCTACAACGCCAACCCGGTCTCCATGCGCGCCGCGCTGGACCATCTGGCCAATCTCGACGTCGCCGGGCGCCGGGTGGCGGTTCTCGGTGACATGCGGGAGCTCGGGCCGGAATCGGCCGCCTATCACCGCGAGATCGGAAAGCATGCCCGCAGCGTCGGCGTCGAACTGATCGTCGGGGTGGGGGAGCTGGCCGCCGACTACCGGCCGGATGAGCTCGTCGGGGGGGCTCGGGACGCCGCCGAGTTCCTCGCCGAGCGCCTCGACTCCGGAGACGCGGTCCTGGTGAAGGGCTCGCGCGCCGTCGGCCTGGAGGCCGTCGCGGACCGGCTGGCAGGCGGCGACTGACGTGGGGCAGGTCCTGATCGCGGGCATGGCCGCGATGCTGATCACGATCTTCCTCGGGCCGAGGTTCATCGACTACCTGCGCGTGAAGGAGTTCGGCCAGCACATCCGCGAGGAGGGCCCCGAGGAGCATCACTCCAAGGCGGGGACGCCGACCATGGGCGGACTGCTGGTCTTCACCGGCATCGCGATCCCCTTCCTGGTTCTCTCCGACCGCGACACCCAGAGCCTGGCGGTGTTCGGGGTCGCCATCGGCTGCGCGGCGATCGGCTTCGCCGACGACTTCGTCAAGATCGTCAAGCGCCGCTCGCTCGGGCTCTCGGCGCGGTGGAAGCTGTTGTGGCAGGTTGCCCTGGCGCTCGGGCTCTGGTACGTCGCCCGCCACGAGGTGGGCCTGGACTCGACCATCGAGCTGCGCATCTCCGACGCTCAGCTCCACATTCCCGACCCCGTCTACGCGCTGCTCGTGATCCTCGTCATCGTCGGCGCAAGCAACGGCGTCAACCTCACCGACGGACTCGACGGGCTGGCCGCGGGCTGCTGCGCGATCGTGCTGCTCGCCTACACGGCGATCACCTTCGTCACCAACGAGCAGGAGAACCTCTCGATGCTCTCCTCGTGCCTGGTCGGCGGTTGCATCGGCTTCCTCTGGTTCAACGCCTTTCCGGCATCGATCTTCATGGGGGACACCGGCTCGCTGGGCCTGGGCGGGGCGATCGGGGCGCTGGCTGTGATGACGCAGACCGAGGTGCTGCTGATCATCATCGGCGGCATCTTCGTGATCGAGGCGCTCTCGGTGGCGCTGCAGGTCGCCGCCTTCAAGGCGTTTCGGAAGCGCGTCCTGCTGATGGCGCCCGTGCACCACCATTTCGAGCTGCTCGCCTGGTCGGAGTCGAAGATCATGCTCCGCTTCTGGATCGTGGCGGCCGTCTGCTCGGGGATCGGCTTCACGCTCTACCAGCAGTCCATCGGTTCGTAGGGCCGCCGCGCAGGGAGCGACGCCTATTCCGCGAACCTAGTTATGTGAATTCAGGCACGACCAAGGCGCGACCGCCGCTGCCGGCGGGCCCCTACCTCGTGGTCGGGCTCGCGCGGTCGGGGCAGGCGGTGGGGCGCCTGCTCGCCGGCCGCGGCGAGCGCGTCCTGGGAGCCGATTCAGGCCACCCCGAGGGGGCGGCAGGGCTGGCCGACGCGGGCGTCGAAGTCAGCCTGGACGTGGACGGAACCGGACTTCTGGACGGCATCAGGACGCTGGTGAAGAGCCCTGGGGTGCCGCAGGAGGCAGCCGTCGTCGAGCGCGCGCGGAAGCGGGGCATCGAGGTCACCGGTGAGCTCGAGGTTGCCTGGCGCCTGCTGCCGAACCGCTTCATCGGCGTCACCGGGACCAACGGAAAAACGACGACCACGGAGCTGATCGGCCACCTCTACCGGACGGCGGGCGAGCCGGTGGCGGTGGCGGGCAACGTCGGCACTCCGCTGGCGTCGCTGGTCGGCGAGCTCGACCCCGAGGTGACGATCGCCTGCGAGTGCTCGAGCTTTCAGCTCGAGGACGCCGAGGCGTTCGCCCCCGAGTGCGCCGTCCTGCTCAACGTCGCTCCGGACCACCTCGACCGCCACGGCTCTCTCGACGAATACACCGAGGCCAAGCTCCGCATCTTCGCCGGGCAGGCGAACGAGGACGTCGCCGTCTACAACGCCGACCAACCCGAGATCGCGAGGCGCGACGAGCTGGGCGGCTGCGGGCGCCGGCTCGCCTTCTGCCCCGAGAGCGCGGGTCCCGACTGCGAGCTCAGCCTGCGCGGCGAGATCATCTTCTACGGCGACGAGGCGCTGGTCGAGACGAGCCAGCTGCGGCTGATCGGCCGCCACAACGTCGCCAACGCGATGGCCGCCGCCGCGGCCGCCCTCTCCATGGGCATCGACTCCGAGGCCGTCCGCGACGGGCTTCGCGGCTTCGAGGGCGTCGCGCATCGCCTCGAGCGCGTCGCCGAGATCGGCGGGGTCACCTACGTCAACGACTCCAAGGCGACCAACGTCGCCTCGGCGTTGGCCGGCATCGCCGCCTTCGACGGCGGCCTCCACCTGATCCTGGGCGGCTCGCTCAAGGGCGAGAGCTTCGAGCCACTGGCTCAACCGGTGGCCGAGCGCTGTAGCGCCTGTTACCTGATCGGGGAGGCTGCCGAAAGGCTGGAGGCGGTCCTGGCGCCAGCCGCCGAGCGCGGCGTCGAGCTTCGTCGCTGCGCCGACCTGGGAGAGGCCGTGCGAGAGGCGAGCGCCGCGGCCGAGCCCGGCGAGGTGGTGCTGCTCTCACCGGCCTGCGCCAGCTTCGACGCCTACGCGGACTTCGAGGCGCGCGGAGAGGACTTCCGGCGGCTGGTGGAGGGGCTGGCGTGAGCCCCGCGCGCAGAGTCGGGGCGGGCAGGGGCCGCGAAGCGGAAGGGCCCCTCGCCGCCGATCGAGTACTCGCTGCTGCTGACGGCGACGCTCTGCCTGCTGGCCCTCGGGGCGGTGATGGTGTTCAGCGCCAGCTCGGCCAAGTCAGTGCTCACCCAGGGCGGGGGCGACGGCGCCTACTACCTGAAGCGGACCATCCTCTTCGCGGGAGTAGGCCTCCTGCTGATGCGGCTGGCCTCGGTCAAGGGCGTGCGGGTGGCGCGCGCGATGACGCCCGCGCTGCTGGCGCTGTCGGTGGTGCTGCTGTTCGCGGTGCTGCTGCCCGGTGTGGGCCAGACGGTCAACGGCGCCCAGCGCTGGATGGGCGCCGGGCTGCTCCAGTTCCAGCCCGCCGAGCTGGCCAAGGTCACCCTCGTCCTCTACGGCGCCCACCTGCTCGCCGACGAGCCCAGGCGGATCCGCAGCCTCCAGGGCCTCGCTCCCTACCTGCTGGTCTGCGGCCTGGCGATGGCTCTGATGGCGCGCCAGCCCGACCTGGGCACGACGATGGTGAGCGGCTTCGCGGTCACCTGCGTGCTGGTCGCGGCCGGGGTCCGGCTGCGGACGCTGGCGCCGGTCGCCGTAGCGATTCTGTTGCTCGGGCTGCTGCTGGTGGCGATCCATCCGTACCAGCAGGCGCGGCTGACCGGGTTCCTGGATCCGGCGGCCGACGCCGGCGGCGCCGGCTTCCAGGGCATTCAGGCGACGATCGCGGTGGGCTCCGGTGGGCTTTTCGGCGTCGGCCTCGGGCGAGAGCGTGCAGAAGGCCTTCTACCTGCCCGAGGCCCACACCGACATGATTGCGGCGGTGCTCGGGGAGGAGACGGGGTTGGCGGGCTTCGCCGTCCTCATCGGCCTCTTCGGCATGTTCGGCTACGCGGGCCTGCGGGCCGCCCACCGCGCGCGCGATCGCTACAGCAAGCTGCTCGCCGCGGGCCTCACCTGCCTGGTCATCGGTCAGGCCGCGATCAACCTCTTCGCCGTGCTCGGCCTGGCGCCGCTCACCGGCGTGCCGCTGCCCTTCGTCTCCTATGGCGGCAGCAGCCTGGTGGTGACGCTGGTCGCGGCCGGGCTGATTCTCAACGTGGCCCGGAGCCCCGCTCGCGCAGCGGGATCCTCGCGCGGCCGGAGCGGCGCGGCCGTGGGTTCCGGTCGCGCGGCTGCGGCTGGCCGTGCTGCGAAACTGCGCCTGCTCGACGGCGAGGGCTACACGCTGAGGAGGAGTCGAACCAGACGTGACACGGGTCGTGATAGCGGCAGGCGGCACCGCCGGGCACGTGGTGCCGGCGATAGCCGTCGCAGACGCGCTGCGCGCTGAGGGCGCGTCCGTCTCATTCATCGGCACCCGCGACCGCGCCGAGGCGGAGCTGGTCCCGGCCGCCGGCTACGAGATCGACTTCCTGCAGGTCGCCGGGCTCGACCGGCGCAATCCACTGCGCGCCGCCGCCGCCCTGCTCCGGTCGGCGGCGGCGGTTCGCACGGCCGGCCGCCTGCTTCGCGAACGGCGGGCCGACGTGGTGCTGGGCGGCGGCGGCTACGTCGTCCGGCCCGGTCGGCGTCGCCGCCAGGCGGCTCGGCCTGCCGCTCGTCCTCACCGAGGCCGACAGCCACCTCGGGCTCACGAACAGGCTGCTGGCGCGCCGCGCTCGGCGGGTCTGCCTCGCCTTCCCGATCGCCGGCCGGGAGCACGAGCGCTACCTGGTGACGGGGCGCCCGGTTCCGGACGCGGTGATCGGCGCCGACCACGCCGCCGCGCGGCGGCGCTTCAACCTGGGTGAGCACCAGCGCTGCCTGCTGGTGGTCGGCGGCAGCCTCGGGGCCCGTTCGATCAACGAGGCTGCCCTGGCGGCGTTCCTGCAGCGGCCCGATCGCAGGGTGATCCACGTCGCGGGCCGCCGCGACTTTGCCGATCTGCGCGAGCGCCACCGGGCCGCGGGCTCGCCGCCTCACTACACGCTGCTCGAGTACGAACCCGGCCTCGGAGAGCTCCTCGCCGCCTCGGACCTGGTTCTGGCTCGCTCGGGCGGATCGGTGTTCGAGATCGCCGCTGCGGGACGCCCGGCGGTCCTGGTGCCCTACCCGCACGCGACCGGCGATCATCAGACGCACAACGCTCGCTGGATGGCCGAGGCCGGCGCGGCGGCGGTGATCGACGACGCCGAGTTGACGCCGCAGCGGCTCGATCAGGTCGTCGGCGAGCTGCTGGGCGACGAGGCCCGGCTGCGCCGGATGGCGGCGGCGTCGCGCTCGCTGGCGCGGCCCGACGCCGCGCGCCGCGTGGCCGCCGAGGTGCTGGCGGCGGCCGCCGGGGCGCAGGCAGCCGGGAGCGACGCCGCCGAGGGCGAGGCGAGGACCGCGGTGAGCGAGGGCCGCTGGTCCGGGCGCCGCCTGCACTTCATCGCCATCGGCGGCGCCGGCATGAGCGGCCTCGCCCTCGTCGCTGATCACCTCGGCGCCGAGGTGAGCGGGAGCGATTCTGCGGACTCGAGCTACGTGGAGCGGCTGCGCGCGGCGGGCATCGAGCCGAGGATCGGCCACGACGCCGAGGCCGTTCCCGCCGACGCGGAGGTCGTCGTCTCGACCGCGATCGGCGATGACAATCCCGAGCTGGCGATCGCCCGTGAGCGCCGCCAGCGGGTTCTGCATCGCGGCGAGCTCCTGGCGGAGCTCTGCGCCGAGCGCAGGCTGCTCGCGGTCGCCGGCACCCACGGCAAGACCACCACGGCGGCGATGGCGATCTGGGCGCTGCGCGAGACCGGCGCCGACCCCGGCTTCTTCCTCGGCGGCGAGCTGCCGGGGGCCGGGGCGAACGGCGAGGCGGCGAACGCCGGCTGGGGTGAGGGGGAGTGGGTCGTGGCCGAGGCCGACGAGAGCGACGCCAGCTTCCTGCGGCTGCGGCCGGAGGTGGCGGTGATCACCAACCTCGAGCTGGACCACCACTCCCACTGGAGCTCCCTGGCGGAGCTGGCAAGGGCCTTCAGCGAGTTCGCGGCGCCGGCGGCCGGGCTGGCGGTCGCAGCCGAGCTGCGGCTCGATCGGCCTTCCGATGCGGGCGATCGCGCCGAGATCCGTTTCGGCCTCGAGCCGGCTCCGGGCGAGCCCCCGCCCGAACGGCGCCCCGACCTCCTTGCCGGCGAGATCGAGGCGACCGGCCAGGGCGGGAGCCGGTTCAGGGCAGAGGGCGCGGGCATCGAGGTCGCCGTCGAGCTGGGCGCGCCGGGCCGTCACAACGTCGCCGACGCTCTCGCGGCCATCGCCGGCCTGCGGCTGGCGGGCATGGACGCGGCGGGTGCGCCGCCGCGCTGGCGAGCTTCCCCGGCGTCGCGCGGCGGCTGCGAGTTCAAGGGCGAGGCCGCCTCCGGCGCGCGGGTCTACGACGACTATGCCCACCATCCCACGGAGGTGGCCGCCGTCCTGGAGGCAGCCCGGGAGCTGGGCGGGCGCAGGCTGATCGCCGTCTTCCAGCCCCACCTCTACTCGCGAACCAAGGCGCTGGCGCCGCGAGTTCGGCGCGGCGCTCGCCGCCGCCGACGAGGTCGCCGTGCTGGACGTCTATCCGGCGCGGGAGGAGCCCGTCGGCGAGCTGGCGGGCGTCAGCGGGCGGATGGTGGCCGAGGCGGCCGCGGAGCACGCCGGCGGGCGACCGGTCTGGTGGCTGCCCGACGCCGACCAGGCGGGCAGCGCGCTCGCTCCCCACCTCACGCACGAGGACGTGGTGCTCACGATCGGCGCCGGCGACATCTTCCGGCTGGCCGACGCCCTGGTCGCCGGGAATGGCAGCCCGTCGTGAGCGTCCCCGAGGGAGTCGAGCGCGGCTACCCGCTCGCCCGGCTGACGACGATCCGGATCGGCGGGCCCGCCGACTGGTTCGCCCGCCCGGAGTCCGAGCGCAAGGTCATCGAGCTGCTCGCCTGGGCCGAGGACGAGGGAATCGCGGTCGCCGTGGTCGGATCGGGCTCGAACCTGATCGTCGCGGACGCCGGCTTCCGCGGCCTGGTGCTGAGGCTCGCGGGCGACCTGGCCAGGATCGAGCGCCGGGATCGGCGGGTGGTCTGCGGCGGCGGCGCGCGCCTGCCCTCGGCCTCGGCCAAGACCGCGGGCTGGGGGCTGACCGGTCTCGAGTTCGGGGTCAACATCCCCGGCACCGTCGGCGGCGCGGTGCGCATGAACGCCAACGCCTACGGGGGCGAGCTCGGGGAGGTGCTCGAGTGGGTGACCGTCTGCACGGCGGCAGGGCAGCGAGCGTCGCGCGCCCGCCGAGCTCGGCTTCGCGTACCGGAGCTCGAACCTGGGCCCAGGTGAGGTCGTGGCGCGCGCCTCCTTTCTGCTTGCCCCCGCCGACGGCGCCGCGGTCAAGGAGACGATGGCGACGATGCGGGGCCGGCGACACGAGGCGCAGCCGTCCGGGATCAAGACGTTCGGCTCCACCTTCGTCAACCCGGACGACCCCAGGGCCGAGGGGCGCTCGGCCGGCCAGCTCCTCGACGCCGCCGGCTGCCGTGGCCTGCAGCGCGGTGGGGCGCGGCTCTCGGTAAAGCACGCGAACTTCGTCGAGAACACCGGCGACGCGACCGCGTCGGACGTGCTGGCCGTGATGGCGGAGGGAAGGCGCCGCGTGCACGAGCGCTTCGGCGTGGTGCTCGAGCCGGAGGTTCAGCCGCTCGGCGAGATCGAGTGGCCGCCCGACTGGCGCCTCGAAGCATGAGCAGCTCGCGAGGAAGGCGCCGAGGCAGACCCGGCCGGGCGCGGAAGAGACGACGGCCAGGCGCCGGCAGGCTCTGGGTCCGTCGTCTCGCGGCGCTCTCGGCCCTGGCCCTCGGACTCGCGGCCCTCTACCTGCTCTGGTTCCGCGACTCCTCGCTGGTCTCGGTCAACGAGGTCGAGGTCAGGGGCGTGACCGCGAACCGGCAGGAGGTGGCCAACGGCCCTCGCCGGCGCCGCCGACGGCATGTCCACGCTTCACGTCCGCGAGGACGAGCTGCGCGCCGCCGTCGCGCGCTTTCCGACGGTCGCCTCGGTCAGCGCCGACCCGGGCTTCCCGCACAAGCTGACCATCAACGTGACCGAGCGGCTCCCGGTCGCGGTGACGGAGGTGGGCGGCAAGCAGGTGCCGGTCGCCGCCGACGGCTATCTGCTCGAGGGCATCGACGTAGACGCGGGCAAGCTGCCCACTCTGGAGGCCGGACGGGTCGAGGGCGAGCGGCTGGACGGCGACGGCGTCGCGCAGGCCACGATCCTCGGCGCAGCCCCCGCAGCCCTCCGGGACCGGCTCCAGGGCGCCTCCTTCGACGAGGACCTGGGCGGCGTCGTGGTCGACCTGGAGGGAGCGCCGGAGCTGCGCTTCGGCGACGGCGAGCGCGCCGAGGCCAAGTGGGAGGCGGCGGCCGCGGTTCTGGCCGACCCCAACCTATCCGGCACGTACGTCGACGTCAGCGTCCCGGAGCGCCCCGTAGCGGGCTAGCGGCGAGCCGCTGCAACCCCACGTGCATGCGTCATTGGGCCTTTGCAGGGCGGGGTGAGGCTCGCGATCGAGCCTCGGGGCCGCTTCTCTGATATGCGTGATTTGCAGGGATTTTTCGAACCCTCGACCAACTCTGCACGTACGGTTCCAGTCGAGGGTAACCCCGCGAGAACTCTCAAGCAAGACTTGAGGGTTCAGGCACACAAGCCGATTGACACGCCGTATTATTTGCCCTACTTTCGAAGAGCAGTTCCAGCAGGCATAGGTGCTTCCGCGGGGTTCCGGGTGCGGAGGAAGGTTGACCCGGAGCGGAAGCGAGGAAAGCGAAACGGAGACAAGACCAACCCGATGGAGTCTTCCTACCTGGCGGTCATCAAGGTCGTGGGCGTCGGCGGTGGCGGAGCCAACGCCGTCAGTCGCATGGTCGACGCCGGCCTGCGCGGCGTCGAGTTCATCGCCTGCAACACCGACGCCCAGGCGCTCCTGGCCTGTGACGCCGACGTCAAGATCGGCATCGGCCACAACCTGACCAAGGGCCTCGGGGCGGGAGCCAACCCCGAGGTCGGCGCCGGCGCGGCGGCCGAGTCGCGCGACGAGATCAAGGACGCGCTCAAGGGCGCGGACATGGTTTTCATCACCTGCGGCGAGGGCGGTGGCACGGGCACCGGGGCGGCCCCGGTGATCGCTGAGATCGCCAAGCAGGAGATCGGGGCGCTGACGGTCGGCGCCATCACCAAGCCGTTCGAGTTCGAGGGCAAGAAGCGGATGGCGACGGCGGATCAGGGGATCGCCAAGCTCCGCTCGGAGGTCGACACCCTGATCATCGTCCCCAACGAGAAGCTGCTTCAGATCGTCGAGCGCCGCACCACCATCCTCGAGGCCTTCCGCGAGGCCGACGACATCCTCAGGCAGGGCGTCCAGGGCATCACGGACCTCATAACGATCCCGGGGTTGATCAACCTGGACTTCGCCGACGTGCGCCTCGTCATGCACGAGGCGGGCTCGGCGCTGATGGGCGTCGGCACCGGCACCGGCGAGAACCGCGCGGTCGAGGCCGCCAAGACCGCGATCACCTCGCCCCTGATCGAGGAGAAGATCGAGGGCGCCAAGGGCATGCTGCTCAACATCACCGGCGGCGAGGACCTTGGCCTGTTCGAGGTCAACGAGGCCGCCCGGATGGTGATGACGACGGCCGACGCCAACGCCAACATCGTCTTCGGCGCCGTGGTCGACTCCTCGATGGCCGAGGAGGTGCGGGTGACCGTGATCGCCACCGGCTTCGAGGGCTTTGAGCTGATCGCCCGGGCGCCGCAGTTCGCCGCCCGCGCCGGCGAGCGCAAGGTGGACAACATCCGCAGGGGTCGCGACAACCTTGCGGACCTGCAGATCTCGGACTCCGAGATCGACGTTCCGGATTTCCTGAAGTAAGGGACGGCGGCGCTCGACGCCGGGTCCTGTCACGCGGGTTCACGAACGCCCGCGGGCAGCGGGTCGCTGTCGCCGTCGGGGCCCTCCGCCCTGCGGTATGGCGAACGTCCTCGGGCGGCGCCCGCCAGCGGCGCCACCCGCTGCACGGCCGTCCCGAACGTCCAGACACTAGGGTCCGGAGCGCCGTGGACAGCGAGACGCTCAGACGGACTCCGCTCTACGACGCCCATGTCGAGGCGGGGGCGAAGATGGTGCCGTTTGCGGGCTGGGAGATGCCGGTGCAGTACGGGGGGATCAGGGAGGAGCATCGGGCGGTGCGCGAGTCGTGCGGGGTCTTCGACGTCTCCCACATGGGCGAGATCGAGACTCGCGGCGAGGGGGCCGCGGAGCTGCTGCAGCGGCTGCTCTCCAACGACGTCTCCAAGCTCGAGGTCGGAGGCGCCCAGTACTCGTGCCTGTGCCGCGAGGACGGCGGGGTGCTCGACGACCTCTTCAGCTACCGGCTGGACGAGGAGCGCTACCTGACCGTGACCAACGCCTCCAACCACGAGCGGGACTTCGAGTGGTTCCGATCGCACGCCGCGGGACTTCGAGGCGGAGGTGGATGACGCGCTCGATCGTTACGCGATGCTCGCCGTGCAGGGGCCGAGAGCGCGCGAGATCGTCGGTGGGCTCAGCGACGGCGAGCTTCCTGCTCGCTTTCGCACCGCCGAGATCGAGGTGGCGGGTTCGGCGGCGCTGGTCTGCGGCACGGGCTACACCGGCGAGGACGGCGTCGAGATCCTGCTCTCGCCCCAGGGCGCGCCCGGACTGTGGCAGGCGCTGCTCGGCGCCGGCGCCGTGCCTGCTGGCCTGGGCGCGCGCGACACGCTGCGCCTCGAGGTCTGCTACTGCCTGTACGGCAACGACCTCTCCGAGGAGCGAACCCCGATCGCCGCCGAGCTCGGGTGGTGCTGCAAGGAGGAGACGGGCTTCATCGGCGCCGAGGCCTGCGCGCGCGAGCGCGCAGCAGGGCCCGCCAGAGCTGCTGGCGCCCTTCGTCATGAGTGGGGGCGGAATCCCGCGCCAGGGCAACCCCGTGCTCCTCGGGGAGGAGACGGTGGGCGTGGTGACCAGCGGGACCATGTCGCCGTCACTCGGCCTCGGGATCGGGATGGGCTATCTGCCGGGAGGCCTCGCCCAGCCGGGTACGGCGATCGAGATCGACGTGCGGGGCCGACGCCGGCCGGCGGACGTCGTCGAGCGGCCCTTCTACCGCAAGGACGGATAGGTTCCCGTCATGGCGGACGAGAGCTATCCCGAGGACCTGCGCTACCACCCCGAGCACGACTGGGCTCGGATCGAGGGCGAGGAGGCCACCTTCGGCATCACCTGGTACGCGCAGGATGCGCTCGGCGAGGTGGTCTTCTTCGAGCCGCCTGCCCTCGGCGACGAGGTGAGCAAGGACCAGACCTACGCCGAGGTCGAGTCGGTGAAGGCGGTCTCCGAGGTCTACTCGCCGCTCTCGGGCGAGATCACGGCAGTCAACGAGGCCCTCTCGGACAGCCCGGAGAAGATCAACGAGGACCCCTACGGGGACGGCTGGCTGGTGAAGGTGAAGCTCTCCGACCCCTCCCAGGTCGACGAGCTGCTCGACGTCGCCGCCTACAAGGAGCTGCTGCAGGACTCCTAAAGCGCGATGTCCGGCTGGGTCATCACCGCCGGTTACTACGATGAAACGCAGGTGAGTCGCTACACCTCAGCTACGGATGCGGACCGCAGGGCGATGCTCGACGCGATTGGCGTCGGGTCGATCGACGAGTTGTTCGCCGACGTTCCCCAAGAGCTGCGCCTGAGGCGCCCGCTCGAGCTGCGCGATGGGCTCGCCGAGTCCGAGGTCCTGGACGAGCTCACGGAGCTGGCGGGGCGCAACGTCCACGCCGAGGCCGAGACCAGCTTCCTCGGCGCGGGGATGTACGACCACCACGTGCCGGCGATCGTCGACGCGATCACCTCGCGCTCCGAGTTCCTGACGCCGTACACGCCCTACCAGCCCGAGGTCTCGCAGGGCGGGCTGCAGGCGATGTTCGAGTTCCAGACCGCGATGTCCGAGCTCACCGGGCTGCCGGTGTCCAACGCCGCCGTCTACGAGGGGCCCTCGGCCGTGGCCTCCGCCGCCTACCTGGCGATCGGCGCGACCGGTCGCAAGCGCCTCGTCGCCTCGCGCGGCCTGCACCCTCACAGCCGCGAGTCGCTGGCGACGTACTCGGTCGGCTTCGGCTCCGAGCTGGTGGAGGTCGGGCCTCGACGGCGGGGTGACCGACGCGACGGCGCTCGCCGGGGCCATCGACGAGGAGACCGCGGCCGTCTTCCTCCAGCAGCCGAACTTCCTCGGCGCCGTCGAGGACATCGAGGAGCTCGCGGCGGCCGCCAAGCGGGAGGGCGCCCTGGTGATCGTCGCCTGCGACCCGATGGCGCTCTCGGTGCTGAAGCCGCCCGGCGAGTGCGGCGCCGACGTCGCGGTCGGCGAGGGCCAGCCGCTGGGCAACCGCCTCGACTTCGGCGGCCCGTCCTTCGGCTTCTTCTGCGCCACCGAGGAGCACCTGCGTCGGATGCCGGGCCGCATCGCCGGTGAGACCACCGACGTCGACGGCCGCCGCGGATTCGTGTTGACGCTGCAGACGCGCGAGCAGCACATCCGCCGCGAGAAGGCCACCCACAACATCTGCACGGCGCAGGCGCTGAACGCGCTGGCCGGGATCATCCACCTGAGCTGGCTCGGCAAGCGCGGCTTCGTCGAGCTGGGCGAGCTGCTGGTGCGCCGCACCGCCTACGCCCGCGAGCGCCTGGGCGCGCTGGAAGGCGTCGAATTGCTGCATGACGCGCCGGTCGTCCGGGAGTTCGCGCTGCGCCTCGACGCCCCGGTGGCCGACGCGCTCGAGCGCTGCGCCGCCGAGGGAATCGGCGCCGGCTACCCGCTCGGCCGCGACTATCCGGAGTACGAGGACGGGATGCTCGTCGCCCTGACGGAGCGGCGCAGCCGCGCCGACATCGACCGTCTCGCGGATGCACTGGACGCGGCCGTCCGGGAGGCGGCGGGATCCGAGGCGGGTCGCGTCGCCGAGGAGGTGGCGAGGTGAGCGAGCAGCGGACCCCCGGCGCTCCCACCACCGTCGACGGCGGCACGCCGCTGCAGCGCGATCGGGCGACGACGATCTTCGAGCGCTCCGTCGAGGGGCGTCGCGCCGCCACGCTCCCCGACTGCGAGGTGCCGGAGACCCCGCTCGCCGAGCTGATCCCGGCCAAGCTCCTGCGCGAGCGCCCGGCGGAGCTGCCCGAGGTCTCCGAGCCCGAGATCGTCCGCCACTACAACCGGATCTCGCGGCGCAACTTCGACCTCGACACCGGCTTCTACCCGCTCGGCTCGTGCACGATGAAGCACAACCCGCGCATCAACGAGAAGGTCGCGGCCCTGCCCGGCCACGCCCGCCTGCACCCCGCGCAGGAGCCCGGCGCGCCCAGGGCGCGCTCGAGCTCATGTGGCGCCTCTCCGAGGCCCTCTCCGAGATCTCGGGGCTGCCGCACGTCAGCCTCCAGCCCTCGGCGGGCTCCCAGGGCGAGCTGGCGGGGCTGCTGCTCACCCGCGCCTACCACGCCGACCGCGGCGAGGAGCGCACGCGGGTGCTCACCCCCGACACGGCGCACGGCACCAATCCCGCCTCGGTGACGATGGCCGGCTACGAGGTGGTCAAGGTCGCCACCAACGAGCGGGGCGGCGTGGACCTCGACGACCTGCGCTCCAAGGCCGACGAGAGCACCGCCTGCCTGATGCTGACCAACCCCAACACACTCGGCCTCTTCGACGAGAACATCGCCGAGATCACCGCGACCGTCCACGAGGCCGGCGGCACTCTCTACTACGACGGCGCCAACCTGAACGCGATCATGGGGCGCTCGAGGCCAGGGCGACATGGGCTTCGACATCGTCCACCTCAATCTGCACAAGACCTTCTCCCAGCCGCACGGCGGGGGCGGCCCGGGCGCGGGCCCGATCGCGGTCTCGGAGCGGATCGAGCCCTTCCTGCCGCGGCCCCAGGTGATCAGGCGCGAGAGCGACAACGGCAGGCCGCGGTTCGACCTCGACTATCGACCGGCCCAAGTCGATCGGCCGGCTGCGCGGCTTCCAGGGCAACTTCGGCGTCTTCGTCCGCTCCTACGCCTACATCCTCAGCCTCGGCGGCGACGGCCTCAAGGAGGCGTCGGAGACCGCGGTGCTGAACGCCAACTACCTTCTGGCGAGGATGAGCGAGGGCCGCGCCGGCAAGCGCCTCCCCGTCGCCTTCGACCGCCGCTGCATGCACGAGTTCGTCCTCTCGGGCGCGCCCGCCAAGAGGGAGCTCGGCGTGAAGACGCTCGACATCGCCAAGCGGCTGCTCGACTACGGCTTCCACCCGCCGACCGTCTACTTCCCGCTGCTGGTGGACGAGGCGCTGATGGTCGAGCCGACCGAGACCGAGACCCGCGAGACCCTGGACGCGTTCGCCGAGGCGATCGAGGCGATCCTCGCCGAGGCCGAGGCGAACCCCGAGATCGCACGCAACGCGCCCTACACGACGCCGGTGCGCCGCATGGACGAGGTCGGGGCCAACCGCCACCCGGTCATCCGCCAGCCCCTCGGCTGAGCCAGCCGCCGGGCCTGCCGCCAGGCTCCGAGCAGCGGGCATTTAGGGGGCGAATCGCCAGGAGTTGTCCACTTGACGTCGCCATAGCGACGGGAAGTGGACAGAAGCGCTCGGCGGCCGCGTGGACGCTTGCGGCGAGGCAGCACGGGGTGCTGGCGCGGAGCCAGCTCCTCGGTCTCGGCCTGAGCGAGGCGGCGATCCGGCATCGGGTGAGGACCGGTCGCCTGCATCCGGTCCGGCGAGGGGTCTACGCGGTCGGCAGACGGGTGCTCGAGCGCGACGGGCAGCTGATGGCGGCGGTCTTGAGCTGCGGGGCCGGAGCGGTGCTGAGCCACACCAGCGCTGCGGAGCTCTGGGGTCTCTGCGACCGCACCCGGGGGCGGTGGGGGGTGACCCGCGGCAGGCCTGGGGGGATCGAGGTGACGGTCGCTCCGCCCAGCCATCCTCGCCAGCCCGGCCTGGTGGTCCACCGCGCTTGCCGCCTGCCGCGTTGCGACCGGACTGCATGTCGCGGGATCCCGGTCACCACCCCGATCCGCACCCTGATCGATCTGGCCACTTGCGTCTCGCGAGCGCGGCTCGAGGCGGCGGTGAACGAGGCCAACAAGCTCGACCTGACGGATCCCGAGCGGTTGCGCTCAGCGATCGCTGCGCGGACGGGCCAGCGTGGCGTTCCGGCGCTCCGGGAGCTCCTCGACCGCCGGACGTTCGCGCTCACCGACTCCGAGCTCGAACGGCGGTTCCTGCCGATCGCCAGGTCAGCCGGCCTCCCGAGGCCCGAGACCGGGGTGGTCATCGCCGGGTTCCGGGTCGACTTCCTGTGGCCGCGGCTGGGCCTGATCGTCGAGACCGACGGGCTTCGCTACCACCGAACGCCGGCGGCCCAGGAGAGGGATCGTCGCCGCGATCAGGCACACGCCGCGTCGGGCTTCACCACCCTTCGCTTCACTCACTCCCAGGTGGCATACGAGCCGGAGTCGGTCGAGGCCACCCTGAGCGCCGTCGCCCGCCGGCTGGGCCGGCCGGCTCTACGTCCCCGGCTGGGCCGGCCGGGGTAGAGGCGGCGAGCGGGCGCCCGGTCGGCCGGCGCTAGCCGTTCTCGGCCCAGAAGACCTTCACGGTGCCGCCGGGAGCGATGCCCTTTCCGGGCTTCGGCTTCTGCTTGAAGACCGTCCGCGCGGGCTTGTTGCTCGGCTTGGAGATCGCCTTCGGCTTGCAGCCGGCCCGCTTCACGGCCTTCTTCGCCTTGCCGAGCTTCTTGCCGACGACCTTGGGCACCCGGCAGAAGCTGATCTTGGCGTTGAGGGCGAGCAGGTGCATGGGCAGGGGGTCGAAGAACGCCTGGGGCGAGCCGTTCGCCGGGTCGGGCGCGACGTAGCGGATCGCGTCGCCGTTCACGGTCGTGTACTGAGCGAAGCTGTGCCCGCCGTCAACCGACATGCCGATGAACTGCCCCGCCTGGATGGGCTGCGAGGTGTCAAAGCTGTAGACCACCGGGTCCACGCTGAGCGGGGTGGGCGGGCTAGGTGAGGTCGTTGCTCGCCAGGCTCGGCCCGAGCGTGACGTTGCTGAGCGCCGCGCTCGCCGGGGCCGCCAGGCCCATTCCCGCGCCAAGCGCGCAGATCGTCAGTGCCGCCCCAAGTCTGGTTCCAGTGAAACCTGACCGCATCCCCATCTTGCCCTCCTGGCCCGCTGGTGCGTGCCAGGAGGCCCGGACCGGCGCTCGCCGTCGAGCGGCGGGCTGGGTAGTGCGAACAATCCCCGGTCGCCCCTGCTGCGGTAGAGCGCCTCACTCGGCCGCGGTAGCGGGAGAGGATGGTCGTCAGCCGCCGACCGCGCCGAGCTCGGGCATCCGCTGGCGCAGCTTCAGCACCGGCTCGAAGAGGTCGCCGTTGCGCTCGAGGCGCGCGAGAACCTGGCGCGCCTCGAAGACCAGCGAGCCGGCGTCCTTTCGCTTCAGGGCCCGCTCCACCTCTGCCCATTCGAGCGGCGTCGAAGCGGTCGGGCGCTCGCGGGCGCGGAGCGAGTAGACGGCCACCGTCGTCTTGCTGCGGTTGTTCTGGCTCCAGTCGACGAACACCTTGCCCTTGCGCAGTGCCTTGGTCATCCGGGACACGACCCGGTCGGGATCCTCTTTCTCGAGCAGGAGCGCCACAGCGTGGGCGAAGGGCTGGGTCCGGTCGTAGCCGATGCGCCCGCCGTTCAGCGGGACGTAGACCTGCATTCCCTTCGAGCCTGACGTCTTGGGGAAGCATTTCAGCCCCAGCTCGCCGAACAGATGTTGGAGCCGCAGCGCAACCCGGCAGCAGTCGATCACGTCCGCCGGCGGCCCCGGGTCGAGGTCGAAGGCGACCACGGTCGGGTTCTCCATGTTCTCGGCCTTCGAGAGGGACGGGTGCAGCTCGAGCGCCGCCAGCTGCGCGAGCCAGGTCAGGGTCGCCAGGTTGTCGCACAGCGTGAAGTCGATCTCGCCCGCGCGGTCGAAGGCGACCGATCGCGGTCTTCACCCAGTCAGGCCTGTGCTTGGGCGCGCGCTTCTCGAAGAAGGACTGCCCTTCGACGCCGTTCGGGAAGCGCCTCAGGGTCAGGGGCCGGCCGCGCAGGTGCGGGACCATTGCCGGGCCGACCCGCGCGTAGTAGTCGATCACCTCGCCCTTGGTGAACCCCGCCTTCGGGTATAGGACCTTGTCGAGGTTGGTCAGCTTCAGCCGGCGGCCGCCGACGGTGACCTCGCTCGCCGCGGCCACTGCCGCTTATGCCTTGGTTTTCTTGCGGGTGCTCTTGCGGCCGTTGGAGCTCGAGCGCGCCGACTTCGCCTTTGTCCTGGGCTTTGGCTTCGCCCTGGGCTTGGAGCGGGGCTTCGGCTTCGCGGCCCCGTCGGAGCCGTCCTCTCCGCGAACCGCGGCCAGGCTCTCCTCGAGCGCCGCCATCAGGTCGGGTGCCTTGGTCGGGGTCGGCTCCTCGCTCGGCGCGCTGATGACCTCCTTGCCCTTGGCCTTCTGCTCAAGCACGTCGAGCAGCTCCTCTCGGTACTCGTCGCGGTACTTGTCGGCGTCGAAATCGCTGGCGAGCGAGTCGATCAGCTGCTTGGCCATGTCGAGCTCCCTCTTGGCGAGCTTCGGCGGCTTCGCCTCGAGCACGTCCTCGAGCTGCTCGGGCTGGACGATCTCGTCGGCGAAGCGCATGGTCGCCATCGTCAGCACGTCGCCCATCGGGCGGATCGCGGCCAGGTGCTCCTTGTTGCGCAGGACGAAGCGGGCGATCGCGACCTTGTGCGCGTCCGTCATCGCCTTCACCAGCAGCGCATAGGCCTTCTCGGCGCCCTTGTCGGGGCCCAGGTAGTAGGGGTGCTCGAAGTAGATCGGGTCTATCTCGTCGAGGTCGACGAAGTCCTCCACCTCGATCGCGCGGGTCTTCTTCGGGTCCAGCGCCGACAGCTCCTCGCGGCTGAGGACCACGTACTGGTCGGGCGCGAACTCGTAGCCCTTGACGATCTGCTCGTAGGGGACCTCCTCGCCGTCCTCCTCGGCCACGCGCTTGTGGCGCACGCGCGAGCCGTCGCCCTCGCGCAGCTCGCGGAAGCGCACGGTCTGCTTGGAGACCGCGCTGTAGAGCTTCACGGGCACGTTCAAGAGCCCGAAGCTGATCGAACCACTCCAGATTGCTCTAGCCATTCGCGCTCAGATCCTTCCTGGAGACACTACCCTCAGGGTACCTTTCGACACTTGTCCGGGATCACCGGGATCGCCGTTGCAAGGCCGCTCGTCACCTTGCCTCGCTCCTCTGTAGACCCCTCTTCACACGCGAAGTCATCGGTGCGGCGGGCGAAACATGGGATTCAGCCCTCGCGGACGACGTCGCGGGGATCCTTGTCGTCGCGCATGCCCTTGAAGGCGGGCTGGCGCAGGGTGCCGTCCTCGGTCCACTGGGTCCACGAGACCTCGCAGACCAGCTCGGGTTTGCACCAGACCGCGTGGCGGGCCTTGGGGCCCTTCGGGGCTCCGAACTCGAAGGGGCTGGTCTTTCGGCGGCGCCGCTTCAGCTCTCGCGTCAGGTAGTCGAGGTCGGACTGCTTGAGGCCGGAGCCGACGCCCCCGGCGAAGATCAGGTGCTGGCGCTCGCCGAGCTCCTTCGCCTCCTGCGGCCGCCTGTCCCAGTAGCCGACCAGCAGCGAGCCGACCCGCTCAGCGCGCGAGCCCTCGCCGGGGATGTAGCCGCCGATGACGAACTCCTGGCGCTTCCACACCCGGGCCTTGATCCACTCGCCGGTCCGCTTGCCGGGCCGGTAGGGGCTGTCCAGGCGCTTGCCGACGACCCCCTCGAGTCCCTGGCGCCTGGCGGCCTCGAACAGCTCTCGGCCGCCGCCGACGTGGTGGCTCGGCGTCTGCCAGCGTGGGCCATCGAGCTCGAGCGAGGCGAGCAGCTCGCGGCGCTCGAGATAGGGCAGCTCGCGGGTCGAGCGCCCGTCGAGGTGAAGCAGATCGAAGATCACGTAGTCGACCGGCGTCTCGGCCACGCGCGCTCGAACCGCGGCCTCCGAGGTGAGTCCCATCCGCCGCTGCACGAGCTGGAAGCTCGGCCTGCCATCCGCGTCGAGGGCCACCACCTCGCCGTCGAGGACGGCGCTGCGCGTGTCCAACTGCTCGGCGATCCCGGTGAGCTCGGGGTAGCGCAAGCGTGATCTCCTCGCCGCGCCGGCTCGTCATCCGCCAGACGCCATGGTCGGCGTAGCCGAGCGCCCGCACACCGTCCCACTTGACCTCGTAGGCCCAATCCGAGTCGTCCCGCTGCGGGAGCGTCGCCGGCTTGGCGAGCATCGGCTCGAGGCGGTCCGGCATCGGCTCCGGCGGGAGAGAGGGGCGCTTGGCGGGCACCGGATAATCCTGACGTGCTCTTCGAGCTCAAGGACGTCAGCTACACGCGGGTCGGGAAACTGGTCCTCGACCGGGTGTCGATGGAGTTGCCGCGGGGCGCCTCCTGCCTCGCCGGTCCCTCCGGCAGCGGCAAGTCCACGCTGCTCCGCCTCCTCAACCGGCTCGCCGACCCCGATTCGGGTCAGGTGCTCTACGAGGGGACCGACGTGCGCGAGCGCGAGGTGCTCGGCCTGCGCCGCGAGGTCTGCCTGGTGCCCCAGCTGCCGGCGCTGATCGACGGGACCGTCGGCGAGAACGTCGCGCTACGGTGCGCGCCTGGCGGGTCGCAGCTTCGATGGCGGTCGCTGTCTGGAGCTGGCCGGGCTGGACGGCGACTACGTGAAGCGGGACGCCGACCGACTCTCGGTCGGCGAGCAGCAGCGCGTGATGCTGGCGCGGGCGCTGGCGCTCGAGCCGCGGGTGCTGCTGCTGGACGAGCCGACCTCCGCCCTGGACGAGGCCGCCCGGGGGGCGGTCGAGGCGACGCTCGCCGACCTGCGCAAGCGGCTGAGCATCTCGATCGTGCTCGTCACCCACGACCTCGACCAGGCCAGGCGCCTGTCGGAGTGGGTGGTCCGGATCGACGCGGGAAAGGTCACCGCGCAGGGCCCGGTGGCCGAGGTGTTGGCTGCGTGATCAGCGCGGCGACCAGCTCGATCAACGTCAGCCTCGGCCAGGTCGCCGCGGCGCTGGCGCTGGTCGCGCTCGCCGCCGCCGTCTCCCGCTGGCAGCAGGCGGACCTCGAGAAGGACATCGGCATCGCGGTCGTGCGCTCGTTCATCCAGCTGACCGCGATCGGCTACGTGATCCAGCTGATCTTCAACCAGGACTCGCATCCTGCTCGTCCTCGCCCTGCTCGCCGTGATGGTCGTCTTCGGGGCCTTCACCGCCGCGCAGCGCGCCAGCGACGTCCCCGACGCGCTTCGCCATTGCTGATCGCGCTCTCGGTCGCCGCGGCCATCACGCTCGGGCTGGTGGTGGCGCTTGGGATCTTCGATCCCAAGCCGCGCTTCCTCGTCCCGGTGGGCGGGATGGTGATCGGCAACGCGATGACCGCGGCGGCGGTGGCGCTGAACCGGCTCGGCGAGGACGTGACGGGGCTCGGCGCGCCAGATCGAGGCGACGCTGGCCCTCGGCGCCACCTCCTCGGAGGCGGTCGCCCCGATCGTCCGGCGCAGCCTGCGCTCCGGGATGATCACCCTGATCGACTCGACCAAGACCACCGGGCTGATCTTCTTCCCGGGCACGATGGTCGGCATGCTGCTCGCGGGCGCCGACCCGACCGACGCGGTGCGCCTGCAGCTGATCCTCCTCTACGTGCTGCTCGGCGCCGTCTCCATCGCCGCCCTGCTGGCGATGACGCTGGCACGGCGGAACTTCTTCACGCCGGCCCAGCAGCTGCGCGAGCCGCCCGAGCCGTAGGGCCCGCCCGGACGGGTCGTCTACGCTCGGACGAGGGAGATGAGCGAGCGGCGCCGCAACATCCTCACCCTGGTCGCGACGATCCTGGGCTCGACGATCGTCTTCCTCGACTCGACCGTGGTCAACGTCGCGCTGCCGGCGATCAGCGACGACCTCGACACCGGGCTCGCCGATCAGCAGTGGGTGGTCGAGGCCTACCTGCTGGCGCTGGTCTCCCTGCTGCTGGTCGGCGGCTCGCTCGGCGACCAGTTCGGCCGCCGGCGGTTGTTCGTCATCGGCCTGATCGGCTTCGGGGCGACCTCGATCGCTCTGCGCGCTGGCGCCGAACACCGGCGTGCTGATCGGCGCCCGCGCCGCTCAGGGATTCGCCGGGGCGCTGCTGGTACCCGGCTCGCTGGCGATCCTCGCAGCAACCTTCGAGGGGGCCGAGCGCGGCAAGGCGGTCGGCACCTGGACTGCCTGGACCGGGATCGCCACCGTGATCGGCCCGGCCGGCGGCGGGGCGCTGATAGAGGCGCTCTCCTGGCGGGCGATCTTCTGGGTCAACATCCCGCTGATCGCCTTCACTGTCTTCCTGGCCTTACGGGTCGTCGACGAGAGCAAGGATCCGGAGGCGGACCGGGCGATCGACTGGGCCGGGATCGCCTTCTCGGCGCTCGGTCTCGGAGGCCCGGTGTTCGCCCTGATCGAGCAGCCCACCCACGGCTGGAGCGACCCGCTCGTCTACGTGCCGCTGATCGGCGGGGTGGCGCTGTTCGCCGCTCTTCCTCTTCTGGGAATCCGCGCTACCGCCACGCCGATGCTCGACCTCTCGCTGTTTCGCGATCCGCAACTTCGCGGTGACGAACCTGGAGACGCTGATCGTCTACGCGGGGCTGATCGGCGCCTTCTTCTTCGTCACGCTCTTCCTGCAGCAGACGGCCGGCTACACGCCGCTCGAGGCGGGCTTCGCGACGACGCCGATCTCGCTGCTCCTCTTCTTCCTCTCGCCGCGGTTCGGGAGGATCGCGACCGGGACGGGCGCCGCGGCTGCCGATGTCGATCGGGCCGATCGTCGGCGGGCTGGGCTGCTGCTGTCTGACGCGGGTCGGCCGCGAGCCCCGAACTACGTCACCGACGTCCTGCCGGGCGTCCTCCTCTTCGGGCTCGGCCTCTCGGCGACGGTCGCGCCGCTGACCGCGACCGCGCTGAACTCGGTCGAGGAGCGCCACGTGGGGGTCGCATCGGGAATCAACAACGGCGTCTCGCGGGTCGCCGGCCTGCTCGCGATCGCGGTCCTCGGGGCGGTGATCGCCGCCAGCTTCACCTCCACGATCGACGAGCGGCTGGCCGGCACGAGCCTGAGCCCGGCGGGCCAGCACCTTGTCTCAAAGGCCAAGATGAAGCCGCTCGGCCGTACCGGACACGGCGTGGGCTCGCTTCCGAGGAGGCCGACTCGATCGACGGAGCGATCACCTCGGCGTCAGAGGACAGCTTTCACCTCGGCATGGGGCTGAGCGGTGCGCTGATGATCGTTGGCGGGCTGATCGCGGGTGTCGGGATCCGGAACCCGCGCCGCCGCGACGGAGCGCGAAGCGCCGCTCGCGGCCACCGCCGCCGACTGCGGGCACTCCGCGGGCGACGAGGTGCCCCGCGCCTGAGCCGGTCGGCGAGACCGCCTCGCCGGCTCCGAGCCGGGCTCATATAGTCCGCGCCGGCTATGGCGAGCCGTGCGCATCTTCAGCGGCATCCAGCCCACCGGGCGCAAGCACCTCGGCAACTACATCGGGGCGATCCGCCAGTACGTCGAGGGCCAGGATCGCGGCGACCCGGCGATCTACTGCATCGTCGACCTGCACGCGATCACGGTCCCCTGCGACCCGGCCGAGCTGCGCGAGCGCGTCCACGACACGACCGCGATCCTGCTGGCCGCCGGGCTCGACCCCGAGCGCTGCATCCTCTTCCGCCAGTCCGACGTGCGCGAGCACACCGAGCTCTCCTGGCTGCTCAGCCGCGCTGACCGCCTACGGCGACCTCAACCGCATGCACCAGTTCAAGGAGAAGTCGCGCGCAAGCAGCGCGAGCTCGTCTCGGCCGGCCTCTTCTTCTACCCGGTGCTGCAGGCCGCCGACGTGCTCGCCTACCAGGCCGACGAGGTGCCGGTCGGGGACGACCAGCGCCAGCACATCGAGCTGATGCGCGAGATCGCGCGGCGCTTCAACGAGCGCTTCGGCGAGGTCCTGGTCGAGCCCGAGCACCGGATCCCGGAGGTCGGGGCGCGGATCATGGACCTGCAGGACCCGACCAGAAGATGTCGACCACCGGCGGCACCGAGCAGGGCACCGTGCTGGTCGCTCGACGAGCCCGACGACGGTGCGCAAGAAGATGAAGAGCGCCGTCACCGACTCCGGCTCGGAGGTGAGGCGCGGCGCCGACAAGGAGGGGATCGCCAACCTGATCGACATCCTCGCCGTCATCCGCGGGATCACGCCCGAGGAGATCGAGCGCGAGTTCGACGGCTCGGGCTACGGCGACTTCAAGGGGGCCGTCGCCGAGGCCGTCGTCGACTTCCTGGCGCCGGTCCGCGAGCGCTACGAGAGCTGCGCGACGACGAGCCGGCGCTCGAGGCCGCGCTCGGCCGCGGGCGCCGAGAAGGCCCGCGCGATCGCCGCCGGACGCCTGGCCGAGGTGCGCGCGGCGATGGGCATCGGCCCGGCGTAACGGCGGCTGCTCGGCTTCGCGTCCGCAGCCGCCGGGGTCATGAGTGTTCATTCGGTGGCTTCGGTCTCCGAGCTCGACCTCGACCTCGACGTCTTCCAGGGGCCGTTCGACCTGCTGCATCGCGGTCCTGCTGCGCGAGGAGGTCGAGCCTCGCCGAGGTGGAGCTGGGCGACGTCGTGGTCGCCTACGTCGAGCACCTGGAGCGCGCCGGGCGAGCTCGACCTGGAGGCGGCCACCGAGTTCCTCGTCCTGATCGCGGCGCTGCTGGAGCTGAAGTCGCGGCTGATGCTGCCGGCCGAGCCCGACGAGGAGGACCTGGCGCCCGAGGAGGCGGCCGACGAGCTGCTGGCGCGGATGCTCGAGTACCAGCCGCTACCGCGACGCCGCCGCCCACCTGCGCGAAGCTGTTCGACGTCGGGTCACGGCTACCTCTACCGCTCGGCGCCGCTGCCGCCGGAGCTGCGCCGGGTCGCGCTGGAGGCGGCCGGCCAGGCCTACGAGCCCGACCGCCTCGGCGAGGCGCTCGGCGACCTGCTGCAGCGTCGCCGCCGAGCTCGACATGCGCCACATCCGGCCCACGGTCTCGCTGGAGCAGCGCCTCGCCATCCTGCGCGACCTGCTCGCCGCCGGGGCAGCTTCGACTTCGACGAGGCCGTTCGGCGAGCGAGGACCGCCTCACTCAGGCGGTCACGCTGTTCGCGCTGCTGGAGATGTACAAGGCGCGGCGAGGCCGACCTGGAAGCAGGAGGAGACCTTCGGCCCGATCGAGGTGGAGGCGAGTGAGCGGAGCGCACGAGCGGCAGGGCGCGACCCACTCGAGCGGATCGCTCGAGGCGCTGCTCTTCCTCTCGCCCGAGCCCGTCTCCGCGTCCGAGCTGGCCGAGGCCTGCGACGCGCCCGAGGAGCGAGGTCGAGGCGGCCCTGGACGCGCCTCGGCGCCGAGCACGACGGCGAGCGCCGCGGCGTGGTCGCTGCGCAAGGTGGCCGGGCGGCTACGCGCTGGCCGCCGACCCCGTCGGCCGAGGACGCCGCGCGCCGGCTGCTGGCCCGGCCCACGAACCCCGCCGCTGACCCAGGCGCAGGCCGAGGTGCTGGCGATCGTCGCCTACCTGCAGCCCGTGTCGCGGCCCGAGGTCGCCCGGATCCGCGGCGTCGCCTCGGAGTCGGCGGTGGGGACGCTGACGGAGCGCGGCCTGATCGAGGAGTCAGGGCCGCTCGCGCTTCGGCGCGGTCACCTACCGCACCACGCCGCTGTTCGAGCGCCTCTTCGGCCTCTCGGGGCTCGACGCGCTGCCGGATCCCGCGCAGTTCGACCCCACGCCCGAGGACGAGCGCGAGCTGCGCGAGCGGCTGTTGAAGGCGGGCGAGCAACGAGCTTCGTGAGCGGCGGCGCGGGGCGGGGGCGGCCCAGCCGGATGGTCTGGCGGCGGCGCGTGGCGGCCGTGGCGATCGCGGCGGCCCTTGCCTCGGCGGCTGCTGCCGAATCCGGCGCCGAGATTGCGGGGCAGGGCTCCGACGACCTGGCCGTGATCGATGCCGGCAGGTCGGTGCACGGCCGTTGGATCCGGGCGGTGCGGATCGGCGAGGCCGATTCGGCGCGGGTGGCCCTGGTGGTCGGCGTCATCCACGGCGACGAGCGTGCCGGACTGGCGGTGACCCGGGCCCTGCGGCGCCGCTACCGGCGGATGAAGGGGGCGACGATCTGGGTGGTCGACACGATCAACCCCGACGGGCTCCGCGCCCGGGACTCGCCGCAACGCCAGGGGGGTGGACCTGAACCGGAACTTCCCCTACCGCTGGCGCGGCGGCGTGCCGCGATCGAGCGGCTACTACCCTGGCCCGCGCCCGCTCTCGGAGCCCGAAACGCGCGCGGCGAAGCGGCTGATCGCGGAGATCAGGCCTGACGTCTCCATCTGGTACCACCAGCCGTGGGGCGCCGTGCTCGCCTGCCATGGCAGGCCCCGGGTCGCGCGCCGCTACGCCAAGCTCTCCGGCATGGGCACGAGCTGCCAGGGCAAGGGGCTGCCCGGGACGGCGGTCTCCTGGCAGGCGCACCGCGACCCGCGCTCGCACGCCTTCGTGGTCGAGTTTCCCGGCGGCCGGGTCTCGGCGAGGGCCGCCGCCCGCCACGCGCGCGCCGCGGCGATCGTGGCGCGGGGCGGATGACCGCGCGACTCCGGTCCCTGACGGCGGCGGCTTTGGCGACGGCGATCGTCGGCCTGGTCGCGGGCTGCTCGGGCGGCGCGACGGCCGATCCGGCGACGAGCGCCAACCAGGGGAGCGCGCCCGAGCCGGCGGCCGTCCGGCCCTCGGCGGGCACCCCGGACGGTGGCACGGCGCAGCTCGCCAGGCGGGCGGCGCCCCTGCGGATCCGCGAAGTGGCTGATCCCGTACGGGCGCAAGCGCAAGCGGGACATGGCGCGCTACTCGAAGCGTCACTACGGGCGCTTTCGCTGGCGGCTTCGCGACCCGAAGCTGATCGTCGAGCACTACGCCGTCGCCGGCAGCGTGCGCGCCATCCACGACACCTTCGCCCCCAACCGGCCCGACGTGGAGTTCCACGAGCTGCCCGGTGTCTGCGCTCACTTCGCCGTCTCCGCCTCGGGGGCGGTCTACAAGTTCGTGCCGACCTCGATTCGCTGTCGGCACGTCGTCGGCCTCAACCACGTCGCCATCGGGATCGAGCACGTCGGCTTCAGCGACGCCGAGATACTCGGCCGCAAGCGCGCAGCTGCGCGCGTCGCTGCGGCTCACCCGGCAGCTCCGCTGCCGCTTCGGCATCCCCGTCCACGACGTGATCGGCCACAACGAGAGCCTCTCCTCGCGCTTCTACAAGGAGCTCGACCCGGACTTCCGCGGCCAGACCCACGGCGACTGGACGCACGCCCGACATGCGCGTCTACCGGGCAAAGCTGCGCCGCCTCGGCGGCTGCTGAGGGCGCCGCCGGCTGGGCGCCGCCACGGTTACCCCGAATCGTCTATTGCCGCGGGGGCGGGCGCGGTGAAAGGATGCCGCGGCCAGGGTCGAGAGAGGAGAACCACGATGAAAGGCAGCAAGAACTGGATTGCGCCGGCTACCGGCATCGTCTTCGTCGCCCTGTTCGTTGCCATCACCCTTCTGATCGGCCAGGGCCAGGACGCGACCGACAAGACGGCGCAGGAGATCGTCAACCACTACCAGGACAACAGCACGAAGGAAACCGTCGCCTCGCTCCTGATCGGCCTGGCAGCGATCTTCATGCTGTTCTTCGCCGGCTGGCTGCGGCGGGTGCTGCGCGACGCCGAGGGCGACGGCGGGATCCTCTCGGCTGTGGTCTTCGGTGGAGCCGTCGTCTTCTCGGCCGGCGCCGCGGTCGGCGGCTCGATTCACCTCGCGCTCGCGGACCTGGCAGACAACCTGGACCCGATTGCCATCCAGGCGATCAACGGGATCGACTTCGACATGTTCCTCTTCTTCCCCGTGGGGATAGGGACGATGTTGTTCGCGGCCGGGATCTCGGCCTTGCGCCACGGCGCCTTGCCTAAGTGGCTGGCCTGGGGTGGGATCGTGGTCGCGCTCCTGTTCGTCACCCCGGGATTCTTCGTGGCGTTCGTCGGGATTCCGCTCTGGATCCTGATCGTCAGCGTGATCGGGATCATGAGGTCGCGCGCAAGCGGAGCCCCCGCCGCTGGAGCCCCCGCCTGATCGAGTCGCCGGCGCCCCGCTCTGGCGAGGGCGGGGCGCCCCAGGCGACACACAGGCGGTTCGCCTTGTCCTCGCGTTTCACCCCGGCCGCGCCTATGCGTGCACGGTGAAAGAATCCAGCCGGCCGGGGGGTGATGAGAGGAGGAGGAAATGGAAGGGAGCAAGAACTGGGTCGCGCCCCTGATGGGGGTGCTGTTCGTCGTCGTGGTCGTCGTCAGCTTCTTCCTGCTGGGTGACGGCCAGGACGCGACCGACAAGACCGCCCAGGAGATCGTCGACTTCTACACGGACAACAGCGGCCAGCAGATGGCCGGTGCGCTCCTCGTCGGCCTCGCCTCGATCTTGTTTCTGTTCTTCGCGGGCTGGATCAGGCGAGTGATGCGCGACGCCGAGGGCGAGGGGGGAATCCTCTCGGCGGTCGCGTTCGGAGGCGGAATCGTGTTCACCGTCGGCGCCGCGGTCGGAGCGTCCCTCCACCTCGCGCTTGCCGACACCGCCGACGACATCGACCCCGTCGCGGTTCAGGCCATCAACGCGATCGATTGGGACTACTTCCTGCCCTTCGCGGTCGGGATGAGCGTGTTCCTGCTGGCGAGCGGCATCTCGATCGTCCGCCACGGAGTACTGCCCAAGTGGCTCGGCTGGGTGGCGATCGTGATCGGCGTCGCGGCCTACACGCCGGCGGGCTTCTTCGGGTTCCTCGGCGGCCTGCTCTGGATCCTGGTGGTCAGCGTGATCGGCATCGTGCGCGCCCGCGGGGCGACAGCCTCCGCGTAGGTGCGGAGGGCGTAGTTCCGGACGAGGGGGCGGCGCTCAGGCCGCCCCTCGTTCACCATTGCCGCGTGCGGCTGGTCAAGTACCTGGCACATGGAGGCGTCGCCTCGCGGCGGGCGGCGGAGGAGCTGATCGCCGCCGGCCGCGTGACCGTGGGCGGCGAGACCGTCACCGATCCTGCGCGCGACGTGGAGGAGGGCAGCGGAGTCGAGGTCGACGGACGTTCGGTGCAGCCCGAGCCGCGCGAGGTCTGGGCGCTGAACAAGCCCGCGGGGGTCGTCTCCACGGCGCGCGAGCCCGGCAGCCGGCGGGCAGTCACCGACCTGGTCGGCTCCGAGCGGCGGCTGTATCCGGTCGGCCGCCTGGATGCCGACTCGACCGGGCCTGATCCTGCTCACCAACGACGGCGAGCTTGCCAACCGCCTCACCCATCCGCGTTACGGCGTGCCGCGCGTCTATGGCGTTCGCCTGCGCCGCGCTCCCGCCGAGCGCGAGCTGGAGGCGCTGCGACGCGGCGTGGCGCTGGAGGACGGGCCCACGGCCCCCGCCCGGGTCGAGCGGATCGGAGAGCGCGAGATCGAGGTCACCCTGGGCGAGGGGCGCAAGCGCCAGCTGCGGCGCATGGCCGAGGCCGTCGGCAACGAGGTCGAGGCGCTGGAGCGAGTGCGGATCGGCTCACTGGCGCTCGGCGACCTCGAGCGCGGCGCGGCGCGGCGGCTGTCGGACGCCGAGGTCCAGGCGCTCTGGGAAGATTCCCGCCCAATGGCCGAGACCGACGGCGAGCAGAAGGCGGAGCGATGAGCGGCTCGGTCGAGGGGTTGCGGCTGTGGGCCGTACGCGGCGCCACCAAGGTCGGGCGCAACGATCCCGACGCCATCGTCGCCGGCGCCGAGGAGTTGCTGCGCGAGCTGATCGATCGCAACGACCTGGTGCCCGGGCGGATCGTCAGCTGCATCTTCACTTCCACCCACGACCTCAACGCCGAGTTCCCCGCCGTGGCGGCGCGCAACATGGGGCTGGACTCGGTACCCCTGCTGTGCGGGCGCGAGATTGATGTGCCGGGCGCGATGCCTTCAGTGATCCGCGTCCTTCTCCACTACTACGCCGCGCACGACCACGAGCCCGCGCACACCTACCTCGGCGAGGCGCAGGGGCTGCGCTCGACCTGGGTGCCGCCCAGTCAGCCGGGCCACGCTGCCACCATCGGCGCCGCCGCGGGCACAATGAGGCCATGACCGTCACCTTCGCCGAGAAGCTGGGGCGCATCCCGCACTACGAGCCGGGCACCTCGCTCGCCGAGGCGAAGGCGCGCGCCGAGACCGCCGACGCGGTCAAGCTCGCCTCCAACGAGTCGCCGTACCCGCCGCATCCAGCGGTGATCGAGGCGATCGAGCGGGCGACGGGCGACCTCAACCGCTACCCGGACCCCGACGCGGTCCTGCTGCGCCGCCGGATCGCCGAGCGCCACGACACCGAGCCGGCGCGGGTCGCGGTCGGCAACGGCTCCTGCGAGATCCTGCTGGCCGCGGCGGTCGCCCTCTGCGAGGACGGCGCCGAGCTGCTCTTCTCCTGGCCGGCCTTCTCCATGTACCCGTATCTCGCGCCGCTCTCGGCGGCGCGCGAGATCCGAGTGCCCCTGGCCGACGGAGACGTCCACGACCTCGACGCGATGGCCGCCGAGATCACCGCCGCCACCCAGCTGGCGATCGTCTGCAACCCGAACAACCCGACCGCGACCTACGTCTCGACCGAGCGTGTGGGCGCCTTCATGGAAAAGGTCCTCCCGCACGTCACGGTGATCCTCGACGAGGCCTACATCGAGTTCCAGGCCACCGACCACCCCGACGCCAGCGTCGACCTGCTGGCGAAGTTCCCGAACCTGGTCCTGCTGCGGACCTTCAGCAAGTGCTACGGCCTCGCCGGCCTGCGCGCCGGCTACGCGCTCTGCTCGCCCCAGTTCCGTTCCGCGGTCGACGTCGTTCGCCAGCCCTTCAGCGTCAACGCGCCTCGCCCAGGCGGCAGCCGCCGAGGCGATCCTGCACCAGGACGACGTCGCCGACCGGGTCGAGAAGACGATCGTCGAGCGCCTTTTCGTCGAGGAGGCCGCCCGCGATCTCGGTCTCGAGACGTCGGAGACCGAGGCCAACTTCTCCTGGATCGCCCTCGGCGATCGAGACGAGGAGGAGGTGACCGAGTCGCTGGCGCGTGCAGGCGTCGCCGTGCGACCGGGCACGCCGCTCGGGGCCCCGGGCCACCTGCGCGTCACCTACGGCACCCGCGCCGAGAACGAGCGCTTCGTCGCCGCGCTCGCGGCCGCAATCTCCGGCTGAGAGGCCACCACTCTGGACGGATGGTCGTCGGCCGGGTCCTCACCGATCGCGGCATCTCGTTCGCCTGACGGGGCTGCCGCCCGGCTACCCGAGCACGGTCGAAGGCGCCCATCGACCTGACAACGCTCGCCCGGTCTGGTACAAAGTCAGACATGCCTGACGGCACGCCCAGCCTCGCCTCGCCGAGCCGGTACACGGCTCGCACGCGTGCCTATTTCTACTTCTGGCGATTTAGCTAGGCGTCCGGCACCCGCGGCTGCCCACAGCCGCCGACGCAGGAGCAAGACCCGCCGGGCGCCGCTCGAGGACCCTCGGCCCATCGATAGAAAGGGTAGAAAGAAGGCTTCCGGATGACGATCAAGATGACCGACCAACCGACACAGCAGCGCTCCTCCCGGGTTCGCGACCGCCGGATCGAGCGCATCGTCCCCCTGGTCGCCCCCGCGGAGATCATCGAAGAGCTGCCGCTGAGCGCACGGCAGGAGGACGCGGTCCTCGCACGACGCTCGGAGATCGCACAGATCCTCGACCGCGCGGACGACCGCCTGCTGGTGGTCGTTGGGCCGTGCAGCGTGCACGACGTCGACGCCGCCCTCGACTACGCCCGGCGCCTCGGCGCCAGGGCCTCCGAGCTGCGCGGCGACCTCTGCATCGCGATGCGGGTCTACTTCGAGAAGCCCAGGACGACGATCGGGCTGGAAGGGCCTGATCAACGACCCGCACCTGGACGGGTCGGGGGACGTGAACACCGGCCTCCGCGTGGCGCGCCAGCTGCTGCGCGAGGTGCTCGACCTCGACCTGCCGATCGGCTGCGAGTTCCTCGACCCGATCACGCCGCAGTACATCTCCGACGTCGTCGCCTGGGGCGCGATCGGGGCGCGCACCACGGAGAGCCAGATCCACCGGCAGCTCGCCTCGGGCCTGTCGATGCCGGTCGGCTTCAAGAACCGCACCGACGGCAACGTCAAGGTCGCCGTGGACGCCGTGCGAGCCGCCGCCGCCAAGCACGCCTTCGCGGGAGTTGACGTCGCCGGGACGCCGGCGATCCTGCACACCGACGGCAACCGCGACTGCCACATAATCCTGCGCGGTGGCAGCGACGCGCCCAACTACGACGCCGAGGGGATCGGCGACGCGCTTGCCCAGCTCCGGGCTGCCGGCTTGCCTGAGCGCCTGGTGGTGGACGCCTCGCACGACAACAGCGGCAAGGACCACGACCGCCAGCAGCAGGTGGTCGGCGAGATCGCGGATCAGATCGCCGCGGGCAACGGGGCGATCGTGGGCGTGATGCTGGAGTCCTTCCTGGTCGCCGGGCGCCAGGACCTCGACCCGGACGCCGACATGGTCTACGGCCAGTCGATCACCGATGCCTGCATGGACTGGGATGCGACCGTGTTGGCGCTCGATCGGCTGGCGGCGGCGGTCAGGCGGCGACGCGACGTTGGCTGAGCCGCCATAGATGAAGATCGCCGTCCTCGGCGTCGGCCTGATCGGCGGCTCGGTCGGGCTCGCGGCTCGCCGCCGCCTCGACGCCGAGGTGGTCGGGTTCGATCCCGACCCCGAGCGGCTCGCCAAGGCCCGCGAGCTGGGGGCGGTGAGCGAGGCGGCGGGCTCGGTGGCCGAGGCGTGCGCCGGCGCCGAGATCGTCTTCTGCGCCGCGCCGGTGGCGGAGCTGCCGAGCCTTGCCTCGGCGGCGCTGGAGGCCGCCGGTGCCGACTCCACGGTGACCGACGTGGGCTCTGTCAAGCGGGAGGTGATCGAGAGGCTCGGGGACGAGGGCCGCTTCGTCGGCGGACACCCGCTCGCCGGCGCCGAGACAGCCGGGGTGGAGAACGCCCGCGACGATCTGTTCGAAGGCGCGCGCTGGTACCTGACCCCAACGCCGGCGACCGAGGGAATCGCCTACGACCGCCTGCAGCGCGTCGTCGCCGACCTGGGCGCGAGGCCCCAGGCGATCGACGCCGAGGCCCACGACAGGCTGATGGCCACGGTCAGCCACCTGCCGCACGTGCTCGCCAACGTGCTCGCGGCACGGGCTTCCGACGCGGTCGGCAGGGACTCCGAGCGCCTGCCCGAAGCGGGACCGAGCTTTCGAGACACCACCCGGATCGCCGGCGCCAATCCCGCAATCTGGGCCGACATCTTCGTCGGCAACAGCGAGGCGGTCGCCGAGGAGGTCGAGGCGGCTGCGGCCGCGCTGAGCGAGGCCGCCGAGCTGATCCGCTCCGGAGACCGCGACCAGGTCGCGTCCTGGCAGGCGGCGGCGGGACAGCGGCGGCGCGAGCTGCTGGAGGCCGACCTGCCCGGCGGCCCGCTGCAGGAGCTGCGCGTGCTGGTGCCGAACCGCCCCGGCATCGTCGCCGAGATCGCCCTCGCGCTTGGCGAGGCCGGAGTCAACATCGAGGACATGGCGCTCTACCCCTCCGCGGACATGAGCTCGGGAGCGATCTCCCTCTACGTGGCGGGTGAGGCTGAGAGCGAACGGGCCGAGAAGCTGCTTCGCGAGCTCGGCCACGACGTCACGCGGGTGGCTCGATGAGGTGTCGCGGCGCGTGAGCGGTGCGCGCTTCGATCCCGCGGGGCCGCTGCGCGGGACCCTGCGGCCCCCGCCGGACAAGTCGATCTCCCACCGCGCCGCCCTGATCGGCGCCATGGCGGAGGGTCTCACCCGCGTTCACGGCTACCTCGACTCGGCCGACACGCGCTCGACGCTGGGCGCGATCGAGGCCCTGGGCGCCCGCCTGGCGATCGGCGGGCGAGACTCCCATGGCGGCCTCCAGGTCGACGTCGAGGGAGTCGGTCTGCGCGGCGCCCGAGAGGCCGAGATCGACGTCGGCAACGCGGGCACCCTGATGCGGCTGATGCCCGGCTGGCTCGCCGGGCAGGGCCGGGGCGAATGGCGCCTCGACGGCGACGATTCGATCCGCGCCCGGCCCGTGGACCGCGTCGCCGAGCCGCTGCGGATGATGGGCGCCGAGGTCGAATGCCGCCAGGGGCGGCTGCCGCCGATGGTGGTTCGTGGCGCCGCGCTGCGTGGCATCTCCTACGAGCTCCCGGTCGCGAGCGCCCAGGTCAAGTCCTGCCTGCTGTTCGCGGGCCTGCTCGCGGACTCGGAGACCACGGTCCGAGAGGAAGTGCCGACGCGCGATCACACCGAGCGAATGCTCGCCGCGGCCGGGGCCCGGCTGCGGCGCAACGGCGGCGCGATCAGCGTCTCGCCCGTCGAGCGGCTGGAGCCGGCGGAGATCCCGGTCCCCGGCGACATCTCCTCTGCGGCGTTCTTCCTGGCCGCGGCGCTGGTCGTTCCCGGCAGCGAGGTCTGGCTCGAGGGGACTGGGCTGAACAAGACCCGGATCGGGCTGCTCTCGATCCTCTCCGCCATGGGCGTCGAGATGGGAGAGGGCACCTCCGAGCGCTACGGGATCACCGTCTCGGCCATCGGCGAGGCCGGTGGCGAGGCGTTCGGCACCCTGCGCGCGCGACACGCCGAGCTGCGTGGGACCGAGGTTCCCGCCGAGCAGGTTCCGCTGGCAATCGACGAGCTCCCCCTGGTGGCCCTGCTCGGCTGCTTCGCCGAGGGGGAGACGGTGGTCAGGGGCGCCGCCGAGTTGCGCCGCAAGGAATCGGACCGAATCGCGGGGGTGGTGGAGGGGCTCGGCGGCCTTGGGGCCGAGATCGAGGCGGCCGAGGATGGCTTTCGCGTGCGCGGTACCGGCGGCCTGCGCGGCGGAGTCATCGATGCGCGAGGGGACCACCGCCTCGCCATGCTCGGGGCGGTCGCCGGCCTCGCCTCGACGGATGGCGTCGAGGTCCGCGGTTTCGACTCGGTCGCGGTCAGCTACCCGGGCTTCGAGGCCGACCTGCGCTCTCTGCTGGGCTGAGCGCCAGTCAGCCGCCGGGCAGGGGGACCTCGCGGCTAGGCGCTGCCGAGCGAGCGCTCGACGTCTGGACGGCCAGATCGACGTGGTGGATACCGGTGATCGGCACGGCATCGCTCCCTGCGAAATCGGGCCAGCGACCTTATCCGCGCGCCGGGGACGAAAGCGTTCTAATCGGCCCGTAGTCGGCCGTCAGCGGCGAGCAGGGCCACCGCCTCTGGATCGGGCTCCACAACCTCGGCTGAAATCAGGTACTCGGCGTACGACGGTTGGCGGCCCAGTACCCGGCCCAGGGGGGCCAGGACAGCGAACAGCGCGCGCTGCAGCCACGGCGGCGGCGAGGTGAAGACGATCACGTCCCGATCGTGCATCGCAGCCCGAGCACCCGTGCCGCGTCCTACCCCTTGCCTGACCGGCCGCAGCAACTTGAGCTCCTATCCGTTGTACGACGCTGCCCCAGTACTCCCTTGCTCCGCCACCGCCTCCCTCCTGCATCCACGGCGGCGGCGAGGTGAAGACGATCACGTCCCGATAGGCGCTTGCGCTCACCGCAAGCTGGAGGGAACCCGGCAGCCCCTTCTGATTCGTCTTGCCGTCGCGCGCCAGGCCGAAGGTCGTGCCGACCATCTGAATGAAGCCATCGCCAGGGTCCACTTCGACGACTGCCTGCGCCTCCTCATTGCCCACCTGCCACCAGTCGTGGCGGGCGCCGACCGGGATGCGGGCGGACTCGCCGGCGCCGTATCCGCTTTCACGCGCTCGCGACCGTCGATCAGGGACGCAAGATCCAGCGGATCCGCCCCGGGTGGAGGAGATCGTTGCGGTGATGCGTCAGGTAGGAAGTCGACCGTCGGGCCTGCGGTTCCGCGGTCTGGTCGTCGTGCTGTGGCGGGTAGGGCTGCGGATCAGCGAGGCGCTGATGCTGGTCGAGGCGGATCTTGAGCCCGGACGCGGAGCAATGCTGGTCCGACACGGGAAGGGTCGAAAGCGCCGCGAGGTGGGCATGGACGATTGGGGATGGCAGCAGCTCGCTCCATGGCTGGAGTACCGGATGAGGTTGCCGATCGGTCCGCTGTTCTGCGTGATCAACGGGCCCACGGTCGGGTGGCCATGGTCGGCGCCAGCGGCTCGAACCCAGTTCCGCCGCCTTGCCCGCCAGGCGCTGTCCGTAGGCGATTTGCGCCCTCAGCTTCGCCATGCGCATGCGGTGGAGATGGCGCGCGAGGGTGTCTCTCTCAATGATCCAGCGCCAGCTCGGGCACGCTGACCTCGGGATCACCTCTGTCTATCTGCAGGGGATCGACAGCGGCGAGATCGTCGATGTCGTGCACGTCGTCGGGCTCCGGTGATCCCAGCGGCAATTGCACTTATCCGTGAATTCTTGTAGCTGGTGCTCCCGTTTCGCCGAAAGCGCCGCTTTGCATGGGAAGCGACGCGGCCGCGGAGTCGAGTTCTTCGGCGGTAGCGCCTTCGCCAACCTCGCGGACAATCGGCGCCTCCACGTCAGCTACAAGCCCTCGAGCTTCGAAGCTGTTCGAGACTAAGAGAGCAGCGTCTCCACCCTCAGCCTCGCCCTCGCCCAGCCCACCGCGCCGGACTTATGGTTCAGCCCGGGGCCCCAAGATTCTGGAAAGGAGCGCGTGATATGGGCACCGACACTGGCAAGGTGGTCGTTAACAGGGCGATGTCGCTTGACGGCTTCATCGCCGGTCTCGGCCACACGATGGACTGGATCTCCGATTTCTGGACAGCCGACGCATTCCCTGAAGTCATGGCCGCCACTGGTGCGATGCTTATCGGCCGGGGTACCTACGAGGCTGCCAAGCAGATGGCCGACGAGGAGCGCAACTACGAGGGCGGAGCCGAGTTCGTCCTCACCCACGATGCTCCCGACAAGCCGGACCCGAACGTCACATTCCTCACCTGTGACTTCGAGGAAGCCTCGCCACGGCGCTAAGCGCCGCCGGCGGTAAGAACCTGATCCTCGGCGCCACCCTGGCCAGCCACTGCCTGCACGAGGGCTCGTCGACGTGATGCTGGTCTATGTCCTACCGGTCCCTGGGCGACGGAGTCCGCTTTTGACCCCGACCTCCGCAGATTGACCTCGAACCTTCAGCGACGCCCAGTCGGGCGCCGTCACCATGCTCCGCTTCCGCGTGCCTCGCGCCTCGTGCTCTGACCTCGCCGTCCCGAAACCAGCGTCATCGTCACCTATCCTCCCTCGCGCCGAGGTACGGCCGAGTCATCGACCGCATCGAAGTATGAGGATCTCCACCTCGGGATCGAGCAGGTCGAAGATGGGCGCGCCCTCCCGCTCGAATCGACTCAACCCTGACTCTAGGGCGCGGATCCACGTTCTCGCGCGACATCCTGCCGCCCAGTATCGCCCGAACCTCCCGCGCCGCTTCCGATGCAAGGCAGCAGCGCCAGGCCTTCCACGAATCAGTCCGGGTTGCTGGGATGGCCCTCACCCGGCCAGGGGGAGAGCAGCAGCAGGACTCGTGAGTCCTCGGTCGCCCTGACCTCGTGGCGCTCGTTGGGCTCGAACGCGGCGAACAGGCCCGGGCCACCACTGACGGCCTTGCCGCCGGCGTCGGAGACCTCGATCCGGCCCTCGATGACGAGCAGCCAGGCCCGCTCGTGGACCTGGTGCTCCTGCAGCATCTCGCCGGCCGGAAGCTGGATCACGATCGCGCGCCCCTCCTGCTCGGAGCCGATCACCTCGGGCTGGCGGGGTTCCACCTCGAGCCCGGATATGTCCCAGGTCCGCATGGGCGCCACTCTATAGGCGCGCCGGGCGCGCGGTTACGCTCAGCCCATGGTCATCGCTGTGGACGGCCCGGCCGGCGCCGGCAAGTCAAGCGTGGCGAAGGCGCTCGCCGAGCGGCTCGGCCTCACCTACCTCGACTCGGGGGCGATGTATCGCTGCGTCGCCCTGGCGGCGCTCGAGCGGGGAATCGATCCCGAGGACGCGGACGCGGTGGGGCCGCTCGCCCGCGGCCTCGAGATCGCCTTCGACGGCGCCCGGGTCATCCTCGACGGGCGCGACGTCTCGCGCGAGATACGCGACGCCGAGGTCAGCGCGGCGGCCTCGCGAGTCTCCGTCGCGCCTGATGTGCGCGAGGCGATGGTCGCCCGCCAGCGGGCGCTTATCCGCGCCGCCGACTTCGTCGCCGAGGGCCGCGACATCGGGACCGTGGTCAGCCCCGACGCGCCGCTGAAGGTCTACCTGACCGCAACCTCCGAGGAGCGAGCCCGACGGCGGGCTGCCGAGACGGGCGAGTCGGTCGAGCGGGTGATGGCGGCGCTGCGGGCGCGCGACGCGCGCGATACCGGGCGCCAGCACTCGCCCCTGCGGGCCGCCGAGGACGCCGTCGTACTGGACACCACGGACCTCTCCGTCGAGGCGGTGGTCGAGGAGATCGCGGACCTGGCCAGGGAGCGGGGCTTGACGTGAGCGGACCTCCGTCGGTTGCCGTGGTCGGCTTTCCCAACGCCGGCAAGAGCACGCTGATCAACCGGCTGGTGGGGGGCCGGGACGCGGTCACGCACCCCGAGCCGGGGGTGACGAGAGATCGCCGCAACCTGCGCTGCGAATGGAACGGACTCGAGTTCGACCTGATCGACACCGGCGGGGTGGACCTGGCCGACGCGGACGAGCTGGCGCGCGCGGTGCAGGCGCAGGCGCGACAGGCGATCGCCGAGGCGGATCTGGTGCTCGCCGTCGTGGACGCCCGGGCCGGCCTCGGGCCGGGGGACGCCGAGCTGGCCGACCTGGTGCGCCGCGCCGGCAAGCCGACCCTGCTCGCCGCCAACAAGATCGACCGCCCCGAGGACGAGCCGCTGGCCGCTGAGCTTCACCGCCTTGGTCTGGGCGAGCCGCTGCCGGTCTCGGCGGCGCACGGCCTGGGCACCGGTGACCTGCTGGACCGCGTGGTCGACGCCCTGCGGGAGGCGGGCCCGAGCCCAAACGGCGCCGGCGAGGAGCCGGCGCCGCGGATCGCGATCATCGGCCGGCCGAACGTCGGCAAATCCTCGCTGCTGAACGCGCTGCTCGGCAGCGAGCGGGTGATCGTCTCCGAACGAGCGGGGACGACCCGCGATCCGGTGGACACCGAGATGGAGCTTGATGGCAGGGCCGTGGTGCTGGTGGACACCGCGGGCCTGAGGCGACGCAGCAAGGCCGGCGACGGCGCCGGCTACTACTCTCAGCTCCGCTCGGAGCGGGCCGCCGAGCGCGCTGACGCTGCCATCGTCGTCTGCGACGCCTCCGAGGGGCTGACCGCGGAGGACCTGCGCGCCGGGGAGCTGGCGATGAAGAGCAATTGCGCCACCGTGCTGGCGCTGAACAAGTGGGACATCACCCGCACCGACCTCGACGACGCGCGCGCCCGGGCCGCGCAGAAGCTGCGATTGCGGCCGCCGGTGCTCACCTGCTCGGCCCTCACGGGCAGGGGGACCGAGCGCCTGCTGCGCACGGCCGTGGAGCTCGCTGACCGCAACGCATCGCGGATAGCCACGGCCGATCTCAATCGCTTCCTCGCCGACGCCGTCGGCCAGCGCCAGCCACCACAGCGACGGGGCCGCCGCCTGCGGATTTACTACGGTGCACAGGTCGGCAGGCGGCCCCCGCGCTTCGCGGTGCAGGTGAATGACCGCCGGCTGATCAACCGTGACTGGGCGTTCTACCTCGAGAACCGCCTTCGCGAGGCCTACGGGCTGGAGGGCGTGCCTCTCGTGATCGATTTCATTCCAAAGTCAGGGCGGCGTTGAGGTCGCGGGCGGCGATCGGCCCCGCGATCGCGGCGATCGTGCTGGCCCTCGGCATGGCCGCCGGCCTGGCGTGGCGCGCGGCGCCGGCGCCGGGCTGCCCGGGAGCGAACGCGGGCGCATGTGCCGCGAGATCTGGCACCGCGGTCAGGTTTCTCCGGAACGCGACGGCCGAGTTCGACAAATACACCGCCCACGCCACCGCCGCCGAGCAGGAGTGGATGCGAAAGACCTACTGGCGGATGCGGGCGTACTCGCCCTTCTTCGAGAACTAGGGGGCGACCGAGTGGGCGCCCGCCGACCCACTTCTACCACGACCTCTACGCGCTCTATCCGAGCTCCCCGCAGCAGCAGGCTGTCGATCAGCCAGCATCCGAGCTGGCTGCTGCGCGACGGCGACGGCAAGGCGCTCTACATCCCCGACTCCTGCAACGGCACCAGCTGTCCCGCCTACGCCGCAGACGTCGGCAACGCCGGGTACCGCCAGTGGTGGATCGGCGAGGCGGCCTCGAAGCTGGCCGCATGGCTACGCCGGGATCTTCATCGACAACGTCAACATGGACATGCGGGTCTCGAACGGCGCCGGGGACGACGTGCAGCCGATCGATCCGCGTTCGGCTCGGCGATGACCGAGGCCAACTGGCGCCGATACATCGCCGAGTTCACCGAGCAGATCCGCGCCGCCATGCCGGACGCCGAGATCACCCACAACGCCCACTGGTGGGTGAGCCAGTCCGACGCCAGCGTGCGGCGCGAGGTGCAGGCCTGCGACTTCGTCGAGCTCGAGCGAGGGTTCAACGACCGCGGGCTGACCGGAGGAGACGGGTTCTGGAGCTACAACCGATACCTCGCGCACGTCGACTGGCTGCACTCGATGGGCAAGTCGTTCATCGCGGAGCCCTACGATCTCAACCCGGCAAGGGCCGAGTTCGAGCTCGCCTCCTACTTCATGGTCCGCGCGGGTGACGATGCGATCGCCTCCGACTACCGCTCCGACCCCGCGAACTGGTGGTCGGGATGGGCGACCGACCTCGGCGCCGCGACGGGCGCCCGGTATGACTGGAAGGGGCTCCTTCGCCGCGACTACGAGCGCGGCACCGTCGTCGTCAACCCGCCCGAGAGCGGCACCCAGATCGTCACCCTCGATGGAGCGTGCCTGAATATGTCGGCCCAACCCGTCTCCTCGGTCAAGCTGGGGGCTGCCAGTGGGGCCGTGCTCACCAACGCCACCTAGCCGGTCCGCTCGCGTATCTCACCCGGCCCGGCGGCATCGGCTATAAGGGGCCGCTTGTGCCTCGCCCGCGCCCACCCCACCCGAAGCTGCCCGAGGACCTCTGGTTTCGCATCAGCACGCGCTTTCGCGCGGGCGGCTACTGGCTGAGGGAGAAGGCGCAGCTGGCCTGGCGTGGCCTGCGCAGGGCGGGCGAGTGGGTGGCCGAGCGGTGGATGGGGCTCTCGCGCGCGGCCCGCTGGTGCGCGGCGGGAGTGGCCGCCCTGATCGTGATCGTCGCGATCGTCAGGTTCGTTCCGGTCCCGGGGGTGCCGTGCCAGATCTCGGCGGCCAAGGAGTGTGCGCCCCAGGACGGCGCCGTCGCCCTGGTTCCGGCCAATGCGCTGCTCTATGCCCATCTCACCCTCGACCCGGACACGGCGCAGTTCGATCGGGTCCAGGACCTGCCCGATCGCCTTCCCGGCCTCAGCTTCAACGCCCAGCGCCTGATCTCGTTCCTGCCGACGCCGTCGGGCGCTCAGCTCGATTTCGCCGGGGACGTCAAGCCCTGGGCCAAGAACGACCTCGCAGTCGAGCTGGTCCCGGCCAAAGGCGGCGCGGTGCCGGCTGTGATCGTGGGCGTCGCCGACCGCGAGGCCGCCGGCAACTTCGTCGGCCTGATCGCGCCACGAGGGAAGCCGAAGATCGAGCGGCAGGGGGGTGAGAGGCTGAGCGTCTACCGCGGAGGCTTCGCGGTCGCCTTCTTCGGCGAGAACCTGATCTTCGGCGACGAGCGCGCAGTCCGCGACTCGCTTCGCGTGGTGGCCCAGGACGCGAATGGGCTCGATGACGCCACCACCGGCGAGGTTCGCGACGAGCTTCCCGACCTCCGCTTCGCCGACGTCTACCTCTCCCGCGCCGGAGTCCGCCGGTTGCTCGCCGGGGGCGGAGCGGGCAGCACCCAGCTCGACACCTTCGTCGACTACGGAGCGACCAGCGGCTTCGCCGCGGCGGCGACTGCGCGGGACGACGGCATCGGCATCGAGCTGGTCAGTGACCTCGATCCCAAGCTGGAGAAGCGGAGCCCGTCGTTCTTCACGGAGTTGCCGCCCTTCGAGCCGACCCTCGCGGGCGAGGCGGGGGGGCGAGCGCTCGCCTACGTCGGCCTCGGGGAGGTCGGCCCGACCGTTGCCGGGCTGCTGAAGCGAGCCGGCTCGGGCCAGCCCGCCATCGCCCGTTCCCTGCGCGCGCTGTCGGAGAGGCTCCGCAAGGAGGCGGGGGTGGACCCGTTGCGCCAGCTGCTGCCGGCCCTCGGAGGCCAGGCGGCCCTGATCGCCGAGCCCACCGACAGCGCGCCCTTCGCCAGCCTGATCGTGGACGGCGTGGACGAGGAGAAGGCCGCGCGGGCGCTTGCCCGCCTGCAGGTTCCCCTGCTTCGGGCCGTCACCTCCCCCAAGGAGGGTCGGGTCCCGGCTTTCGAGCAGAAGGAGATCGACGGGGTCGCTGTTCGCTCCGTTCAGATCTCGCCGGCGGTCGATCTCTCCTACGGGATCTTCGACGGCAAGCTGGTGATCAGCACGGATCCCGCGGGGATAGCGCAGGTGCGCGAAAGCGGCGATTCCCTGGCCGACAGCCAGGCATACAAGGACGCCAGGGGCGAGCTGCCGGACGAGTTGGCGGCGCTAGTCTTCCTCAACGTCAATGAGGTCCAGGACCGCGCAGAGCTTGCGGGCCTGGCAGAGGACCCGGTGTACGCGTCGCTGAGAGAGGACATCTCGGAGTTCGAGGCCCTCGCCTTGGGCGTCAGCAGCGGGAACGACCAGCTGCGCACCGAACTGTTTCTGGCCTACAACTGAGACGCCAACCACCCAGGAGGACCCGCCCGCCGTGACCGCCAAAGCCCTTTCCGACAACGAGTACCTGTTCACCTCGGAGTCGGTGACCGAGGGGCATCCGGACAAGATCTGCGACCAGATCTCGGACGGCGTCCTGGACGCCGTCATGGCCGCCGACCCGAAGGGGAGGGTGGCCTGCGAGACGCTGGTCAACACCGGGCTCGTTGTGGTCTCCGGCGAGATCTCGACCGAGACCTACGTGGACATCCCCAAGATCGCCCGGGATACGATCGAGAAGATCGGCTACGACGATCCCCAGTACGGCTTCGACCACAAGGCCTGCGCGGTGCTGACGGCGATCGACGAGCAGTCCTCGGACATCGCCCAGGGAGTCGACTCCGGGCACGAGCAGCGCGAGGGCGGCTCCGAGGACGAGATGGACGCCGCCGGAGCCGGCGACCAGGGAATGATGTTCGGCTACGCCACCCGGGAGACCAAGGTGCTGATGCCGATGCCGATCCAGGTGGCGCACCAGCTCGCCCGCCAGCTCGCCGAGGTCCGCAAGGCCGGCGTGATCGGCTACCTCGGGCCCGACGGCAAGACCCAGGTGACCGTCCGCTACGAGAACGGCCGGCCCGTCGAGATCGACAAGATCCTGATCTCCACCCAGCACCGCGAGGATGCCGGCGAGCAGCTGATTCGCAACGACCTCTGGGAGCACGTGGTCGAGCCCGTGCTCCACGCCGAGTACAAGGAGCTGTTCACGGAGAAGGAGCTGCTGGGGAACTTCCTGGTCAACCCCACCGGCAAGTTCGTGATCGGCGGCCCTGTCGGTGACGCCGGACTCACCGGGCGCAAGATCATCGTCGACACCTACGGCGGGGCCGCGCGCCACGGCGGCGGCGCCTTCTCGGGCAAGGACCCCTCCAAGGTCGATCGCTCGGCCGCCTATGCGGCTCGCTACGTCGCCAAGAACGTGGTCGCCGCCGGTCTCGCCGATCGCTGCGAGCTGCAGGTCGCCTACGCGATCGGCGTCGCCCACCCGGTCTCGGTGATGGTCCAGACCTTCGGCACGGCCAAGCTCTCCGACGCCGAGATCGCCCGCCTGATCCAGGAACAGTTCGACCTGCGCCCCGCCGCCTTCCGCCGCTACCTGGACCTGCACCGGCCGATCTACCAGAAGACAGCCGCCTACGGCCACTTCGGCCGCGAGGACAGCGACTTCACCTGGGAGCGGACCGACCGCGTCGACGACCTGCGGGCCGCCGCAGGGCTCGAGGCGAGGGCAGAGGTCGCGCCCGCCTAGGCGCCGGCGAAAGCGACTGACCAGAGGCGCTCAGAGGCGCTGCTGATCGGTGTCGCCGAGCGGGTCCGAGCCGACGTGCGTGGCCCGGTCCACCTGCTCGACGACCTGCTCGGGCTGGGCGACCCCGGCGAAGACGAAGTTGTAGTCGTCGCCCGCGGCGGTGTCGAAGTCCACGTCGCCGATCTGCATCAGCCGCTGGTAGACCGACTGCTGGAAGTTGACGTTCTGGACCCGCTGCAGCCGCGTCTCCTGGACGTTGCGCGAGACGATGCCGCGCTTGATGTTGAGCCGGCGGTCGGTGATCGTGTAGCGGGTCGCCACCCTCTTGACGAAGCCCAGGAGGATCGTGACGCCGACGAGCACGGCGAAGACCGCCGTCGCCTTCGAGGTGCTGTCGGTGAAGACCAGCCGGTAGATGACGGCGATCGCGGCCGAGATCAGGACCCCCTTCAGGTAGAAGCCGAGGATCGCCCGCCAGGAGGGGTGGCCCTCGTAGATCACTCTCTCCCCCGACTGCAGGTCCATCGCGCGCGAAGCATAGGCGCTGTCATCAGCTGAAGAGGCCGCTGCGCCCGACTACTTGCGCTTCCTGAGCTTCCTGATGTGCTTGACGGTAACGTTCCACGTCGCGGGCGTCGGGTCGACGTGGGCGAAGGGATCCGTCGCGCGGACCTTGAAGGTGTGCTTGCCGAGCTCGAGCTTGTAGCGGGCGGGGGAGGCGCATTCGATGAAGGCGCCGCTGTCGAGGGCGCAGTCGAAGGTCGCTCCGGGATCGTTCGACGAGAAGGCGAAGCTCACCGCGACCCGCTTCCTCTTCGTCTTCAGCTTTGCGGGTGGCCCGCTCGTGATCGTGGTCTGCGGTGCGGTGGCGTCCACGCTGAAGCTGCGGCCGACAGGGGCCCCCTGGTCGTTCAGCTCACCGAGGGCCGTGACCGAGAGGTTGTGCGAGCCGTTCGAGAGCAACCCCAGCGTTGTCGGCGAGGGACAAGAGACGAAGGCGCCGCCGTCGAGCGAGCAGCGGAATACCGGCTCGCAGTCTCTGCTGGAGGCGAAGGAGAAGGTCGGGGTCGGGTCGGTGGTGGTGGAGCCCTCTGCGGGCCCGGAGGCGATCGAGGCGGTCGGCGGCGCCGCGACCAGCTCGTCCGCGCCGATGTCTCGCTGACTCGCGCAGTTGTTGTCGCCGTCCAGCACCCGCGGATTGCCGTCGAGGTCGGTCGTTCCGTTCGGCGGGCAGCGGGATCGCCGATATCGCGAAGGGCCGATGTGGGGCGGAGGTGGTAGTTGGCCGCGCCCGGAGCGACAAAGTCCGGGCTGAGGTTGTTCTGGCTGGATTGGGTCAGGGTGGCGACGCCCTGGGCGTTCTTGCCGCTGATGTCGTCGACCTCCTCCGTCGCCTTCGCGTCGTAGTTCGAGTAGCTGGTGGTCACCGTGGCCGACTCGCCGCGGTCCGCGCGCGCGCTGATCGAGACTTCCGGGCCGCTGATGATGGAGCTGTTCAGCACCACGGTGGCTGTCTCGCCGTCGTCGACGGTGTCGTCGAGCTCCGCCTCGGTGACCTGGGAGTCATCGTCGCCGACCGGGTCGTCCAGCTGCTCGCTGTCGGCTTCCGCCCGCGCGCCCACCGAGTCGGCGCCCCCGCCGACGACGGTGACGTTGGTGGCGACGATCACCATCTGCGACACCCCGTCGTTGAAGTTGGCCGCCCTTAGGCCAACGGCGCCGTCATGCGAGCCGAGGTCGATCACCGAATCGCGAATGACCATGCCGCCGACGTCCGTGCTCAGTCCGAGCTTGGCCTCGATCGTGGAGCGCTCCACCCTCGTGGTGAAGCCGGTTCCGGTGTGAGTGACGCCGGTCGCGGCACGCAGGGTTGAGTCCGCAATGGTTGGGGAGCCGCTCGACTGGTGCACCGCGATGCTCCCGCTGGGCGCATCGGCCGGGAGATGGACCGAGGAATTGTCGAGCGCGGCCGAGCCGCTCATCACCACGCCGTCCACGTTGTCGGCTGCGGAATCGGCTTCGACCGCGACGTCATCCGCGCGGGCCTCGAAGTCGAGGAAGATGCCGCGATCGCTCTCGGTGTCCCCGTCGTCGGGGATGCTGACGGTGAGGCCGCTGACGGTCGAGCCCGCCGGCGCGGTGAGGCCGATCCCCTGATCGGAGCCCGGCTGCGACGGCACCAGGATCTTGGTCTGGCCCGTCCCGGCGCCGATCAGATCAATCGTGTTGAGGGGATCAGCGCTCTCTGAGTAGACGCCCCCCGTGAAGCTTCCCTGGCCGACCAGCACCGTGTCGGCCCCGGCGTGAGCCTTAGCGGCGTCGAGCCCGTCCTGGACCGTCGCCTCCTGGGTTGCTCCCTGACAGGCCGGCTTGATGCCCAGGTTGGGGACGCAGTAGACGTTCGCCTGCGCGGCGGCAGGAAGAACCAGTCCCATGAGGGGGAGCACCAGCGCAATTCTCAATCTGCGAATCATCAGCCGTCCCTGGCCCCGGTGAGAACACCGAGGGTAGGTGATCGTTGCGCCCCTTCCGGATGGTGAGCCGCGTCCGTGCGTGTCCCTAGCCTCACCTGCAATGGCGATCGCACGCGTGCAGCCACTCCTCACCACCCGCAGCGTCAGGGGTCCCTTTGATTATCGGCTGCCCGCCTCGCTGGCTGAAGTCGGCGTCGGCAGCGTGCTGGTGGTGCCGTTCGCCCGCCGCCGCGTTCTCGGCGTGGTCGTCGACCTCGCCGAGACGCAGCGAGCTCGCCGACGAGCGGCTGGCCGAGCCGCTGGAGGCGCTCGAGGCCGGCGTTCCCCCGGAGCTGGTCGAGCTGGGCCTCTGGGTGGGTCACGAGTACTGCTCGACTCCCGCCCGCGGCCTGGGGCTGGTGCTGCCGCCGGGCACCGGGACCGGGGCCGAGGCCCGCCGCGTGCGGCCCCTGATGGAGCTGGAGGTCGAGGCCACGCCCGAGGGACGCCGGGCGCTTGCGGGCGCGGAGCGGCTCGGAGTCCGTCAGCGGGCGGCCCTGCGGGCGCTCGCCCCGGGGTCCCGCAGCGCCCGGTCCCTGGCAGCCTCAGCGGGCGTCGACCGGGCGGCGCTCAGGCGGCTCGAGCGGCGGGGCTGGGTCCGCACGCGCGAGCTCGAGCGCCGCCGCGAGGCTCGCCCTCCGGCTGTCGGCGCGGCCGGCGATGCGGTCGAGCTGACCCCCGCGCAGCGCGAGGCGACCGGTCGCATCGGCGCGGCCTTCGCGAGCTCGCAGGGAGCGCTGCTCTTGCACGGGGTGACCGGCTCGGGCAAGACCGAGGTCTACATGGAGGCGGCGCGCATGGCGCTCGACGCGGGCCGCGGGGCGATCGTGCTCGTCCCCGAGATCGCCCTGACGCCGCAGACCGTGGGCCGCTTCCGCCGCCGTTTCGGCGACACCGTCGCCCTCTTGCACTCGCGGCTGCCGGCCGGGGCCCGCTACGACGAGTGGCGGCGCCTGCGCTCGGGCGAGGCCCGGATCTGCGTCGGCCCGCGCTCGGCGGTGTTCGCGCCGGTCTCCGATCTGGGGTTGCTGGTGATCGACGAGGAGCACGACTCCTCCTACAAGCAGGAGGGGGACCCCCGGTATGACGCCCGCGAAGTGGCGGTTGAGCGCTGCCGGCGCGAGGGCGCAGTGCTGGTGGCAGGCACCGCCACGCCGCGGGCCGAGAGCTGGCGCGCCATGGAGCGTGTCTCGCTGCCCGGCCGCGTCGACGGCCGCCGACTCCCACCGGTCGAGATCGCCGACATGCGCGGGCGAGCGCGGCCCCTTTCACCCGCGGACGCTGGCGGCGTTCGGGGAGGTGGCGCGGGCGGGGGCGAAGGCGATCCTGCTGATCAACCGCCGCGGCTGGGCGCCGCACCTAACCTGCCGTTCCTGCGGCCGCGCTTGGGAGTGTCCCGACTGCGACGTCTCGCTGGTCGTCCACGGGCGCGGCGGGGGGCTTCGCTGCCATCACTGCGGGCACGCCGAGCCATCGCCGCAGTCCTGCCCCGGCTGCGGCTCGGCGACCCTCGCCCGGGTGGGCTCAGGGACCGAGCGGATCTCCTCGGAGCTGGGCGAGCTGCTGGCGCCGCTGCCGGTGTTTCGCCTCGACTCGGACAGCTCTGCCGACGGCGCCCGCGCCGGCGAGCTCCTGCGCCGCTTCGAGCGCGCCGACGCCGGAGTCCTGGTGGGGACCCAGATGGTGGCCAAGGGGCATGATTTTCCCGAGGTGACGCTTGGCGTCGTTCTCGACGCCGACGCGACGCTGCGCTTTCCCGACTTCCGGGCCGAGGAGCGGACCTTCGCCCTGATCACGCAGCTCGCCGGCCGCAGCGGCAGGGGTGAGGCGGGGGGCCGGGTCCTGGTGCAGACGCTGGCGCCCTCCGCGCCGAGCATCCGCCACGCCGCGCGCCACGACGCGGCGGGCTTCCTCGCGGATGAGCTTGAGCGCCGCGAGGCGCTCGGCTACCCGCCCTTCTCCCATCTGGTCGAGGTGCTCTTGGCCTCGAGCGAGGAGCCTCGCGTCGACGCCGCCGCCGATCGCATCCGAAGCCTTCTCGCCGAACGCCTGCCCGTGGATGCCGCCCTGCTCGGGCCCGCGCCCCTGTTTCGTCGCCGTGGCAAGCACCGGCGCCGGCTGCTGGTCAAGGCGGAGCGGCGCGGCGCCGCCGTCGACGCGGTTCGCGACGCGGTCGAGGCGGCCACGGGGTCGGCGCCGATGCGCGAGGTCGCCGTCTCGGTGGACGTCGATCCGCAGTAGGCGCGTGGCTCGGGCGCGGGGAGGGGTCCGCCGGGCGCGACTAGACTCGGTTCGGTGAGCGACGAGGCAATCGACGGCGTCGAGGTGGCGGCCGAGGAGGACGGCCCGATCGAGGTCGAGGCCCCGCCCGGCCTCGACGAACAGGCCCAGGCGCGCCGCGAGGCGGCCCTTGCCCAGGTGGTCAAGTTCGGCGACCCGGTGCTGCGCTCGGCCGCCTCGCCCGTGAGCGAGTTCGATGCCGCGCTTCAGGCGGACGCGGAGCGGATGGTGGCGATCATGCGCGACGGGATCGGCGTCGGCCTGGCGGCGACGCAGCTCGGGATCCTGCGGCGGATGCTGGTCTTCCAGGCCGGGCCCGAGGCGCCGGCCGACCGTCCTCGTCAATCCCGAGATCGAGTGGCGTCGGAGCAGGACCTGGTCACGGCAGAGGAGGGCTGCCTCAGCCTGCCCGGCGTCATCGTCGACGTCGAGCGGCCGCTCTTCGTCCGGGTGCGCGCGCTGGACGCCGCGGGGGAGTCGCTCTCGATCGAGGCCTCGGGCCTGGAGGCGCGCGTGATCCAGCACGAGATCGACCACCTCGACGGCGTGCTGATCGCTCGACCGCGACAGAGCGCGCCGCAGCGCAAGGGCGCGCTGCGGGCGTTGCGGGAGGGCGGCACCTACTCGCCGCCGCGGCCCGAGGCGGAGGAGCCCGCCGCCCGCTCCGAGGGCGAGCCCACGCCGGCCTTCGAGGACAGGCCCGAGTAGGCGCACCGGCGGCTTGCGTACCGCCTACCTCGGCACCTCCGAGTTCGCGGCCGGCGTGTTGCTGCGGCTCGCCGGCTCCCCGCACCGCCCGGCGCTGGTCGTGACGCCGCCGGATCGGCCGCGCGGGCGGGGGCAGCACCTCGCTCCGCCGCCGGCCGCCGAGACCGCGGCAGAGCTCGGGCTTGAGCTCCGGCAGACGGCGAACGTGAACGACCCCGAGTGCATGGAACGGCTGCGCGAGCTCGCCCCGGATGCCGTCGCCGTTTGCGCCTTCGGCCAGCTGATCTCCGGGCCTCTCCTCCGCGAGCACACCGTGCTCAACGTGCATCCCTCGCTGCTTCCGCGCTGGCGCGGTGCGGCTCCGATCGAGCGGGCGATCATGGCGGGCGACCAGTGCACCGGTGTCGTGTGATGCGGGTGACCGAGGACCTGGACTCGGGGCCGGTGGCCCTGATCGAGGAGGTCGAGATCGCGCCCGGCGAGGGCTACGCCGAGCTCTCCGACCGACTCGCCCGGCTCGGCGGCGAGCTGCTCGTCCGGGCGCTGGACCGTCTGGCGGAGGGGAAGCTCGGCTTCAGCGAGCAGGATGAGGCCGGGGCGACCTACGCCGCGAAGATCGCCCCCGAGGAGCGCCGCCTGGACCCCCATCGCCCGGCGGTGGAGCTGGAGCGCGCGGTCCGCGCGCTCAACCCTCACATCGGCACCTTCTTGGAGCTCGTGGGCGGCGAGCGCCTCGGCGTGCGGTCGGCCTCGGCGGTGCCCGAGGGGCCCGAGAGGGGCGCCTTCGAGGCCCGCGACGGCGAGCTCCTGCTTGGCTGCGCCGATGGGGCGCTCCGCCTGGACGAGGTCCAGCCGCCCGGCGGGCGACCGATGGCCGCGGCCGACTTCTTGCGTGGCCACGGGCCGCCCGCCCGCGCCCGCTGAGACGCCTGTACGATCGGCATGTGGCGAGTGATACAGGCGAGGGCGTTCCTCCAGGACAGCCGGAGGTCGCGCCGGGGGAGGAGGGGGGCCCCGGGCGTCGGCCGAACTGCCCGGGTTGCGGTGAGCCGTGGCTTCGCCCCGCGCAGCTCCCGGGCCGCTTCGTCTGCGTTTACTGCCTGCGCCGCTACGAGCTCGTCTCGCAGTGCCCGAACTGCGGCGAGCATCAGACGATCAGCCGCATGAGCCGGACCGAGGACATGAAGTGCCAGAAATGCGGCCACTCGATGCTGCGCCCGATCTAGCTTCGGCTCCCCGTACAGTCCCCTGATCTGATGGAGACCGCCACCGACTCCTCGGCCTCGGCCAGGCACCGGCTCTACGCGGGCCGGCGGGTCGCGCCCTCGATCCTCTCATCGGACTTCTCGCGCCTCGGCGCGCAGGTGGCCGAGATGATGGAGGCCGGCGCGCGGCTGATCCACGTAGACGTCATGGACGGCCATTTCGTCCCCCCGATCACGATCGGCCCGCTGGTTGCCGGCTCGATCGCCGACCAGGTCCACGACGCAGGGGGCGCCGTCGACGTCCACCTGATGATCGAGCGGCCCGAGAACCAGATCGAGGAATTCGCGAAGGCCGGCGCCGATTCGATCACGATCCACCAGGAGGCGACCCCCCACACCAACCGCACCCTGTCGGCCATCCGCGAGCTGGGCTGCCTCGCCGGGCTCGCGCTCAACCCGGGGACCCCGGCGCAGGCGGCGGCCGAGCTGGACGACTGCATCGACCTGCTGCTCTGCATGACCGTCAACCCAGGCTGGGGCGGGCAGCCGTTCATCGCCTCCTCGCCCGGCAAGGTCCGGCGACTGCGGGAGACCGTGACCAAGGCGGCGATCGAGGTGGACGGCGGCATCGACCCGACCACCGCGGCCGGTGTCGCCGACGCGGGCGCCAGCCTCTTCGTCGCCGGCTCGGCGATCTTCGGCGCCGACGACCCCGCGGCCGCGTACGCGGCCATCGCGCAGGCCGCCGGCGCCGAGTAGCCGCCGGTGGAGGCGGGAGGCGAGGGTGGGGGCCGGGTCTCTCGCAATGCCCTGAGCCGCTTCGCCAGCTTTTCCGTACCCGGCGAGCGTGGGGAGCTCGGGCCATTCCTGCGCCGCCTGGCCAAGCTGCTCGGATTGATCGTGTTCCTGCTGGTCGCGGGAACGGTGGGCTTCGTGATCACCGAGGAGGTCTCGGCCTGGACCGGTTTCCAATGGTCCCTCGACACCGTCGCGACCATTGGCTCGGTCCCTGACCCACCCGACACCGACGGTCAGATCGTCAAGACGCTTCTGATCGTGCTGGGCGTGGGTACGCTCTTCTACGCCCTGGTGACGGTGACCGAGGTCTTCGTCGCCGGCCACCTGGTCGACCTCTTCGAGGAGCGACGCAAACTGCGGACGATCGAGGCACTCTCCGAACATCACCTGGTCTGCGGCTTCGGCCGGGTCGGGCGACAGGTGGCCCGAGACCTGAGGGTCGCCGGCGGTGAGTTCGTGGTCGTCGATGGCCTCCCCTCCAATCAGGAGCGGGCGGAATCGATGGGGGCCCTGTTCGTGCTCGGCACGCCCTCGGACGACGAGGTGCTGAAGGCCGCAGGGATCGACCGCGCTCGCGCGGTGCTCGCCTGCGTCGACTCGGACCCGGAGAACATCTTCATCTGCCTCACCGCCCGCGAACTCCGCTCCGACATCACGATCGTCGCCCGGGCCAGCGTCGAGGACTCCGAGAAGAAGCTGCTTCGCGCCGGGGCCGACCGGGTGATCTCTCCCTACAAGTCGAGCGGGGCGGAGATGGCAAGACTCGCCCTGCATCCGCAGGTTTCGGGCGTGGTCGACGTCGCGCCGGAGTACCGGATGGAGGAGATCGAGGTCACCGAAGGGTGCGAGGGCGCCGGCGTGGCGATCGGTGATGTCAGGGGGACCACGATGATTGCGGCCCTGCGGAATGCCGACGGTGCGGTGAAGCCGCAGCCACCCTCCGACGCCGTGCTCCGACCTGGCGACGTGCTGGTCGCGATGGGGACCGCGGACGCGCTGCAACGCCTCGAGGCCCTGTTTGCACCCCCGAGGGGGCCGGGCGGCGATCGCGCGGGCTGACCGCGCGCAGCGTCGCCGACGCGGGCGTGGAGTAGCCCGGGAAGCGAGCTACTTCGGGTTTGCGGGAGCGTCGAGCACGCCCGCCACCTCCTGCCACCAGGAGCGCTCGGCGCCGCCGGAGGCCCGGGTCACGCGGCGCCCGCACCAGGCGGCGACCTGGCGCCGGCCGCCCACCGCGACCAGAGCGTCGCCGGTCACGGCGTAGCGGCCGTCGGCCAGGACGACCAGTGCCCCGGCGGTGTCCCGGCGGCTGCGCAGCCGCTGCGCCGACATCGACCCCCTGCACCGTCGCCGGCCTGCTCGGGTCGCCGTCGCCCTCCCTGAAGGGCCTGACCGTGAAGATCTGGGGCGACCCGCGGCCGGGCAGGGCGGGTCGGGCCGGCTCGTCGATCGGCCCTGAGCGCCAGCGATCCACCAGCGCGGTGACCTCGGCGTGGGCGTGGGCCCTGACCAGGATGTGGAGCTCGTCGCCGGCCTCGATCTCGGTCGAGCCTCGAGGCGGGATCGCGGTGCCCTGGCGAACGATGATGTTGACCAGGGCATCCCGGGGGAGCCCGAGGTCACGGACGGGACGGCCGACGATGGCGGCGTCGGGCTCCACCCTGTAGGCGAGGACCTCGCCGCCGAGGCGTCGGACGGTGCCGCTCTCGACCAGCGGCTGCGGGAGCGCCGGGGCGCTGGTCGTCAGGTGCAGGCGATGAGCGAGCGGCTCGAAGCTGGCGCCCTGCACGAGCGTCGAGGTGACGACGACGAAGAAGATGATGTTGAAGATCTCGCCGCCTTCCTCGATCCCGGCGACGACCGGGAAGGTCGCCAGCCAGATCGGGATCGCCCCGCGCAGCCCCGCCCAGCCGAGCATGAGGCGCTCCGGCATGGTGAAGCGGGAGGGCAGGCTGGATATGACGGCCGCCAGCGGCCGGGCGGCGAACATCAGCACGCCCGAGATCAGCAGCCCCTGACCGGCGACGTCCACCAGCCTGCTGGGGAAGACCAGCAGGCCGAGCAGGAAGAAGAGGGAGATCTGGGCGACCCAGCTGAGCCCCTGGTGGAAGGCGATCACGGTGCGGCGCCCGGGAACGGCTCCGGTGCCGAGGACCAGGGCGGTGAGGTAGACGGCTAGGAAGCCCGACCCGTGGGCCACCTCGGCGGCGCCGTAGCTGAGCGCCGCGGTCGCGACCGAGGCCACTGGGTAGAGGCCCGCCGTCGGGTAGTTGAGCCGGCGAAAGGCGCCCCGCGCGACCAGCCCGAAGAGGACGCCGAGCAGGGCGCCGATGGCGAGCTTGCCGACGAGCTCAGCCGCCATGTCCCAGGCGCCGAAGTTCGGCTCCTCGATCCAGGAGATGAAGCCGGTGACGAGCAGCAGGGCGACCGGGTCGTTGAAGCCGGACTCGCCCTCCAGCGAGCGCGCCAGCCTGCGCCGCAGGTTCGATCCGCGCAGGACGGCGAAGATCGCCGCCGAGTCGGTCGCCGCCACCGCCGACCCCAGGATCAGGCCCTCGAGCGTGGAAAGGTCGAGCGCCCAGGCGGCGACCAGCCCAGTGACGACCGCCGTCACCAGCGTGCCCACTGTCGCCAGCGAGATTGCGGTGGGGAGCACGGGCCGGATCTCGCGCCAGCCGGCGGTCAGTCCGCCCTCGAACAGGATCAGGACGAGGCCGATCGTGCCCAGCGTCCGGGTGAGCTCGGCGTCGTCGAACTCCACGCCGATCGGCCCCTCCGAGCCGACCAGCATCCCCAGCCCGAGGAAGAGCAGCAGACCGGGCACCCGGACGCGATCGGCGATCAGGGCCGCGGCGATGCCGGCCGCGAGTAGCCCGCCCGCGACGAGGATCAGCTGCGCGTCGGTCAACTGGTCTCGTCGGCCGAGGCGAGCTGCAGCTCCATCTCCTCGGTGGAGCCCGGCGCAACCTCGTCCTCGGGCCGGGCGTGCGGCCGGCGGTAGATGGTGTAGAGCAGGGCGCACAGAAGCGCCGCGGCGCCGAAGTAGCCGATCTCGACCCGCAGGAAGACGTCATCGATCAGCGGCACCACGGTCCAGGTGACGAAGACGACAGCACAGCAGACCCAGCGGATCGCCGCCCGCCGGGCCTGGGCCTGGGCTAGCGCCGCCTGGTTCAGGGTCGCGGCGCACAGATAGAGGCCCATGCCGACGGTGACGATCATCAGATCGACCCGGTCATAGGTGAACTTGTCGCCGAAGGCGATCTGCATCAGCGTCGGGCCCGCGATCGCCATCGCCACCGCGGCCAGGGCGGCGAAAACCGCGATCGCACGGATGGTCACGCCCACCGAGGCGCGAAAATCATCCTCGTTGTCGTCCGCCCGCAGTCGCGTCAGATGCGGCAGCAGCGCCGTCTGGACGGCCTGGAACAGCAGCAGCGGCGCCCGGGCGATGAGCAGGATGTTGAAGATGTACCCGGCCGCCGCTGCGCCCGAGCTCCCCTTGACCAGGAGCGGCCCCGCATTGAGGAAGGTCTGCTCGCTGAGCATGATGAAGAAGACGGCCGCGGCGAAGCCCCCGCCGCGAGCCAGGCTGAAGTCCGATTCGGCTGCGGGCCCGGCGTCGCCGGGGGCCGGGGCGGCATCCCGAGCGGCGGCGCCCGCGTCGGTCCCCAGGAAGGCGAAGGGGACGACGATCAGGGACAGCGTCGGCGCGGCGACGATGCCCAGCGCGACCACCGTCTGGCCGCTGGCGACGCCGACGGCAACGGCGAGGGGAAAGCTGGTGCGGGCCACCGATTCGCAGATGATCAGCAGCGCGTAGAGGGTGGTTCGGTGGCTGCCGGCCAGGAACCCCCGCGCGAAGTAGCTGGCGCCGTAGGCGGTGACTGCGCCGACCCCGATCCAGTACAGGGTCGCGTTGCCGTTGAGCAGGCCATCCTGGATCGGCCCACGCAGAAGCAGGGCGATGAGCACGAAGCCCACCCCGACCCCGAGCTGGATCGTCGCGGCGACCCGGACCGGCCGCGCCACCGACATGCCCCCCGCGAGGTGGTCGGAGATCGTCCGCGAGAGCAGCTGCTCGACGGGGCGCTGCAGGACGGAGACGGTGATGAACACCGCCGACCACAGCACCGCGACCTCGCCGTACTGCTCCTTCGACAGCTCGTGCGACGCGAGGGCGAAGTACAGGTAGGTGATCAGCCCGGTGATCCCCACCCCGACCGAGAGCAGGCTGGCGCGGCGCCCGTAGTCGCGCGCCTCGCTCGCCCCGCTGTGGCTCTCGGCTTCCGCCATGGGCGGGAAGCCTACGGCTGGCCTGCCTGCGAGGGCGCGAGCCGGAAGAGTCTTTCCCCAGCCATTGAGCACGCCTTGCCGGCAATTTGCTTTCCAGCGCGTACCCTGGTCGACTGACCAGTCAATCGGCGACTGAAGCGAGGTCGCAATGCCCCAGATCGGGACCGAACAGGAAGCGGCTCACATGCGCAGGGCGCTCGAGCTCGCCGACGGGGCCGCGGCCACGTCAGCCCCAACCCGCTCGTCGGCGCGGTCGTCGTCCGCGACGGCGAGGTGCTCGGGGAGGGCTTCCACGCCGAGCTCGGCGAGGCCGCACGCGGAGCGCGCGGCGATAACGCCGCTCGCGCGACGAGGACCTCGCGGGCGCGACGCTCTACGTGTCGCTCGAGCCCTGCTGCCCACACCGGTCGCAGCCGCCGTGCACCGAGGCGATCGTCGAGGCGGGCATCGGCCGCGTGGTCGTGGCCTCGCGACGACCCCAGCGAGAAGGCCGCCGGCCGCGGGCCGGGGATCCTGCGCGACGAGGGCATCGACGTCGACTCGCCGACGGCGACATCGCCACCCGCGCGCGGCTCGTGAACCAGCCGTTCCGCAAGCACGCGCGCACCGGCCGCCCGTGGGTGCTTTCAAGTCCGCCATGACCCTCGACGGCAAGGTCGCCACCGGCACGGGCGACTCCGCGTGGATCTCGGCGCGAGTCCAGCCGCGCGCTCTCGCACCACTGGCGCGCCGAGTGCGACGCCGTCGCGGTGGGGATCGGCACCGCGCTCGCCGACGATCCGCAGCTCACCGCCCGGATCGAGGGTGTGCACCGCCAGCCCCGGCGCGTGGTCTTCGACTCCGAGGGCCGCCTGCCGCTCGACTCCAAGCTCGTGACCGCGGCCGACGAGATCCCGCTCACCGTCGTCGTCTCGCGCGCGGCGCCGCGTCTGGCCACCGACGCGCTCGAGGCCGCCGGCATCGACGTGATCGTCGCGTCCGGCCAGAACGAGCCGCGCGCGCTGCGCTCGGCGCTCGACCAGCTCGGCGCCCGCGACGTCACCTCGATCCTGCTGGAGGGCGGCCCGCACCTGGCCGGCGCCTTCCTCGACGCCGGGGAGATCGACGAGATCCGGCTCTTCCTCGCGCCGCTCGTGCTCGGCGGGCGCACCGCGCGCGACCCGCTCGAGGGCCAGGGCGCCGAGTCGATCGCCGACGCCGTGCGCGCGCTGACGCTCGACTGCGAGACCATCGGCGAGCGACCTCCTGATCACGGCCCGGCTGCGGGAGTGGTGAGCGTGTTCACCGGCCTCGTCGCGGACCTCGGCACCGTCACCTCCCTGGAGGACAGCGGCGAGGGCGTGCGCCTGGGCATCGGCACCGCGCTCGCGCGCGAGCTGCGCGTCGGCGACTCGGTGGCGGTCAACGGCGTCTGCCTGACCGCGACCTCGGTGGACGGCGACGCCTTCGGCGCCGACGTCATGCACGAGACGCTGCGAGCTCCTCGCTGGGCGCCGTGCGCGAGGGCGATCCCGTCAACCTCGAGCTTCCCCTGCGCGCCGCCGACCGCCTCGGCGGGCACTTCGTGCAGGGCCACGTGGACGGCGTCGGGACGGTGACCGGCGTGCGCGAGGACGGCTTCTCGCGCGTCGTCACGATCGAGGCCGAGCCCGAGACTGCTTCGCTACGTCGTGGAGAAGGGGTCGATCGCGGTGGACGGCGTGAGCCTGACCGTCGCCGCCGTGACCGACGACACGTTCTCCGTGGCGCTGATCCCCGAGACGCTGGAGCGCACCAACCTCGGCGCCGCCGAGGCCGGACGCGTAACGTGAACCTGGACGTGGGCGCGCTACGTTGGCCAAGCTCCGTCGAGTCACCCTTAAGCCCCGGAGCGCCGCGATGCAAGCGACCAAGAAGCGAAGCCGACGCCGCGCAGACAGGAGTCGCCGTTCGCCGCCATCGAGGACGCGATCGAGGACATCCGCCACGGGCGCATGGTCGTCGTCTGTCGACGACGAGGACCGCGAGAACGAGGGCGACCTGGTGATCGCCGCCGCAGTTCGCGACGCCCGAGGCGATCAACTTCATGGCCAAGCACGGCCGCGGGCTCATCTGCCTGGCGCTGACTCCCGAGCGCTGCGACGAGCTCGGCCTCGACCTGATGGCGGCCAAGAACGAGTCGCCGTTCGCGACCGCGTTCACGGTCTCCGTCGAGGCCGCGCGAGGGCGTCACCACGGGCATCTCCGCCGCCGACCGCGCGCGACACCGTCCAGGTCGCCATCGACCCCGCACGCACGCCCGCGGACCTGCGTCAGCCCGGCCACATCTTCCCGCTGCAAGGCCAAGCCGGGCGGCGTGCTCGAGCGCACCGGCCACACCGAGGCGAGCGTCGACCTGGCGCGCCTCGCCGGCCTGACGCCGGCCGGGGTGATCTGCGAGATCATGAACGACGACGGGACCATGGCCCGGGTCCCCGACCTTGTCCCCTACTGCGAGCGCCACGGGCTGAAGATGATCACCGTCGCCGACCTGATCGCCTACCGGCGCCGGCACGAGCAAGCTCGTCGAGCGCGTCGTCACGACCGAGCTGCCCACGGCGTTCGGCGACTTCAAGGTCGTCGGCTACCGCTCGCTCGTCGACGACAAGCACCACGTCGCGATGGTCAAGGGCGACGTCGCGGGCGCCAAGGACGTCCTGGTGCGCGTCCACTCGGAGTGCCTCACCGGCGACGTCTTCCACTCGCTGCGCTGCGACTGCGGCGAGCAGCTCGAGTCCGCGCTGGCGATGATCGAGGCGGAGGGCAGGGCGTGCTGCTCTACCTCCCCCAGGAGGGCCGCGGCATCGGCCTGCTCAACAAGCTGCGCGCCTACAAGCTCCAGGACGACGGCCTCGACACCGTCGACGCCAACCTCCAGCTCGGGCTGCCGGCCGACCTGCGCGACTACGGCATCGGCGCCCAGATCCTCGGCGACCTCGGGCTGTCGCCGATCCGCATCCTCACCAACAACCCGAAGAAGATCAACGGCCTGGAGGGCTACGGGCTCTCGGTCACCGAGCAGATCCCGATCCGCCGCGTGCCCAACCCGCACAACGAGCGCTACCTGCGCGCCAAGCCCGAGCGCCTCGGGCCACACGCTCCACCACCAGGGCCTGGCGCTCGACGAGGAGATGATCGACGCGGAGCAGCGCGAGCACGACCGGGCGCGAGCGCGCGGCGAGGAGGCCGAGCGCGGACGCGGAGGACGCGGAGCGGTGAGCGACGCGCCGCGGTTCGCGATCGCGGTCGGGCGCTTCTACGAGGACCTCGCCGAGCGGCTGGTCGCCGGCGCGCGCGCCGCGTTCGAGGAGGCGGGCGTGCAGGCGACTCGACGTCTTCGAGGTGCCGGGCGCCTACGAGCTGCCGATGGCCGCCAAGTACGCCGCCGAGTCGGGGCGCTACGCGGGCGTCGCGTGCCTGGGCGCGGTCATCCGCGGCGAGACCGACCACTACGACTACGTCTGCGCCGAGGCCGCGCGCGGCATCCAGGACGTCCAGCTTCAGACCGGCGTGCCGTGCGCGTTCGGCGTGCTCACCGTGCGACACGATGGAGCAGGCGCTGGCGCGCTCGGGCGGCGGCAAGCGCGACTCGGGTCGCCACGCCGCCGAGGCGGTGCTGGCGCTCGCGACGGCTGCGCCGCCGGCTTCGGGGTAGCGCGGCCCCGAGCTCCTTCTTCACCACACCCTTCTGGTTGGGGATCGTCAGCCGGCGCTCGAGGAACGGGATCGCCTCCGCCGGGTGCCCGCGAGCCGCAGCGAGCGCCCGAGGTTGTAGAGCGCGAAGCCGCACGGGTCGAGCTGGTTGCGCGATTCCCGCCGTGGGCGCCCTCGGGGAGGCCGGTGGCCGCTCAGGCCCTGGGCCATTCAGGACCCGGTCGAGTCCGCCGGCCCGCTTGACGCTCGGATTCGCGGACGGCTCGATCACGGTCGTCTGGCGCACCGAGCCGAGCTGACCACCGCGGGCGCGTGCCGTAGCGCCGAGGACCTGAGGCCGTGGGTCCCGACGGGCCGCCGCGATCCCCATCACTGCCGCGAGCGCACCAGCGCGAGCGTGAGCCGGTGCTCTTCGTCGTCCGGCGGGCGAGCAATGGCCGCGTCTCTGGCCGCTCCGCGAGTGCGCGGTCCAGCGCGTCCGCGAACGCGCGCGCGGTCGACCAGCGCTCGTCGGGGTCCTTGGCCAGCGCGCGAGGAGCACGGCGTCGACCGCGGACGGAGGTCGGGTGCGCGCTCGCGCGGCGCTGCGCGGCGCCTCGCTGCGACGGGCTGGCCGGCCTGGGCGATCGCCTCGCCGGCCTGGAAGGGGACGCCCCCGGTCCGGCGCGCGCCCGCTAGGCGACCACGCCGAGGGCGTAGCGGTCGCTCGCCGCCGTGGCCGGCCGCCCCGCCGCCTGCTCGGGCGCGATGTAGGCCGCGGTGCCGAACACCTGCCCGGTCTTCGTCACGGAGCGCTCGTGCTCCAGGCGGCGCGACTTCCCGAAGTCCGCGATCACCAGGCGCAGGCGTGCGTCGAGCAGCAGGTTGCCCGGCTTGACGTCGCGGTGCACGACGCCGTGCTCGTGCGCGGCGTCGAGGCCGCGGGCGGCCTGGCGCAGCCAGGCGATCGCCTGCGCCGGGATCGACCCGGCCGCGCCGCAGCACGTCGGCGAGGCTGCCGCCGTCAGGCGCTCCATCGTCATGAAGATCCGGCCCTCGTGCTCGCCGACGTCGTAGATCGTCACGAGTCGGGGTGAGCCGACAGCCCGGCGGCTGCCCGGGCCTCGCGCTGGACGCGCTCCGCACCGCGCGATCCTCGGCCAGGTGCGCGGCCAGGCCCTGACCGCCACCATGCGGCCCAGCACGACGATCCTCGGCCGCCAAGACCGACGCCTGCCGCCGCGGGTGATCAGCGCGGAGACGTCGGTACCGCGGTCGCGGCCGGTCCGTGAGGGTGCTCCCGACGGGCAGTCGCGGCCCGGACGAGGCCCGCGCGGGGAGTCCCCGCCCCGAGACCGGGCGCTATCATGCCGCCGCCATGGCGAAAGTCTGCCTCACATGCGGCAGCGGTCCGGCCTTCGGCAACAGCCGCAGCCACTCGATGGTCGCGACCAAGCGTCGCTTCAATCCGAACCTGCAGAAGATCCGGATCCAGGAGGGCGGCACGCAGCCGCCGCGTCTACGTCTGCGCCCGCTGCCTCAAGGCGAAGAAGGTCACCAAGGCCCGCTAGCCGCCACCAGGCCGCTCTGCTTCGGCGCAACGGCAAAGCCGTTGCGACCTGGGCCTGCGGCCGCTTGGGCGACGACCTGATGGCGAAGCCGTCACTCGACTCACCCGAGGGCTAGGGTTCACGGACTCCCCGAATGGCTGATCCCTCGATAGAGCGATTCCGCCGGTCGTTACGGCTGCCCACGCGCAGCTCGAGGAGCGGCGCCAGGAGGTCAACGACCTGAACGTGTTCCCGGTCGCCGACGGCGACACCGGGGACAACATGGTGCTGACCCTGAAGGCGGTGATGGACGAGCTCGACCGTCTCGACGGCCAGCCGGTGGACGTCATCGGCCGCACCGAGCTGGTCAACGCGCTGGCGCGCGCGGCCCTGATGGGGGCCCGCGGCAACTCCGGCGTCATCCTCAGCCAGATCGTCCGCGGCGCGGCGGAGGAGCTCGCCAGCCGCCCGGGCGAGCTCGTCGACCCCGGTGCTGGTGGCGGCCTCGATGGCGAGGGCCGCCGACGCCGCCTACGAGTCGGTGCGCGAGCCCGCCGAGGGGACGATGCTGACCGTGTTCCGCGAGATGGCGCACTCGGTCGCCCAGAAGCTCGCCCACATGGAGCGCACGCGGCTCGAGCGCGACGCCACACCCGCGGAGCAGGACCAGCTGCTCGCCGGCCTGCTGGACGAGGTCGTCCGCGATGGTGAGCAAGCGGTGGAGCGCACCCCGGAGCAGCTCGACGTCCTTCGCGAGGCCGGGGTCGTTGACGCGGGCGCCTACGGCCTGGTGGTGATCCTCGCCGGCGTCGTCGCCGGCCTGCGCGACGATGTCGACACCTCACCCGATCTGGCCCACCATGCCCCTGCGCGACAGGCGCGCCCGCGTCACGAGGACAGCCGCTATCAGTACTGCACCAACTTCATCGTCACCGGCACGGGCCTCGATAGCCGCTCGTCCGTGCCGCTGCTCGAGGACCTCGGCGACTCCGTGCTGGTGGTCGGCGACGAGGCGACCCTGAAGGTGCATGTCCACACCGACGATCCCGAGGCGGCGATGGCCCTGTTCGCCGAGACGGGTGAGGTCGGCCGGCTCGACGTCGCCGACATGCGCGAGCAGGTGGCCGAGCGGACGGCTCGGCTGCTGGCCGGAGGTTGCGCGGTCGTCGCCGTGGTCTCGGGCGAGGGCATGCGCGAGCTCTACGAGGGCATGGGCGCTTACGTCGTCGACGGCGGCGAGACCTTCAACCCCTCGATCTACGACCTGCTGGCGGCGATCCACGAGGTGCCCTCCGAGGAGGTGCTGGTGCTGCCGAACAACCCGAACGTGGTGATGGCGGCGGAACGCGCCGCCGAGCTCTCCGACAAGCGTGCCAGCGTGGTCGACTGCACCTCCCAGCAGGCCGGTCTGGTCGCCCTGGTCGAGACTGGACGCCGACGCGGGGCTGGAGGCGAGCGCCGAGCGATTCGCCGAAGCGCTCTCCGCGGTGCGTGTCGGCTCGGTGGCACCCGCGGCCCGTGACGACGCCCAGGGGCGCTTCGTGCGCGGCGACGCCGTCGGCTTCATCGACAGCGAGATCGTCGCCTGGGGGGGCGCCGGCTCGACTCTTGCTCGGACGCTCGAGAGCCTCTCCGAGGGCTCGGAGATCGTCACCGTGATCGGGGGAGAGGGGGCGCCGATCCCGCTCGAGCAGATCGCGGCCCACGCTCCCGAGGGGGTCGAGGTCGAGCTTCACCACGGCGGCCAGTCCCACTACTGGTGGTTGCTGGCGGCCCAGTAGGGCGCGCCCGGGCGCAGTAGCGTCCGGTTTGATGACCACGCCTGAGCTGCTCGAGGAGGCGGTGGAGGCCCATGGAGGGCGCGAGCGCTGGGCCGGGGTGGAAACGCTGAGGGCGAAGGTGCGCTCCGGCGGCCTGCTGATGCGCACGAAGCTGAAGGCGAGGCATTTCGCCGGCTACCGCCTGGAGGTGCGAACCGGCGAGCAGCGCGCCGCGCTGGAGCCGTACCCCGGGCCGGGGCGGCGCGGGGTGTTCGCCGGCGACACGGTCAGGATCGAGTCCGAGGCCGGGGAGACGCTGGAGGAGCGCGACCACGTTCGCGAGGGGTTCTTCGGCCTCTCGGGCCTGGGCCGCAAGCTCCGGTGGAGCGACCTCGACGCGCTCTACTTCGCCGGCTATGCGATGTGGAACTACCTGACTGCCCCGTTCCTGTTCGAGCGTCCGGGGTTCGGCCTGCGCGAGGGCGACCCGATCGAGCACGAGGACGAGACCTGGCGGCGCCTCGACGTCAGCTTTCCCGATGGCTTCCACACCCACTGCAGGGAGCAGAGCTACTACTTCGGCCCCGACGGGCTGCTGCGCCGTCACGACTACTCGCCGGACGTGGTCTCTCCGCACGCCAACGCCGCCCACTTCTCCTGGGCGCATGAGCGCTTCGACGGTCTCGTGTTCCCGACCAGCCGCCGGGTGGTTCCCAAGGGGCCGGGCGGCCGCCCGCTCGGCGGCCCGACGATCGTCTCGATCGAGCTCGAGTCGGTCGAAGCCCGCTGAGCTCCGCGCCGACTACCAGCCCTCGCTGCCGGGCTCGCCCTTGAACGGCCCCTCGAGCTCAGCGGTGATCCAGCCGCCGTAGAAGCCGCCCGCCTGCGGGGTCACCAGCTCCTCGTCGAGGAAGCACGCGTCCACTCGGCCGGGGTAGAAGGAGACGTGCCCGGCGAGCGGCTCATAGCCCTCCCTGGGCTCGGGGTAATGCCAGGCGGCGCGCTCGCCGCGCTCGCCGCCCGCCTCGAGGTGGAAGTAGCGGGCCTGGCCCTTCCACTCGCAGACGGTGCGGCCTCCGTCCGCCTCCACCAGGGCCTCTTGCCGAACGTCCTCCACGGGGATGTAGATCGTCGGCGGACTCGAGGTCTCCAGCACGCGCAGGGCGCGATCGCTCTCGGCGATCACCTCGCCGCCGAGCACGACCCTGACGTGGCGCTCGCAAGGCTCGACGCGCGGCGGCCGAGGGTAGTCCCAGACGGACTGCTTCGGACGCTCGGCGCCACGGGTTTTCGGCTGCTCCACCGGCATGGCACAAGCGTAGAGCGACGTTGTCATCGGCCCGCCCGCCTAGCCTGTCGCGTGTGGAAGCCGCTGCCGCAGCTGTAGGGCCCGATAGGGGAGCGTTCGCGCCACGGGAGATCGGCGGCGGGCGCGATCTGAGCCGCGAGGAGCTGCTCGAGGCGCCCGTCCACTGGCCGCGCCCGAGTCTGCTCGAGGCGCCGCTGAGAACACTCCGGGGCGCCGGGCCAAAGCTCTCGGAGTCGGCCGCCGGGCTCGACCTGGAGACGATCGGCGACGTCCTCGCCCATTTGCCCCGCGACCACCGCGACGCCGCCGAGATCGCGGGCCTGGGCGACCTTCGCCTCGGGGAGGAGGCGACCGTCCTGGTCGAGGTTCGAACGACCGGCAGGGCTCACCGGGTTCGGGGGCGGCGGCTGACGATCCTCGAGGCCGAGGTCGCCGACGAGAGCGGCGCGGCCAAGGCCGTCTGGTTCAACCGCGCCTGGCTCGCCGACCGCCTCACCGCCGGGGCGCGGCTGCTGCTTCGCGGCAAGCTGGACAAGCGCGGCTTCACCGTCTCCCAGCACGAGTTTGTCGACGCCGACCCGGAGGGCGGCGCCGAGCCGGACCGCAGGGCGGGCACGCCCGGCGCTCAGCCGCCGCCGGGCCTGCACACCACCGGGATCGTCCCGGTCCACCCGGCGGGCGAGGGCGTCAATCCCCAGCGGCTGCGCGAGTGGGCATGGCAGGCGCTGGGCCTCGCGCAGCACGCCCCCGAGGCACTGCCGGCGCGCCTGCGCGTCGAGATGCGCCTGCCCGGGGTAGCCGACGCCTTGCTCGCCTGCCACTTCCCCGAGCGGGCGCCCGACGCGGAGGAAGCGCGCAACAGGCTGGCCTTCGAGGAGTTGCTGCTCTACCAGGCCTCGCTGGCGTCGCGACGGTCGGCGCGCCGCGCCGGCCGCCGGGCGCTGCGGCTGGACCCGGGCGCGGGCGATGCCGTCGATCGCTGGCTCTCCTCGCTGCCGTTCGAGCTCACCAGCGACCAGCGCCAGGCGATGGCGGAGGTGGACGCCGACCTGGCGCGGGAGCGCCCCATGCAGCGCCTGCTGATGGGCGAGGTCGGCTCGGGCAAGGCACAGCCCCTCACGTCATTGGTCTTGACACCAAACGGCTTCCGTCCGATGGGTGAGATTCGGGTGGGGGACCGGGTCATCAACCCGGCCGGAGGGATCAGCCGCGTCACCGGGGTCTTCCCGCAGGGCTATCGGGAGGTGTGGAGGCTGCGATTCTCCGACGGCACTGCGGTTGAATGCGATCCGGACCACCTCTGGAAAGTCCAGACGAGTACCGCGCGTTGCCGTGGTGATGTGCCGAAAGTCATGACTGCGCGGGCGATCGCGTCCGATCTCATGCGACCAAGCGGGTCCGCCAAATGGCACGTGGAGCTGCCCGAGCCAGTGGACCTTGACGGCGGTGGAGAGCGGCCCCTGGATCCGTATCTCGTCGGGCTTCTGCTCGGCGACGGCGGACTTTCGCTACCTGATCGAGTGCGCTTCACCAGCGCAGATCCGGAATTGGTCAAGGCTTGTCGAGATGCCCTGCCTCAGGACTGCCGAATGAAAAAGGAGAAGCACCGTCCCTACGATTGGAACATCATTGGCAAGCGGTCCTGCGTTGATGAAGAGTTGGCGCAGGTTCGCCCGGACGACACCTCAACGTTAGTCCGGGCGTATCAGGCGGGCGCAAGCCAGGAGACGATTGCCTCAAGACTGCCGTTCAGCGCGTCGACCGTGCGGATGCGATTGATGGAAGTTGGAGTCCAAGCCCGGCCTTCCTGGCCAGTTCGGACATCGTTGGTGCGACATCTCGAGGGGTTGGATCTCATGGGGCGTGGGGCGGGTCAGAAACACATCCCACCGGAGTACCTGGTAGCTCCGATAGCGGTCCGCCACGCGGTGCTGCAAGGACTGATGGATACCGACGGCACCCTGTCCAAGGTTGGATTGGACGTGTCATTCTCGTCTGTCTCGCCGCAGCTGGCAGAGCATGTGGCGTGGCTCGTTCGTTCCCTCGGAGGCCGTGCAAGGTGCCGAGTGGTCCGGCGAGCGTCGGGCACCTCGTGGCGCACGAGCGTGATCCTCCCGGCCCGATTTCCCCCCTTCCGGCTGGCGCGTAAGGCAGGCCGGCTTCGTGCCCGGACGAAGTACGCGGATCCCGCCAAGGCGATCGAACGCATTGAGACTGCGGGAGTCAAGCCGGTTCAGTGCATCGCGGTTTCGCACCCCAATCAGCTCTACGTCACGGACGATTTCACTGTCACTCACAACACGGTCGTCGCGCTCCACACGATGCTGCGCGCGGTCGACAACGGGCACCAGGCGGCGCTGATGGCCCCGACCGAGACCCTTGCCGAGCAGCACTTCCGCACCCTGCAGGCGCTGCTGGCCGACAGCGCGCCGCCGCTCGCCCTGCTCACCTCGGCCGCCGGGCGGGCCCGCCGCGCCGAGCTGCTCGCGCACCTGGCGAACGGGCAGCTCGGCATGGTCGTCGGCACCCACGCCCTGATCGAGGACGACGTTCGCTTCGCCTCGCTGGGCGCCGTGGTGATCGACGAGCAGCATCGCTTCGGCGTGCGCCAGCGGGCGGCCCTCGATGCCAAGGGACCGGGCGGCCTCGCGCCCCACGTGCTGCACATGACGGCGACCCCGATCCCGCGGACGCTCTCGATGACCGTCTACGGCGATCTCGACACGACCGAGCTGCGCCGGCTCCCAGCCGGCCGACGCCGGGTCCGGACCTGGGTTGTGGGCGAGGAGCGGCGCGCGGGAGCCTACGAGTTCGTGCGCGAGCGCCTGCGCGAAGGCCGCCAGGCGTACGTCGTCTGCCCCCTGGTCAGCGAGTCGGAAGAGCTCGAGGCCCGCGCGGCCGAGGCAGAGGCCGAGCGGCTGGCCGCCACCGAGCTGCGCGGTTTCTCGGTCGGCCTCGTCCACGGCCAGATGCCATCGGAGCTAAAGACCGAGGCGATGGCGGGCTTCGCCGCGGGCCGGATCGACGCGCTGGTCGCGACCAGCGTGATCGAGGTGGGCATCGACGTCCCCAACGCCAGCGTGATCGTGATCGAGGGAGCCGAGCGCTACGGCCTCTCCCAGCTCCATCAGCTGCGGGGGCGGGTCGGCCGCGGCGAGCATCCCTCGGCCTGCATCCTCTTCGGCGATCCCGCCTCCGAGGCCGCGGCGGCCCGGCTCGAGGCGATCGCCGATGAGAGCGACGGCTTCAGGCTGGCCGAGATCGACCTCTCGATCCGCGGCGAGGGGGAGATCCTCGGCACTCGCCAGCACGGCCTGCCGCGCTTCCGCGCCGCCAGCCTGCCCGAGGACGCCGCCCTGCTGGTCGAGGCCCGGCGCCGGATCGCCGATCTGCTCCGGGAGCGCGGCTCCCTCGACGACCCCAGCCTCGGTCCCCTGATGGCGGAGGCGCGGCGCCGCTTCGGCGACGAACGCCGCCAGGGCATCGTCGCCTAGGAAGGTGAGGGAGACGCCGTGGCGGAGCTGAGGGTCGCCGGCGGCGAGCTTCGCGGCAGGCGGCTGCGGACGCCGCGCGGGGCGCGCGAGCTGCGCCCGACCACGGCGCGCGTGCGTGAGGCGATCTTCTCGATCCTCGGCGACGTCTCGGGAGCACGGGTGCTCGACCTCTTCTGCGGCAGCGGCGCCCTCGGCATCGAGGCCCTCTCGAGAGGGGCGTCGCGGGCGGTGCTGGTGGACACCGATACCCGGCCCGCCCGCGTCAACGTGAGGGCGCTCGGCCTGGAGGCGTCAGCCGAGCTGGTGCGCTCCGACGCCGCCGGCTACCTGGCGGGCGCGCCGGCGGCGGCGTTCGACCTCATCCTCTGCGATCCGCCCTATAGACTCGCCGACCGCCTTGCGGGGGAGCTCGACCAACCCGTTCGAAACGCACTTGCGCCCGGAGGTCGCGTCGTGATCGAGACGTCCCCAGACAAACCCCTGACTCTCTCGCTCCCCGTGCTCCGCGAGCGCCGCTACGGCGACACCGCCCTCACGGTCTACCGGGAGCGTGGCGATGGCTGAGAAAAAGGCGCACGTCGCCGTCTGCCCGGGGACCTACGACCCGGTCACCAACGGGCACCTCGACATCATCGGCCGCGCCGCCGGGGTCTTCGACCGCGTCGTGGTCGGCGTCGTTGACCAACCGGTGCGAAAGCAGAAGACCCTGTTCAGCGCCAACGAGCGCCAGAAGTTCCTGCTTGACGCGACCTCCGATCTGGACAACGTGGAGATCGAGGTCTTCAGCAACCTGCTGGTCGACTTCGCTCGCGACCACGGCGCCAAGGTCGTGGTCAAGGGCCTGCGGGCCATCTCGGACGTCGAGTACGAGTTCGAGATGAACCAGCTCAACCGCAAGCTCGCCGCCGACATCGAGAGCATGTACATCTTCGCCTCGGCCAACTACAGCTTCCTCTCCTCGACCGGGGTCAAGGAGATGGCGACCTTCGGCGGCGACGTCTCGGACCTGGTGCCCGCGCCGGTCGCAGCCGCGCTGGCCGAGCGCCTCGCCCGCTAGGCTAAGCCTCAACCCATGCCTGAGGGCTGGGCAGGAGCTTGCAGAACCACGGCGAAAAGGGGGCCGATGAGAGCACCCCGGCCGGGGGTGCGTAAGCTTTGACCGTTCGTCCATGGACGTACTCGTACTCATAGACAAGCTCGACGACCTGGTTCACAACGCGCGGCCCGTGCCGCTCACCGACCAGGTGCGCGTCGATCGCGAGGAGATCTACGATCTCCTCGATCAGATGCGCGCCACGATCCCTGAGGAGATCAAGCAGGCGCGCTGGATCGTCAAGGAGCGCCAGGAGATGCTGGCCGAGGCCAAGCGCGAGGCCGAGCGGATCGTCAAGGAGGCCCGCGAGCAGCAGGCCCGCCTCGTCGCCAACGAGGAGATCACGCGCCAGGCGGAGCGGGCGGCAGAGGAGATCGTCGAGGAGGCGCGCGAGCGCGAGCGCGAGATTCGCCTCGGCGCCGAGGACTACGCCGACGACATCCTCAACACCCTCGAGGTCAACCTCCAGAAGTTCCTTCAGGCGGTGCAGCGCGGCCGCGATCGCCTCCAGGGCCGCGACCAGGAACCCTCAGAGATCGGCTAGCTCACAGCTCGGTCTCGTGGCTGCCGGCGCGCCCGGCGTCGGTCTTGGCGTAGAAGCGCTTCAACATCGCCTTGGTCTCCTCGGGATCGGCGCAGGTGTAGGCGTTCCAGGCCTCGGTTCGTAGCTGGGCGTCCAGCGGCTGGCCGATCACGTCGAGGATCGTCTGCTTGGCCGAGCGCACCGCTCGCTGGGAGTTGCGCAGGATCTGCCGGGCGACCGTCTCGGCCTCCTCCATCAGGCTCTCGTGCGGCACGACCCTGGAGACCAGGTTCCACTCCAGCGCCTGGCGGGCGTCGATCGGCTCGGCGGTGAGCAGCATGTGCATGGCGACGCCGACGCCGCCGGCGTTGACCAGCCGCACCAGGCCGCCGTCGCCGTGGTGGAAGCCCCGCCGCGCCTCGAAGGAGCCGAACATCGCGCGCTCCGAGGCGATCCTGATGTCGCAGGCGAGCGCCGTCTCGAAGCCGCCGGCGAGCGCCCAGCCGTTGACCGCGCCGACGATCGGCTTCGGGATCCGGTGCATGCCCCGGGTGAAGCCGTTGAGCCCCAGCTCGACGATCTCGCGGATGTCGGCCGGCGTCGCCTCGGCCATGATCGGCGGGATGTAGGTCTTCAGGTCGGCGCCCGCGCAGAAGGCCTCGCCGGCGCCGGTGAGGATGGCGACGTCCACCGAGTCGTCGTCGCGGAAGTCGGCCCAGGTCTCGATCATCGCGGCGTGCACGTCGGGGTCGATCGCGTTGCGCGCTTCCGGGCGGTTGATGGTCACGTAGGCGATCCGGTCGCGCTTCTCGTAGATGACCTTCGGCACGTCTCCTCCTTGCTATCGGACGCCGCGGGGGCGGCCCATCGTATGGGGGTGGACGATCGCGCGATTGACGTGGGCGGCCCAGCCCCGTACCGTGGCGCCGTCAGGGAGGGGACCCTCCATCCACGAAGGAAAGGGACGGGAATGCTCAACCGCATCCGCCGCCAGATCAGCGTTGGGACCGTGCTCGGGGTGATCGCGCTCTTCGTCGCCCTCGGCGGAGCCGCCTATGCGGGCGGCCAGCTCACCGGCAAGCAGATCAAGGAGTCGAGCCTGGTGCCGGTGTGCCCGAAGAACGCCAAGCAGCGGGTAGCCGATACCTGCTTCTCAGGCCACAAAGCAGCCCAGGATTGGGACGTCGCCGAGCGCGACTGCGCCGCCAAGAAGCTGCGGATGCCGTCGATCGCCGAGGCCCTGCTGGTGACCAACAAGGTCGCGTCCCCGTACATCTGGACCGACGAGTTCACGCTGGGGCCGAATCAGCGCATGATCGTGCGGACCGACGACTCAGGGTTCTCGAGGATCGCGACGATCGCGAAGAGCACCCCGCAGCCGTACCGCTGCGTATCGACGCCCAAGTAGAGCGGGCGCGGACATAGCCGCGGCCTTTGCCCGCGGTCAGTCGTAGGTGGCGCGGACGACCGCAAGGTCGTCCGCGCGCCATACGACCTCGCCGTTGCACCATTCGGCCAGCTGCTCGGCGGTGTCGGGGAAGTCGATGCCGGGGTCGATCGGCGCCACCTGCGGCTCGGCCTTGACCACGTCGCCGATGACCAGGGCGCGCGAGTGCTCGCGCACGCGGCGGAACAGGACTCGCTTCTCGTCGTCGGTGAGATGGTGCACCGAGAGCACCGAGATGACCAGGTCCCAGGGGCCATCGGGCAGCGGGTCCTCCATGCGGGCGAGCTGGACGTCGTCGTACTCCTCGCGCAGGTGGAAGACCATCTCGGGGCTGGAGTCGAGGCCAACCACCCAGGCGTCGGGGAAGGCCTCGAGCAGGTGGCGGGTTGTCTCGCCGGTCCCCATGCCGAGTTCCAGGACCCGCTCGGGGGCGAACGGGATCGCCGCCACGGCCGCCTCCTGCAGCTCGTCGAAGCGCGGCACCTCGGCCCGGATCTGCTCCAGGTAGGTGTCGGGGTTCCGGTGGAACTGAGCGCTCACGCTAATCTCGATCCAGGGTCGTCCGCCGCCGGCGGCCGGTCCATCGTATTGGCACCCGGACCCCGGGCAGGTGACCTCGTGAAGGTGCAAGCAGGCATCGTCGACCTCGATCGGCTCGCCCTGTCCTCGGGCGAGGCCGCGAGGATCGAGTTTCCGGCCGAGCTGGAGACGGTTCGTCTCGGTGAGGAGAGCTATGCCATGTCCGCCGGCCAGCCTCCCGCCCGGCTCGACGTCTCCAGGACCGGCTCCGGCTATGCGCTTCGCCTGCGGCTCGACGCCCGCCTCACGGGCCCCTGTGTCCGCTGCCTCCAACCGGCCGATCTGGAGCTCGAGATCGACGCTCGGGAGGTGGACCAGCCGGGCACTGCGGACGAGGAGCTTCGCAGCCCCTACGTCGCCGAGGGACGCCTGGACGTGGGACGCTGGGCCCAGGACGCGGTCGTCCTCGCGCTGCCCTCGAAGCCGCTCTGCCGCGCCGACTGCGCCGGCCTCTGCCCGGTCTGCGGCGAATCCCTCAACGACACCGACCCCGAAGCCCACCACCACGCTTCCTCCGGCGACCCCCGCCTGGCGAAGCTTCGCGATCTCAAGCTCGAGTAGCCACCCCGCCTCTCCCGTGGGTGGCGGTGGGCGGACGCATCCGAGGACAGCGACCCTGCCCGCAGCGATGCGTCCGCCCGCCGACAGGACCCGCGGGCCGAGGCGCCGTGTGGCTACCATGCAGCGCCGATGGCGGTTCCCAAGAAACGAACTTCAAGCGCTCGGCGGGACAAGCGCCGCGCGCAGCACAAGGCGGCGCGCCCGCGGCTGAACGAGTGCCCGCGCTGCCACAGCGCCCGCCTGCCTCACCGCGTCTGCCCGACCTGCGGCACCTACGCCGGTCGCGAGGTGATCCGCCACGAGGTCCCCGAGACGACTCCCCAGGCTGAGCCGGAGGAGTAGTTGAGCGAAGCGGAGCGCCCGGGTCCGGCCCCGGTGGCGCTCGATGCCCATGGCGCCGATGGCGGCGCCGAGATCGTGGCCGAGGGTGCGCGCATCGCCGCGGAGGCCGGCGTGGCGGTTCGCCTCTACGGGCCGGCCGGTACGCCGGTCGGGCCCGGAGTGGAGCTGGTCGAGTGCGATCAGTGGATCGCCAACGAGGAGGAGCCGGTGCCCGCGGTTCGCTCCAAGCCCGAGGCCTCGGTGGTGCGAGCGGCATCCGACGCGGCCGGCGGCGTGGCCTCGGCCGTGGTCGGCGCCGGGTCCACGGGGGCGCTGATGACCGCCGCCCTGTTCGCGATGAAGCGGCTCCACGGAGTCCACCGGCCGGCGCTGGCGACCCAGATTCCGCTTCCCGGAGGCGACGGCGCCCAGCTCGTCTTCCTCGACTCGGGTGCCAACACCGATGTTCGCCCTCAGCATCTGGTCCAGTTCGCCTTCCTCGGCGCCAGCTTCAGCGAGGCGGTGCTCGGGGTCGAGCGCCCGCGGGTGGCCCTGCTCTCGGTCGGGGAGGAGGGCAAGAAGGGCAGCGTGCCGGTGGTCGAGGCGCACTCCGCCCTCGCCGCCGCGGATGGGCTCGAGTTCATCGGCAACGTCGAGGGCCGCGATCTGCTCACCGGAGTCGCCGACGTCGTCGTCACCGACGGCTTCACCGGCAACGTGGTCCTGAAGACGCTGGAGGGGACCGCCAAGGCCGTCGCCGACGCCGTGCGCTCGGCGGCGCGCTCGGGCCCGCGGGCCGCGGCCGGGGGGCTGCTGCTGCGCCCCGCCCTCGGCGGCCTGCGCCGCGAGATGGACCCCAACGAGGTCGGCGGCGCCATCCTGCTCGGCCTGCGGGGGATCGCGGTGGTCGCCCACGGCAGCTCCAGCGCCATTGGCATCGCCAACGCCGTCCGGCTCGCCGACCGCGCCTCGCGCGAGCGGGCGGTCGAGCGCACGGCGGAGCGGCTGGAGGCCTCCGGAGCCACGCGCGAGGCGCTGCGGGAGTCGGGATAATGGCGGCCATGGAGCCCGACGCCGTGCTCAAGCTGGTCCGCGACCACCTGGTGGCGGAGCTGGGGGTGAGCGCCGACCGCATCACCCCCGAGACGAGGTTCCGCGAGGACCTCGACGCAGACTCGCTCGACCTCTACGAGTTGGTGATGGAGCTCGAGGATCGCTACGAGATCCGGGTGAGCGAGGAGGAGGCGGCGGGGATCGAGACCGTCGGCGACGCAGTGGACTTCGTCTGCCAGCGGGTGCCGGCGGGCGGTTGAGCGGGTCGCGAAGCGGGGCGACGCTTGCGGGGCTGCTCGACGGGCTGCCCGATGAGCTCTCGCGGCGGGCGCTCTCACACTCGTCCTGGGTGGAGAGCCGCGCCGACGCCTACGGCCGCCTGGCCTTCCTCGGCGACAGTGTGCTCGGCCTCGCCGTGGCCTCCGAGCTCTTTCGCCGTTACCCGGGCGCGGACATCGGCGACCTGACCAAGGTCCACAACCAGGCCGTCAGCGGGCGTGCCTGCGCCGAGGTCGCCCGCGATCTGGACCTCCCCGACCGGCTGGGCGCCAACGCCCCCGCAGACGGCACCGGGCTGCGCGTGGAGACCCTGGTGGAGTCGGAGCGGACCCTGGCCTCGGTGACCGAGGCCGTGATCGGCGCCTGCTACCTGGAGTACGGCTTCGAGGCGACCGCCGAAGCCTTGATCGGCGCCTTCGAGCAGCAGATCGCCCACGCGCGGCAGGCGAGGCTGGACTTCAAGTCCGAGCTCCAGGAACGGCTCGCCCGCAGCGGGGCCACCGTAAGCTACGACGTCGTCAGCGAGGCCGGTCCCCCGCACGATCGCCGCTTCGAGGTCCGGGCGACGGTGCGGGGCGACGAGGTCGGCACCGGCACCGGCCGCAGCAAGAAGGAAGCCGAGCAGGCGGCGGCCGAGCGGGCGCTGGACAAGCTCACGCGTTGAGGCGTCCGGGCGGCCCGCGACCCTACGGAAGCTCAAAACGATGTATCTGAAAGCGCTCAACCTGAAGGGGTTCAAGTCGTTCCCCGATCGGACCCGGCTCACCTTCTCGCCGGGCGTCAGCGTGATCGTGGGCCCCAACGGCTGCGGCAAGTCGAACATCACCGACGCGGTGCTCTGGGCGCTGGGCGAGCAGAGCCCGACCGCGGTGCGCGGCCAGACCATGCAGGACGTGATCTTCGCGGGGGGCAAGGGCCACTCCCAGCGGCGCTTCGCCGAGGTCGAGGTGGTGATCGACAACTCCGAGGGGCGCGCCAAGAGCGAGTTCTCGGAGATCTCGGTCACCCGCCGCATCGACCGCAACGGCGAGGGCGAGTACCGCCTCAACGGCGCCCGCTGCCGGCTCGCCGACGTGCTCGAGGCGCTCTCCGACACCAACCTCGGGCGCGAGATGCACTCGGTGATCAGCCAGGGCCGGGTCGAGGCCGATCGTCAACTCCAAGCCGCGCGACCGGCGCCTGTTGATCGAGGAGGCCGCCGGTCTCGGCAAGCACCGCAAGCGCCGCCGCCGCGCCCAGCTGAAGCTGGAGCGAACGCGCGAGAACCTCGACCGCGCCGTCGACGTGGAGCGCGAGGCTCGCTCGCGGCTGCGCCCGCTGAAGCGCCAGGCCGAGGCCGCCGAGCGCCACGCGCGCATGCGAATCCAGGAGGACGAGCTGCAGGGCCGAGCTGGTCGCCAGCGACCTGCGCGGGGCCGAGGGCTCCCTGGCCGAGGCCGAGCGCGGCCTGGCCACGGCGCGCGAGCGACGCGACGGGATCGACGGCAGGCTCAACGAGGTCCGCGAGAGGCGCCAGCGATCGAGGAGCGCATCGCCGCCGGCGAGTCGGCGAGTCGCGCGTCGCGCCGAGCGGCTTGCCGATGGCCGCGCCGCGCTCGAGCGCCTTCGCGCCCGGGCCGAGGCGATCGAGATGGCCGAGCGCGAGCTGCGGGCCGGGCTGGGAGAGCGTCAGCTGCGGCTCGACGAGCTCGGCGAGGAGCTTGGCTCCGAGGGCGACGCGGCCGTCCGCGTAGCGGAGCTCGAGGCCGAGTTGGCCGAGCTCGATCGCGCCGAGAGCGCCGAGGGCGGCCCGGTCGCCGAGCTGCGGGCGGTGGCCCAGGCGGCCGAGACCCGGCGTGCCGAGCTGGAGGCCAACCTTGCGCCGACGTCCGAGGTGGCCGAGGAGGCGCTTGCCGCCGTGCGCAGGGCCGAGCGAGCCCACGAGCTCGCCCGCGTCGAGGCCGACAAGGCCTCGCGGCGCAGGGCGGCGCTCGCCGGCGAGCTGGCCGCGGTGGAGGCCCGCCTGGCCGCCGCCGTCTCCGCCGAGGGCGACGGCGGGTCGGCGCTGGCGGGCATGGTGGAGACCGGGCCCGGGTTGGAGCAGGCCCTCTCGGCGGCGCTCGGAGAGCGCCTGCGCGCGATAGTGGTCTCCTCGCTGGACGAGGGCGTGGAGCGACTGCGCGCCGCCGAGGGCGCGGCGCTCGCGATACTCGCCTCCGGTCCGGAGCCGGACACCGAGCCGACCCCGCCGGTCGAGGGGGCGCGCGCCCTGATCGAGCTCACCGACGCGCGCGAAGAGGCGCGCGGCCCCCTGCAGCGCCTGCTCCACGACGCCTGGCTGGTGGACGACCTGAGCGAGGTTGCCCGACGGCTTCCGCGGTCTCGCCGTGACGGTCAAGGGCGAGTGCTTCGACGGCCGGGTCGGCGAGGTCCGCCGCGTGCCACGCGAGGCCGACGACGCGGCCCTGACGGCGCGCTCGGCGCGCGAGGAGCTGGTGCTGCGTGTGCAGAAGCGCGAGCAGACCGAGCAGCGCGCCAAGGCCGAGCTGGAGCGCGCAGAGGAGTCGCTGACGGCCGCCCGTCGCGAGCTCGAGCAGGCCGAGGGGGCGCTGCGCGGCATGCGCCGCGAGCTTGACGAGGCCGCCGAGGAGGCGAGCCGGAGCGCCTGGCTTGCCGAGCGGCGAGCCGAGGCGGGCGCCGGCGAAGGAGCCGAGGCGATCAAGCGCGTGCGGCTGGAGGCCGAGCTGACCGCCGAGCGTCGCCACGCTGAGGCCGCCGAGCTGGCGAGGGCCGCGCGGGAGGCCGACCGCGAGCGCCTGGCGCGGCGGATCGCGCTCGAGCGCGAGACGTTGCCGGCGCTGGCGCGCACGCGCGAGGCGCTCTTCTCCCTCGCAGAGCGCCTGGAGGCGCGACGCGAGGCGCCCGAGGAGGCCGGTGAGTCCGCCACCGGCGAAGATGTCGCCGCCGAGCTGCGCCAGTGCTCGGAGCGCGAGTTCGGCCTCCAGGCCGAGTTTCGCGAGGCGAGCGAGATCGCTGACCACGGCCGAGGTCGAGGCCTCGCAGCTTCGCGACCGCCGCGACGAGGCCGCCACCGAGCTGCAGCGGATCGCCACCAGCCGCGAGCGGGAGCTGGGCCCCGCGGAGGCGATCCTGGCCGAGGAGGATCGCCGCCAGATCGAGGTCAAGCTCGAGCGCCTGCTGCGTCGCAGCGAGCAGATCGGGCCGGTCAACCCGCTGGCCGAGCGCGAATACGCTGAGGCGCGTGAGCACGCCGACGAGCTCAAGGAGCAGCGCGAGGACCTGGACCGGGCAATCGACGAGCTGCGCTCGCTAATCCGCCGCACCGACCGCGAGATCGCCGCGGCCTTCGAGGAGACCTTCGACGCCACCGCCCGCAACTTCGAGGAGATGGTCGCCGAGCTCTTTCCCGGCGGCCGCGGGCGGCTGCGGCGGATCGAGCTCGGCCCGCGCGCCATGGAGCAGAGCTTCGCTGGCGCCGGTCCCGAGCAGCCGCCGGAGGGCGTTGACGGCGAGGAGGAGGGGACGGCGATCTCGGCGAGGAGGTCGGGGTCGAGATCGAGGTGACCCCCGCGGGCAAGTCGATGCGCCGGCTCTCGCTGCTCTCCGGCGGCGAGAAGTCGCTGGTGGCGCTGGCCTTCGTCTTCGCGGTGCTGCTGGCGCGCCCCTGCCCCTTCTACATCCTGGACGAGGTCGAGGCGGCCCTCGACGACATCAACCTCGATCGCTTCCTGCGCCTCGTTCGCCGCTTCGCCGAGCGCTCGCAGTTCGTCGTCGTCACCCACCAGAAGCGCACGATGGACGCGGCCGACGTCCTCTACGGGGTCAGCATGGGCGGCGACGGGATGACCAAGGTCGTCTCGCGCAAGCTGCCCCGCGACCAGGAGGAGGCCCCCTCCGAGCACGACGCCGCGGTGCCGCGGCGGACGCCTGGTCGGCGCGCCGGGCGACGACGACGAGACCGCCCGGGCCGCCTAGCGGCAGGGCCTCTCGCGTGCCGACGGACTGGACCAGGACGTATTCGATCTCGGCGAGGAGGCGCCGGCCGACGGAGCGAGCGGCGCCCCGGAGGATCGCGAGGGGTTCTTCGGGCGGCTGCGCGAGGGTCTCTCGCGCAGCCGCCAGGCGCTCACCGCTGAGCTCGGCGCCGGCTTCGGCGGGCAGATCGGCGACGGCACCTGGGAGCAGCTCGAGGAGGCGCTGATCCTGGCCGACGTCGGCGCCCCCACCACCGCCGAGGTGGTGCGGCAGCTCGAGGACGAGGTCGCAGGCCGGTCGGATCTCCGGCGGCTCCGCAGTCTCGCGAACGGCTGATCGAGATCCTGGCCGAGGTCGCCTCCCCCGAGGGCTCGCCGCGCATCGACCTCCGCTCGAGGCCGGCGGTGCTGATGGTGGTCGGGGTCAACGGCACCGGCAAGACGACCACGATCGGCAAGCTCGCCTGGCACCTGCAGCGCGAGCTGGGCCTGGAGCGTGCATCGTCGCGGCCGGCGACACCTACCGCGCCGCCGCGGTCGAGCAGCTCGCCGAGTGGGCCGATCGCGCCGGCTGCCAGATCGTGCGGGGTAACCAGGGAGGCGACCCCGGCGCCGTCGCCTTCGACGCCATCGACGCCGCCGAGGCGCGCGGCGCCGACGTCGTCATCGCGACACCGCCGGGCGCCTGCACACCCAGGGCAACCTGATGGAGGAGCTGGCCAAGGTCCGCCGCGTGATCGCGAGCAAGCTCCCGGGCGCGCCCCACGAGACGCTGGTGGTGATCGACGCGACCACCGGTCAGAACGGCGTTCGCCAGGCCCGGGCCTTCTCGGACTCCGTCGAGGTGACCGGCGCCGTGCTGACCAAGCTCGACGGCACGCGCCAAGGGCGGCGTCGCGCTGGCGATCGCCGCGAGCTGGGCATACCGGTGAAGCTGATCGGCGTCGGCGAGGCGCTCGAGGACCTGCGCCCCTTCGACCCGGAGCAGTTCGCCCGCGCCCTGATCGGCGAGTAGCCAGCGCGCTCTAAGCTGGTCGCTCGATGTTCGACCAGCTCTCCGAGCGCCTCCAGGGGTGCTCAGCGACGTCCGCTCGCGCGGCAAGCTCTCCGAGGACGACGTCAACAAGGCCCTGCGCGAGGTCCGCCTCGCGCTGCTCGAGGCCGACGTCAACTTCAAGGTCGTCAAGGACTTCACCGAGGCGCTGAACGAGCGCCTCGCCGGCGCCGAGATCTCCGAGGCGCTCAACCCGGGGCAGACCGTGGTCAAGGCGGTCAATGACCAGCTGACGGCGCTGATGGGCGGCTCCGGGCGCGAGCTCGCCTTCGCCTCCACGGCACCACCGTGATCCTGATGGCGGGCCTGCAGGGGTCTGGCAAGACGACCGCCTGCGCCAAGCTCGGGCGGCTGCTCGCCCAGCAGGGGCGCAATGTGGCGCTGGCGGCCTGCGACCTGCAGCGTCCCGCGGCGGTGGAGCAGCTGCGCACCGTGGGCTCCCAGGCGGGCGTCCACGTCTACGCCAAGAAGGGCACCACGGACGCAGTCGAGGTCGCCGGCTGGGCCCGCGACGAGGCCGCCCGCGAGCATCGCGACGTCCTCATCGTCGACACCGCGGGGCGCCTGCACGTCGACGAGGAGCTGATGGACGAGCTGGCGCGGGTGCGCAAGCGGGTCAAGCCCCACGACGTGCTGCTCGTGCTCGACGCGATGACCGGCCAGGACGCGGTCAACGTCGCCGAGGCGTTCGCCGAGGTCGCCGAGTTCGACGGCGTCGTCATCACCAAGCTCGACGGCGACGCCCGCGGCGGCGCCGCGCTCTCGGTCAGGGCGGTGACCGGCAAGCCGATCATCTACGCCTCCACCGGGGAGCGAGCTCGAGCAGCTCGAGCGCTTCCACCCGGACCGGATGGCGGGACGGATCCTGGGAATGGGCGACGTGATGTCGCTGATCGAGAAGACCCAGGAGGACTTCAACGCCGATCAGGCCGCCGACCTCGAGCGCAAGATCCGAAAGCAGCAGTTCACCCTCGAGGACTTCCTCTCGCAGATGCGCCAGGTGCGCAAGATGGGGCCGCTCGGCAACCTGCTCGGGATGCTTCCCGGCGGCGGCAACGCGATGAAGCAGATGGGCAACGTCGACGAGCGCGAGCTGGACCGGATCGAGGCGATCATCCTCTCGATGACGCCGCACGAGCGGGCCCACCCCGAGGAGATCAACGGCTCGCGGCGCAAGCGCATCGCCACGGGGTCGGGCACGACCGTTCAGGCCGTCAACAAGCTGACCAAGCAGTTCGGCCAGATGCGCAAGCTGATGAAGCAGATGGCCGAAGGCAAGATGCCCGACCCGCAGCAGCTGATGAAGGGGATGCGCTAGAGGCTTCGCGCTCAGGGCTCCGCACCGTGGGAACGAATGAATGCTGCCTCTCTACCGGCGGGATGGCTGGGCTCAGTCGCAGGCCGAGCTGGTGGCGCTCGAGAGGTTCTCCGCGGCCGTCACGGTGATGGTGATCTCTTTCGCGAGCTCGGGAGAAGCGACGGATGACCCTGCGGGGCGACGGGGGGGCAGCCCCTCGATCTGGGTGGAAAGCCTCGAGACCGATGACTCCAGCGCGCTGGTCTCGCTCGGGAAATCCTGCTCGCCGAGCTCACGACCGCGTTTGCGTCTTTCTGCACCTTCTGTACGTCCGCCTGCAGGGTCATGAGGTCGACGGTCTCGAGGTTGACGCTCTTGAGATCGTCGACCGACTGCTGGAGATCGCTCACGTTCGAGCAATAGGCCGGCTTGCTGCTACCGCCACAGCCGGCAGCTACGAAGGCCGCTGCTGCCAGCGCCACCGGGACGATCAGCGTCACAAGAAGCCGTACCTTCATCGCGGGCAACCTTAGGCCGCATGGCGCAGGAGCAACAGGTAGTTGCTACGGGTTCGTAATGGGTAGTCACTACTGGTTCGTATACATGAACCAGATTTACCCTAGAGGCCGCGATAGTTGGTGAGGGGCCCGCCGTGGGTCACACCACCAGAAGAAGGAGACTGATGAGACGTGCACTGATCGCCGGCTTTGCCTCGCTGCTCGCCGCGGCGCTGATCGCGACGGCGGCCCAGGGAACGGGGGTGCCCGTTTCCACCGCCAGCCGGGCCCAGTGCACCGCCGGCAAGGGGGTCTGCGCGAAGGTCGCCGGACACAGGCTTAAACGCCTCCATCTGGTCTTTCTGACTCGGCGGGTCAGGAAAAGGAGCTACGCCGTCGGCGTTGGCCCAGCAAAGCGCAACCATACTCGGCTCGACAGAACCTTCGTCCTCGGCCGCGGAGGAGATGAGACCAAGTTCGACAGGGTGAGGAACGGGTTCCGCTCGACGATCACCCACAAGACCTACGTGAGCATTTGGAAAGCTTCGCAGCACAGATTCGACAATACGCGTCCGGGCCGCTACCGCGCCCACTGGTCGTGGCCAGGCTCGCGAAGCGCACTGCGACTCAACATCGTCTTCTGGATCAAGCGCGACGGCCGCGTGATCGTTCGACCCTAACTAGAGGGACCGGCGACTGCTCGTCGGATACGCCGCACAAAGCGGGAGCCTCGCCCCGGTGCGAGCCAAACCTGGCCCGCTCCGTCCCGCGAATGCGGTCTTCGGCCTGCGGATAGACGATCCTTGGTGAGCGGCCCAAGCAGGCCCCGTCGTCGCTGCGCCTCCGTAGTCCCCACGGATAGCAAGCGGGTAGCGGGCCCCCATGGAAAGGTTCGAGAACGGGGAGACACTGTGCTGAGCGGTTGGCCCGAGAGGCGGCATGCACCGACAGGGAGAAACCGATGAAACGCGTACTGACGAAGACTTCGAAGATGCCTCGGATCAGCGGCCTGGTGGCGGGCTGCCTGGCCGGGGTCGCGTTGCTCGTCACGGCCTCCGCCGCCTCGGCCAAGACCTACCACCCGACCCGCACCGACGACCCGAAGCCGAACGGCTGCAAGAAGCGGGACTGCTCCCTGCGCGAGGCCGTGATCGCCTTCAACGCCCTCGGGTTCGACAAGAAGCTCAAGGCGGCGATCGTGCTGCGCCCCGGCGAGCGCTACGTGCTCACCCGCAAGGGGGCGGGCGAGGACGACGCGCGGACGGGCGACCTCGACGTCCAGGGCGCCGCCGCGTCGTACGGCGCGCCGCCAGAAGCCCGTGGTGAAGACGAAGAAGCGCCGCCGCGGGGCCAAGCCCGCGGTGATCGACGGCAACGACATCGACCGCATCTTCGACGGCTCGCTGACGCTGGCGAGGGTGGTGCTGCGCGACGGCCACGCCCGCGTCGGCCCCGGTGACGACGGGGACGGCGGGGCGATGCGCACCGGCCTCGGCAACATCGCGATCCACAAGAGCAGCCTGGTCAGCAACGTCGCCGAGGGGAACGGCGGAGCCCTCCGCAGCGAGCTCGACCTTCATCTCAAGGGGACGAAGCTGAAGGGGAACCGGGCCGCCGGCGACGGCGGAGCCGTGGACTTTGCGCAGGTGGACTGCGCCGGCCCGAGGGCGGCGCGACGATCGCCAAGAGCCGGGTCACCAGCAACAGCGCCGGCGGAGAGGGCGGCGCGATCACCGCGGCGGCTGCGGCGGGGTCAGCGTCGCCAGTCGTTCCTCGGCGAGAATCGGGCCACCGGCCCCGGGGGAGCGATCAGCGGAGGGGCGTACCTGTTCGAGTCCACGATCGCGCGCAACACCTCCAGTCCTACGGCGGCGGCCTCGCCCCTCGGCCGGCGCCCCCCGCCGCAGATCTCGGTCGACCGCTCGACCATCTCCGGCGACGGCGCCGGCAGCGGCGGCGGCATCGGCACCTTCTACGAAGGTCCGCGCTCCCGCCCGCGCCGCCCGTCCCCGGCCTGCAGGTGCAGGACTCGACCATCACCAACAACCGCGCCGACCGCGACGGCGGCGGCATCGGCGCCTTCGGCGACGCCACCGTCAACCTCGACTTCGTCACCGTCGCCCGCAACGTCGCCAACGAGGCCAGCACGGCGGCTCCCAGGGCCCCGGACAGGGCGGGGGCCTGTTCCAGGAGGTCGGCAGCGCGATCAGCGTGCGGAGCACGATCGTCGCGCTCAACACCCGCGCCGGCGTCAACCCGCTCGCCCAGGACTGCTACACGTTCGCCGCGGTCGGCTTCGACTCGCTGGGACACAACCTGCTCGGCACCACCCTGGACTGCCCGGGCTTCGACGCCACCGGCGACCTGATCGGCGGGAAGCTGGGGCTGGGCAAGCTCGCCGGCAACGGCGGCCCCACGAAGACGATCGCGCTGAAGAAGGGCTCGAGGGCGATCGGCAACGCGGACCCGTCGCGAAGCCGCCCGGCCACGGGGAGGCCTGCCACCACGACCAGCGCGGCGTCAAGCGCGACAAGAAGCCCGACATCGGCGCCTACGAGCGGGTCGCGAAGAAGCGGTGACGAAGACTTCGAAGATGCCTCGGATCAGCGGCCTGCTGGCGGGCTGCCTGGCCGGCATCGCAATCCTGGGGCGATTCGTGCGGCAGAAATTCCTCAGTAAGGCGCTTGGAGCTCACCAAGATCGTCTTCTGGATCAAGCGCGACGGCCGCGTGATCGTCCGGCGCCCGTGAATTGGGAGCCCTTTGTCCCGGTGCGAGCCAAAGCTGGCCCACACCGTCCCGCGAATGCCGGTGTTAGGGCACGTGGACGGACCATGATTGGGGGGCGGCCCGAACGGGCTGCACAACTTGGAGAAGGAAACTGATGAGACGTGCAATGATCACCGGCTTCGCCTCGCTTCTCGCCCTGGCGCTGATCGCGCCGGCGGCCCAGGGGGCGACCAAGACACGCCATTTCCAGGACCGCGCCATCAACGGCGATCCGCACGGCGGCGAGATCCGCCTCGACGTCATCTACAAGGACAAGAACGGGAACAAGAAGTTCACCGCGAGGTCGGTCACCCTCTGGGACATCGAGATCCTGCCGGTGAGCTGCAATCCCGGCGGCGACGTGGTCCATGACCTCCTTCGGCCCCGTTGACCCGATCAAGCTGAGCAAGGGCAAGTACAACCACGACTTCCAGCCCGAAGGCATGCAGGGCGGTCTGAGCGGCAAGGTGATCAAGCAGAACAAGCGCCTCGAGGGCAAGCTCAACGTGATCGACTTCGACTCGACCCCCGGCGTCATGAACTGCACCACGGATGGCCCCCGCTCGTACTCGGCGACCCCCTGCCGGACGACCAACCAGAATCTCGACGCGCCGGTCTGTCGCGTCGGTGGAGGGTCCTAATGCTGCCGGTGAAATGCGTATTGACGAGGACCTCGAAGATGCCTCGGATCAGCGGCCTGGTGGCGGGCTGCCTGGCAGCCGTCGCGCTGCTCGCGACGGCCTCCGCCGCCTCGGCCGACACCTACCACCCGACCCGCACCGACGACCCGGCGCCCAACGGCTGCAAGCCGAAGGACTGCTCCCTGCGCGAGGCCGTGATCGCCTCCAACGCCAATCCCAGATCAGTTCGACGATCGTGCTGCGCCCCGGAAAGCGCTACGTGCTTACGCGCACGGGCCTGGGCGAGGACGCCGCCGCCACGGGGGACCTCGACCTGATCGTGCCCAACTTCGGAGGGCGTTACCTGACCGTGAAGACGAAGAAGGGCGGCCGCGGGACCAAGCCGGCGGTCATCGACGGCAACGACATCGATCGCATCTTCGACGTGCAACTGCCGCCTTCTGCGCGGCATGCCTCTGCGGCTGGGGCGGGGGCGATCCAATCGGGGGGGTCGTGGAGCCCCAATCCCGAGCACCTGACGCTGGCCCGGGTGGTGTTGCGAGACGGCCATGCCCGCAGCGGCGACGGCGACGATGGCGACGGCGGGGCGATCCGCGGCGGCACGGTCGAGTTCGACAACAGCCGCCTGGTCAGCAACGTCGCGGACGGCGACGGGGGCGCCATCTTCAACGGGGTCCAGGTCCGGATCTCCAAGACGCTGCTCAAGGGGAACACGGCCGCCGGCGACGGCGGCGCGCTGGACTTCCCGGCCCCGGGCGACGACATCTTCCTGCTGGTGATCACCCGCAGCCGGGCCACCCACAACAGCGCCGGCGGCGACGGCGGCGCGGTCTCCCAACCACACGTCAGCGCCACATACACACGCACTCACCTCGACGGCAACCGGGCCTCGGGCGCCGGGGGCGCGATCTCCACCGCCGGCGCCAGCGGCTGCTGTACCGGTGTGGGCATCACCAACTCGACCGTCGTCGGCAACCGGTCCGGGGCGGACGGAGGCGGGATCGACGGGGGCGCCGGGATCATCGACTCGACCGTCGCCGGCAACCAGTCCGGGGCGAACGGAGGCGGGATCGCCTTCAGCGGCAACGAACTCGGCTCCATCAGCAACTCGACCATCTCCGGAAACCGCGCCGCCTTCTCCGGCGGCGGCATCCACACGCTCGCCGGGACTCCCCCCGTTGGCGACCCGCGGCCAGGGCTCAGGGTGGGAAACTCGACGATCGCCAACAACCGCGCCGGCGGCGACGGCGGGGGGATCGGCGCCTTCGGCGGGGACTCGACCACCGAGCTCATCGCCGTCACCGTCGCCCGCAACCTCGCGGACGCCGACTCGGTCGGCGGCGGCCTGGGCGGCGGCCTCTACCAGGGCGCCGGCGACGTGATCAGCGTCCAGAACACGATCGTGGCGCTCAACGCCCTCGGCGCCGGCGCCACCGGCCCCGATTGCTTCAACGCCTCGACCGGCTTCGACTCGCTGGGCCACAACCTGATCGGCAACGTCGATGGCTGCACGGGGTTCGTCGCCCCCGGCGACCTGATCGGCGGCCCGCTGAGGCTGGGCAAGCTCGCCGACAACGGCGGCCCGACCAAGACGATCGCGCTGAAGCGAGGCTCGCGGGCGATCGACCGACGCGGACCCCGATGCTCCCCCAGGGTGGTTATCGGCGACCAGCGCGACGTCAAGCGCGACAAGAAGCCCGACATCGGCGCCTACGAGCGGGGAGCAGAAGCGCCAACCGGCGTCACTAAGGGGCGCGACGTTCCTGGCTGACGAAGACCTCGAAGATGCATCGGATCAGCGGCCTGCTGGCGGGCTGCCTGGCCGGGGTCGCGCTGCTCGCGACGGCCTCCGCCGCCTCGGCCAACGACCTACCACCCGACCCGCACCGACGACCCGGCGCCCAACGGCTGCAAGCCGAAGGACTGCTCCCTGCGCGAAGCCGTGATCGCCTCCAGCGCCGGCAAAGTCGGAGCTCCTTCGGCGATCGTGCTGCGCCCCGGAAAGCGCTACGTGCTTACGCGCCGGGGCCCGGGTGAGGACGCCAGCCTTACGGGCGACCTCGACCTGGGGCCGGGACAAGGGACTGACCGTGAGAGACCAAGAAGGGACGCCGCGGGGCCAAGCCGGCGGTCATCGACGGCAACGACATCGACCGCATCTTCGACGGCAGGCAGCTGAGGCTGGAGGGGGTGGTGTTGCGAGACGGTCACGCTCGCATCGTCCCCGGCGACGACGGCGAGGCGGGGCGATCCGCGGCGGCCGGCTCAACATCAAGAACAGCCGCCTGGTCAGCAACGTCGCCGACGGCGACGGCGGCGCCATCGGCGGCAGCTCCGACGTCTTCCGATCAACAAGACGCTGCTCAAGGGGAACAGCGCCGCCGGCGACGGCGGGCGCGGTCTGGCGTCTTCGGCGGCCCGGAACTCGGGGATCACCAACAGCCGGGTCACCCACAACAGCGCCGGCGGCTCCGGCGGCGCCATCTTCTCGCGGCGCTGACGTCTCGATCAGTGGCGCCTACCTCGGCGGCAACCGCGCCGCGGGCGCCGGGGGCGCCATCTATCAACAAGGCGAAGTGATCTCGATCGACCGGTCGACCGTCGCCGGCAATCGAGTCCGGGGCCTACGGGGCGGGATCGCCTTCGGCCCCGGTGTGTCGATCAGCGTTCGCCAGCTCGACCATCTCCGGGAACAGCGCCGCCTCCTGGCGGCGGCGGCATCGGCACCTTCTGGGCGGCATGTCGTCGGGTGGGGAACTCGACGATCGCCGACAACCGCGCCGGCGGCGACGGCGGCGGGATCGGCGCCTTCGGCGGCGCGCTCACCACCCAGCTCAACGGCCGTCACCGTCGCCCGCAACCTCGCGGACGCCGACTCCGTCGGCGGCGGCCTGGGCGGCGCGGCCTCTACCAGGCGGCGGCGACGGCGTGTCAGCGTCCGACAACACGATCGTGGCGCTCAACGCCCTCGGCGCCGGCGCGCAGCGGCCTCGATTGCTACAACGTCCTCGGCCGGCTTCGACTCGCTGGGCCACAACCTGATCGGCGACGTCGATGGCTGCACGGGGTTCGACGCCAGCGGCGACCTGATCGGCGGACCGCTGAAGCTGGGCAAGCTCGCCGACAACGGCGGCCCGACCAAGACGATCGCACTCGAGCAGAGGCTCGAGGGCGATCAACCGCGCGGGCTCCGACGCGCCGCAGAACGACCAGCGCGGCGTCAAGCGCGGCAAGAAGCCCGACATCGGCGCCTACGAGCGGAAGTAGGGCTCGGGCAGGCTCGACCAACCGAGGCGCGCGCCGAGCGCCGCGGTCGGCTCGGCGTCCCGCTAACCTCACCCACTTCATGGCTGTGAGAATTCGACTCAGGCGCGTGGGCGCCAGCAAGAACCCGATCTGGCGCGTCGTCGTCGCCGACCAGCGTTCCCCGCGCGACGGTCGCACGATCGAGACGATCGGCCAGTACAACCCGCAGACCGAGCCCTCGCTGATCGCGATCGACGAGGAGCGCGCCCGCCACTGGCTGGAGAAGGGCGCCCAGCCCTCGCGCACGGTCGCGACCCTGCTGCGCACCAAGGGCATCCAGGCCACCGGCCGCTGAGGGAGGGGACCGGGCGATGCGCGAGCTGCTCGAGTTCCTGGCCCGCGCGCTGGTGGAGAACCCCGACGAGGTGCGCGTCACCGAGGTCGAGGAGGAGGAGGGCGAGGTCGTCTTCGAGCTCGAGGTCGCCGAGGACGACCTCGGGCGGGTGATCGGGCGCGGCGGGCGCGTCGCCAACGCGCTGCGCTCGGTGGTCAAGGCCGCGGCGACCCGCGCCGAGGTGCGGGCGGTGGTCGAGATCCTCGACTGAGTTGTCAAGCTTGACGGCGTGCGCCTAGACCTCTTCACGCTCTTCCCGGAGCACTTCGAGTGGTTCGTCGGCCAGCGCCACATCGCCAACGCGCTGGCGAGGGGCTCCGAGGTCCGGCTGATCAACTACCGGGACTCGACCCCGCTGAGCGGCGGCCAGGTGGATGACGCTCCCTATGGCGGTGGCGCCGGCATGCTGATGCGCGTGGACGCCGTGGACGCCGCGCTCAAGGCGGCCTACGGCGCCGATCGCTCGGGGCGGCGCATCGTCGCCCTCACCGCCGGGGGGAGGGTGTTCGACGAGCAGCTGGCCGTGGAGCTCTCCAGAGAGCCGGACCTGACGCTGCTCTGCGGCCGCTACGAGGGCTTCGACGAGCGGGTCGTCGAGCACCTGGCCACGGACGCCGTCTCGATCGGCCGCTTCGTGCTGGCCGGCGGCGAGCTGGCGGCGATGGTGATCGCCGACGCCGTCATGCGAAAGCTCCCCGGGTCGCTCGGAGACGCCGAGAGCGCGGTCGAGGAGTCCTACAGCGAGGCTTTGGAGGGAGCCCCCGAGTACCCGCACTACACGCGCCCTGCGGACTACCGAGGCTGGCAGGTGCCCGAGGTGCTGCTCTCCGGCGACCACGCCAAGGTCCGCGAATGGCGCCTGGCGCGTAGCCGCGAGCGCGCGGGTTGAGCCTTCGCTTAGGGCTTCTTGGCTACCATTGGCCGCCGCGCGGGCCGTCGGCCTCGCGCTTTTTTCACGCAGGGAACCGTTCAGGGCCCAGCGTCCCGACCCCACATTCTCCGACCCCACTTTCCATCCGACCGTGAGCACCGTCATCGACAGCCTCGACCAGCGGGCGATCAAGCCCCGGCCGCGCTTCGACGCGGGCGACCGCGTGCGCGTTCACTTCCAGGTGATCGAGGGCAGCCGAAAGCGCACCCAGGTCTTCGAGGGGATCGTGATCAAGCGCCAGGGCAGCGGCGCCCGTGAGACCTTCACCGTGCGCAAGCACTCCTTCGGCGTCGGGGTGGAGCGAACTTTTCCGCTGCACTCGCCCAAGATCGAGAAGCTCGAGGTGGCCGCCCGCGGCGACGTGCGGCGGGCCAAGCTCTACTACCTGCGCGAGAAGGTCGGCAAGCGGGCCCGGGTCGCCGAGCGGCGCTGGGGCATCGAGGACGAGATGCTCGCCGGCTCCGAGGAGCAGGAGGCGGTGGACGCCGAGGGCGTCGCCGTGAGCGAGGCGGAGCCCGAGGTGGTCGAGCCTGTCGACGAGGAGCAGCCCGCGACCGAGCACGCGGCGGCCCAGCCGCCGAGGAAGCCGAGCCCGCCGAGGAGCCTGAGCAGTCTGAAGAGCCGGCCGAGGAAGCCGAGCCCGAAAAGGCCCAAGACTGAAGGTCCCGAGGCCTCAGACCACCCAGGGCGCGTTCTTCGAGCTCGTCGTGATCGTCGCCTTGGCGCTGGGCCTGGCGCTTGGCATCCAGGCCTTCATCGTCAAGCCGTACCAGATCCCCTCCGAGTCGATGGAGCCGACCCTCGACGTCGGCCAGCGGGTGCTGGTCAACCGCTTCCTCTACCGGTTCAAGGACCCGCAGATCGGAGACATCGTCGTCTTCCATCCGCCCCGCGGCGCCGAAGTCGGCAATCGTTGCGGGGTCCCCAGGCAGGCGGGTCAGGCCTGCTCGGAGCCCACTCCCGAGCAGGCCGACGTCAACTTCATCAAGCGGATCGTCGCCGGCCCGGGGGACAGGCTGCGGATCCAGGACGGCCACCCGGTGGTCAACGGGGTCGAGGCCCAGGAGGACTTCATCAACCCGTGCAAGCCCGGCGGGGAGTGCAACCTCCCGCAGGAGATCACCATTCCGCCGGATCATTACTTCATGATGGGCGACAACCGTGGGGAGAGCGACGACAGCCGGTTCTGGGGACCAGTCCCGCGAGACTGGATCATCGGCAATGCATTCGCCACGTATTGGCCGCCGGACCGCGTCGGCATCTTCTAGCTCCTCCCCGGGAGCCCGGGGGAAGCGCCGCACCGCCGCCCGCCTGTTTCGCTTCGACCGCTCCTTCGGCCACCGCCTCGTCGCCGGCGTCGACGAGGCCGGACGGGGCTCGCTCGCCGGCCCGCTGGTAGCTGCTGGCGTCCTCATCGACCTCGAGCGGATCGGCCGCCGCGAGCGCCGGGCGCTGGCGCGCCTGGATGACTCGAAGCAGAAGACCCCCGAGGAGCGCGAGGAGCTCTACCCCAACGTGATCCGGGCCGCGGCCAGGGTCGCGATCGCGGTCCGCTCGGTGCGCGCGATCGATCGCCACGGCCTCCACGTCTCCAATCTCGGGGCCCTGGCGGACTGCCTTCGCTCGGTCGCGCCGGAGGGAGCCGTCCGCCTCGTTGACGGCTTCCGCCTGCCCGACTGCGAGCTCGAGCACACCGCGGTGGTCGAGGGAGACGCCCGCAGCGCGGCGATCGCGGCGGCTTCGGTCGTCGCCAAGGTGACCAGGGACCGCTACATGCACCGCGCCGACGAGATCTACCCCGGATGGGGCTTCGCCGGCAACGTCGGCTACTCGACTCCCGAGCACCGGGAGGCGATCCTCTCCAACGGCATCTCGCCGCTGCACCGGCGCTCCTTCGCCTCGGTCGCCTACAGCCAGCTCGAGCTGGGGCCGGACGACGAGCTGCCCGAGCTGCTCGGCGAGGAGCCGCCGGCGCTGTCGGCCTGACTTCCGAGGTCGCTGGTGGGCGGCTTCGCCATCAGGTCGCGGTCACGAGCGGCCGCCCACCGTCAGTCGCGGCGCAGTGGCGCCGCTCCGAAGGAGAGCGGCCTGGTGACCGCTAGAAGGCGCCGCGGATGTGCTCGTAGTCGGCGACGAGGTCGCCGTCGTAGGTGACGCCGACGACGTCGAAGCGATAGCCGGCGACGCGGGGCAGGCGGTGGTTGGCGGCGAGCCACTCCCGCGCAAGCCGCCGCAGCCGGACGGCCTTGCGGCGATCGACCGCGTGGGCCGGGCGCTCCGGGCCCGCCCGCCGTCCGAGGCGGCCGGCCTTGACCTCGACGAAGACCAGGGTGGAGCCGTCGAGGGCGATCAGGTCGATCTCGCCGGAGCGGGTGCGGGCGTTGGCGGCGACGGTGCGCCAGCCGTCTCGCTCGAGGCGGACGCGAACCAGCCTCTCGGCGGCCGCGCCCAGCTTCAGCCTGGCCAGGGTCATCGCAGTTGAAGCTAGGCGCCTGGTTCCGCGTGGGGCGCGCGGATCGCGGCGGAACCCATGCAGCCCGGCCAAGACAGAGCGCTCCCGCGGCGACACGGTTTCGCCACATCTTGCGCGCCACGCGCGCTCAGGTCGCTCCTACGGTGGCCGAGTGCTCGCCGTCTCTCGAACGCTGACCCTGATCGGGGTCCAGGCCGAGCCGGTCCACGTCGAGATGGACGTCAGCAGCGGGCTGCCGGGGTTCGCGATCGTGGGGCTCCCGGACGCCGCAGTCAGGGAGTCGCGGGAGCGGGTCCGGGCCGCGTTCACCAACTCGGGGTTCACCTTCCCGCTGCAGCGCATCACCGCCAATCTCGCTCCCGCCGACCTGCCCAAGGCGGGGCCGGGATTCGACCTCGCGATCGCGGCGGCGCTGCTCGGCGCCTCAGCGCAGATGCCGCGCCACGCGCTCAACCGCCACCCACTGGCCGGGGAGCTCGCGCTGGACGGCTCGATCCGTCCGGTCGCGGGCGTGCTGGCGATGGCCGAGCGCGCCCGCCGCTGGGGCATGCGAGGGATCGTGGTTGCGCCCGAGGACGCGCGCGAGGCGGCCTTGGTCGCATGGCCTCGAGGTGCTCTGCCTCGACCATCTCGCCCAGCTTCCGGGCCTCGGCGACGGTGCGCTGCCGGGGCCGCCGCCCCAGAACGGGTCAGTGTCGCCCGCCGAGCTGCCGGACCTGGCCGATCTCCGCGGTCAGCCGGTGCTCCGTCATGCACTCGAGATCGCCGCCGCGGGCGGTCACAGCCTGCTGATGCTGGGCCCGCCCGGCGCCGGCAAGACCCTGGCGGCGCGCAGGCTCGCCCTCCCTGCTGCCGCCTCTGACCGATGACGAGGCGCTCGAGGTGGCCAGGATCGCCAGCGTCTGCGGCCGGGCGCACGATCCGTCGCGCCACGGGCAACGCCCATATCGGGCGCCGCACCACACCGTCTCCGCGGCGGCGCTGATCGGCGGCGGCAGGCCGCCCGGGCCGGGAGAGATCACGCGCGCGCATCGCGGCGTGCTCTTCCTCGACGAGCTCGGCGAGCTTCGCCGCGATGCGCTCGAGGCCCTGCGCGAGCCCCTCGAGGCCGGGCGAGTGACGATCGCCCGTGGCGGGCGGCGGTCGACATGCCCTGCCGGTTCATGCTGGTGGCCGCGTCCAATCCGTGTCCCTGCGGGCGCGGCACCTCCTCGGGCGAGTGCGAGTGCAACCCGGCGGCTGTCGCCCGCTACAAGGGCAAGCTCAGCGGCGCGCTCTCCGACCGGATCGACCTGACGCTGTGGCTCGAGCGCCCTTCGGCGGACGCGCTGGCGGGCGGCGAGCCCACGGAGGGGTCGCCCGCGGTGCTCGAGCGCGTGATCGCCGCCCGCGAGCGCCAGTCGGCCCGGCTTGGGGAGGAGGCCGCTGCAACGCCGAGATGAGCGCCGCCGAGGTCTCGCGTCACTGCGCGCTCGATGCGAAGGGCGAGGGGATGCTGCGCGACGGGCACGAGCGCCTCGGGCTCAGCGGCCGCGGCTGGGATCGGGTGCTGCGCGTCGCGCGGACGATCGCCGACCTGGCGGCGAGCGACGCGATCAGCGGAGGAGCACGTGGCCAGGGCGCTGAATGCCCGGCGCCGCCGGGAGGAGCTGTGAGTCCGGAGCCCGGAGCCTGCGACGAGTGCCTGCGCCGGGCCTGGCTCATCGCCCGCCTCGCCGCGCACATCGAGCGGGCGACCGCGGACGCTCCCGGCAAGCGCTCCCCGGAGCTGCTCGCGCTGCCCAACGAGGAGCTGGCGCGGGCCCTCGCGCCGAGCGAGGGCGAGGCGCTCGCCGCGCAGGCGGCGGATCGCGACGCCGGGGCTCTGCGCGAGTCGGCGGCGCGCGGGGAGGGCTGGGCCTGCTGCCGGCACGATTCCCTTTACCCGGAGGGACTCGCGGGCAGCTCCCAGGCGCCTGCCATCCTCTTCGGACGGGGCCGCACCGAACTGCTCGGGGAGCTGCGGCCCGAGGTCTGCGTGACGGTGGTGGGGGCGCGACGGGCGAGCTCCCATGGCAAGGGGGTGGCCACCGAGCTCGGCCGCGAGATCGCGGCGGCGGGCCTGGTGGTGGTCAGCGGCATGGCTCTCGGCATCGACTCCTGCGCCCACCAGGGCGCGCTGGAGGCGGGCGGGCGCACCGTCGCCGTGCTCGGCAGCGGGCCCGACGTGCCCCATCCCTCCAGCAAGAGGCTGCTCTGGGGGCGTTTGGCCGAGCGCGGGCTGATCATCTCGGAGCTGCCGCCGGGGACGACGCCCTGGCGCTGGACCTTCCCGGCGCGCAACCGGATCATGGCGGCGCTGGGCGCGATCACCGTCGTGGTGGAGGCGCGGCGGCGCAGCGGCTCCCTGATCACCGCCTCAATGGCCCAGGACCTCGGCCGCGAGGTCGGCGCCGTCCCGGGCTCAGTCGGCAGCTCGCCGGCCGAGGGCACCAACGCCCTCCTCCGCGACGGCGCCCAGGTGATCCGCGATGCCCAGGACGTGCTCGACTCGCTCCTCGGCCCGGGCGCGCCCAGGCTGGAGCGCTCCGGGCCGCCCCTGAGCGCCGACCTGCGGCGGGTGGTCGACCTGGTCGAGCGCGGCTGCTCCAGCGCCGACGCGATCTCCCGAGAGGGGGAGCTGGACCCGGCGATGCTGGCGGCGGCCCTGACCCGCCTCGAGCTGCTCGGATATCTGCGCTCCGGCGCCGGCGGCGGTTACGAGCGCACGCAGCTCGCCGCGCCGGCCGGCCGGGGCGACTCGTAGGGCGGCCCGCTCGATCGCGCGTTGCCTAGGCTGGGGTGGTGACCCCGAGCTCACGCACCCGGTCGCGCTCTCGATCGCCGGATCTGATTCGGGCGGTGGCGCGGGCATCCAGGCTGACCTCAAAGCCTTCGCCCGCAGCGGCGTTCACGGGACCACCGCGATCGTCGCGCTCACCGCCCAGAACACGCTCGGAGTCAGCGCCGTGCACGCGGTGCCGCGCGAGATGATCGTCGAGCAGGTGCGCGCGGTGGCCGAGGACATCGGCGTCGACGCGGTCAAGACCGGCATGCTCGCGGACGCCGAGACGATCGACGCCGTGGTCGAGGCGCTCGGCCTGGTCGCCGCGGCTCCGCTCGTCGTCGACCCGGTGATGGTCTCCGAGAGCGGCGCGGTCCTGCTCGATCCCGCCGCGCGCAGCGCGCTGGTGGAGCGGATCCTGCCCCTTGCCGCGGTGGCGACCCCGAACCTGCCCGAGGCCCGCGAGCTGACCGGTCTCGGCGCCGGCGCCGGCGCCGAGGAGTTGGCCGAGGCGGTGCGCGCCCTCGGCCCCGAGGCCGTGGTCGTCACCGGCGGCCACGGCCCGGACCGGGATGACCTCTTCTTCGACGGGACCGTGATGGAGCGGATCCCCGGACCGTGGCACCCAGAGGGAGCCTCTCACGGCTCCGGCTGCACCCATTCGGCCGCGTTGGCGGCGGCGCTCGCGCTCGGCCTCGATCCGTTGGCGGCGGCGCGGCGAGCGCGCGAGCTGGCCTCGGAAGCGGTCGGCGCGGGCCTGCGGGACATCGGCGAGGGCGCGGGCCCGGTTGATGTGCTGGGCATAATCAAGCCATGAAGCTGCTTCGCATGAGCCCGGGCCACGGCGACGTGCTGCTGGCGGAGGGAGACCCGAGCGTTCGCGAGGACGAGGAGCGGCTGATCGAGGAGTTCCGCCGCCAGCTCGACCTGGGGATGTGGGCGGCGGTGCCAAAGGACGGACCGGGTGGGCGCCGCGAAGCGACCATGGTGCGGGACTTCTCCGAGGTCCCGGCCGAGGCCGAGCGGGTCATCTTCTTTCCCCAGGCGGCCGGGGGATGAGCGCCTACGGGGGCGAGCTGCGCGCGGAGCGGCGCGCGCGCGAGCTCCTGCGCGAGGTGGCGGGGCCGGAGGCCGACGCGATGTACCGCGAGCTCGGCTTCGTCGCCGTCGAGGGCTCGGACGACGGCTACGGCTACCTGATCTACCCCCAGCGGCCGATCGTCGCCTTCGACGCCGCCTCGGGCGAGCTGCTCAGCGAGTACTGCGTGCTCTTTCGCGAAGGCCCCGAGCCTGCCGCCGGCGAGCGGCTGCCCGACGCCGACGACGTGCTCGCCAAGTGGATGGCCCTGCAGGGCGACGAGCGACGGCTGATCGGCGACGCCAACATGCACCTGCCGGGGCGCCAGCTGGACCCCGAGATGGTGCGCCGCGATCTGGGCGCCCTGCGGCGCTGGCGCGCCGGCGCAGCGGCGCCCTGAGCGGGAGGCGGCGGCGCGCGTGATATGAGAACGGCATGAATCCATCGAGGAGTGGCGCAGTCGGGACTCGCGACACCAGGGCGCGCAGCAGCGTCGTCTTCGACGGGCCCGAGCGCGCCTTCGCCCGCGCCTACATGAAGGGGATCGGCTTCGACGACGAGGAGCTGAGCCGCCCCACCGTCGGCATCGCCAACACCTGGATCGAGGCGATGCCCTGCAACTACCACCTGCGCGGGCTCGCCGAGCACATCAAGTCCGGCGTGCGCGAGGCCGGCGGCACGCCGATGGAGTTCAACACCATCGCCATCTCCGACGGCGTGACCATGGGAACCCAGGGGATGAAGGCCTCGCTGGTCAGCCGCGAGGTGATCGCCGACTCGATCGAGCTCGCCGTCCGCGGCTACCAGTTCGACGCGCGTGGTCGCGGTCTCGGCCTGCGACAAGACGATCCCGGGCTGCGTGATGGCGCTGGGGCGGCTCGACATCCCCTCGCTGATGCTCTACGGCGGCTCGATCCTGCCGGGGCGCTGGCGCGGCCAGGACGTGACGATCCAGGACGTGTTCGAGGCGATCGGCGCCTTCTCGGCAGGTCGCATGAGCGAGGAGGACCTCTACGAGCTCGAGGGCTGCGCCAGCCCCGGCCCGGGAGCCTGCGGCGGCCAGTTCACCGCCAACACCATGGCCTGTGCCTTCGAGGTGATGGGGATCGCCCCGATGGGCTCGGGGATGGTCCCCGCGGTCGACGGGACGCAAGGAGCAGGTCGCGCTGGAGGCCGGCCGTCGAGTGATGCAGCGTGCTCGAGGAGGACCTGCGGCCCAGCCGGATCATCACCCGCGACTCGATCGAGAACGCGATCGCCGCGGTCGGCGACGTCGGGCGGCTCCACCAACGGCGTCCTGCACCTGCTGGCGCTCGCGCACGAGCGCGGAATCGAGCTGGAGATCGACGACTTCGACCGCATCTCCGAGAACACGCCGCTGCTCGCGGACCTGAAGCCCTGCGGGCGCTTCGTCGCCAAGGACCTCTACGAGGCGGGCGGGGTGCCGTTGCTCGCCAGCCGCCTGTCCGAGGCCGGGCTCCTGCATCGACGACGCGCTCACGGTCGACGGCCGCACGGTGGGCGAGCTCGCGGCCGAGGCCAAGGAGACCGAGGGCCAGGAGGTCGTCCGCCCCCTCTCCGACCCGCTGAAGGAGACGGGCGGCCTGGCGATCCTGCGCGGCAACCTCGCCCCCGAGGGCGCTGTGGTCAAGGTCGCCGGCGACCGAGCGCATGCGCCAGGACCGGGCCCGGCGCGCGTGTTCGAGTCCGAGGAGGACGCCTTCGACGCGGTCAAGAAGGGCAAGATCAAGCCCGGCGACGTCGTCGTGATCCGAAACGAGGGCCCCTCCGGCGGCCCCGGCATGCGCGAGATGCTCCAGGTCACCGCGGCCCTGGTCGGCGAGGGCCTGGGCGACGAGGTGGCCCTGCTCACCGACGGCCGCTTCTCCGGCGCCACCCACGGACTGATGGCCGGTCACGTCGCCCCCGAGGCGGCGCGGGGCGGCCCAATCGCCGCCGTCCGCGACGGCGACAGGATCACCTTCGACGTCGATGCTCGCCGCCTCGACATCGATCTCTCCGACGACGAGATCGCCAGGCGGGTCGAGGACTACGAGTCGCCGCCTCCGGCCTTCCCCGACGGTGTGATGACCAAGTACGCCGCCTCCGTCTCGAGCGCCGCGAAGGGCGCCGTCACCGTCTAGCCGATGGGTTTCCTCGACAAGATCAAGGAGAAGGGTCGCGGGGTGGTTACGGCGGCAAAGCCCGAGGAGGGGGTCGAGCCGCAGCCCGCCGAAGAGGTTCGCCGCCGCCTGCTGGCGATCTCCGGCAAGGGCATCCAGACCGGGGAGGACGACGGGGAGATCGTGGTTGCATGGTCCGCCAAGGTCGCCGGCGCCGGTGTCGGGGGCGGGGACTACGAGTACCTGTATCGGGCCATTCGCCTTGTGCTTGACGAGGCCGACCGGGAGGCAACCGGCGTCTGCTTCAAGACCACCACCGAGGCGGAGGTGGGCACGGACGGGACCCTCTCCGGCTCCAAGAGCTGGGAGCGCGGCCAGCACATCGGAAGCGAGACCGTGCACGTTCTCGCCTGGCTCGGACCCCACCACACCGAGGGCGGCGCAGACGAGAAGGGCTACAAGTTCTCCTGGTCCGATCTGCGCGAGCCGGTGATCGACGCGGTGACCGGCGGCGGCTGGACCTACAAGCCGAAGAAGCTCTGAGCGGCGCTTAGAACGCGGCTCCCGCTGGTCGCGCAGGGATTCGTCCATGCAGCCGGTTGAAGCGCACGCGGGCGCTCGAGCTGGGGCAGATGGCCGCAGCGGTCGAAGATCACGGTGCGGGCGTTGTCGCCGATCAACTGTTGATGGGTCGCGGCGGCGGGCACCGGGACGACGCGGTCGTTGCGCCCCCAGACGATCAGCGTGGGCACTTCGATCTCGACCAGGCGGTGGCGGATGTCGTAGCCGACCAGGCTGGTGGCGGCGTCGTAGAAGCCCGCGCCCTGGAAGGCGGGAACGGTCTGTTCCCAGAGCAGCTCCGGCCGCAGCGCCCGCGGGTTCCAGAAGATGCCGCGATACGCGAGCCGGCGCAGCCCGGGTCGCCGGAACCCCTCCATCTGGGAGCGGAAGGCGAGCGGCCCCGCCGCCCTGGCGAGCCTGCCGAAGACCGCGGCCGGTTCCCGCCTCGCGCGCGCCCAGGTCACGCCGGCGGCCGAGACGAGCACCAGCCGCTCGACCCGCTCGGGCTCGCTGATCGCGAGCTCGCTGGCGATGAAGCCGCCCATCGAGTGGCCGGCAAGTGAGCAGCTGCCCAGTCCCAGCCGCTCGCAGAAGTCGTGAAGGAAGCGCCCGTAGGCCGGGATCGAGATCTGCCAGGAGGGCCTTGGGCTGGCGCCGAACCCGGGCAGGTCCAGCGCGAGCACACGGTGCGTCGCGCGCCAGGTGGCAGATGTTCTCCAGCCAGTTCTGCCAGCAGCCGGCGAGGCCGTGGACGAGGATCGCCGGCGGGCCTTCGCCCAGCTCGACGTAGTTGACCTGTGTCCCGACCACGTCGGCGCGACGCCGATGCGCGCGCCAGTCGACGTCATCCAGTCGGACGTCTCGCTGCCGTAGGGGTCGGGGCCATCGGCGGGAGTCGGCTCCGCCGCGGGCGCCGAGCCCGCTGCGCAGCTCGAGCCGCTCCCTGGCGGCGGCCACGCGCGCGGCGCGTCCCTGGCGGGTGGCGGTCACGCGTAGCCCATCCGCTCGAGGATCGGGATCTCGCGGATCTGGGGAGGCTGCAGGTGGTCCCAGAGGATGCCGCGAGGTCGCGGGTAGTCCCGCTCGACCTCGATCACCGCGCGCGGGGTCGCGATCATGTCCACAGGCAGATCGTGCACGGTGACCTCAGGTGCTCTCGCAGAATCTGGATCGGATGCACGGTGGTGGCGACCGTCGTGTGGTCGTCGATCTTGCCCGCCTCGATCAGCAGGCCGTATTCGAGGTCGGAGTAGCCGCCGCCCTTTCCGACCCGGGCTCCGCTGAGGTTGACCGCGACCGAGCCGGAGAGCACGAAGTCGACGTCGGGCAGCTCCTCCTCGGCGACGACCTTGCCGTGGCGCATCGCGCCCTTGATCGTCGCGGCCTCGCGCATCTGCTTCTCGGTGAAGCCGCGGGGATCGAGCAGCCGGAAGGGATGCATGTCGCGCAGCCTCGGCACCGCCATGACGAGCATCTTGCCCTCCTCGAGCGCGATGCGGCGGGCGTGGGTCTGCGGGCGAGTCGGGGTTGACCTTGATCATTCGGGCTCGCTTCCAGAGGCGGTGCCCGGCGAGCCGCTCGGCGGCCAGCTTCGCTCCGGCGAAGTTCGGGATTCGGCCCTCGGCGCCGGGGAAGCGAGAGACCCCCTCTCGGTCCATCGCCTTCCAGATTTCGCGTCGAACTCGGTCCTTGGTGCGGGTGAGCTTGGGATCGCGGTTTCCGGCCATGCAGCGCGATCTTAAGAGGTGATTCGCACGAGTTTGGGCACCGCAGCCCGGGGGTGGGGGACAGGACCGTAAAATCTGCCATTCGAGATCGACCATGGCGGGCAAGAAGAAGAGAGAGAACGAGGAGGAGCTGAGCGCCGGGCAGGAGGAGCCCACGGCGGAGCAGGACGACGCCGTCGAGGAGGAGGAGAACGCCGTCGCGGAGAAGGACGACGCCGCCGAGGCGAAGGACGACGCCGCTCTGGAGAAGACCTCCGAGAAGGAGGCCGTCGCGGCGGGAGGAATCAAGCAGCGCCTGCTGAATGCCCCTGCAGCAGTCAAGAAGAGCCTCAAGCCTTCCGAAGGGATCAGGGAAACGGTGTCGCTCAATCGCAAGCTGACGATTGGAATCGTGGCCGCCGTCACGCTCGCTCTGCTGCTCGCGATCGGCGCCTGGGCCTACGACTGCTCCCAGGAGGACCAGATCGCCAACGGCGTCCGAGTCGGTGGCGTCGACGTCGGCGGGCGCAGCGCCGACGAGGCCCGCGACGTGATCCAGAACAAGGTCGTCGCGCCCCTGAAGCGACCCGTCGTCGTCAGCCTACGAGCGACCAGCGCTTCAAGCTCAACTCCAGGCAGTTCCACCAGAGCGCCGACCTCGACGGCATGGTCGACGAGGCGGTCGAGCGCACCCGCGACGCGAGCCTGCCGACCCGCGTCTGGCGCGAGGTGACCGGGCGCGACCGTGGACGCGACCTCGCCCCCGCTGGGTCAGCTCCGACGAGGACTCGATCCACAGGTTCGTGAAGCAGGCCTGGCCGGACGCAGGTCAACCGCGACGCCCAGGACGCCAGCATCACGCCCAGTGGCGACTCCCTCACGCCGACGCCCGGCGAGGACGGGATCGCCCTGCGGGAGGACGACCTGCCGCCTGGTCGCCGAGGAGGTCGAGACCCGACGGCGGCGACCGCCGGACCGGCGAGGGTCGATCAGACCAAGCCGGAGATCACCCGGGCCAAGGAGCTGGCCTCGGTCTACCCGACCTACATCACCATCAACCGGGCCGCATTCACCCTGCGGCTGTTCAAGAACCTGAAGTTGGTCAAGAGCTATCCGATCGCGGTCGGCCGGTCGGGCTACGACACGCCCGCCGGCCTGTACCACATCCAGGACAAGCAGGTCAACCCCACTGGCACGTCCCCAACTCCGCTGGGCCGGGCTACCTCGCCGGCACGATCGTCCCGCCAGGGCCCCGCAACCCGCTGAGTCACGCTGGATGGGCATCTTCAACGGCGCCGGGCATCCACGGCACCACCGACATCGGCAGTCATCGGCAGCGCCGCCTCTCACGGTTGCGTGCGCATGTCCATTCCCGACGTGATCGATCTCTACGACCGAGTCGAGGTCGGCACGCCGATTTACGTTCAGTAGCTCGGGATTGGCCGCTCCCTCATCAGGTCGGGGAGGCACAGGACGCCCTGCGGCGAAGTCTCGCCTGGCTATGTCAACCGCCACCGCGCAGAAGCGCGATTCCGCCTGGGGGGAAGCGCGTGGAGGGGTTCGAGCGTGACCTCACCGCCCGCGGCGCCGCGCCTTTGACCAAGCGGGCCTATGGCGCCGACCTCGCTCGGTTCGCCGACTGGGCCGATGACCGCGAGCTGGAGCCCGCGGCCGTCGCGCTACCGGGACCTTCGTCGCTACGCCGCCCACCTCAGCGAGGGCGGCGCCTCGGGGGCGACGGTCGCTCGCAAGCTGGCGGCCCTGCGCAGCTTCTTCGACTCCATGCTGCGAGCCGGAGGGGTGAGCCAGAATCCGGCGGACCTGATCGCCAGCCCGAAGAAGGAGTCGAAGCTGCCCAGGGTGCTGGGTCAGGACGAGATCGCCGGGCTGCTGGAGCGGATCCCCGCGCGGACGCCCTTGGAGGTGCGCGACCGGGCGATGCTCGAGCTGACCTACTCATGCGGCCTGCGCGCCGAGGAGGTGGTCAACTTGGATCTCGACTCGCCCGACTTCGAGGGCGAGCGCCTGAGGATCGAGGGCAAGGGCTCCAAGACCAGGATCGTGCCGATGGGAGAGCCCGCCCAGCGGGCGCTGCGCCGCTACCTGGAGCGCGCGAGACCCAGCTCTCGCCGGCCGCTCGGAGGAGCGGGCCCTGTTCGTCTCCAAGACCGGCAGGCGTTTGTCGACCTCCGACATCCGGCGCCGGCTGGAGCGCTGGGTGCGCGAGGCGGCCCTGGCCGGCGGCGTCTCGCCGCACGCGCTGCGCCATTCGTTCGCGACGCACCTGCTCGAGGGAGGGGCGGGGCTGCGTGCGATTCAGGAGCTGCTCGGCCACTCCAGCATCTCGACAACCCAGATCTATACGCGGGTGGAGGCGTCTCGGTTGCGCTCCCAGTACGCTCGCAGTCACCCGAGAGCCTGAGAAAATGCCTGCACGATTGCGTGAGGGGAGGAGATGGAGACCGACGTAAAGGCTTTCGAGATACGGGAGCTTTGGCGGCGCTACAAGGAGCAGGGCGATCCAAGAGCCCGTGAGCGGCTCGTCGTCGCCTACTCCCCGCTGGTCAAGTTCGTCGCGGGGCGGACCGGCGCCAGGCTGCCCTCGCACGTCGACCAGGCCGACCTGATCTCCTACGGCATGATCGGCCTGATCGAGGCGATGGAGCGCTTCGAGCTGAAGCGCCAGATCCGCTTCGAGACCTTCGCCATGCAGCGCATCCGCGGGGCGATCATCGACGAGCTCCGCTCGCTCGACTGGGTGCCGCGCTCGGTGCGCTCGCGCGCGCGGGACATCGAGGAGGCGAACTCCAGGCTCGAGCACGAGCTGGGGCGGGTGCCCACCGACGCCGAGCTTGCCGAGCGCCTCAACTGCGACGAGGAGGAGCTGCAGGAGTCGCTGCTGCAGATCTCGAACTCCTCGATCCTGGCTCTCGAGGAGCTCTGGATGGTGCCTGACGCGTCCGGGGACAAGGTCTCCCTGCTGGACACGATCGAGGACGAGAGCGCCCCCGACCCGCAGCTCGCCCTCGACTCAAGCGAGGTCCGCGACCGCCTGCAGGAGGCGATCGAGCATCTGCCCGAGCGGGAGACGCTGGTTATCGCGCTCTACTACTTCGAGAATCTCACCCTGCGGGAGATCGGCGAGGTCCTGGGGGTGACCGAGTCGCGGGTCTCGCAGCTTCACTCCAAGGCAGTGCTGCGCCTCAGGTCCCGCTTGAAGAGCGGTCACTGATCAAACCGGCGTCTCTGGAGCTTTGCTTCCGGGGATGGCGGGTGAGGGTGCGGGCGCCTTGGCAACCCTGGGCGATCCTCAGATAGGGTGCGCTGTGAATGGCTCACCAGGCCGCCGACCGGATCCGCAACGTCGCCCTGATCGGCCACCGCGGCAGCGGCAAGACCTCGCTGCACGAGGCGATGCTGTTCGAGGCCGGCGTGATCAACCGCCTGGGGCGGGTCGACGAGGGCGGCACGGTCTCCGACTCGGAGCCGGACGAGCAGGAGCGGGAGATGTCGATCGGTGCCTCCGTCGCCTCGTTCGAGCACGACGGGCGCAAGATCAACCTGATCGACACCCCGGGGGATCCCAGCTTCGTCGCCGACACGGTCGCCAGCCTGCGTGTGGTTGACGCCGCGGTGGTCGTCGTCAACGCCGTGATGGGCGTCGAGGTCCACACCGAGCGCCTCTGGCAGCGAGCCGACGACGAGGGGCTCGCCCGGCTGGTCTTCGTCAACATGCTCGACCGCGAGCGCGCCGACTTCTTCCGCAGCCTCGAATCGCTGCAGAGTGCCTTCGGCTCGCACGTGGTCGCCACCGAGATCCCGATCGGCACCGAGCACGAGGTGCGCGGCGTCATCGACCTGATCGACATGAAGGCCTTCATCGCCCAGGGCGAGGGACGCGGCGCCGCGGCCGAGGAGGAGATACCCGAGGAGCTCCAGGCGGAGGCCACCGAGTACCGCGAGAAGCTGATGGACGAGGTCGCCGAGAACTCCGACGAGCTGATGGAGCGCTACCTCGAAGGCGAGGAGATCGACCACGAGGAGATCGTCACCGTGCTCAAGCAGGGCGTCACGGCGGGCAAGATCTTCCCGGTGACCTGTGGCGTCGCCACCAAGAACCTCGGCACCAGCCGCCTGCTGGAAGCCCTGGTCGAGGATCTGCCCTCGCCGGCGATGCGGGGCGGCGTCACCGCGCTCGACGGGGAGGGCGAGGAAGTCGAGATCGCGCCCGACGAGGACGGCGAGCTGGTCGTCTACGTGTTCAAGACGCTCGCCGACCCCTACGCGGGGCGCCTCAATCTCTTCCGGGTGGACTCGGGCGTGATCAAGGGGGACTCCCAGGTCACCAACGTGACCCGGCGGGCGAAGGAGCGGATCGGCCAGCTGCTGATTCCGCGCGGCAAGGAGCACGAGCAGGTGGACGAGCTCGGCGCGGGCGACATCGGCGCGGTGGCGAAGCTCAAGGAAACCCGCGCGGGGGACGTGCTCGCCGCCAAGGACGCGAAGGTCTCCTTCCCTGCGCTTGACCTGCCGGCGCCGGTGATGGCCTTCGCCTTCGAGCCGAAGACCAAGGGCGACGAGGAGAAGGCGGTCAACGCGATCCGCCGCCTCGAGGAGGAGGACCCGACCCTCGACGTCCACCGCGACTCGCAGACGGGCGAGCAGATCATCGCCGGGCTGACCCAGGTCCACGTCGAGGTGATCGTCGATCGCATGAAGAGCCGCTTCGGTGCCGAGATCGAGCTGCACCCCCCGCGCGTGCCCTACCTGGAGGCGATCCGCAAGCCCGCCAAGGCGCACGGCCGCTACAAGAAGCAGACGGGGGGCCGCGGGCAGTTCGGCGACTGCCACATCGAGATTTCACCGGCCGAGGCGGGGACCGGCTTCGAGTTCATCGACGGGATCAAGGGCGGCGTCATCCCCAAGGGCTTCATCCCAGCGGTCGAGAAGGGCATCGCCGAGGCGATGCACCACGGCATCCTCGCCGGCTACCCGGTCAAGGACCTGCAGGTCCGCCTCTACGACGGCCAGTACCACCGCGTCGACTCCTCCGAGAACGCCTTCAAGATGGCCGGCTCGATGGCCTTCAAGCAGGCGATGGAGCAGGCCGACCCCGTGCTGCTGGAGCCGATCATGCTGCTCACCGTGAGCGTGCCCGAGGACGTCGTCGGCGACGTCATCGGCGACCTCAACTCGCGCCGCGGCAAGCCCCTCGGCATGGAGCCGAAGGGCTCGGCGACGGAGGTCAAGGCCGAGGTGCCGATGGCAGAGATCCTCGACTACGCGCCTGATCTGCGCGCGATCACCGGCGGACGCGGCGACTACACGATGGAGTTCGCCCGCCACGAGGAGATTCCGTCCCATCTCGCCCAGCGGGTCATCGCCGAGGCCAAGGAGTCCGGCGAAGAGGTCCGCGCTTAGATCTCGCCCCGGCTTCGCTACCTTGCGTGGCCGTGGTCGGCTTCAGGCACGACTTCGAGAGCTGCGAGGCCTGCGGGCGCACCCTGCTCCAGGGCGAGAGCGGCAGTGTCTACGTCTCCGCGCGCGGCGAGAGCGCCTACGCCTGCGACCTCTGCGCCCCGCGGCTCCGCCGGGAGGGCTGGGTGCACGAGGCGGCCGCCAGCGAGCTGTTGCTGGACCCGGTCCGGCCGCGGCGACCGAAGGCCTCCCCGTGGCGACGAGCCCTTGGGTTGGAGCCGCCCGAGCCGCGAGCGGAGACGACTGAGGACCCGATCGAAGACGCCCCCGCGGAGCGGCGCCAGGAGGGAGGCGAGCGGCGCCCCGAAATTGCCCCCGCGGCCGAGCAGGTGACCGCGGCGCCCGAGCGCGCCGAGCCGCGTGCGCCGGCGCCCCCTGCGCGGATCGAGCCAGCCCCACTACCCGAGGACCCGGTGCTGTTAGCGGCGATCGAGCGCTTCAACGACAGCGACGCCTCCCGCAAGGTGGCCGGGCTCAACCGCTCGCTGGGGGAGCCCAGCGTCTCGGTCGTGCCCGATGACGACGACAGCTCCGAGGTGCGGATCACGGTCGCCTGGGAGATCTCCTGGTACCAGTGGGTGGTGGACCTCGATCGCGCGGCCCGCCCGCCGCGCCAGGTCGGGCGGGGCGAGGAGATGTCGGAGCTGTCGATGGACTGGAGGCGGTGGAACGCCCACGCGCGCCGGGACGGGCACCTGCGCCTCGGCGCCGCTGCGGCGGCCACTCGCGGGTGAGCCGGCCGAGCCACGTCGTCGTCCACGTCGACGGCGGCGCCAGGGGCAACCCCGGCCCGGCGGCGGCGGCCGCGGTGGCCAGCGACCCCAAGGGGCGGCCGCTGACCGAGCGAGCGAAGACGATCGGGGAGGCGACCAACAACGTCGCCGAGTACGAGGGAGTGCTGCTCGGGCATCGAGCTGGCGCGCGATCTCGGGGCGAAGGAGCTCGACCTGGTCGGGGACTCCGAGCTGATCGCGCGGCAGATCCGAGGCGAGTGGAAGGTGAAGCAGGTTCACCTGAGGCCCTACCGCGAGCGCGTGGTCGCGGCCTTGCAGGACTTCCAGCGCTGGTCGATCCGAAACGTCCCGCGCGAGCAGAACGCCGAGGCCGACGAGCTCCTCAACCAGGCGCTGGACGAAGCGGCTGCCGGCGGCTAGTTCCTGCCTTAGACCACGGCTCCCAGGTCCTGTTTGATCGCCTCGTGGTCCAAGTCGGCCAGCCTATACTGGAGCGCTCGCGCGGCTGTAGCTCAGTTGGCTAGAGCGTCTGCTTGCCATGCAGAAGGTCGTGGGTTCGAATCCCATCAGCCGCTTCAGAAAGGGCCCGCCGAGCGGGCCCTTTCTTCTTCCAGCCGGCCCGATCCGGCTTGGCTACGCTGGTCCCGCCCGGCGCCTTGGCGGAGTGGCTACGCAGCGGCCTGCAAAGCCGTTTACACCGGTTCGATTCCGGTAGGCGCCTTCCACGAAGCTTCTGTTAGCGCGTCGTTTTCCCTTTGCGGAAGCGAGATGAGCGGGCACCAAACGCCTTTGAGTCGAGCCTATACCCGACCTCGCTGAGTGTCTAGATACGCCCTACTCCCGCAGCCCGGCGGCATCGAGCGCCTTGGTGCGGTCGGTGTAGACCTCGGTACGCACGAGCCTGCCCTCCCGCTGAACGTGTCCGAAGGTGCGCAAAAGCGGCCCTCGAGCCTCCAAGCCACCTTCCTCCGCCGACGCCGTGAGCCCGCACGAACACGAGCACGCGGTCATCGCCAACGGCCCTGCAAACGACTCCGCCTCGAAGCGCATGGAACGACCCCACGGCTGGGAGAATCAAAGAACTCTCCCAATCTCTTCGAGGCGCCACACCTCGCCGTCCGGATAGGCAGTCCGGAAGTCCAACTCAGCGTCAGGTGCGACGAGACCGGTCTTGGATCAGCGCGAGGAACGCCTGCTCGTTGACTCCCTGCTTGGCGAGTATCTCGTACACCCGCTGCGCGACCTCGACGTTCTCCTGCCACATCGCCTACTCCCGCAGCCCGGCGGCTTCGAGGGCCTGTGCCCGCGTTTCGTACTCGCCGCCGTCGACGATCTGGCCGTGCCTGACCACGAAGACGGCGGCAAAGAGGGAGCCGACCTCCACATCGCTTTGCCTGGCGCGCCCGCTGTATCGCAGGATCGCAACAGCCCGCTCTTCGCCGGCGTCAACCAGCTCGACCGGCTCAACGCGGAAGTCGTCGAACATGTCGAGCCAATCTTCCAGATAGGCGCGCACGGCGTCCCTGCCATGCATGGGGCCTCGGTAGACGGGATCGCCCTCAATGGACCCGCCATTGCGTG
>CAVVBU010000019.1:0-125621 GCA_963746615.1 uncultured Solirubrobacterales bacterium | reverse complement strand
TTCGCGTGGCGGCGAGGCGGTAGATCTCGGGCTGCGGCTTGTGCATGCCGACCTCGGCCGAGATCACCGTGTCGTCGAACAGCTCGGCGAGCAGATCGCGGTCGTAGTGGTCGACGCTCCAGGAGTTGGAGACGAGGCCGGTCCGCAGCCCCGAGGCGCGCAGCTCGCGCACCGCGTCGATCATCTCGGGCTGCGCGGCGCATCTCGGCGAACATGCTGTCGATCAGCCCGTCGGGGTTCCGGAGGCCGAGCCTGCGCCCGAGGATCGCCTCGAATTCCGGTTCGGCGAGCGAGCCCGTCTCGAGCCCGCGCAGGTCGGCGAGGGCCTCAGGGTCGGTGCGAAACAGGTTCTTGACGGCGTCCGGGTCGAGCCCCTCTCCTCGCAGAAGAGCGCGAAGCTGTCCCAAACGGACGTCGTCAGCACCCCGCCGAAGTCAAAGAGGACCGCCTCGAATACTCTGCCGGACATCAGCGAGGAGGCTAGCGGCGCTGAGGTCACCCAAAGCGCCGAGGGCGAACGGGCGCCCGAGGGGATCGACCAGGCAGGGGTCGAGGCATGGTTCGAGGCGAACGTGCCGGCGGCGGTCCCTCCGCTGGGTCGCCGGATCTCGGGCGGGCGCTCCAATCTCACATTCGAGGTCACGGACTCGGGCGGGGGGCGATGGGCCCTGCGCCGCCCCCCGCTGGGCAAGCGGCTCGGCTCGGCACACGACATGGGCCGCGAGCACCGGGTGATCTCGGCGCTCCAGCAGACCCCGGTTCCGGTGCCCCCGGTCGTCGGGCTGTGCGAGGACGATGATGTCAACGCCGCCCCGTTCTACGTCATGGAATGGGTCCGGGGGCCGGTACTGCGCTCGCCCGAGGACGCGAGCCTGCGTGGCGAGTCCGATCGGCAAGGCCATCGGTGAGCGAGTCGTGGACACCCTGGTCGCGATTCATGGGGTCGAGCCTGAGGGGGTCGGCCTCGGCGAGCTGGGCAAGAAGGAGGAATACGTTCAGCGCCAGCTCCACCGCTGGCAGGGCCAGTGGGAGAAGTCGAAGACCCGCGAGCTGCCACTGGTGGACGAGGTTCACGACCGGCTCGTCGCCCGAGTGCCCGAGCAGGGACCGGCGACCATCGTCCACGGCGACTACCGCCTCGACAACATGATCTCTCGGACTCCGGCGAGGTGGCGGCGGTGGTGGACTGGGAGCTCTGCACCCTCGGCGATCCGCTCGCAGACGTCGGCATGCTTCTCGTCTACTGGTCCGAGCCGGGCGATGAGCTGATGCCCCTCTTCGCCCCGGCGACGATCGCCCCCGGCTTCATCGGGCGCGAGGCGGTGCTCGACCGCTACCGAGAGCGCTCCGGGCGCCGAGCATGACCGAGATCGACTTCTACCGCGCCCTCGCTTTCTGGAAGCTGGCGATCATTCTCGCGGGAGTCTTCGCCCGCTTCACGGCGGGGCAATACGGGAACGCCGATCAGGCCGACGAAACCCGCGGCGAGTCGCTGAGCACCATCGAGCGGCTGGCCGAGGCCGCTTCGGAGGCAGTCGACCGCCTCAGCTAGCGCCGCCGAGCCTAGGCCGGGGCCTCGGCCCTGGCGGGCTGCGCCTCGCCCGGGGCTCGCTCGCCGGCCTCGGCTCGCTTGGCCGCGCGGTTGAGCTTCGCCGCGGGCGATCACCATCTTGTGGACCTCGTCGGGGCCGTCGGCGACCTTGAGCATGCGGCTGAAGCGCCACATGCCCGCCAACGGGGTGTCGTCGGACATGCCAAGCGCGCCGTGGACCTGGATCGCGCGGTCGAGGACGTCCATCACCATGTTGGCGGCGACCACCTTGATCATCGAAATCGCCTGGCGGGCCCGGCGCTTGCCCTCAGTGTCCATCTGCCAGGCGGCGTAGAGGGTCAGCAACCGGGCCTGGTCGACCTCCATGCGCGAGCGGGCGATGAAGTCCTGGACGAACTGCTTCTCGGCGAGCGGCTCGCCGAAGGCCTCGCGCGAGTTGGCCCGCTCGCACATCATCTCGATCGCGCGCTCGGCGGTGCCGATCGCCCGCATGCAGTGGTGGATGCGACCTGGGCCCAAGCGGTCCTGGGCGATGACGAAGCCAGCGCCGCGCTCACCAAGCAGGTTGGAGGCGGGGACGCGACAGTCGGTGTAGCGCACCTCGCAGTGGCCGGGGCCGGCGGCGTGGCCCATCACGGGCACCGAGCGGACCAGCTCGAAGCCCGCGTTGTCGACGGGAACGATGATCATGCTCGCCCGCGCGTACTGCGGGGCCTCGGGCTCGGTCACGCACATGACGATCGCGAACTTTGCGCCGACCGCGCCCGAGGTGAACCACTTGTGGCCGTTGATCACCCACTCGTCGCCGTCCAGCTCTCCCGTGGTCTGGAGCGTGGTCGGGTCGGAGCCGGCGACTTCGGGCTCGGTCATGGAGAAGCAGCTGCGCATGTGCTCATTCAGCAAGGGCTCGAGGAATGCCTCCCGCTGCCGGTCCGTGCCGTGCTCGGCGAGGATCTCCATGTTGCCCGTGTCGGGCGCCGCGCAGTTGAAGGCCATCGGCGCCACCACCGGGCTGCGGCCCATCTCCTCGCAGAGCATCCCGTACTCCCAGTTGCCGAGGCCGGCGCCGTAGCGCTCGTCGGGCATGAACAGGTTCCACAGGCCCTCCGCCCAAGCCCGCTCGCGCATCTCGATGATGTTTCGTGGGTAGGCGACCCCGGGGCCGACCTCCCGGTCGATCGAGGCGATCGACTCAGCCTCCACGGGGTAGACGTGCTCATCCATGAAGGCGCGCACGCGCTCCCGCAGCTCGTCAACCTGGGGCGTCGGCTTGAAGTCCATGCCCGGCCCGCAGCCTACGCCATCGGCGACCGCGCCCCGGCGCCCAGCGGCGCGCGTCTCTGGTGGCCGTGGTCACTCACGAGCGCGGGCGGTAGCGCGCGAACAGCTCACCCTCGTGCTCGAGCAGCCAGGCGAGTCGCAGCTCGCTCACCTCCGGCAGCGAGCCCTCGAGGATGCGGGGGGCCTCGCCGCCTGCGAGCTTGGGTGCGATGGTCAGGAAAAGCTCGTCGGCCAGGCCTCTCCGCGGAGCTGCCCGTGCAGGGTGGGGCCGCCCTCGCAGAGCAGGGCCCGGATGCCCCGCTCCTCGCGCAGCCACTCCAGCGCCCGGTCGAGCGTCGACGCCGCCCTCATGGCGAACCACGCTCACCTGAGTCGCCGTCTCCGGCGGCTCTTCCTCGGACGCGGTGAAGACGACCACGCGGCCGCCGCCGTCGGTGAACAGGGGGGCGTCCCAGGGAAGCTGGAAGCGGTTGGAGACGATGACCGCCAAGGGGTCGTGCGCGAGGCCGACGCGCTCGCGCCAGGCCCGGTAATGAGGGTCGGGAACCATGCGGCCGTAGCGCTCGGTGCGCAGTGTGCCGGCGCCGATCATCACGGCGTCCACGCGGGTGCGGAGACGCTGCAACACCTCGGTATCGGTCGAGCTGCCGATCTTTCCGACTTTCCGTCGATCGCCGCCCGCCCATCGAGCGTGGTGGCGAAGTTGAGCACGACGTAGGGACGGGCGTCCAGCGCCAGACCGGTCAGCTCGAGTGAGGCGATCTGGGCGGCGATCGTGGTCTCGGCCAGGTCCGGAAGCAGGCGGCGAACCGGGTGGGTCTCGCCGGGGGGAGCGGCGGGACCGCTCATGCCGCCCCTGGACGCTGTGCGGCCGCCGACCCCGACTCGATCTCGCCCAGGTGGGCGACATTGGAACGGTCGTCTTCCTCCCGGCTGGGCTCACCGGCGAACCAGGCGTCGAGGATCTCGCCCAGCTCGGCCTCGGAGGTGGCGCGCAGGCTGATCGCCAGGGCATTGGCGTCGTTCCAGCGCCGGGCGCCGTCTGCGGTCTGGGCATCGAGGCAGAGCGCCGCTCGAATCCCAGGCACCTTGTTGGCGGCGATCGAGGCGCCGGTCCCAGTCCAACAGCAGACGACCGCCTGCTCGGCCCGGCCCTCGGCCACGTCCCGCGCCGCGGCCTCGCTCGCCCAGGCCCAATCGTCGCGCTCGTCGTCGGACAGCGCGCCGTGCGGCACTGGCTCGTGCCCGCGCTGCTTCAGCTCCTGGAGCACGGCATCGGCAACCCCGACCCGCTCATCAGCCGCCACGGCAATTCGCATGGCGGGAGGTTACGCCGGGACGGCTAGCTGTACTGCTTCCAGCCGAGGAACTCGCGGCCGGCGAACTTCTGCAGCGCGGCAACGTCCTCGCTGAAGAGGCCGAGCAGATGGTCGCGGATCGGGTCGGGCAGCTCGGGCTTGGGCGCCGAGGGCTTGTCCGGGTCGTGGACGACCTTCTCCACCATCCATCGCATCCTCTCCGGCAGGCGGTCGAAGTTCCGGTCGAAGGAGCGGAAGCCGGGCAGCTTGATCAGCTTCTCCATGAACTGGTAGCGGTCGCCCTCCTTCGCCGTGGACTTCTCCCACTCGCGGCCGAACTGCTCGGAGGTGAAGCCGTCGTCGACGCCGGCGAAGCTGAAGGCGCGTCGCATGGTGCCCTCCCGGTCGGCGTGCAACTCCTCCTGGGCGATGACCTCGATCCGGTCGCGGTCGAAGTGCTCGATGTAGGGCTGGAGCTGCATCCAGTACAGCGAGCGCGTCACGTAGCCCTGATCGTCGCGGGTGAGGACCGCGTCCATCGGCCGCGTCTCGTAGCCGGCGCCGGTGGCATGGCGCCAGTGGGAGAGGATGCGGGAGATCGGGTCGCGGACCATGTAGATCAGCTTCGCGTTCGGGACGTGCTCCCGGATCCGCTCGGCGACCCCCTTGAAGCGGGGCAGGTTGGTGTAGTGCGGGGAGGACTCGCCGCGGACTTCGAAGCGGCCGTCGAAGCGGCCCCGGTACCAGTCCATGCCCAGGTCCCAGTTCAGCTCCTCGACGAAGAAGTTGAGCTCCTTGGGCTTCGACATCTGGATCTCAGGATGGAGCCCCAGGTAGTGGTGGATGCTGGTCGTGCCGCACTTGAGCCCGCCGACGATGATCAGGTTGGGCAGCGCCGCGTGGCGGCGTCGCTTGCGAGAGACCTTGCCGCCCTTGCGGCGATCGACCGCGTAGCGCTCGCGGGCGCGGGCGCACATCGCCTCGTCGGAGGGGTCGGGCGCGGCCTCGATTGCAGCGACGGCCGGGCTGGGGGTGGTCGCCATGAGCGCGACAGTGTGGCATCTCCGCGTCGGCGTTTGCGCCCCGGCGCCGACGCGGCACGCTGCGGCGCTGGCGGGGTGACTAGGCTGGCGTCATGGACGTGTATCGGACCCCCGACGAGCGCTTCGAAGGGCTTCCGGGCTATGACTTCGAGCCCAACTACGCCGACGCCGACGGCCTTCGCCTGCACTACGTCGACGAGCCGGGAGAGGGTGACGGACCCCCGATCGTCTGCTTCCACGGCGAGCCCTCGTGGGCCTATCTCTACCGCAAGATGGTGCTCGCGCTGACCGCCGCGGGGCATCGGGTCATCTGTCCCGACCTGGCCGGCTTCGGGCGCTCCGACAAGCCGACCGCGCGCGGCTGGTACAGCTACGACCGCCACGTTGAGTTGGTCTCGGCGCTGCTCGAAGTCTCGACCTGCACGACGTTGTCGCGGTGGTCCAGAACTGGGGCGGTCCGATCGGCCTGCGCTGGGCGGTGGAGAACGCCGATCGCGTTTCCGCATTGGTCATCCTCAACACCGGCCTCTTCACCGGCCGCGTCTCCAAGGGCTTCATGGCGTGGCGCGAGTTCGCCGAGAAGAACCCCGACCTGCCGGTCGGCTTCATTCATCAGGGGGGGACGTCGACCGAGTTGCCGGCCGAGGTGGTCGCCGCCTACGACGCCCCCTTCCCGACAGCCGAATCCAAGGCGGGGGCCGCCGAGTTCCCGCTGCTGGTGCCGACCGCCGCCGATGAGCCCATGGCGAAGCAGATGAGGGAGGTCGGCGACGAGCTCTCGCGCTGGCAGAAGCCGGCGATGCTGGCCTTCTCGGACGGGGACCCCGTCTTCCCCTGGCCCAAGGCGGGCGAGCGCTTCAGCGAGCTGATACCGACCGCGGGTGAGCCGGTTCGCGTCGAGGGAGCCGCGCACTTCCTGCAGGAGGACGCGGGCGAGTTCATCGCCGAGCGGATGGTCGGCTTCCTCGATCAGGGCTGAGATGGGCGCCGGCTCGCGCGCGCCCTCGCGCATCCGGCTGCGGGACCTCGACCGCCGCCAGTGGCTGGCCGTGATCGACTCGATGCGCAGGCGCTTCTCCGAGATCGCCATCACCGATCACGCCGCGGCGCTCACCTACTACGGTCTGCTCTCGCTGTTCCCGGCGCTGCTGGTCGGGGTGGCGCTGCTGGCGCTCTTCGGCCAGTACCCCGAGACCTACCGGAGCATCGTTGACACCCTGCGCGACGCCGCCCCCGGGACCGCCGTCGAGACGGTCAACAGCGCCCTGCGCGACGCGCTCCGCAGTCGCGGCGACGCTGGCGCCCTGCTCGGTCTCGGGCTCGTCATCTCGCTCTATTCGGGCTCGGGGGCGATGGGCGCCGCGATCCGCTCCCTTGAGGCGATCAACGAGGTGGAGAGCGGGCGGTCATTCTTCTCTGGGATGGCCGTTCGGCTGGGGCTGACAGTGGCGGTGATGCTGCTCTTCCTGGTTGCCTTCCTTGCCGTCGTCGCCGCCGGCCCCCTTTTCGGCGCGATCGCCGACGCCGCCGGCATCGGCGGCAACGTCACCGCCTTCGTCGGCTACCTGCGCTGGCCGGTCGGCGCCCTGGCCCTGCTCAGCGCCTTCGCGCTGCTCTACGCCCTGGCGCCGCGCAGGGGCCCGCGGGCGCCCGGCGAGCTTCTGCCGGGAGCGGCGCTGGGAACTGTGCTCTGGTTCGCCGCCTCGCTGGTGTTCACGGCCTACGTCTCCCACTTTGGCTCATACGACGCGACCTACGGCACCCTGGGGGCGCTGATCTCCCTGCTGGTCTGGCTCTGGCTCGGCAACATCGCCTTTCTCGTCGGGGCCCTCTTCAACCGGGAGCTTCGCGGGGTCCAGGGGGGCGATCGGGTGCGCTCGTGAACCCCCTCCCGCCGGCGCTGGACCCGGCAAACAGCCTCGATGCCTTTCGCGGCGCCGCCGACTTCTTCTTCTCCAACCTGGCCTCGATCAGCTGGACCGCACTGGCAGTCGCCCTCGCCTGCTACCTGGGGATGCTGCTCGCCCGCACGCGGGCCTGGCAGAACGTGCTTCGCGCCGCCTATCCCGACACCGAGGTCTCATACGCGAAGATCACCGCCTCCTACCTGGCGGGAGCCGGGCTCAACAGCTTCATCCCGGCGCGTGTCGGCGACGCGGTCAAGATCTTTCTCGCCAAACGATCGATCCCCGGCTCGTCCTATCCGGCGATCACGTCCTCCTTCCTGGTCCAGTCCGTGTTCGACACCAGCGCCGGGGTGCTCGTCCTGCTCTACGCGATCACCCAGGGGCTGCTCCCGGGGCCGCCCGAGCTTCCCGACCTGCCCGCCTTCGAGCTCTCCTTCTGGGCCGAGCACCCCGACCTGCTGATCCTCTTCCTCACCGTCCTCGGCATCGCTTTGATCGTCGCCTTCGCCGTTGGAGCCCGCCGGGCCGAGCGTTTTTGGGATCGCGTCAAGCAGGGGGTTGTCATCCTCACCGACCCCGTGCGCTACCTGCGCCAGGTCGCCTCCTGGCAGGGCGCGGCCTGGCTCGCCCGGTTCGCCGCCTTCTGGTTCTTCCTCGACGCCTTCCACGTCGGCGGCTCCTTCTCGAACGTCCTGCTGGTGATGAGCGTGCAGTCGGTGTCGACGCTGCTCCCCCTCACCCCCGGCGGCGCCGGCGCCCAGCAGGCGCTGCTGGTCGCCACCCTGGGCGGGTCGCCGGCCGCCGTTGTCCTCTCCTACTCGGTCGGCCAGCAGGTCGCGATCGCCGCCTGGGCGGCTTTGCTCGGCTTTCTCGCCCTCGCCTTCGTCTTCAGAACCACCGACTGGCGCAGCCTGATCCGCCGCGCCGGCGCCGAGGCCGACGCCCACTCCGGCTAGGGATGCCGCCCGCCGCCGGCCGGCCTAGGGGCCGGCCACGCGCCAGCGCCACGGCGGTTCCTCGCCCGACGGGAAGCGGTAGTGGTTGCGGCCCGCCAGCGTCTCCAGCGGCACCAGCGCCGGGTCGTCCTGCGAGGTTCAGCCGCAGCGCTCGACTGCCGCCGCAAGCTCCGCCGCGCCGCCCTCGCGGACCAGCCGCTCCCAGCCGAGCGTCGGGCGGTAGAGCCAGTAGGTGACGCGCACCGGGCCGCCGGTGCGGCGCCGGTCCTCGAGGGAGGTGAAGGCGGTCGCCCGCCGCAGGACGGTGCTCAGCCCGGGATCGCCGCCGGGCACGGCGCAGCTCGCTCGGCGGCAGCGGCGAAAGTCGACCGGCAGCAGCGGCGTGGCGCCGGGGCCCAGGACGGCGACCGGCGCCGGCGCCAGATAGCGGACCAGCTTGCCGAGCGGGAAGCCGTAGGCGAGCGCCAGCGGGTTGCGGTTGCAGGGCACGGGGTACCGCGGCGCGCAGGCGAGCCGCCGCCCGATCGCCGCTCCCAGCTCGCGCGCCGCGGGCGGAGGCGGGCCCGCCGCCAGGATCGCCACGGCAGCCGCGGCCATGGCCGCGATCAGCGCCGCCAGGGCCAGGTACTCGACGCTTGCGGCGCCGCGCTCGTGCTCTGAGTGCACGCCGCGACGATCAACGGCAACCCGTGCCGCGGGGCGCGCCAAAGGTCAGAACTTGGCAAAGGCGGCAACCCGGCGAGCCCCTCTATGATCGGCGACATGGAAGGTGGTGGTCTCGGCGGCCTGTTCGGCGATCCTGAGGAGATGCGGCGGCGCATGGAGGAGCTCTCCGAGCAGATGCAGGGCGCCCAGCGCGTCGCCTGGGCCGACAACGCGATCAAGCTCGCAGTCGAGATGACCGTGGCGGCGATCAACCGGCTCGACCTGGCCGGCTCCAGCGACGAGCAGGCGGTCCAGGTGCGCGACGCGATTCGGATCGTCTTCCCGGAAGCGGTGACCCTCGTGCGCGAGGCGCGCGAGGGCCTTTCCTGACGCCGTGGCCCTTCCGCCCCCGTCCCCGTCGGGGACGGCTCTCGTCACCGGGGCCTCGTCGGGGATCGGCGCCGAGATCGCCCGCGAGCTGGCCCGCCGCGGCCATCACGTCACCCTCGTCGCGCGCCGCGAGGAGCGCCTGCGCAGCCTCGCCACCGAGATTGACCAGGAGTCTGACGGCGCCGCCGACGTGATCGCGGCCGACCTGGCCGACGCCGCGTCGCGCGAGCGGATGGCCGCTCAGCTGAGGCGCTCAGGGCGGATGGTGGAGATCCTGGTCAACAACGCCGGCTTCGGCCACAACGGGGAGATGGCGACGAGCGACACCGCGCGCCAGGTGGAGCTGGTGCGCGTCAACGTCGAGGCGGTGGTCGACCTCTGCGGGCGCTTCCTCGCCGGCATGGTCAAGCGCGGCCGCGGCGCCGTCATCAACGTGGGATCCACGGCGGCCTTCCAGCCGCTCCCCGGCAACGCCACCTACGCGGCCAGCAAGGCTTTCGTTCTCTCGCTGAGCGAGGCCGTCTCCGCCGAGGTATCCGGCAGCGGGGTCACCGTCACGGCGCTCTGCCCGGGGCCGGTGAAGACCGAGTTCGTCGAGGTCGCCGGCTTCGGCGACGTCGAGCGCAACACTCCGAGCCTGATCTGGATGTCGGCGGCCGATGTCGCCCGCGAGGCCGTCGACGGGGCCGAGCGAGGCCGCCGCGTGGTCGTCCCCGGCCTGCTCAACCGGGCCGGCGCGATCGCCGGCCAGCACTCCCCGCGGATGCTCGCCCTGCCGCTGATCAGGCGGATCCTGAGCCTAACCTAGGTGACTTGAGGGCCCTGACCGGGACGCTCGAGGCGCGTGGGGTCGAGCTCGCCTGGCGCGAGAGCGGCGAGGGACCGGCGGTCCTGCTGGTGCACGAGACGGGCACGGGCGCAGCCTCCTGGCGCGCCGTGGAGGAGGCGATCGGCGGCCGGGCGCGAGCGATCGCCTACGACCGCCGGGGCTGGGGCGCCTCCAGCGCTCCCGACGAGTACCGCCGCACCACGGTCGAGGAGCAGAGCGAGGACGCCGCCGCCCTGATCGAGGAGACCGGGGCGGTGCCGGCGGTCCTCTGCGGAGCGGGCCTCGGCGCGGTCGCGGCACTCGACCTGATGCTCCGCCGCCCCGAGCTCTGCGCGGGCGCGCTCCTGATCGAGCCGCCGCTGCTCGGCCTGGTCCCCGCCGCGACTGCGGCGCTCTCCGGCGACGGCAGCGCGATCGAGCGCGCCGTGGCCGAAGGCGGCGTTCCCGCCGCCGTGGACCTGTACAGGAAAGGCTCGCTGACGGCGCTCGGGCCGGGCGCCGAGCGCCTGCCGGCGTCGCTGCTCGAGCCCGCCGGCGAGCGCCCGGGCAGCCTTTTCGCCGAGCTGGGCGCCGCGGCGGGGTGGAACATGCCTCTCGCCCGGCTCGCAGGCGCCGAGTGGCCCTCGCTGGTCGTCGCCGCCGGCTCGACCCCCCCGCTGCTGCGCATGGCGGCGGAGTCGCTCGCATCCCACCTCGCCCGCAGCGAGTTGCGCGAGCTCGACTCGGGCGCCGCCCCGCCGCATCTGGGCGCGGCACCGGCCATCGCCGCGCTGGCCCTGGATCTGGCCGGCGGCCCCTAGCGTTCCGGCGGAAGCGCGGTGACCTCGAGCACGCCCCCCCGGCGCGCCACGAGCGCGCCGCCCTCGAACAGCGCCGCGAGCATTGCCGTGGGGATGGCCGCAAGCACGGTCACCAGCGCATCCACCGCGAAGGCGCCCCGGCCGCGCCCGGTCGCCGGTCGCAGGCGCCCTGAGAGCGCCTCCGTGACGAAGTCGCGATGGAAGGTGAGCAGGTTGAGCAGCGTCTGCCACATCGACGCCATCCCCGCCGCGGTCAGCTGGTGGACGCGCTCGGGCTCGAAGCCCGCTTTGCGAAGGAGCAGATGGATGCTTCGGGGTGTCGGCTTGACGGTGTTGTCGCCGGGCTGCAGCGCCGCCCAGTTCTCGGCTCCCAGCCAGGCTTGGAGGCTGGAGGCGTTTGGCGCGCGGAAGACGACGCGAGCCGCGTCCGGGCGGGCCGGTCCGAGCAGCTCCGCGATCGCCTCCTGCGGCGACGGGACGGCGTCCCGGGTCACCGCGAGCCCGCAGTTCTCGCAGCGATCGACGATCTGGTCTTCCCTGGGCCCCCAGCCCTCGGTCTCGAGCCAGACGAACAGCGGCTCCCCGCACGCGGGGCAGCGGGGGGCGTTCGGGGCCGCCCCCTGCTCCAGGCTGACGGCGGGGGGCTCCCGCCTGCGGACGCCGAGCGCCATGGGCGTTACGGTACCCACATGAAGCTCCGCGAGATCATGACGACCGGAGTCGTGACCGCCGGGGAGGAGGAGGAGATTCGCGCCGTGGCCCGGATGATGCGCGACAGGGGAGTGGGCTCGGTCGTGATCTGCGACCCCGAGGGCGGTGCGGCGGCGATGATCACCGACCGCGACGTGGCCGTCCGGGTCGCCGCCGACGATCTGGCGCTCTCCGAGCCGGCGGGGCGCCACGCGTCCCGCCCGCTGATCTCGGGAGAGCCGGACATGGACCTGGAGGAGGCGGCCGCCCTGATGGTCCAGCATCGGATTCGTCGCCTGCCAGTCATGGAGGGCGAGGCGCTGGCCGGGATTGTCACCCTCGACGACATCGCCGTCCGCACCGGCGACCTCGAAGTCGCCCAGCGGATGACCGCCGAGGTGATCGAAGGCGCCCTGCCGGACTTCTACTTCCACGACCGCGGCTAGCTACGCCACGAGCCTAAGATACGCGCCCTCGTGACCGCGGCCGGCAAAGAGCAGGTGCTCGAGCGCGAGCAGCGCTGGGGGCGAACGGCGGGGCAGATCACCTTCGCCGCGGTGGCCCTGATCGTCGCCTCGGTCGTGATCAAGCAGAGTGCCGGCCGGGTGCCCACCGACACCGACGCCGCCCGGCTGCTCTTCTACCACGATCACGCGACCACCCTGATCATCGGCGAAATCGTCGGTTCGCTGGGGTTCGCGGCCTTCGCCATCCCGCTCTTCTTCCTGTTCAAGGCCGCCGAGGGTCGCACGCAGCGGGTGCGCCGCGCCTTCGTCGCCTTCGCCTTCATCGGGCCCATCGCGCTGGCCCTTCAGGTCTCCGTCAGCACCGTCGGCTTCGTCCAGGCCGGGGACAAGTTCGTGCAGGAGGCGCCGAGCGCGCAGGACCGCAGGGAGGCTGCGCAGGCGGCGGCCGATTCCGGCGGCGGGGACAAGACGACCACCACACAGACAACCGAGACGACGGGCGCCGGGGGCGCGGGGGCAAACGGCAAGGGCGGCAAGGGAAAGGCCGGGGACACGCTCACCACAGGCACGACGACGACGTCGGGCGCCTCGGGCGGCTCCGACAACGAGAACGCCGATCCGCGAGAACAGCAGGCCGACAGGCTGATCAGTGACTCGGGGACGCTTCAGCTCGGCACCGCGCTGATCTTCCCCGGCCTGCTCGGCTTCGTCATCGCGATGATCTACATCCCGCTGTGGTGCATGCGCACCGGCCTACTCACCCGCTTCTGGGCGACCCTGGGCATGGCGCTCGGAGTTGCCCTGATCGTTCTCGGCCCGTTCGCCCAGCTCCTGATCCTGGCCTGGTTCCTGCACGTCGGCTTCTTGCTCACCGGCTGGGCTCGCCGCGAGCGGCCACCTGCGTGGGCTGCGGGGGTCGCCATCCCCTGGCCGCGCCCTGGATCCTCGCCGGCGGCGTCCCCGCCGACCGGCGACGGCCCGGCACCGCCGCCCGACGACGGTCCGGCACCGCCGGCTGGCGACGGCCCGGCGGCGCCGCCAGGCAACGGCACGGTGGAGGGGAGCGGCCGCGAGGTCTCCCCCCCGGCCTCGACGGGGGAGCCCGAGCAGCCATCCGAGCACCCGGGGGCCACACTGGCCGGCACCCAGGGCGAGCGGCGCAAGAAGCGCAAGCGGCGCCGTTAGCTAGGCGGCGACCCGCCCGCCCGACGGAGGCGGGAAGGCCATCAGCTCCACCCGGTGGCCCCCCGGCGCGATCGCGAAGGCGCGCGCGGCGCCCCACAGCTCCCTCGTCTCCTCGACCTCGAAGCCGGCCGCCCGCAGGCGCTCGACCGTCTCGGGGTGGTCGGGAGCGACGACGGCCGCATGTCCGAGCACCGGGGCCGTGTGCCCCTCGGTGAGGATCAGGTGGATCTGGGTTCCCTCACGCTCGACCCAGAGGATTGAGTCGCCGAGGATCTCCGGGGCCTCGACTTGCTCGAAGCCCACCAGCCGCCAGAACTCCAGCGTTCGGTCGGCCTCGGTGGGAGGCACCTCGAGCGAGACGTGCTGGAGCATCGTCAGCCGGACTCGCCGAAGCGGCGCTGGACGTCGGTGACCACGTCCGGGTCACGCAGCGTGGTCACGTCGCCGAGATGCTCGCCGGCGGCGATGTCGCGCAGCAGGCGGCGCATGATCTTGCCGGAGCGCGTCTTCGGCAGGTCGTCGCAGACGACGATCCGCTTGGGCCGCGCCAGCTTGCCGATCTTCTCGGCGACGTAGTCGCGCAGCTCGCCGGCGAGCTCGGGGTCCGCATCCCCCTCCGGGATGCAGAAGGCGACGATCGCCTGCCCGGTGAGCTCGTCGGGGACCCCGATCACGGCCGCCTCGGCGACCTTCGGGTTCGAGACCAGAGTCGACTCGACCTCCATCGTGGAGAGGCGGTGGCCGGAGACGTTGATCACGTCGTCGATCCTCCCGACGATCCAGAAGTAGCCATCCTCGTCGCGCCTGGCGGCGTCTCCGACCAGATAGACCTCCCTGCCGTAGCGTTCCCAGTACTGCTCGACGAAGCGCTCGGGCTCGCGGTAGAGCGTGCGGGCCATCGCCGGCCACGGCCGCGTCAGGACGAGCGTTCCGGCGCCCTCATCGATCTCGTTGCCCTTGTCGTCGAAGATCTTGGCCTCGACCCCGGGGAAGGGCACTGTCGCTGAGCCCGGCTTGAGCTTGGTCAGGCCGGGCAGCGGCGTGATCATGATCATCCCGGTCTCCGTCTGCCACCAGGTGTCGACGATCGGGCAGCGCCCACCGCCGATCTGCTCGTGGTACCAGAGCCAGGCCCGCGGGTTGATCGGCTCGCCGACGGTGCCGAGCAGCCGCAGCGAGGTCAGGTCGTGCTTGGCGGGGTGCTCGGCGCCCCACTTCATGCAGGCGCGGATCGCGGTCGGCGCCGTGTAGAAGATGCTGACGCCGTAGCGCTCGATGATCTCCCACCAGCGGTCCTCCGCGGGGTAGTTGGGCGCCCCCTCGTAGATGACGCTGGTGGCGCCGTTGGCGAGCGGCCCGTAGACGATGTAGCTGTGGCCCGTGACCCAGCCGATGTCAGCGCCGCACCAGTAGACGTCGTCGTCCTTGAGGTCGAAGACGAGCTTGTGGGTCGCGGTGACGCCGGTCAGATACCCGCCGGTGGTGTGCACGATCCCCTTCGGCTTCCCGGTCGAGCCCGAGGTGTAGAGGATGTAGAGGGGGTCCTCGGAGTCCATCGGCTCCGGCTCGCACTCCGGATCGGCCTCGGCCACCGCCTCGTGCCAGAAGAGGTCGCGGCCCGCGGTCATCGGAGGGTCGGTGTGGCAGCGGTCGACGACGACGCAGTGCTCGACCTGGGGCAGCGCCGAGAGGATCCCGTCCACGTTGGGCTTCATCGGAATCGGCTCGCCTCGGCGCAGCGTGGCGTCGGCGGTCACCAGCAGCTTGGCGTCCGAGAACTCCATCCGCTCGCGGACGGACTCGGCCGAGAAGCCGCCGAAGACCACGTTGTGGATGGCGCCGATCCGCGCGCATGCGAGCATCGCCGCGGCCGTCTCGGGCAGCATCGGCAGGTAGATGCCGACCACGTCGCCCTTGCCGACCCCGAGCGAGCGCAGCACGTTGGCGAAGCGCTGAGTCATGTCCAGCAGGTCGGCGTAGGTGACCGCGCGGCGACCCTTGTCGCCGAGCTCGTCGGCGTTCTCGGCCTCCCAGTGGATCGCCACGCGGTCGCCGTTGCCGGCGGCGACGTGGCGGTCCAGGCAGTTGGCCGAGGCGTTCAGCCGGCCGCCGATGAACCACTTGGCGAAGGGCGGCTCCGACCAGTCGAGGACCTCGGACCAGGGCTCGATCCAGTCGAGCTTCTCCGCCCAGGAGGCCCACCAGCCCGCCGGGTCCGCGGCGGCCTCCTCGTAGATCGAGGGATCGTCGGCGTTGGCCTGTGCGGCGAACTCCTTCGGGGGCGCGAACGTCTGCTCCGTGTGAAGAAGGACGTCCAGCTCGCCGCGCTCACCAGTGTCCGTCGGTTCCATTCGGGCTCCTCCTCGGTCCGCCTTTGCGGCCCGTAGTCTCCCGGAAGTCAGGCGCTGGGAGCGTGGCGACGTAGGACCACGCCGCAGGCGAGCAGCAGCAGCCCGACCGCCAACACCGCCGGCAGGTCCGAGCCGGTGGAGGCGAGGGTCGATCCCGACGCGGCGGCGTCGGCCGAGCTGACGGCGGCAGCCTCGGACCCGCCCCCGGACGAGCCGGCGCCGCCTCCGCCCCCGGACGAGGAGACGTTGACGGTGCCCTTCATGTTCGGGTGCACCGTGCAGATATAGGCGAAGCTGCCGGCATTGTTGAAGGTGACTGAGCGGCTTCCGCCGCCGTTGAAGACGCCGGTGTCGAAGCTGCCGTTGTTGGCGGTGGCCGAGTGCGGCTGCTGGCCGTTGTTGACCCAGGTGACGGTGTCGCCGACCGAGATCGAGACCGAGGAGGGCGAGAAGAAGAAGTCCTTCATCGAGACCGTCGCCGAGGAGGACTTGCCCGCCGTGGGCTTGCGCTTGCGCTCGGCTGCCGCCGAGAGCTTGGTGGCGTCGCCGCTCGCGGGGTTCGATGAGGGCTCGGCGCCGCCGGAGCCCGAGCCGCCGGACGCGTTGCCTCCACCGCCCGAGCTCGAGCCGCCACCCTGGGGCTGCGGCTGGGGGGCTGGCGCGGGCGGGGGGGTGGGCGTCGTCTGGGTCGGCTCGCTTGCGGGCGGGTCCTCGGAGGGCGCTGTCTCTTGGGCGACGGACAACGCCGGGACCGCGACCGTCGCGGCCAGGACGAGCGAAGCAATCAATATCGGCGGGACTCCCCTCCCGTTCACCGAAGCCGAGGGTACCTGACTCCGAGTCAAGGGAGGGTAAAGCTCGCCGGGCCTCGCTTTGCCTCGACCCGCTTGCGGTGGGTGCGGATCTCGCTCAGGATTCGCTCCAGCCGGGGCTCGCGCGACGAGTCGACGTGGGTCATTGCGGCCGCGATCGCCGGATGCACCGCGGCGATCCGCTCGTGCATCGCCTGGGCCACGGCGCGATAGGTGGGGTGTCCCTCGCGGCCCGAGCGAAGCTCAATCAGGTGCATGGCCTCCCGGGCGTTCAGATCGAGCACGTAGCGGATCCGGTAGCCGAGGCAGAGGGCGTAGGGGGCGGCCTCGGTCAGCCCGGCGGTCTCGAGGCGCTCGAACTCCCGCCGCGAGGCCTCCAGGCCCCGTTCGTAGTCGCCGTCGACGCCGGCCTCGCGTAGCTCCTCGGGCACCCCCCCGCCCAGGTCCGGGGAGAGTCGCTGCCACTGGCAGGTCAGCATGCGGTGACGCTGGAGATCGCGGAAGCCGCCGTAGTCGGAGACGATCTCGAACCTGTAGCGGACCGCCTCCCAGCCACGCCCCGGCCGGTGTCGTCGGTTCAGCCTCTCGCCGGCCATCTCGCCGATCGCCTCGGCGCGCTCGTCGGGCGGGAGTGCCGCGAGCCGGTCGTGGATCTCGCCCTCGCTCGCGCGCGAGGACTCGAACAGTGAGGCGGCCAGCAGGTCGTCCTCGTCGCCGTCGACGCGGACCAGCTCGACCGATGGGGCGTCCGAGGTGACGCGGCGGTCGAGCCCGAGCCGGCTCGCGCAGCGCTCGGCCGCCTCCCGCCGCTGCTGCAGATAGGCGATCCACTCCCCGCCTCGGTCCGGGCGCTCGACCCGCGCGACGAAGCTCGGCATCACCAGCTTCAGCTGGTCGAGGATCATTCCGCCGAAATGCCGCGCCTCCGGCAGCGGTGAGGCGAGCAGGCGCAGCACCATCTGCTCGTAGGCCTGTCCCGAGGCGAAGATACCGACGTGGCTGAGGGTCGAGGCGGGCAGCAGGCCCCGCAGCAGGTCGAGCGCCTTCGCCCGAATCGAGCCCTGCCAGGCGCGCTCGGGCTCCTCGTCGCCGCGCGGCCACCGCTCTGCGGCCCACTCCTGCACGACCTCGAGCAGGCGCGAGTAGGTCTCGAACAGCTCCGTCATCGCGCGCTCGTACTCGGCGCCCAGCTCGTCGTCGCGGTAGAAGCGGTAGCCGCCGCCGGGAAGCGGGGAGTCGTAGGGGATGTAGCGGGTCGACTGCTCCAGATACGCGGCCAGCCGGCCGCGCTGGAGCATCTTGGTGAGCACGTTGGACACCCACTCGCAGGCAATGTGGGCGCCGCCGACCTGGGCGATCGAATCGTCGCCGTAACCGAGGAAGACCCGCTCGTAGAGGCCGGCGGCCCGCTCCCCCTCCTTGCCGTCGAAGGGGCGACCCCCCTCGGGGACGTCCGCCGCGAACTCCTCCAGGTAAAGCCGGCGGACCGATCCGGGGTAGCGCGAGTAGCGCGCGAACAGTGCCCCCTTCACGGTCTCCGGAAGGTTGACCAGCGCGAACACCGGCTGGTCCAGGTTGGTGAAGTGGGGAGTGAGGAGCTGGCGCTCCTCCTGGCTGAAGGACTCGACCGGGTAGCGCACGGGCTGTGATCGTAGTTGCCTCGCTGGACGCCGGTGAAGAGCTGTCGAGTGCCGGCCGTAGCTCGTCCCGCTGGGTGAGTCTGGTTCAATCGAAGCTTCGGATGGAGATCGTTCGTTGTTGATTGGTGACCACCGGTTTTCGGAGGATGGATCCGTGACCAGCAGCGGCGACGGCGCCGTGACAAAGCGCCAGGCGTGGCGGCTCGCGGGCCTGCTGTTCATCGTGGGCGCGGTGAGCACAGTGCCCGCGACCTTCGTGCTCGAGGGGGGCGGCATCGCCACCTGGAAGTACGCGTTGACGGCGCTCGGCGTGCTCACTGGAGTGCTCTGCATCCTGCTCCGACTCGACCGACTCGACCGGCGCTGGCTGCGCGTCGTGCCGATCGTCGCCACCATCGAGGTGGCGGTGGCGGTGGCGATCACCGACGCGGTGTTCTCCTACCTCTTCTTCTTCGTCGCGGTCTACGTCGCCCTGGTCTTCCCCCGGCCGCGGGAGATGGCGCCCTACCTGGCGCTGATCGTGCTTGCCCTGCTCGGCCCTCTCGTCTACGGCAGCGAATCGGCGCGCGACGTGCTGCTCTGGACGCTGGCCGTGGCGCCGGGGCTTGTGCTGACTGCGCTGGTCGTCGGCCGCCTCACCCACGGTCTCGAGACCAGCCGCGAGGAGTACCGGCGCCTCTCCGACCAGGACGCCCTCACCGGCGTCGGCAACTACCGCGCCCTGCTGGACCGGCTGCGGCAGGAGACCGCGCGGCACCGCCGTCGCTACCGGGAGTTCTCCCTCCTCGCCCTCGACCTCGACGATTTCAAGCAGCTCAACGAGTCCCAGGGGCACCTGGTGGGCGACCTGGTGCTGACCATCGTCGGCTCGACCCTGGGCATTCACGTGCGCGCCGAGGACACGGTCTTCCGGCAGGGAGGCGACGAGTTCTCCGTGATCGCGCCGGAGACGGGCCGCCGCCAGGCCGAGCGGCTCGCCGAGCGGCTGGAGAGCGCCCTCTCGCAGATCAGCACGGGGGACCGGGAGATCTCGGCGACCGTGGGCCTCTCCGTTTACCCCGACGACGGCTCCGACCCGCTCGAGCTGCTCGACGCCGCGGACACCGCGCTCCTCGCCCGCAAGCGGGGCATGAGCGGCACGGCTGCCTAGCGAACGTCGTCGGGAGCCGGCGCCGGCGCCCGGGTGCCCTCCCGCGCGGACCCGTCCTCGGCGGCCAGCAGCGGTGCGAGCACGTCCTCGCGCCCGTAGTGGCCGACGGCGTCGAACAAGCGCTTTGCCCGCAGGCCCACCCGCAGGTCGCAGTCGGCCGCGACGATCCCCTCCTCGCCATACAGCGGCCCGGCGATCACCTCGCCGTCGGCCGGCTCGATGATCGCGGCGCCGCCGCGGCCGAGCACGTCGGTCTCGGGGCAGCTCGACGCGGGAAGTCGTCGGGGAAGGCGGACGCCGGGATGTACTGCGGCGCCGAGACGACGTAGGCGCCGGACTCGATCGCGATGTGGCGCATGCTGGCGATCCAGCCGTCCTCGTCGTCGGCCGTCGGCGCCACCCAGATCTGGGGGCCGTGCCTGTAGACCGCGTAGCGGGCGAGCGGCATCATGTTCTCCCAGCAGATCAGTCCGCCGATGCGGCCGATCGGCGTCTCGCGCCACGCCGAGGTCGTCGCCGGCCCCGATGCCGTGGAAGAGCCGCTCGTGCATGGTCGGCATCAGCTTGCGGTGCTTCATCAGCAGCCCGTCGGGGCCGATCAGCAGCAGCGCGTTATAGAGCGAGCCGGGCCGCTCGCTCTCGCGTTCGTTGACGCCGATCGCGCAGTGGATGCCGAGGCGCGCGCAGGCCTCGGCCAGCCGGTCGGTGAGCGGGCCCGGGACGTCGACCGAGTTCGCCCAGAGGCGCTCCCAGATCTCGTCGAAGCCCTCGAAAGAGGCCGCCGCCTTCGCCCCAGGAGTTGGAGGGATAGAGCGGGACGAAGGTCTCCGGCAGGACCGCGAGCTGCACCCCGTCGGCGCTGGCCTGCTCTAGCAGGCCGATCGCCTTGTCGACCGTGGCTTCGGCGTCGAGAATCACCGGCGTCGCCTGGATCGCCGCGATGCGCACAGTCTCAGCCGCCATTGACGCCATTATGCCGCGCCGGTCCCGCAGGCGGCGCGCGGCCGTTGCTAGCTCGCGAAGAGGCCGCCGAACGACTGGCCGGCGTTGGCCGCCCAGTCGACCAGGGGGGAGGGATCGATGCCGAAGAAGACGGTGGCCGCGGCACAGAGCACCCCGGCGCCGACGATCAGCCTGCAGCGACTGGCCCCGAGGGCCGCCGGCCCGGGACGCGAAGCGGCGGAGCCGGCGGTTGTGATGGGGGCTTCGGGGGAGGCTCCGGCGATCGCCGGAGCGGCCGTTGGCGTCGGTTCGGCGGCGGGCTCCGGGCGCATCCAGATGGCGGCGACCACGCGCAGGTAGTAGGCGAGGGAGACCATGGTCCCGACCACGATCGCCACCCCGAGCCAGGTGTAGTTGCCCTCCACGGCCGCCTCGATCAGGAAGAGCTTGCCCATGAAGCCAGCGGTGCCCGGCAGCCCGGCGAGGCCGAGCAGTCCGATCGTCATCGGCCAGGCGAGCCAGGGGCGGGAGCCGGCCAGACCCTCGACCGAGCGGATGTCGTCGCCGAAGGGCGTCTCGCGCTCGCGCGCGACCAGGGGGATGAATATCGCCAGGTTCATCAGTGTGTAGGCGGCGAGGTAGAAGACCATCGCCTGCACCCCGACGTCCTCGAAGATGATCAGGCCGGAGAGGATGTAGCCGGCCTGCGCGATCCCCGAGTACCCCATCAGGCGCTTGAGGGAGTCCTGGCCGAGGGCGCCGATGTTCCCGACGGCGATAGAGATCACCGCCAGGGCGGCCAGCGCCGTGTCCCAGCTCCCCTCGACGGGTGCGAGCGCCACCTCGAACAGGCGGACGAAGGCGATGAAGGCGGCCGTCTTGGTGGCGACCGCCATGAACGCCGTCACCGGGGTCGGCGCACCCTGGTAGACGTCGGGCGTCCACTGGTGGAAGGGCGCGATCGAGATCTTGAAGGCGAGCCCCGTGGCCGCCATCGCGGTGCCGATCAGGATCAGGCTGTCGTCGGCGAGCCCGCCCTTGGAGATGCCCTCGGCGATGCCGTCGAAGCCGGTCGAGCCCGAGGTGCCGTAGATCAGCGCGAAGCCGTAGAGCAGCGTCGCCGACCCGAGCGAGCCGATGATCAGGTACTTGAGGCCCGACTCGAGCGAGCTCTCGCGGCGCACCGCCGACGCGCACATGACGTAGAGCGGGATCGAGAGCAGCTCCAGCCCGATGAAGAAGCTGACCAGGTTCTGGGCCTGGCTGAGCAGCGTCATGCCGAGCACCGAGCCCAGCAGCAGCGCGTAGAAGGCGCCGTGTCCGGCGCTCTCGGCGGCGGGCTCGCGGACGATCAGGATCACCGCGACGGCGGCGGCGAAGACGGCGATCAGCACCGCCGCCAGCCCCAGCTCGTCGAGGCGCAGCGCGCCGGAGACGAGGTCCTTGTGCTCGCCCCACTGCCAGATCGCCAGCCCGGCCGTGGTCGCGAGCACGGCCAGCGTCAGCATCGAGGTGGTCCAGCGCCCGGCCCTCGGCAGCAGCCCGACCATGAGCACGATCACCAGCCCTGCGGTCAGCGCGATCACGGGCGAGAGGCCGGCGTAGTCGATGTGGGGGGCGTTGAAGGTCATCGAGAGACGTCGACGGTCGGATTAGCCGCGAGATCGAAACCTCGCCTCTGATGGGTCGTCACTCGTAGCTGGGGAGTCGCCGCGTCGACGCTGGTGGTCACCGAGTCGTCCACCCGCTTCAGGATCAGATTGCGGTAGAGCGCGAGGCCGACGATGCAGGCCACGACGAAGCCGACGATGACGCCCTGGCCGACCGAGAGCTCGCGGGAGGGGACCCCGTCGGGCAGGCGGTTGTGCATGGTGCGCTGGTAGAGGCGCAGCGCGTAGAAGGCGGCCATCACCACCCCGGCGAAGGCGACGATCGCAAACACGATCTTCGACTGGAAGGTGCCGATCAGGATGTAGAACTCGCCCATGAAGTTGGAGGAGCCGGGGATGGCGAGGGTGGCCATGGTCACGATCAGGAACATCGCCGCCAGCACCGGCGCCCTCGAGGCGAGTCCGCCGAGCTTGGTGATGTCCGAGGTGCCGGCGCGCTCGGCGATCACGGCGAGGATCAGGAAGACCCCGGCGACGACCAGCCCGTGGTTGACCATCTGCAGCACGGCGCCGTCGGCCCCGTCCTGGCGCAGGGTGAAGATGCCCAGCGTGATGAAGCCGAGCTGGGCCACCGAGCTGTAGCCCGCGATCAGGCGGGCGTCGGTCTGGGTGAAGGCCATCACCGAGCCGTAGAGGATCGACGCCAGCGCGATCACCAGCAGCACCTCCTGGAACTGGACGGTGGCGTCGGGGAAGGTCGGCAGCACTATCCGCAGGAAGCCGTAGGCGCCGACCTTCGACAGCACCCCGGAGAGGCAGACCAGCACCGGCAGCGGCGCGGCGCGGTAGGCGTCGGGCATCCAGCCGTGGACGAGGAAGGCCGGCATCTTGACCAGGAAGGCGGCGGCGAAGAACCAGAAGATCCAGTCCTGGCTGCCCTCGCTGAGCACATTGGCCTGGAGGTCCGCGAGCGAGAAGCTGATCTGGCCCCCGTCGGCGGTGAGGATCGCGGTCGCGATCGCTCCGACCAGCATCAGCAGCGATCCCACCAGCGTGTAGACGATCATCTTGATCGTCGCGCGCACCCGATCGCCCTCGCCCCAGCCGCCGATCAGGAAGTAGAACGGGATCAGCATCAGGTCGAAGAAGAGGACGAAGAGCAGCAGGTCCTGGGCGAGGAAGGCGCCGAGGGTGGCGGTCTCGCCCAGCGCCAGCATCAGGAAGTAGGTCTTGGGGCGCTCGGGGGTGCGGATCGCCGAGTAGGCGTCGGCGGCCAGCCAGAGGATCGCGGCCAACAGGATCAGGAAGAGGTTGAGCCCGTCGACCCCGAGCTGGTAGCGGACGCCGAGGTCGGGGATCCAGCTCTCGTCCACGGTGTGCTGGAGGCCGGTGGCGCTCGAATCGAACCCGGCGAGCAGGATCGACCGCCAGCACCAGGGTGACGAAGGCGCCGAGCGTGGTCGCGTACGGCGTCAATCGCCGCGGCGGCAGGCAGGCGACCAGGCCGGCGAGGAGCGGCAGCCAGAGCATGATCTGGATCACGTCGCCACCCCGATCACGACGCCTGCAGCAGGAAGTAGAGGCCGAGGGCGGCGAAGCCGGTGACCAGCAGCAGCGCGTAGGAGCGCAGGTAGCCGGATTGCGCTCCCTTGACCACGGTGCCGGCGCCGCGGAAGACGTCGGTGACCCCGACGACGAGGCCCTGAACGACGTAGCGCTCGAAGACGTCGTTCGCCCAGCGGCCGGTCGCCAGGGCCGGCCGCACGACCAGGATGTCGATCAGCTCGTCGAAGTACCACTTGTGCTCGAGGAAGTCGTGCAGCGGCTGCAGCCGGCGCTGCAGCGCGGCCGTGGTGCCGGGACGGACCAGATAGAGCCAGTAGGCGATCAGGATCCCCCCGATCGAGAGGGCGCCGCCGACGACCATCCCCGTGTAGGAGGCCGAGTCGGGAATGTCGAGGTTGTAAAGCGGCGAGCTCTGGAAGGTGCCCTCCAGGAAGTTGTGCACGACGTCGTCGATCCCCGGCACCTGGATCCAGCCGGCGAAGAGCGCGCCGAAGGCGAGCACGCTCATCGCGATCCGCATCGGCCAGGAGCGCTCGGCGATGTTGTGCTGCGGCCCGGGGAAGCCGACCTCGGTGTCCTCGGGCTCGCCGGTCGCGGGGTTGGCGGGCTCGGCGTGGTGCTGGTGGCCCCGCTCCAGTTCCCGCGCCTCCTCGCAGGGCTCGCCGTAGGCGACCCGGAAGCCGATCCGGAATGCGTAGATGGCGGTCATCAGCGCCACCAGGTAGCCGCCTATGGTGAAGATCCAGTACATCCCGCCGCGCTCCGCGGCGAAGACCAGGATCTCGTCCTTCGAGAAGAAGCCCGCGGTGCCCGGGAAGGCCGCGAGCGAGAGGGCGCCGATGATCAGTGTCGTGCAGGTGAAGGGCATCGCGCGGCGAAAGCCGCCCATCAGGTCGATGTTCTGGCGGTTGGCCATGGCGCCGATCACCGAGCCGGCCGCCATGAAGAGCAGCGCCTTGAAGAAGGCGTGCGTCATCAGGTGGAACAGCCCCGCCGAGTAGGCGCCGATCCCTACCCCGATCACCATGTAGCCGATCTGGCTCATGGTCGAGTAGGCGATGATCCGCTTCAGGTCGGTGACAACCAGCGCGATCGTCGCCGCCACGAAGGCGGTGGCCAGCCCGATGAAGGCGGCGATGTCCGCGGCGGTGGGGGCGAGCTCGAAGACGGGGAAAAAGCGCGCGATCAGGTAGACGCCCGCCGTGACCATGGTCGCCGCGTGGATCAGGGCTGAGACCGGCGTCGGTCCCTCCATCGCGTCCGGGAGCCAGGTGTGGAGCGGCAGCTGAGCCGACTTCGCAAAGGCGCCGACCAGCAGCAGCAGGCAGATCAGCACGACCACGCCCTCGTTGGTGGTGAAGGCGCCGGGGGCGGCGTCGAAGATCGAGAGCAGGTCCAAGGTGCCGACCTCGCGGAAGATGAAGAACGCCGCCAGCACCAGCCCGACGTCGCCGACGACGTTGATGACGAAGGCCTTCATCCCCGCCGTCGTCGCCGTGTAGCGCCGGTACCAGAAGCTGATCAGCGCGTAGGAGGCGAAGCCGACGAAGGCCCAGCCGACGGTGAGCAGGACGATGTTGCCGGCTAGGACCAGCAGCAGCATCGAGAAGACGAAGAAGTTGAGATAGGCGAAGAAGCGGGCATACCCCCGGTCGGTAGTCATGTAGCCGACCGAGTAGAGGTGGATGAAGGTCGAGATCCCGCTCACCACCAGGCACATGAAGACCGAGAGCGGGTCGACGAGGACGTTGACGTCGATCTTCAGCCCGGCGACGCCGGCGTAGGTGTAGAGGGAGTCGGTGAGCTGGCGGTCGTCGACCGGGTGATCGAGGATGTGGATCAGGGCCCCGATCGAGCAGGCGAAGGCGAGGCCGATCGCGGCCGTGCCGATCCAGCCGGCCGCCCGCCCCGGCCACAGCTTCCAGCCGAGCGCGATCACGATGCTGCCCGCGAGCGGGAAGGCGAGCACGAGCCAGGCGTAGGCGGTGGCGTTCACGCGCTAGCCCCGCAGCGTCCGGAAGTCGTCGACGTTGAGAGGCAGCCGCCGCCGGTAGGCGGCGACGATGATGCCGAGGCCGACGACGACCTCGCAGGCGGCGATCACCATCACGATCAGGGCGAAGACCTGGCCGTCCTGGTCGCCGAGGCTGCGGGAGAAGGCGAGCAGCGCCAGGTTGCCGGCGTTGAGCATCAGCTCCAGGCAGAGCAGGATCACCAGGGGGCTTCGCCGGAGCAGCACGCCGGCCACGCCCACTGCGAAGAGCAGGGCCGAGAGCACCAGGTACCAGCTGGTGTCCATCAGGCCGCGCCCGCCTCGGGGTCGCCGACGCTCTCCCCGCTCGCCCCCTGACGCCGCCCGGCCAACACCACGGCACCGACAGCCGCGATGAGCAGAAGCAGGGAAGCCGCCTCGAAGGCGATCAGGAAGCGCTCCAGCAGCAGCTTGCCGATCTGCTCGGGCGAGCCGAAGCCGAGCTCGACCGACGGCCCCCCGGAGTCGATCGACTTCAGCCCGGAGCCGACGATCGCGATCGCCAGCTCGCCGAACAGCGCCAGGCCGAGGAACGGCGCGATGAAGCGCTGCCCGGGGATCGGCTCCCAGAGCGGCTCGTCGACGTTGCCGACGTAGGCGGCGACGAAGACGTAGAGCACCATCACCGCGCCGGCGTAGACGACGATCTGCGCCGCGGCGAGGAACTCGGCCTGCAGCAAGAGAAAGAGCCCCGCCAGCGAGACCAGGTGGACGATCAGCGCCAGCACGCTGTAGAAGGGGTTGCGGAGCCCGATCACCGCGATGGCGCCGCCCAGAGCCCCGATCGCGCCGGCGAAGAAGCAGACCTCCTTCATGACTGTGCCTCGTTCGACTCGAGCTCGGACAGGGCCTCGCGCTCCTCGGGATTCATTGGCCCTCGGGGCGCAGCGGCGCCCGGTCGGCCGGCGTCTTGACACGACGCCTCGCCGCTGATTGGGTTGCGCCCACACCTTGGCCACCCACGAGGAGGAGGGGATCATGCAGATGTACGCGATCCTTCGTCGCTCCGGCTGGGAGTCGCCCGGTGACCTCGAGGAGGCCGCCGCCCGATCCAGCAAGGTTGGAGACGAAGACATGCCCGACGACATTCGCTGGATTCGCAGCTACGTGCTGGACGAGGGGGCCGGCTCCGTCGGCACCGTCTGCATCTACCAGGCGAGCAGCCCCGAGGCGATCCGCAAGCACGCGGACCTTGCCGAGCTGCCGGTCGACGAGGTCATCCCGGTCGCCGACACCGTGATCGTCAGACCCGACCCGGAGTAGGGCGACCCTCTGGGGCCCGCTGGAAGGCTCAGCCGGTGTCCACCGCCGCCAGTGCCTCTTGCCGAGACTGGAACTGGCGGATGCGGACGGGCTGCAGGCCCTCGAGCTCCCAGAGCTCGAACGTGTCCACCTCGACCGGCACCCCGGCACCGCGGCTGGTGCCGCGAATGACGTGGTGGACGAAGACCGTGCGGTCGTCGAGCTGCTCGTACTCGAGTGGCTCGGAGCGCCACTCGTCGAAGACGGCTCGGAATCCGTCGAACCACTCCCTGATCTGCTCCGGCCCGCGCAGGACGGTGACCTCAGGATCGTCGCTGACCGCCTGCCATTCGACGCGATCGGGAAGGCCGGCGAGCGCCCTGTCCAAGTCACCCTCGTTGAAGGCCTGTGTCCCCTCCCGGTGGATCGCGATGAATGCATCCAGCAAGCTTTCAGGCACGTGCCCAAGCTACTCGCCCTCCGGGCGAAGCGGGGTGCGGTCGATCGGCTCGGCGAGCAGCATCTCTTTGGTGAAGATCAGGTCGGAGCGGTTGTAGTCCGACATCTCGTAGTCGTGTCCCATCGTGATCGCGTCGAAGGGGCAGGCGGCCTCGCAGTAGCCGCAGAAGATGCAGCGCGAGAGGTTGATCTCGTAGACCTCGGCGTAGCGCTCGCCGGCCGATACGCGCATCGCCGGGTCGTTCTCCTCGGCGACGACGCGGATGCAGTCGGCGGGGCAGGCCGCGGCGCAGAGCGAGCAGCCGACGCACTTCTCCAGGCCGCTGTCCTCGAAGCGGTGCAGCTTGTGGCGGCCGCGGAAGCGGGGGTAGACCGGCGTCTTCTCCTCCGGGTACTGAATCGTCACCGGGCCCTCGATGATCCGGCCGAAGGTGGTCCTCAGCCCCCGCAGGGTCTCGCCGAAGGCGCGGTAGGCGCCGCCGAGGCCGCCGGGGTCGGGGCCGCGCTGGACGGCGATCACCTCCTGGGAGTCGAGGTAGGGGAAGGGCGCCCAGTCGGCCTTGTCGGCGTTGAGCTTCGCTTCCATCACAGGACGGTCACCAGGATCGCCGTGACCAGGACGTTGAGGGTGGCCAGCGGCAGCAGCACCTTCCAGCCGAGCGACATCAGCTGGTCGTAGCGGACTCGCGGCAGCGTCGCGCGGACCCAGATGAAGATGAAGATCAGACAGAGGATCTTGACCACCATCCAGACCGGGTCCAGCCAGCCCGGTCCCGGCCCCATCCAGCCGCCGAGGAAGAAGGTGACCGCGATCCCGGAGACCACGAACATCTCCAGGTACTCGGCCAGCAGGTAGGAGCCGAAGCGCATGCCGCCGTACTCGGTCATGAAGCCCTGCACCAATTCGGCGTCGGCCTCGGGGAGGTCGAAGGGGGAGCGGTTGGTCTCGGCGAAGCCGGCCACCAGGAAGATCAGGAAGCCGGCGATCTGGGGGACGATGTACCAGACCTCGCCCTGGGCATCGACGATGCTGGTCATCGAGAGGGAGCCGGCCATCATCACCGCGCCCAGCAGCGCCAGCCCCATCGAGACCTCGTATGAGATCAGCTGCGCCGCCGAGCGCATCGCCCCCAGGAAGCTGTACTTCGAGCCCGAGGACCAGCCGGCGAGCAGCAGGCCGTAGAACGCGAACGAGCTGAAAGCGAAGAAGTAGAGGACCCCGATCGAGACGTCGATCCCATAGAGGCCGATTCCGTCCTGGACGTTGCCGAAGGGGATGATCGCCAGGGTGACGATCCCCGAGATCACCACCAGCGCCGGGGCGATCGCGTAGAGGAAGCCGACGGAGTTGTCGGGCCTGAACACCTGCTTGCCGACCAACTTGCCCATGTCGGCGATCGGCTGCAGCAGCCCGACGGGGCCGACGCGGTTGGGGCCGTAGCGCGACTGGAAGCGGCCGATCAGCTTGCGCTCGACCACGGTCAGCACCGGCACGATCATGAAGACGCCGAGGAAGATCACCAGCGACTTGACGATCATCACGCCGGTCGACTCGACGAAGTCGACGTTCGCCAGGATCATCGCTTCGCCACCTCGATCCGCGTCCCGGCGCCGTTGGCGAGCGCGTTCGCGTTCTCCTCATCCGTCCCCTCCAACAGGAACGCTGTGCCCCGCTCCATCCGCGCCCGCACCGCCACCCGGGCGCTGACACTGGACCCGTTGACCGACACGGTCACCTGGTCCCCGTTCTCCAACTCCAGCGCCTCAGCATCCGTGGACGCGATCTCCAGACGCTGATCCGGAACGAGGAATCTGAGCGCCGGGTTCCTGCGCGTGACCTCCGAAGCCCAGAGATCCCGGTACGTCCCGAGCAGGAGTCCATCCCCGGCTCTGGATGGGTCGCCGGTTGGGGGTGCGACGGACAATGAGCGCGACGCGCCTTGCGGTTCCTCGGAGGCCGGGGCGGCTTCTCGCGGAGTCGCGTCCGGAGGGCCCCCACCCGGCGACCCCCACCCTCTGCCGGAGTCACGCTCCTGCCAGCGAACGCCCAGCCCGCCGATCTCCTCGTCCGAGATGCCCGCGTAGAAGCTGACGTCTGCGGCCATCGCAGCCAGCACGGCCGGCTGGTCGGGGAGGTCCCAGGTCTGCCCGATGGCAGCGGCGATCTCCGTCAGCACCTGCCAGACGGGGCGCACGCCGTCGGGACGGGGGACGTTGGCGCGAACTCGCTGCAGGCGGCCGTCGGGGTGTGTGACGGTGCCCTCCTTCTCGGCGTGGCTCTCGGCGGGGACGACAACGTCGGCCAAGGAGGTCGAGGGGTCCTCGAACATTGAGATGGAGACGACGAAGGACGAAGCGAGGGCGCGCTTCCAGGCGTCGGTTCCGGGGTGGGTGCGGACGGGGTCGGAGTCGGAGAGGATCAGGGCCTCGAGCTCATCGCCGGCCAGGCCGTCGCGGATGGCGGCGGCGTTCGCTCCCGGCTCGGCGGGGGAGAGGCCGGGCCCCGCGCCGGGGAGGCAGCCGACCTCGCGCAGGCCGCGGCCGTTGGCCGACTCGGGAACCTCCAGCAGGCCCGGGCCCAGGCGCTTCTCGATGTCGAGGGCCCCGGCGCAGTCGAGCAGGGCCTCGACGGCGCCGGGGGTGCGCCAGAGGCGCTCGCCCCAGACGATCACCGGGTCGGGGCCGGCGCGAAGCAGCTCCGCCACGGCGGCCGCGTTCCTCGCGTGGGGGCCGCCATCCTCGTGGCCGGGAGCGCCGAGGGTGCCCGCGAGCGCCCGCAGGAACCCGGCGGCGTCGCCCGGGGCAAAGCGAACGGCCTCGGCCGCGCCGCCGTCCAGCGTGCTCGGCCGCTCGCCGGCGACGATCAGCCGGGCGCCTCCGTGGCGGACCGCCTTGCGGATCCGCAGATCGAGGATCGGCATCTCGTTGAGCGGCTCGGTGTCGAGCACCAGGATCGCGTCGGCGTAGTCCAGCTCCCGCATGCGGGCGGCGAGGCCCGGGCTGGAGAGCTCGCGGACGAGGCCGGCCCGCGGCCCGCTGGCCGAGCTGTCGACGTTGGGGGAGCCGAGCCCGTCGCGGAGCAGGCGCTGGAGCAGCCAGCCTTCCTCGTTCGAGGTGCCGCCTGCCGCCAGCGCTGCGGAGGCGCGGCCTGCCTTGCGCAGCCCGCCTGCGACCCGCGAGATCGCGCTCTCCCAGGAGACGGGCTTCAGCTTGCCGTCGCCCCCGCGCACCATCGGCTCGGTGATGCGATCGTCGGAGGCCAGCATCTGGAAGCTGTAGCGACCCTTGTCGCAGAGCCAGCCATCGTCGACATCCTCGTTGTCGCGGGCGAGCACCCGCACCACCCGTTCGTCGCGGACGGTGAACTTGACATTGCACTGGGACGGACACAGCGTGCAGACGGAGCCCGCGTCCTCGATGTCCCACGGACGCGCCCGGAAGCGGTAGGTGTAGGAGGTCAGCGCACCGACCGGGCAGAGCTCGGTGATGTTGCCGTGGAAGGGCGCTACATAGGGCTTCTCGTCGAAGGTGCCGACGAAGCTGCGGTCGCCCCGCTCGTGCAGGACCAGCTGCTCGTCCTCGGAGACCTCCTGGCTGAAGCGCACGCAGCGGTAACAGAGGATGCAGCGCTCGCGGTCGATCGCGATCAGCGGCGACAGCGGCAGCGGCTTCTGGAAGTGGCGCTTTGGGTCGGTGAAGCGGCTCCGGTCCGGGCCCCAGCCCATGGCGATGTCCTGAAGTGGGCACTCGCCGCCCTTGTCGCAGACCGGGCAGTCGAGCGGGTGGTTGACGAGCAGGAACTCGACCACCGCGTTCTGGGCCTCCTTCACCTGCTCGGTCTGCGTGTAGACGGTCATCCCATCGCGGATCGGAGTGGAGCAGGCCGTCTGCAGCTTCGGGATCCCCTCGATCTCGACCAGGCACATGCGGCAGGCTCCGACCGGGTCACCGAGCTTCGGCTCGTAGCAGAAGACCGGGACCTCGACGTCGCCGTGCTTGGCGGCGTCCACCAGCATCGTCCCCTCCGGCGCCGTGACCTCGCGGCCGTCGACGTTGAGAGTGACCGCGTTGCGGATCGGCCGACTCACGCCGCCGCCCCCACTCGGAGATCGAGCGGCACCAGCGGCGCCTCGGCCTCGACCCCGGGCACGCCATGCGCCACGGCCTCGTCGAACTCGCCGCGGTACTTCTTCACCATGCTTCCCACCGGCATCGCCATCGAATCGCCGAGAACGCAGAGGCAGTTGCCGATGATGTTGTCCTGCACCGAGGCGATCACCTCGATGTCCATCGGGGTCGCCTGGCCCTGGGTCAGGCGCTGAAGCATCTTCACCGTCCAGTTGGTGCCCTCCCGGCAGGGCGTGCACTTGCCGCAGGACTCGTGGTGGTAGAAGCGGGCGGTGCGCAGCGCCAGCTCGACGACGGAAGTCGTGTCGTCGAAGACGATGATCGAGCCCGAGCCAAGCATCGAGCCGGCCTCCTGCATGGCCTCGAAGCTGTAGGGGAGCTTCAGGCCCTCCTTCGCGGTCAGCACCGGGGAGGAGGAGCCGCCGGGGAAGAAGCCCTTGAGCTTGCGCCCTCTGCGTAGGCCGCCGGCGAGGTCGTTGATCAGCTTGCGAGTGGGAATGCCGAGCTCCACCTCGTAGTTGCCGGGACGCTGCACGTCGCCCGAGATCGAGACCACCTTGGTCCCCGGCGACTGCTCGGTGCCGAAGCTCTTGAACCAGTCGGCGCCGGAGCTGACGATGTGGGGGACGTTTGACAGCGTCTCGACGTTGTTGATCAGCGTCGGTCCGTCGTAGAGGCCTTGGACGGCGGGGAAGGGCGGCTTCAGCCGTGGGTTGCCGCGCTTGCCCTCGAGCGAGTCCAGCAGCGCCGTCTCCTCACCGCAGATGTAGGCCCCGGCGCCGCGGTGGACGACCAGCTCCACCTGCTCGCCCGTGCCGAGCACGTCGTCGCCGAGGTAGCCGGCGTCGTAGGCCTCTTCGACCGCCCGGTCGAGGATGTCGCCCTGCAGGTCGTACTCGCCGCGTATGTAGATGAAGCAGCGGTTGGCGCCCGCGGCGCGGGCGGCGATGATGATCCCCTCGATCAGCTGGTGCGGGTTCTTCTGCATCAGCTCGCGGTCCTTGAAGGCGCCGGGCTCGGACTCGTCGGCGTTGCAGCACAGGTACTTGTCCGTGTCCCCGCGGGGAAGGAAGGACGCCTTCTTGCCCATCGAGAAGCCGGCGCCGCCGCGGCCCCGCAAGCCGGAGTCCTCCAGCTCGTGCAGGACCTGCTCGGGCTCCATCTCCTTGTAGGCCTTGCGGATCGCCTCGTAGCCGCCCAGGCGCCGGTAGGTCCTGATCGAGGCCAGGTCAGGCTCGTCGATGTTGCGGAAGAGGATCCTGGTTTCGCCCTGCATCAGCGCCGGCTCCTCTGCTTCGCGTCCGAGGCCGGCTTGGTCACGCTGGGGGATGCGCTCTTGGGGCGGGGCCGCTTGGGCTTGTTCAACGAGTGCTTGGTTATCCGGTCGTCGCCGGGGCTGCGCAAGCCGCCGGCGGCGGCGCGGTCCTCGAGGCGCTTCTCAGGCAGCACCTCTGCCCCGCGCTTGCCGAGCTGCTCGACGGCTGCGAAGGCGTCGCCGGGCTCCAGTGGCCCGTAGTAGCGCTCGTCGATCGACGCCATCGGGGCGATGTCGCACGCTCCCAGGCACTCGAAGCCCCGGACGAAGAGCGTGCCCTCCTCGGAGGTCCTGCCACCGGCCGGCACGCCCGCCGCCTCGCAGAACGCGTCCAGCAGCTCGTCCCCGCCGCGCAGCCAGCAGGAGATGTTGGTGCAGACCAGGACCTGGTGGGTCCCGCTCGGCTCCAGGTGGAAGAGGTCGTAGAAGCTCGCCACCGACTCCAGGTAGGCCGGGGTGACGCCCATCACCGCGGCGGCCTGCCGGATCCCCTCGGGCGTGCACCAGCCGTAGCGGCGCTGGACCGCCCACAGCGCCGGTATCGACGCCGAGCGCTTCTGCGGGTAGCGCTTCATCGCCCGCTGGATCTCGCGGCGCAGCGCGGTCGGGACCTCGACCTCGCTCAGCTCCGGAACGCCCTCGGGCTCGCCGTGCAGCTCGCGCTCCTCCTCGAAGGCGGCCGCCAGCGCCAGCGAGTGGATCTCGGCGGGGCTCATCGGTCCACCCCGCCAAGGATCGGATCGAGCATGGCCAGATTGGCGATCAGGTCCGCGATGTAGCCGCCCACCGACATGTCGCGGAAGGCCTGCAGGTTGACGAAGGATGGGTCGCGGAAGTGCACTCGCGCCGGCTTCGAGGAGCCATCCGCCAGCACGAAGCAGCCGACCTCCCCTCGCGGGGACTCGATCGAGTAGTAGAGCTCGCCCGGCGGCACGCGGAAGCCCTCGGTGACCAGCTTGAAGTGGTGGATCAGCGACTCCATCGAGGTGGAGAGCTCGTCGCGCGGCGGCAGCACGTACTTGCGGTCGTCGTGGAGGTAGGGCCCCTCGGGCAGGCCCGCGAGCGCCTGCTCGACGATCCGCACCGACTCGCGCATCTCCTGCAGCCGGACCCGGTAGCGGTCGTAGCAGTCGCCGATGGTGCCGACGGGGATCGAGAACTCGAAGTCTCGGTAGCCGAGGTAGTCGGTGACCTTGCGCAGGTCCCAGGGCTCTCCGGCGGCCCTCAGCAGCGGGCCCGTGACCCCCAGCTCGAGCAACCGCTCGCGTGAGACGACGCCGACGCCCTTGGTCCGGTTGAGGAAGATCTCATTGCGATCGAGCAGCGCCTCGTACTGGTCGATCCGCGTCGGCATCTCCTTGACGAAGGCGCCGAGCTTCTCGGCGAAGCCGACAGGTATGTCCTCGAAGACGCCGCCGACCTGGAAGTAGCGGGTGTGCATCCGCTGGCCAGCCGACATCTCGAACAGGTCGAGGATCGAGTCCCGCTCACGGAACGTGTACCAGAACATCGAGATCGCGCCGAGGTCGAGCGCCGAGGTGCCGAGCCAGACCAGGTGGGACATGATCCGGTTGAGCTCCATGTGGAGCACGCGCAGGTACTTGGCGCGCGGGGGGATCTCGATGCCGAGCAGGCGCTCGACGCAGCCGCAGTAGGCCTCCATGTTGAAGAAGTAGGAGAGGTAGTCCATCCGCTCGACGAACGGGATCACCTTCCAGTAGCTCTTGTCCTCGCAGTTCTTCTCGATTCCGGTGTGCAGGTAGCCGACCACCGGTTGCAGGTCGATGACTTGCTCCCCCCGGAGGGTGACCACCAGCCGCAGCACCCCGTGCGTGGCGGGATGGTGCGGGCCCATGTTGATCGTCAGCAGCTCCTGCTCGGGCTCCAGGCCCTCCGCCTCGAGATCGGTGTTCTTCGCCTGCTGTTGCTCGACCAGGCCGATCGACGCGTCCTCGTCCTCGGGGCGCAGGCCGCTCTCGGTCGGGGTGTGGATGTGGGTCTCGTCGGCCATCACTCGTACCAGCGCGGCATCTCGATCTCGTTGTGGGTGAAGAGGACCGGCTCGCCGCCGATCGGGAAGTCGCGCCGCTGCGGCCAGCCGACGTAGTCCTCGGGCATCAGGATGCGCCGCAGGTCCGGGTGGCCCCTGAAGCGGATGCCGAAGAAGTCGTAGACCTCGCGCTCCTGGAACTCCGCGGTCGGGAAGAGCTCGACGCAGGAGTCGAGCTCGGGAAGATCACCGTTGCCGTCGGCAAGGTCGGCGAGAAGCGCTTTGACGTGGACCCGCTCGACGCGACTCATACACAGCAGCTCGTAGTGCACCCCGAAGCGCGGCTCGGCCGGCAGGTAGTCGGCGGCGTGCACGCTGGAGAGGAAGCGGTACTCCTGGCCCGGGGTGTCGCGCAGCCAGCGCAGCACCTCGACCGTCTGCGCAGGGTCGACGATCAGCGTGGCCGTGTCCCGCTCGAAGCTGGTCTCGGTGACCGCCCCCCGGTGGGCGGCGTTCACCTCCTGCGCGATCAGCTCCAGCCCGGGGGCGTCGGGCATCAGGCGCCGTCCCCCTCCGACGCGCCCGCTCCGTTGCCGGCGATCTCCGCCGCGCGGGTGGCGGCCGCCAGCGCCTCGGCCGAGGGGCCCTGCTCGGCCCGCGCCCACTCCTCGGTGCCGATCGCGTTGTAGCGCTGGCGCCAGCCGAGGTCGGGCCGGCCCTGGATCATCCGCTGCAGCTTGTTGAAGCCGTGCAGCAGCGCCTCGGGACGCGGTGGGCAGCCGGGGATGTGGATGTCGACCGGCATGAACTTGTCGGCGCCCTGGACGACGGAGTAGTTGGCGAACATGCCGCCGGAGCTCGAGCAGGCTCCCATCGCGAGCACCCATCGCGGCTCCAGCATCTGGTCGTAGATGCGGCGGACGACCGGCGCCATCTTGATCGAGACCCGGCCGGAGAGGATCAGCATGTCGGCCTGTCGCGGCGAGGCGCGGAAGGCCTCCGCGCCGAAGCGGGCGATGTCATAGCGCGACCCGACCATCGACATCATCTCGATCGCGCAGCAGGCGAGGCCGAAGGTGCAGGGGAACATCGAGTTGGAGCGGGCCCAATTGAGCGCCTTCTCCAGGGTGGTCGTCAGCACCCGGTCCTCGACGTAGGCGTTGAGCTCGTCCTCGTCCAGGTCGCCGCGCAGCAGGTCGCGGGCGCGGAGCTGGCGCACGCGGAGCTCTTCAGGCGAGGCGGGCTGCTCGAGCGGTGCGAGGCGTCGCCGCTCTACTTCCAATCGAGCGCTCCCCGGGCCCAGACGAAGACCAGCGCGGCCAGCAGCAGGACGACGAAGACGACGATCTCGACCAGCAGGAAGATGCTGCCAGCGGCGTGGACGAGGACGCCGACCGGGTAGAGGAAGACGACCTCGATGTCGAAGAGGATGAACAGCATCGCCAGCATGTAGAAGCTGACGCCGAAGCGGAAGGTGCGGGTGATCTGCGTCGGCAGGCCGCACTCGTAGGGCTCGGTCTTGACCTTGTTCGGGCGACGGGGACCGATGATCCCGTTGAGGAGGACGAAGGTGCCCCCCACGAGGATGCCGAGAGCGCCGAAGACGAGGACGGGGAGATAGCTCTGCAGCAAGTCGGCCTCCGCTTTTGGGGGCGATTCCTCCTCCGACCGGGCAGCGTGCGGCTCCCGATCGGACGCGTTTATATCACCACCTTGTAGCAGACTGTTACATAGTGGCTTTCCGCATCAGCAAGCGAAAAATCCGACCTAATGAGGCGGCTTTTCGCCGCGGGCGCCGAGTGCCTGCCCTATCCCTCCCGCGTAAGCTCCCCGCCCCGTGGCGGACGTCCATCTCGTCGTCGGCATCGCCCTGATCGTGGCCAATCTGGCCGCGGGGATCTGGGGCGGGGTGGCGTGGCTGCGGCGCGAGCCCTCGGTCGGCTTCTGGTACGCGTTGCGGGTCGCGCAGGTGACCGTGGTCGTCCAGGTCGGCCTCGGCGCCGCCCTGCTGCTGCTCGGCCACCGGGCCGTCGAGCTCCACTACCTCTACGGCGTGCTGCCGCTGGTGGTCTCCCTGTTCGCCGAGACCGCCCGCGTCGGCGCCGGCCAGATGGAGATGGGAGAGATCGACTTCCACGCCCTCTCGGAGGCCGACCAGCGCGCGCTCGCCCTGGCTATCGTCCGCCGCGAGACCGGGATCATGGCCGTCAGCTGTTTGGTGATCTTCGTCCTCGCCCTGCGGGCCGCCGGGACCAGCCCCGCGTTCTAGCTCTCCGCCAGCAGGTCGCGGTAGTCGCCGCGGTGAAACAGCAGGGGATGGGCGTCGGCGGCCTCAACCTCGAGCACGTCGCCGGTGACGATCAGGTGGTCGCCGCCGTCGATCAGATCGCGCAGCTCGCAGGCGACCCAGATCAGGCAGCCCCCGATCCGGGGGACACCCTGGCGCTCTGACCACTCGACCTCGCGCCACTGCTCGGGCTCGGGGTCCTTGCCGGCGAAGCGCCGGGCCAGGGCGGCCTGGCCGGCGGCGAGGCCGTTGACGCCGAAGCGGCCCGAGGCCCGCACCGAGCCGAGGGTGCGGGAGCCGCGGTCGAGGCAGGCCAGCATCATCGGCGGATCGAGTGAGAGAGAGGTGACGGCGTTGGCGGTCAGGCCCGAGGGGCCGTCCGGGCCCATCGCCGTGACCACGGTGACGCCGGTTGGGTAGGCGGCGAGGGCGCTGCGGTATGAGTCGGGGTCCAGGGGGGAGTCGCTCACCCGGCGAACGGTATGCGCTCGGTCAAATATGATCCCGCCGCGTGCGTGGCCGTCTCGTAGCGATCCCTGTCGCCCTTGCCGCTCTGCTTGCCGCCGGCTGCGGAACGGAGGGCATCGACGTGCCCACGAGCGACGCGACCGCCCATCAGGGCGCCGAGACCTTCCTCCAGCGCTGCTCCGGTTGCCACACCCTGACGCCGGCCGCGGCCCAGGGCTCCTCCAACCGCAGCCAGCGCAACCAGGGCCCCAACTTCGACCAGCGCAAGGAGAGCTACAGGGACGTGATCTACGCGATCCGCAACGGCGGCTTCTCCGGCGCGATCATGCCCCAGAACATCGTCGTGGGCCAGGAGGCGCGAAAGGTCGCCTTCTTCCTCGCCCACTACTCCGGGCAGGACGTCCAGGAGTCGCCGCGCCCGACCGAGCCGGGCCCGTAGGGCCCCCCACGAGCCGGGAGAAGCCGACGCTCGATCTGAAGGAGATCCGCCGCGATCCAGAGGGAGCGAGGACCGCCCTTGCCCGTCGCGGGGCGGCGGACTCCCTCGACGAGCTCCTGCGCCTCGACGAGCAGCGCCGCGAGCTCAACACCCGAATCGACGACGGCCGCGCCGAGCAGGGGAAGGTCTCGAAGAAGATCGAGGAGGCGGCGCGCTCCGGCGAGGGCGAGAAGTCCGAGGTGAAGGTGCTGCGCGAAGCCTCGACCTCGCTGAAGGCGGAGCTGAAGGAGCTCGAGCCCAAGCTCGCCGAGCTGAAGCGAGGCCAGGACGAGCTGCTCGCCAGCCTGCCCAACCTGCCCGACCCCGAGGCGCCCGACGGCATGAGCGAGGAGGACGCCAAGGTGATCCGCGAGGTGGGCGAGCGCCCCGACTTCGGCTTTGAGCCACTCGACCATCTGGAGCTGGGCGAGCGCCACGGCTGGATCGAGATGGAGGCCGCGGCCGAGCTCTCCGGCTCGCGCTTCGCCTACCTGCTCGGCGACCTGGTCATGGTCGAGATGGCGCTGGTTCGCTTCGCCCTCGAGCTGGTCCGCGCCGAGGGCCACAAGCCGGTTGTGCCGCCGGTCCTGGTTCGAGAGCCGGCCCTGTACGGGACGGGGTTCTTCCCCGGGGAGCGGGAGATGATCTACGAGGTTCCCCGCGACGAGCTCTTCCTGGTCGGCACCTCGGAGGTCTCGCTTGCCTCGCTCAAGGCGGAGACGATCATGGCCGCTGGCGATCTGCCGCTGCGCTACGCCGGCTTCTCCACCTGCTTTCGCCGCGAGGCCGGTGCCGGCGGCCGCGACACACGCGGCATCTTCCGGGTCCACCAGTTCGACAAGGTGGAGATGTTCTCGTTCGTGGAGCCCGAGGCGTCGCGCGAGGAGCACCAGCGCCTGTTGGCCCTGCAGGAGCGGATCCTGACCGCGCTCGAGATCCCCTACCGGGTGGTCGACATCGCCGCCGGCGACCTCGGCGCCTCCCCGGCGCGCAAGTTCGACTGCGAGGCCTGGATCCCGAGCGAGGGGCGCTACCGGGAGCTGACCTCCTGCTCGAACACGACCGACTTCCAGGCGCGGAGGCTGTCCTGCAGGTATCGGCCTGAAGAGGGCGCCCAGCCCGTGCACGTGCATACCCTTAACGGCACGGCGGTGGCCGTTGGCCGTACTCTTATCGCCCTACTGGAAAATGGGCAAAGGGAGGATGGAACGGTGGAGTTGCCTGAGGCCCTGCAGCAGTCCGGGTCATCCGCGAGGATTCCGACGGAGTGAACAAGGTGGAGCCGAAGAGGGTCATTCTCTGTGACGACCATGAGATCGTCCGCGAGGCGATCAAGTCGCGGATGGCGGACGCCTCGGGAGTCCAGATCGTCGGCGAGGCGGCCGACGGCGAGGAGCTGGTCGACAGGGTCCGTGAGCTCGAGCCCGACGTCGCCATCGTCGACGTCGAGCTGCCCGGCATCGACGGGATCGAGGCGACCAAGGAGATCCTCAAGGTCCGGCCCGAGACCCGGGTGATCATCTTCACTGCCCACGCCCAGCCCGATCTGCTGACGCTGGCGCTGCGAGCAGGCGCCTCCGGCTACGTGCTCAAGTCGGCGCCCAGCGAGGACATCGCGCGGGCGATCGAGGTCGTCGCTGGCGGCGGCACCTTCGTCGGCACCGAGCTCGGACAGGGCGCCGGCGAGGTCCAGAAGCTGCTCCAGCTCACCCCCCGCGAGCGCGAGATCCTCGAATTGCTCGCCGAGGGGCTGCGGGTGAAGCAGATCGCCGAGAGGCTCTCGCTGAGCCCCGCCACCGTCCACACCCACGTGCGCAACGCGATCGCCCGGATGGAGGTCGACACCCGCACCGAGGCGGTGGCGCTGGCCGTGCGCTTCAGCTACCTGGGCGCCGGCGGAAGCATGTAGAGCGGCCGACTACTTCTCGTCCAGCGTCAGGGCGCAGCCGTTGATGCAGAAGCGCTGGCCCGTGGGCTGGGGGCCGTCGTCGAAGACGTGGCCGAGGTGGCCGCCGCAGCGGGCGCAGACGACCTCGGTCCGCTTCATGAACAGGCTGTTGTCCGGGCGCAGCTCGACGCGATCGTCGGATGCCGGCTCCCAGAAGCTCGGCCAGCCCGTGCCCGAGTCGAACTTGGTGCCGGCGTCGAACAGCTCCTGCCCGCAGCCGGCGCAGCGGTAGATCCCGTCCTCCTTGGCGTCCCAGTAGGGCCCGGTGAAGGCGGCCTCGGTGCCGGCCTCGCGCAGGATCTTGTACTGCTCTGGCGAGAGGCGCTCGCGCCACTGCTCGTCGGTCAGCTCCATCCGCTCGGTGGACTGCTCGGCGTCCTTGGTCATTCCCAGCTCCTTGCTCGACTGCAACCAGGGTACCCACCGCGCTCGGGCATCCTGAGCGGCCAGGTTGCCGCCCGGCTCCTAGGATGCTGCCGTGGCCGATGCCTTCTATGAGCGCGACGGCGACCGCTATCTCGCCACCGAGCTCACTCGCGGGCCCTGGGATCCCGACTCCCAGCACGCCGGGCCTCCCTCGGCGCTGATCGGGCGCGAGCTCGAGCGCCTCGGCGATGGGCGGATCGGCGGCGACGGGCCGCCGGCGCAGGTCGGCCGAATCACCTTCGAGCTGCTCCGCCCGGTGATGATCGCCCCGCTGACGCTGGCGGCCGAGGTGGTGCGGCCGGGGCGCCGGGTGGAGCTCCTGCAGGCGACCCTCTCCGACGAGGAGGGACCCGTGATGCGCGCCTCGGCCTGGCGCCTGCGTACGGAGGAGGTCGAGTTCGATCCCCCGCCGGGCATCCCCGACCCGCCGCCGGGACCCGAGCAGGGAGAGCCGGGCGCCTTCTTCGAGACCGGCCAGGAGGTCGGCTACCACACGGCCATGGAGTCCCGCTTCCTGCGGGGCGCCTTCCTCGAGTCCGGTCCCGCCAGCGTCTGGATGCGTATGAACGTGCCCCTGGTCGCGGGCGAGCAGCCGACCCCCCTTCAGCGCGTGCTGGCGGCCGCCGACTCCGGCAACGGGGTGAGCGCTGCACTTGACTGGCGGCGCTACCTGTTCATCAACACCGACCTCTCGGTGCACCTGAACCGGATGCCCGAGGGAGAGTGGATCTGCCTCGAGGCGGTCACGATTCCCGAGCGAAACGGGATCGGCATCGCCGATACCGCCCTCTACGACAGGGGCGGCCAGATCGGCCGCGCCGTGCAGACGCTGCTGATCGCCAAGCGCTGACTACTTCGGGGAGCCCACGCCGCCACCACCGCCGTGCTTCTTCGACGGGTGGCGCCACTCGCTCGCGTAGCGCGGATAGCCCGAGCGGCGCAGCTGCTTTCGCAGCACGCGGCGACTCTGCGGCCGTCCCTCGATGTTGAACGGGTTCAGCGGGTTAGCCGTGAGGCCGTTGTAGTAGACGAACATCCGCACCCGCTTGTGGGCGCGCTGCCACTTGAAGAAGCGCCGGACGAAGCCGGGGTCATCCGAGCCCCACACCCCCCACTCGCCGAAGACGAACGGCTTGCGCTTCCAGTCGTGGTAGAAGCCGTTGAGCGCCGACCAGGTCGGGAACTTCGAGTAGAAGTCGGTGCCGACCCAGTCGACGTACTCGGAGCCGGGCCAGTAGGCGGCGGGCCGGTTGTCCGCGACGTCGGGCGAGCCAAAGGTCTGCGGCACCCAGAGGGTCGCCAGCCTGTTGTGCCACAGGCCTGAGGAGAGCTTCTGGCCCTTGGGCTTCTGCACCGGCGGCAGCCCGAGATCCTGCAGGCGCGCGTTGACGTTGCCGCGCTTGCCGCCGTCCTTGACCATGATCGTGATCCGCCGCCACGCCTGGCGGTACCAGCGCTGGTTGTGGGCGGCGTTGCGCCGGCTGCCGTCCGAGTTGTAGGCCGAGTAGGAGTTCCAGTGCCCGTTGGGCTCGGCCATGATCCGCAGGTAGCCGGGCCGTCCCCACTTGTGGAACATCCGGTTGAGCGTCAACAGGTAGTTGTCGCCGTTCCCGACGGCGATCCCGCGCGGGCTGATCACCTCCTCTCCCTCGTAGCCGGTGTTGGTGGAGATGCTCAGCATCGGCCGCGCCCGTGCCTGCGTCCAGCGCTGGAAGTAGCCGCGGAGCTTGTTGGTGCCCCAGGTGTCGGTGGTGCCGATCACGGCCGGATGCTGGCCGACCAGGCGGGCGAAGTAGCGGAACTTCTTCACCTCGCCCGTGTCGGTGAAGCCGAAGTACGCCGTCTTGCGGGGCGGGGTGTAGGCGCGGTTCACGGCTCCGGCCGGGGCCAGCGCGACGAGCCCGACGATCGCCGCAATGGCGAGGGTCGCCACGCCGAGCGCGGAGGCGCGCCTTGGACGGGGCGTCAATGTCTGTCGGAAGGGCGCAGGCACTTAACGGCGGCGGCGCCGCGTGCGGACGAAAGGGCGCCGTCCCCTACTGGCACCGAACACACCGCCACGCCCAAGGGTTGCGCGATCAGCCGATGACCGTCAGCGTCGTCCGGCACCTGCAATTTGCCTCCCACGCCCAACCCCTGGACGAACGGTCGACGCGCCTGGCCGCCAGGCCTGACCCAGCCCTAAACGGCTCCTAACCCTCCCCTAACCCGCCGACGCCGATGCTTTCCCGGACCAAGATGGCGAGCGACGTCCGACCGGCGCCGCTGCCCCGACGGAAGGTGAACCGATGACGAAGACGATGAGGATCATCGTGGTGGCGGCGGTGAGCGCGATCGCTCTGATGGTCGCCGGCCTCGCCGGCACAGCGGCCGCCAAGGACCGCAACCACGACAAACTCCCCGACAAGTGGGAGAAGAGGCACAAGCTCTCGCTGAAGGTGAACCAGGCGGGGCGCGATCAGGACAGCGACGGCCTCAAGAACCGGACCGAGTTCCGCGCCAAGACGGACCCGCGCAGCGCCGACACTGACGGTGACGGGATCGAGGACGGCGACGAGGACACTGACGGCGACGGCGTCGACAACTTCAACGAGCAGGATGAGGGGACCAACCCGAACGACGTCGACTCCGACGACGACGGCCGCAAGGACGGTCGCGAGGACGGCGACCACGACGGCCTCAGCAACCATGGCGAGGACGTCACGGCCAACGAGCCCGACGACCCCGACACCGATGACGACGGCACCAAGGACGGCAACGAGCAGGCCGGCGTGATCGAGTCGTTCGACGGCACCACCCTGGTCATCAACCTGCTCGACGGCAGCAACACCCAGGTCTCCGGCGAGGTCAACGACCAGACCGAGATCAAGTGCGAGACCGAGGACGAGCACGAGGTCGGTGACGAGTCCGGCGACGACAGCGGCAGCGGCGACGATCGCTCGGCGACTGCCAGCGACCACGGCGACGACGGTTCAAGCGACGACCTCGACGAGGACGAGCACGGCGACGAGGACAACGTCTGCACCGTTGCAGACCTCACCCCGGGCACCGCTGTGCATGAGGCCGAGCTCGAGGGGACAGTGTTCGAGGAAATCGAGCTGATCAAGTAGTCGGCTCGTTCGATTGGGAGTGACGCGAGCGGGGCGCTTCGGCGCCCCGCTCGTCGTTCTGGGGCGTTGGTCGGCCGCTTCTTGACGAAATCTTGATCGGCTGAGGCCCTATCCAGAGGCAACCTTGACATCCGCGCGGGCACACTTTGAGCTGCGATGACGACCACCACGGCGACACACGAAACCGCCTATCCGCGCCAGCCGGCATTGCGAGTGCGGCTCCGTGCCGCGATCCACGGGCGGGCGCTCGACAGGCGCCTGCTCGCCGGTGAGTCGCCCGAGGCAAGCCCCGAGCTGAGCCGGCGAGTCGAGCACCTGTTGGACCTGCGCGAGCGTCGGGAGCTCGCAACGGGGCTGAGGCTGACGGTCGACGCCACCCTGTCGCCGATCCACGAGCCCAGCTCAAGGGTTTCCCTGAACGAGGTTGAGGTTCGCGCTGCCCGCGAGCGTCTGCTCGAACTTGCGGATGCGCTCGAGGGCGAGGGGCCCGTGCATGTGCGCGGAGTGATCCTCGCGCGAGTCCTTCTCACCGACCTGGCTTCCCCGCTGTACTCGAGGTGTCCCAGTGGTGCCCTGGACGAAGCGGCGGGCCACGCCCGCGCCGCTCTGCTGCTCGGCTGACCGCTGCTCCATCGGCCGATGCGAGCGGAGGGGGTGGGATTCGAACCCACGAAGCACCCGAAGGCGCTTAACGGCTTTCAAGGCCGCCGCATTCAACCGCTCTGCCACCCCTCCGGGGTTCCCGCCACGGTAGCGTCCCAGCGGTGGCCGAAGGGCACGGTTTCTTCGCCGTCTTCAACCGCACCGTCAATCCGTTGACTCGAGCGGTTCTCCGCTCCCCGGCGCACGGCCTGCTCAGCAAGAACCTGGCGCTGATCACCATCACCGGCCGGCGCTCGGGGCGCGAGTTCACCTTCCCGGTCGGCTACAGCCGCGAGGGCGACCGGGTCGGAGATCGTCGTCGGCTGGCCCGAGCGAAAGATCTGGTGGCGCAACCTGCGCCAGGGCGGCAGGGTGCGCCTGCTGCTCGCCGGCGAGGAGCTCAGCGGCTGGGCGCAGGCGCACGGCGACGAGCGCAGGGGCGTCACGGTGGACGTGAGGCTGGACCCCGCGAGCTAGCCGCCTGCGAGCGGCTCGCAGACGACCACCGGGATGCGGCGGTCGCTCGCCCGCTCCTGGTACTTGGCGAAGCCGGGGTAGAAGCTCGTCGCGGTCGTCCAGAGACGCTCGCGCTCATCTCCCTCGGCCTCGCGCGCGCGGTAGCGGCCGCCGCGGCCGCCGGCCCACAGCTCCACCTCCGGGTTCGCGCTGACGTTGCGAAACCAGGCGGGATGGCGCGGGGCGCCCCCGGCCGAGGCGATCAGGACCACCCTGTCGCCATCGGTGAAGTAGGCGAGGGGAGTCGTCCGGCGCTTGCCAGTCTTCGTCCCCGTGTGGGTGAGGAGGACCGTGGGGGCGCTGAGCGTGCTCTTCAGTCGCCCGCCGGTCGCCCGCATCAGCATCGGGTCGACCCGGTTGCCCACGTTGACCAGGAACCAGGTCACCGGTCGCTGGCGCGCGAGCCAACCCAGGGACCGCAGCCAGGCGTTGTTCCTCTCGGCCGGGTCGAAGGGCGGGACGCGAGCGGCGACGCCTGCCTGGGGTGAGCTCTCCACGCCCAGATCGTCGCACAGCGCTTCCCGGCAGACCCGGGCGGGCGCCCCCGCGCTATCCGCGCCGGGAGGGCTTCCGGGCGCTGCGCGAGCGCCTCGACCTCAGAGGAAGGCCTTGCCCTCGCCGCGGTAGGTCGGCGCCTCGTCACGGATGGCGCCGCCGGCGATCAGGTGGAGGCGGTCGAAGCGCTCGCACAATTCCCCCGCCTTGACGTGCCGCAGGTAGACGCGGTCGCCGATCTCGAGCCCATCTGCGGCGCGCCCGCGCAGCGGCGTCTGCACCTCGCCGGCGCCCTCGAAGGAGTCGAGCTTGAGTTTGGCGGGGAGGAAGGGGACGGGCATGCGGTCCTTTGCGCCGACGCCGGAGGCGAGGTAGCCGCCGCCCAGGGCCGTGACCACGCCTCGGCCCGGGCGGCGAACCACCGGCAGGGCGAACATCGCCGCCGGGGTCAGGGTGAAGGCGCGGTACCGGTCGAAGAGCGCCGGCGCGTAGAACCCCGAGCCCGCCGCCACCTCGGTCACCGCGGCCTCCGACGCGGTCCGCTCGATTGAGCCCGTGCCGCCGCCGTTGACGAACTCGAGCTCGCTCACCTCGCTGACGGCGGCGACGATCTCGGCCCGGCGCTGGTGGACGTCGTGGGCGGAGCCGCGCTGCATCAAGCGGATGGCGGCGTTCCCCAGCGGCCTGCCGGGGGCGTTGTCGCCGAGGCCGGCGATCTGGGCTTCGTAGGCCATCAGGCCCGCCAGGGTGAAGCGCTTGCGGTTGCCGATCTCCCTGGCCAGCTCGACCGCGGCTCTCGGGGGTACGCACCGGCGAGCGCTTGACGCCGACCTTGACCAGACCGCCGAGCAGCCGGTAGCTGAGGTCGATGTCGATCGCCACCCGCAGCGGGGAGGCGAAAGCGCCGGCGGCGTTCTCGACGTAGTCGAGCTGCTCGACGCTGTCCACCATCAGCACCGGTGCCGCCTCGGGCTCCTCTGAGGTGAGCCGCGCCAGACGGGCCAGCGACGCCCGGTCGCTGGTCGGGTAGGCGACCACCAGGTCGCGCTGCCCGTGCTCCCAAAGCCACAGCGCCTCGGCCAGGGTGTAGGCGAGCACCCCCTGGAAGCCCCGGTCGAGGTCGAGCAGGCGGTCCAGCACTGGCCGGCAGCGCACCGACTTGCTCGCGATCCGGATCGGCTTGCCGCCGGCGCGCCGAAGCATGTCGGCGGCGTTGGCCCAGACCGCGTCCAGGTCGAGGAAGGCGAATGGCGCCTGCACGTTCTCGAAGGCGGACTCGTAACGCTCGTAGGCCTCGGCCGCCGCCTGCGCGGGGTCGGGCGGCGGCGTCGGCTCCGGGTCGGGCGCCTGCTCCTCGCCGGTGGCGGCTTCCTCGCCTCGTGACATCCTGAGCCAGCCTACAATCGGGCTTCCGCGCGGAGAGGTGGCCGAGCGGCTGAAGGCACTCGCCTGCTAAGCGAGTAGGGGGCTGACAGCTCCCTCGAGGGTTCGAATCCCTCCCTCTCCGCCTGATGCGCGTTTCGCTCTGGAGGATTCAGCGGGCCGTCGAGCGCGACCCGGAGGTGACCGCGGTCGCGGCGATCGCCACGCTGATCCTCGTGGCCGGCGTCGTCGTGCTCTTCGCCTTCGGCCCCGACGGTGGTTCGGACGAGGGTGCGCTCGGCTCCACCGTCTCGGCGAGCTCGGCGAGCCCGCCGGCCCCAACCCCCGCGGACAGAAGCGGCGGCGCCGCGGTGCCCGAGGTCAGGGTGGTCCCGGCGCCCAAGCCCCCTCCGGGGCCGAGCTTCGACATCGCCAGCGTCTGGCCGGGGCGCCACGTCGTCATCCGCGACGCGCCCAGGGGTAGGGCGATCACCCGCGTCGGCGCAAGGACCGAGTTCGGGCTGCCCCGCACCTTCTCGATCGCGGGTCGCAGCGGCGACTGGCTCGGCGTCCACTCGCCCGAGCTTGCCAACGGCCAGGTCGGCTGGATCCGCGACGACCGCGAGGACGTCCAGCTCTACTCGACCGCGTACTGGCTCCAGGTCGATCTCTCCAGCAGGCGAATCGGGCTTCGCTACGGCCGCCGCCTGCTGGAGAGGATCCCGGTGACCATCGGCGCCGCCGGAACCGAGACCCCGACGGGGGATTACGCCGTCACCGACGTGCTCGCCGGCTCGGAGATCCCGAGCTACTACGGTTGCTGCATCCTGGCGCTCACCGGACACCAGACCAACCTGCCCGCCGGCTGGATCGGCGGCGACAGGATCGCCATCCACGGCTCCGTGGGCCCTGTGGGCGGGGCAGCGTCCCACGGATGCCTGCGCGCCAGCAACCCGGACCTGGTGCAGCTGGTGGCCCGCATCCCGCTCGGCACGCCGGTCTTCATCCGCGCCTAGCGCGGCCTCACCGCCGCCAGCTGCTCGACCAGCGCCGCCTCCATGTCCGAGGCCAGCTCATCCACGTCGCGCATCTCGTCGTGGTCGCCGACCAGGCCGAAGAAGACGCCGCCGTTGTAGCTGATCACGCCGATGGAGACGGCGTGGTTCTGGGGTGAGAGCGGGACGTAGGGGTAGATCTCGCGCAGCTTCCGCCCCAGCAGGTAGAGCGGCTGCTGCGGGCCGGGGACGTTGGAGACGACCAGGTTGAAGACGAGGGGCCGCGCCATCGCGTCGGAGATCAGCCGGTTGACCGTCGGCGGCGCCCAGCCGGTCGCCCGGATCATCAGCGAGGCGGCCTCCACGGCGGCGGACTGCTTCAGCCGTGCCGTCTCCTCCTGGATCTGCTTCAGGCGCCTGCGGGGGCTGCGCTCTCGGATCGGCAGCCGCACGAAGATGGTCGAGATCCGGTTGCCGAGCTCCTCTTCCTCCCCCGGGCGGCGGATGCTGACCGGGACCAGGGCCACCAGGTGCTCGGGCAGCTTGGTGCGGCGTGCCTTGAAGCGGCGCCGCAGGCCCCCCGCCGCGACGGCGAGGATGACGTCGTTGACGGTCGCCTCGGTCTCGCCGCGGGCAGCTTTGATCTGCCCCAGGTCCGAGCGCAGCCAGGCCACCCGGCGGTCGCGCCCGATGGGCACGTTGAGCGGGCTCGGCAGGCACTTGGGGCCGCCCGCCGCCAGCGAGGTCGCGGCCTCGGCGGTCTTCATCGCGCGGTTGGCGGTCCTCGCCGGCGTGGTGACGGCGCTGCGAGCGGCCCGGCCCACGGCGCCCATCGGCTGGCGCACCCACTCCGAGGCCGCGCCCGCGAACAGCTCCCCGCGGCTGACCTCGCGCGGCTGCCAGCGTTTGCCCACCGGCGGCTCGGCCACCTCGGGCGTGGCGTCGAGCAGGATCGTCCCGACGTCGACCGCCGAGAGGCCGTCGACCAGGGCGTGATGGCTCTTGGAGATCAGCGCGTGGTGGCCGCCCCGCAGGCCCTCGATCAGGTACAGCTGCCAGAGGGGATGCTCCATGTCGAGGGGCACGGACATCACCTGGCCGACCAGCTCCCGCAGCTCGGCGACGGTGCCGGGACTCGGCAGCCCCGCCCGCCGCACGTGGCGGCGCAGGTCGAAGTCGGGATCATCCCCCCAGACAGGGTTCTTGATCCCGAGCGGGATCGCGGTCACCCGCTGGCGGAAACGGGGCACCAGGTCGAGCCGGCGGTCGATGTGGGCGAGCAGCCGGTCGAAGTCCGGCGCCCGCCCCTGGACGATGATGACGCCGCCCACGTTGACGTGGATCGCTCCCCGCTCGGCCAGCAGGGAGGACATGTCCGCCGGAGAGAGCCGGTCGCTCCGCTCCTTCGCTCGCCTCTTCGCCCGAGTAGCCATCGCGGCGCGCGAGCCTAGCCCACGGCCCCGCGAACGGGAACCGCGACAAATGAGGATGGGCGCTGTTGCAACAGGCGGCTAGGATGTTGCGCCCAAGCTGCGAGTGGCCTGGACGCTGCAAGCGGCGAGGGACTGAGACAAGGGACGAGGATGCTCACCCAGATCAGCCGGCGCACGCTGTGCGTCGCCGGAATCGCAGCGGGACTGCTGCTCGCCGTCGTCGCTCCCACCGCGGGCGCGGCCAGGTTCAGCCGGATCCAGGGCTTCAACGAGCCCGGCACCCCCTCGCAGTACGACAAGGTCGGCGTGCTCAAGGTCGGTCCCAAGAGTGCCAAGAACGTGCTCATCCTGATCCCGGGAACCTCGGCGAGCGCGGCCTACTTCAAGCCGATGGCGAAGGACATCGTCGCCGGGGCGAGGCACAGCCGCGGCGCCGGCAGCTGGCAGGTCTGGTCGATCGAGCGGCGCGAGAACCTGCTCGAGGACCAGTCATACGTCGACAAGTACAAGCGCGGCGAGATCACCACGCAGCAGCTCTTCGACTACTACCTCGGCTGGCTCACCAATGGGCAACCGCCGCCGCATTTCGCGCCGGTCGCCGACGCCTCGGTCCCCTTCGCCCGCGACTGGGGCATGAGGGTCGCGGTCGAGGACATCCACAACGTGGTCAAGCTCGCGCGCAAGGGCGGCCACCGGGTGGTCCTCGGCGGCCACTCGCTGGGCGGAGCGATCACCACGGCCTACGCCACCTGGGACTTCAACGGCAGGCCGGGGGTCAAGGAACTCGCCGGCCTCGTCTACATCGACGGCGGCAGCAGCTTCGGCGACCCGCCCACGACCCAGGAGGCCCAGGACTCGCTCGACCAGCTCGAGGGCTCCTCGCCCTTCCTGGACCTGCTCGGCCTCGGTCTGCCGTGGGCGGCCGGTGCCTTCAACGTGGTCGGCTCCAACGCCGCCCACCGGGACCCGGACACGCTCTCGGCCTTCACGGACTGGCCGCCGGCCGCCGCTCTGGCGCCGCCGGTGGACGCCACGAACGAGGCCTCCTACGGCTACGCGCTGGACACCGAGACCGCGCTCCCCAGCCTCGCCCTGGTCCAGGTCCACACCGGGAAGCTCGCCGCCAGCGGCGACCCCCGTCCCTGGGACGACGCCGGTGAGCTGACGCCGGTGCAGCGGGTCGCGAGGATGTTCGCGGGCAGCGGCCTCGAGGGGCTCGACGGCACCGCCTGGTACCACCCGCGCCGCCTCTCGATCGACAGCGGCGCGGTCAACTCGGGCGTCGACAACCCCGCCCAGAACCCGCTCAGCCTCGACGCCATCCACGGCGACGACGTCCACGTGCCGATCTACGCCTTCGGCACGTCGCTCGGGGACGGGCGGGTGCTCGACGCGGCCCGGGTTCTCGCCAAGCACTCGGGGATCCCGAAGCGGAGGCTGACCCTGGTCGATCGCAGCGCCGGCTACGCGCACGTCGACCCGATGGGGGCGGCGCCCAAGAACGCCTTCGTCAGGGCGCTGATCCCCTTCCTCGCCGAGACGCACGCGAAGCACAAGAACTAGGAACCTCCGAAGAACACTTCGCCCCCGAGGGGGCTAATCGCCGGCCCGGCCGGCTCAGGTCGTCATGTCGGGCGGATCGATCTCAGGCGCCTCGCGGCCGCGGCGGCCGGTGGCGAGGCTGTGGATCGCCGTTCTCCTCGCTCTTGCCGCCGCGCTCGCCGGCCGCCCGGGGGCGGCCGTTGCGGGCAACCCGGCGCCGACCGTCGCCAGGGCCGCCGGCTACGTCTCGCTCGGCGACTCCTACGTCGCCGGTCCGCTGATCCCCTTCCCGGTCGGCCCGCTCGGCTGCCTGAGGTCGAGCCACAACTACCCGCACCTCGCGGCTGTGCGGATCGGCCTGCCGCTCCGCGACGCGAGCTGCAGCGGGGCGAAGACGATCCAGATGACGGTCGCCCAGGATGTTCGCCCCGGCGGGGCCAACCCGCCTCAGCTCGACTCGCTCGAGGCCGGCACCCGAGTCGTCTCGCTGACCATCGGCGGCAACGACGTCGGCTTCTCGGCGATCATGCGCGCCTGCATCACCGCCAACCCGTTCGGTTCGCCCTGCCGGAGCCGCTTCCTGGTCGACGGGCGGGACACGATCGGCGACCGGATCAAGGCGGTCGCGCCGCTGGTCGCGCAGGTCTTGCGGCGGGTTCACGCCCGCGCCCCTCGCGCCCGCGTCTACCTCGTCGACTACCCGGCGATCTTCCCCGAGGCCGGCAAGGGCTGCTGGCCGAGGATGCCGGTCTCCCGCGTGGATACTCCGTACCTGCGCGCCAAGGAGCGCCAACTCAACCGGATGGTGGCGAAGCAGGCCGCGGCCAACGGCGCCCGGCTGGTCGACTGGTACGCGGCCAGCATCGGTCGCGACGCCTGCAAGAGCGCGGCCATCCGCTGGGTCGAGCCGCTGATCCCGGGAAACGTCGCGGCCTCCATCCATCCGAACGTGCGTGGGATGCGGGGCGCCGCCGAGGCGCTGGTCGCCGCCGTCAAAGGCGGCTAGCGCCCCACACCTGTCACCTGAGCAGCATCCGCAGGATCGGCTCGGCGCGGCGGGCCTCGGCCTCGCCGGTGATCAGGTCGAGGTAGATGTAGGACTCGATCACTCGCACGATCACGTAGCCGACCTCGCCCAGGTCGGCGGGCACCTCGAGCCGGCCCGCCTCGGTCTCCTCGCGCAGCAGGCGCTCGACCCGCTCGATCAGCCGCTGCTGGAAGCCGTTCTCCTGCATCGTCAGCAGCCGCATCGCCGACTCGCCCTCCTCGCCGAGCCAGCGCCGCATGCCGACGTGGCCGAGCACCGTGTCGATGAAGCGGGTCACCACCTGCACCACGCGCTCCGACCCCGTGTCGGTCACCTCAGCATCGATGTCGTCGAAGGTGCGCTCCCCCAGCGACCAGATCACCTCGACCAGGAGCTGGTCGCGCGAGCCGACCCAGCGGTACAGGGTTACGCGATTGATCTCCAGCTCCCCCGCCAGTGCGCTCATGTCGATCCGCTCGGCTGCCTGGAAGCGCGCCGCGCCAGCCTGAAGGCGTCGAGAGGCCCCGGCCTCGCCGCCTCGCCGCCCTCGGCGAGCTCGGCCTGGAGCCTGGTCTCAGGCGGCGTTGCCCCGGTACGCTCGGTCGCGGCTGAGCTCACGGCTCCCCACGCTACCCTGACCAGCCGCGATAATCGCGGTCACGCGCCCGTAGCTCAGTTGGATAGAGCGTCGGTCTACGAAACCGAAGGTCACTGGTTCGAGTCCAGTCGGGCGCGCTTCAGGAAGGGGTGGGAAACCCCATCACGGTGGGGAATGGCGGGCAGAGCGAACTGCTCGTGCATCGCCCGGACTTTCCCGACGTCCTCCTGTGACATCGCCTACTCCGACAGCCCGGCGGCTTCGAGGGCCTGTTGGGGATCGAGGTAGGTCCAGATTCGGATTCCCTTGCCGTTCTTCATGTCGGTGACGGTGCCGAAGGCCATCTCGGTCACCGCCCCGCTGTGCTTGCCACGTGTGCGGATGCGGCCGATCCCGACGATTCGTTCACCCAGGTCCCGGATCTCCGAGTAGTCGAGGTGGATCTCGGCGAGAACCTCAAACACTTCGCGCATCACCTCACGGACGCCGTCGTGTCCGCGACTTACCGTCGCCTCGCCCCCGAATGGAATCAGAAGCGCCGAATGCCACTCCACCTCGGGGTCGAGGTCCTTCAACAGCGCTTCGAGATCCATGCGGTTATACGCCTCAGCCGCACGCTTGAAAACCTCGACGTTCTCCTCCGACATCGCCCGCGCAGTATCGCGCTCCGGCTGAAGGGGGACCGGTTAGCATCCGGCATGCGCGGCCTTGGGCGCGCAACGGGTTCGCGGGGGTTGCGGGGCTACCAGTAGCTGGAAGGCTCTTGATGAACCCATCGAATTCGAGATTGGGATCCGTCGCGGGTGCTACAGGGACCGGTGCAGGGCTGGTGGAGGTGGGCCGTATGCGCTTCCTGGCCGGTGTCGGCCGCGGACCGCTACGCGGGCCCTGGAACGCGTCGACCAAGCACCCGATCCTGCTGATCGGCACCCGATACGACCCCAACACGGGCTACGCCAACGCGCGCCGCGCTGCCCGCCGGCTGGGCAACGCTGTGCTGCTGACCCACGACGGATACGGCCACGTCAGCTTCCAGGACCCCAGCGAGTGCGTCGAAAGCGCCAGCAGCGCCTACCTGGTGGACCTGATCACCCCGCCGCCGGGGACCATCTGCGCCGCCGACCGTCCTCCTTTCGACCCCGACTTCGGCAAGCCGCTTCCCTGAGAGCGCGCAGGGCTTGCCCCGGGGTACGCGTGGGCACGCGGGTACGGTCTTTCTGGAAGCGCCCAATTGAGGTTGGTGCGTGATCACGCGTCGATGCCTTGAACCTGGCATCCGCGGACATTGCGCGGCCTCAGATTGGAAGCGGTTCCGGGGTTGCGGTGCGGGAACGGACCACTTGCGCCTCCGCTTGGGGGGAGGTAGGTTTGACCGCGGTGAATGGGCACGGCCGGGTCGGAGGTACTGTGAGGGGAAGCTCGAGCCGCGGCCGGAGTCGCGTGATCGTGGCCGGCTGCGCCAGCGGCCTGCTCGCCGTCGCAGCTCTGGTGGCGGTGGCCGGCGCGGATGGTCTGAAGACGAGGACGGCGTTCGAGAGCGTCCCGGACCACGCAAACGGCACCGCGACGGCGAGGTGCAAGTCGGGGACCGAGGCAATCAGCGGCGGGTTTGAGGGCGAGTTCGACGCCTCGGAGGTCATCGCCGGCAATTCCCCGCTGTTGCAGCTGCACGAGTCGCAGCGCCGGGGCAATCGCCGCTGGACCGGTTCGGCGTACAACCAGGGGGCCGCCGGCGATCTGACCACCTTCGTCTACTGCGGCCCGCAGAAGCTGAAGTCGAGGTCGAAGAGCGCGGCGATCGGGGGGAGCCCGTTCATGTCGGGCGACTTCGAGACCGGCACGGCGACGGCGAAGTGCCCTCGGGGCACAACGGCCGTCTCCGGCGGGTTCGATAACCCGGACTTCGTCGTGGAGGGCGATTACTCCCATGACAGGCGGATCGTGCCTTACATCTCGCGGAAGCTGGGCGGCCGGAGCTGGACCGTCGAGGCGGCGAATTACGCCGGCGCCGAGGCCACCCTCGTCGCCTACGCCTACTGTCAGGACGCGCCTTCGCTGAGGACGAAGCGGAAGTCGGTCACTTTCGCCGCTCCCCTCAACGGGATCGGCGTGAGCGACGCGGTCGCCAAGTGCGCTAGGGGCCAGCGGGTCCTCTCCGGCGGCTTCAAGTTGACCGGACTCGAACCGCTCCTGCTGGCGTCGAGGAAGGTGGGCGGGCGCGCGTGGAAGGCGTCCGCGTCCGTCGGCTACCCGGGAGAGGCCGAGCTGACCGCCTACGCCTACTGCGAGCAGAAAGGGTAGTCCTCAGCGACGAGCTCCCAGCGCGAGCCGACGAGCTCCTCGCGCGGAGCGGGAGGACGTTCTCGGTCGCGTCACGCAGAGCCCGTCCGGGCGTGGGCGGATCGACTGGAGCAACCAGGAGAAGCGCCCCAAACTTGGGGCGCTTCGAGTGCCGCTCGGGAGCCCTACTATGCGCCTGCCGCGGCAGCCTCCGGAAGGCCCATAGCGTTCTCCTCGTCGACCTCGAAGTACGTGTTCTCAGTCACGCCGGCGGTAGCCGGGTCGAGGTAATCGCGGAGCGTGTCGATCGAGTCCGCCTCCCACAGGCAGATTGCTACCGACCCGTCCTGGGGCGGGAAGAACTGCCGCAACTGAACACCACGCGGCCCCCCTCCACCAACCTGCTCGGCGTCCATCGAGGAGAACTTCTCCGGATCGGTGATCCGGTGCTCCGCAACAATATGCATAACTACCTCCATGTAGTCGATACCCGCGACCCCACTCCAGTTGTCGCCCGCTTCCGATGAGAATATGGCGGCCCGACGCCGTGACGAAATCACCGCAGCCGACCCGCCCAGCCCATACTGCGCGGCTCAATAGCAGGACAATCGGGGTTCGATATGGCACCGCAGGTCGGCCAGGCGTTGCGCGAGGCTCGCACCGAGCGGGGGATCGAGCTGAGCGAGGTCGAGCGGGTCACCAAGATCCGCATCAGGTTCCTGCGTGCGATGGAGGAGGATCGATGGGAGGCGCTGCCGGCGCCCGCCTACGCCCGCGGTTTCCTCTCGGCCTACGCGCGGTTTCTCGATCTCGACGACCAGGCGCTCGTCGATGAGTACAGGAGGACCGCTGAGGGAGTGGATCGCACCGAGCCGTTCCCGCACAGGGTGCTACAACCGGGCGTCTTCAGGCGCAGTCGTTCGATCAAGCCTGTCGCCATGCTGTTCACGGGTCTCGTCGCCGCGGTGGTGCTGGGTCTGGTGATCGTCGGGTCTCTCGGGGGCTCGGACAATGGCGGTGATGTGGCTGATCAGCGTGGAGGGACGGCAGCCGGTTCGGCCGTCCCGACCACGACGACCGCCCTACCCACGGCGCCGGCCTCTGAGGTGTCGCTCGAACTCCGTTCGACGGGAACCGTTTGGGTGTGCCTCGTTAACGATGAGGATCGTGCGCTGGTGAACGGCGAAACTCTGACCCCCGACGAGGTGCGGGGGCCGTTCGATAGCCGAGGGTTCGAGGTCACCTTCGGTAACGGCTCCGTTGAGATGACGGTCGACGGCGAGCCGGCCGAAATCCCGCCTGTCGCTGAGCCGCTCGGCTACCGGATCACCCCGAGCGGCGTGCGCAGGCTCAACTCCTCCTCCCAGCCCACCTGCCTGTGACGTTCGGGCGCGAGGAGCAGCAGCACCAGCTCCCGCCAAGGAGCCTCGATCGTACGTCCGCTCCCGACAAAGTCAAGCGACGGGCGAGCGGGTCACCCGCTGGGCGGCAGCACTTGAAGGTAAGACCGCCGCTACATGTGGACCCTGAACGTTTCGAACTGCCACACGTCCTCGTCCGCGGGCCGGGGGCGGCCGAAGCGCTCGAAGGCGTCAGAGCGGTTGCGAAGCGGCGTCCAGTCGGTCTGCACGCTGGGGCTCGGGCCGAGGTAATGGGTGGCGACCTCGAGCACGTCGCGGTGCGGGAGGTCGTCGGGCACGCAGAGTCCCTGGCGCGGGTTGCGGATCATCCAGGAGATGGCGCCGAGCACCGATGCGGCCACCTGCAGCGTGGTCGCGTTCTGGTGCGGAACTAACTCCCGGGCCTCGTGTATGTCGAGCTGCGAGCCTGTCCACCAGCCGGTCAGGTCGTGACCCATGAGCAGCACCCCGAGCTCGTCGCGGCCGTCGACGATCTCGTCGTTCATGATCCGCTGTCTCGGCTGCAGCTCGTTGCCGCGCATCTTCAACTCGTGCAGCGAGGCAATCGCCGCGTCGGTGGGCAGGTAGGCGTAGTGGACCGTCGGGCGGTAGATCGGCCTGCCGTCCTCCCAGACCGTGAGGTGGTCGCTGATCGTGAAGGCCTCGCCGTGGCGGACGACCATGCCGATGATCTCGCCGCCGAGCGGGACCCAGGAGCGGACAAAGGTGTTGACCCCCATTTGCGCCAGGCAGATCTGATTGCCGGGGCCGAAGCGGTGCACCTCGGCGGATCGCGGCAGGCGACGCTCGTGTGTGCCCCAGCCCATCTCCGCGGGGGCGATCCCCTCCTCATGAAAGCCCGGCACTGACCACGTGTTGACGAACTCGTCGACCTCCTTCGGCCGGTCGGGGATCTGGGTGTCGCGCTCGGATATGTGGATCACCTTGGTGCCGGTGTGCATCGCCAGACGGGCGAAGTTCTCGTCGGCGAGCGCCGCCTCGAGCGCCGACTTGCGGGCCGCCTCGGCGGGCAGCCCGCGTTCGAGCATCGCGGCCGCGATGTCCAGCAGCGCGGCCTTGGTCCAGTGGCTGACCAGCCCCGGGTTGGCGCCGTGCTCGACGACCGCGGTTGGACCCGGCTCGCTCCAGTTCTCGCGCAGCTTGCGCAGCGCCAGATGGCGCACGTAGAGCGTGCGCTCCGGCGGCGGGACCGAGGCGACGTCCTCATAGGGGTCCCAGACTTCGGCGGCCGTGTTCACGTAGAGGACGTCGTTGTCATGACACCACTGGACCATGGCGCCACAGTCGATGTTCCACGCCAGGTCGATCAGCAGGTCGCCGGGGCCGACGTGGCGGCCGAGCAGCGCCGGCATGTTCTCGGGCGTGACCCGCTCCTGCACGTAATTGGCCCCGGTGGCCAGCGTCTCCGGGATCGCGTCGCGCAGGTCCTCGAAGTCCATCACCGTGAGCTTCGAGAAGTCCATCTCGAGGTGGCGCCGGGCGAGCGGCTGAAAGCACTGGGAAACCGAGCCGCAGCCGAGCAGTAGAACACGTCCTGAGAAGGGGATCCTTATCTCCAAGATGGTGAGCCTATCGGCCATCCTCTAGTCGGCAGCCGGGCGCAGTCGCACCGTGGATCGCATGCCTACCGCGATTGCAGGACAAGCGGGGCTCCCGCGTTGTCCTGCGCAAGGGGAAGACCTCGTGGAGGGTTACCGCTTCTTGCCCTTGACCTTCTTTACCTGGCACGGCTGCGAGTCGCCATCGGTCTTGACCAGGGCGCCATCGTCGAAATAGAAGGTGCCCTTGGAGTCGATGCGCCGGTTCTTGTCGCCGCAACGTGCGTTGGCGATCGAAAGCTTCCTGCCCTTGAACCTGTAGTTCCGAGCCGTCGTCAGGTCGATCAGCTCGACCGCGGCGCCTCCCGTGAGGTCCGGCACACTGAAGTCGAGCCGCTGCCCGTAGTCCCCTCCCAGGGGGGAACGCTTGAGCACACCGATCGAGACGAACGGATCGAAGCCGGGGTCCGAATGGACCAGGACCACCCCTTTCTTGCCCTGGGGAGCGCCGGCGAACGCGGTCAGCGTCGAGGGGATCGGGGTACCGAAGAGGTTGCCCCTGCCGGTGCCCGTGCCGATGATCGCCGACTTGCAAGTGTCGCGCGCCGTCGTATGCGAATGACCGGCGAGCTCCCCGATTGGGCACTCACCCAGGGTGTTCTTCTTGTTCACCTCGTCCAGCGGCACCGACGAGAGGCTCTCAAAGTGAATGTCGTCGTCGAAGTCGATCACGTTTCGGTTCATGCGAGACGGCTGGGGGCTGTCGGGGTCGAGGGTCTCGCTGACAACCCTGAGCTTCGAGAGCGGCACAAACCGGCTCTTGGGAAGCTTCGTCGGTGTCGGAGTCACCTCGATCGACTGGGTCTGGTTCTCGTCGGCGCCGGCCGCCTGGTAGCCGGCGATTGCGAAGGCGACCGCCAACAGCCCGACCAAATTAAGGCGCTTCCACATGGCCGATCCTCTTCCTCAGACCTCGTCCCTGACCACGACCACGAGAAAATAGCGCGCCGACATGAACTTGGAGGTTCTGGAGGCGCCGGCCCGGCCGCCCTCGCCTCACAAACGGCCGGCGGCATCCTCGCTGGTTCGAGCCCGGGCGGGCGCGCTCTTCAGGTCCTGGCAACCCCGCCCACTGAGCGCGGGCGCACAGACGGCTTACGCCTTGACGGACTCGACGAAGCCACGCACGTCGGCTACGGGCTCCGAGTAGGACTCGCCGAGCGAGTCCTCGACCGCGGTCATGAACTCCTCGGCCCAGGCCGGAAACTCGTAGTCGATCGCGCGCAGGAACTCGAGGGTCACGGCCAGGCGGATGTCGGCGATCGTGGGTGAGTCGCCCCCGATGAACCGCTTCCCGTCCAGGAAGAACGACCGATAGACGTCCAGCGGCCCGGCGATCGCGTCGGCGGCGTCCCGCTGCGCCTTGGCCTTCATCTCCTCGTCGGCCTCGGAAGTGCCGACCTCGCCGGCGTACTGCGGGAAGCCCAGCGTCGGGTAGGTGGCGCGCGCGACCAGCGGATAGAGCGTTCCGATCAGATAGAACATCGCGCTGTCGACCATCGCCCGCTCGGCCGGGTCTTTGGGATAGAACCGATCGAGGTCATGCTTGTTGCAGAGGTACTGCATGATCGCGCAGCTCTCCCACAGCGAGCCCTTCGGCAGCCCCTCTTCCTCGAGCAGCGGCGTGAGCGCGGCCGGGTCCTTCTTCAGGAACTCGGGCTCGTCCTTCTTCCCCCACACGTCCAGCTCATCGAAGTCGAGCCCGGCGGCTCGGACGAAGACCCGAGCGGAGAGGTTGTTGACGCTCGGCTTCAGGATGCTCAGTGTGTTTGCCATCTGATCCTCCGGATCTCGCGGGGTTTCAGCCTAACGCTCGACGAGCCTCGACTTGTATTCGCTTCGCGCCAGGCTGCCCCACGGCATCAGCTCGACCCGTGTCTGGACGACGAGTACCTCGCGCAGCCTCTCGCGGATCGCTTCCGCCAGGCGCTCGCTCGGCGTCGCGCCCTGGGCCAGCTCGACGCCGACCGGTAGAGGCGGTTCCTGTTTGGGACCCGGCGCCCGCGGCCTGACGAGGATGTGGCCGCTGACCTCGGGCCTGAATCCGCCCACCACCTCGCGGACGGCGGAGGGAAAGACGTTGACCCCGCGGACGATCAGCATGTCGTCGGTGCGCCCGATGCACCGAACCCGCGGGCTCGTGCGGCCGCAGCTGCAGGGGCTCGATCCGCACCTGGACGTGATCTCGCGTGCGGAAGCGCAGCAGCGGCGCCGCGCGCTGCTGAAGGTGCGTGAGGACGAGCTCGCCACTGGCGCCGTTGTCCATCTCCAGGGCGACGCCCGTCTCGGGCTCGATCAGCTCGGCGTGGACGAAGCCGCGCGCCCCGAGGTGCATTCCGTCCTGCTCCTCGCACTCCCCCCAAAGCGACACGCCGATGTCGCCGATCCCCATCGCTTCGGTGACCCTCGCGCCCCAGCCTTCCTCGAGCTCGGCGCGGAAGGCGGGCTCGCCGCCCCCCGGCTCGCCGGCCACCAGGACGCGCTCGACGCTCGCTTCCCGGAGGTCGATCTTCCGCTCCGTCGCCGAGTCCACCAGGTGGGCGGCGTAGGAGGGAGTGAGCACCGCGGCCGCGGGCTTCAGCTGCTCGATCGCCCCCAGCAGCCGCTCGGTGTTCCCGCTGCCAACCGGAATGTGGCAGAGGCCGATCCGGTCGAAGGCGGCCAGCGCCGCACCCGCCACGAACGGGCCCGCGTTGTAGGTGGAGACGATCCGTTGCCCGGCGGCGACCCCCGAGGCCGCGTAGCTGCGCGCGGAGCCCGTCACCCAGTTCTCGAGATCGTCCGCCGTCAGCGGGATGTAGCTGGGCGCTCCGGTGGTTCCACTGGTCGAGTAGATGCGAACGATCTCGGCCGGCTCCACGCAGAGATGCGAGCCGATCGGGTTCTCCGGGGTGCAGGTGGCCCTGATCTCGCGCTTCTCGGTCAGCGGCAGCTGCGCGATCTCCACGAGGCCGCCCGCCGCCTCGGATGAGGCGAAGCCGGCCGCGGCCAGCTTCGCGCGGTAGAAGGTGGAGCGCTCGAACAGGTAGGCGAGCTGCCTTCGGTAGTGCGGATCGTCGACGGCCGGCTGCTTTGCCCATGGCCGGGTCTCGACCTCGGGCTCGAGGATCATGGACGCGCGTCTTCGCCCCGGCGCTCGTACTGGATCGCCTCCTCCGCTCTCGCCGCCAGCAGCAGGCCGAGGGGATCCTCCTGCTCCTCGGCCAGGTGAGCGAGGAGGCCCGCAGTGCGCGCCAGGATCGGAACGGCCTTCACTGCGGTCGGACGGGAAGCCGAGGTCGAGCATCACCGCCGCTATCGGCATGGAGACGTTCAGGGTCAGCGGCTTCCCCCAGGCCTCGGTCGCCGCGTCGCGGATGCAACGGGCGAGCAGCACGTGAGGCCCGCTCACCCCGCGGGCATCCGCCAGCTCGAGGATCCGCTCGGCGCGCGGGTCGAGCGGCCGGTGAACCGGATGGCCGAACCCCGGCAGCCTCTCGCCGGAGGCGCGGATCGCGTGCGCCGTCTCCTCTGCCACCGCCTCGGGCGCCTGACCGGACGCCACCTTCTCCTGCGCCGCTTCGAGCAGCCTGGCGCACGCCTCGGCCGTGCCGAGGATGACCGGGCCGCAACCGAGGATCCCCGCCGCGACAGCCCCCTGCAGAGATCCGGGGTCGGCGGCGAGGGTCATGCGCGCAGCGACGTTGGTGGGCATCATCCCGTGCTCGGCGATCGCGACCAGGAGCAGGTCGAGGAAGAAGCGCTGGTCCTCGGTCGGCTCGCGGCCCGTGAGCAGCAGGTGGAAGTACTCGGTGAAGCTCAACCGGCCCATCAGCTCGCCGGTCAGATCACGCCCCCGCACTTCGACCCTGTCGGGATACGCCTGGCTGATGTGGCTGACGGCGGCCCCGGGTCTCACCCATCTGAATATGGCCTCCGCCCCCCGTCGCGCGGTCGGAGCCGATCGGCCGTCAGCATCCTGGCGACGCTATGGATGAGACGCCCGACTGTCAAGAGCGGCCATGCGGGCGAGCGTGGGGCAGGCGCCTGACGACGACAACCACCTCACCGGATGAAGCTCGGGGGCCAAACCGGCAAAGGGGACCTGAAGCCGGCGGGAGTGCCCCGACCCAGCGTCGGGCTGTCCGTATCATCGAAGCCGCGTTTGCTCAGCTCTCGGCGACGTCGCGCCGCAGGAAGACGAGCGCGGCCACGGCGATTGCCGGCAGCGCATAGAGGGCGCAAACCCAGATCGAGCGGACGATCGGAGCCCAGTCGATCGGGCGTGCGCAGCAGTCCCTGCCAGGCGTTGAACTGCGTGCTGAGCAGGTAGGGCTGAAGCCCGCCGAGGCCTGGCAGGATTCCGACCAGCTGGAGCAGCAGCGAGAACATCAGCGTCCCCACGATCGCCGCCCCGCTGTTGCGAAAGACCGTCGAGAAGAGCAGACCGATGCAGGCAATCGCAAGGATCGGAAGCAGGTAGACGAGCAGGCTGCCGCCGACCAGGACGAGGCCGCGGGACGGGGACACCTGCGTTCCCGAGAGGCTGGTGATCGGGTTGAACCCCGAGGCGAGGATCCCCGCGACCAGCGCGACCGCTCCGGTGATCGCAATCGCCAGGATCGCGTAGGTGACGGCGGCGAGGGCCTTGGCGGCGAACACCTGCTGGCGCTCGACGGAGCGGGTGAGGATCATCTTCAGCGTCGCGTTGCGGTCCTCGGAGGCGACGATGTCGCCCGCCACCAGCGCCGTAATCAGGGGGAAGAGCCAGATCGAGCCGAACAGGAGCAGCACGAGCGGCACGGCCAGCCCCGTGTCGTGGACGTAGCGGCCGAAGGCGACGTCGTTCGGCCGCCCGCCGCCGGTGACCAGAGCCACCACGAAGATGATCGGCACCACTGTCGCGGCCCCGAGGCCCAGGTAGGTGCGCTTCTGGGCGCGCAGCTTGCGCAGCTCCCAGCCGTAGACGGTCAGTACCCCCGGCATCAGACCGCCCCCTCGATCACGGGCGACGCCTTCGCGCCCTGCGGCGGGCCCTCGGTGAGCTGGAAGAACAGGTCCTCGAGCGTCGCCTGCTGGGGGGTCAGCTCCAGGACCAGAGCGCTCGACTCGGCGAGCGCGAAGGAGAGCTCGCCGACGACCGCTTCGTCCCGGGCCTTGAAGAGCAGCCCGGCGCCTGGCGCCTCGCCGACCTCCTCGATCCCCGGCTGGGCCGAGCAGACTCCCCGCGCGCGCTCGTCATCGGTGGTGCGCAGCCAGTAGCTGACGCCGGCCCGCGCCCGCAGCTCGGCGAGCGAGCCCTCATAGGCGACGCTGCCGTCGCGGATGATCGCAACCCGGTTGCAGAGCTCCTCGACCTCCATCATCAGATGGCTCGAGAGCAGGACCGTGATCCCGCGCTCGCCGAGATCGCGAATCAGGTTCCTCATGTCTCGCATCCCGGCCGGGTCGAGCCCGGTCGCCGGCTCGTCGAGAAGAAGCAGGCGCGGCTGGCGCAGCAGCGCCGAGGCGATACCCAGGCGCTGGCGCATCCCGTGCGAATAGCCGCGAACCTTGTCCTTGGCTCGGTCCCGGAGCTCCACGATCTCCAGCACCTCGTCGATCCGCCGGGCGGCGTCGTTGCCGTCGAGGGCAGCGAGCAGCTCCAGGTTCGCGTGGCCGGTCAGATAGGGATAGAACGAAGGCGCCTCCACGAACCCGGCCACGCCCTCGAGCGCGGTGACGCTGAGCTGGGGGTCGCGCCCGAACAGCCTCACCGACCCGGCAGTCGGGCGGATCAGGCCGAGCATCATCCGAAGCGAGGTGGTCTTGCCGGCGCCGTTCGGTCCCAGGTAGCCGAAAACGTCTCCGCGATTGACACTCAGGTCGACGTGATCGACCGCCACTATCTCCCCGTAGCGCTTGACGAGGCCGCGGACCTCGATCGGCGCGGCCTCGGGCATCAGCTACAGGTTGCGTGCCGCCGTCACGGCCGTGGCCGGAGGCACCGACCCGATGACCGTGTACTGGACTCCGCCGCGCTGGAAGCGAACCATCGTGCCGAGCGCCGTATCGAGCTCCTCGGCCTGGACGCCGTTGATCTGGACCGTCGGCAGTCGCAGCTGGCCCTGATCGCCGTTGGCGGCGCTGCTCGACTGACCCTTGGAATCGGCAGGCTGCTCGATCACCGCGATGCCACCCAGGCCCTTGCCGTAGGTGATCAGCGCTCCGGCCTGATCGCCGCTCTGGATCAACTTCGCCTCGCTCCGCGACATGCCGGCCAGGCCGGCGGGAGCGCTGACGGGGAAGGACGCCTGCCGCTGGACGGCGGCGAGGCCGGTCACGGGCGCCGTCTCCTGACGATCGGCGGACCTTCCCGCGCCGCCGTTGGGCGGGCTCAGATCGGTCACCTTGGCCCCGGGAGGCGGGGTGACATCGAAGACGGAGGAGGAGACGGGCCCGTAGGTGACGTCGGTCGCCTTCAGCTCGAGGACCGGCGAGCTGTCGCCGGTGGCGTAGATCGCCGCGCGCAGCGGCGTGCCGTGCACGGCGTCCCAGGCCAGCTCGGCTCCGGCGAGAAGGCCACCGTCGTGCCTGGGGCTAACGCGCACCGTGTAGGCGGGCTGGCCGGCCACGTTCGAGGGCGTCGCTCCGCCCAGGACAGCGTGCTCCATGACGCGGGCGATGCCCTTCTTCACCTGCGCCAGGGACGGGGGCTGCTCAGCGCCGGGCTGATCGGCCCCGGATCCTTGTGCGCCATCGTGGTGCTGAGGGAGCGTCCCCTCGTAGGCGGTGTTCGAGCCGGAGTCGTAGACGGTGAAGCGGTCACCGTTGACGAGCACCTGGCTGTCGCTCGTCGCCCCCTCGTTGCCGGAGGCCTGCAGCTCCAGCCGGAAGTGGCCGTCCGAAGACGCCCAGAGGCGACCCGACGCACCGCTCAGAATCGGGTCCGATCCCTGCAGGCTGGAGCCGGCGATTAGGTGGTTGGTGAATTGGATCCGCGCGCTGAGGCCTTGCACCTTGGGGGCGGTGAGGGCGTCGTGGACCGCCACGGGCAGCGGCTCGGGCGGAGGCTTCGGGCCGGCGCCGGTGGCCGCCAGCGCCAGCGCCGTGGTGCCACCCACGAGAACTGCCGCGGCACAGAGTGCGAGCAGCTGGCGGGTGGAGATGCGGCGCAGGAAACTCAAGTCGCCTCAAAGGGTAGGCCGCGTCCATAAAGGGAAGTAACGAGGGGTTCTTGTTCTTCGGGGGCGCTCCGGCTCCTCATCTCGGAAGTGCCCGGACGCTCGGTGGCGGGCATCGGCGGGGCTTACGAACAGTAAGTTAGACTCGGGCCTCGCCCCGTCCGTCCCTTTCCCCGAGAGGAGAGCAAATGCGAGCCGTCTTGATGCGCGAGACCGGAGGCCCCGACGTTCTGCGTATCGAGGATGTCGAGCGGCCTGAACCTGGGAAGGGCGAGGTGCGGATCAGAGTCCGTGCTGCGTCGGTGAACGCGATCGACTGGAAGTACCGGCGCGGGCTCGTCGACAAGCAGTTGCCGGCCGTGCTCGGAAACGACGTGTCGGGGACGGTCGAGGCGTCCCGCGCCGAGGGCTTTGCCGAGGGCGACGAGGTGTTCGGCATCGTCACGAGCGGCGGGTACGCCGAGTTCGCGATTGCGCCCGCGGCGACGCTTGCGAAGAAGCCTGCTGGCGTCAGCCACGAGCAGGCGGCGGCGATCCCCGTCGCGGGGCTCACCGCGTGGCAGGCGCTCTTTGACCGCGGCGGGCTGGAGTCTGGGCAGACGGCGCTCATCGCCGGCGCCGCAGGCGGCGTCGGTCACTTCGCGGTCCAGTTCGCAAAGCACGCGGGTGCGCGGGCAATCGGCACCGGGTCCTCGCGCAACCGCGACTTCGTGCTCGGCCTCGGCGCCGACGAGTATGTGGACTACACCCAGCAGGACGTCGCCGAGGCCGCAAGCGCCGTCGACGTCGCCTTCGACACGGTGGGCGGGGAGACCACCCAGTCCCTGCTTCCGACCCTGAGAGAGGGAGGGGTCCTCGTCACGATCGCCGGCGCTCCTCCCGAGGAGGCGGCGCGAGAGCGAAACGTGCGCGCGGAGCTGCTCGTGATGAGCCCCGATTCGGACCAGCTGGCTCGGATCGCCGAGCTGGTCGCGGTCGGCGACGTGCGCGTAGAGCTGGCCGAGGTGCTCCCGCTAACCGACGCCGGGCGGGCGCATGAGCTGAGTGAGAGCGGGCACACGCGCGGCAAGATCATCCTGACACTCGGGACGTGACTCCACCTCCCAGCGTTCGCGGCCACCGTTGAGGTCGGCTTTCAGCGCACCGTGATTATCGAGTCGAGCGACGTGCCGTCCGCATCGAGCCCTCCGATCAGATACGCCGTTTCACCGACGGTGGCGGCGGCGGCGTTGGTCACCGGCATTGGCAGATGCCCCGCGGCGACGAAACCACCGCTTGAGGGATCGAAGCGCAGGATCTGATCGCTGGCGCTCCCGTTCCTGCGCCCGCCGAGCAGGTAGATGGCCCCGCCCAGAACCACGGCCGAGGCGTGCGCGACGCGCTGCGGGAGATGACCGATGAGCGTCGCGCGGTGGCTGGGGACGTCAATCGCCTGGATCTCGGTGGAGTCCTGGCCATCGGCGAGCTCGCCTCCGAAGGCATAGATCGTGCGTCCCTGGGCCACGACCGCGGGATATCGAACCGCAGTCGGAAGCTGGGCCACTGTCGTAAAGCGTCGACCGTCGCTCGTTTGAAGAACCGACCCGACCGTGCTCTGCCCGTCATATCCGCCGAGGACGTAGGCGCTGCTGCCGACGGTGACCGCCGACAGGTCGGAGCTGGCGGTCGGCAGGTGCCCGACTACTCGCCCTGTCTGGCCCCGTGTGAGCGACTCGACCGAGTCGGTCGTCGCCGTGGATCCGCCGCCGAAGACCAGCACCTGGCCCGACAGCGTCGCGGCGGCTGCGTCGTGGAGCGGCTCTGAGAGCGACCCGGCCTGGGCGAGCTTGCCGCTGCTCGGGTCGAGCTGGAAGACACCGCTGGTGGAGGTGTCGCTGCCATCGACCCCTCCGATGATCAGCAGCCCGTCCGGTTGGGACACCACCGCCTCGCCGGAGAGCGGCGCTGGAAGCCGTTGAGAGGAGATCCGCGCAGCGACCCTGGTGGGGCTCGCCTGCGTGGAGGCAGATCCCCCCGCTGCCGTCGAGGTCGATCCGCCGGAATCGCTGCCCCCCACGCCGCTGGGACTCCCACCCGAGCTGCCGCCCCGGTTGGAGACGACGACGATCAACGCCACCGCCGCAGCGAGCAGAGCCGCGAGGCGGATCAGGCCCCGCCGGCGCGCTCGACTCATGAGGCGGGATCTCGGGCGTTGATGCCGCGACGAGAGTGGATGCTCCTCACCGGAAGACCCCGGTGTGCCCGAGCGAGTACCGCCCCGGCTGGGGGTAGACGCAGAGGCCGTGGGGGCCGTTGCCCACAGGAATCCGGGCAAGCAGCTTTCCCGTCTGAGTGCTGATCGCGTAGACCTCGGCGTCGTAGCGACCCGAGAGCCAGAGCACCCTGCCGTCGGCGGAGACGCCGCCCATGTCCGGGCTGCCGCCGCCCGGGAGGCGCCACTTGTGGACGACCTTGCGCGTCGCGAACGAGATCACCGAGATAGAGCCCTCGCTGCGGTTGGAGACGTAGAGGTAGCGCGAGTCGCGGCTGGCGTAGAGGCCATGCGCGCCCATCCCGGTCGGCACGAACCCGATCTTCCGCAGGCTGTGGGCATCGACCAGCCAGACGCCGTTGGCCATCATGTCGGCGACGTAGAAGACCCTCCCATCGGGCGAGAGCTTGACGTCCTGGGGCATGGTGCCGGACCGCAGCGTCAGCTTCCCGACCACCTTCTCGCGGGCGACGTCGACCTTGATCACGCCCCCGTCGAACTCGCAGCTGGCGAGCAGGTAGCGACCGTCGGCGCTGAAGTCCATGTGGTTGACCCCTCCGCACGGGACCGGGAGGGAGTGGTGGAGTCGCATCGTCGAGGCGTCGCGGAAGTCGAGCCGCTGCAGCCGCTCGGAGACGACGATCGCGTAGCGGCCGTCAGGCGTGAAGTAGAGGTTGTAGGGGTCGGTCACCGGGACGGGCCTGCCGGGCTTTCCGCTCGCGGGGTCGATCGGGGTCAGGGTGTTTCCTTGGTCGTTGTTGACCCAGAGTGTCTTCAGGTCGTATGAGGGAACGACGTGCTGGGGCAGAGCGCCAACCGGGAACTGATCGACGACCTTGTAGGTCCGGGGATCGATCACGCTGACCGTGTCGCTCTCGCTGTTCGGCACATAGACCCTCGAGGGAAACTTTCGAACGACTGGCGAAAGCATCCCGGGCCGGTCAGCGGCGTAGACGTCGTGCGGCTCGAGCAGCGGAGGGACCGTGAACGGATGCGCCGCCGCTGATTGGCCGGCTGCCTTGGCTGGAGATTTGTCCGAGCCGCCTCCGGATCCGCCTCCTGAGGTGGAGATGAGGACGATCAGCGCGGCCATCACGCTGAGCAGGGCCGCGAGGCGAATTAGTCCATGTCGCCGCCTTCGACTCACGCGTCTGGACCGCCAACGGCCGGAACGGAGCACCAGGGCCTGGGTGTGCTGCTTGCGGCAACCAATGCGGTCAGCTCGCCGGGCCCCTGGCTAACCAGCTCGTTGTTATCGAGGAGAGCAGCCACGGGCCGACCATGCCCGCAGGGTGCGGACCCCTGATGAAGCGCCGATAAACCGCCTGCACAAGACCTGACCACGTTCGTGGTCCTTAAGGAACCCTTGCCTAACCGAGGCAGAATGCCGCAGCGTGGAACCGGCTGCTCCCCCAGCCGCCGCGCTCGGCTCGGCCCCGTTCGCGCTGAACCGTCGAGGCCTGCTCGCCTGCTCCGCACTCGGGGCGATGGTGGTTGCCGCATTCTTGATCGCGGCCGGGTCCGCGGGCAGCGCGACCTCGCCGCTTCTGCACATCCATGATCACGGCTTCATCCCGACTGACCTGCGCGGACCCCTCGCCGGCCTCGACCTCAGCGCCGGGCGGGGCGACGCGATCGCGCTTCTCGCCGTCCTTTGCGCCGGCTACCTGGCAGTCCTGGCCTACGCCGAGTCGGTGCCGGCCCGGCTCGGCCTGGCGACCGTGGTCGCCCTCCATCTGATCTTCGCCCTCGCGCCTCCCCTGCTCTCGAGTGACGTCTTCAACTACCTCGGCTACGCGCGCCTCGACCTGCTCCACCACCTCAACCCGTACGCCAACCCGCTCACCGACCGGCCCGGCGACGCGGCCTACATGCTCACGGGCTGGAGGCTGAACACGACGGCCTACGGACCGCTGTTCACGCTGATCACCATCCCGGTCGCGAGCCTTGGGCTGTCGGCCTCGATGTGGGCGCTGAAGGCGATCACCGCGGCGGCGAGTCTCGGCTGCGTGGCGCTGGTCTGGGCGTGCGCAAAGCAACGCGGGCTGCCGCCGCTGCCGCACACGCTCTTCTTCGGGCTCAACCCGATCCTGCTCGTCTACGTGGTCGGCGGAGCGCACAACGACGCCCTCATGGTGCTCCTCACCCTGACCGGGGTCTGGGCGCTCCTCGTCGGGCGCGAGGCCGGGGCGGCGGCCATCGTCGGCGCGGCGGCGATCAAGCTCTCCGCCCTGATCGTCCTTCCCTTCGCGCTGCTCGGCGCGGAGCGGCGCTCGCGCGGCCTGCTCTGGGCCTCGATTGCGATCGTCGTCGCGGTCGCCGTCGCGCTGCTCAGCTTCGGCACCTCGGTATTCAGCCTTCTTGGGGTGCTGCACGGAGACGCGCGAATAGCGACTCCCAACGAGATCCCGCGAATGGCCACGGGCGCGCTCGGGCTCGAGGTCAGTCCGGAGGCGAGGCGGGTGATCGGGATGGCGATCTTCGCCGGAGCGGTCGCCTTCCTCTTGATGCGGGTCAGGCGCGGCTCCGACTGGCTCGACTCAGCGGGCTGGGCGGTATTCGCCCTCTTGGCGACGATCACCGACTTCATGCCCTGGTACCTGGTCTGGTTCCTGCCTTTCGCCGCGCTCTCGCGGCGCAGCGGCCAGCGGGTCGCGGCGCTCGTGCTGACGCTCCTCGTAGTCGCGGTGCAGGCGACCCACAACCTCTGAGCCGCGAGGCAGCCCTCGTTCGCTCCCGTCGGGACCAGTGCGCAGTGCTGCTGTCGAGCGAGGGGATAATCCCCCTAAGTGGATGTTCCTGGGCGCAAAGCGATTCGGACGACGTGCCCGCGCGACTGCTACGACGCCTGCGGGGTACTTGTCACCGAGCGGGACGGGGGTACCACTCAGGTTCGAGGTGACCCTGATCACCTCGTGAGCCGCGGCAAGCTGTGCCGTAAATGCGCGATCGGCTACAACGGGGCGTTCCTCGATCCGGAATTGCGGCTGACCTCACCTCTTCGTCGCAGCGGAGCAAAGGGCAAAGGCGAGTTCGAGGCGATCTCCTGGGAGGCGGCCCTGGCCGAAATCGGAGAAAGGTTGAGCGGCATCGCGGCGTCCCCGGGACCAGAGGCGATCCTCAACGCGCACTACACCGGCACCTTCTCGGTCATCGGCTACCACTTCGGCCTCCGCTTCTTCAATCGGTTGGGTGCGACCGAGGTCGAGCCGGACACCATCTGCAACAACGCTGGCCACGTCGCCCTCGACTACGTCTACGGCACCTCCATGGTCGGGTTCGATCCGCGCACCTCGCGCGACTCTTCCTGCGTCATGGTCTGGGGCGCCAACCCGTCGGCCTCGGCTCCGCACGCGCATGAGCACTGGCTGCCGGAGAGTGGCGCGCGGATCGTCGTGGTCGACCCCATCCGAACCCCCACCGCCGAGGCCGCCGACCTTCACCTCCAGCCATTCCCGGGCAGCGATGCCGCGCTCGCGTTTGGGCTCCTACACATCGTCCTCCGCGATCGGCTCATGGACCCGGACTTCGTCGGGAATCACACCGTCGGCTTCGAGGAGCTCGAGGACTCGATTGCGGCGTGCTCACCCGGGTGGGCCGAGGAGAGGACCGGTGTTGAGGCGGGGCTGATCGAGGAGGCAGCGCACGTATACGCCGAGGGGCCGTCTCTCCTCTGGCTGGGTCAGGGCTTCCAGCGCCAGGCTCAGGGAGGCAATGCCATGCGCAGCTGTGCTCTGTTGCCCGCCGTGACCGGCAACATCGGCAAGCCCGGCGCGGGCTTCCTCTACCTGAACGGGCTCACTCAGCGCGGGATCGACGAGGCCTACCTGTGCGCAGACCACCTCCGCCCGCGCCCGCCGAGCTCCGTTAGCCACATGGATCTCGCGGCTCGACTGGAGGATCGGGAGCGCAGCCGGGCCCTGATCTGCTGGAACATCAACATCGCGGCCTCCAATCCCCAGCAGGCACGTCTGCGTCGCGCTCTCGAGCGGGAGGACCTTCTGACCGTGGGGATCGATCTCTTCGAGACCGACACAACCGACCTGGCCGACTTCGTGCTGCCCGCGGCGAGCTTCCTCGAGTTCGACGACCTCGTCGCCTCCTACTTCGCCCTCTCGCTTTCGGCCCAGGTCAAGGCAATGCCCCCGCTTGGCGATTCACTCCCCAATCAGGAGATCTTCCGACGGCTGGCCGCGAGCATGGGCTTCGCCGACCCGGAGCTGTTCGAGAGCGATCGAGAGATCATCTCGGCTGTACTGCGCCAGACCGGACTCGAGGAGGACTTTGGCTCCCTGGCCGCCAAGGGCACGGTGCCGATCTCACCCGAGCCCGTCGTCCAGTTCGCGGACATGGCCTTTCCGACGCCAAGCGGGAAGATCGAGCTTGCCTCGGCGCGAGCGGAGACCGAGGGCCATCCCCGCGCTCCGCACCCCCATGTCGACGCTCGTCCGGAAGGCGGCCGGCTGCGCCTGCTTTCGCCCGCCTCGCCATGGACCTTGAACGACACCTTCACCAACGACAAGAAGATCAGCCAACGCCTGGGCGAGGCCACCGTCACGCTCCATCCCCTCGACGCAGCGGACCGGGGCTTGAGCGAGGGCGAGGAGGTCGTGCTCGAGAACGAGACCGGACGGCTTCTGCTCCTGCTCAGTGTCGCCGAAACCGTGCAGCGTGGAGTCGCCCTCTCCTGCAAGGGGCGCTGGCCCAGGCGGGAATCGGTGGGCGCCAACGTAAATGCGCTCAACCCCGGCTTCAAGGCCGACATGGGCGAGAGCACATCGGTGCATGGCGTCGAGGTTTCCGTACGCAAGGCTGAAGGCGATCCCGCGCGTGACGCAACGCACGGTGGTCAGGTGACTCAGATCACAGTGCCCGACGCGGAGCAGGACTAGCGTCGAGTTGTAGTCCCCGGATGAACCCCGAGCGTCTGGAGGAAGTCATGTTCGGAGCACCCTTTGCCATCGCAGTTGCGCGGGTCACCAGACCCAGTCCCGTCAGTCGCGGCGATGCTTACGACGACGCCCGCAGCGCCGACATCCGCGCCGCCCACCGCCGCAACCGTTACGTTCGGCCGCTGAGCTAGGACCGCACCCCGCCCGGCCCGCCTGCAGCGACCGCCGCCACCGCGCTTCCGGGCGCGGTGGCGGGGACGGTTCGGCGGTAAGAGGGACGGCGTGGGATACTGGCCCAACTGTGTCCCGAGAGCTCGTTGAACTCGTGAGCAAGGGATACGAGGCCTGGAACTCGGGCGATCGGCAATGGGTGCTCGACCACATGTCCGAGGACGTCGAGTGGATCTCTCCGCCCGAGGACCCGGATCCCGGCACGTATCACGGGCACCGGGGGGTCGAGCAGTTCTGGACCCAGTGGCGTGCCGCCGTCGGTCAGCTCAAGTTCGAGCCCGAGGAGATGATTGACGCCGGCGACCACGTCGTGGTCGTGGCCCTCCGCTCGGGTATCGGCGAGGCGAGCGGGCTGAGCGTCTCGGACCACGTCATCCAGGTGTTCACATTCGAGGGCGAGAAGTGCATTCGGGTCCACGAGTACTACGACCGCGAGGAGGCGCTGCGGTCGGTCAACTGACGGCCCAGGAAGTTCGGCTCGAGCGGGCCCTGCGCCTGTTCTCGGTCGTGTTCGTCGCCCTGGCCGCCGGCTATCTCCTGCAGGGGGCCTTCGGGGGCGCCGAGTTCCCGTTCGTCGCCAACTCCACCGCCAAGGATGGCTTGATGGCGGTGCTCTGCTTCATCGCCGCAGGAGACGTGCGCCGCAACGGCTGGGCGGCCCTGTGCGTGATCGGCGCCCACGTGATCATCGTCGCCTCACTCCTCTTCATGCTCTTCTTCGGCGACACCTCGAGCGTGGCGGGGTCGTTCCAGGCCCCGCCGGGCTTCGAGCTCCCTTCACCCACGGTGCTGCTCTGGATCTGGCTGGCGCTGGCGATCGGAGTCATCGTGCTGCTGGCGGCGCTCTATCACTCGGCCGCCAGGGCGCGCTACGGGTTGCGCTACCTGCACCCCCACCAGCACCGCACCGCGATGGCCCTCGCCGAGGTCCTGGTGATGGGCGACGAGGAGCTGATGACGCCCGAGGAGGTCGCCGGGGGCATCGACGACTACCTGGCCTCGTTCTCGGCTCGCCAGAAGGGGACCTTTCGACTGGCCCTTTCGGCGCTGACCGTCTACCCGCTGGCGCGATTGCGACCGCCGTACCCGCTGATGTCGCCGCAGCGCCGGTTCGAGTTCATCGAGCACTGCTTCATCCGCGACGTCGCCGAGCGGCGCCTGCCCGAGCCGCTTCGCCGAAGGATCCAGTCGATGCTGTTCGCCGCGCATCAGCTCACCTTCATCGGCTACTACGCGGACCCGCGCACTGCGCGGGAAACCGGATACGTGCCGTTCTCCAAGCGCAAGCGGTACGCGAAGGCGCTCAAACGCGTCGATCAGGACCGCCCGCGGCTGAACGTCCGGACCCCGGGCGAGGTGGACACGGATCAGCTCAACGCCGACGTCGTCATCGTCGGCAGCGGAGCCGCGGGGGCGGTTCTCGCCCACCGGCTGGCCAAGCGGGGCCGGGAGGTCGTCCTTCTCGAGGGGGGCAGGCACATCGACCCGAGGGACTTCACCGAGGACGAGCGGGTCCAGTTCTCGAACCTGTTCTCGGACGGCGGCATGCAGCTTTCGCGCGACGCGCGCTTTCAGGTGCTCCAGGGAAAGTGCGTCGGCGGCAGCACCGTGATCAACAACGCCGTCTGCTTCGACCTGCCGGGGCCCGCGCTAGAGCGCTGGAACGATCCCGACGGACTCGACGCCGGGCTCGACGAGGCCCGGCTGGCGAAGTCGTTCTCCCGTCTGCGCGGATGGCTGCCCGTGCAGAGCCAGGCCAACGGCCATCTCGAGCCCGGCGCGAGCAAGTTCGTAGACGGCGTCAAGCGCCTCGGGCTGGACCGCACCGGCAACTTCGACGTGGTTGACGCCAACATCAGCGACTGCCTCGGCTGCGGCTACTGCAACATCGGCTGCGCCTACGGCAAGAAGCTGTCGGCGCTGGACAACATCCTGCCCCGGGCCCAGCGCAAGTTCGGGGACGCCGTGCGGATCTTCAGCGAGTGCACGGCGGAGCGGATCGAGACATCGAATGGCCGGGCCACGGCGGTGCGTTGCCGGCTCTCGGACGGGCGCCAGCTGCGCGTGGCCGCCAACACCGTCGTCGTCTCAGCCGGGGCGATCGCCTCCAGCCTGCTGCTCCAGCGAAGCCACCTGGGGGGCAGTCAGGTCGGTCAGACGCTCTGCTTCAACCTTGGCGCTCCCCTGACGGGCGACTTCGAGGAGCGGCTCGACTCCTACGACGGCCTGCAGATCTCGCACTTCCTGCAACCAGCCGGCGACGACCAGCTCATCCTCGAGACCTGGTTCAACCCGGTGGGCGCCCAGGCGCTGATGATGCCGGGCTGGTTCCGCGACCACTTCAAGAACATGCGCCGCTACTCCCACCTGACCTGCATCGGCTCCGTGGTCGGGACCCAGCGCAACGGGCGCGTCAAGCCCGGCTTCCGCGGGCGCGGGATGAAGCTGGACTACGTCCCGACCGAGCTCGACCTGCGGCATCAGCTCACGGGGACGAAGCTCGCGGGACGGATCCTGCTCGCCGCCGGCGCCAGGCGGGTGATGCCGCTCACCTTCCGTTTCCACTCTTTCACCGAGCCCGAGCAGCTCGACGACCTCGACGCCTTCGTGCACGACAACAGCGACATTCAGCTCCACAGCTCCCATCCCCAGGGAGGGAACCCGATCAGCCGGGATCCGGCGAAGGGCGTCGTCGACGAGCGCTTCAGCCTGCACGGGGCGGAGAACCTGTACGTCTGCGACGCCAGCGTCTTCCCGGCCGCGATCACGGTCAACCCGCAGCTGACGGTGATGGCGCTCGCCGACTACGCCGCAGCCGGCATCGAGTAGAAGCTCAGCGGTCGAGTCCAGTCGCGCGCGCTCACGGGGCAGATGAGGCGAAGCCTTTGTCGAATCTTTGCCTGAGCGTTCCCCGCGGTTTCACGGCCGCGATCTAGCGTCGCTCCTTCAGTCAACGCTGTAAGGAGGACGATGAAACGGCCCATCTCACTCGCGCTTCTCGTCGCGATGCTCACGCTCTGCGTCAGCGGCGTGGCGCTCGGCAGCGCCAAGTACAGCACCAAGCTGACGCTCAGCTATTCGCCCGCGTCGGGCGGCCACTTCTCCGGCAAGGTCAAGTCGCCCAGGAGCGCCTGCGTCGCGGGCCGCGCCGTCACCGTCTATCGGAGCAAGGCTGGGAAGGATCCGGCGATCGGCTCGGCCACCAGTGCGGGCAGCGGGAAATGGCGGGTCAATCCGGCGGGCAGCGTCGCTGCCGGCGACTACTACGCCAGGACCCCGGGCGTCAAGCTCGCGGCGGGCGGGGGCACCTGCACGGCCGCCAAGTCGATCTCCACACACGTGTCGTAGCGACAAGACGACCTAGATGGCGCCTGCTGGGGCGCGCCGCCGCGGGTCATCGCGCTCGCAGCTGCCTCCGCCGCGGTCGCTATGTGTGTGCCGAGAACGAGCGCGACCCGTTGCTGGTGCAGCTGGTGAACGAGCCGACGTCGTTCGGCCCGTAGTCGATCTGCCCGCGGCCACTGCCTGCGGGGCGAGCCTCAGGCCGCGAAGCGCTCGGCGGCCCGAGCGCGGCGCTTGGCCGCCTCGACCTCGCGGTCCTTCGGCGGCGCCGAGGTGACCAGCGCGTCGAGCAGCCTCGTCGTCGTCAGCGCGACCTCATCGACGGCGCGGTCGAAGGCCTCGGCGTTGGCCTGCGAGGGCTTCGTCGAGCCGCTGATCTTGCGCACGTACTGCAGCGACGACGCCCGGATCTCGTCCTCCGTCGCGGGCGGATCGAAGTTGTGGAGTGTGCGGATGTTGCGACACATGCGGCAGAGGGTAATCGACGCACGCCGCCTCGCCTAGGCCTCCGCTGCGTCGAGGTTCAGTCTCACGGAGGCTCCGACGGCGCTAGGTTCTTCCGGATGGGACCGCGGACCGAACCGCGCGTGGCGAAGGCGCCTGACGCGACCCGCGTCACCGAGATCTTCACCGAGGCCTTCAATCAGGACCCGGTCTGGGCATGGGCGTTTCCCGACGAGGAGGGTCGTCGCGCCCAGCACACGGTGTTTTGGCGGTTCTTCACCGATGCGGCTCTCTCGTATGACTGGGTCTGGCTCACCGGCGACGGCGGAGCGGCGGCACTGTGGATTCCCCCGGGTCGCCCCGAGATTCCCGAGGAGGACGAGCCGAAGTTCGAGCCGATGCTGGTCGATCTCGTCGGCGCCGAGCAGACCGCGATCCTGATGGAGACGTTCGAGCGCTTCGAGGACGCGCATCCGCGCGATGAGCCTCACTACTACCTGAGCCTCCTGGGCACGCACCCGGACTTCCGGGGCGGGGGCATCGGCATGGGCCTGATGGCCGACAACCTCGACCAGATCGACGCCGAGGGCATGCCCGCCTACCTCGAGTCGACCAACCCCGCCAATCACGAGCGCTACGAGCGGCTCGGCTTCGAGCACTTGAACGAGTTCTCGCTGCAGGGGGAGGGGCCTCCGGTCGCGACGATGTGGCGGGAGGCTCGGAGGTGACGCTCGCGACGACCCTGGCGGGCGTCGCCGTCGCCGTCTCCCTGGTCGCCGCCTGGGTGTCGCTGCATGCGCAGCGCGAGGTGATCAGATCGGAGACGGTCACCGCCGTGTTCGAAGGCTTTCGCCGCGTGACCGAGCTGCGGATCGCCTCCTGGCAGGTGGCCCACGTCCTGGAGACGCCGGAGAACTACGAGCGGACGGTGGCGGTGCTGCGGACGGCTCTCGCCGACACGCCGCCGGCGCAGGTCGCGGAGCTGTTGATCCGCGAGCGCGCGGTCGCCATCGCCGTCGTTCAGATCTTCGAGGAGTCCGTCTATCAGTACGAGCACGCCAGGCGACTCCGAGATCGGGGACGGATCGACTTCCTGGAGGACGTGCTGGCCTACTTCACCGAGCGTCTGTTCTTGAATCCGCGGCTGCTCTGGCTATGGAAACCGAATGGGCGAACATGCGAGCTGACTTCGAGCCTCCGACGCGCGCCTACTACGACGACCACGTGGACGTCCCCGACGGCGCCTTCGTCGACGATCAGGGACCTTTTCCGCCGCGATGAGCATCATCGGCGCTCTCGACTTCTCCTGGCTGTCTGGCCGGCGGAGCACCTCGACGAGTCGCTGACCGGCTTGCCCGATGGCGCTCCTCTGCTGGTCGCGCTCGGGATCGCGTTTCTGCTCGGCCTTCGTCACGCCTCCGACCCCGACCACCTGGTCGCCGTCACATCGCTGGTCGCGGCCGAACGCGACGGCGGCACCCGGGGCGCCACCCGCCTCGGCGTCTGGTGGGGCCTGGGGCACGCCGCCATCCTGCTGGCGGTCGGGATCCCGCTGATCGCCCTGCACTCGAGGCTGCCCGCCTGGCTCGAGTCCGGCGCCGAGAAGGGGATCGGCGTGATCATCATCGCTCTCGCGGCCCGGGTCGATCTGGAAATGGCTCCGGGGCGACTATGGCGTCGCCCGGCACGAGCACGTGACGAGCCCCGCAGGGCTGGAGTCCGCCGGCGCCGTTGAGCACCGGCACCTGCTCGGCGGGCACAACGGCGAGCACGACCATCGTCCCCTGCGGACCCCGGCGCAGGCGTTCGGGATCGGCACGCTGCACGGCCTGGCGCGGGCGTGGCGCCTGCACGACCGGCGCCGCTGGTCGTCGCCGATGTCGATGGTCTCGACCGCGCTGCCCACGGCCGCTGCGAGCGTCACGCCGGTCTGGGCTCGGCTCGCGGATCTTCGCGCCGATGTCGATCGTCCTCGATGCGCCCGCCTGCCACCACGACCTTCGACCTCGCCGGGACCTGACCCGGCCGCTGCGGGGGCGTCGGACGCCCCGGTCGATGGCGACCTGCGCCGTGCTCATGAGCCCCAGCGCCGGCGGCGGCGGAGGCGCTGGGTGTCGGCGACGCCATCCCCGGGCTGATGGCCTGCCGATGCGCCTGCGCTGAGATCGATTCCCACCGACCCTACCATCTACCGCTTCTAGATCGTCCAGGTATACGGCGATCAAGGAGCTGCATCACGGCTCACGCATCATGGCTTCACCGGCGCCGTCGACCTGACGGCGACCGGGTCGAGATCGTCCTCGTGGGAAGTCCTCCCCTACGAGTGGGCGCTGCGGTCCTGGACGGCGTCCGGACGGAGCGGCGCGGGATGGTCCTCGAGGTCACGATGGACCGGCCGAAGGCGAACGCCATCGACTCGGCCACGAGCCGGGCGCTGGGCGAGATCTTCATCGCCTTTCGGGACGACGACGACCTCAGGGTGGCGATCGTCACCGGCGCCGGCCAGCGCTTCTTCTCCGCCGGCTGGGACCTGAAGGCGGCCGCTGCGGGGGACCCGGAGGAGTTCGGCGAGGGCGGCTTCGCGGGGTTGACCGAGCTCTTCGACCTCGAGAAGCCGGTGATCGCGGCGGTCAACGGATACGCCGCCGGCGGCGGGTTCGAGCTGGCGCTGGCGTGCGACCTGGTTGTGGCGGTCACGGAGGCGCGCTTCTCGCTGCCGGAGGTGCACCGGGGGTTCGTGGCGGACGCGGGCGGCGTCCTGCGCCTGCCGAAGCGCATACCGCGGCCGCTGGCGATGGAGATGCTGCTCGCCGGGCGGGAGCTCGACGCCGCCGAGGCTGCCCGCTGGGGCCTGGTCAATCGGGTCGTGGAGCCGGATGGCCTGATGGACGCGGCCCGCGATCTGGCCGGGCAGGTCGCCGCGGCGGCGCCGCTGGCGGTCCGCGCCGTCAAGGCGATCGTCTCGGCGACGGAGGAGCTTTCGCTCGAGGAGGGGTACCGCGCCATGCGCGAAGGTGGCGTCCCGGCCTATGACCGCGTGATGGACTCCGAGGACGCCGAGGAGGGTCCCCGGGCGTTCGCCGAGGGCCGTGACCCGGTCTGGCGAGGCGAATGACCCCGGTACTGGCGCCGGACGCCAACCGGGGGAGGACGGCACTGGTCACCGGCGGCGGCACCGGGATCGGGCGGGCGACGGCCCGGGCGCTGGCTCAATCGGGTGCCAGGGTCGCCATCTGCGGCCGGCGGGAGGAGCCGCTCGAGGCGGTGCGGGCGGATCTGGAGGCGAGCGGGGCGGAGTGCCTGGCGAAGCCGTGCGACCTGCGAGAGCCCGATCAGGTGCGGGGCCTGGTCGACGCCGTGCTGGAGCGCTTCGGCGCCGTGGACGTGCTCGTCAACAACGCGGGCGGCCAGTTCGCGGCCAACGCCGAGGAGATCTCGCCGAAGGGATGGCGGGCCGTGCACCGCCTCGCGCTCGACGCCGCCTGGGACCTCACCCATCAGGTGGCGACACGATCGATGATCCCGGGCGCCGGCGGGCTGATCGTCTTCCTCGGCTTTTCGCCGCGCCGGGGGATACCGGGATACGCGCACGCCGCCGCCGCGCGCGCCGCGCTCGAGAACCTCGCGTCGGGGCTGGCTCTGGAGTGGAGCCGCCATGCGATCCGCTCGGTCTGCGTGGTGCTCGGCAACATCGAGACCGAGGGCCTGGCCAGCTACGGGCCCGACTCCCTGGAGGGCTCGCGACGGCAGGTTCCGCTCGGTAGGCTGGGCCGGCCCGACGAGGTCGGCGAGACGATCGCCTTCCTCGCCAGCGCCGGCGGCGGCTACGTCACCGGCTCGAGCATCGTCGTCGACGGCGGCCTCGACGCCTGGGGCCAGGGCGAGCCTCCGCCGCCCCCCGGGGAGCTACCAGCGGACGGGTAGCGTCTTCAGCTGGTTGAGGAAGGCCGATATGGCGGGAGCGGGGTCTCCCACCAGTTCCATCTTCGGGAAGCGCTTCAGCGTCTCCTCGAAGAGGATCTTCAGCTCGAGGCGGGCAAGCGCCGTGCCCAGGCAGAAGTGGCGGCCGCCGGCCCCGAAGGCCTGGTGCTCGGGGTTGCGCAGCACGTCGAAGCGGTCGGCGTCGTCGTAGTGGTCCTCGTCCCGATTGCTCGAGACGTACCACATCAGCACCTTGTCGCCCTCGTGGATAGGGCAGCCTGCGATCTCGGTGTCCCGGGTGGCGGTTCGCCGGAAGTGGGCGAAGGCGGGGAACATGCGCAGGCACTCCTCGACCGCGCCGGGAATCAGCGAGGGGTCATCGACGAGCATCCGCATCTGGTCGGGATGCTCGAGCAGCGCCCGCATGCCGCTGGTGTAGGTCGCCTTGGTCGAGTCGTTGCCGGCGGCCATCAGCAGGAAGAAGCCCATCACGATCTCGTGCTCCTCCAGCCTCTCGCCGTCGATCTCGGCGTGGACGAGGACACTGGTCAGATCGTCGGTGGGGTTCTCACGTCGCTCTGCGATCAGGGCCCGGCAGCGCTCGAAGATCTCCGGAATGTCCTTCTCGAGGATGGCGTCGAGACCGCCCGGGTTGAGGTCTTCGTCGCCGAGCCCGAGCGCCGAGTTCATCAGCGTCGCCCAGACGATGTCGTCTTCCGGCGAGATGCCCATGAAGCTGCCGATCACTCGTGAGACGACGGGCTGGGCGACGTCGGTGACCAGGTCGCAGCCGCCGCGGTCGGCGACGCCGTCGAGGACATGCACAGCGATCGAGCGGATCGCGTCCTCGTGCTCAGCGATCCGCTTCGGCGTGAAGCCGCGCTGAAAGAGCATCTTGATGCGGTCGTGCTTGGGAGGGTCCATGCCGATGAACATCGCCTGCTGCAGCTCGAGTGGGACCGCGTGCGTGAGACCGGTGACGCCGCCGCGCTCCGAGGAGTAGGTCTTCCAGTCGTGGCTGACCGTCTCCACGTCCTCAGCGCGGGTGATCGACCAGAACCCCTCCTCGTTCGGGTACTCGTTGATCTCGCTCCAGTGCACGGGGCACTGCCCACGGAGCGCCCGGAAGATCTCGTGGGGAGGGCCGTCCTCCCAGTGCTCGCGGTCGGTGACGTCGATCTGCTCGAGCGCCTGCTGTCGCTGCGTAGCCATCTGCGCGGATGCAGCCTACTGGCTGGCGAGCCAACTGGGAAGGGCGCGCGCCCTACTGGCCGGGCTGCGGGCTGGGACGCAGGCGGACCCACCATCGCCGGCTGCGCTTCGGCTCGGCCTCGCGTTCCACCTCGCGCACGGCGAGGTCGAAGTAGAGAAGGGTTCGGCCGGTCGCCACGTAGGGGATCAGCAGGGCGAAGACGATCGAACCGAGGACGTTGATCCAGAACAGCGAGAAGTTGGCGAAGATCAGGGCGAAGCCGAGCACCGGGCCCGACCACCACGCTGATCAGCCAGAAGAACCCGGCGACGCGGAGGGTCCACCACCAGTTTCCCCGCACGAGGTCGGAGCTGCTTCGCAGAGCCTCGCGCACCGAGCGGTCCTCGAACAGGATCTCCTGCTGCACGAACTGCCAGTCGATGTACTTCTTGGCCGCGATCGGCAGGCCGATGATCGTCAGTGCGATCAGCGTGACGAGCACCGTGACCAGCAGCTGGCCGAGGACGACGCGCCAGAAGCGGTCGAGCATCCCCCGCCAGGCGGATCGCGAACCCCGGCTCCCGGTCCTGCTCGAGCAGGCGCACGAAGGTGATCACGACGGCGGCCACGACCGCGTAGCCGACCGGATTGCCGAACGAGGCGATCAGGTCGCCCGCCGCGCTGTGAACGCCCGAAAGGCCGGCCGTGCCATCGACGTCCGCCTCGCCGAGGATCTTGCCGGCCAGCCACCCTAGGCCCTCGATCGCTCCGATGATCGGGATCGCCGTCAGCCCGATCGGCACCAGGGCGCGCCAGTGGCGGCCGTAGAGCTGGCGGGCGCCGCGGATGAGCTGGCCGAAGGCGCGGCGCTGCCGGAGCGGCGTCAGCTCGACCGGCCGCCAGGTGGTCATCAGCGCCGGAATCGCGATCGCCGCGACGACGACGAGCCCGATCAGGATCACGGCTGGGGTCGACTGCTGCTCGAGGTTGAGGAGGTCCGACGCGGTGGCCACCGCTCCGCAGAAGGCCCTGGTCGGGGCCGGGCCGAGGACCGACCCCCCGGGAGCCTGGGGCTGGTCGAGCGGACGCCGTCCATCCAGCTGAACGGCTCCAGCCACTGCCGCTTCGTCTGGGGTCCCTGGGGGCCGATGTTGAAGCCCTCCGCTCGTTGCCCCCAGTGCCCGTAGTACGTCAGCCACTGGTAGCGGCTGCCGAAGGCCGGGTTGGTCGGCACCCGCTCCGGCCGGACCCGCAGCCGCCGCAGCGGCGCCGTCGTGTTGTCGCAGCCGAGGCCCGAGCCGCCCTGGCCGTTCTCGACGTAGACGGCCGAGTCGTAGAAGGTGGCGTGGGATCCGGCCGCGGGGTAGACGACCGGGTGGGTGCCCTCCTTCTCGATCTTGTCGTCGCCCCAGTCCGCCTTCTCCCCGCCCCCGTGCTGGAAGAGGCCGACCTGGTCCGGGCCCTCGGCCAGCGCGGCCGAGGGCGTGTCCGCGTCGAAGGTGATCTGCATTCCCTCCCAGTCACCTTCGTGCAGGTCGTTGAACTGGTTGAAGTAGTAGAAGAACCAGTACTGGACGGCGAGGCCCGCGACGCCCTCCTCCCTGGCGATGTGGGCGTAGGTGATGGCGGGGGCGTGGCCGTCCTTCTTCAGCCCGGCGAAGTCCTTGGCGTAGATACAACCCGCGTTGAGGGGGTCGCCGGGCAGGTTGAGGAAGTAGTTGTCCCCCAGGCCGGCGATGTCCGCGGCGGTCGGCGCCTTCTTGACCACCTCCAGCTTGCCGCCGACCCGAGCCCGCTCGAGCTCGACCCGCTGGTTGGCGAGCACCACGTTCACCGTGGTCGGCTGGAACTGCTCCTCGGTGATGTCGCAGGGCGGATCGGTCTGCTCTCGCAGCTCGAGGATGGGCGAGTACGCGTTGACCAGCTCCTGGGCGGCGCCGCCCGCGGCGCGGGCCTGCGGCGCCTGGGTCCCGAAGCCGAGCGCGGCGGCGGAGGCGAGCAGGGCCGCCAGCGGCCGCGTCGCTCGGTTCATCGCCACCGCCTCCTCACGGGCCGGCGAGCTCGGGAATGAACTCGCGCAGGTGCCGGTCAATCGTCTCGCGCACCCATTGCTGCGTCTCGGAATCGGCCATGCGGTAGCGGCCGAGCAGCATCGCCTGGTCGTCGAGGGGCAGGCCCGCGATCTCCCAGCGGACCGCGAGCCGCTCGAACAGCAGCTCGCTGCGCCGGTGCCAGGTGTCGTCCATCGACGCCGCCGGCCCGCCCCAGCCCTCCTGGACCTTGGCGATCGTGCCGGGGCTGAGCGACTGGCGCAGGGTGAGCACGTTGCCCTCGGCATCGACGTAGTCGCTCGTCGCCGCCGGCTCGCGCTTCTGGCGCTTCGCTTTCCGCTTGGCCATCGCTCAGCTCCCCGGGAACGGCTTCGTGTCCGCGATCTCGTGGATGGCGACCTCGGGGCGTGCGGATACAACGTCCAGCAGGCCGCCGGCGAACTCGTGCAGGTGCGGCTGGGCGAAGTGGGCGTCGAGCGCAGCCCGGTCCCGCCATTCCTCGACGGCGACGAAGCTGAGCGGGTTCTCGACCGCGGCGAAGAAGCCGTAGCGAATGCAGCCGTCCTCGCGCCGCGACTTGTCCTGCATCTCCTCGAGCAGCGCGATCAGCTCCTCGCGACGCTCCTCGTCGCACTGCACGCGGCCGATCACCAAGAGCACGCCAAACCTCCTTGCCGGGATGGGCGGACCGTATCGTTAGCGGCGCCGGCGAACGTGCGCCGGGGTCAGGTCGCCCGGGGAGGCGCAGCCGAGCAGGGCGAGGGCGAGGCGCAGCTCCTCGTTGAGGATGGCGAGAGCGCGGGCGGCGCCGGCCTCGCCGTCGTGGGCGAGGCCCCAGAGGGCGGGGCGCCCAACGAGCACGGCGTCGGCGCCGAGGGCGAGCGCGATGGCCACGTCGGTGCCACGGCGGACGCCGCCGTCCATAAGCACCTCGATCCGGCCGGCAACCGCGTCGACCACATCGGGCAGCACGTCGATCGAGGCAGGGACGGCGTCGAGCTGGCGGCCGCCATGGTTGGAGACGACGACGCCGGCGGCGCCGTGCTCGACCGCGAGCTCGGCGTCGGCGGCGGTCATCACTCCCTTGACCAGGATCGGCAGCTCGTACTCGGCCACCAGGGCCTCGAAGTCGGACCAGGTGAGCGCGGGATCGATCAGCTCGAAGACCTCTCGCACGGTCAGGTCCCTGCGGCCGGCGGCGGCGTCGATCGCCGGCGTGCGGCAGTCGGCGGGCAGCTCGAAGCCGGTGCGCAGGTCGCGCTCGCGGGGCCCGGCGTAAGGGGCATCGACCGTGAGCACGATCGCCTCGTAGCCGGCCCTGGCCGCCTCCTCGACCAGCGCCCGGCTGATGCCACGGTCGCGGAAGCAGTAGAGCTGCAGCCAGCGCCGCCCGCCGCCGGCGCCGGCGGCGACCTCGGCGGGGCCGGCCGTCGCCAGCGAGGAGACGCACATCACCGTCCCGGCCGCATGTGCCGCCCGCGCCATCGCCGGCTCGCCGTCGGGGTGGGCGAGCCTCTGGAAGGCCACCGGCGCGACCAGGATCGGCATCCCGACCTCGCCTCCGAGCACCGTCGTCCGAGTTGAGACCTCGGAGACGTCGATGAGGACGCGGGGGAGCAGCTCCCATTCGGCGAAGGCCTCGGCGTTTCGGCGCAGGGTGCGCTCGTCGCCGGCGCCACCGGCGAAGTAGCCGAGGGCGCCGGGCTCGATCGACTCGGCGGCGAGCCGCTCGAGGTCGGCGATGTTGATCGGATCCGGCGATGCCATGGCGGCCCCTTATATCGCTCTGGAGCCCCGCGGCCGGGTGGGGCCGTGCGCAGCGCCGCTCGGCGGCTAGGGTGGCCGGCCGTGGCAGCCGAGGTCGTCCCGGTCACCCCCGAGCTGGTCCGCGGAGCGGCGGCCGCGGTGGCTCGCGGCTTCTTCGACTACAACGGCACTCCCTCTCTACTACCGGCAACAACACCTACAACACCGACTTCGGCGACCCCCGCGCGAAGAACCCGACCTATTCGCGGGTCGTCATCGACCTGCCGATCACCAGGCCCTACGGCACCTACGCGCTGAAGCTGCTGCTGCCGCTGCTGCTGGTGGCGCTGACCGCGGCGCTGGCGCTCTGGGTCCACCCGCGCTACGTGGAGGGGCGGATCGGGATCGGGATCACCGCGCTGCTCACCCTGGTGGCGCTGCAGCTGACGAGCAACCAGAGCCTGCCGGAGGTCAACTACCTGCTGCTGCTCGACAAGCTCTACATCCTCTCCTACGCCTTCGTCGTCCTCACCTTGGTGGTGATCGCCCGCAACTCCTGGGTCGACGCGACCGGGGACATGACGGCGGCGGTGAAGGCCCGATCGCCGCGGCCTGCTGGTGATCGGAGCGCTCTACCTTCTGGCCACAGGTCTGCTCTTCCTGATCTCGCTCACCTAGCCGAGGCTGCGTGGCATCCACGAGGACCTGCTCGACACCGTCCAGCGCAACGACGGCACACGCAGGCCGGTGGTGAAGCCGAGCGGCGAGCCGGTCACCTGAGCGGCTTGTCAGACTGGGCGCGGCGTGAGCCACTCGACATCGAAGCACCGCCTGCTTGCGATTGCGCTCGACGCCGCCGACCCAGGGCTGCTGCGACGCTGGATGACCGAGGGCGAGTTGCCGGCCCTGGCCTCAATCGCCTCCCGCGGCGCCGTCGCCGGGCTCGAGACCGGCGCTGATCCCCTGCACGAGTCCACCTGGCCGACAATCCACACGGGCTGCGGCCCGGGAATCCACGGCACCTACAACTGGCGCTGTCTCAGGCCAGGGACCTACTCGCTGCTCGTCTCCCCAGGCCGCAGTTACCGCAGACCGTGGTGGTGGCTCGCCGCTCGCACCGCAGATGGCAATCCCCCCACCGTGCTGCTCGTCGACGTGCCGGGTTCGAGCGTTCAGCCGCAGCGCGGCGTGACGGCGGTTCAGGGCTGGGGGGAGCGGGGCGGCTGGCGCTCGGCCTCTTCGCCGGCGGGATTGCTCGGGGAGATCGAGTCGCGCTTCGGTCGCTATCCGCGATGGGTCGATCTTCGCCACCGCGGCTCGGCCAGCAGCCAGCGTCGCCTGGTCGGGACGCTGGAGCGGATGGCGGGGACCCGGACCCGACTCAACCTCTGGCTGATGGAGAGCCGTCCCTGGGATGCCTGCATGACCTGTTACTGGGAGCCCCACAACGCCGGCCACGCCTTCCAGCGATTCCTCGACCCCGAGAGCTGGGCCTACGAGGAGGCGCTCGCCGGCGAAGTCGGCGACGGGCTGCTGCGCGTGTATCAGGCGGTGGACCGGGGGCTCGCCGACTTGATCGAGGCCGCCGGGCCCAGCGCCAACGTGGTCGTGTTCTCGCGAATGGGGATGCGGCGCAACGGGTCGGGCGGGCAGTTGCTCGAGCAGCTTCTGGTGGGACTCGGCCACCAGGCCCCTGCCGAGGGATCGTCGCGGCTGCGGCCCCAGGCGCTCGCACGATCCGCGATCCCCGCCCGCGTCCGCCGCCGACTCGAGCGGTGCCTCTCGCCGGATCGCCGCGAGGCCCTGATGGACACCGGCTTTCGCTCTTCGATCGACTGGTCGCGGACACGCGCCTTCGCCGAGTCCGAGCCCGGGATGACGGCGATCAGGATCAACTTGGTGGGCCGGGAGCCCGCTGGGCTGGTCTCACCCGGCGCCGAGTACGACGCGCTCTGCGACGAGATCGAGGCGGAGCTGTGGAAGTTGCGGGTCAGCTCGAGCGGCGCCCCCGCCGTGGAGGAGGTCCTTCGCCGCAATGACTGGATCTCGGGTCCACATGCTGGGCACTTCCCCGACCTCGTCGTCCGCTGGCACGACCGCGAGCTGCTCGACTCGGTGGACCACCCGCAAGTCGGCCCGCTGACGGAGCCCCGGGGGGACATTCCCGCCTCCGAGCACACCCGTGAGGGCATCCTCCTGGCGGCGGGTCCCTCGATCACGGAGGGCGCACGCCCCCAGAGGGGAAACCTCACCGATCTGGCGCCGACGCTGCTCTCGCTCCTGGGCGCTGCGACTCCCGAGGACATGGAGGGCCGCCCGCTGAGCGAGCTGCTTGCCGATGGTGGAGAGTGCGCGACCGTGAGCATCGACTGGAGCGACGACCCCTGGGCGGCGACCCCGTGAGGATCGGCTTCGCGGGCCTCGGCTTTGCGGCGCGCTCGATCGATCTGCCCGGCGCCCGGGAGACATCCGGATCGCCGGTCGGCGGCTTCGACCTCAGCGCCGAGCAGAGGGAGTCTTGGACGGCCGAGACGGGGCTGGCCGCTTACCGCTCGTTGGAGGAGCTATTCGAGCGCGAGCATCCGAGGGTCGTGATCGTCGCCACCCCGCCCGACGCCCACCGCGAGGTCGCCGAGGCGGCTTTGCGCGCCGGCGCGCACGTTGTCTGCGAGAAGCCGCTGGCCGCCTCCGTGACCGACGGGGAGCGGATGGCTGTGGTCGCCGGCGAGGCGGGCCGGTCCCTGGCCGTGCTCCAGGAGCTCCGCGCCGAGCCGATCGTCACCGCCCTGCGCGAACGGATCGGCGGCTCCGATGCAGGCGCGCTCGTCTTCGCCCAGCTCTGGCAGCTGATGGACTCTTCGCTCTCCGAACGCGATGGCTGGAGGGCCGGGATGCCGAGCCTGCTGCACGCCGGCATCCACCTGGTGGACCTGGCGCTCCATCTCTTCGGCGAGGCACCGGTGGCGGTCAGCGCCCAGCACTCGAGCGCGCCCGGCGCCGCGGACGGCGACCCGATTCACCTGGTCGCGCTCGAGTTCGCCGGTGGGCGCCTGGCGCAGATCACCCTGCAGCGCGTCCACAAGGGCGGCCCGCGATATCTGGAGGTGCGCGCCGACTGCGAGCGCGCGTCGCTTCGCGCCTCTCGCGGCGGTCGAGCGGAGCTCCGGGTGGGGCGGCCGCTCTCGCGTCGGCCGGGTCTGCGGCTGGAGCTGAGCGCCGGCGGGCTCGCCTGGGAGGAGCGTGGCGAGCGGCGCGCCAGCCTGGCGCGAAACCCCCGCAACCCGGCGGTGAGCGGAACCGGCGCCCAGCTCGAGCTCATGCTCGAGGCCTTTCGCTCGGACCGGGAACCCCCCAGCTCGGCGCGCGAGGGCCTCGCCGCCCTTGCGGTAGTCGAGGCCGCCTACGAGTCCTTCCGCACCGGCCGGCGGATCGAGCTGGCGCGCTAGCCCTCCGCGGCCTCGACCAGCAGCCGCTCGACCGCGCCGGCCGCTCGCTCCCAGGAGAGACCGGCGACCAGCTCGCGGCCGCGCGCCCCGAGATCAGCGCGCAGGGTCGGGTCGCCGAGCACCTCCTCGAGCGCGTCGGCGAGTGCGACCGCGTCGCCCGGCGGGTAGAGCAGGGCGCCGCCGGCGAGCGTCTCGCGATGGGCGCCGATGCCGGTGGCCACGACCGGCGCGCCGCAGGCGGCGGCCTCGACCGCCGGAAAGCCGAATCCCTCGGACGGCGAGCAGATCACCGCCGCTGCCGCCGCCGAGTAGGCGAGCGCGAGCAACTCATCACTGACGAATCCGGGAAGGATCACCTCCTGCTCCAGACCGAGCTCGGCGATCCGCCGGCGAAGGGCGGGGGCGGCGGAGGTCGCGGTGTCGTCCTCGAGTGGCCCGCAGACCAAAGCCTGCAGTGGCTCCCCGCCTCTGGTCCGCAGCTCGGCAAGCGCCTCACAGAGGAGCTCCGGCCGCTTTCGGGGGTTGATCCCGGCGGCGTAGACCGCCACTGGACGATCGGGGTCCGCCCCGAGCTGTTCGAGCGCTTGGCGAGCGGCGTCGGGCGGACGCGGCGTGAAGACCGGGTCGGCCGCCGAGGGGATCACCTCGATCCGGCCCGGGTCCAGGTCCAGGTGCATGGCGAGCTGGTCGCGGGCCGCGCGGCTGACCGTGAAGACCCGCCGGGCCCGCGCCAGGGCCAGTCTCTGCTTCACCCTCCAGGCAAGCCGAGCTCGGCGGGAGGGCAGGATCTCCCGCCCGTAGCCCGCCATGTGCGCGTCGTGGATGCCGATCACCACCGGGACGCCGATCACCGGGAAATAGGTGCTCAGGGTTGGAGAGAGGAAGGCATCGAGGTCGCCCGACCCGGCTCGTGCCAGGGCTCCCAGAACCCGTGGCGGGCGCACGACACCAGCATCCCTCGCCCCTTTCGCGGCCACCGATCGCCAACGGGCGCTCGGCAGGCCCGTCGCGGCGCCGGGGTCGCCCACCAGCGTGTACTGGACCGTGCCCGAGCGCTCGAGCAGCGCGCGGGCGATGTTCCGCACGTAGCGCCCGTCGCCGTGACGCTCGCCTGCCCCGCTGGCGTCGATGCCGGCGCGCACGCGCTCAGGCCGCGGCAGTCGCCCGGCGGCCGGCCTCGGTCTCCGCCTCGGCGGCGAACCGCTCGGCGGCCTCGGCCACCGAGGCGTGATCGCGCCGCCGCGCCGCCGCGGCGATCAGCGCGAAGTAGCCGCTCAGGTGGCGGTCCTCGGTCCACTGCTCCAGGTACCAGTTGCGGGCTTCGGGCCGAGAGACTCGCCCGCAGCGCGGGATCGCTCGCCAGCGAGCGCAGCGCCTCTGCCAGCCCGTCCTCAGTGCGGAAGGTGAGGGCGGCGCCGCTGCGGGAGGCGACCTCCCCCAGCGCCCCGAAGTCGCGCACGATGGCCGGCGTGCCGCGGGCGAAGGCCTCGGGCAGGACGAGTGGGACCATCTCATGGCCGCGGGTGGGGACCACCACGGCCAGCGCGGACCGATAGAGCCCGTCGAGTCGGCGCTGGTCCACCCAGCCGAGCATCTGCACGTCGGTCGCGTGGGCCGCCAGGCGCTCCACCTGCGCGCGCCGCGACCCATCGCCTGCGATCACGAGCCGCGCGCCGGCTCGTTCCACCGCGGGCGGAAGCACCTCGACGCCCTTGATCGGCTCGAGCCGACCCGCGTAGAGGAAGTAGGGATCGTCACCGGGCTCGGAATCGGCCGCGGCTACCGCCGCCGGGCCGCTGTCGGGCATGAACGGCGGCAGCTCGACGATCGGGACCACCCCGGCGAAGCGCTGGTGGAGTCCGGCACCGGTGGCCGAGGGCGTGATCAAGGCGTCCAGCTTCCCGACCGATCTCTCCAGCAACCGCGATTGGCGCCACAGCTGCGGAGGCCGGCGCTGGCTCAGGGTGCAGCGCACGCAGGTGGGCCGCTCGCAGACACGGCGCCCGTACTTGAACAGCGTGTGGGTGGGGCAGACCAGCCACTGCTCATGGGCCGTGTAAAGCGAGATCGCGCCCTCGCCGAGCCCGAGCGCCCCCGGCGCGCCGACGAGCGACGGATTGTGGAAGTGGACGACGTCGAAGCCCGCGCCGAGCAGGTCCTCGAGCCGGCTGCGAAACAGCGCGGGTCGGCCTGAGAGGTAGCTGAGCAGCGGGGCGAGACGGCCGGCTCGCCCGTCCAGGGAGGCGACCCGCACGCCCGAGTTCATCGCGACCGGGTCGCGGGGCGCCCCCCCGCCGGCGGCTCGGTAGGCGGCGGGCGAGTGCAGGACCGTGACCTCGTGGCCACGGCGGGCCAGCGCGCCCGAGAGCCGCTCGACGTGGATCGCGTCGCCGCCGAACGACCACGGTGGATAGAACGTGCTGATCATGCAGAACCGCAGGCCCGTCACCGGACTACCTAGGTGGGCTCGTCGAGCGCCTCGTTCGCCTCGCTCCACTTCCCCTTCGGCACCCGCAGCGCGATGTCGCCGAAGCCCCGATCGCTGATCGGGTGGTCGGAGGTCAGCACTGCCTCGAAGCCCTGGTCGGTGAGCTGTTGGCGCCAGGCTCGCGCCGTCTCCAGCTCGGTGAAGTCGCGCACGACCTCCCACTCGTCGTAGGTCGGGTCGCCGACCTGGAGCTCGGCCACGCCGTCGGGATGGGGCTCGGTCAGCTCCTTGCCGACGCCGCGGAACCTGTCGAGAAAGCCCACCGGTCGGCCGCCGATCTCAGTCCGAGAGCTCGACGCGCTCGATCGTCTGCGGCTCCACAGGCCGGTCGCCGGCCCCGGTCTCGGTTGCCTCGATCGAGTCGACCGCGTCCATGCCGTCGGTGACCTCGCCGAAGACCGTGTGCTTGCCGTCGAGCCAGGAAGCCTCCTGCGTGGTGACGATGAAGAACTGCGAGCCGTTGGTGTCGGGGCCGGCGTTGGCCATCGCCAGCGCTCCGCGGGCGATCTTGTGGTCGTTGATCTCGTCCTCGAAGGTGTAGCCGGGGCCGCCCGTGCCGGTCCCCTCCGGGCAGCCGCCCTGGACCATGAAGTCCTTGATCACGCGGTGGAAGATCAGCCCGTCGTAGAAGCCGTCGCCGGCGAGCTTGCGGAAGTTCTCGACCGTCTTCGGCGCGTCCTCGTCGAACAGCTCGACCGTGATCGCGCCGGCGTTGGTGTGGAAGGTCGCCTGGGACACGGGCGGCACTCTAGTCGCTCGGTGCCGGGCCGCACCGGCCGCCTTCGCGCCGGGCCCTGGTTTCATAGGAGACATGGACGAGCTGGTGACGGTGGCGCGAGGCCACGACGACGAGGCGACGATCGAGGTGCCCGAGGAGGAGTTGTCGGGCTTTCACTACGCAAGCTTCTCCGGCGGGCAGGGTGGCCGGGTGCGCGGCCGCGAGCTCGCCGCCTACATGCTCTGCACCGCGATCCCCTTCGGCCAGTACTTCGGCCACTCCTGCGAGCACGGCCCGCCGCCCCACAACATCAAGGTGCTGATCCCGCGGCGAAAGAACGACCGCGACACCTACGGGCGCCTGCAGGCGAAGGCCCGCTAGCCCACGCCGCCCTTCCGTAGAGAACCCTGACGGAGGGCTGACCCCGGATCGACCCGTCTTTGGCGCGGCATATGCTTCGCTCGTCCTCGATGCTCGAGCCAACGTCCCTGATCGCCGACGCGTCGTCCAACCTGCTCGCGGCGCGGAGCCAGATGGCCTTCACGCTCGGGTTCCACATCATCCTGGCCTGCTTCGGGGTCGCCTTCCCGGCGATGATGCTGATCGCCGAGTACCGGGGCCGCAGGCGCGAGGACGACGACGCGTTGCGCCTGGCTCGCAACTGGTCGAAGGCGGTCGCGGTCATGTTCGCGGTCGGCGCCGTCACCGGCACCGTTCTCTCCTTCGAGTTCGGGCTCCTGTGGCCGCGGTTCATGGACCGCTTCGGCGACGCCTTCGGGATCGCCTTCGCGATCGAGGGGATCTTCTTCTTCCTCGAGGCGATCTTCATCGCCATCTACATCTACGGCTGGGATCGCCTCTCGCCCCGGGCACACATCTGGAGCGCGGTCCCGATCGTGATCTCAGGGATCGGCGGCGCGCTTCTCGGTGATCGCCGCGAACTCGTGGATGAACCGCCGCCGGGCTTCACCCTCGGCAGCGACGGAAAGGTCACGGACGTGCAGCCCTTCGACGTGCTCTTCAACCCTCGACGGTCCACGAGTTCGTCCATATGTTCCTGGCCGCCTACATGGTGGCCGGGTTCCTGATCGCCTCGGTCTACGCCGTCGGCGATGCTCCGCGGCCGCCGCGATCGCTACCACCGCCTCGGCTTCATCATCCCCTTCACGGTGGCGGCGATCGCCACCCCGATCCAGCTCTTCGTCGGCGACACCGCGGCGCGCGACGTCGACGACGACCAACCGGCCAAGTTCGCGGCGATGGAGTGCGTCTACAAGAGCGGCCGCGACCAGACCGAGTACCTCGGCGGGATCTGCACCGACGGGAAGGTGAAGGGCGGGATCGGGATCCCTGGTCTGGACTCGTTCCTGGTCGGCTTCAGCACCGACACCGACGTCACCGGCCTCGACCAGATCCCGAACGACCAGCAGCCGCCCGCCCTGACCATGCTGCATCTCTCCTTCGACACCATGGTCGGCATCGGCTTCGCGATGCTGGCCCTCGGCGCCTGGTTCGCGATCGCCTGGTGGCGCAAGCGGGACCTGCCGGCCACGCCCTGGTTCCTGCGGGCCGCCGCCCTCTCCGGGCGTCGCCGCCGTGCTGGCGCTCGAGTGCGGCTGGATCGTGACCGAGGTCGGCCGTCAGCCCTGGATCGTCCACGGCTTCATGCGAACCGCTGACGCGGTCACGCCCGCGCAGGGAATCTGGTGGGTGTTCGGCCTCACCATGGCTCTCTACATCGTGCTGGGCGCCACCGCTGTGGTCGTGCTGCGAGGAATGTCGCGGCGCTGGCGCCAGAGCGAGACGGGCCCGCCCGAGGACGAGGTTCCCTACGGCCCGCCGGCCGGAACGTCCAGATCGGGGGCGGCGCCGTGAGCAAGGCCGACTGTCTGCGCCGTGATCCTGCTGGCTCGGGGTCACCCTCTACGCGGTCTTCGGCGGCGCCGACTTCGGCGCCGGCGATGTGGGACCTGCTCGCCGGCAAGGGCGAGCGCGGCGACCGGGCTCCGCGCCCAGATCGACCACTCGATCGGCCCCGTCTGGGAGGCGAACCACGTCTGGCTGATCTTCGTCCTCGTCGTCCTCTGGACCGCCTTCCCGCACCGCCTTCGCGGCGATCATGAGCACCCTCTACATTCCCCTCGCGATCGCCGCGCTCGGGATCGTCCTGCGCGGGTCCGGCTTCGCCTTCCGGCACGCGCTTCCCGGGGCGGGTGCGCGAGCCCGGCCAGCCGGGTCTTCGGCCTCGCGTCGCTGCTGACGCCGTTCTTCATGGGGACGGTGGTGGGCGCGATCGCCTCCGGCGAGGTGCCGGCCGGCGGCGACGGCGACCCGACCGGAAGCTGGATCGGGGTGCTGCCGTTGGTCACCGGCGCTCATCTTCGTGGCGGCGTGCCGCCTACGTCTCGGCGGTCTTCCTTGTTCACGACGCCGGCGCCGCCGGGCGACGACGACCTGCAGCGGTACTTCATCCGTCGCGGGCTGGCGGCCGCGGCTGTCGCCGGGGATCGCCGCCGTCGGCGGGATCTTCGCCCTTCACGCCGACGCGCGCTACGTCTACGACGGGCTCACCTCGTGGCCCGGGATCCTGCTCGTGATCGTCTCCGGGGTCTTCGGGCTGACCGCCCTGGCGATGCTGGCGCGGGGAGCGACCCGGGGCCTTCGGCCGGCCGCGGTCGGGGCCGTCGTCGCCCTGATCTGGGGCTGCTTCGCGGCCCAGTTCCCCTACATGCTTCCCGACCTCGCTCAAGATCAACGAGGCGGCAGGCGCCTCGGCGACCCTGACCGAGGTGATCGTCGTCTTCCTGGTCGCCGGCGTCACCTGTCTGCCGTCGCTCGGCCTGCTCTACTGGCTCAGCCAGCGCAGCCTGCTCGAGTCGGACTAGCTGGTCCCTGCTTTACTTGTTGAAGTAATGCGCTGCCCCGGCTGCGGCAACGAGAACCGCGAGGGAGCCCGGTTCTGCGACTCCTGTGGAACCGAGCTGGTCGAAGCGCAGGCGCCTGCCCAGGCCCAGCCCGAGCCGCCGCCCGAGGGCGCTCCCTCCGAGCTCGCCGGCGGCCGCTACAGGGTGCGCCGCTTCCTCGGCGCCGGGGGCCGCAAGCGCGTCTATCTCGCCGATGACACCGAGAAGGGGCGCGAGGTGGCGCTGGCGCTGTTCGACACCGAGGGTGTCGGGGCTGCGATCCAGGCCCGCGCCACCCGGGAGGCCCAGGCGATGCGCAAGCTCGGCGACAACCCCCACGTGGTGCGGGTTTACGACACCGGCGAGGAGGACGGCGACCCGTTCATCGTCAGCGAGTACATGCCCGGCGGCGACGTCGAGGGCCTATTGGCGGGCGCCGACGCGGGCCGCCTCGAGGTCGAGCGCGCCGTCGCCATCGCCTGCGACGTCTGCCGTGCGCTTGAGCACGCGCACTCGCGAAACATCGTCCACCGCGACCTGAAGCCCGCCAACGTCTGGCTGGACGAGGACGGCTCCGCCCGGCTCGGGGACTTCGGCCTGGCCACCACCGAGGGCCGCTCGCGGCTGAGCGGTGGCACCCTGGTCGGCACGGTCGCCTACCTGCCGCCCGAGCAGGCCCTGGGCGAGGCCGCCGATCCCCACAGCGACCTCTACTCGCTGGGTGCGCTCCTCTACGAGATGCTCACCGGCCAGCCGCCCTTCCAGGGCTCCGACGCCGTCTCGATCATCAGCCAGCACCTGCACGCGGATCCCGTGCCTCCCTCCCGGCTCAATCCGGCGGTGCCGGAGGCGCTCGACCGCGCGGTGCTGGGCCTGCTGGCGAAGCGGCGCGAGGACCGTCCCGCGACGGCCGCCGAGGCGCGCGAGGCGCTGCTCGCGGCCCTCGAGGAGGTCCCCTCGGGCGAGCCGAGCGCCGAGCGAGCCGAGAACCCGCTGGACAGCCTCGCCGGTGGCATCTACGTCGGGCGTGAGCGCGAGCTGGAGACGATGCGCGAGGCGGTCGACGGCGCGCTGGCGGGGCGCGGGCGGCTGCTGCTGCTCACGGGGGAGCCGGGGATCGGCAAGACCCGCGCCGCCGAGGAGCTGGCCACCTACGCCCAGGTCCAGGGCGCGCGCGTCTACTGGGGGCGCTGCCGCGAGGATGAGGGGGCGCCGGCCTACTGGCCCTGGGTGCAGGCGATCCGCGCATACGTTCGCGAGGCCGACCCGGTGGCACTGGCCTGGCAGCTCGGCGCCGGGGCGCCGGAGGTGGCCCAGCTCGTTCCGGAGATCGCCGAGCGCCTCGACGTCGAGCCGGCCAAGGACCTCGACAGCGAGGAGGCGCGCTTCCGCCTGTTCGACTCGGTGACCAACTTCCTGGTCGCCGCATCGCGCGATCGTCCCTCGGTGATCGTGCTCGACGACCTGCACTGGGCCGACGAGCCGACCCTGCTCCTGCTCAAGTTCGCTGCCCGCGAGGTGGGCTCGAGCGGCCTGCTGATCCTCGGCACCTACCGCGATGTGGAGCTCGGCCGCCACCATCCGCTGGCGCGGGTGCTTGGCGCAGCTCGCCGGCGGCGAGGCGGGCTCGAGGGTGGCGCTACGCGGCCTCGAGGTCGCCGACGTCGAGCGCTACGTCGAGTTGACCGCCGGCGCGGCGCCGCCCGAGGGACTGGCCGCCGCCGTCCACGCCCAGACGGATGGCAACCCCTTCTTCGTCGGGGAGGTGGTGCGGCTGCTGGCGAGCGAGGGCACACTGGCCGGCGCCGGCGCCGGATCCTGGGACCCGGTCATCCCCCAGGGGGTCCGCGAGGTGGTCGGCCGCAGGCTCGACCGGCTTACGCCGGAGACCAACAAGGCGCTCAAGGTGGCCGCCGCGATCGGCCGCGAGTTCGACGGCGACCTCGTCCTGCGGGTGGCCGAGCTCGAGCCGAAGCAGCTGATGGCGGCGTCGAGCGAAGCCATTGCCGAGCGGCTGGTCACCGAGGTCGCCGAGCGGCGCTACTCCTTCTCCCACGCGCTGGTCCGCGAGACCCTCTACCGGGAGCTGAGCACAGCGCAGCGCTCGCTGCTGCACGAGCGGATAGCCGAGGCCCTGGAGGAGCTGCGCGGTGACGACGACGCCGCGCTCGGCGAGCTGGCCCATCACTACCTGGCCGCGGCGCCGCGGGGAGACGCCTCCAAGGCGGTCGGCTACGCGCGCGAGGCGGCCGCCCAGGCGATGGGCAAGCTCGCCTACGAGGAGGCGGCCGACCTCTATTCGAGGGCGCTCGAGCTGGTCGAGCTGGAGCAGCCGTCCGACGACGAGCTCCGCGCCGAGTTGCGGCTGGAGCTGGGCAGCGCCCAGACCAGGGCCGGGCGACACGAGGTCGCCCGCTCCACGCTCGAGGAGGCGGCCGAGATAGCGCGCGCCCGCGGTGACGTCGAGTGGCTCGTCCGGGCGGTCCTGGGGCTGAGCGAGGTCGCGGTGGCCGGACGCGTGAACGAGTCCCTGATCCGCCTGACCGAGGAGGCGCTGCAGGCCGTCGGGCCCGAGGAGACGGGGCGGCGGGCGGCCCTGCTCTCGGCTCTCGGCCAGGAGCTGTACTGGGTCGACGCCCAGGAGCGGTCGGCGCCGGTAGTGGCCGAGGCGATCGAGCTGGCGCGCAAGGTGGGCGACGACCGCGTCCTCGCCAGCGCCCTTCATCGCTGGATCTTCCTTCCCTTCGGGCCCGAGTCGACCGCCGAACGGCTGCGGACCGCGGACGAGATGCGCGACCTGGGCGAGAAGCTCTCCGACACGGAGACCGTCCTGCTCAGCCACGCCTATCGGGTGCGCGAGTTCCTCGAGCTGGGCGACGTCGCCGCGCTCGACCGCGAGCTGCTCGCCTACGAGAAATGCGCCGAGGAGCTGCGGATGCCGCATCACCTCTGGCACGTGCCGGCGCTGCGCGCGATGCGGGCGATGATCGACGGCGATCTGGAGAGGGCCGAGCGGCTGGCGGAGGAGGCGCGGGACAGCGGCGAGCGCGCTGAGCAGCAGCTCGCCGCCCAGTTCTACGGGATCCAGCTGCTTCAGCTGCGGCGCCTTCAGGGCCGCACCGACGAGCTCATCCCCGCCGTGCGACAGCTGGTCGAAGACTTTCCGGCCATTCCGGCCTGGCGGACCGCGCTCGCCAGCCTGCTGGCGACCGCGGGAGCCGACGAGGAAGCGAGGCTCGAGCTGGAGCGCCTGGCGGCCGGCGACTTCGCCGCGGTTCCCCGCGACCTCCAGTGGCTGCCGGCGATGTCGCTGATGGGCGAATCGGCCGCGCTGATCGGCGACCGGGAGCACGGCGCGCTGCTCTACGAGGCGCTGCTGCCCTACGAGGGCAAGGTGATCGTCCCCGGCCGCGCCGCCGCGAGCTCGGGCCCGGTGGGCCGGGTGCTGGGAATGCTGGCCCGCGTCCTCGGCCGTCTCGAGGACGCCGAGCGCCACCTGACCAGGGCGATGGAGACGTCGACCGGGATGGGCGACCGCCCCTACCTGGCTCTGTCGCGCGCGGAGCTTGCGGAGGTGCTCCTGCAACGCGGCCGCCGCGGCGATCGCGAGCGGGCCCTGGAGCTGCTCTCTGAGTCGCTCGCCTCGGCGCGCGAGATCGGCGCCCGGGGCATCGCCGACCGCGCCCTCGCCCTGCGGCTCGAGGCTCAGGGGCTGGCCGGGGTGGACGTGACAACCTCGATCGACGACGTCGTCTCCGCCCTGGAGAGCGAGCGCCCCGACCTGCGCGCCCACGCCGCGCCCGACGGGACCGTGGCGATCCTCTTCAGCGACATCGAGGACTCGACCATCCTCACCGAGCGGCTCGGTGACGAGCGCTGGCTCGAGGTGCTGCGCGACCACAACTCGCTCTTCCGCGGGCAGCTCGCCCGCCACGAGGGCTACGAGGTGAAGAGCCAGGGGGACGGCTTCATGCTCGCCTTTCCGGACCCGCGCGAGGCGCTGGACTGCGCGATCGCCGTGCAGCGCGCGCTCGCCACCCGCGAGGAGCACACCGACCGCGAGCCGCTGCGGGTGCGCATGGGCCTGCACACGGGGGAGGTGATCGCCGAGGAGGGCGACTTCTTCGGCAAGAACGTGATCCTCGCCGCCCGCATCGCGGCCCAGGCCTGCGGCGGGGAGATCCTCGTCTCCGAGCAGATGCGCAAGGTTGCCGCGGCCGACGGCGAGCTCTGCTTCGACGAGGGCCGCGAGCTCGAGCTGAAGGGGCTCGCCGGCACCCACACGGTCTACCGGGCCGACTGGTCCCCGCAAGCCGCGGCCGCCTAGGTCGCGCCTGATGCCCAGCTGCGGCCATCTGGCGCAAGTAGTGCGCAACTAACCTTCCGCGGATGTTTTCGGCCATCCTCGCCGGCGCGCTGATCGCCGCCGCCTCACTCGCCGCCGGCCAGGCGATCCTGCTGGCCTGTGGATACGACCGCCCCTCGCCGGTAGCGCCGGCGACCGGGCTGGCGGCGCTGCTGGTCGTCTGCGGGATCGCGATCAAGCTGCCGGGCCACGCGGTGACGGCCGCCGTCGCCGCGGGGGTCCTGGTCGCGGTCTCCATCTGGTGGCTGGCCCGCCGCAGCGAGGGGCTGCGGCCGATCCGCGCGGGGGCCATCGTCGTCTTCCTCGGCGCGGCCTTCGTCGCCGCCATCCCCTTCCTCGCCAGCGGTCGGCTCGGCATCCTCGGCCAGGGGTTGGTCAATGACGACATGGCCTCTCACCTGCTCTTCGCGGAGTGGCTCGCCACCCACGTCGGCGATACCCCGGACCTGATCCAGGACGGCTACCCGCTCGGCCCCCACGCGATCGTCGCCGCAGTCACCAAGGTCAGCGGCGCCGACTACGTGCAGGCGTTCGCCGGGCTCACCGGGGCGCTGGCGGTGCTCCTGGCGCTGACCGCCTACGGCGCGCTGCGCGGGGTGCGCCCGGCCCTGCGCGCCCCCGCCGCCGTGCTCACGGCCTTCCCCTATCTGGTCGCCGCCTACCTCGCCCAGGGCGCCTTCAAGGAGCCGATGCTGGGGCTGACCGTGCTCGGCTTCGCACTGGCGCTGCTGCCGCTGCGGAACGCCTGGCTGCGAGGTGAAGCGGACCGCCGGGCGATGAGGCTGGCCGCTGTCCCGGCGGCGCTCCTGGCGGCGGGCACGATCTACAACTACAGCTTTCCCGGGCTCGCCTGGCTGGTCCTGACGGCGGCCTCATGGGGGTTGATCCTCGCCTATCGCGAGCGGGCCCGGCGAGGCGGCCTTCGGATCCGCGAGCGCCTTCGCGACTGCCGTCCGGCGGTCGGCGTGCTGGTCGGGATCCCGGTGCTCGCGGCCGTGCCCGAGGTCCTGCGCCTGGTCAGCTTCACGGGGTTCAGGGCCTTCAACCCGACCGGACCAGGCGGCAACGTCGGCTTCGGCAACCTGCGCCAGCCGCTCTCCCCGCTCGAGACCTTCGGCATCTGGCCCTCGAGCGAGTTCCGGATCGCCCCCGAGAACGCCAGCGCTCCTGAGTACGTCTTCTACCTGGGCGCCCTGCTGGCCCTCGCGGCCTTCGCCTGGGGGGTGGCGCGGGCGCTGTCGCGGCGGGAGGCGGTGCTGCCCGCGGCGCTGCTGGCCGCGGCGCTCGGCTACCTCGCCGCGCTGGCGCTGGGGACGCCCTACACGCAGGCCAAGGCGCTGGCGATCGCCGCCACGCCGGTGATGCTGGTCGCGCTTCGCGGGTTGCTCGGAGCGTCGTCCCTGGAGGGGGAGGAGGCCGACGCCGAGGCGGCCGAACGGGCGCGCGATGCCGGCGAGCCCGCTGGAGGGCCCCTCGAACGCGCGGCGAACGCGCTCATGTCGCTGCCGCTCGCCCGGCTCCTGGCCCCGGCGCTGGCAGTCGCATTCGTGCTGGCGGCCTCGTTCTCCACCCTGCTCTCCCTGCGCCAGGCCGCGATCGGCCCCGTCGACCAGGCTGCCGAGGTGATGCGGATGCGGCCGCTGCTGCAGGGCCAGCCGGTGATCTACCTCGGGCGCGAGTCCTTCGTCGCCTGGGAGCTGCTCGGCGCCGATGTTTACGCTCCCATCCTCCATCACTACAACGTGGACGAGATCGACTCCAACTATCGCTCGACCTCGACCCGCGCCAAGTTCGACTGGGACGTCGTCCCCGAGCAGATCCTGGCCACCTTCCCCTACGTGATCACCACCAGCGCCGCGCAGCAGAGCCAGGCGCCGCCGAGCTTCAAGCCGGTGATGAGAACCGAGGACTACATCCTCTGGAAGCAGACCCCGGTCCCCGGCCCGCCCGGCCGGCGCCACCTGCATCCGCTGAGGCGAACGCTGCTTGAGCCGACCGGCATCGGGGCGCTGGTCGACTGCCGGAGGCCGGGGGACCGCGCCCTCACCCGCCTCGAAGGCAAGGCGATCGTCCTCCCCCGAGCGCCGGTTTCGGGCAAGGCCTGGGAGCCCGCGCGCGAGGTCAAGAACGGCCGCGGCTCCAGGGAGGAGCTGCTGCTCTCACCGGGGCGCTGGCGGATCTCCCTCCAGTACGCGAGCACCGAGGACCTGCACGTGCGGACGAAGGGCCTCGACGCCACGCTGAAGCCGAGCCTGCTCTTCCGCGGCCCCCAGCCCTACTTCGAGGTGGGGGAGCTCGAGGTCCGGCGGCCGGGCCTGGTGCGATTCAACGTCAGCGTCGACCCGCCGCCGTGGTTCGGGCGACTGATCGGCACCGAGACGCGCGCCTACCTCGGCCCGATCGCCGCCACTCCCGCCGGGCCGCGGAAGGTGATTCCGCTGAGCCGAGCCTGCGGGCGCTACGTGGACTGGTACCACGTCGCGCCCGGCACTCCCAAGAGCGCCCTGCAGCCGATCGAGAGGCCCAGGCCGCGCGAGACCGAGTCGGGTTAGCCGGTCTCAGGCGGCGGCTGCCGCCGCGTCTTCGAGCACGCCCCTGATCGCCTCGGGGTCGCCCTCGAGCACGGTCTCGTGACCGGCGAAGATCCTGCGGGGGCCGAGCGCAGCCAGCTTGCGGACACTTTCGGCCGCGACGGCGGTGTTCCAGTTGTAGCCGTCGAAGGGGACACTCGCCTGGTGACCCTTGACGCCCTCGAGCTCCAGCTCGGGCATGGGGGTGAGCCGCTCGGAGTCGACGAAGTAGACCGTGTCGCTGCACAGGCAGACGCCGTCGGACTCGCGCCAGAGGCCGATCAGGCCCGGGGCGTGGCCGGGGAAGTGCTTGACCTCGAAGCCGCAGATCTCGTCGCCCTCGCTGACGGTGCCGGCGAGCTCGACGGGGCCGCCGTCCCAGCGGCGGTGCAGGTAGTGCCTGTACAGCCAGCGGGCGTAGCCGACCGATACCTTCGAGATGTCCCAGTAGTCGCGAAACGGCCCGGGCGCCCGGGCGGCGTCGGCGTCGTCGGGGTGGCAGTAGACGGGGGCGCCGAGGTAGGGGGCGCTGCCGCGGTGATCGGAGTCGGCGTGGCCGAGGATCACGCGCTTGAGCCCGCCGAGCCTTCCGGCCGCCGCCCGAACCGCCTTGACCATCGGCTTGGTCCCGGCGTCGAAGGCGGTGACGCCGCCCTCGTCCTCGAGCAGATATACGTTCATGCCCCACTTAAGGTCGCCGCGCACCAGCCAGACTCCGTCCGCCACCCGCTCGAGCGTCGGGCTCCACGGGGGCTTGAAGAGGATCCTCTCCGCCACTGCGGGCGCACCCTACCTCGGTCCGCGCGCGGGCGCGCTCGCCTAGGATCTCCCCGTGCCCAGGATCTGGATGGTGACGATGGCGGTCATCCTCGTCTGCTGCCTTGCCTCGATGGTGATTGCCGTGGTGAAGTTGGCCTAGAAGCCGGATAGGCTCGCGCCCAGGCCGCTTCAGCACGAAAGGACGCGTGTGTTCACGAGGAAGGTGGAGGTGCTCATCTCCCGTCCCCAGAACGAGGTGTTCAAATTCGTCGCGGATGCGCGAAACCGGCCTCAATGGGATCAGAGCGTCGAGACTGAGGAGCTGACGTCGCCGGAGCCCATCGGCGTCGGCAGCACCGTCCGTACGCGTCTGCGCTCCATGGGTCGCGACTACGAGTACACCTGGGAGATCGTCGAGCACGAACCGCCCACCCGCGTGACGATCGAGAGCACCTCAGGCCCGTTTTCCACAACGCTCGCATTTCGGCTCAGCGGTCGCGGAGCCGACACCTGGCTCGAGTTCTCCGTCACCGGCCGTCCGAGCGGGTTATTGCGTCTGCTCCAACCGTTGATCGCCCGCAACACCCAGGCAAACCTGGACCGGAACTTCCCGCGCCTCAAGCGGATTCTCGAAGCGCCTCGAACGGACCCTGCCTAGCGCGAGATAGTATGCGCGCGACTCGAGACTGCCCCTGAGCGCGTGGCCCACGGGCGCGCGGCGACGGGAGAGGAGGCGGCGCATGTTCGATCGGATAGTGGTTGGGACCGACGGCTCGGAGACGGCGGGTGAGGCGGTTCGGCACGCGATCGAGCTGGCCAAGCTCTCGAAGGCGAGGCTGGAGATCGTCAGCGCCTACGAGCCGGTTTCCCAGGCGCGCCTGCGCGAGGAGGGCGGCGACGCCCCCGGCGACGTCTCCCACGCGATCAACCCCCGCGAGGACGTGAACCTCGTCCTCTCCCAGGCCGCAGCCGAGGCCAAGAAGTCCAAGATCGACGTTCTCACGCACCCGCGTGAAGGGGATCCCGCCGACGCCATCCTCGACGTCGCCGAGGAGAACAAGGCCGACCTGATCATCGTCGGCAACAAGGGCATGACCGGGGCGCGCAGGTTCCTGCTCGGCAGCGTGCCGAACAAGATCTCCCACCACGCGCCCTGCGACGTCTGGATCGCTCGTACGACGTAGCTAACAGCTCGCGGCTCGGGCCTTGACCGCCGCCCCCGCGTCGATCAGCCCGGCGCCGAAGTCGCTCGAGCTGTAGGGCTCGCCCAGCTCCGGGGGGCCGCCGCTTCGAGCCGTCGCCTCGAGCTGGCACTCGACGGCGTCGGGACTGGGGTTCTTGCCGAGCACGCGGCTGGCGATCACCATCGCCGCGACGCCCGACGCGTGGGCGCTGGCCATCGAGGTGCCGATGTAGTTGCCCGGGAAGGCGAAGTTCCTGAAGCCGGGGCCGTTGAAGGTGAGCTGGAAGATCGGTGCGGCGATGTCAAACGAGGTCCCGTCGGAGATGCAGACGGGGGGTATGTTCCGGGGCCCACCGCCGCCGGGGGCCACCAGGTCAAGGCCGTCCCCGCCGCTCGAGTAGCTGGCGACGCAGGCGTCCTTGGTGGTGGCGCCGACGCCGATCACGCGCGGAGCGCGGGCGGGCATCGCGGCGACGCTCTGAGCCTTGTTGCCGGAGGCGGCGACGGCGACGATGCCGCGCTTGCGGGTGGCCGTCTTCAGCGCCTTGCAGACATCGGGGATCTGCGCGCAGGAGTCGATGCCGACGCCGAACTCGAAGCTCATGTTGATCACGTCCGCATGCCTCTTGATCGCATACCGCAGCCCACGGGCGATGTTCCGCGCGGTGCCGATTCCCTCGTCGTCGAGAACGCGGACGGGGAGGATCTTCGCCCGGTAGGCGAGCCCGGTCAGCGCCCGCTTGTTGCCGGTCTGCTCGCCGATCGTGCCCGCGACGTGCGTCCCGTGGCCGTCCTCGTCGAGAGGCAGCTTGTCCTTGTCGACGAAGTCATAGCCGCGAGCGAACTGCCTGGGTGAGAAGTCCGGGCTGCGGCGAAACCTTGGCTTCTTCGAGCGAAAGGCGATCCCGGTGTCGAGCACCGCGATCCGCACCCCCTTCGCTCCCACCTTGCCCCTGGACGAAAGGGTCCTCCAGGCTGCCGGGGCGTCGATGCCGCCGCGGGCCTCGAAGTCGGCCGACTGGGCGGCCGGATTGCAGGTCGAGCCGCAGGGGAGGAAGTTCCACTGCATCCTGCGCCAGCCGCCGGGCTTGCCGGAGCGCCCCGGATCGTTGGGGAAGGCGGAAGCGGTGGCGATGTAGTTGGGGACCGCGTAGGCGACCTCGGGGTTGCGCTCGAGGGCTCGCGTCGCGGCGCCCACCCCGACGCCCTTCGGCAGCTCGACCAGGTGGGAGCCGTCGCCCTGGAAGCGGACGAGCACCTCGCCCGGCACGTAGTCGGCGCCGGCCGCCGGCGCCGCGGGAGCCTGCGCCAGCGCGGCCGCCAGGGCAATGGCGAGCATGCCGATGAGCCTCTCTGTCCGCGCCTTGAAGTTCGCCATGTCGCTGCAGATGATGAAGTCGATGACCCTAGAAAGCTTTCCCGGCCCCACTCCCGACATGGCCGATAACACGGCCTGGCGGGAAAAGTTCCCCTCGGCGCCGCTTCGCCGGGTTCTCGATACTCCCTGCATGCCGGCAGAAGCGACCTTCGGGCCCGAGGACGAGCGGATGATGAGGATCGCCCTGGAGCGCGCCGCGGAGGCGGCGCAACACGGTGACGTCCCGATCGGGGCGGCGATCGCCCGCGACGGCGGGCTGCTCGCCGCCGCCGGCAACGAGCGTGAGCACCGCCCGGACCCGACCGCCCACGCCGAGGTCCTCGCCCTGCGCCAGGCGGCGGCCATCCTCGGCGGCTGGCGCCTGCCCGGCACCGTGCTCTACGTCACGCTCGAGCCCTGCGCGATGTGCGCCGGCGCGATCGCCCTGGCGCGCGTGCCCCGCCTGGTGTTCGCCGCCGCGGACCCCAAGGGGGGCGCCGCCGGCGGCGTCCTCGACCTCTTCTCCGAGCCGGTCGTCAACCACCGCCCGGCGGTCGAGTCGGGCCTGCTCGCCGCCGAGTCGGCCGCGCTGCTCGAGTCCTTCTTCGCCGCCCGACGCTAGGCCAGCCCGCCGCCAGAACCGGCTCCAGGGTCAGTCGTCGAACGGCGCGAGGCGAGTCGCGAGCGGCAGTCCGCATCGGACCAGAAGGGCGAACCGTCCGCCCGGTACCGCGGCCGCTTCGGCTCGCGCCCGGCGGGAGAGCTGGCGCTTGAAGTCGCTCTCGCGGGGATGGCGGGCGAGGATCTCCCGGACGTTGGCCGGAGCGACGTCCCAGACGCGGAGCCCGGCGCCGTCCACCATCGCGCCCCACTGGACATAGCAGCCGAGCGGTCCGTCTCGATCGACCCGAACCCCAGGCGTCGTGTGCACGCAGATCGCATCGGCCATCGTCTCGCCTCGATCTTCGCCAACTCCGGCGGCGATCGCGCAGGCGATCGCGCGGTCGGCCCCGCCGAGGGTGAAGTCGCGGCCAGGCGTCGGCTCCGCGATGCCGTAGTCGTGCAGGAGCGCAGCGCAGTAGAAGAGCTCAGAGTCGAGCTCGACCAGGTCGACCGCGGCCAGCGCCCGCCCGAACATCCAGGTGCGATACGAGTGCGCGGCAATGTCCGCGGGCTGCTCCGCGCAAGCCTGTTCCGCGTCACGCGCCAGCCGGGAGTCGGGCGGCTCGAAGGTGCGGATGTCGACCTCGCGGGCGCCCTTCGGTAGCCGTCCGAGCGCGAGCTTTACGCGTCCCACGAGGTTCTCCGCTTGGCGCTTGGCGATCGCGGCCAGCAGTCGCCGTTGCTCGGCGCCCGTGAGGCGACCGCCGGTCGACCGGGTCCACGCCAGCCCGCCGAGGCGTCCGGGGTCCGGCGTCAGAGCGTCACAGCCGTGGGGCCCTCGGGCTCATCAGCGGAGAGGGTGGGATTCGAACCCACGAGGCAGGTACAAGCCCGCCCACGCGATTTCCAGTCGCGCTCCTTAAGCCACTCGGACACCTCTCCGGGCAGCCCTGAATATAGAACCGACGCGAGGTTAAGATCGCGCCGTGGCCTGGAACGTCTACCTCGCCGGCGAGATCCACTCGGACTGGCGCGAGCGGATCGCCGAAGGCGCCAGGGGGGCCGGCCTCGAGATCGAGTTCACCTCGCCGGTCACCGATCACGGCGCCAGCGACGACGTCGGCGTCGCCATTCTCGGCGAGGAGTCGGAGGGCTTCTGGAAGGACCACAAGGGCGCCGGCGTCAACGCGATCCGCACCCAGACGCTGATCCGCAACGCCGACGTGGTGGTCGTTCGCTTCGGTGAGAAGTACAAGCAGTGGAACGCCGCCTTCGACGCCGGCTACGCCGCTGCCCTCGGCAAGCCGATCGTCACCCTGCACCCGCCCGAGCACACCCACGCGCTCAAGGAGATCGACCGCGCCGCGATGGCGACCGCCGAGTCGCCCGAGCAGGTGGTCGACGTGCTTCGTTACGTCCTCGTCGGAAAGCTGCCGGCGTAGGCGCAGGGAGGCGAGGCGGCGTCCTGATTGAGTCGCCCACCGCCGACGAGATCCTCGCCCGGGCCCGCTCGGTGCCCCCCGGGCTGGTCACCACCTACGGCGATCTCTCGCCGCGCGCGCCGCGTTTCGCCGGCGCCGTGCTGGCGGCCTGCGACGACCCCGGGGTTCCCTGGCAGCGCGTCGTCCGCGCCGACGGATCGCTGGCGAAGGGGTCTCGCCAGCGCCGTCTGCTCGAGGCCGAGGGGGTCCCGTTTCGCGGTCAGCGCGTCGACATGGAGCGCGCCCACGTCCCCAGCGCGATCTGGCGCTGAGCCCCCACCGGTAGTCCTGAGGGTCGGCAGCTCGTGGGATGCGTGGACGGCCCGGTGCGTCAGCGACCGGGCCGAAAGCGCCGCTCTGGATCGCCGGTCCGGTCCAGCTCGCTCAGGCTGACCCAGGCGCCTTCGAGGTCTTCGACCGATACCCAGACCGGGCGCCTGTCACGGACCCCCACCAGGAACTCGGTCGCGTCGGAGCGGCTATCCACGCGAATGGCCAGCACGGTCTCGACGCCAGCTTCCGTCTGACAGAGCGCGCCATTGGGCGCGGGGGTGAGCTGCCAAGCCATCGCGCCACCGTAGTCGTGCTGACGGCGGAAGGGTTGCGCGCTTGCGCGCACCCCCTTCCACCCCGAACGGACCCGACGTGCGATCTCGAAGCAGTCCGCTATCGGGGTCGAGGCGCCTCGCCGCTCCCAGCGCGCGCGGCGAGCAGCCCGGCGGTCACCAGCACCAGTCCGAGCGCAGCCGAGCGTGCGAAGCCGCCACCGTCGCGGGTTATCTCCAGGTCTCCGGCACCGGCGAGGGCGACGACGGACACGCCCGCCAGCACTGCCGCGACCACGTACATGCACGCCGCGTCGACCCGGCGCGAGGCCGTCGCGGCGAGCCAGATCGCGACCAGGGTCGGGCCGGTCACCGTGCCTGAGGGCGCGACCGTCGCGTCGAGTATCGATCCGGCCAAGAACAGCCCCACCGGCGCCCACCAAGAGCCGCGCGACCCGTGGTTCCAGCGCAGCCGGCCACCGGCCAAAGCGACGCAGAACCAGGCTGCGGCGCAGACCAGCATGACGACGCGCGCCTCATCGAGGGCGCTCGGGCCGAGGTTGCCGTTGCCGGCCGTCAGGAAGTAGGCGTCGGTCTGGCGAGCGACGATCGTCCGCCATCCGCCCTGCGGCTCGCTGGGGCGGACCCAAGCCGACAGCGTCATCGCCCCGCTCAGATCCAACGACGCCGAGGCAGGCACCCGCACGACTCCGCCGGCGCCGTCGAACCGAAGCGCATCGCCGAACCGGCCCCGGGTCGTCCAGGTCGGCCCTGCGATCGCGCCGGCGTTGCCGTTGCCCGACGCGTCCGCGGCCAGGATGCCCGAGCCGGCGTCGAACGCGTACGCCCCGACCAGGCCACTCGCCGGCGAGGCCCCGCCGTCTGCGATCGGTGTCGTCATCTCGGCCCGCACCTCGTCGGGGTCGAGCGCCCGGTCATAGACGCGTACCTCGTCGATCAGGCCCCGGAAGTACTCCCCATAGGGATGGTTGCCGCCGATCCACAGCGGATGGCTGGTTCGTCGGATGGTCCCGCTCACGGCCCGGCTCGACACCTGCTCGCCGTTCACGTACAGCCTCAGGGTCGAGCCGTCGTAGGTCAACGCCAGGTGCGACCACTGATCGACCGGATCGGCCCGCTGCCCATCGGTATGCAGGGTCGTTCCGGCGAACGTCCCGCCACCAGCCGGCAGCAGCGAACCGGGCCGGGGGTCGTGGAGGAAGGCGACGAGCAAGAGCACGCCGAGCGCGACGGCGGACGCGGGACCCGCCCAGCGACCCGGCCGGCGCGGCTCGGCGTCTGAGCCCCGCACCCACGCATGGGCGCTGGCGACTGCAAGCGCGAGCAGCGCCAGGGCCGGAAGGTCCCCCAGATCGACGCCGTGAGCCGACGAGAGCGAGAGGACGGTCGGACCATGCCGTGGCTGCCAGACCAGCAGCGCGCTAGCGGCCCCGACCAGGAGCACGATGCCGATCCCGGCCATGGGCTTTCGCGAGCGAAGCATGGAACCTTTCAAGCAACGTTTGCAAGGGGGGCAGCTTGCGCCCGCTGGCGGATTCCGCATTCCGATGCGGTTGCTCGCTAGCCTAGGTCCGCCCCGGAGGGGTGCCGGAGTGGTTGAACGGGGCGGTCTCGAAAACCGTTAGGGGCCCTCGGGTCTCTCGTGGGTTCGAATCCCACCCCCTCCGCTGGTAGAGCCGAATCCCCCACCGCCGTGCGGTTTCCGGCCGATCCCGCCTCGATCCCTGCGCTGATCTCACACCGGTGGCCACCGCTGTGAACCGCTCAGATCAGGGGCTGAGTGTGGTGTGGATGTGGGGGCGGCGCCGTGACGACCCCATGTCTGACTTGATGTGGCTGGGGTGGAGGTTTGAGGACGGCTCGATCGAACGGTCTCCTGGGTCGAATCACGGCCCTCGGCTTTCGGCCTGACCCATGTGCGGGGCCAAGCGCTTGCCGAACACTTGGGCCGCGCCTATCGGGGCGAGTCTTGACGCCTACGCCGAAAGCGATCCAGCAAGCCTCTCCGCCGAGGCCCGAACGCCTTGTGGACATCGAGCTCCCATGTGAAGTTCACGCCCTCTTCTCTCATGCCACGTACCGTGTTCGCTTCAGGAAACCGATCTCTGTCCACGACGTAGAGCTCGTAGCGCAACGCGCCATGACTGTCCCCTGGGGCGTAGAAGGTGAGCATGAGCGCGACATTGGCCGCTTGGAGCGCTTGGTCGAGAACCTCGCCGTAGGTGTCCCACAAGCCTGCTTCCACCGCGCGGCGGGCGTCGTCGGAGATGCGCGCGCCGACTGGCAGCCCATCGAATCGCCGGCCTGGACGAGTCAGCCGCCGGGCTGGGGTGCCGGGTCGCCCAGCGTCCGGCTCACCAAAGAGGTCTCCCGCAGGCCCTGTGGTCATTTCGACCTTGATCCCTTCGGGCTGCTCTCGCGCCAAGGCGATGGCGTGCTCAGCGTCCCTTCGGGCGGCGTCCCGTGCATCCTCAGACAACACATCGCGACTCTAGTAGAGGTTCGTCTGTGAAGGCAACGGACGTTTCCGTGACGAGCGCATGCGTTGATCCCGCCCTCCTCAACTTCGATCTCTGGCTGCGCCAACGTGAGCTGCTCGCGGCCGTTGAACGCGGGCCGCGGCTCCAGATTTGGGCGCTCGGCCGACGCGTCGAATGTCGATGCGTTTTCACCGCTCGGGAGCTCGTCGATCTTGATCACGTAGCCGCCTCTATCGCTGGTCATGCGGCACCTCCTGATTTGTGTGGTGTGCACACCGTTGTGCGCAACGTCCAAGTAGCGCGCCTACTCGCGTAGGCAAGCGGTTTGCGCCCAAACCAGACTAGGTCTCGAAAACCGTTAGGGGCCCTCGGGTCTCTCGTGGGTTCGAATCCCACCCCTCCGCTGATGAGCCGAATCCCCCACGGCTAGCGGTTTCCGGCCCGCACCCGCGCAGGAATTGCATCACCCCCTTGCGGTGCATAGGGACTGCACCGGCTGAACCGGCGGTGGGCCCCGGTCGAGCTCGGTGCCCTCAGGTGGAGCGACCTTCCGCCGTAGAGAGGGGAGACCTCATGAGGCGCTTAGGGGGATCCCGCCATGTGGGTCGTCCGATCTGAGCGAGAACGAGCCGCCCTGGCTCCTCCGTGATCACCACCGACCTCGCTTCAGTATCGGGCCACGATGCCTGCCTGCCCAGGCCTGCCTAGGGTGTGGTGAGGCCGAACGAAGCCGACGACCCAGGAACCACGAGCCCAGGAAGGCGAGCGTGACAATCCGAGACGTGATCGAAAGCCACGGCCATTTCGCGCACGGGGGCAACCCCGACGACGCCGCTGAAACCTGGGCGGAGTCCGGCTTCGAGGCGGCTGAAGTCGAGGAATGGCTGCGGGCGCGCTGCTTCAACCCGAGCGCGGCTGAAGATCTCGCCGACGCCGGCGTCACGCCGGAGTTGGCTGCGACGAGGACCGAGATGGGCCGTGGCGACTACACCGACACGGTCGGGTTCAAGGTGTCCGACGGCGACCTCGAGGTCGAGGAGGCTCGCGACCTCCTCGGCGTCACCTGACGCCGGACCTCGTCCGGGCGGAACGCGGGGCGCTGCTTCATCTGGTGGCGCGTGCGAGGGGTTTTGATCCGGCAACGGCGTCGGGCTCCTGATCGGCGAGCATCCGCCTGGCGCGGACGGCGCGCTCGATGGCCGTTGCCGAGAGGAGTCCGATCTCGCCATCGTCGCAGCGGACGACCACGCGGCGATGCCGCTGGAACCCCGCGCTGGCGGCCAGCTCCTCCATGGTCACGTGTTCGCTGACGAACACGGAGGGATCGCGGTCCGCGATCTCCCCGACCCGGGTCGTCCAGCGTCTCGCCGCGGGCAGGGCCTCGATCTGGTCGATGCCGAGCAGCCCGACCGGGCGCTTGCCTTCGAGGACCGGGAAGGCGTGGTAGCCGAGCGGTGCGAAGGAGTCCCGCAGCGCGTCGGCGACGCTCGATTCGGCGTCCAGCGTGACCGCCGGCACGGCCATCACTCGGCGGAGCCCGAGGCCGCTGAAGGTGGACTTGAGCCGGACGGCGTTCTCCTCGGCCTGCCCGGCGAGGATTAGGAAGATGCCGATCAGGCCGAGCCAGAGCAGGCCCGGCGCCCCGAGGAAGGCGCCGGCGAAGCCGAGCGCGATCAGCCCGTAGGCGAATCCGCGCCCCACTCTCGCCGCCGCGACCGTGGCGCGGTCCATGTCCCCGCTTCGCTGCCAGAGGATGGCGCGCAGCACCCGCCCTCCGTCCAGGGGAAAGGCGGGCAGCAGGTTGAAGACGAGGATGAGCAGGTTGACGAAGGCCTGGTAGGCGAGGAGCGCGCGGAGCGCGTCGGGTGCGTCCGCCGGAAGGGCGGCGACGGCGAGGCCGAAGACGATCACGATCGCGGCGGTCACCGCCGGGCCGGCCAGCGCGAAGCGCAGCTCCTCGCTGGGCCTGTGGGCGGTCTCCTTCATCTTCGCCACACCGCCCAGCAGCCAAAGCTGGATTCCCTCGACCTCGACTCCGTAGCGCCGCGCCACGAGGGAGTGCCCGAGCTCGTGCAGCAGGATGCTGGCGAAGAGAAGCAGGGCGCTGGCGAGTCCCAGCCCATAGGCGGCGGCGGGGGCGATGCCCGGCACCTCCTCGGGGTAGTAGGCGTCGCCGAGCGACCAGGTGATCAGGGCCACGATCACCAGCCAGAGGGGGTGGATGCTGATCGGAATCCCGGCCAGCCGGCCGATCCCGACGCCCTTCCCGAACACGCTCTCAGCGCTCCCTCGTGGAGCTCATCGAGTTGAGGCTAGGCCCGCCATGACTGCGGCGCATCCGGGCGAACTACCGAGGTCGCTGGGTATCCACTGCGGATGGCAGGGGGCTCCTGCGGGATCATCGTGTGCTGAGCGTGAGCGCTGAATCGCAGCTGGATCCCGAGGAGCGGCTCGATCTGCTCCTCCAGCACCTCGGGGCGCGTCGCGACGGCCTGGGTGGCCGCGAGGCTGAGCGACGCCTGCGGCAGTACGGGCCGAACGAGATCCGCCGCACGCGAGCGGCGGAGCCACGCGCGCGACCTGGCGCGCCAGTTCACCCACCCGCTGGCGCTGCTGCTGTGGGCGGCGGCGGTCCTCGCCTGGGTCGCGGGGATCGTGCCGGTCGCGATCGCGATCGTCGTGCGTGATCGTCGTCAACGCGGCCTTCGCCTTCGCGCAGGAGCTTCAGGCCGAGCGCGCCGTCGAGGCGCTCGCCGCCTACCTGCCATCCGCAGGCGCGCGTGCTCCGCGACGGCCGGGAGCAGCAGATCGACGCCACGCAGCTCGTGCCGGGCGACGTGCTCCTGATCGAGGAGGGAGACCGCGATCTCCGGCGGACGCCCGGCTGATGTCCGGAGCCGTCGAGGTCGACATGTCCACGCTCACCGGCGAGTCGGAGCCCGTCGACCGGACGGCCGAGATCGCCGACACCGGCGTGCCGCTGCTGCAGGCGCGCGACCTGGTCCTCTCGGGGACGAGCTGCACGGAGGGCGAGGCCCGGGCCCTCGTCTACGCGACCGGCATGCGACACCGAGCTGGGCCGGATCGCGACCCTGTCCGCAGCGGGTCGAGCGCGAGGAGTCGCCGCTGGAGAGCCAGGTGCGGCGGGTGGCCTGGCTGATCGCGCTGATCGCGGTCTGTGCGGCGCGGTCGCCTTCGTGCCGATCGCGACCCTGTTCGCCGGGCTCTCGCTCGGCGACGCCGTCGTCTTCGCGGTCGGCCTGCTGGTCGGCCTGGTCCCCGAGGGCCTGCTGCCGGTGATCACCCTGGCGCTCGCGGTCGGCGCCCGCGACCTGGTGCGCCGCGGCGCGGTGGTGAAGCGGCTGAGCGCGGTCGAGACGCTCGGCTCGACGAGCGTCATCTGCACCGACAAGACCGGGACGCTGACCGAGAACCGGATGCGGGTGACGGCGATCTGGACCTCCGCTCGCGAGCTCGACCTCGAGGCCGGCGTCGACGCGAGCGCCGCCCGAGGCGCGATCGCGAGCGACATGCGCGCGATCGCGGCGGTGAGCGCCGCCTGCAACAACGCCCGCCTCGACGGCGAGGCGGTGCGGGGACCCGACCGAGATCGCGCTGCTGCGAGGCGGCGGCGCGCGCTGGGCGTCGACGGTCGAGCCCGGACGAGCGAGAGCGTCGTCGCCGGCGCCACTTCCGCTTCGACCCCGCGGCTGAAGCTGATGTCCACCGTCGACGAGCGCGACGACGGCGTCTGGGTCGACGCCAAGGGCGCCCCCGAGGCGCTGCTTCCCGCTCTGCACGGCCAAGCTCGAGGACGGCCGCCGCGAGCGGCTGGATCCGGGCGAGCGTGCGGCGGATCGCAGGAGATCGTCGACGACCACGCGCGCCGGGGGCTGCGCGTCCTCGCCGTCGCCGAGCGCCGGCTCGACCCGGCCGAAGGGCTGCCCGAGCGGCGCGATCAGGCCGAGACGGGTCTGACGCTGCTCGGGCTGGTGGCGATGCTCGACCCGCCCGCGGCCGGAGGTCGCCGCCGCGGTGCGAGCGCTGCCACCGGGCCGGGATGCGGATCATCGTCGTCACCGGCGACCATGGCCTGACCGCCGCCGCGATCGCGAGCCGGGTCGGCATCGGCGGCGCGCATCCGACCGTGATCGCGCGGCGACGAGGTCGACCGGATGAGCGACGCCGAGCTCGACGACCTGCTGCGCGGCGGGGAGGAGCTGATCTTCGCCCGCAGCTCTCCCGAGACGAAGCTGCACATCGCGGAGTCGCTGCGAGAGGAGGGACGCGTGGTCGCGATGACGGGCGACGGGGTCAACGACGCGCCGGCCCTGCGCCGCGCCGACATCGGCGTGGCGATGGGCCTCTCGGGCACCGACGTCGCCCGCGAGGCCTCGACCATGGTGCTGACCGACGACAACTTCGCGACGATCGTCGCGGCGATCGAGGCCGGACGCCGCGTCTACGACAACGTCCGCAAGTTCATCTTCTACATCTTCGCCCACGCCACCCCCGAGGTGACGCCCTTCGTCGTCTTCGCCCTCGGCGGCGGCGCGATCCCGCTCCCGCTCAACGTGCTCCAGCTGCTGGCCTTCGACGTCGGCACGGAGACGCTGCCGGCGCTGGCCCTCGGCCGCGAGCCGGCCGAGCCGGGGATCATGCGGCGCCCGCCCCGCGAGCGCGCCGAGGGCGTGATCCGGCCCCCGATGCTGCTGCGGGCGTGGCTCTTCCTGGGGGTGATCTGCGCCGGGCTGCAGATGGCGGGGTTCTTCTACGTGCTCAACGGCGGGCGGCTGGTCGCCGGGCGACCCGACCGGCGCAGGGCGATCCGCTGCATCACGTCTACCTGCAGGCGACGACGATGACCTTCCTGGGGATGGTCATGGGCCAGATCGGCACGGCCTTCGCCGCCCGCACCGAGCGGGCCTCGCTGCGCTCGATCGGCGTCCTCTCCAACCGGCTGCTGCTCTGGGGGATCGCCTTCGAGCTGGCGCTCTCGGCCCTGATCATCTACGCGCCGCCGCTTCAGTCCGTGCTCGGCACCGCCGCCCTCGAGCCGCACATGCTCCTCTTCGTCGCTGCCCTTCCCGTTCATCGTCTGGGGCGCCGACGAGCTGCGCCGCTGGCTCCTGCGGCGCCGCGCTGCGAGGGGGAGGACGTGAGCATTGACGCACGGCTCCTGCTCGCGGTGGAGCGAGCGGTCGATCATGGCGCCGCCCTGCTGCGCCAGGGACGCTCGCACTTCGGCTCGGTGATCCCGAAGGGCGACCGCGACTACGCCACCGAGGTCGACCTCCGGATCGAGGAGACGATCCGCGAGGCGCTGGCCGAGCGCCGCCCCGGCGATCCCCTTTCTCGGCGAGGAGGAGGGCGGCGCCGATCTCGCGGAGACGGAGGCCGCTCTGGGTGCTCGACCCGATCGACGGCACCGTCAACTTCGCCAACGGCAGCCCCCTCTGCGCCATCTCGCTGGCGCTGGTCGAGCGGGGCGAGCCCGTTCTCGGGATCATCGACCTGCCGCTGATGGAGGAGCGCTACATCGCGCGCACCGGCATGGGGACGTACCTGAACGGCCGCCGGGTCAACGTGATCGAGAAGCTCGGGCTCGAGGAGGCCATGGTCGGCTTCGCCGACTTCGCCGTCGGCTCCGCGGCGGGGCGGGAGAACCGCCTGCACCGCGAGCTCCAAGACCGCCTGGCGACCAGATGCCTGAGGGTGAGAGTGCACGGCTCGGAGAGCCTCGACCTGGCCTGGCTCGCTGCCGGCCGGCTCGACATCACCGTGATGCTCTCCAGCCTCCCCTGGGACGTGGCCGCGGGCGTGCTCATCGCCCGCGAGGCCGGGGCCGAGGCGTTCGACCTCGACGGCTCATCCTGGTCGCCGCGCTCGGCGGCCACGCTCTGCTCGACGCCGGGGCTGGTGGCCGAGCTGCTGCCGGTCGTTCAGGACGCTGTGGACGCGGCCGATCCCTCGGCGGAGGACTCTCCCTCCGAAGAGGGCTCGCCGGGCGACTGAGCAAGCCGCAACGGGCGCACCTTGACCTGCGCGGAGAGAACCGAGATCTCGCGTGGATGCCCCGTCCCCAGGCCGTGGCGGGTGACGTTCAGCGCCCCGGCGGCGGCGCCGACCCTGAGGGCGTCCTCGACGGGAAGCCCGCTGCCGAGGCCGACGCCGAGGCCGGCGAACATCGAGTCTCCAGCCCCGTGCGGGTCGAGGGGCGTGAAGCTGGGCCCGCTGACCTCGAGCAGGCGGTCCCCCAGCAGGGCCAGCGCCTCCCGATCGCCGCGGGAGATGAGCACGTTGGCGGCGCCCTGCTCATGCAGCCGCCGGGCGGCCGCCACGGCATCGCTTATCTCGGGGCCGTCCAGGCGCCCGGCATCGATCAGCTCCTCGTCGCTGACCTTGATCAGGTCGACGCCGCCCCGCAGCGCGGCGTCCAGGTACTCGCCGCTGAGATCGGCGAGCGCGAAGCGTCCGTTGCGCCTCAAATCGCGGCTGAGGCGCTCGTAGGTGTCGGGCGGCAGCACCCCCTGATTGCGGGGGCCGGTGAGGAGAGCCGCGCCCGCCTCGATCCCGGCGGTGAGCGCGATGCCGTAGAGGTCGTCGAGCTCGTGCCGGTGCAGCTCGGGGCTCGGGGTCTGGGCGATCTCCTCCCGGCCTTCCCCGCGCCGGTCGTGGACGTAGGCGCCGTTGGCGCCCTCCACCTCCACGGAGAGCAGCGTGATCCCGTCCTTGGCGAGGAGCGACTTGAGCACTTCCCCCGTCTCACCGCCGAGCGGCGCGCACAACCTCACGTCGGCGCCGAGCCGAGCCGCCATCTGCGCCACCCAGAAGCCCTGCCCCGCGGGATGGAGGTGGATCTCGGGCCCGCCCGGTGCATGCTCGACGGTGACGCTGAGGACCGGCGACGGCGCAAAGACGGCCACCGTGCACGGCTGCAGGGGCAGGTGAGCTCGGCTGCCGGGGTCGACCATCTCGCTGAGAGCCTACGACTACGCCGGAGATCTCCGCGCGGTGAGTATGTTGCGACGGTGAGTGAGGGTTCAGCGGCAGGCGTCGAATCCGCGACGAGCCGGCTCCCGTCTGCGCCCACCGGCCGCAGGCTGGCGCTGCTAGGGCTCGCGGTAGTCGCGGCGATCGGGGGCCTCTACGTTCTGCTCCCGGCGGTCGCCGGGCTCGAGAACACATGGAAACGCCTCGCGACCGGAGACCCCTGGTGGCTCAGCGTGGCGCTCGCGTTCGAGGCGCTCTCGTTTCTCTCCTATGTCGTGCTCTTCAGGACGGTCTTCTCGGGCGACGATGGCGAAATCGATTGGCGGGAGAGCTACCGGATCACGATGGCCGGGGTGGTCGCGACGCGGTTGCTCGCCACGGCCGGCGCCGGAGGGGTCATTCTGACCGCCTGGGCCCTGGGCAAGCGAGGGATGCCGGGCCGTGAGGTGGCGGTGCGGATTGCCGCCCTCCTGGTGCTTCTCTACACGGTCTTCATGGCGACGCTGGTGATCGGAGGGCTCGGTCTGCGCAGCGGCATCCTGCAGGGCCCGGCTCCCTTCGGCCTCACGGTGGTGCCGGCGATCTTCGGAGGATTGGTGATCGTCGCGGCGCTGGCGATCCGGGCGCTCTCGCACGGCCTCGACCACGCCCTCGCCCGGCTGGCGGCGGCCCGGGGCAGATTCGCCAGGTTGGCTCGGGCGCTGGGGACCGCCCCGGCCGCGATCGCATCCGGCGTCAGCGGCGCCCTCGGGCTGGTGCGGTCTCGACAGCCGGGGCTTCTCGGCGCGATCGGTTGGTGGGCATTCGACATCGCGGTCCTCTGGGCGTGCCTGCAGGCGTTCGGAGACGCTCCCACCGTCGCCGTGGTCGTGATGGCGTACTTCGTCGGCATGCTCGCCAACGTCCTGCCCATGCCCGGTGGGATCGGCGCCGTCGATGGCGGCATGATCGGCGCCCTGATCGGCTTCGGCGTCAGCGGCGGCCTGGCGATCGTTGCGGTCCTCAGTTATCGGGCCTTTGCCTTCTGGCTCCCGATGGTGCCGGGGGCGATCGCCTACGCCCAGCTCGTCCGGGATTCGCGAGCCGATCCCAGACCAGACTCCGCAACGGAACCATGACGGCCGCCGCCCTGGGCCTCGGCGCTTGCACTTAGGATTGGCCGGTGAAGTCGACGTGGGCCAAGGTGATCGTCGGATTCGACGGTAGCGATGAGTCGCGCGACGCCCTGCGGCTCGGGAAGGAGCTCGTCGCGGTGGGTGGTGCGGAGCTGTGCGTGGCTGTTGTCCTTCCACGGGGCCGAGCCCCGTTCGAAGAGGCCATCCTGCGCACTCCGATCTCGGAACAGCTCGATGAGCAGCTCTACGAGGAGGTCTCCCGTGAGCTCGACGGGACAGGCTTCACGCCGGCGCGGCTCGACGGTGGGTTGAGCGGGCGGTCCGCGGCTCGTGCGCTGTACGAGTACGCGCGCGACAGTGGGGCGGACCTGATCGTCGTTGGCTCGGCCCACCGCGGGAAACTCGGGCGGGTCTTCCCGGGAAGCGTCGGCGAGAGCCTGCTGCGCGGCGCGCCGTGCGCCGTGGCGATCGCGCCCCGAGGCTTAGCCCGCGGCAAGCACCCCTCCATCGGCCTGATCGGGGTGGCCTACGACGGTACGGACGAGGCCAAGCTGGCCTTGGCCGAGGCCGAGCGACTGGCCGAGGCTCTGGAAGCAGAGCTGCGGGTGATCACCGTCGTCCCGCAGGTGCCAGCGCTCAGCGTGCAGGGCCCGAAACTGGAGGAGATTCACGAGGCCCTCCGTCGCGAATACGGCGACGTGCTGGAGAAGGGCGTAGCGACGCTCAGCGGCGAGACGACCGCCGAGCCGGTGCTCGAGGAAGGCGATCCGGCGGCGGTCCTGGCCGACCAGGGCGTCGAGCTCGATCTCATCGTGATCGGCTCGCGTGGCTACGGGCCGCTTCGAGGGGCCCTGGCGGGCGCGGTGTCGGCGGAAGTGATGAGAGCCGCTCCCTGCCCCGTCGTGGTCACCCCGAGGGGGAGCGGGACGGCGCAGACTGCCGCGCAGTCGGCCGCGGCCGGCGCCGACGCCTAGAGCGCCGAGGGGTAGGTCTCGGGCGGCTCGCCGAGCTCCCAGCCGGCGGTCCGCTCCAGCGGTTCCACGGCGCGAGTCTCGTCGATGTGGATGACGGCGTCGAACTGAGAGGCGATCTGTGCCGCGAAGTAGTGGCTTTGGCGCTCGGTCTCGGGCCGGTAGATCACCCCGATCGCCCGCTCCAGGCGCGGCTCCCGCAGAGTCGACGCGGCCTCGCGGCCTCCACACCGGAGCAGGAAGCGGGGCTCGCCGAGCTGGTGGAAGAGCGCCTCGTAGCTCTCCGGAAGCGCCGGGCGAACCCGCTTGCGCTCGGCCGGGGCGTCCCAGGCGGACGCGGCGGTCACGGTTCCCTCGTAGGTCGTGAACCCGACCAGGGTCGGCTGACGCCGGGGTGTCGCGAGCGGGTGAGCTGGCCCAGATTGAGCTCACCCCGCTCGCCCATCTCGGTCCGGCGCGCATCCCCGATGTGCGAGTTGTGCTCCCAGACGACGAGCTTGGCGCGCTCGCCGTGACGCTCGAGGTGGGCCAGGAGGCCGTCGAGCGTGTCCGCCATGTGGGCGTCTCGCAAGTTCCATGAGGAGACGTGGGCGGCGAACATCGTTCTGTAGTACTCCTCCGCGTCGGCGACCAGGCGCGCGTTCTGCTCGGCGTAGAACTGCTCGTCCTCCGCGGCGATCCCGTCGCGCCGCAGGTACGCCGACCGAGTCGCGATGCAGCTCCAGGAGCTGCTCGACGACGCCGCGCCGGCAGGACTCGCTGATCCCGAGGCTGACCGCTCGCCCGTACTCCTGGCTCTCGCCGCCGAACTGCTCGAAGCACGAGTACCGCTCGCGGGCCCGGGCCGCGGCCGGCGGGTCGATCCTCTCCAGGTAGGAGATCACCTCGTCGATCGAGGTGTAGAGGCTGTAGAGGTCGAGTCCGTAGAAGCCGACTGCCTCCGCTGGTCGCGCTACGCATCGTTGTGCGCGCGCAGCCACCCGACGAAGTCGAGCACCTCGGCGTTGCGCCACATCCAGGTCGGGAAGCGCCGGAAGCCGCGCAGCGCCTCCTCGGCGTCGGCGTCCTCCGCGTGCCCCGCGCACGTAGCGGTTGACCCGGTAGCGCGTCGGGCCAGTCGGCCTCGACAGCGACGCCGGTGAAGCCCTTCTCCTCGATCAGCCTGCGCGTGATCAGCGCGCGCTCCCGGTAGAACTCGTGCGTGCCGTGCGAGGCCTCGCCGAGCAGGACGAGGCTCGCATCCCCGATCAGCTCCAGCAGCGGGTCGTAGTCGCTTGTCGAGCCCGGTGAGCGGATGAGCCTCGCGCACGGAGCGCATCGAGCATTCCGCCGCGACGCTCGGCTGTGGTCGACTCGGGGCACCGAGCTCAGCCCCGGCAGCGGCCGCGGTCGCCTGTGCACGCGCCCGAGTTTCTCGGCGAACCAGTCGCCGGCCAGCTCGGCGACCTCGGCCAGCGTCGCCCGGCTCCTCGAACAGGTGCCCGGCGCCCGCGACCACCGCGAGCTCGCACGGAGCCGGGATCAGCGCCTGCGCGCTGCGGTTCAGGCTCCAGCACCTCACGGTCGTCGCCGCCCACGATCAGCAGCGTGGGCGCTTGCACCTCGCGCGAGAGCGGATCCGGCCAGGTCGGGTCGCCCGCCGCGCGAGACGACGGCGTCCGACCTCCGCCGGGAGCTCCGCGGCCGCGATCAGCGCGGCGGCTGCGCCCGTGCTGGCGCCGAAGTAGCCCGAGCGGGAGTGACTCCGAGACCTCGCTCGCCTCGCGACCCAGCGCGTGGCCGCCGACCAGGCGCTCGCCGAGCAGCTCGACGTCGAACACGTTGGCGCGATCGTCCGATTCCTCGGCGGTGAGCAGGTCGAAGAGCAGCGTCGCCAGCCCCACGCGGTGCAAGCTGCGCGCGACGGCGACGTTGCGAGGACTGTGCCGGCTGCTGCCGCTGCCGTGGGCGAAGAGGACGATCCCGATCGGGTCCGCGGGCACGAACAGCTCGCCCGGAAGGCGCAGATCGCCCGGCCTCGACCGTCACCTCGCGCGTCCGGGCCCGCCGTTCCCGTTGGAGGAATGGAGCAGTCGCAGCACCTCGTCGTCGGGCACCTGCGAGAAGTCGCGATACCAGCGACCGACGCCGTCGAGCGGAGCGAGGCGTCAGCAGGGTGACGACCTCGTCCGCCTCCGTCGGCCAGGCGGTCCGCCACCTCGGGCGCGCACACCGGAACCGCGAGCACCACATGCTCCGGTTGATGGCGGCGCACGGCTCGCAGCGCGGCCGTATCGGTGACGCCCGTCGCGACGCCGTCGTCCACGACGATCACGGTGCGCCCCGCCAGGTCGAAGGCCGGCCTCTCGCCTCGGTAAAGGGCCACCCGGCGGCGAAGCTCGGCCGTCTCCCGGTCGATGATCGACTGCAGTTCGTCCTCGGTCACGCCGAGCGCGCTCACGGTCGCCTGATCGATCACGCCCGTTCCGTCCTCGGCGACGGCGCCCATGCCGAGCTCGGGATTGCTCGGCGCGCCCAGCTTCCGAACCGCGAGCACGTCCAGGGGCGCCCCGAGAGCGGCTGCGATCTCGCGCGCCACGGGCACGCCGCCACGTGGCAGGGCGACGACGATGGGCTGCCGCTCGCGCAGCGGCATCAGGCGCTGGGCAAGCTGGGCCCCTGCGTCGGCACGGTCGCTGAAGGCGGTTGCCATCTTTGAATCCTTCGTTGGTGGGACGCCCCGGATGGGACTCCGATCATGACCGCTCCGGGCGGCGGCGTCATCGGTAGCAGTCACTGGTGGGACTCCCGGCTGACTACGGACATGGGCGCGAGTCCGTCTCCAGTGCTGACCGTCTTCAGTACCGAAGCAGCGCCACCACGCCGCCCTGTTCAGTGAGCGCGCCGGCGCTCTTCCCTTCGACCGGCGTGATCGCGGCCCTCGTCGAGAGCGCGAGCTCGATCATCCGCTCGATCAGCGGCAGTCCGTCGGATCCGGTCTCGCCGGCCAGCCCGAGCCCGCCGTCCGAGTAGTCGCGCTCCGCGTCGTAGACGAGGTGCTCGACCCGTCCCTCCTGCAGCGCCTGAAGCGTCTCCTGCACGCCGAGCGCGCTGCGCCCCTCCGCGTACGCAGCCTCCTTGATGCGCTCGATCAGTGCGCGCCTGCGGTCGCCGTTGAGCTCGGGAAGCATCTCCTCGACGCGACGCTCGATCTTTGCGGTCGGCTCCGAGATCAGGTCGAGGTGGTCGACGTGGCGCAGATCGGAGGAATCGCCGAAGCCATGCGCGAACCGGCGGACGTAGCGATCGTCGCCGAAGACGAGCGTCTGGCGCCAGCCGTGCTTCCTTGACTCCGCAGGCGCGAGCCGCCCGGTCTGCGCGGCGAACCGCTCGCGGTTCGCCTCCAGTCGCTGGTTGTGCTGATCTCGCCCGGATGCCGAGATCGCCTCTCCGCGGGCGGGGTCGCGTGCCTTCTGAGCCTTCCGCTCGCGCCATTCATCCCCGAAGTACTCCAGCTCCCAGTGGTGAAGCTGCTCCACCCGTGCCAAGCGGCAGTCGAGCAACCGAACCCGCTCCGAGGAGACCACGGCGACTCCCAGCGGGGCGCCGTCGTCGAGCACCTCGAGCAAGCGGATGGATCTGGGCGACCGGGCCTTGAAGGACCTCGGTTCGGCGAGGCGGCGTCTGCGCGCCGTACCACCGCTGCTCCCCCTGCCGGGGCGCCACCTCGACGAAGCCGATCAGTCCGCGCGGCTCGCCTCGAGGCGGCTCATCGAGGAGATCTCGCTGCAGCCCCTGAATGGTCGCCTCCATCGTGCGCCGACGTCTCGTCGTCGCTCGCGTCGCGGCCCTGCTTGACCACGTCGGAGAGGCCGTTTCGCACCTCCGTGCGCCACCTCTCGCCGCGGTCACCGGGATCGACGCGGATGTAGAGCGAGATGACGCCGAGTTCGGGGCGCCACTCCAGGAGCTCCCCCGGCGTCTGATCGTCGGGTGTGCGCAGCGAGTCGAGGTCCGGGGATCATCCTGCGAGAACGAGCCTGAGCTCCTCGGGGAAGACCGCCATCACGTCGTCGATCTCGCCCTCCGAAACGTGATGGCGGAGAACCCGCGCTGCGGCCGAGCACGCGTACGAAGCCTCGGTCTCGCCGGGAAGCAGCGCCTCGTTCGCTATCCGCCTGAGGAAGTCGTCGAGCGAGTGGTACCTCATCGGTGTCCTGCTGGGCACCCAGTCTCTCGTAGTAGATCCCTCGGATCAGCTCCGGGAGCTGGGCCGCAAGCTGAGCCGCCTCGTTCACGGTCAGCCGGTCGCGAACCGCGTGCAGGTAGGCGCGTAGCACGCGGTACGCGAACTTGCGGTCGTCGCTCCCGAGTTCGCCCGCGAGCTCGTTCAGCCAGACGTTCGTCTTCTCGACGCTGCGATCGATCAGATCGACTTCGCTCATCTTCACCTCTCTCGCGCCTTCAGTACTGCTGACCATAGGCCACTGAACGGGAGCCACATCGGGGCTCTCCACCCATGTTCGGTCGCGGCAGATTACGGATGGCGGTTGAGTACACGGAAGCTGCGGAACGCGGGGGAGGACTACGATCCCCGACGTGGAGCACAGGGAGAGACGAGAGCATCTCGAGCGGCTGCTCGACGACGTCAGAGCTCAGCGGAAGGTGGACCTCGATGAGTTGCTGATGGAGCTCATCCACGTCGTTCTCGAGCTGGACGACGAGATCTCGGATCTTCGCGAGAGGCTCCCGCGTCCCGGCGCTGAGACCTGATCTCCTCGGCGTCACCCGACCACGGCCAGGTGCCGCTATCGCAAGTTCAAATACCGTTTCGCGAGTGACCGAGCGAGATCTGGATGTCGTCGTCTTCGGGGCCACCAGCTACACGGGGCGCCGCGTCGCCGCCTATCTCGCGGAGCGGGCCGAGGAGACGGGTGCCCGCTGGGGCGCCGCCGCGCGCGACGCCGCCAAGCTGGAGAGGGTGCTCGGGGAGGTGGGCGTCAGCGCGCCGGAGACGATCGTCGCCGAGCTGGGCGATGCCGGTTCCCTGGCGGCGATGGCTTCCCGCGCTCGCGTAGTGGTCAACCTGGTCGGCCCCTACACGCTCTATGGTCGCCCCGTGATCGAGGCGTGCGTCGCGGGCGGAGCGCACTACGTCGATCTCACCGGCGAGATGCCGTTCGTCCGGCGCACGATCGATGCCTTCGACGCCAAGGCGGCCGAGGCCCGGGTCAAGGTGGTGCAGACCTGCGGCTTCGAGTCGCTGCCGCCCGACCTCGCCATCCTGTGGGCCTCCGAGGCGGCACGCGAGCGTTGGGACGAGGGCCTGGCCGAGGTCGACGTCGCCGTCAGCGTCCGCCAGCCGCCCGGGTTGCCCCGCCCCTCTGACCTGCTCTCGGGCGGAACGCTGCAGAGTCTGGCCGCCGTGGTCGGCGACGAGGACGTCTCGCTCGCCCTCGACCCCGCCTGCCTGATCGAGGACGCCGCCGGGGCCGACGCGGTCCGCCGGCGCAGCCCGATCGCGATCAGGCCTCGGCGCGGGCCCAACGACCAGGTGCTCGCGCCGATGACCCCAGCGCCCTACATCAACCCGGCGGTGGTCCAGCGCACCGCGGCGCTGGTCGCGGCTCAGAGAGGCGTTTCCTTCGAGCCGTTCCGGTACCGCGAGGGGGTGGTAATCGGAGGCTCGGCCCCGACGCTGCCGCTTCGATTCGCGGCGGCGGGCGCGCTCGCGGCCGCACAGGCGGGGTTCGGCCGCCTCGCGAGCGTGAAGCCATCCCTCAGGAAGCCCTTCGGCTCGGCGCTCTCGAGGATCCTCCCGTCATCGGGCTTCGGACCGAGCCCCGATCGTCTCGAGGACTGGAGCTGGCACCTGTCAGTTGACGCCCGGACCGGCGGCGGCCGTCCGGTCTCCGTGTCTGTTGACGCCCAGGGGCATCCCGGGTACCTGACGACCGCGAGGATGCTGGGCGAGGCGGGCCTGCTGCTCGCCGAGCCGGATCAGACCCCCGAGCGGTTCGGCTGCCTTACCCCCGCGATCGCCCTCGGGACGAGCTCGATCGACCGCTTCGAGGCCGCCCGCATGAGCTTCACCCTCGTTGCTTGAGCAATACGCCGTCCGTCATTTGTCCGGAGGACGCTCCCGCCTTCTGCACGGATGCCGCCCGGGCGGAGGCGATGGAGACTGGCTGAGCTCACACGACCGAGAAAAGGAAAGGGCAGATGGCGACAAAGACTGGCGAGGAACCCGACCTGCACGCCGCGGACTACGTTGAGCACGCGCTCGACGACCTCAATCAGGCGCGCCAGCAGGTCGCGGAGGAGTTGCGCTCGATGATCGACTCCGCGATCAGCCGGTCGCGGGAGGCACTTGATGAGCTCCAGACGGGCGCTGAGGACCGCGCCGAGCGGCTGAAGGCGCGCGCCGACGAGCGCGCCGCCGAGCTGCAGCAGATGCTTGAGGACGCGACCGAGGACGCTCGGCGCGAGTTGGGAATTCGAACCGTTCGCGCCCAGCGCTCGCAAGGCGCCCTCAAGGCAATGTCCGAGGAGATCGAGCAGCAGAAGGACGAGCTGACCGCCTCGGCGTGAGCAATGCAAGCGGCCGACCCACCTGCGGGCGCTCGGTCGGGGCGCTCGCAGGACGTCGGTCGTCACCCCCGCCGGAACCAGGCGGGAGCTGGGTTCAGCCGATGATCACGCGGTCGCGGCCACCGCGCTTGGCCTCATAGAGGGCGCGGTCGGCCCGGTCGACGAGGGCGACGTCGCTCTCTTCGCCGTCCCAGGCGACGACGCCGGCCGAGCACTTCTGCTCGTCCGGGGTGGAGCTGCGCAACCGCTCCACCAGCGTCTCGGCCTCCTCCAGCTCGCAATCGAGGAGGGCGAGGGCGAACTCCTCGCCGCCGTAGCGGGCGAGCACGTCGGACTCCCGCAGGCGGGCCTGCCACTGGGCGGCCGCCTCCTTCAGCAGGCGGTCGCCGGCCTGATGGCCGTGACGGTCGTTGTAGTCCTTGAAGTGGTCGAGGTCGAGCATCGCCACCGAGAGCGAGGTGCCGTTGCGCCGCGCCCGGATCAGCGCCCGCTCGAGCCTCGCGCCCCACTCGCGTCTGTTGTGCAGGCCGGTGAGGACGTCGGTGCGCGCTGCACGCTCCAGCTGCGAGAAGAGCTCGGCCCGCTCGATCGCGAGCGAGGCCTCGTCGGCGAGCAGGGCCACCACCATCGCCACCTCGGAGTCGAGGCTCGGGACAGGCTGCCTCCAGTAGACGACCAGCACGCCGATCGTCATCCGCTCGCGGCGGATCGGCTGGAACAGGACCGAGGAGACGCCGAGGCGCTCCACCAGCTCCCGGTTGACGGCCTCGTCGCCTTCGGCCTTGGCCGCGAAGAACGGCTCGCCGGAGATGAAAGCCTTCACGGCGCCCGACGTATCGCCCAGGAACCTGACCACCGCTCCCTTCAGATCGGGATCCGTCGCGGCGGTGGCGATCAGGCCGGCTTCGTCGCGGGTCGGCTCCCACAGCGACGC
>CAVVBU010000018.1:0-196595 GCA_963746615.1 uncultured Solirubrobacterales bacterium | reverse complement strand
TGACAGCGAAGCGGGTAAAAATCGAAGACGGCGAAAGATACAGATACCGACAGGCCGAGGCGAATATTTACAGATTACGGAATACTGGTGATTTCATATCCCAAGTCAGCGTCTTTTTGTGTTATCTTCAATACCCGGCTTCAATTTCATTTGATTTTTCTAATCAGGCCAAGGTATATTTAGCGCACGTTATAGAATCTTTCCAATTCCACCGGACCTGAAGCGGACGCTGGTTTCTTTAAGCGGCTCGGACCTCACTCACCCTGCTCGGTTTCCAAATACCTGCTTTAAACGTTCAATTATTTGATTGGTATTTGAGGTTCGCTATGAACAGGAAACTCCTCAAAGTCCCTGCCTCCTGCCTCCCAAGGGCTTGATTAAACCTGAAGGGAGGCGAACTAATTCATGCGGAAGTTGGAATCTTGCTGACGTTTTGGCATACAGGGCTTGTGAATCGCCCTAACGGTCAAATTCCATATTCAAAAAGAGGACGGATACAAATTGCAAAGCTATCAACTCGTGGCCGGCTGAATTTCAACTTTCGGGGAGGGAAATGAGATGAGAAAAATCCTGATTTTGGGTGCTGGCGCCGGCGGCACGATCGTCGCCAACATGCTGCGCAAGGAGTTGAAAGAATCGGAATGGCAGATCACCATCATTGACCGCGATGAGCGACACCATTACCAGGCAGGATATTTGTTCATCCCGTTCGGGGTCTATGGTGAGCAGGATGTCCTCAAGCCTAAGAAAGAATTTATTCCCCAAGGCGTAGATTTTGTGGTCGATAAGGTGATGAAAATCGACCCGGGGCAACGGCGGGTTGAAACTCTCAAGGGGCAGTATGAATACGATTGGCTGGTAATTGCGACCGGCTGCGATATTCAGCCCTCGGAGATCAACGGCATGCTGGACGGCTGGCGCAAAGACATCTTCGACTTTTACACCTTGGAGGGTGCCCTGGCGTTGCGCAAGCAACTGAAGTATTTCAGTTCCGGCAAGGTGGTTCTCAATATCGCCGAATTCCCATACAAATGCCCCATCGCCCCGCTGGAGTTCGTGTTCATGGCGGACTGGTTTTTCACCGTCAACGGGGTCCGGGACAAGGTGGAGATCGAATTCGTCACTCCCCTCGACAACGTCTTCACCAAGCCGGTAGCGGCCAAAGCCTTGGCGAGCGTGGCGGCCAAGAAAAACATCAAGGTGACTCCCTTCTTTGATCTGGCCCAGGTCAATAGCGGCGAAAAAACCATTGAATCACATAAAGGACAAAAAGTCGGCTACGATTTGCTGGTAGCCATCCCTCCCAACATGGGCGCCAAGGCGCTGATCGACTCAGAAATCAGCGACCCCGTGGGGTTTGTGCCCACCGACAAGCATACGTTGAAGGCCAGCAAGTTCGATCGGATCTACGTCATCGGCGACACGACCAACGTGCCAACCTCCAAGGCCGGCTCCGTGGCCCACTACATGGCATATACGCTTGTTGAGAACCTGGTTCGTGAAATTGACGGCCACCCCCCGCTACCGAAGTTTGATGGCCATGCCACCTGTTTCTTGGCCTCGGGCTTCGAAAAAGCGATTCTGCTCGATTTCAACTACGCCGTTGAGCCGTTGGCGGGCAATTTTCCGTTTCCCGGCATGGGTCCCTTCAGTTTGCTGCAGGAAAGCCTCAGCAACCACTGGGGCAAGATGATGTTCCGTTGGGTCTACTGGAATCTGATGATGAAGGGGCTCGATCTGCCTCTTGAACCGCAGATGAACATGGCGGGCAAGATCCGCCAAGCCGCGTGAAGGAGGAGCCCGCCATGACGAAGGAAGACCAAATTTTGGATCGCCTCGACCACCTAGAAAGACAGATAGCACCCGTGGCGGCTTCCGCCAAGGCCCTTGGCGAGCTGCGTGAAGAATTGGCGCCGCGGGTCAACGAAGCTGTTCAGGCGCTGATCGTCGAACTGGCGGATGTCGAGGCCGATTTCCAGATGGAAGACTTTGTTTTCCTGATCAAGAAATTGATGCGCAACATAAAGAATCTCAACTTCATGCTGGATCAAATGAAAAATTTGATCGATTTCGCATTGACGGCTGAGCCCCTGCTCAAGGCCACCATTCCGCAGGTGATATCCTACCTTGACGATCTGGAGCAGCGAAGCGTGCTGCGCTTGCTCGCCACCGGTATGGAGGTTCTTAAAAAGGTAGGCGCGTCCTACTCGGCCGAAGAGTTGCAGCAGACCGCCGACGGGATGGTGCGCTTGGCGGGGATCCTGAAGAAATTGACCGTCCCGGGAGCGTTGGACCTCATAGACAGCGCCGCCGATCTGCCAACCCGGGTGAATGTGTCCGGCGCCCAAGCGGTCGGACCATGGGGTATGCTGCGGAGCATGGGAGACCCGCAAGTCCAGCAGGGACTGGGTGTTTTGATGGAATTTACAAAAGGATTGGCTGCATTAAGAACGCAACAATAAAAGAAAGGAGGCAGAAAATGCCCGAACCTGAAGATGTTCAATTCGAATGCACAGCCTGTCATAAAGACGTCAAGAGCAATTGCGGCGAGGTGATGACCGAATGCCGACTTTGCGGCCGCCTGCATTGCTCGGACTGCGTCGACGAATATGGCCGCTGCGTGGAATGCGCCGGCAAAAAATCATCTGAAAAATAGGCGATTGGGCCGCACCTCTTATAGTCCAGTCGGTTCTTCAACGCGACTTGTAATGAAATAACGGAAGATTATTTCAATGGCGCTTTATGATGTGGTGATTGTTGGGGCGGGGCCGGGTGGGGTCGCCTGCGCGATCAAGGCGTCTGAAAAGGGGATTAAATATTTGGTCCTTGAAAAAGGAAAGAGCCTATTTCAAGGCATTATCGACTCTTATCCACGCGGCAAAAGAGTGTACCCCACCATCCCCAAGGGCGAGCCGGGGCCTTTCCCGATCGAGGACCTTATGCCCGATCCGAACAACGACCCGGTGGAAGAGTACCTGATCAAAATCGAAACGTGCGTGAACAAAAACAAGATAATGGTGAATCTCAACGAAGAGTTCTTGGACATCAAGAGAGAACAGGGTGAATTCAACGTGATCACCCGGCAGAACCGTTACCGCGCGCGCAATATCGTGCTGGCTTTCGGCAGCAATATCCCGGTTGAATTGGGCGTCTACGGTGAGGCCAAAACGGTGGCCCGCAAGCTTGACAATCCGGCCGAACACATAGGTGCACCAACCCTCGTTCTGGGTGGCGGGAATGCCGCCGCGGACGTTGCCGCCACGCTGTCCAAAGCCAAGCGGGCGGCAGACGACCATACCCCTGTCTATTGGGGCCATAAGAAAGAGCACTTCAAGGTCGATAAGGAAGTGGCCCGCGATCTGGGAGAAGAGATCCTTTTGGGCGGCAACATCAAGATACTTCCGGCCGTTGTCCCCAAAATAGGCGAAGTGGATAAAGACGGCGTCGAGCGGTTGTTGGTTCAGACCCAAAATGTCCAGGTGGGCCAGGGGGTTGAATTGCAGCAGGGCATGAGCTTTCCAATGAAACACGTGATCGCCTGCATAGGGACGCAAGGACCATCACCTTTGTTTGATCGGTTGAGTATCCAGCAGATCACTTGCACCGAAGGAATCTGCAAAATCGGAAAAGAAGGCGCCCGCCTGATTCTGCTGCGACCGCCATACCAAACCAGTATCCGGGGCATTTACGCGGTTGCGTATGGGGTCGGCTCCGGTCATCAAATGTAGGTAACCGATCCCCGGCCGCCTAGTTGCGGTCGCAGATAGGCGCTGACGCCGGCCGGCTGGGCGAGAGTCCTTACTTGCCCTTCCGCAGTGTCCGGCGCCCGACCTCGAGCAGCGGGCCGATCCCCTCGCGAAGCGCGCGAATGCGGCCGCCGTTGCGACCGTAGATGATCTTGGCGGAGGAGCGGATCGCCTGGCCCAGCGTCCGGTCGTACGGCTGCCACCACAGGTCGCGGGTGCGGCCCGGCTCCCAGGTGACCAGCTTGACGTCTACGCACTCGTAGAAGCCGAACTTGGAGTGCGAGCGCCCCAGGCCGGAGTCCTTGACCCCGCCCCACGAGCACTGGCAGGCGCCGTGGGAAAAGGAGTGGTCGTTGATCCAGACCATTCCCGACTCGATCCGGCGCGCCATCCGCTCGCCCTTGGCGCGGTCGCGGGTCCAAATCGAGGCGCCGAGGCCGAACTCGGAGTCGTTGGCGAGCCGCAGGGCCTCCTCCTCGCTGTCCACGGTCACGATCGGCAGCACGGGGCCGAAGATCTCCTCGCGCATGATCCGCATCTCGTGGGTGACCCCGGTGAGCACGGTGGGGCGATGAAGCTGCCCTTCATGCCCTGGACCTTCCTCGGCCCGCCGCAGAGGCGCTCGGCTCCGCCGGCGAGGGCATCGTCCACCAGCTCGGTGACGATCTTGGCCTGGTCGCCGGAGACCATCGGGCCGATCTCGGTCGACCACTCGAGCGGGTCGCCGACGGTGAGCCGCTCGGTCTCGCGGACGACGCCCTCGATGAAGCGGTCGGCGACTTCATTGAGGACGTAGGTCCGCTCGATCCCCGAGCAGGTCTGGCCGGCGTTGGCGAAGCCGCCCCAGGCCGCGCCCGAGACGGCGTTGGCGATGTCGGCGTCCGCGCAGACGATCTGCGGGTCCTTGCCGCCCAGCTCGAGCACCGAGCCCTTCATCCGCTTGGCGCACTCGACGCCGACCTTGCGGCCGATCTCAACCGAGCCCGTGAATAGGATCTTTCCGACGCTCGACTTGACCAGGGCGTCGCCGATTCGCCCGCCGCCGTGGACGGTGCGGACCAGGCCTTCGGGAAGGCCCGCCCGCTCGAACAGGGCGGCGATCCGCTCGCCGATCAGGGGGGTCAGGCTGGCCGGCTTCAGCACCACGCCGTTGCCCGCCATCAGCGCCATCGCGACCTCGGTGAAGGGGATGGACCAGGGGTAGTTCCAGGGCGCGATCACCCCGACCACGCCGATCGGCTCGTAGACGAAGCGACCGCTCTTGGTCATCATGATCGCCTGGGAGATGGGGAGCCTCTCGTCGCCGAGGATGTCGGGCCCGTTGCCGGCGATCCAGCGCAGCGCGTCGAGGGTCGGGACGAGCTCCATCGTGTAGCTCTCAACCCGGGGCTTGCCCTGCTCGCGGCTGAGCAGCTCCGCCAGGTCGTCGATCTCGTCGAGCAGGACGTCGGCGGCGCGGCGGATATAGCGCGCGCGATCGTCGAGCGACAGCTGCGCCCAGAACGGCTGCACCTCGACGACATCGTCAACCACCCCCTGCACCTTGCGCGGGGTGATCGTCTCGACGGCTCCGATCAGCTCACCCGTCGCGGGGCTGAATGACCGGAGCTCTTCCTTCTTGGCGCCGGCCGAGCCCTTCGCCTTCGAGGACTTGGCGCTGGCGGGCTTGCCGTTGGCCCGGCGCCCGTTGCTCGTGGTCGAGCTCTGCCGACCGCCCGTCTTTCGAGATCTGCTCGCCGCCATCACCGTCACCTCTTCTGATCGCCGTCGAAGCGATTCTAAGACCCGGGGCTGAGCGACGAGCGACGTCGGAGGGGGCGCGGGGTCCCCAACAGGAAGGCCGGGAGCACTTTCGCGCTCCCGGCCTCCTGGTCCACTCCCCGGCTTTGACGCATCGGCTCCGGAGAACCTCTGCTTCCCGTCCGGAGCGTCAGACGGCAATAGAACACCGGGTGGGTGGGGAAAGTTGCGGCGTTTCTAATCGCGGCCGAAAAGCTCTCGCAGCCGCTCGAGGCGGCGACCCAGCTCCCGTTCGAAGCCGCGGTCCGTCGGCTCGTAGAAGCGCTCCTCGATTCCGTCAGGCAGCAGACGCTGATCGGCGACTCCCCCCGGCTCGTCATGCGCGTAGCGGTAGCCGCTGCCGCGCCCCAGCTCGCTCGCCCCGGGGTAGTGGGCGTCCTGCAGATAGGGGGAGGCTCAAAGGCGCCGGTCTGCCGGACGTGCGCCATGGCCCGGGAGATCGCCACGGTGGATGCGTTCGATTTCGGCGCCAGCGCGAGGTAGACGGCCGCCTGGGCGAGGTTCAGCGCGCACTCGGGCAGACCGACCCGGTCCACGGCGGCCGCCGCGGCGGTGGCAATCGGCAGCGCCTGCGGATCCGCGTTGCCGATGTCCTCAGAGGCGAGGATGACCATCCGGCGCGCGATGAAGCGAGGGTCCTCGCCGCCCTCGAGCATCACCGCCAGGTAGTAAAGGGAGGCGTCCACGTCGCTGCCTCGAGTCGCCTTGATCCAGGCAGAGATGTAGTCGTAGTGGCGGTCGCCCTCGCGGTCGTACAGCAGCGCCTTGCGCTGCAGGGCATCCTCGACGGCCGCAACTCCAACCTCCTGCTCCTCTGTGGACCGCGTCGTCTCCACCGCGCGCTCCAGGCCCGAGAGCGCGACGCGCGCGTCGCCGCCGACGCGCTCGGCGAGCATCGCCAGGGCCTCGTCGGCGACCGGCGGCGCCTCGCTCAGCCCTCGAGGGTCGGCCAGCGCGCGCCGTAACAGAACCACGACCTCCTCCGGCGTGAGCGGCTCGAACTCGTAGATCTGGCAGCGCGAGAGCAGGGCCGAGTTGACCTCGAAGTAGGGGTTCTCGGTGGTGGCGCCGATCAGGGTCACCAGACCCTCCTCGACCGCCGGCAACAGGGCGTCCTGTTGGGCCTTGTTGAAGCGGTGGATCTCGTCGAGGAAGAAAATGGTCGGCCGTCCCCCCTTGCGGCGCTCGCGCGCCCTGGTGATCACCTCTCGCACCTCGGGCCGCCCGGCGTTGACCGCCGACAGCTCCTCGAAGGCGCCGCTGGCCGCGCTCGGCGATCATCCGCGCCAGCGTTGTCTTGCCGGTGCCGGGCGGACCGTAGAAGACCGCCGAGTGGGGCTCGCTCGACTCGATCGCGATGCGCAGGGCCGATCCGGGGGCCAGAAGGCGGCTTTGCCCGACGAACTCCTCTAGCTCGCGCGGGCGCATCCGGGTCGCAAGCGGCGCCGCTGCGGAGACGCCGTCGGTCTGCTCGGCGCTGGACTCCGCCTCGAACAGCCGCTCGGAGGTATCGGCCACGTCTGGAGTATGAACGCGGCCTCGCCGCGGTCCCGCCTAGCTGCGCTCGAGCAGCTCGATCCGGTAGTCGTCGGGATCGCGGACGAAGCAGATCCGCGAGCCCCCCTCGCTCACTGTGTAGGGAGGGCGCTCCGGCTCGATGCCTTGCTCCGCGAGTCGCGCCAGGGTTGCGTCCAGGTCGTCGACCGTGATCGCGATGTGGCCGTAGCCGGTGCCGGTCTCATACGGCTCGCCCTGGTCGAAGTTGTAGGTCAGCTCGAGCCGCGGCCCGTCGCCGGGGAGCCCCATGAACACGTTGATCGCCTCATCGCGGATCGGCATCCGCCGCAGCTCCTCCATGCCGAGCTTCTCGTAAAAGGAGACCGAGCGGTCGACGTCCAGCACGCGGTAGCAGGTGTGTATGAGCTCCGACACCGCGCTCAACCTAACCGAAAACGAAGGCGGGCTCATGTGAATCGCGGTGCCGATAGCGTGCCGCCGCCATGGACACGCTCGAGCTGATCGCGGTCGCGGTCTGGTCCTTCGCCGTCTCCTTCGCCGGCGGCCTGGTCGGCCTCGTGCTCGGCAACCTGAGGCTGCCGCTGATCGTTCTCGTCGCCAGCTCGCCCGCAGCGGGCGCCGGGGCCAACGTCGCCATCAGCGGCGCGGCCGCAATCACCGCTTCTGTCCGCCACTGGCAGGGGGGCCGGATCAGCTGGCGGCTGTTCTGGTGGATGGCGCCAACCTCGCTTGTCGGAGCGATAGTCGGCGGCCTGATCGCCGGCGTCCTGCCCAGCCGCGTCCTGCTGGGGGCGATCGCCATCGTCGTCCTCTACGGCGCCTGGGAGCTCTACCGCTACAAACGCCCTGACGACGGCGGGGACTCGATCCCCTCCGGTCGCGAGCTCCTGGCCAACGCGGCGCTGGTCGGTTTCGGCGTCGGATTGCTCGGTGGGCTCGTTGGGCTCATCCTCGGGTCCCTTCGCCTGCCCGCGCTGGTCAGGTGGGCGGGGGTCAGCCCGCACGCCGCCGTCGGCACCAACGCCTCCGTCGGGGCGGTGGTCGGGCTCGGCGGCCTGATCGGGCACCTGCCGAGCGGGATCGACTGGGGGATCCTCGCTGTGGGCGCCGCGGCCGCGATGCCTGCCGCCTACCTGGGAGCGCACTACACGGGCCGCCTCGACGAGGGCCAGCTGCTGCACGCGATCTCGGCAATCCTCGTGGTCAGCGGCGCCGCCATGGCCGCGCAGGCGATTCTCGGCTAGCCGCGTGCTGCCGGCGCCCCCCGGCCGGGGGTGGCCGGCCGGGGTGGCGCCTGGCTGAAGCTGACCTGCGTGGAGGGGGTCGCCGCGACAGCAGCACCCGCCGCGCTCGGCGCCGAGGCCGTGCGTCTGCTGCAGCGCCTGATCCGGATCGACACCGTCAACCCGCCCGGGGACGAGCGGGCCCTGCAGCTCGAGCTCCAGGACCTTCTCAGCGAGGCCGGCTTCGAGTGCGACCTGCTCGCCGCCGAGCCGGAGCGCCCCAACCTCGTGGCAACTCTCCCCGGGCGCGCCGACGGGCCGACGCTGACCCTGCTCGGCCACGTGGACACCGTTCGGGCGGACCCCGAGGAGTGGAGCCGCGATCCCTGGGGCGGCGAGGTCGCGGAGGAGCAGGTCTGGGGGCGCGGGGCGCTCGACATGAAGGGGCAGGTCGCCGCCGAGGTGGCCGCGGCCGCGGCGCTGGGCAGCTCCGGATGGCGGCCCGCCGCCGGCACGCTGATGGTGGTGCTGGTCGCCGACGAGGAGACCGGCGGTGAGCTAGGGCGCGCTGGCTGACCGAGCAGCACCCGGGCAAGGTGAGGACCGACATGGTCGTCAACGAGGGTGGTGGCCAGGCGATCGAGGTCGGCGGCCGGCGCTTTCTACCCTCTCCGCGGGGGAGAAGGGGATCTGCCGTTTCCACCTGCGCACCGCCGGGCGTGCAGGGCACGCTTCGCAGCCCCGAATCGGCGAGAACGCCCTGCTCAAGCTCGCCCCCCAGCTGGAGCGGCTGCGGGAGCAGCCACCGCTCGAGCCGACCGCCGAGGGCCTCGAGGTTCCTCTCCGTCGTGCTCGGCGAGGAGGTCGATGGCGCCGGGATGGAGCCCGCCCTGGCCCGTCTGCGCAGCGAGCAGCCCGAGCTCACGGGCCACCTGGCCGAGCCGATGTTGGGCGTGACCCTCTCGCCGACCATGGTCCGTGCCTCGGAGAAGGCGAACGTGATTCCCTCGGTCGCCGAGGCGCTGATCGACTGCCGGGTGCCGCCCGGCCACGGCCCCGACGAGGTGCGCGAGCGGGTGGCGGCGCTGCTCGAGGGGGACGAGTACGAGATCGAGTTCACCGAGACGGCGGTCGGCACAACCTCCAGCCTCGATACACCGCTGGCGGCGGCGATCGCATCCTGGCTCGCGGAGGCCGACCCCGGGGCGGGCCTTGCGCCGACCGTGATGGCAGGGTTCAGCGACAGCAACTGGTTTCGGGCCGCCTTCCCCGAGGCCACCGTCTATGGCTTCTGCCCGCAGCGCGAGATCGAGCGAGGTCGAATCGGCGCCGCTGATCCACTCCGCCGACGAGCGCGTCCCGGTCTCCGACGTCGAGCTGGCGGCCCGGTTCTTCTTCGAGCTCCCTTCGAGGGTGCTGGCGTGAGCGGCGCCAACAGCATCGGCGGCTCCAACGGGGCAGGCGCGGACAACGGCGCCGGCCCACAGCCCCTCCGGCTCGGGGGCATGGCCCTTCGCAACGGCCTGCTGATCCACGGGCCGACCTCGTGGGCTGCCGCCGCCCGCGACGAAGACGGCGAGATCCAGGTCGCCTCGGGACCCGAAGCCGGCGATCGCGCCGACGCTGGCGGCGCGGGTCCCCCTGCTGCGCGGTCCGCTGCGCTTGGCGGAGGCCTTTCTGGTGGTGCCGCTGGTCCGGATCGCGCCTGCGTGCCGCACGACTGCCGTTCGAGGACGCCGAAGGTGGTCCTGACCATGATCGCCGCCTCCGGGGCGGGGCGGCTCCTGCGCCGCCACGGCGGCGCCTCCCGGGAGCTCGCCCAGGCCGCGCTCGGGCTGGCGCCGGCGATGGTCGCCCTCTCCGACCGCGATCTCGCCGCCTACCACGGCGTCGAGCACAAGGCGATCGGCGCCTACGAGCAGGGCTCCGACGATCCGGCCTCGGCCACCAAGGAGCACGAGCGCTGCGGCTCCAACCTGGTCGCCCCGATGCTTGCCTTCTCGGTCGCCGGCCAGCTCCTGGCCGACCGCCTGCTCGAGCGCCCCGGCCCGGTGGTCCGCACCGCCGTCGGGCTGGCAGCGTCTCGCTCGCGGTCGAGCTGTTCGCCTGGAGCGAGCGCAACCCCGACACCGGCCTCGCGCGCGCCTTCCACCGCCCGGGCCACGAGATCCAGCGCCTCGATCGCCACCAAGGAGCCCACCCCCGAGCAGCTCGAGGTCGGCGTCGCCGCGCTCAACGAGATCCTGCGAGTCGAGCAGGAGGAGGCGGCGGCCGAGCCGCCGACGCCGTCGGCGACCTGACGCCCGGCCGACCCAGGCGCCATACTAGACTGCGGCGCCCATGTTCGGACGGATCGATCACGTCGGCGTCGCCGTCGAGGACCTCGACGCGGCGCATCGCCCTCTACGAGGGCAGCTTCGGGATGCCCGTCGCGCACCGCGAGACGGTCGAGTCGCAGGGGGTCGAGGCGGTCCTGCTCGACGTCGGCGACGGCCACGTCGAGCTGCTCGGCGCCGCTCGGGCCCGACACGGCGGTGGGCAAGTTCGTCGCCAAGCGCGGGCGCCGGCCTGCATCACGTCGCCTACGCCGTAGACGACATCGAGGCGGCCCTGACGCAGCTCAAGGAGGCCGGGATCGAGCTGATCGACTCCGAGCCGCGGATCGGCATCCGGCGACAGCACGCGTCGCCTTCCTGCATCCGAGGTCGACGGGCGGCGTGCTGACCGAGATCGTTCAGCCGCAAGGAGGCGGCGCACTGATGGCGGATCGCCCGGAACGCGTCGAGATCGGCTTCGCCGGCGGCCAGGTGATGGCCGCGCGTTTGACCGAAGCGCAGTTCAAGGAGCTTCGCAAGGCGCTTGACAAGGCCGGCGGCTGGTCTGACCTGACCACCGAAGAGGGACCCGTCGCGCTCGACCTGAGCCAGGTCGTCTTCGTCCGGGTCGCGGGTGTCGGCGAGCATCGCGTCGGCTTCGGGGGCTGAGGTGGGCGCGCGCGCAACCGTCCCCGTGTCCTGATGGTCTGGTTGCGCCGACTGCTGCTTCTCGCCGTTCTCGCTGTCGGGGCCGCCGCGCTCTGGTGGCGGAAGAACCCCTCGGCCTGCCCCTACAACCAGCGCTTCTGGGTTCAGGCGCCGCATCCGTTCATCACCCGCGACCGGCTGCGGCAGATCCTCGAGCCGCAGCCGGGGGAGCTGTGCTCGAGATCGGCCCCGGGACGGGCTACTACACGCTCGACGTCGCCGAGTGGATCGGCGCCGATGGCGAGATGCACATCCTCGACGTGCAGCAGGAGATGATCGATCACACCATGGATCGCGCCGCGGAGCGGGGCCTGGCGATCACCCCGGCCCTTGCGGACGCGACCGAGATGCCCCACGACGACGATGCCTTCGACGCCGCCTACCTGATCACGGTGCTGGGCGAGATTCCAGATCAGGACGTCGCCCTGCGCGAGCTGGCGCGGGTGATCAAGCCGGGCGGCCGCCTGATCGTCGGTGAGCTGCTCGGGGACCCTCACTACGTCGCCTCCGGCAGCCTGCAGGCGCGCGCCGAGGAGGCGGGCTTCTCCTTCGAGCGCCGCCTCGGCGGCACCCTGGGCTACTTCGCGCGCTTCAGCAAGCCGGCCTAGCCGCTGGACTGATCGGCGAGGGCGGACCAGAGCGCGCGCTCGACCGCGAGCACTCGCTCGGCCTCGGCGGCGATCCGCTCCCAGTCCTCGGGGCGCGCGCTCGTCGGACTCGCTCGCGTTGCGGGCCCCGCCGGCGAGCGCCGTCCACAGCTCGGCCGCCGCCGCCGGCGAGGCCGGCCTGCTCGGACCCCGCCTCCTCGAGGAAGCGGGAGTACATGAGCCTGAAGTTGCCGCCTCCGGTGCCCCGGCGCTCGATCACCTGGTAGCAGAAGCGCGCGCACCACTGCCAGTCCTCGAGCTGCTCGCGGCCACTCGCCGACCTCGGCGGCGAAGCGGCGCAGGGCCGGAAGTCCCTCGTACTCGCCCAGCGGCGGGTCGAGCATCTCGCCGGGCGTTTCGCCTCGATCGCGCGCCGGAGGCCGCCGCTGAGAGCTCGGCGATCTCGGCGCCGTCGGGCAGGTGCACATGTGGCCGTCGAGCGGGAAGCGCCGGGTGCTTGCCGTGGCGCGCCCGGGCCAGGTTCTCGAGCCGTCGTCGTCTGCAGCTCCTCGAACGCGGTGTCCGACAGGTAGGCGACCTCGTCGTCGTAGCCGGCCAGCACCACCGCGTGGCCCGGGAAGTGGGCCGAGCGTCCCGTAGTGGTCGAGGTAGTAGAGGTCGGTGAGCAGGATCGCCGGGCGGCCCTCGTCGACCGCCGCCCGCGCCGCCTCCCAGGAGCGCTCGGGGTCCTCGAAGGTGTCGAGGCGCATCGGCGCGCCGGTCAGCTCCACGAACTGCTCCTCCAGCCGGGCGACCCGGCCGTTCGTGAACCGCGACGGCGACTGTCCCTCGAGCGCCACGTAGAAGAAGCGACGCCCCCGCGCCGAGGCCGAAGCGCCATCTCCTCGGAGACGTCGAGCCCGTGGAAGGCGAGCAGGTTGCGGAGCGCGGTCGAGCCGCAGTGGTTGCCGGGGTGGTGCGGTAGCCGGGAACCATGACCGCGATCGGTCGCAGTCTCCATCCCGGCATTCTCCCGGCAGCCACGCCGCTCTATCCTGCGCCGCCGTGCTCGCGCCGCCTCGACCGCGAACTGCTCGTCGCGATGCGAACCCGGCTACCATGGCCCCGGCTCGAGGGCGGTCGGAAGGCGCTGGGAAGAATCGGGCGGCTTCGCCGCGGTCTGGATCGCGATCGGCGTGGTCGGCGCGCTCGTCGACCCCGACCGGCGTCAGGAGTGGCTGCGTGCGCGGCACTGGGCCCGTTCGCCATCGGGCTCAACTTCGCGGTCAAGCTGGTCGTCCGCCGGCCGCGGCCTGTGTTCGAGGGGCTGCCCCCGCTGGCGGGCGCGCCGAGCGAGCTCTCAGCTTCCCCTCCGCGCACACCACCTCGTCCTTCGCCTGCGCCGTCGCGATCACTCGCCTGGTCCCTGAGCTCGCCCGGCCGCTCTTCGCCCTGGCGACCCTGATCGCCCTGGGGCGTCCGTATCTCGGCATGCACTACCCCTCCGACGTGCTCGGTGGAGCGACGCTCGGAGCCGCCCTCGGCCTGGCGGTGCCGCTCGGGGCCGGTCTCCTGATCGGATTGGTCCCTTGACGGGGGCGGTCCGCCTTGAAGGTAGGCATCGTCGGGCTCCCCAACGCCGGCAAGTCGACCCTGTTCAACGCGCTGACCGCGGCCGGGGCGGAGACCGGCGACTACCCGTTCACCACCGTCGAGCCCAACGTCGCCGTCGTCGAGGTCCCCGACGAGCGGCTGCGACCGGTCGCCGAGGCGGCCGGGGCTCGTCCCGTCGTCCGCGAGACGATCGAGTTCCACGACATCGCCGGCCTGGTCCGGGGCGCCGTCGCCGGGCGAGGGGCTCGGCAACCGCTTCCTCGGCCGCGATTCGCGAGACCGACGCGATCTGCCACGTGGTCCGCGCGCACGGCGACGAGCGCGGTCGCCCATCCCGAGGGCGGCGTCGGAGCCGGTCGCGCGACCTCGAGCTGGTCGAGACGGAGCTGATCGCCGCCGACCTCGAGCAGGCCGAGCGTCGGCTCGAGCGCCTCGACCAAGGAGGCCGCGCTCCGGCGACAAGGAGGCGATCGCCGAGCGAGATTGGCTCGAGGCGGTCGTCGAGGCGCTCGGCGCGGGGCGCTCGGTCAGCTCGGTTCCGACCCCGGAGGGGGCGCCGGACGCCATGCGCCAACTGAGCCCGCTGACCGCCAAGCCCGTGCTCTACGTGGCCAACGTCGACGAGGGCGAGATCGAGGTGCCCCCCGCGGATCCGCGCGCACGCCGCCCGACCGGCGCGGCCGCGGTCGCGATCTCGCGCGCGGGTGGAGGCCGAGCTGCGCGAGCTCGACGCCGACGAGGCCGAGGAGATGCGCTCGCGAGCTAGGCATCGAGGGGTCGGGCCTCGAGCTCCTGATCCGCGCCGCCTTCGAGCTGCTCGACCTGGTCACCTTCTTCACCGCGGACCGCGGCAAGCGAGGCGCAGCGCGCGCACGATTGGCCGCGGCGCCACCGCCTACGACGCCGCCGGCAAGGTCCACACCGACATCCAGCGGGGCTTCGTCCGCGCCGAGGTGGTCGGCTGGCGGCGACCTGGTCGAGGCCGGCGGCTACGCCGGCGCTCGGGACAGCGGTCTGCTCCGCACCGAGGGCCGCGACTACCTCGTCGCCGACGGCGACGTGATCACGATCCGCCACTAGGCCGGGGGGCTACTCCTACTCCTTCGCCGCCGGCTCGTAGATGAGGATGACGATGCCGTCATCGCCGACGGGCCTGGACTCCACCAGCTTCAGCGCGGTCGCGGCCCTCGTCTCGCCGAAGAGGCGCTTGCCGGCGCCGAGCACGATCGGGTAGAGCATCAGCCGGTACTCGTCGACCAGGCCCTGCTCATGCAGCGTCTGGACGAGCTGGACGCTGCCGTTGACGAGGATGTCGCCGCCCTCCTGCTCCTTCAGCTTCTGCGATCTCGTCCGCGACGTTGTCCCGGATCACCGTCGAGTTGTTCCACTCGGGCTCGCCGAGCGTCGTCGAGACGACGTACTTGGGCATGTTGTTGAACTTGTCGGCGAATTCCCCTTCCCGCGACGGCCAGGCCGCGGCGAAGCCCTCGAAGGTCACCCGACCGAGCAGCAGCGCATCCGCTCTCCATCACCTCGTCGAGCTTGAACTTGTCCCCTTCGTCCCCGCGGTTGAACTCGAACGACCAGCCGCCGCGGTCGAAGCCCTCGCTACCCCCGGGGTCCTCGACGACGCCGTCCAGGGTCACGAACTGCGATACGACCACCTTTCTCACTGCGACCTCCTCTTGCGTTTGCCTACTTGGACCGCTGTACCCGCTGAAACTCATCGCCGCGCCCGGCGCCGGCCCGCCCTCGCGCCGATGGCCCCGGCTAGGGTCCTGACATGGAAGCACCGCGACCGAAGGGCGACAGACTCGCGGTCATCTACGGCAGCAGCGTGTCCGAGGGCGTCGTGCCCATCGAGGGCGAGCGGGTCGAAGTCCGGGTCGGCGAGCGGACGGTGGTGGCCGTGGACGGCACCGGCGCGGTGGCGCTGCCGCGCCACGGCATGGACGGCTTCACGCCGGCCCACCTTCTCGACCACGGTGCCAACATCCGCGCGCTCTGCGAGCTCGGCTGCGATCGGGCGCTGGCGCTGGCCTCGACCGGCAGCCTGAGGCCGGACTGGAGGCCGGGGACGGTGGTCTGCCCCGATGACTTCTTCGCCCCCGGCGTCGGCCCGAGCTTCCACCAGGACGCCGGGGGCCACAGCATCCCCGGCTTCGACCCGGACTGGCGCCGGCGCGTGGTCGGGGCCTGGAACGAGACGGTCGAGGAGCCGAAGCTGATCGACGGCGGCGTCTACGCCCAGACCCTGGGCCCCCGCTTCGAGACCCCCGCCGAGGTGCGCTGGCTGGCCGGCCACGCAGGCGTCGTCGGGATGACGCTCGCCTCCGAGGCGATCCTGGCCCGCGAGGCGGGGATCGCCCACGCCGCCGTCTGCACCGTCGACAACATGGCCAACGGGATCGACTCCCAGCCACTCTCGATCGAGGAATACCGCGCCTCCCGTGATTCCTCCGTGCCCGTCCTGCTGGCGGCGATCGAGCGGCTGCTGCCGGCACTCTCTCCCGCGAAAAGCAATTGATGGGGCTCTTGGTCATCAACGCTGAGCTGGACGGTCGCGAGATGGGCCTGCGCTGCGCCGGCGGCGTGATCGAGTCACTCGGCTCCGAGGTGCCGCCGGAGCCCGGCGACGAGGTCATCGATGCCGCCGGAATGCTGCTGGCGCCGCCGATGGTCAACGGCCACACCCACGCGGCGATGACGCTCTTTCGCGGCTTCGGCGACGACCTGCCGCTGATGGAGTGGCTGCAGAAGAGGATCTGGCCGGCGGAGGCGAAGCTCGAGCCCGCCGATGTCTACTGGGGCACGCGGCTCGCCGCGATCGAGATGCTGCGCTCCGGCACGACCCGCTTCGTCGACATGTACTTCCACGGGGAGGAGGCGGCCCGCGCCGTGGTCGACTCGGGCCTGCGGGGACTGCTCAGCGTGGTCTTCCTCGACGTGCTCGACACGGCCAAGGGTGACGAGCTGCGCGCGTCCGCGCTGGAGTCGGTCGAGCGGCTGGGGGAGTTCGGCCCGATGGTCACGCCGAGCTTCGGCCCGCACTCGATCTACACGGTCAGCCGCGAGTCGCTCGCCTGGATCGCCGAGACGGCCGCCGAGCGGCAGCTCGCCGTCCAGATCCACCTCTCCGAGACCGAGAAGGAGGTGGCGGACTGCGTCGAGGCGAGCGGCAAGCGCCCGGCCGCCTACGTCGACGAGCTGGGGCTGCTGAGCGACAGGGCGCTGCTCGCCCACGGCGTCTGGCTCGACGACGAGGAGCTCGCCCTGGTCGCCGAGCGAGGGTCCACCGTGGTCAGCAACCCGACGGCGAACATGAAGCTCGCCGTCGGCGGCGTCTTCCCGTACCCGCGGGCGGCGTCCGCGGGCGTGCCCTTCGGGCTCGGCACCGACGGGCCCTCGTCGAACAACAACCTGGACATGTTCGAACAGGTCAAGACGCTGGCGCTGATCCAGAAGCACGCGGCGGACGATCCCTCCGTCCTGCCGGCGTCCGAGGCGCTCGCCATCGCTCGCGGGGAGCGGTCGGCGCTGCTTGGGGGCACGCCCATCGCCGAGGGCGAGCCCGCCGACTTCCTGCTGCTGCGGCGCGACCTTCCCGAGCTCTCGGTCGGCGACCTGGAGGCGGACCTCGTCTACGCGGCCAACGGCTCGGTGGTCGACACAGCCGTGGTGGCAGGTCGCGTGCTGATGCGCGGCCGCGAGGTCGAGGGATCCGACGAGGTGCTCGCGGAGGTGCACGAGCGGGCTGCGCGCTTGACGGGATAGGTTTCGCGTCGTGTTGCGCACCCGGCCCCGCTTTCCCGACCTGCCCGAGAGAGCCGGCCACTACGAGAGCTTCTACCTGAAGCTCTGCCCGCCGCAGGGCGGCAAGGGCGTCTGGATCCGGCACACGGTCCACAAGCGACCGGGCGAGCCGCCGAGCTGCGCGATCTGGTTCACGCTCTTCGACGCCGAGGCCGCGGGGCCACGCGCCACCAAGCGCCAGTTCGGCGCCGAGCAGCTGACCGCGCCGCAGAACGCCTACATCCGGATCGCCGACGCCGTCGTCGGCGACGGCAATGCCACCGGGTCGGTCAGCACGGACGCGCTCAGCGCCGGCTGGATGCTCAACTTCAGCGACGAGCACGAGCCCTTCCACCACCTGCCGCGCGACTTCCTCTATCGAACGCCGCTGCCCAAGACCAAGTTCCTCAGCCCGTACCCCGACGCGGTCTTCAACGGCTGGGTCGAGGTCGCCGGCGAGCGGATCGAGGTCGAGGGCTGGCGCGGCATGATCGGCCACAACTGGGGAGCCGAGCACGCCGAGCGCTGGGTATGGGTGGACGCCTCGAGCTTCGAGGGCGGCGATGACGGCGACTACTTCGACATGGCCGCCGGCCGGATCAAGGTCGCCGGCATGCAAACGCCCTGGGTCGCCAACGGCAACCTTGTCCTGGACGGCAAGGCCCACCGCCTCGGCGGCTTCGAGCGAATCCGCAGCACCGAGCTCGCCGAGGAGCCGACCGAGTGCCGCTTCCGGCTCCGCGGCCGCGGGGTCAGGCTCACCGGCCGCGTCAGCGCCGAGCGCAAGGACTTCGTCGCCTGGATCTACGCCGACCCGGTCGGCCCTGAGCACAACACCCTCAACTGCTCGATCTCCGACCTCGAGCTCGACGTCGAGATCGACGGTGACCCCGCTCGCCGCCTCACCTGCTCGAGTGCCGCCGCCTACGAGTTCGGCTTGCGCGACACCGATCACGGCATCCCGCTTCAGCCCTATGGGGACGGCTAGGGAGGAGCTGTCACTCCGGCCGAGGATCTGATCTGGGCGGCCCGCTGGCGCTACTTGATCTTCTTGAAGAACATCCAGGTGTCTCGCAGCCCGAGGCGGAACTGGATGGTGGGGCCGGTCACCTTGGTGGTGCCGCCGGAGCCGATCAGCTTCGCCCGCACGACCCGCGGCGAGGAGCCGCGTTTGGTCACCCTGATCTGGCGCAGCTTGCCGCGCACCAGGTCGCCGAGCGCCGACTGCATGCCCGCCTGAGAGACCTTCACCGTCCAGCGGTGGTAGGGCGAGGAGCCGTCGTAGGGGTCCTCGACCCCCTTCAGGTAGGGCTGCGGCGAGGAGCCGATGAAGACGTTCTCGATGTTCTCGGTGTGGCCGCCCGAGGTCGAGAAGAAGTAGGTGGTGGCGACCTTGCCGTTGTACCTGACGACCTGGAGCTTGGAGCTGTTGACCGCCTTGTTGGTGCGCGCGGTCTCGGCGCCGATCCCGCCGTAGACCTGGCTGCGAGTGTCGTCGTACTGATCGAAGCCCTTGCCGCCGACGTCGGCGGCAAGGCCGTAGGAGCGGGCCACGACCGCCTGGGCGCGAAGGGCGTCCATCGGCCACGAGGACGGCGACTCGAGGGCGACGATCCCTCGCACGTAGTCCTCGAGCTTGACCGAGTTGATCGCGTTCACCTTGCCCGGCACCGAGGAGGGCCGCACCTGGAGCGCTCCTCGGTAGCTGCCCTTGCCGATCATCGCCACCGAGGTGCCGCCGGTCGCGCTCAGCAGCTTGCCGCAGTCCTTGATCCCCTTGCCCTTGGAATTGCGGAGGACCACACGTGACGCCTTGCGGACGCCGCTGTAGGTCTTGTTCGAGCTGAGCTTTACGCCGCAGGCGGCGCTGGCGCCGGTGAAGCGGCACGCTCGACTGGTAGGGGCGCAGCAGGACGCGGACCTTGCTCGAGCTCCGTCTTGCCGATCCTGGTGCCACGGTAGTAGTGCAGGACGATCTTCTTGTAGCCCCAGCCGTGCTTGGCGTAGCCGTAGGCTCCGTACTGGCTCAGCCCGATCCCGTGGCCGAAGCCGGCGCCCTTGATCTTCCAGGTGAGCGCCTCGGCACCCGATGCCGACGCTCCGAGCACGGCCAGGGCGAGCAGGGCGCAGCCGAGCGCGATCGTCGGGCGGCGTCGCCGGGGCACGCGGGCGGGCGTGCTTGGCCGAGTCGGCATCTCAGACGGGGAAACGGGTACAGCCTGGATAAGTTGCGTTCTCGCGGGTCGGATTGGGCCCCCCGGAGTCCTCTACGCTGGAGCTGAGCTACACGGGCCTCCCGTTCGGCCCGATGCAGAATAGGAGAGTTGCGGATGGCAACGACGCAGACGATCGAGGCGACCGACCACAAGCTGCTCGTCGCCGGCGACTGGATCGAGACCGGCGAGTGGTCGGAGGTGGCGAGCCCCTACGACGGCTCCACGGTGGGCCGGGTGTCCAAGGGCGACGCCGCCTTCGTCGACCGCGCCATCGCCGCCGCCAGAGCCGCCTTCGAGGCCGGCGGCTTCCCTCAGCACGAGCGCGCCGCGGTGCTCGACCGCGCCGCCGACCTCGTCGCGCGAGCGCGAGGACGAGCTGGCGGTGACGATCGCGGCCGAGGCGGGCAAGCCGATCAAGACCGCCCGGGTCGAGGCGCAGCGCGACCGTCGGCACGCTCACCTTCGCCGCGGTCGAGGCGCGCAAGCTGACCGGCGAGATGGTGCCGATGGAGGCCGGCCCGGCCGGCGAGGGCAAGCTCGGCGTCGTCCTGCGCCTGCCCGTCGGCGTGGTCGGCGCGATCAGCCCCTTCAACTTCCCGCTCAACCTCGTCGCCCACAAGCTCGGCCCCTCGATCGCGGCCGGCAACGCGACCGTGCTGAAGCCGGCGGGCCAGACGCCGATCTCGGCGATCAAGCTCGCCGAGATCCTGGTCGAGGCCGGCCTGCCCGAGGGCTGGCTGCACGTCGTCTGCGGCCCGGGCTCGGAGGTCGGCAACGCGATCGTCGAGAACGAGCGCGTCGGCGCGATCACCTTCACCGGCTCGGCCCCGGTCGGCTGGGAGATCCGCGCCAAGGCCGCCGCGCAAGAAGGTCAACCTGGAGCTGGGCTCGACCGCGCCGCTGATCGTCCACGAGGACGGCGACTGGGAGCAGGCCGCCGACAAGGCCAAGCTCCACGCCTACTCGCACGCCGGGCAGAGCTGCATCTCGGTGCAGCGGATCCTCCTCCACGAGGCGATCGCCGACCGGCTTCACCGAGCGCTTCGTCGCCAACGTCGAGTCGCTGGTGACCGGCGACCCGATGGACGAGGCGACCGACGTCGGCCCGCTGATCTGCCCCGGCGACCGCGACCGCGTCAAGGAGTGGGTCGACGAGGCGGTCGCGGCCGGCGGCGAGCTGCTCGCCGGCGGCGAGCTGGTCGACGAGGGCCGCTGCCTGGCGCCGACCGTGATCAAGGAGCCGCCCGCGCGAGGCCAAGGTCTGGTGCGAGGAGATCTTCGGCCCGGTCGCGACCTGCACACCTCTCGTCCTTCGACGAGGCGATCGAGATGGCCAACGACGCCCGCTTCGGCCTCCAGGCCGGCGTCTTCACCCGCGACATCGGCCGCGGCATCGAGGCCGGCCAGCCGGCTCGAGTTCGGCGGCGTGCTGATCAACGAGGTGCCGACCTTCCGCACCGACCAGATGCCCTACGGCGGCGTCAAGGACTCGGGCAACACCCGCGAGGGCCCGGCCTACGCCGTCCGCGAGCTGACCGAGGAGCGCCTGGTCACCCTGCAGGGCTAGGCGCCGCTCAGCGCGGGCAGTAGGGCTCGGAGAAGGCGGGCGCGATGTCGCAGGGCACCTTGATCGGCGGCGTCGCGAAGTCATTCGACCCGCCCCGTGCGACGGCGATGTGCTCGACGCTCCATCCGTCCTCACCCAGGTGAAGCCAGGCGGCCCAGGGGCGTCCCCCGGTAGTAGTGAACCCGGAATCCAGCGCCCAGTCGGGATCGCGCCTGCTCCTCAGGGCAGAGCCTGCCCGGGCTTGGGCTCGGCGCCCTGACGCCCCAGGGCTGCAACGGCAGCCTCCCTGGCGTCGGTGATCGTGGTCCGGGGCTCGGTGGGCGCGGTGGCCTGCTCGCCATCACCGCCGCATCCTCCGACCGCGATCGCAAGCCCGCAGCTGACGGCGGCGAGCGGCAGTGCCGCCCGGCAACCCCCGGTGCCCCGCACGTACCGGCCGAGTCCGGGGCAGACGCCGCTCATCACCTCGGCGCCCTCGCACGTGCTGCACAAGCCAGTCGATCTGCGCCTGCTGGCGGCGGTCGTGCGTCAGCCACGAACAGCGACACGTAGCCGATCAAGTTGGAGCGGATGTGGGTGCTGATCCTCGTAGACATTCCTGCTTCCCTCTCAAGGTCGGACCGGTTCCTGGACGACCGTAGGCTGGCCGGCTGAGGCGAGCATCCGTGGGACCCCTCGGCCTGTGTCCGTAGGTGCCGCGGAGACAGCCCACCCAAGCCACCCGACGGTGAGGACGGCCGCGGGAATCGCGCTCGCGTTCGGGTCGAACTGGCCGTCGATCGAGGCTAGTCGTGCGGGCGGGCCATCTTGCGGTGGTCGAGCGCCTCGTCGAGCGTCTGCTCGTCGACGCCGTGCTCGCGGGCGACCTCGCGCAGCGGCCGCCCCGAGTCGGCTGCCTCCTTGACGATCTCGCTCGCCTTGTCGTAGCCGATGTGGGGATTGAGCGCGGTCGCCGTCGCCAGGGTCGCCTCGGCGTGGCGCTCGAGCATCTCCTCGTTGGGCTCGACGCCGCGGATCACCTTCTCGTCGAGAGCCCGGCAGGCGGCGGCGAGCAGCTTGATCGAGTCGAGCAGGTTGCGGGCGATCAGCGGCACCCGCACGTTGAGTTCGAATTGGCCCTGGCTGCCGGCCAGCGTGATCGCCGCGTCGTTGCCGACCACCTGGTCGGCGACCTGGATCACCACCTCCGGGATCACCGGGTTGACCTTGCCGGGCATGATCGAGGAGCCCTTCTGCAGCTCGGGGAGGCGCAGCTCGGCGAGGCCGGCGCGCGGCCCGGAGCCCATCAGCGCCAGGTCGTTGGCGATCTTCAGCAGCGACACGGCCACGACCTTGAGCGCGCCCGAGAGCTCCACCAGCGCGTCGCGGTTGCCGTTTGCCTCGAAGGGGTCGGCGGGCTCGGAGATGTCGAGCCCGGTCTCGGCGCTCAGCTTCTCGCGGACCCTGGCCGCGAACTCGCGGTGGGTGTTGAGGCCGGTGCCCGTCGCGGTGCCGCCGAGCGGGATCTGGCCGACTCGCGGCAGCGTCGCCCGCACCCGGTCGGCGCCCAGCTTGATCTGGGCCGCATAGCCGCCGAACTCCTGGCCCAGGGTGACCGGGACGGCGTCCATCAGGTGGGTGCGCCCCGCCTTGACGATATCGGCGAACTCGTCGGCCTTGCGCTCCAGCGCGCCGGCGAGCTCGTCCAGGGCGGGCAGCAGGTCGGAGTGCACCTCGCCCAGGGCCGCCAGGTGGACCGCGGAGGGAAAGACGTCGTTTGACGACTGGCCCATGTTGACGTGATCGTTGGGGTGCGCCTCGTCGCCGGCGAGGCTGGCGATCACCTCGTTGGCGTTCATGTTCGAGGAGGTGCCCGAGCCCGTCTGGAAGACGTCGATGGGGAACTGGTCGTCGTGCTCGCCGGCCGCCACCTCATCCCCCGCGGCGGCGATGCGTTCCGCCAGGTCGGCATCGAGCAGCTCAAGCTCGGCGTTGGCTCGCGCCGCCGCCGCCTTCACACGTCCCAACCAATGGATCACCGGGGGCGGGATCGGCTCTCCCGAGATCCTGAAGTTCTCCACCGCCTTGGCGGTCTCACCTCCCCAGAGCTCGGTTGCTGTGCGTTCCATCTGCTCGCCTTCTCGGCCCTCGGCCGGGTGTCGGATTCGAGATTGAGGCTATACGACGCTTGACACAAGGGCTGCGACTCGGTCCGACCCCCCAGAGCCCGTACTTGCTTTCCTCCATCTTTTGGCTAGTACTGGGTTTCGGGATTGAGGCCATCTCACGCCCGGCCTAAACTCGGCGAGATGGCCGGCGACTTGGGCGGGAAGCCCGGACTGCATGGCCGCATTGGCGCAGTGATACGCGCTCTCCTGGCGGTAGCGGCGGCGGGCGCGCTGTGGACGATGACGGCGGGGGAGGCCGCGGCGAAGCCGGGCGACGTCTGGGTGGCTGACCTGGGAGCCGTGCTGCGCGTTGACCCCGCAGGCCAGGTGCACAAGGTCGCCGGTGGGCCCCCGCTGGTCTCACCCTCGGGACTCGCCTTCGCGCCCGATGGGGCCCTGCTGGTCGCCGACGAAGGGGCCGACAAGGTCTTCCGGGTGACCCGTGAGGGCGAGGTGAGCGAGTTCGCCAGCGGCAAGCCGCTCGACTTCCCCTTCGGGATCGACGTGTCGCCGAGCGGCACGGCGTTCGTCGCCGACGCTCAGGGCCCGAGGGTGAATGGGTTGATCCTGAAGCTCGAAGGGGGCAAGGCGGTCCCGTTCAGCTCGGGCGCGCCGTTCAGCGACTTCACCTACGGACTCGAGATCGCGCCGAGCGGGACGCTGTTCGTCGCCGACGCCGAGGCCGGCGTGCTGCGCATCAACGGCTCGACGGGCAGCGCCGGCGTTCTCTCCGCGCTGCCGCCGCTAGTCGACCCGGCCGGCCTGGCTCGCCCGCCTGACGGCACCCTTTACGTGACCGACTACACCTTCAACGGCGTGATCCGGGTGAGCCGCTTCGGCCGCACGACTCCGGTGGTCAGCTCGCCCCTGCTATCGCGCACGTTTGATGCCGATGTGCTTCCCAGCGGCAAGCTGGTCGTGGCAAACGTTCCCGAGCTCGACGGCACCGGGGTCGGCGCCCTGTACAGAGTGGACCCCAAATCCGGGGCGGTGCAACTGCTGGCAAAGAAGGGCATCGCCTTCCCCTACGGCGTGGCGGTGGAGCCGCCCTCCTGCGGGGGCAGGAGTGCGACCCTGCCCGGCACCAACCTCGAGAATGCCTTCGCCGGCTCGCCGTTCGCCGATGTCGCCGCCCTGCTTGGCGGCGACGACAGATTCAACGGCATGGGAGGCAGGGACGTCGTTTGCGGTGGCGCCGGCAATGACCGGCTGGTCGGCGGCAAGGGGCCCGACCGGCTGATCGGCGGCAAGGGTCGTGATATCTGCATCGGCGGGCCGGGACCCGAGAAGTACAAGGGCTGCGAGACGAAGCGCTAGCTATCTAGCCGGCCTCGCGGCCGGCCGCGTAGCCGCGACCGAAGGTGCGCTCGAAGGAGGCCGGCAGCAGCTCGCCGCCGGAGTTGAAGCGCGACGCCGCGTTGAGGCGGCGGACCAGGTCGGCGTGGATGCCGCCGGTGTCCTCGGAGCCCCGCTGGACGGCGCCGACGAGGTAGCCGAGCTGGACGGCCGCGGGGCCGGACGGATCGGCCCGCGCCTCGGCGTTGAGGCGGGTCGCCGCGGTCACCATCGCGGCGCCGACCTGGGCCAGCTCCCCGCCCGCCTGCTCGGGGACCAGGCACTCGGAGATCGGGGTGGACCCGTTGAGTCGCACCTCCCCGGGCGCCTGCTTCAGCGCCTTCAGGTAGGCGCCCGCCCCGCTGAGGCAGGCCGCGGGCGCCTCGGTGCTCCGATCGGACCCGCATCCCGCCCAGCCCAGGACGAGGACGGCGAGCAGAACGGGCGCGCGACGCGACACCGGGATAGCCTAAGCGGATGCCGATGTCGGGCACGGTTGCGCCGCCTCTGGCCGAGGCAAGGCAGGAGAGAGTGGCGATCCAGGCGTCCGCTTCGCACTTGGACGTGCTTTGGGCGTTGACGGTCTCCGATCTTCGCGCCCGCTACGGGCGCGGCAAGGTGCGAATGCTGAAGTGGCTGCTCGATCCCTACGCCCTGCTCGGCGTCTACCTGCTGCTTGTCGTCTTCCTGCTCGATCGGCCCGGAGACGCCCCCGGGCTGAGCCTCGCCTGCGCGATCGTCCCCTTCCAGCTGGTCACCTCGACGGTGATGAACGCGATGGGATCGGTCGAGCTGCGGCGCTCGATCATCCTCAACATGGCCTTTCGCCGCGAGCTGCTGCCGCTCTCCTCCACCTGCACCGAGTGCGTCGCCTTCGGCGCCAGCCTCAGCCTGCTCTTCCTGATGATGGCCGCTTACGGGATCGCGCCCACCGTCGCCGTCCTCTGGCTGCCAGTCGTGCTCGGCGCCAACATCCTGGTTGCGCTCGCCTTCGCCTATCCCGCCTCCCTCTTCGGCCTCTGGTTCGCCGACCTGCGGCCGTTCGCGATCAGCTTCATGCGCGTCCTCTTCTTCCTCGCTCCCGGCCTGATCCCGCTCTCCCAGATCGGAGGAGCCGCCAACACGATCGTCCGCCTCAACCCGATGACCGGCCTCTTCGAGGCCTATCGGGACGTGCTCCAGTTCGGCCACACCCCCCAGCTCTGGACCCTCGCCATCCCGCTCGGGTTCGCCGCCGTGGCGCTGGCAGCCTTCGTCCCGCTCTACCGCCGCGAGCAGCGGCAGTTCGCGAAGCTCTCCTGATGTCCGTCGAAATCAACGCCACCGGACTCGGAGTTCGCTTTCTCTTCGACCGTCTCAGCCGCCAGGTCAGCCCCACGGTCGCGAAGATCCGCTTCGGCGTCACCGAGAAGTGGGGGCTGCGCGACGTCGGGTTCTCGATCGGCCGCGGCGAGGGCGTCGCCCTGATCGGCCCTAGCGGTTCGGGCAAGACCACCCTGTTGCGCCTGATCGCCGGGATCATGGAACCAGACGAGGGATCGCTCTCCGTCGACGGCCGGGTCGGTTCGCTGCTCTCGGTGGAGGCCGGCCTGATGCCGGTCCTCACCGGGCGCGAGAACTCCCAGCTCTTGGGCGTGCTCGCCGGACTGTCCCGCGCCGAGGCCCGGAACGCAACGCCCGGCCTGGCTGAGCGCGTCCGCATCGACGAGGCCTTCGACCAGCCGGTGGCGAGCTACTCGCAGGGGATGAGGGCGCGACTCGGCTTCGCCGTCGCCGAGGAGGTGGACCCCAGGATCCTCCTCCTCGACGAGGTCCACGAGGCGCTGGATCACGAGTTCCGCGACTTCGTCGAGGCGCGTGCGAGCGCGATGCTGGAGGCGGGGGGGATCGTGATGGCGGCGGGCCACGACCACCCGCTGCTGCACCGGCTCTGCGACCGGGCGATCCTGCTGCGGGAAGGGGGGGTCGTCGCCGACGGTCCCTTTGACGAGGTCCGCCGCACCTACCTCGGCGCCCGCACCCTGGCCGAGGGCTAGCCGCACCGGCCGCGCTGGATTCGTCCGCCCCAGGCCATAACTTGACTTGCCGTGAGCGAGCCAGTGCCGCTTCGGATCTCCGATCCGCTCGCCCATCGCGCCCTCGAGGCGCTGGTGCGAGCGGAGGCAACCCTGACCCGCCGGCTCGCAGCGGACCTGGATCGGGTCGGGGTCTCGGCGACGGGCTTCGCCATGCTGGTCCTGCTCACCAGCGCCGGCGGGGAGCTCGAGCTGCGGACCATGCGCAAGCGCCTGGGGGCTTCGAAGGCGACCGCGACCGAGGTGCTGGACACGCTCGAGTCACGCGGCTTCGTCGAGCGCAGCCGGCTCGAGACCGACCGCCGCGCGGTTGCGGTCACCCTGACCCCGGCGGGCCGCAACCTGGTCACCCACGCCTTCCCGGCGCACGCCGACCGCGTCCGCGAGGCCTTCGGCACGCTCGACGAGGCCGAGAAGCGCCAGCTCGCCGAGATCTGCCGCAAGCTGGACCGCGCCGCTTAGCGTCCACCAGCCCGCACCAGCTTGCAGCGGCTGCTTGCAGCCGCGACTCATGTTGGGCGGGCGCTTGTGGACGCGGCCTGGTGGCGAAGCCGTCAGCGGTCGTTGGCCCTTTGTGTGGCCGCGGCCTTTTCGGGTGGCAGACCGTCCCTAGAATCGCCGCTCATGACCGGTTTCCGGCCCGTCGACCCGAAGCAGTCCCTGCCCGCAGATGGAGGAGCGGCGTGCTTGCTCGCTGGCGCGAGCGCGACGTCTTTCATCGTCAGCTCGCGCAGCGGGAGGGGGGGCCGATCTGGAGCTTCTACGAAGGGCCGCCGACGGCCAATGGCCGGCCGGGCTCCCATCACGTCCTCTCGCGCGTGTTCAAGGACATCTACCCGCGCTACAAGGCGATGTGCGGGCACTACGTCCCCCGCAAGGCCGGTTGGGACTGCCACGGGCTGCCCGTCGAGCTCGAGATGGAGAAGGAGCTGGGGATCTCCTCCAAGGCCGAGATCGAGGCCTACGGGATCGCCGAGTTCAACGCCCGCTGCCGCGAGTCGGTCTTCCGCTACGTCGAGGACTGGGCGAGGCTGACCGAGCGGATCGGCTTCTGGATCGACCTCGACGACCCCTACGTGACCATGGACAACAGCTACATCGAGTCGGTCTGGTGGGCGCTGCGACGGATGTGGGACGACGGCCGCCTCTACGAGGGCCACAAGGTCGTGCCCTACTGCCCGCGCTGCGGCACCGCGCTCTCCTCGCACGAGGTCGCGCTTGGCTATCACGACGTCGAGGACCCCTCGGTCTACGTCAGGCTGCCGGTCCGCTTCGAGGGGGACGCGGTCGAGGCGCGAGGCGTCGCCGATTCGCCGCCGGCGGCTCCGCTCGAGCCAGGCGACCGGCTGCTGGTCTGGACGACCACCCCCTGGACCCTGATCTCCAACGCCGCCGTCGCCGCGGGGCCGGAGATCGAGTACGCGCGCGTTCGGGCCGGCGACGAGGTCCTCGTCCTGGCCGCGCCCCTGGCCGAGAGGGTCCTGGGTGAGGAAGCCGAGGTGCTCGCCCGCTTTCCCGGCTCCGCGCTGGCAGGCGTCGCCTACGAGCCGCCGTTCGATTACATCACCGAGTACGGGCCGCGCGGCCACACGGTCCTGCTCGCCGACTTCGTCTCCACCGGCGAGGGCACCGGCCTGGTCCACACCGCGATCGCCTTCGGTGAGGACGACTTTCGCCTCGGCCAGCAGTACGGGATCACGCTGCAGAACCCGGTGACCCTGGAGGGGACCTTCGACCAGAGGGTCACCGACTTCGCGGGCCGCGGCGTCAAGGAGGCAGACCCCGACATCGTCGCCGAGCTCGAGCGCCGCGGCAGGCTGCTGCGCTCGGAGACCTACGAGCACGCCTACCCGCACTGCTGGCGTTGCGACACGCCGCTTCTCTACTACGCCAAGTCGAGTTGGTACGTAGCCACCACCGAGGTCCGCGACCGCCTGCTGTCGGCCAACGAGGAGATTGGCTGGCACCCCGAGCACATCAAGCACGGCCGCTTCGGCAAGTGGCTGGAGGGGAACGTGGACTGGGCGCTCTCGCGGGACCGCTACTGGGGCACCCCGCTGCCGATCTGGGAGTGCGACACCGAGGGCTGCGAGGGGCGCTTCTGCGCGGGGTCGCTCGAGGATCTGCGTGGCCGCGGGGCCGAGGCCCCCGACGACCTCCACCGCCCCTTCATCGACGAAGTCGTCTTCAGGTGCGACGCCGAGGGCTGCGAGGGAACGATGCGGCGGGTTGAAGCCGTGATCGACACCTGGTTCGACTCCGGGTCGATGCCCTGGGCCCAGTATCACTACCCGTTCGAGAACACCGAGCTGTTCGAGGATCGCTTCCCCGCCGACTTCATCTGCGAGGCGATCGACCAGACCCGGGGCTGGTTCTACACGCTGCACGCCGAGTCGGTGCTGCTCTTCGACGGGCCGAGCTACCGCAACGTCGTCTGCCTCGGGCTGATCCTCGACCCCGAGGGCCAGAAGATGTCCAAGAGCCGCGGCAACGTGGTCGAGCCCGACGACGTCATCGACCGCCACGGCGCGGACGCCTTCCGCTGGTACTACTTCACCTCCCAGCAACCCTGGAGCGGCTATCGCTTCTCTGTGGACACCGTGGGCGAGGCGGTACGCCAGTTCCTGCTCACGGTGTGGAACACCTACTCGTTCTGGGTGCTCTACGCGAACGCGGAAGGCGTCGGGCCCGGCGCCCTGGGGCCGAACGACGTCGCCGCCTCGCCGGCCGGCTCGAGCGCCGGGCAGCTCGACCGCTGGGCGCTCTCGCGCCTGCAGCGCACCACGGCCGAGGTCCGCGAGCGCATGGACGCCTTCGACTGCACCAGCGCCGGCCGCGCGATCGCCGCCTACGTGGAGGAGCTCTCGAACTGGTACGTGCGGCTCTCGCGCCGGCGCTTCTGGCAGGCCGACGCCTCCGCCCTCGCCACCCTGCGCCACTGCCTGATCGAGGTCTCGAAGCTGCTCGCCCCCTTCACCCCCTTCCTCGCCGACGAGATCTACACGAACCTGGCCGCAGGCGAGGCCGAGGACTTCGCCGATGAGCCCGACTCTGTCCACCTCTGCGACTTCCCCCAGGCCGCTGACTCGCGGCGCGACGAGGGGCTGGAGCGCGAGATGGACGTGGTCCGCCGCACCGTCGAGCTGGGTCGCGCGGCTCGGGCTCAGGCCAAGGCCAAGATCCGCCAGCCACTGCGCCGCGCGGTGATCGTCGCCTCGGACGACGAGCGTGGAGCGATCGAGCGACTCTCGGAGTTGGTGGTCTCGGAGCTGAACGTGAAGGAGCTCGAGTTCGTGCACGAGGAGGCCGACCTCGTCTCCTACCGGGTCAAGCCCAACTACCGCGCGCTCGGTCCCCGCTTCGGCTCGAACATGCCCCAGGTGGTCGCCGCCGTCGAGGCCCTCGACGCGAGGGCGGTGGCGCGCGCCCTCGAGGGGGAGGGGCAGATCGGGATCGCGATCGACGGCGCCGACCACACCCTCACCGCGGAGGAGGTCAGCCTGGTGATGGAGCCTCTCGACGGCTACCAGGTGGAGGCCGAGGCGGGGCACGCCGTCGCGCTCTCGCTCGAGCTCGACGATGAGCTGCGAGCCGAGGGCTGGGCGCGCGAGATCGTCCACGCCGTCCAGAACGCGCGAAAGCAGGCCGGCCTCGAGGTCTCCGACCGGATCGAGCTCGCGCTCGGAGGGGACGACGAGCTGCTCGACGCCGCCCGCGCACACGAGGATTACATCGCCGGCGAGACCCTCGCCACGTCGGTGGACTACGGTGCCGACGGCTCCGGCGAGAGCGCTTCCATCGACGGCCGCGAGCTGCGCATCGGCGTCAGCCGGGTCGCGTAACCGCGAGCGGGGGCTCGGAATCGACGTCGCAGCGGTGATCTTCGACCTCGACGGGGTCCTGGTCGATTCCGAGGCCGTCTGGGACGAGGCGCGCAAGGAGCTGGCCGAGGCGGCCGGCGGGCGCTGGCGCGACTCGGCCCAGCGGGAGATGATGGGCATGAGCTCGAGCGAGTGGTCGCGCTACATGCACGACGAGATCGGCGTCCCCATGGAGCCCGAGGCGATCAACTCGGCGGTGGTCGAGCGGATGGCCGATCTGTATCGAGAAGAGTTGCCCCTGCTGCCCGGGGCGCGGCAGGCCGTTCGTTCGCTCGCCGAGCGCTGGCCCCTGGGTCTGGCCTCCTCCTCCAACAGGCCGATCATCGACCTGGTGCTGGAGCTCGCCGGCCTGGCCGACTGCCTCCAGGCCACCGTCTCCTCTGAGGAGGTCGCCGGCGGCCGCGGCAAGCCGGCCCCCGATGTCTACCTGGAGACCGCGAGGCGCCTCGAGATCGATCCGGCGAGCTGCGCCGCGATCGAGGATTCGGCCAACGGCATCCGCGCGGCCCGCGCAGCGGGCATGCGCGTAATCGCGATCCCCAACCGCGACTTCCCGCCGGAGGCGGACGCGCTCGCCCTCGCCGACGTCACGCTCGAGTCGCTGCTGGAGCTCAGCCCGGACGCGGTCGCGCGCGGCTGACGGCTTCGCCATAGCATCAAGCCGGGGCCACGAGCGGCCGCCCAGCATCAGTCGCGGCGCTGCCACGCCGCTCCCATGGCGTGCGGCCTGGTGGCCCCTTAGGCGAGCGCCGGCTCGAGCTCGGCCTCGAGGCGCGCCTTCGGCATCGCTCCGATGACCCGCTTCACGGCCTCGCCGTCCTTGAACAGGATCATCGTCGGAATCGAGAGGACCTCGTACTGCGCGGCTGTCTGCTGGTTCTCGTCGGTGTTGAGGCTGACGACGCGAAGCTCGTCTCGTTCGGAATCGATCTCCTCGAGCACGGGGTGAACGACGCGGCAGGGCCCGCACCAGGGCGCCCAGAAGTCGACCAGCACGGGGCTCTCGGCGTCGAGCACCTCCGACTGGAAGTTGGAATCCGTTACATCCGGCAGCTTGCCTGGCACTTTGATCTCCTAGTCGTCGTTCCGCTCTCTGCCATTACTATACAAAATGAAGCAAGTCACTCAACGACCTCACCGAGAAGTCACTCAACGACCTGACCAAGTGGCGGCCCCGAGCGCCTCCCGCGGAGAGGATAGACGCGGGGCTAGAGGTCGGAACGCTCGCGCCCGAGCCTCATCGCGGGGACGCGCCAGACTGCCTCGGCGACGATCGCCTTGCTCATCTTTGAGCTGCCCTCGCGGCGGTCGCGAAAGACGATCGGGATCTCGATCACCCGGAAGCCCGCCTTGATCGCCCGGTAGGTGAGCTCGACCTGGAAGGCGTACCCGCGCGCGGTGACGGCGTCCAGGTCGATCGACTCGAGCACCTCGCGCCGAAAGCACTTGAAGCCGCCGGTCAGGTCGCGGACGCCGACGCCGAGCACGGCGCGCGCGTAGGTGCTGCCGCCGCGGCTGATCAGCCGCCGCACAGCGCCCCATTCCGTCACACGGCCGCCCTCGACGTAGCGTGAGCCGAGCACGAGGTCCGCGTCCTCGGCGGCCGCCAGCATTCGCGGCAGGCAGGCGGGGTCGTGGGAGAAGTCGGCGTCCATCTCGATGATCAGCCGCGCCCCGTCCGCCAGCGCCCGCCGGAAGCCCGCGATGTAGGCCGGCCCGAGCCCCTCTTTGACCCGCCGGTGCAAGACAGAGACGTCGTCGTGCTTCGCCGCCAGTCTGTCCGCGATCCGCCCGGTGCCGTCGGGCGAGTTGTCGTCCACGATCAGGATCCGGCGGGAGGCGGGAAGGTTCTCGAGTACGGCGTCGACCATGCGCTCGAGGTTTTCGGCCTCGTTGTATGTGGGCAGCACCACCCAGACGTTGGCCACGGGCGGACACAATAGGTTGGGTGCGATGAGAAACGCCGAGATCGCGGCGGCCCTGCGGGAGCTGTCGGTGCTGTACGAGCTCGACGGCGCCGACCGTTATCGCGTGCTCGCCTACAAGGAGGCGGCCCGCACAGCCCAGGAGTCGCCCGTCTCCCTGGAACAGCTCGCCGCGGAGGGCCGCCTGACCGAGCTGCCCGCGATCGGCAAGACGCTGGCCGAGAAGATCGACGCGCTGATCGAGACCGGCAGCATTCCCGCCGCCGAGAAGCTGAAGGCGAAGTTCCCGCCCTCGCTGGTCGACGTGACCAGGGTCCCCGGGCTGGGCGCCAAGACTGCGCGGAGGCTCTACGACGAGCTCGGGGTGACGGATCTGGAGAGCCTCAGGTCGGCGGCCGAGCAGGGGCGGATCCGGGAGCTGAAGGGGCTCGGCGTCAAGGTCGAGGAGAACGTGCTCTCCTCGCTCGAGACCCTCCCTGACGCTGGAGAGGACTCGGATCGCCGCCTGCTCTCCAAGGTCCTGCCCGTCGCCCGGGAGCTCGCCGAGGCGCTCGCCGCAAACCCAGCGGCCGGGCGAGTCGAGGTCGCGGGGTCGGCGCGGCGCTGGAGCGAGACCTGCAAGGACATCGACCTGGTCGCGACGGCCTCGGAGCCGCGCGCGCTCGCGGAGGCGCTGGCCGAGAGCGCCCTGATCGCCGAGGAGCGCGCCGGCGGTGAGGCCGGCAGCCAGGCCCTGACGCACACTGGGATCAAGGTGGACCTGCGGATAGTGCCCGAGGAGAACTTCGGCAACCTGCTTCAGCACTTCACCGGCTCCGCCGAGCACAACGTGCAGCTACGCGAGCGGGCGCTCGCGCGCGGGTTCTCGGTCAGCGAGCACGGGGTGGCGGAGGTCGAGGGCGACCGCGTCCACCGCTTCGTCGACGAGGCCGGCGTCTACGACCTGCTCGGCCTCGCCTACATCGAGCCGGAGCTGCGCGAGGGACGCGGCGAGATCCAGGCGGCGGCGGCGGGCGAGCTCCCGGACCTGATCCGGCTCGAGGACGTTCGGGGCGACCTCCATTCCCACACGACCCTCTCCGACGGGCGCAACTCCCTGGAGGAGATGGCGGAGGGCGCCCGCAAGCGCGGCTACGCCTACCTCGCGATCACCGACCACTCCGCCAGCCACGGCTTCGGCGACCACGTCACCCCCAAACGACTGGCGAAGCGCATCAAGGAGATCCGCGCCTACAACCAGTCCGCGCCCAGGGGCTTTCGGCTGCTCGCCGGCTCGGAGGTGAACATCGGCACCGATGGCTCGCTCGACTACCCGGACGAGCTGCTCGCCGAGCTCGATTGGGTGGTGGCGAGCGTCCACACCTCGTTCTCGATCTCCGAGCGGCGCATGACAGAGCGCGTGGTGGCGGCGATCGAGCACCCGCTGGTCGACTGCATCGGCCACCTCACCGGCCGCATGCTGCTCAGGCGCGAGCCGTACCCGGTCGACGTGCAGCGGGTCGCCGAGGCCGCCGCCGCCAACGGGACGATGATCGAGATCAACGGCAACCCCAACCGGCGGGACCTCTCCGAGCACCACGCCCGGCTGGCGGCGGAGGCCGGGGTGCGGATCGTCGTCAACACCGACGCCCACGGTGTCGACACCCTCGACAACATGAAATACGCCGTCGCCACCGCCCGCCGCGCCTGGCTCTCCGCCGACAAGGTCGCCAACACGCGGGCGTGGCGCTCGTTCGCGCCGCTGAGAAAGCGCTCTAGGAAGCGGTAGGCGGCATCTGAGGGCGCCCGGCTGGGTCGCGATCGCGCCGCAGGCCCGGCGTGCGAATCAGCCGCACAGGCTCCAGGGCGGAGCCCGGCTCGACGTAGAAGCGCACGCCGTCGCGCCCCTCGACCGCGGAGACCGCCCCCTCCCGCGTTCGCCAGGCGAGGGCCGCCGCCAGCGCGTAGCCGGTGCCGATGGCGGCGACGCCGGGGAAGACGAAGCCGACGACCCCGGCGATCAGAGCGAAAGCGCCCAGCGGCCAGAGGCGGGCCAGCGCCACGCGGCCGGGATTCTCCGTGGGCAGGGTCGGGGTCGTTCGAGCCTCCGACAGCACCGAGCGTATGGAGTCAGCGGCGCGGGAGGGCCGGCCGAGGATGAGACCCGCGATCAGGGCGATCGCCCACCAGACCGCGGCGACCTTGAGCGTGGTGATGTCGTCGTTGCGATTGGCGGCGAGCACCGTAACCGCGGCGAGGATCGTCGCCGAGCCCCCGGCGAGGGAAACCGTCATTCGAAGGAGGTCGCAGTAGGGCACGCCTAGATGAGCAGGGCCTCGAGGACCGCGAGGAAGCCGTCCGGCCCCGGCACGGAGAGATCGGCGCATTCGGCCAGCTCGGCGGGCGCCTCCTCCGAGGCGACCGCGACGCAGACGGACGCTTCGAGCGCCCCGTCGCGCTCCAGGGTGCGCAGGGCGGCGAAGGCGTCCAGGTCGGTGCGGTCGTCCCCCCCGTAGAGGGCGGCCCGGACCGACCGCGCGGGCAAAAGCGCCGCCACGGCGATCCCCTTGTTGATGGGGACGTTGGGCCGGATCTCGAGCACCATCCGCCCGCGGTGGGGGATCAGACCCTGCCACTCGGCCTCGTTGGTGATCTCGCTGATCAACGACTCGGCCGCGCCCTCGTTCTCGACCCCCCGCCAGTGAAGGGCGACGATCGCGCCCTTGTCCTCGACCCTGATCCCGGCGCTTTCGAGCTCGCCCGAGTCGAGAGCCCCCACGAAGCGGCCGGCGTCGTCGTCGTGTCCGTCCAGCGATGGGTCGGGATGAGGCTCGCTCTCGCCGGGCAGCAGCAGCTCGAAGCCGTGGTTGCCGGAGTAGGCGACCTGCTCGAGACCGACGATCTCGCGCGCGGCGGCGGCGCGCCGGCCCGAGATCACGGCGACCAGGGCGTAGTTGGCCGCGAGCGAGGCGAGCAGATCGCGAGCTCGCTTCGGAACCGCCACCAGCTCCGGTCGGGACACGATCGGAGCCAGGGTGCCGTCGAGGTCGGTGAAGATGGCCGCGGCGGCCGGATCGCGTCGAAGCGGATCGAGGCTCCTGGCGAGCTCCGCCTGATGGGGAGGGTTCGACATCTCGTCTAGTATCGCCGCCCGTGCCGCGGGACCGGTTGCTCAAGCTGCTCGTCATCGGCACCGTGGCGGGCGCCTTCAGCGGCCTCTTCGGTGTCGGCGGCGGGACCGTGATCGTGCCGCTGCTCATCCTCTGGCTCGGATTCGGCGAGCGGGAGGCCACCGGAACGAGCATGGCGGCGATCATCGTCATCGCGCTCTACTCGGTCGCCTTTCAGATCGCCTACGGCAACGTCAACGTCGGCGCCGCCGCCCTGGTCGGGGTTCCGGCGGTGTTCGGCGCGGTCGCGGGCACCTCGCTTCAGCAGCGCATCCCCGAGCGCGCGATCTCCCTGCTCTTCGCCATCCTCCTGATCGGGTTAGCCTTGGAGCTGATCCTGGCGTGAGCGAGCTGGCTGCTGCGCTGATCGGATTCGCCGCCGGCATCGTCGGCGGGCTGCTCGGGGTGGGGGGCGGGATCCTCTTCGTCCCGGCGCTGGCGATATTCCTCGACCAGTCGCAGGTGGGCGCCGAGGCGTCCTCCCTGCTCGCGATCATTCCGGTCGCGGTGGCAGCGACCGCACGCCAGCTCCGTTACGGCAACGTTCGTCTTCGTGACGGCCTGGTGATCGGCGCTCTCTCCCCGGTCGGCGCGGCCGCCGGCGTGGTGATCGCGAACTCGGTCAGCGGGCGGGCCCTGCAGCTCGCCTTCGCTGCCCTGCTGCTGCTCGTGGCCGGCCGCCTGATCCTCCGAGTCCTGCCCGAGAGGGCCTGAATGACGCCCCAATTTCCGCCAGAATCAGGCGTGGCGGCAGACGGATTCCCGTGATTACTGCATTTGGAGTATTCATTTTTGTGCCTGGGGCGGCGATCCTGATAGTGCGAGCCTTTTCTCGCGCTGCAATCCAATGCCCATGCACACGGACGAATCGAGCGGCATGAACGGCGACGCCGGCCCCGCCGGGGCCCGCACGTCAATAGCCCCCGCCAAGGTTCAGCGCAGGCTGAAGCTGCAGGGCATGCCGGACGATGCGGCGGCGACCGTCGCCAGCGCCATGCTCGGCGCGACCCGCGCGCAGAACGCGCGGCACGCCGATGACGTCGTCCTGATTGCCAACGCGGTCTGCGATCGCATGGGCGTCACCGCCGCCGAGCTCGATGACGTCCTCGCCGCCGCTCGCCTGCACGACATCGGCAAGACGGCGATCCCGGTCGAGGTGCTGGAGAAGCCCGGGCCGCTGAGCGAGTCGGAGTGGGAGCTGGTGCGCGAGCACACCGTGATCGCCGAGGAGGTCCTCTCCTCGGTCGCCGAGTTGCGCGGCGTCGCCAAGCTGGTCCGCCACTCGCACGAGCGCTGGGACGGCAACGGCTATCCGGACGGGCTGCGGGGCGACGAGATCCCGCTCGGCAGCCGGATCATCTTCTGCGCCGATGCCTTCCAGGCGATCCGCAGCGACCGGCCCTACAGGGCCGCCCGTTCGAGCCCCGAGGCGCTCGACGAGGTCAGGCGCTGCTCGGGCACCCAGTTCGACCCCGCCGTGGTGGACGCGCTGCAGGACGCGGTCAAGGAGCTCGGGATCCTCGCGGCGGGCTGGCCGCTTCTCGCGCTCGCGCAGGCTGACCGCGCTGCTGGCGGTTCTCGCGGTTGCCATCGGGGGCACCGCCCTCGCCCGTACCGGCGCGCTCTCCGACGTCGGCGCGGTCAGCTCGCTCGGCGGACAGCTGGCCGACAACGCTCCCTTCCCGCACTACGGCGGGGCCTTCGGCTTGGGCTGGTTCGCCGGCGGCGGCGCCTGCCTGGGCGATGGATGCGCTCAGCACCCTGGCGCCAAGCACCCTGGCAAGGGGGGCGCCGCCAGCGCTCTCAGCGTCGGGCCCGCGGCCTCGGCGGTCCCCGTCTCGGCGCCGACCGGCGACAACGCGCCCGCCGCGCCCGCTCCCACAAGCCCCGGCGACGTCAACCAGCATCTCGACGGCGGCAACGGCGGCGGCAATGGCGGCGGGCCCGTGGGAGGCGACCCGGGTGGCGGCCCGCAGGGTGGCCCGCGAGGCGACACCGATGAACCGCCCGACCAGCCCCCCAGCGGTGACCCCGGCGCCGGGGGCGGCAATGGAGGCGGTCTCGGCGACGGCTTCGGCGGCGGGGAGAGCGGCGATGCTCAGGGGGTTGCTCCGCCCACCGATCAGGCCGCTCCCCCTCGGACCTGGCCGTCCCCCGCCCCTCGGACCTGGCCGCTCCCCCCTCGGACCTGGCCGCTCCCCCTCGGACCTGGCCGCTCCCCCCTCGGACCTGGCCGCTCAGGGCTCCTGATCAGCAGCACGGCTCGAGCCGTCCCCGCTCGCATGCCGGCGGGCACTGGCGGTTCGGGCTGGCAGGCAGCGGCTTCGGCTGGGTGCTGGCTGCGGTGACTAGGCAGTCGGTTTAGCGCCCTCCAGCGCGCCCTTGACCCCCGCATCGAGGGCGTTCAGGCGGTAGAGCGCCAGCGCCTCGGCGGAGCCGAAGCCGCGACCGCCTCCCGAGCGCGAGCCCTCGCCATGGTGGCTGAGCACGCAGTGCAGGAGCGCCGCCCGCCGCTCCGGCGACATGGACGAGGCTGCGGAGCCGACGATCTCGGCGCCGATCGCGAGGTGACCGAGGAGCCTGCCCTCCTCGGTCAGGCCGAACTCGGCACCGTAGGTGAACTCACGAACCTTGCCGACGTCGTGGACAAGCGCCGCGGCCATCAACAGGTCCGAGTCGAGCCGCGGGTGAAGTTGGCAGACCTCCGTGACCAGCGTGCCCACGGCGACCGTGTGCTCGAGCAGCCCCCCGAGGTAGGCGTGGTGGCCGGCGCGGCTGCAGGGCGCCCGCCGAAAGCCCTCCGCGTAGGGCCCCGCCGACCAGCACCGCCGAGACCACCGCCCTCAGCTGGGGGTCGTGGACCTCGCGGATGAGGTGCTCCAGGAAGCCCTCTAGCTCCTCGCGGTCGCGGTAGGCGGCAGGAAGGAAGTCGCCCGGATCGATCTCCGCCTGGTCGACGGCCCGCACGTCGTCGAGCTCCGCCACCAGCTCTCCCCTGAAGCGCTCGACCTTGCCGGAGACGCGCACCGCGTCACCGCGCTCGAAGCGACCCGCGAGGCGATCCACCTCTCGAAAGGCGCGCGCCGCCAGCGACCCGGTGCGATCCCGCAGCTCGAGCGAGAGGTAGGGGGAGCCGTTCCGGGCGGTGAGGCGGTCCTTGCGCACGCAGGCGTAGTCGCCCCGGAAGCGCTGCCCGGGGCCGAGCTCGGAGATGGCCGGGCCCGCGAGAGTGGGATCCTCGACCCTGGCTGTGGCTTTGGAGGCCATCGCCCCGATCTTGCCCGCCACCCCGGACGCATGAACAGGCGTAGGCGGGTCGTGGGATCAGCCACCAGGCGCTACGCTCGGACCATGGATGCGCTCGTCTGGGAGTCGGAGCCGCCACAGCTCCGCTCGCCGATCCTGGTTTGCGCCTTCGCCGGCTGGAACGACGCCGCCGGGGCCGCGACCACGGCGCTGACGACGGCGGCGGAATCGCTGGACGCGGAGGTCGTCGGGCAGATCGACCCCGAGGAGTTCTTCGACTTCCAGGAGAACCGGCCGACGATCACCCTCACCGAGGGACAGACCCGCGAGGTCGAATGGCCCGGCAACGTGCTGCTCAGCGCCGGCGCGCCGGGGGCCGAGCGCGACCTGCTGCTGCTCGCGGGCACCGAGCCGAACCTGCGCTGGCGCACCTTCGCCGGCGGGATCGTCGATACGGCCGACGCCCTTGGGGTGGAGATGGTGGTCACCCTGGGCGCCCTGATCGCCGACGTCGCGCACACGCTGCCGGTGCCGATCACCGGCCTCGCCTCCGACCCCGAGCTGGTCGAGGAGCTGGGGCTCTCGCGATCGAACTACGAGGGACCGACCGGGATCACCGGCGTGCTGCACGACGCCTGCCGCGAGCGCCACATGCCGTCGGCGAGCCTGTGGGCGGCCGTGCCGCACTACGTCGCCGCCGTGCCCAACCCGAAGGCGGCGCTGGCCCTGCTTCGGCGGCTGGAGGGCATGGTCGGCGTGGCCGTCGAGGCCTCGGAGCTGGAGCAGGAGACCGAGACCTACGAGGACCAGGTCAGCCGCGCGGTGGCGGCCAATCCGGAGATCGAGGAGCTGGTCAAGCGCCTCGAGGAGCAGCAGTCCGAGCAGCTCGACGTCAGCGAGAACCTGCCCTCGGGCGAGACGATCGCCGAGGAGTTCGAGCGCTTCCTGCGCCAGCAGGGCCCGGGCTAGGGACCCCGCCTAGCACCAGGGGGGGGCGCGCTCCCCGCCAAGCTTGAAGCGCGCGATCGCGCACGCGTCGCGCGCCCCTAGGCCTCCGAGGCCGGGCAGATCAGCCGAAAGTCGCACCAGGAGCAGATCTCGGGCGAGGGCCGCGGCTCGAAGTCCTGGCCCATGATCCCCTCGCCGACCTCGAGCACGACGCGCTCCACCCGCTCCAGGTCGTCTGGCGAGCTGCGCACCGCCACCTTCTCGTCGGCTAGGACGTACCAGTAGCTGCCCGCCTCGGCCTCGAGCCGCCAGGCTGCTCGCGCCGCGAGCCGGTAGATGGCGAGCTGCACGTCGGTCGCCAGGTCGCTCCTCGCCTTCGGGTCGCCGGTCTTGTAGTCGATCAGCTCGTAGCCGCCTTCGGGCAGCTCGTCCACCCGGTCGACCCGGCCGCGCAGGTGGTGGGGGCCGATGCGGAAGTCGAACTTGCGCTCGACCCACTTCGGGCTGGATCCGCTGCTCGCCTGGCGCGCGTGGTAGCGGCGCAGGGCCTCTATGGCCCGCTCGCGGAATTGCAGCTCGTCGTCGCTCTCGCCGAATCCCGACCGCCTCCAGGCGGCCTCGAACAGCGACATCAGCCGCTCCAGGCTGCCGTCCTCGGGATCCTCGGCCGCCTGCTGGGCGTGAAAGCGCTCCAGCACCTGGTGGATGACGATGCCGAAGCGCTGGTTGATCGTCTGCTCCTGGGGGATGCCGAAGACGCGGGCGAACTTGTACTTGAGCGGGCAGGTCCGGTAGAGCTCGATGTCGGTCGCCGAGAGGGCGAGCCCCTCGCCGCGGCGGGGAAGGAAGGCCTCCAGCGAGGGCTCCTCGCGGGCGGAGATCAGTTCCCGCCGGCGCTGGCGGTCGCGCTCCTCGTCGAGCAGGTAGGAGTCGAGGCCCGAGGCCGCCAGCGCCTCGCGCTGCTCCTCGGAGATGCCCGGCGCGAGCAGGTCGTTGATCGCCGCCAGGGCGTCGGTGGCGCGCTCGCCGCCGTGGCGCTGGATCAGCGCCGCCACCTTGAGCAGCTCCAGGAAGCGCGCCACCGCGCGGTTCACGTCCATGTAGGTGTCGAGCCGCGGCTCGTTGAGGGTGCCGCCCGCCCGCCACGCCTCCTCCAGCACCTCGTCCTGGACCATGCGGTAGATCGCGTGCAATCCCTCGGCGGGGCCGAAGAGCTCCTCTTCCTGGGCCTCCTCGCTGGCGTCGAGCACGGCCCGCGCCTCCTCGAAGGGCGGCGATGGCCTCGCCGGCCCTTCCTCAGTGGCCTCGGGCCGGGAGAGCACCAGCTCGCGGCTCGCCCTCGTCATCGCGATGTAGAGCAGCCGGCGCCGCTCGGCGTCGTGGGCCTGGGGCTCGGCGCCCAGCTCAGGCGGCACCGCCGGCGGCCCCGCAGGCGCCGGTCCCGGCATCGCGCCGGCGTGAAGGCCGACGAGGAACAGGTGGCCGAACTCGAGCCCCTTGAGGCAGTCGAGCGGCAGCACTCGCACCGCGCCGGGGGCCGGGTCGGTGGGCTCGTCTTCCGGGGAGACGCCCGCCTCGGAGACCGCCACCAGGTAGCGGACGAAGTCGCGGTTGGAGCCGCTCGGCTCCCGGCGGGTCCAGGCGGTGGCCAGATCGCCCAGCTTGGAGAGGCTGCGCAGCCGCTCCGCCGCCTCGGGGTGGGCGGCGAAGAGGCGCTGGCGGCGCAGGCCGATCCGCTCGATCAGGCGGCGCACGAAGACGTCGGCCCGCATCTCTCCCATGGCCCTTGCGGCGGCGCCGTAGAGGTTGAGGAAGCCGCTGATCCGCTCGCGTGCCTCGGGCGGGATCTGAGGGCTCTCCAGGCTCGCCTCCAGAGCCGAGATCATGTCCAGCTTGCGCCGGCGCGCGATCGTGGTGATCCGCGCCAGGTCGATCGAGCGCAGCTCGGCGGGCGCCCGCGTCAGAGCCCGGACGGCGGCCGCCGCGTCGGCCGGATCGGCGAGCAGTCGCAGCCAGGCGATCACGTCGCGCACCTCCGGGCGCTGGAAGAAGGCACCCGGGCCGGAGATCCGGTGTGGGATGCCGCGCTCCTCCAGCGCCGCCGCCACGTTTCGCCGGTCCGCGGACCCTGGGAGCACCGCGACGCAGACGTCCTCGGCGCGCGCCCCGTCCAGGGCCAGCACCGTCTCGATCTGGCGGGCCACCGCCTGGGCCTCGGCGCGCCCGTTCGCGCAGCGCCAGAAGCGCACCGCCGTGTCCGGCCCCGCGGCGCGCCGGGGCACCTCCAGCCGCCCCGGCACCGGGGAGACGACCGCGTGGGCGGCGTCGAGCAGAGCGCCTCCGTAGCGCCAGGTGCGGTCCAGGGTGACCTGCTCGGCGTTGGGCAAAGCGCGCCGCATCCAGGCGACGCCGCCCTCGCAGCGGGAGCGAGCCTGGTCGGGGTCGCAGGAGGCGACGAAGCTGGCCGCGCCTCGGGCCAGCGCCTCGAGCAGGGCCAACTCCGCCGCGCAGGCGTCCTCGAGCTCGTCGACGACGATGTGCGGGAAGCGCCGGGCGATCGCGGCGGCCAGCGCGGGCCGTTCCTCGAGCAGGCGCGTCAATGCGAGGACCGCCTCGCCGCCGTCGATTCCGCCCGCGGCGCGCAGCATCGAGTCGTGCATCTCGTACAGGCGGGCGAACTCGGCCTCGCGCTCCGCCGCGTCCCGCTCGGCGGCATCGGCCGCGTCCGCAAGCCGCGCCTCGGCCCAGTTGCGGAAGCGCTCCGCGGTCACGCCCGCCGCCTTCAACGAGTCGATCCGCTCCACCAGCCGCGCCAGCAGCCCGGCCCGGTTGCCGCGAATCTCGTGGCGGCGAAGCGGCAGCTCCTCCCCGCGGTCCAGCAGCATCGCCAGGCGCTCGGCCGAGCCGAGCCGCTCGAGGAAGGGATCGACGCCGGCCTCCAGGGAGTGCTCCCTGAGCAGCCGAACAGCGGCCTCGCGGTGGGGGTGGACGGCGAGCTCCTCGTAGGGAGCGTCGATCGCCGCCTCCGCTCGCAGCCGCAGCCGCGCCGCTGCGGCGTGCGAGCAGGTCAGCGCCAGCGGCTGCTCGCCCGCGGGAGCCAGCCGGGCGAGCCGGCGAGCCAGCGCCTCGCTGCGGCCCGAGCCGGCGACGCCGGCGAGCAGCAGCCCTCCCTGTTCGTGATCGACGACGCTGCGCTGCCCCTCGCTGAGCGATTCCGGGGTCGGCGCATCGTCGTCAACCATCGGAAGCAGGCTAGCGAGCAGCGAAGAGCCATTCTCGGCTGTGGCGGTGGATTGTCGGGCGGCCATGGCTAGCATTGCCCGATGCCCGACGGACCGTCAGTCGAGCGCTGGCTGCAGGCCTTTCGCGAGTCGGTTGCGGAGCAGAAGCGCATTTTCGCCGAGCACTCCACGATCGAGGCCCGCACCGCCTATGAGGGCGTGGGCGAGGGGGGCGACAACACGCTGGTGATCGATCGGCTCTGCGAGGACACCGTGTTCGACCAGCTCGAGCGGTTGGCGGCCGAGGGGCACGAGTTCGTCGCGGTCTCCGAGGAGCGCGGGATCGTCGCCTACGGCGAGTCCCCGAAGATGCGGGTGGTGATCGACCCGATCGACGGCTCGGTCAACGCGCGGCGAATGATTCCCGCGCACAGTCTCAGCGTCGCCGTCGCCGCCGGCGATTCGATGGCCGAGGTGGAGCTGGGCTACGTCTACGAGTTCGGGGCCGGGGAGGAGTTCGTCGGCGTGCGCGGGGACGGCGCCATGCGCGACGGCGTCGGCTTCGCCACCACCGGGGGGGACGGCATGGAGCTGGTCGCCCTCGAGGCAGCCAAGCCCGAGCGCGTCGTCCCGGTGGCCGAGCGGCTCTCGGGCCACGCCTATCGGCTGCGCTCCCCGGGCTCGATCGCGATCTCCCTCAGCTACGTCGCCGCCAGCCGCTACGACGGCATGCTCACCACGCGTCCCTGCCGCTCGGTTGACGCGGCCGCCGGCCAGTTGATCGCCCGTGAGGCCGGCGCCCGGGTCGCCTTCGAGCAGCTCGACCTGGCCGACGCCCCCCTGGACCTGGAGCGCCGTTACCAGGTCGCCGCGGCCCGCACCGAGGGTGACCTCGCCGTCCTGCTGGAGGCGCAGGCGGCGATCGGTGTCGCGGGATAGCCGAGTGGCCGAACAGCGCCTGATCGATTGGCGGCTGGCCGAGCGGATCGCCGTCGCGCTCGCCGGCGAGGGCCCCGCCTGGGACGGGGCGAGCGGCGACGAGCTCCGCCTCGAAGCGAAGCGCGCCTCGCGGCTGGTCCGGGACTACACGGGGCTGAAGCCGGCGGGAGAGCTGCCCCCGGCCGAGCTGGTCGGGCGCGATGAGTGGGCACGCGTCAACCTGGTGACCTTCCGCTCGATGTCCGCCGGCATCGAGCAGCGACTCTCCGAGAGCGTCAAGGTGCAGGGCGGCGGCTGGGGCGTTCCCCACGCTATCGCCGCAGCCGCAACGGGAGCCGAGGTCGGTCTCGCCACGGGGTACCTCGCCCAGCGCGTCGTGGGCCAGTACGACGTCGCCCTGATCGGCCCCGTGCGGGCGCCGCGGCTGCTCTTCGTCGCGCCGAACCTGGCGGCGGCGCAGCAGCGGCTGGGCGTCGACCGAGGACTCTTCCTGCGCTGGATAGCCCTGCACGAGGCGACGCACGCGGTTCAGTTCGCTTCGGTCCCCTGGCTCCGCGACCATATCGGCGGCCTTGCCGTCGAGCTGCTGGAGCGAGCCGGGCTCGAGATCCGGCCCCGCGAGCTCCTCTCCAGGCTCGCTCGCTTCGACCTGCGCGAGCTGCTGCGCTCGGTGGCCGCCGGCGAGCTCGCCATCCTGCTCCTGAGCGAGGATCAGCGCCGCTTGGTGGAGCGGATGGTGGCCGCGATGACCGTGGTCGAGGGCTACGCCGAGCACGTCATGGACGCCGTCGGAGAGGAGCTGGACCCGCGCTATCGCGAGCTTCGCCGTCGCCTCGACCAGGACCGTGCCCGCCGTGGCCCGCTGGACGCCGTGGTCTCCAGGCTGCTCGGCCTGGAGATGAAGATGGACCAGTACCGCCAGGGCAAGGCGTTTGCCGACGAGGTCGCCCGCCGCTACGGGATCAGGACGCTCAATCAGGTCTGGTCGTCCCCGGCCGCCCTTCCGACCCCCTCCGAGCTGGACGCCCCGTTGGAGTGGCTCAAGCGCGTGGGTCCCGCTCCGGCCGGGCCGCGCCGCCTGCTCGCCTGGCTTCGTCACGCCTCGGCGCCGACCGTCTAGCCGCCGGATCTCGCCCGCCGTAACCGGCCGCGGCAGGGGGTTTACAAACATGTGTTCGGTGCTATGCTCCGAATAAGCTTAGATGTAATAAGCCCCCCCGAAACCCGAGAGGTAGTGAGAAACAGATGGCCAGCAAGATCAAGAACCAAGTGGCCGACGACACCGAAGTCGTCAAGGGCCAGGCAGTCGAGGACGCGAAGGACGCCCAGGCTCGGATCAACGTCGCCAGCCGCACCGCCGCCGACCAGGCGCTGCAGGTCGCTGACGTCGTCACCGGCGCCTCCGTCAATGTCGCCGACGCCGTCGCCAAGACGGTCGAGCAGTGGCGGGACCCGGCTACCCGCAGCCAGGAGATCGAGTCGCTCCGCAAGCAGCTCACCTCCGAGCTGGACAAGGCCGGCGAGCGCGGCGGCGAGGTTCGCCGCCAGGTCACGGACCAGTTCACCGAGCAGGTCCGCAAGGCTCGCGAGCGCGTCGAGCCCGTGTACAAGGAGCGCGTCGAGCCCGTGTACAAGGAGCGCGTCGAACCCGTCGTCCACCGCGTGCGCGATCGCAGCGGTGCGACCGCCGAGAAGGCGACCGCCCAGAAGACGACCGCCAAGAAGGCGACCGTCAAGGCCTAGCCCTGACGCTTAGCCCGGACCGCCACGGGAGGGGCGAATCCGGAGAAGTCTGTCCGCCCCATACCTCGCGGACAGAAGCAGCACCTCTCCTCCCTCGAGAAGCCGGCCATTTGGCCGGCTTCTCTCTTTGGGCGCCTCCTCCTCCGCTTCGCGTCCGGGGTCGGCTTGAGCGCCGCCTTCCCCTCTTCGCGTCCGGGGGCGGCTTGAGCGCCGCCTTCTCCGCTCTTGCGTCGCGGGGTGGCTTGGTGGAGGACAGGCCCGTAGACTTCAAGGCATGCCGAGCAAGGAACAGGTCACCGAGAAGCTGGCCGCCGTCATCGACCCCGAGCTGCGGCGATCGATCGTCGAGCTGGGCATGGTGCGCTCGATCGAGATCCAGGACGACGGCCGCGTCGAGGTGATCGTCTCCCTGACGACTCCGGGCTGCCCGATCCGCAACCACTTCCAGCAGGCCGTGGTCGAGCGGGTCTCCGAGCTCGACGGGGTGAGCCAGGTCGGCGTCGGCTTCGACGTTCTCTCCGAGAACGAGAAGGGCGAGCTCCAGCAGAAGCTCGGCCGCTCGAAGCTGCCGGAGGGCGCCCTCGCCCAGGTCAAGAACGTGATCTGCGTCGCCTCGGGCAAGGGCGGCGTCGGCAAGTCGACCATGACCGCCAACCTCGCCGCGGCGCTGGTCGCCGAGGGCCACTCGGTCGGCGCCCTCGACTGCGACGTCTACGGCTACTCGATCCCGCGCATGCTGGGCATCAACCGCAAGCCCGACGTCTCGCCCGAGCGCAAGATCATCCCGCCGGTCTCGCCCGCCGGGCCGAAGGTGATGTCGATCGGCTTCTTCGTCGAGGAGAACGCAGCGGTCGTCTGGCGCGGCCCGATGCTGCACAAGGCGATCCAGCAGTTCCTCGAGGACGTCTCCTGGGACGAGCTCGACTACCTCCTGCTCGACCTGCCGCCCGGCACAGGCGACGTCTCCATGACCCTGGCGCAGCTCCTGCCCCAGGCCAAGATCGTGATCGTGACCACGCCCCAGCCGGCCGCCCAGAGCGTCGCCAGCCGCGCCGCCGAGATGGCCGCCAAGGTCGACCTCGAGATCATGGGCGTGATCGAGAACATGTCCGCCTTCACAGGCCCCGACGGCGAGCGGGTCGCGATCTTCGGCGAGGGAGGCGGCCAGCTCCTCGCCGACGAGCTCGACGTGCCGCTGCTCGCCAAGGTCCCGCTCGAGTCCGACCTGCGCGAGCACGCCGATGAGGGCTCACCCCTCGTCACCGACGAGCCCGACGCCCCGGCCTCGCAGGCGATTCGCCAGGCCGCCCGCGGCATCATCGCCGCCACCCCGGTGGAGTTGCCCGTGATGCAGGCCGCGGCCGCAGAAGGGCCCGCCCCGGCCGCCGTCAGCGGCAACGAGCTGCCCGTGGTTCAGTAGCTCGCGCAGCTACTTCGAGTAGTACTTGGCGTTGATCTCGGTGTACTTCGCCCACTCGGCGGGGAGCTGGTCCTCGGCGAAGCAGGCATCGACAGGGCACGCCTCGACGCAGGCGTCGCAGTCGATGCACTCGTCCGGATCGATGAAGAGCTGTTCGGAGGCGTCGTAACCGGGCTCGTCGGGGGTCGGGTGGATGCAGTCCACCGGACACACCTCGACGCAGGAGTTGTCCTTTTCTCCGATGCAGGGCTCCGCGATGACGTATGCCACTGGTCTCCCTTTCTAAGAGTGGTCGCTTGCCGAGTCTGGTCGACGGTGGCGGCCGGCGGAGCGCACATTCTAGGCAGATTCCGCGCGCGGCGGGCTAGAGTGGGCTGCGCGTGATCCTGCTCACGGGAGCGACAGGGTTGATCGGCGGGGAGCTGCTGCCCTTGCTGCTGGCCTCGGGCGAGGAGGTTCGCGTGCTCGTGCGCGAGCCCAGGCGGCTGGGCCCGAACCGGGTCAACGTGCAGATCTCGCTCGGGGATCTCGGTGACGCTCGCTCGGCCCGCCACGCCCTGCGCGGCGTGAGCACGGTCATCCACCTCGCCGCCAGCATCCGCGACCAGCCAAGTGGCTCCGTCGAGGAGCTGAACGGGTTGGCGACGGTGCGCCTGCTGCGCGCCGCCGAGCGCGCCGGGGCGAAGCGCTTCGTCTTCTTCTCCGCCCTCAACGCCAGCGACTTCCAGCGCACCCGCTTCTTTCGGTCCAAGGCGCTGGCCGAGCGCGCGGTGCTCGACTCCTCGCTCGAGGGGATCGTCTTCGCCCCCTCGATCGTCTACGGGCCCGGCGATCCCTGGAGCACCCTGGTGCGGCGGATGTCGGCGCTGCCGGTGGTGCCGATCTCGGGCGACGGCGACGCACGCTACCAGCCGATCTGGGCCGCCGACGTGGCCCGCTGCGTGACGGCGGCTCTCGCGAACGGAGACCCGCGGGCGCCGCGAACGGCTCCCGCCGCTACGAGCTGGCGGGCCCGCAGACGCTCTCCTACGACGACATCGTCGAGGTGGTTCTCGGCTCTCTCGACCGCCCACCGTCCCCTGGTGCACGTGCCGCTGCCGCTGGTGCGGGCGGGACTGCGTGCGGCCGAGCTGGTCGCGGGCCCCGCCGTCTTCGCCACCTGGGAGGAGGCGGAGCTGATGGAGGTGCCGATGACCACCGATCGCGGCACCGAGGACCCCGAGCGCCTCGGGGTCGAGCCCCGGCCGATGGCCGAGGTGCTCGGCGGCCTTTGACCAGCCGGCGGTAACCTGGTGCGGTGAGCGCCGCGACCTCCGTCGACCGCGAGCGAGTCCGGTGGCTCCACCAGCGGGAGGACGCCCGCTTCCTGGAGGAGCGTCCCAAGACGCGCGCCCTGCTGGAGCGGGGGCGAGGGTCGATGCCGAATGGAGTCCCGATGGCGTGGATGGCGACGCTCTACGAGCACCCGCCGGTCGTGGTCGAGTCCGGCGAGGGCGCCCACTTCATCGACGTGGACGGGCACCGTTACCTCGACATGAACCTGGCGGACACCAGCACCTTCTGCGGCTTCTCCCCGCAGCCGGTGGTGGATGCGGTCGCCGAGCGCGCGGCGCGGGGGATGCAATTCCTGCTGCCGACCGAGGACGCCATCCACGTAGCCGAAGCGCTTGCGGACCGCTTCGTCCTGCCGAGGTGGCAGTTCACCCTGTCAGCCTCCGGCGCCAACACCGAGGCCGTGCGGGTGGCTCGGGCCGCGACCGGGCGCGATCGGATTCTGGTCTTCGACGGCAAGTACCTGGGACACGCCGACGAGCAGCTGACGGCGCTAGACGGCGGGGCGGTCGTCCCCGAGTTCCTGGGGCTGCCCGCCGACTCCGGCGAAAACGTGCGCATGATCCAGTTCAACGATGTTGAGGCGCTCGAGGCCGAGCTGGCCGGCGGGGAGATCGCATGCGTGATCAGCGAGGCGGCCCAGACCGACATCGGGGTGATCCAGCCCGATCCCGGCTACCACGACGCGCTGCGCGACTCGACCCGCTCCGCCGGCACGCTGCTGATCATCGACGAGACTCACACCCAGATCTGCGGGCACCGCGGCCTGACGGGCGCATGGGGTCTCGAGCCGGACATGATCACCATGGGGAAGTCAATCGGCGGCGGCGTTCCGGTGGGCGCCTACGGGATGACCGAGGACCTGGGCGCGCTGCTCGACTCCGACCACATCCCAGCCACTCAGGCAGAGGGACCTACCCTTCCGGAGGTCGCGGTCGGCGGGACTCTCTACGCCAACGCTCTCTCGATGGCGGCGTCGCGCGCCGCGCTCGACCTGGTGCTGACCGAGGAGGCCTACGCGCATGCGGTGGCGCTCGGCCAGCGCCTCGCCGATGGCATCTCGGCCGCGATCGGAGACGCGGGGCTCCCCTGGAGCACCCAGCGGCTGTTCACGCGGTCGGGCTACACCTTCGCTCCGGAGCTGCCCCGGGACGCGATCGAGGCCCGCGCCGCCATGGACGCCGAGGTGGGGAACCTGATCCGCGTCTACATGGCCAACCGCGGCGTGTGGGAGGCGGGTGACTGGGCCGGCCCCGCGGTCTCCCTCGCCGCCACCCAGGCCGACATCGACCTCTACCTCGAGCTGCTGCGCTCCTGCCTGTCCGAGCTCACGGGCTGATTCGGGGTCCGGAACGGCGAGAGGCCCGGGTCGCCCCGGGCCTCTCTCTGAAGTCGCCCGCGATGCGCGGGCACTCGCCTGTTAGGGCGATGGTCGCAGATCGCGACTACATCATCCCGCCCATGTCGGGCATGCCGCCTCCGCCGGGCATGCCGACCGGCTCCTTCTCGGGCGGCTCGGCCACGACGGCCTCGGTGGTGAGGATGTTCTTGGCGATCGAGGCCGCGTTCTGCAGCGCCGAGCGGGTGACCATGGTCGGGTCGATGACGCCGTCGGCGACCAGGTCGCCGTAGTCGCCAGTCGCCGCGTTCAGGCCCTCGCCGGGCTTCATGTCGCGCACCTTGTTGACCACGACCGAGCCCTCGAAGCCGGAGTTCTCGGCGATCTGCCGCATCGGCTCCTCGAGCGAGCGCTTGATGATGCCGGCGCCCGTGCGCTCGTCGTCGTCGTCGTACTTGTCGAGCACGATCGCGTCGTCTGCATTCAGCAGAGCGACGCCGCCGCCCGGCACGATGCCCTCCTCGAGGGCGGCCCGGGTCGCCTGCAGCGCGTCCTCGACGCGGTGCTTCTTCTCCTTCATCTCGGTCTCGGTGGCCGCGCCGACCTTGACGACCGCGACGCCGCCGGCCAGCTTGGCCAGCCGCTCCTGCAGCTTCTCGCGGTCGAAGTCGGAGTCGGTCGAGTCGACCTCCTGCTTGATCTGCTTGATGCGACCCTTGATCTCGTTGGAGTCGCCGCCGCCGTCGATGATCGTGGTCGTGTCCTTGGAGACGACCACGCGGCGGGCCTTGCCGAGCTGGTCGAGCTGGGTGTTCTCCAGCTTCAGGCCCATCTCCTCGGTGATCACCTCGCCGCCGCTGAGGATGCCGATGTCCTCCAGCATCCGCTTGCGGCGATCGCCGAAGCCGGGCGCCTTTACCGCGACGCCGGTGAAGGTGCCGCGGAGCTTGTTGACGACCAGGGTCGCGAGGGATTCGCCCTCGACGTCCTCGGCGATGATCAGCAGGGGCTTGCCGCCCTGCATCACCTGCTCGAGCACGGGCAGCATGTCCCGCACCGAGCCGATCTTCTGGTTGGCGATCAGGATGTAGGGCTCGTCCAGCACGGCCTCCATGCGGTCCTGGTCGGTGACCATGTAGGGCGAGATGTAGCCCTTGTCGAACTGCATGCCCTCGGTGAACTCGAGCTCCATGCCGAAGGTCTGGCCCTCCTCGACGTTGACCACGCCGTCCTTGCCGACCTTGTCGATCGCGTCGGCGATGATGTTGCCGATCTCGTCGTCGGCGGCCGAGATCGCTGCGACTCGGGCGATCTGCTCCTTGCCGGCGATCTCCTTCGACTGCTTGGAGGCGAGCTGCTCGACGACCTGGTCGACGGCCTTCTCGATGCCGCGGCGCAGACCCAGCGGGTTGGCGCCGGCCGCAACGTTCTTGAGGCCGTGACGGACGATCGTCTGGGCGAGCAGGGTGGCGGTGGTGGTGCCGTCACCGGCGACGTCATTGGTCGCCGTGGCGACCTCGCGCACCAGCTGCGCGCCCTGGTTCTCGAAGACGTCCTCGACCTCGATCTCACGCGCGATCGTGACGCCGTCGTTGGTGATGGTGGGCGCGCCGAACTTCTTGTCGAGCACGACGTAGCGCCCCTTCGGGCCAAGGGTCACCTTGACCGCATTGGCCACCGAGTCGACGCCGGCCTGCAGTGCGGCGCGCGCCTCCTCGTGGTACTTCAACTCCTTGTGAGCCATGTTCTGGGTTCCTCCTTCTTAAGTTCCGGGTCCTACTCGACCTTGGCCAGGACGTCCGATTCGCGCAGCACGAGGAGGTCATCGCCTTCAACGGTGATCTCTGTGCCGCCGTACTTGGAGTAGAGGACCTCATCGCCCTCGCTTACGTCCAAGGGGCGGCGCTTGCCGTCCTCGATCGGGCCCTCACCGACGGCCAGGACCTTGCCCTTCTGGGGCTTCTCCTTGGCCGTGTCCGGCAAAACGATCCCGCTCGCGGTCGTCTCCTCCTCCTCGGACGCCTGAACGATCAGGCGGTCACCAAGGGGCTTCAGCTTCATTCGCTAATACCTCCGTTCGCGGACTTTCGGGTTCTGGGTCAAGCCTGGATCAGGCTTGTCACGTTGCTTGGCACTCTCGTTGGGAGAGTGCCAGACGCGTTGAATATTAGGAGATGGCGCCTCAAACTCAAGCCCCGCGGCGAACCGGGCCGGAAGCGCCACCGCCGCGCTAGCTGCTGGCAAGAAGCCTGGCGCCAAGCAGGCGCGAGAGGCCCGCGGCGCCGTTGCGCATCACCCAGTTGTGGTTGACGGCGAAGATCGGCCGAGCCACCGGGGCGAGCAGGTTCATCCAGGCGCGGGTGGTGTGGACGTTCCACTCATAGAGGACCGCCGTCGCCCCGTCCTGCTCGAGCAGCCGCCAGCGCCCGATGCCCGCGAGCTCCCCGTCGGCCTCGCCCTCGAGCAGCCGGGGCTTCTCGACCCGGATCGTGCGCACCCGGAACTCGAGCCGGTAGGGGAGCTTCGACTTCCAGACGTAGCGGCCCAGCTGCCCTACCCCCGTCTCGTCGCCCTCGCTGAGCTTCTCCGCTTCCAGCACCCCCCGCCACCATTCGGGCCAGCGCTCGGACTCGTAGATCGCATCCCAGACGCGCTCACGCGGAGCCTCGATCAGCCATGTGGTGAGGAACCTGTACTCCGTCACTGATCTGTGCTGCGAAGCCGCCCGTGACCTGGATCAGTTCGGGGAGGGGGGCTCGCCGTTGCCCATCTGGGTGCCGGGCCGCTCGACGATCTGCGAGAAGCGGATCACGGTGACCGTGTCCTCCATCGAGATCGGCCGGCTGTAGATCTGCTCGAGGAAGCGAACGGTCTCGTCGAGGCGGCGGAACTCGGGGTTGTCGTGCTCGATGTCCCGCGGCGAGAGGTCGGCGACCTTCTTCACCTCGACGTCGTCGACGACCGCCGCGAAGATCTTCTCTCGGGGGTTGTGGCGAAAGCCGACTGTGATCCAGACGACCTGGCCGCGGGTGTACTTGCGCGACTTGTCGCCGAGCCTGATGGTGGCCGTCTTCCGGCCTCGCCGCAGCTGGTCCACGAACAGCGCGGAGTAGAAGTTGAGGACGTAGATGCCGCCGCTCATGCGGCGAGCCTAAATCATCGGGCCCGGTCGGAGAATCCCTCCGCCCCGATCAGGGGGACGAAGCGGCAGGGACCGATCGTCTCCTGGGTTAGGCCCTCGTCTCCCTCGCCGCCGCGCCTGAAGGCGGTCAGCAGGTCGGCGGACGCGGTAGCGATCGGGGCGACCAGCCTGCCGCCCGGCGCGAGCTGGCTGATCAGGCTGTGGGGAGCCTCCGGCGTCGCCGCGTGCACTGCGATCGCCTCATAGGGCGCGCGCTCGGCATGGCCCTTGCTGCCGTCGGCGACGATCACCTCGGCGTTGGTGACCCCCAGCTCGGCCAGCCGCCGCCGCGCCTCGTCGCCGAGCTCCGGAACGCGCTCCAGGCTGACCACCTCGCCCGCGAGCCGAGCGATCACCGCGGTCGAGTAGCCCGAGCCGGTCCCGATCTCGAGCACCCGCTCGTCCCCGCCCAGCTCCAGCGCCTGGCAGATGGCGGCGACCACCCAGGGCTGGGAGATGGTCTGCGAGTGCCCGATCGGCAGGGCGCCGTCGTCGTAGGCCCGCCGGCGCAGCTCCTCCGGGACGAAGAGCTCACGCGGCACGGCTCCCATCGCCCCCAGGACCCGCTCGTCGGAGATGCCCCGTCGCCGCAGCTGGCGCTCCACCATCTTCTGCCGGTCGGCGGCGAAGTCCGGCTCGCCCCGAAAGGCCAGCGACACCAAGGCGGCCGCGGAAGCGAAGCTGGGGAGCAGACGCACGACCAGCTCAGAAGATGTAGGAGTCGAGCCGTACGGGGTCGAGCACGGTGACGCGGCCACGGCCCACCTCGACCACGCCGGCGCGCTCCAGGGTGGCGAGAAAGCGGCTGACGCTCTCGCGCGAGGTGCCGGCGAGCTGGGCCAGGTCGGCCTGGGTCATCCGGATGGTGACCCCCTCGCGAGCGCCGGGCAGCCCCTCGTCCTCGGCGACCAGCCGCCGCAGCACGCCTGCGACCCTGCTCGGAACGGTCTGGAAGGACTGGCGGGAGATTCGCTCGTTGGCCTCTCGCAACCGCCTGGTCAGGGCGACCACGAGCTTCTCGGCCATCTCGGCGTGGTCGCGAATCAGCGCCCGCACATCGGAGGCCGGCAGGGCCAGGAGCTCGACGTCGTCGATCGCCTCGACGCTCGCCGAGCGGCGCTCGCCGTCGAACATCGCCAGCTCGCCGAAGATGGCTCCGGGCCCGAGGCTGGCCAGCGTGATCGCCCGGCCGTCGGAGTGCTCGCGCGTCACCCGGCAGGTGCCAGTGTGGACGATGTAGCAGGCGTCGCCCTCATCCCCCTCGTGGAAGACCCGCGTGTCGCGGGGGAACGAGCGAGGCACCGCGACTCGGGCGACCTGCTCGAGCTCCGATGGGGACAGCTCGGAGAACAGGGGCACGCGCTGCAACAGCTCGACGATCTTCTCCAACCGCGTCGCCATGCCCCGATTATCGCGGGCGAGCGGCGCTTAGGCGACCAGCCGCCGGGGCTGGCGGCGGAAGCCGGCCGCCACCAGGGCGTCCTCGATGCCTGTGCCGATCACCGGCTCGCCGTCGAGCCGCTCGACCGCGAGCTTGGAGATGAGCCCGTCGCGGGCGGCGGAGGCCAGCTCGGCCAGGGCGGCGGTCAGCTCCTCACCCTCGAGCGGTGACAGGCGGAGGACCCCGCGGCCGCCTCGGTCGACGTGAAGCAGCGGCTCGCCGTCGCGCAGGAGGACGTAGGCGCCCGGTGCGCGGGAGGGGCGGCGGTTGCCCTCCAGCTTGGGCCAGGAAAGCGCGGCGCCGTAGGGGTTGGCGGGGTCGGTCGCGGCCAGCAGGAGGTAGGAGCCGTCCGGACGCGGCAGCGAGCGCAGGCGCTCGACGGCCCCCGGCAGCGCGAACTGGGCTCCGCCCAGGCCCTCGACAAAGTAGCCCCGGCGCGCCGTCCCCAGCAGCTCCAGATTCTGCAGCTCGCCGTAGATGCTTGCGAAGCCCCCGGGGATGCCCTCGGCCAGCGCAGTCTCGCGGGTGACGATCCCGTAGCGCTCGAGCATCAGCTCCGCCTGGGCGCGGCTGCGCGGCCCCGCCGAGGGCGCGCCCTCGAACAGGGGCGCCGTCAGCGACCAGCGACCCTGCACCGTCCCGGCGGCGGCGGCGCGGCGGCGGGCGAAGCGGCGCCCCGAGCGCTCTGCTCCGTCGGCGGCCCGCAGGCGCGGCGCCCTCAGTGGAGCGAAGGCGTCGTTGGTGACCGCCCCCGACCAGGCGAGGTCCCAGAGCGCCTCGTGCAGCTCCTCGGGGGCGGCATCGAGCTGGAGGATGTCGAGCCAGAAGCAGGGACCGCCGGCCAGGCGCTCGGCGATCAGATCGTGGATCTCCCCGCCAGGGGCCTCGAGCCTGGCGTTGGCGGGCGGCGGCCCGGCCAGGTGGATGTCCTCGCGAAAGTAGAGCGCCGCACGGCCGTCGTTTCGCCCCAGCGCGCCGGCGCCGATCCAGACCAGCTCGCCGCTGGTGCAGAGCTCGTCCATCCAGGACGGGCTGTAGGCGCCGAGGCGGCGCGGGAGCACGTCGTGCTCCCAGACCTTGGGCGTGAGGGCGACGCCCTGCAGTGGCACCAGCGCCTCGCGCAGCCGATCGATCCCGGCACCGGTGGCGCGGTGGGCGTCGACGTTCTGCCAGCTCGGCAGGAAGCGGGCGAGCTCCCGGCGATCGGCCGCCTCGACCTCCTTGCGAAGCCGCGCGAGGCTGGCGCGGCGCAGCCTCCTGAGGACGTCGGCGTCGCACCACTCGCGCTCGCTCCCTCCCGGCATGAGCTCCCCTCGCACAAGGTCGCCGGCGGCCTCGAGCTCACGCAGCGCGGGCAGCGGATCCACCCCGTAGCGCCGGGCGAGCTGCGCCGTGGGGAAGGGGCCGTGGGTGCTTGCGTAACGGCGAACCAGGGCTGAGATCGCGTCGGTGACGGGCTCGAGGAATCCGTCGGGCAGGCCCCCGGGTCGGGGCACGCCGAGCGCATCGCGGTACAGCCCCGCGTCCTCGGCGGCGATGAAGCGCCGCTCGCCGGCGATGCGGACCTCGGCGCCGCGGCGCTCCTTGACCAGCTTCTCCAGCATCGAGGCGGCCGAGTAACCCTCGGCCACCCTCTGATCAGCCTCCTCGGCGCTCAGGTCGCCGAGGCGGCGGAGGACCGTCTGCAGCTCATCGCGGTCGCGCGCCCGCGCACCCTCGGCGGTGCGCTGGAGGTAGGCGACGACCTCCTCCAACGCCTCGGGGTCGATCAGCTCGCGCAGCTCCTCCTGTCCCAGCAGCTCCCGCAGCAGGTCCCGGTCGAGGGCGAGGGCAGCCGCCCGGCGCTCGGCGTTGGGCGTGTCGCCCTCGTACATGTAGGTGGCGACGTAGTCGAAGAGCAGCGAGGAGGCGAAGGGCGACGCCGTCTGGGTCTCGACCTCGACCATCGTCACTCGGCGGGAGTGGAGGTCTCGCAGCAACTGGTCGAGCGAGGTCAGGTCGAGCACGTCGCGCAGGCACTCGCGGTAGGTCTCCAGGATCACGGGGAAGCGGGGGAAGTCGCGGGCGACCTCGAGCAGGCTCTGGGACTTGAGGCGCTGTTGCCACAGCGGCGTGCGCTTGCCCGGCCAGGCTCGCGGGATCAGCAGCGAGCGAGCGGCGTTCTCGCGAAAGCGCGCCCCGAACAGCGCCGAGCCCGAGAGCTCGCGAACGACCAGGTCCTCGAGCTCGTCGGGCTCGATCAGGACAAGGTCGGAGGGCGGCGGCTCGTCGGCGTCGGGCAGGTGGACGGCGATGCCGTCGTCCGACCAGATCGCGTCCGCCTCGAGCTCGCGCTCGTCGCGGATCTTCGCCGCCAGCGCCAGCCCCCAGGCGGCGTGGACTCGCCCGCCCCAGGGCGAGAGCACGCAGAGGCGCCAGTCGCCGATCTCGTCGCGGAAGCGTTCGACCACAATCGTCTCGTCAGAGGGCACCACCCGGGTCGCGGCCTGCTGCTCGCGCAGGTAGGCGACCAGGTTCTCGGCGGCGCGGCGGTCCAGGTCGTACTCCTTGGCGAGCTTCTTCGGCTCCTTGGTCACCGCCTCACGGGCGAAGGCGCCGATCGCCTTGCCCAGCTCGGCGGGGCGCCCGACTCCGTCGCCCCGCCAGAAGGGGACGGCGCCCGGCACACCGGGCGCCGGGGTGACGATCACCCGGTCGCGGGTGATCTCCTCGATCCGCCAGGTGGTTGCGCCGAGCAGGAAGGTCTGGCCGGGCCTCGCCTCGTAGACCATCTCCTCGTCGAGCTCCCCCACCCGGCGGCCGTCGGGGAGGTGGACGCCGTAGAGGCCGCGGTCGGGAATCGTGCCGGCATTGGCGATCGCCAGCTGGCGGGCCCCGGGGCGGCCGCGCATGGTGCCCGCCGCCCTGTCCCAGACGATCCGCGGCCGCAGCTCTGCAAAGCGCTCCGACGGATAGCGGCCGTCCAGCATGTCGAGAACGTTCTCGAGCTGCTCACGGCCCAGCTCGCGGAAGGGCTCGGTCGCCGTCACCAGGCGCTCGACCTCGTCCACCTCCCACTCGTCCAGCGCCGCCATCGAGACCAGGTGCTGGGCGAGCACGTCGAGGGGGTTTCTGGGGATGACCGTCTCCTCGATCTCGCCGGTGCGCATCCTGCGAACGACGACGGCGCACTCGAGCAGGTCTGCCCGGAACTTGGGGAAGATGCGGCCCACCGAGGTCTCGCCCAGGCCATGGCCCGCACGGCCGATCCGCTGAAGCCCCCGCGTCACCGACTTCGGCGACTCGATCTGGATCACCAGGTCGACCGCCCCCATGTCGATTCCCAGCTCGAGGGACGAGGTGGCCACCAGACAGGGCAGCCGCCCCGACTTCAACATCTCCTCGACGACGGCCCTCTCTTCGTGGGACAGGGAGCCGTGATGGGCGCGCGCGATCTCGACCTCGCCGGTCGAACCCCCCTTTCCGTTGCCGGCGTGCTCGGTCGCCGGCAGCTCGGGCAGCTCGGGCTCGTCGTCGTTTGCGAGTTCGTTGAGGCGCTTGGCGATGCGCTCGGCCGCGCGGCGGTTGTTGACGAAGACGATGGTCGAGGTGTGCTCGCGGACCAGTTTCAGCAGCTCGGGGTAGATCGCGGGCCAGATCGAGCGCGTGTTTGTTGCGGGGTCGAGCGAGGCCTCGATCGGGCCGGGATCGACCCGCTCCGGCGAGTGCTCGATGCCCTCGGTCGCCGGCCGCGGGGGGTTGCTGGTGGCGGTGCCGCCGATCACGTTCGAGCCCGGCTCGGCCATGTCGTCCACGGGGACGACGATCTCGACGTCGAGCTCCTTGCGCCGCCCCGCATCGACGATCTCGCACTCGCGATTCGGCCCGACCAGGAAGCTCCCAATCCGCTCCAGCGGTCGCTGCGTCGCGGACAGCCCGATCCTCTGAAGGGGCCGGTCCGTCTCGCTCAGCTGCTCGAGTCGCTCGAGCGTCAGGGCCAGGTGCGAGCCGCGCTTGGACTGGGCGACGGCGTGGATCTCGTCCACGATCACGGCCTCGACCCCGGAGAGGATCTCGCGCGCCCCCGAGCTGATCATCAGATAGAGCGACTCCGGCGTCGTAATCAGGATGTCCGGCGGCTCGCGACGCATCGAGCGGCGCTCGGACTGGGGCGTGTCACCGGTGCGAAGCGCGACCGAGATCGGCGCCCCGATGCCCTGCAGCGGCGCCCGCAGGTTGCGCTCGATGTCGTAGGAGAGCGCCTTCAGCGGCGAGATGTAGACGATCCGCACCCCCGAGCCAAGGCGGTCGGGTTCGCGGCTGAGGCTGTCGATCCCCCAGAGGAAGGCCGCCAGCGTCTTGCCCGAGCCCGTCGGGGCGCAGATCAGGGTGTTGGCGCCCGAGGAGATCGACGGCCAACCCCGCGCCTGGGCGGGCGTGGGGGCCTCGAAGGAGTCGCCGAACCAGCGGCGCACGGGCTCGCTGAACGGCTGCAGGGATGATTCCGGGGTCGATTTTGGGTCAGTCGCCAACCCACCGATAGTACGGAGCGAGGCGGCGCGACAGCGACTCGCCGGCCGCCGCGACTTCACGCTCAGGCGCGATACTGGGTGGGTGGAGGAGCGCAGGGTCGAGATCGTCCGCAAGGGGTTCGACGTCTTCAACCGGCAGGGCCCCCAGGCGTTCATCGACTTCCTGACCAGCAGGGACATGATCCATGCCGATTTTCTCTTCCACGTCCAGCGGGACTTGCCCAATGGCGGCGACTGGCGCGGCATCGAAGGCTTCCACCGGACAATGCAGAGCTGGCTGGAGGCCTGGGAGGAATTCGAGGTGATCCCCCATGAGTTCGCCCCGCTGGACGACGACAGCCTGATCGTCCCGGTGCGGCAGCGAGCAATCGCCCGCGGCAGCGGCGTGGAGGTCAGTGGAGAGTTCTGTTACGCGATCATCTTCGGGGACCGCCGGATCGCCGAGGTGCGCCTCTACGCCGACCGCGGCCGAGCCGAGGCGGCCGCGCGCTCGCTGGGTGAGAGCGAGGCCGGGAGCTGACCTCGGCCGCACGCAGGGCGCTCACCAAGGCAGCTGATCGGCGATCTCGGCCAGGCTCGGCGCCCTGCGGTCCCGGTTGGAGATCAGGCGACCGATCGCCGGCCACTCGATCGCCAGCTCGGGGTCATCCCACCTGATGCCGGCCTCGGTGCCGGGGTCGTAGTAGGCCGACAGCTTGTAGATCACGTCAGCCTGGTCGCTGACGACGCAGAACCCGTGGCCGAAGCCGACCGGGACGAAGAGCTGGCGCCGGTTCTCGTCGCTGAGCACGTACGCATCCCACTGGCGGTAGGTGGGGGAGTCCCGCCGCAGGTCCACCGCCACATCCCAGATCCGACCGCGGGCGCAGCGAACCAGCTTCGCCTGTCCCGGCCTTGTCTGGAAGTGGATCCCGCGGATCGTGCCGCCGAGCGAGCGGGAGTGGTTCTCCTGCACGAACTCGCAGTCGACGCCGAGGGAGCTGAAAATGTCGGCGCGGAAGCTCTCGCTGATGAAGCCGCGCTCGTCGGAGACGCTTTGGCCCTCGATCAGGATCAGGCCGTCCAGCTTGGTGTCGAGCCGCTCGAATTCCATCAGCTCGAGACCGGCCCCGGGCCCGCAGTGGAGGAGCCGGGTGAGGAGATGGTTCGGCCGTACTGGCGTTCGTAGTACTCGCGGTACTCGCCGGAGCGGATGGGCGCCCACCACTCCTCGTTGTCCCGATACCAGTCGACGGTCCGTTGAATCCCCTGATCGAAGTCGACCTCAGGCCGCCAGCCGAGCTCGGCGAGCCGCTCGGAGGCCAGCGAGTAGCGGCGGTCGTGGCCGGGACGGTCCCGGATGTGCTCGATCAGAGACTCGTCGCGGCCGCACAGCTCCAGGATCCGCTTGATCACATCGATGTTGGGGAGCTCGTCGGGGCCGCCGGCGTTGTAGGCGTGACCGGGCTCGCCCCGCTCGAGCGCGACGTCGACCGCCGCGCAACAGTCCCCGACGAAGAGCCAGTTGCGGACCTGGGCGCCGTCTCCGTAGACCGGCAGCGGGTCGCCCGCCAGCGCGTTGAGAATGCAGAGCGGGATCAGCTTCTCGGGATGCTGGCGCGGGCCGTAGTTGTTGGAGGCGCGCAGGATCAGCGCCTCGGCTCCGTAGGTGCGGGCGAAGGCGCCGACGATCAGATCGCCGCCGGCCTTCGAGGCCGCGTAGGGGGAGGAGGGCTCGAGCGGGCTCTCCTCGGTCGCCGAGCCCCGCGCGAAGTCGCCGTAGACCTCGTCGGTCGAGATCTGCAGGTAGCGCAGGCCCGCCTCCCTCGCTGCTTCGAGCAGCACGTAGGTGCCGTAGACGTCGGTCTGGACGAACTCGCCCGGCGACGCGATCGAACGGTCGACGTGTGACTCGGCGGCGAAGTTGACGACGGCGTCGCAGCCCTCGACCGCCGCGCGGGCTAGCTCGCCGCCTGCGATGTCGCCCTCGATCAGCTCGACCCTCTCGGATGGCAGGCCCGCGAGGTTCTCGCGCCGCCCCGCGTAGGTGAGCTTGTCGAGCACCCGGACCCGCTCACCGCGCTCGCGCACGCGCCGCTCGACGAAGTTGGAGCCGATGAAGCCGGCGCCGCCTGCGACCAGGACGGTCAAGTCGCCGCCTTCCGGCGTTTCGCCTTCTCCGCCTTGTGAAGCAGGGCGCGGCGCTCCAGATATTCGGCCAGGCCGCGTTCCCAGCTGGGCAGCTTGATCGGGGTCTCCCGCCCGCTGATCAGAACCGAGTTGGTGGGCCGTCTTGCGTCGCGGTCGAGCATCTCGCTGGTCGCGGAGAGCACCTTTGCCTCCACCTCGGCCTGGCGGAAGATCTCCTGGGCGAACTCGTACCAGGAGCAGCTGCCGCCGCCCGCCATGTGATGTACGCCGTAGGCGCCCCCGTCGATCAGCCGCACCAGCCCCGCGGCGAGGTGGCCCGTGTAAGTGGGGCAGCCGACCTGGTCGTGGACGACCATGACGGGTTGACCCTCGCCTCCCATCCGCAGCATCGTCTCGACGAAGTTGCTTCCGCCCGGGCCGAACAGCCATGAGCTGCGCACTATGAAGCTGCGGCCGTTGGCGAGCGAGGTGGCCCTCTCCCCCGCGAGCTTGGTTCGGCCATAGGCCTGGATCGGGTCGGTGTCGTCGGTCTCGATGTAGCCGCCTCGCTTGGAACCGTCGAAGACGTAGTCGGTGGAGACGTACACGACCTTGGCGTCGACCTTGTGGGCCGCGTCAGCGACGAAGCCGGCGCCCTCGGCGTTGACCAAGGACGCTTCGGCCTCGTTCTGCTCGGCGCCGTCGACGTCGGTATAGGCGGCGCAGTTGATCACCGCCCCGGGCTTGGCGCGGACGATCGTCGGCTCGACCTGCGCCGGGTCGGTGACGTCGAGGTCTTCGCGGGCGAGCGCGGTCACCTGGTGGCCGAGGCTGTTGGCGACCGTGACCACGTCCTGCCCGAGCATGCCTCCCGCACCGGTGATCACGAGCTTCATCGCGAGTGAGCGCGAGCGTTCATGGGATGGCGATCTCGGCGTTGTCGCCGACCAGGAAGCGAAGGGTCTTGGGCATCTTCTCGCTGCGGGTCAGAGTGACGTTCTTTCCCAGCAGGCTCGCTTCCATGCGCGCGTGCAGGTCCCGGATGCTGGAGCCCTCCAGCACGATCGAGTGCTCGATCTCCGAGCCGGTGATGACGACGTCGCGGTCGATCGAGGTGTAGGGCCCCACATAGGAGTCGCTGATCCGCGCGCCCGCGCCGATGATCGCCGGCCCGCGGACGACGCTTCGCTCCAGCGCGGCCCCCTTCTCCACGACGACGCGGCCCTCCACCTGGGAGTCCACCAGCTCGCCGTCCACGCGGCCGACCAGGTCCTCCAGAACCAGGCGGTTGGCCTCCAGCATGTCCTCGAGGCGCCCCGTGTCCTTCCACCACCCCTGCACGATGTGCGGTTCCACCCGGCGGCCGCCGTCTATCAGGGCCTGGATCGCGTCGGTGATCTCGAGCTCTCCTCGACCGGAGGGCTCGATCCGGCGGGCGGCGTCGAAGATCGAGGGCTCGAACATGTAGACGCCTACCAGCGCCAGGTCGCTGGGCGGGTTGGTGGGCTTCTCCACCAGGCGCACGACCCGCTCTCCCTCCAACTCGGCGACGCCGTAGGCCTCGGGATCGTCGACCTTGGTCAGCAGGATAAGAGCGTCCGGCTCGGACTCTCGGAAGGCCTTGACCAGGTCGGCGATGCCGTCGCGAAGGAGGTTGTCGCCCAGGTACATGACGAAGGCGGAGGAGTCGAGGAACTCCTCCGCGGTGAGCAGGGCGTGCGCGAGGCCGAGCGGCTCGGCCTGCTCGATGTAGGTGACCGAGGCGCCGAAGCGCTCGCCCTCGCCGACGGCGGCGCGGATCTCGTCGCCGGTCGCTGGTGCGACGATGATCCCGATCTCCCGGATGCCGGCCTCCACCAGGGCCTCGATGCCGTAGAAGAGCACGGGCTTGTTGGCCACGGGCACCAGCTGCTTGGCCGAGGTATGCGTGATCGGCCGCAGCCGCGTGCCCGCGCCGCCCGAGAGGATCAGCCCCTTCAACTCCTGCATCTCGCCGCAGGCTACCCCGTGTCAACGCGGCGGGCCGGGCACCCCGTTGCCGGTTTGGCGGGATTCGCCGCCGCGACTGCATTGCGCTGTGGGTTCAGGGTCAGCCGGCGCCCAGCTCGCACTTCTGCGGCCTGGGGTCCAGGCGATGGTCGAACTTGACCTGGTCTCGCTTGCCTCCGCCGCAGGCGATCCGCTTGTCCGCCACGCCGTCGAGCGCGTAGAGCTGGTCGGATCCGCGCCCGCCCTTGAGCCGGTCGACCCCGCGCCGGCCGCGCAGCGTGTCGCGCCCGGAGTTGCCCTTGATCTTGTCACGGCCCTTGCCACCAAAGAGGATGTCGATGCCGCGGCCGCCGATCAGCGTGGTGCGGATGTCGACCGGGAGGAACAGCTCTTCGTCGCGCGAGGCGTTGACGTTGACCGTGTCGTTGCGGTCCTTGACGTTGACGTAGATCTTGGTCACCCCGGCGATCTCGCAGAGGCCGTCGCCGTTGACGACGTTGCAGGTGGCGGGATCATCCGTAGCGATCGCGGCCCCGTCGTCGTGGAAGCGGATCACCGTGACGAAGAAGAAGCTCTTCGAGATGTCGATGTCGTTGACCTCGCCGGCCTTGGCGATGTAGCGCAAGGTGCTGTTCTTGCGGGTCAGGGTGGCGCCGTGGGCGCTGACGGGCGCCAGGGCCAGTGACAGCAGCAGGCACGCCGCCAGGGCGATCGCGATCGGGTGCTTCGCTCTCAAATGGATTCCCCTTTGTCCTCGGTTGGGGCCGACATCCTTGCGGCCGTCTACCCAGTTCTAGCGAACTACCCGATTCCGTGTAGGGACCCTTGTCCGGCTGCAGCCAACCAGCCGGGCTCGCGGGGTGTTCGTCGCCTGGGCTCGAGGGGCGCGAGCGGGGTGGATCGTCAGTAGACGCCGCCCAGCTTGGCGTGGTCCCAGCTCGCCACCCGCTTCGCCCGGAAGCGGATCGCGACCCGCTTGGGCGCCTGTGCCTCGAGCGCCGCGGCGGCGTCGCCCTCGACGGAGTCGATTCCCTCGCTGTAGCGCACGGTCAGCTCCTTGGCGAAGTCGACCACTCGCTCGACATCGCGGATCAGCTCGGCCTCGGCCTCGATCATGACGCCGCGCAGCTCGACGTACTCGGTCCCGGTCTCGACCAGCAGCGTGGCGCGGGGGTCGCGCTCGAGGTTGCGGACCTTCTGCGACTTCGCGTAGGTCCAGATCCAGATCTCGCCATCGCGCGGCACGTACCAGAGCGGCATCGAGTGCGGCCAGCCGCGGGCCCCATTGCTGCTGACGATCACGACGCGCTCGGATTCGAGCAGCTCGAGCTGCTCGGCTTCGCTCATGACGATCTGATTGCGCCTAGACATCGCCGGCCGGCACGAGCCTCAGCGTCCGCCACGGCCCCTCGCCGGCCATCAGCTGGGTCTGCCCCGCCATCCAGCGCGGCTGCAGGTCGTCGTAGTGCTCGCTCCAGGCATGGCCGGACTGGCCCGTGAAGGCCTGCCAGCGCGAGCGCTCAGGCCGGATCGGATCGGCGACCATGCGCCAGCTCGGGGCCCAGATCGCCTCGTAGGGGTCGTTGGGGTCGTAGGCGATCTGGGCGATGCTCTCCTGGGCGCCGCCGGGGTGCAGGGTGCGGTTGAAGATCCGGTCGAGCAGGGGTGGGCGCCCCCGAGCGCGTGCGGAAAGCGAAGCTCGTGCACGTGGCCCCAGGCCCATCCCTCCGGGTTGGAGCCGAAGCGTCCGCCGAGGTCATCGAGGGCGCCGCGCAGCGATTCCAGCGCGAGCTCCTCCCAGGGCCGCCCGATCAGCGCCTCGTCGCCCTCCTCCCACAGCGCCATCAGGTGGGAATGCCAGCGCCAGGGGGAGGTGACGTGGGCGATGAAGCCGTTGTCGGCGCGGTCGAGGTAGCGCTCGGCGAGGTCGCGGTCGCCGATCGCCGCCCGCGTGAACTCCCGCGCCAGCCGCAAGAGGAAGCTCTGGTAGATGGTCGCCCCGATCGAGTCCGCCGCCAGGTTGCCATCCCAGCTCCGCAACAGCTCGATCGCCCTCGTCTCCCGCTGGCCGGGCGGGCTCAGCCGCGCCAGGCGGCGCGCCACCTCGACGCCCGGGATCGAGTACAGGTCCATCTGCATGCGGGCGAAGTCGTCGAGGTCGTGCTTATCGGAGGCGCCCAGAAGGTCCTCGATCCGCTGCGCGCGGTAGCCGTCGAGCCAGTCGCTGGTGATGTGGTGCGGGTAGGAGGAGTCGGCGACCCGATTGTTGGCGGTGACCAGGTGGCCGGTCTTGGGGTCGGTGAGCTGGGGCAGCTTCTCGTACGGGATCGTCCCCTCCCACTCGAACTCCCCGGTCCAGCCGGGCTTGGGCAGGTCGGGGCAGCCGCCGCGCCGCATCGGCACACGGCCGACCATCTTGTAGCCGATGCCGCCATGGCGGTCGGCCCAGACCAGGTTGGAGACCGGCGTGGTCAGGTCGGCCAGCAGCTCGACCAGCTCGGCGCCGCTCGACGGCTCGAGGATGCCGGTGTGGGCCGGGGTGATCGACGGGTAGTCGAGCGCCGCGAAGCGCAGCGCCAGCGGTTGGTCGTCGTCGGCGCCCAGCGCCTCGTTGACGATCGGTCCGTGGTGGGTGAGGCGCACCGTGTGGCGGACCGGGGCGTCGCGCCCCTTCACCCGGATCTCCTCCTCCACCAGCTCCAGCGGGCGCAGCGCCCCGTCGAACTCGTAGGCGTCGCCCTTGATCCGCTCGATGAAGAGGTCCTCGACGTCGGCCATCACGTTGGTGAAGGCCCAGGCGACGTCGTTGTTCTGGCCCAGCGAGATCCCGGGCATCCCGGGCAGCGAGGCGCCCCGGCAGAAGCGGCCGTTCATCTCGAGCGCGATCTCGTACCAGACGCCGGGCATGCCGCTCGGCAGGTGCGGGTCGCCGGCCAGCAGCGGCCCGCCGGTGGCCGAGCGAGAAGGGGCGATAGCCCAGTTGTTGGAGCCGCTCGCGCCGGCCGCCAGCCCCGCCTGCTCCCGGACGCGGCCGATCTGCTCGGCCAGGGCCAGGCCATCGCCCTCGTAGCCCTCGCCGGGACGCAGCACGATCGGGTTGCCGGTCGGATAGCGAGGGTCGATCTTCGCGGCCAGCTCCTCGCCCAGCTCGCGGACCAGGTCGGCGCGCAGCAGCTCGCGCTCCCAGTTGGTGGAGAGACCGAAGGCCAGCAGCTTGCCGCCGGCGAGCATGTCGGCGACGCGCCACGGCTCGAACTCGAGGCGCAGCAGCTGGAACTCGGCCGGCCGCGCCGGCAGCGTCTCGGCGGCCTGGTTGACGCCGGCGCAGTAGGCCTCGAGCAGGCCCCGAAGCCCCGGCTCCAGCTCGCCCTCCTCGCGCAGGGCGGTGCGGCGCAGGCCGAGGGTGCGCATCAGGCGGTCCAGGCGCAGCGCCTCGGCGCCGGCGATCTCCGCCAGCCGCCCCGAGGCGACCCGGCGCTGGATCTCGCACTGCCAGAGGCGGTCCTGCCCGTGACAGAAGCCCTGTCCGTACCAGAGGTCGTGCGGCGTCGAGGCGACCACCCGCGGCATCCCCCAGCGGTCGCGGCTGATCTCGAGCTCGGACTCGAGGCCGGCGAGCTTCAGCTCCCCCTTTGTCCTGGGTAGTGGCCGGCGAAAGAGCTGCCACCAGGTGCCCCAGACGGTGGTAGCGCCCAGCCCGCCGAGGGCCCCCGCGGCCAGCGCAGCCATTCGCCATGGCGCCCTCAACGTCGGTCCCATTGCTGGATTCCGGTCAGGGGATCCACACGTGTACGGCGGTAGCCGCGCATGCGAAGCAGGTCGCCCACCTCGGGAAGAGTGACGTAGACGTAGGCCGGGCGGATGAAGGCGCGCTCACCGCCCTCGCTCTCGAGCGAATCGATCGAGCGCAGCACCTCGGACGGGGAGAGCAGCGAGAAGACGCCGTTGACCGGTGAGGTGTTGACCACGCCCGCGCGCTCGGCCACCCGATGGTCAAGCGGGGTTGCGATCAGCAGGACCTTCTCTCCCGGGTGGGAGTTCCGCTGCACGAATCTCTGTTCCGCGGTGAGGTCGAAGACATGCGCCCCCGAGTCGGAGACGCGTTCGATCTGGGAGACCGGCGATGGCACCTTTGCGATCGCCGCCACCATCACGCCGAGTCCGGCGAGGGACGCAAAGGCCGGCAGCAGCAGCCGTCGCAGCCGGCGGCCGTCTTGGCCGGCGGCGTGCAGACCGGTCGCGGTCGTCCACGCGAGCAGGCCCATCGCCAGCCCCCACGCTGGGAACAGGGACAGCAGCTGGAAGGCCACCGACCTGCCGGCGAAGTACTGGCCCAAAGCCATCCCGAATACACCGGAGAACGCCAGCATCGCCGTCAGGGTGCGATCCGGAGCGCGGTTGACACAGCGCACGGCCGCGGTCAGGATCGCGCCGGTGTAGGTGGCGTAGAGGGCCCAGTGCAGGCCGAGCTCCGGCATCGGCAGCAGCCCGTAGCCCTCCCGGGCGAAGATCCGGGTCCAGTAGACGAGCAGCTTCGGATCCGGCAGCGCTCCGGCTCTGACCAGGATCACCACGCTAACGAGCGCGACCGCCGCCGCCAAACCCACCGTCGCCTCAGCCGCCTGCCGGCGGATCCGCGGCCACAGCTGGCCCTCTCGCTCGATGCCCACCGCCACGGCGACCGCGAGCGCCGCCAGGCAGGGCGCGCCGAACTCGAAGTTGTTGAGGACCGTCAGGCCCCCGACGAAGAAGAGCAAGCCGATACGCGGTGATCCTCGCCGGAAGTGACGCGCGAGCAGCCAGGCGACCACCAGTGGACCCAGGTAGCGGTTCGGCATCAGCGCGTAGTAGTTGCCGATGAACTCGCGGTGCGGCCCGTTGTCGGTCCAGGGGAAGAGGCTGAGCGCCACGAAGGGGAGATAGAGGGCGAGCGAGGCCCAGCGCCTGCGCGTCACTTCGAGGAAGGCTCCGTAGACGGCGGTAAGCGCCGCCACCGAAAGCGCGCACATGAGCACCGAGAAGGCGGTTATCGAGGAGTCGAGGGCGGAGAGGACAGGGGAGAGCGCCAGCGGCAGGAGGGAGCTGTAGATCGGGATGTAGTCGGCGAGGGGTGTGCGCCCGTTGACGACGGCGAAGTAGTCCTCGGCCTGCACCGGGATGTGCCCGCCGGGGATGAAGCCGCTCTCGGCGACGTTGGCATCGGTGAACACGCCGGGCAGCAGCCAGAGCGCCGTGAACAGCACCACGAGGGCGATGCACAGCACCGATCTGCCCCTGACCCCGGATATCGCGCGGCGGAGCGGCTCGCTGCGGGCGCGCACCCGGTCCCAGCTGAGCGCGACCACGGTCAGCGCCAATCCGATCGCGATCCCCCCCGCGAGCACGGGAACCGAGAGCAGCAGCGGCTGGAAGTAATCGACGGGTATCTGCGGGACCGTCCTCACCTGGTTCGCGACCGCGACCGCAACCGCGACCAGGACGGCGAGCTGGATCCCGATCACCGGAATGTCGAGGCGCGCCGACCCCGGTCGCCCCGATCCGACGGCCAGGGTCACCGCCGCGAGCAGGATCGGCATGGCCGCCGCGATCAGGAACCGCGTGTCCTCGAGCGGCTCGGGCCGCTGGATGAATCGCCACTCAGCGAAGAACTGATTCCGCGGGGCGGGGAAGGCGCCGGACAGGGGCTGCGCCAGCCAGGCGAAGGCGACGACGGTGATCACGGCGGCGGCGACCAGGCCGAGCCAGGCGATGTCCTCGGCCGGTGGCCGGGAGCCGACCAGCCGCCGCTTCAACGTCATGGGCGCGCGAGCCTCGCTGGTCGCGGATTCCATGAGTGGTTGATACCAGCGGAAGTCCTCCGCCGGTGACGGCCTCAGGCGGTCAGATCCGCGGGCATGCGACCCTCGTCCCCGAGCTTCTCCAGGTGTGCTCGCATCGCCACCTCGGCGGCGGGGCGCAGCGGCTCGGGCACGTCGTCCCAGACCTCCGCCAGCAGCCGGGCTCGCGATCGCTCGCCCCGAGCGAGCGCCGCGATCAGTCGTCGCTCGCGCATCAGGCGGTGCTCGACGTACTCGTCGATCTTGGCGCCGGGATCGTCGATCTGCGGGCCGTGGCCGGGCAGGATCAGCTCGATCTCGTGCTCGCGCAGCCGTTCCAGCGAGTTCATGTAGTCGCGCAGCGAGCCGCCGAAATCGCGCGGCCCGACGATGCTCGAGCCCTGGCCCAGGATCAGGTCACCCGAGAAGAGCACCCCGCCAGCCGCCCCCGGACGCGAAGCTGAGGAGGCGGCGCCTGATGCCGCCCCCGGACGCGAAGCTGAGGAGGCGGCGCCTGACGCTGGGAGCAGGAAGCAGAAATGGTCGGCCGCGTGCCCGGGTGTGGCGATCGCCAGCAGGCCGGCGACCGACTCCTGGTCGCGGGGCACCGTCGGCTCCACCCCCAGCGGCTCCACTCCGGCCGAGTGGTCTTCGTGCGAGTGGGTGAGCAGCACGACACCGAGGCCGCCGCGCTCGGCGGTGGCCGCGCGCACCGCCTCGATGTGGTCGCTGTCGGCGGGCCCCGGGTCGATGACGACCGCCGGCTCCCGCCCGACGACATAGGTGTTGGTCCCCTCGAGCGTCATCGGCCCCGGGTTGGGGGCAACGATCCTCTCGACGTCCAAGTCCCGCGCTCTCAGGCGGCGCGAGCGGTGGCGGGGGCGCCCACCTCGGAGTCCAGCTCGGCGGCGATGGTCTCGCGCGCCTCGGCGGGCTCGAGCACGACCAGCTCGCCGGCGCCCTTGAGGACCTCGCGCAGCAGCCAGTCGACGCTGCCGTAGGGGACCTCGATCACGATCGCGCCGTCGGTGAGCTCACCGGCGACCGCGTGCTCCTCTCGCATCCAGCGCGCGCGCTCCGGTGAGACCCAGATCCGCGCCACGTCCGCCGCGGGCACCTCGCCGCCGGCCAGCCAGCCCTCCATCGCCGCCAGCTCCTCCACCTCGGCGCGTGGCTCGAAGGACTCGTCCGTGATGCTCGCCTCCTTGATCCGGTCCAAGCGGAAGTGGCGAACGTCCTCGCGGCGGCGGTCCCAGGAGGCGACGTACCAGCCCTCGGCCCCGTTGGCGAGTCGACAGGGCTCGATCTCCCGCTTGGTGAACTCGTCCTCGTTCTCCTTGTAGTAGTGGATGGCGAGAACGCGCCCTGCGGCGATCGCCTCATTCACGATTCGCGCCGTGTCGGAGTCGTCGCCCCCCGAGGCCGCGATCTCCAGACCCTCCTCCGAAGGGTCGTGGCCGAGCGCCTCGGTGATCTTCTGGCGGGCGGTCACCAGCCCGCTCTGCGGCAGGTGGTCGCCGAAGAGGTCGATCGCCGCCACCAGCGCCTTCGCCTCCAGCGGCAGCAGCCGGGCCGGGCGAGCGAAGTTGTCGCCATAGGGTTCGGAGTCGACCTCGATCTCGTCGCCCTGGAGCTCCGCGTAGAGGACGTAGGTGCCGCCGCCGAAGTTGACGACGTTGAGCAGCTCGATGTCGCCCTGCAGCTCGTCGTCGGTCAGGTGCAGGCGGTCCTTGACCTCGGCGACAGGCAGCCTGCGGTCCTCCTTGGCCGACTCGATCAGCATCCCGGCGAGGGTGACCAGTCGGGCGAAGCGCTCCGGGCGGATCGCCGACTCCGAGCGCCCGTTGCCCCGCGAGCCGCGGCCGGCCGGGGCGGCGCGGCGTCGCGACGCACGGGCCAGCTCAAACTCGCCCGAGTGGCGCTCGCGCATCAGCCCCAGCCGCTCGGCGACCTCGTCCGCAAGCTCAGGCGGCTCGAGCACGGTGGCGTTCTGGCGCCAGTGCAACACCCAGGCGACGAGCTGCATGCTCGATGCGTACTCGGTCTCGAACACCTGCCCCTTGCCCGGCGCTCCGTCGCTCTTGCGGGCGGGGCGCATTTCGCCGTAGGAGCCGAAGTCGCGCTCCACCAGCCACGCGATCCGGTCACGGAGGAAGACCTTGGCGGTCCCCTGGATCTCGCCGAGCTGCCACTCGGCGCGGCTGGCGTAGTCGCGGCGGTCGAAGTCCTCCGGCGGCGCGAAGTCGTGCTCGGCCTTGGAGGCGTAGGAGACCTTGCCCCGGATTCGCGAGAGCCGGAAGACCCGCACCGCCTCGCGCTCGTGCGAGTGCCCGATCAGATAGAACTGCCCGCCGCGGTAGACCAGGTGGTAGGGGTCGACGCGGCGCTTCTCCTCGTGGTCGCGCTCGATCGTGTAGTAGGTGAAGTCGATTGTCTTGCGGCGTGAGATCGCCGTCTCGATCTTCGACAGCCGCCCGGAGAGCTCGGCGCCGTCGGCCTTGGCGGTCATCCGCACCTCAACCGACGACTCCTCGGGCGCGGTCAGCGGGCTCGGCCGCCCCCAGGAGACCTGTTGCAGCGCCAGCCGCAGCGGCTCCGCGTAGGCGAACTCCCCGTCGAGCAGGTGCAGCGCCGTGCGCAGCGCCGCCAGCTCGTCGTCCGAGAAGCGGATCTCCGGCAGGTAGTAGTTCTCCGGCGGCAGCGAGTAGAGCTCGGCCTCGTAGCCGGCCATGCTCTCGCCGGGCTTCTCCACCTGCAGGGTGATCCCGAGGCTCTCCAGCTCGGCCCGGTCGGCGTAGAAGCGCCGCGCGAAGGCGTCGTCATTCATGTCGCTGTATCCCTCCACCTCACGTTTGATCTCGAGCGCCGAGACCGGCCTCCCCTGGGCCATGAGGAAGGAGATCAGCGAGAGCTGTCTGATCAGCTTCTCGGTGTCCTTCGCCACTGGCTCCGCAGCATAGTGAGGGGCCGGTGAATGCCCCGCCGGCCCCCGGCGCTGAATTGCGCAATTTGCGAGGCGGGACCTGCGCTGCCTGGACGAGTCTCCAAAGGCACTCCCGCGCGCAGCGGCGATACTTCGGCCGATGCCGAGGGAGAACGTGGATTCGTTGCGCGCGTCTTCGACTGCGTCAATCGGCGCGACCTCGACGGCTTCTTCGCGGATACGCACCCAGACGCCGAGCTCGACATGTCGAACTCGGCGGGCCCGTACAGCGGCGTCTACCGCGGTCACGTCGAGATCCGATCCTTCTGGGAGACATTCATCGACGCGTGGGACGAGCTGCGCTGGAACGCCGAGGAGATCATCGAGGTCGACGATCAGCGGCTGATCGCCGTCAACCACCTCGAGGCGCGGGGTCGCGGCAGCGGCCCGGAGGTCGACGCGACCGGTGCTCAGCTCTGGACGATCCAGCGCGGTAAGGCGACGCGATGAAGCTCTACCAGTCGAAAGCGGAGGCGCTCGAAGCGGCCGGGCTCGCGGAGTAGGGTCCCGACGCCCTACGCCGCGCGGCCGAAGAAAGCCGCGGCGTCGATGCCGCGGTCGAAGCGGGACCAGCGCTCACCGTCGGCGAGCTCGCGCTCGAGGCGGTCGAAGCTGCCGAGCTTGCCGCCGAGGTTGTCGATCGAGTGGACCAGGGTGGCCTCGCGTGTGCAGGGGACCACCGGCGAGCCGTGCTCGAGGTGGCCGTGGTGGGAGAGGACGATGTGGAGGACGGCCTGGGCCAGCTCGGGGTCGAAGCCCTCGATCTCCTCGATCCGGCGGCGGACCTTGTAGTAGCCGAGCGGGATCTCGGCCTGCAGCCGCCCGGCGTCGGTGAGGTCGATCGCCAGCGGGTCGTCGTTGTAGGCCTCGGTCTTGCCGATGTCGTGCAGCAGCGCCCCGGTGACGGCGACGTCGCGGTCGATGCCGGGGAACAGGGCCGCGGTGGCGCTGACGCCCTGGGCGACCGAGACGGTGTGCTCGAGCAGCCCGCCGGCGTAGGCCTGGTGGTAGTACTTCGCCGCCGGCGCGGCGCGGAAGCGCGCCCAGTCCTCGGCCTCAGGGCTGAAGAAGCTGTCAAGCAGCCGGCGCAGCTCAGGGCGCTGGACGGTGGCGACCAGGTCGCGCAGGTCCTGCTCGAGACGGTCGACCGGCGTCGCCGGCGCCTCGGCCAGGGCCTCGGGGTCGTACTCGTGGGACTCGGCCGGCCGGATCGACTCGATCCTGATCTGCTTGCCGAACTGCTGGTGGACCGAGAAGCGGCCCGCCACGATGACGACGCCGCCGGGCTCCGCCGCCTCGAAGCACTCGGCGACCGCCTCCCAGGCGATCGCGGGCACGGTCCCCGAGCGGTCGGCGAGGATCAGCCGCAGGAAGTCCTCGCCGTTGCGCTTCTGCCGCAGGTCCCGCTCGCGGACCGCGAAGGCCCCCTCGACCGCCTGGCCGTCCGTCAGGTGGCGCAACTCGCCGTTCCCAGCGCCATTGCCGTTTGCGTTGCCACTGTCGAGAAGAGTCGGCTCGTCCATCGGGTTCCTGACGGTAGAGCCGGTGGCGGACAGCACTCGCCCCCGCCAGGGCGCGGGGAGCCTCCGCCGCGCGCGATACTTGCAGGGATGGCGCGGCCCAGGGAGAGCCTGCTCCGCGATCGCGACTTCCGCCTGGTGGCGGGGTCGGTCGGACTCTCGGCGCTGGGCGACTGGGTGGCGATCGTCGCCCTCGGGCTCGAGGTGCAACAGCAGACGGAGTCAGGCCTGGTTGTTGCTCTGCTCTGGATCTGCCTCTTCGGCCCCTCGGTAGCGGTGGCCGGACACGCGGGCCTCCTGGTCGATCGCTTCGAGACCACCCGGCTGCTGGCTCTGGCCTCCTGCGCCGGCGTAGCGGTGTCGGTGGCCCTCGCCTTCACGGGGTCGATCGCGCTGCTGCTCGTGCTCACCGCGCTGCTGGGCACGGTCTTCGCCGTCGCGCAGCCCGCCGAGTTCGCCCTGGTGCCCAAGCTCGCAGGTGAGGACCGCGTCCAGGAGGCCAACGGGCACGTCGAGACGTCGCGCTACGTGGGATTCGCGGCCGGGCCGATCGTCGGGGGAGCCCTGGTCTCGATCGGCGGCCTGGAGGCGGCGATGTTGGTGGACGCGGCCACCTTCGGCGCAGTCGCGGTGGCGGCGCTCACGCTTCGGGTGCGCCGGCCGCCGCAGGTCGCGGAGGGCGAAATGGCGCCGCGTGCGATGGAGGGCGTCCGCTACCTGTTCACCGACAGGCTGCTGGCGCTGGTGATGGTCGTGGCCTTCGTCTCGCTGCTGTTCATGTCGGCGGTCTGGGTCGGCGAGCTCTTCTTCATCACCGGCACGCTCGGCAAGGGCGGTTTCGAGTACGGCCTCTTCGGGACCACCTGGACCGTCGGCATGATGCTGGGGGCGCTGCTGATCTCGCCCCGGGTCAGGGTCGGGGCGATCGCCTCCGTCGGGCTTGCGGCGGTGGCGGTGCAGGGCTCGGGGCTGGCGCTGCCGACGCTCTGGCTCGCCTACGGATTTCTGCTCGCCGGCGCCGCCGTCGGCGGGCTGGCGCATGGGGTCAAGAACGTGATGTTCCGCACCCTGATCCATGAGCGCACTCCCGAGCGGCTTCACGGCCGCGCCTTCGCCGCCTACAACGGCATTCGCAACGCGGCCGAGCTCGGCGCCTTCGCCGCGGGGGGCGTCCTGGTCGCCGCCATCGGCGCGCGAGGGACCCTGGCCCTGGCGGGCACCCTCTCCGCGCTCGCCGGCCTGGCCGGCCTTCTGTACCTCACACAGCTGCCCGGGCACTCGCGCAGGGCGCGCACCCCCAGGCTCGGAGTGGCGTCGCAGATGGCGGAGGCGGGGGCTGAGGAGGCCGCCACAGGCGGCACCAGGGCGGTGGAGCCGGATTGAGCGATGTCGGCCGCGAGGCGGTGAGGACGACTAGGCGCCTACGTGACCGCCTGGTGGGAACCGGCCCGGGCTTGCTCGCGCTCGGGGCCCTCGGCGCGATCGCCATCGGGGGGCTGCTCCATTTGCTCGACCTCCCAGCCGCGGGAGACGCGGTCTGGGCGGCCCTGGTGGCCGCGATGCTGCTCTCGCTCGGCTGGTCGGTGCTGGCCAACCTCGTGCGCGGCAACGTTGGCGTGGACTCCATCGCGCTGCTGGCGATGGTCGGGGCCCTGGCCTTGGGCGAGTATCTCGCCGGCGCCGTGATCGCCCTCATGCTCTCCGGCGGAAACGCGCTTGAAGCCGCGGCCGGGCGCCGGGCCCGCCGGGAGCTGACGCTGTTGGTGGAGCGCGCTCCCAAGATCGCGCACCGCAGGCGCGGCGGCGCTCTCGAGGAGGTCCCGGTGGCTGAGCTCGAGATCGGTGACCTCGTCGTCGTCAGAGCCGGCGAAGTCGTTCCGGTGGACGGAGTCGTCTCCAGCGAAGAGGCGGTGCTCGACGAGTCGACGCTCACCGGCGAACCGCTCCCCGTTACCTACGAGCGCGCCAGGGCAATCCGAAGCGGGACGGCAAACGCCGGTGCCGCCTTCGAGATGCGGACCACACGGTCGGCGGCTGAGAGCGCCTACGCAGCGCTGGTCCGGGTGGTCGAGGCCGCTGAAAGGGAGCGGGCGCCCTTCCTGCGCCTCGCCGACCGATACGCCGGCTTCTTCCTTCCCTTCACGATCGCGGTCGCCGGCCTCGCCTGGGCGCTGAGCGGCGACCCCGTGCGTGCACTCGCCGTGGTGGTCGTAGCCACCCCGTGCCCGCTGATCCTCGCCGCGCCGATCGCGCTCGTCTCCGGGATCTCGCGGGCGGCGCGGTCGGGAATCGTCGTCAAGGGGGGCGGGGCGATCGAGCGACTGGGCGACGCCCGCTCGGTCTTGCTCGACAAGACGGGGACGCTGACGCTGGGGACGCCGCTGGTGGAGCGGGTGGTCTCCCACAACGGCCTCGGCGAGGACGAGCTGCTGGTGTTGGGGGCCTCGGTCGACCAGCTCTCGGCCCACGTCCTCGCCGAGTCGCTGGTCCACTACGTCGAGGAACGAGGGCTGCACCTCAGCATGCCGGAGGATGTGGTCGAGAGTCCGGGGCAGGGAGTGGACGGCCGCGTCAACGAGCACCGGGTGGCGGTGGGCACGCCTTCCTGGCTGCAGTCGCGGGGATACCGGGTAGATGGCCACGACGACCTGGAGAAGTCCGAGTTGGAGACGGAGGCCGGGCGGGCGCGCATCCTGATCGGTGTTGACGGCCGCCTCGCCGGGACTGTGATCATGGCCGACCGCCTGCGAGCCGACGCGGGCCGGCTGACGGAGAACCTGAGGGCGGCGGGCATCGAACACGTCGCCCTCGTCTCCGGCGACCGGGCGAAGGTCGCCGATGCGATTGGCAGACAGGTTGGCGTCGATCGCGTCTATGCCGAGCAGTCGCCGGAGCAGAAGCTCGACGTGGTGCGGTCGCTGCGGGAGGACCCGCGGCTGGCACCGGTCGTGATGGTCGGCGACGGCGTGAATGACGCCCCGGCGCTCGCTCTCGCCGACGTCGGCATCGCCATGGGAACCGCGGGGGCCACGGTCTCCTCCGAGACCGCGGACGCCGTGATCACGGTGGAGCGGGTGGACCGCGTCGTGGACGCGATCCGGATCGGCCAGCGCTCGCTGGGCATCGCGCGAGAGAGCGTGCTGATCGGCATGGGGCTGAGCATCGTCGCGATGGGCTTCGCGGCTGCGGGGTTCATCGCGCCGGTGGAGGGCGCGCTGCTTCAGGAGGGGATCGACGTGGCCGTGATCCTGAACGCGCTGCGGGCGCTGCGCGGCTAGCTGCTTCCGACCGTGCCCCTCGCCGGTGAGGCGCCCCTGATGGAATCGCGGGCGAGCCAGCCGTAGCGTTTCGGCTGGAGCGGGCGCTTCCTCCCCTCTAGACGGGGGTGTCTGGCGACTCCCGCAGCCCGGCGGCTTCGAGGGCTTCGGCTTCCGTGCGGAACTCCGTCAGGCTCAGGATCTTGCCGTTTCGGAGAGCGCAGACGAACGCAGGCCGCTGCTCGATCTCGACGCCGCTGGCCTTTCCCAGCCCTTGCTCGATGAAGGGAACGATGACGCAATCGTCGCCCCCGTCTATGAAGTCGGAGGCCCTCCAGGTGTACTTGGAGAACGGCTCCTGCCATCGGTCGAAGGCCGCGACCGTGGTCTCCCAGCCGGAATAGGCGCCGCGCTCGGGACCATAGGTAATCCGGTACTCGAACTCCGGGTCGAGAAAACGGGCAAAGGTCTCGGAAGCGTTCGGGTACCACCCTTCGAATGCGCGCCGCACGATCTCCACGTTCTCCTCCGACATCGCCCGCGCAGTATCTCGCGGTGGGCCGAGCGAAGCTCTCGGCTAGCTCGCGGCGGCATTCGTCTCAGAACTCGAACCCCTCGCCCTCCTGGGTCAGCCGCCAACTTCCGGGAACGGCCTTAGGCGACTGGAGGAGCCTGCTGCTCGCTTAGCTCTCTTGAGCCGGTCGGCGAACGCGGCCCGGGACGTCAGACGCCCGAAAGGTCGGCCAAGTCGTTCGTTGACGCGCGGGTCTTCGTCGCGATACGATCGCCGTGGTTGAGGCCAGCTGCTGCGCTTTTGCGGCGGCGCCACAGTCGGACACGACGGAGAGCGGATGGCCCCCAAGCCTCGGATCGAGAAGCTCGTGGTGCCGCGTTTCGAAGAGCGGCAGCCGCTCGAGGTGGACTTCAGGTTCAGCGTGAAGGGCTCGAAGGATGCCCTGCTGGAGGTTGCGCTGAATACGCCGCTGGGCATGGTGCGAGAGCTTGTGCCTGCCACGCTCGCCAGCGTCGAGGGCCGTCGTGGCGCCGGGCGCCTCGGCCTCGACCTTGGGGCGCTGCCCCCCGGCGCCTCCGAGCTCACGCTCGTCCTCGTGGCGGCCGACGGAACTCGAGGCGAGCCGGCGAGCGCGGAGCTGGAGGTGCCGGGCGGGGAAGGCGAGGCGCCCTCGCTGCTCAAGCTTCGGGTCCCCGAGCGGCGCATTACGCGACCCCATGACGACGACGTCGTATTCGGGCAGCTGGTGCTGGCGGCAGAGCCAGGCGACCACGAGCTCGCAGCCGCCTGGATGCGCACGCGCCGGCCCGACGGCACAGAGGTGGCCACAGCCACGGCGCCGCCGTCGGCTGCGGCGGGAGCTGAGGGGAGGGTCACCTTCGCCAGCTTCGGCGCAGGCGACGAGCTCGGCGAGTACGTCGTGAGCCTCACCCTTCTCGACGCTTCCGGCAACCAGAGCAAGACGCTCGAGGCGGTCGTCGAACTGGTTTCCAGAGGCGGCGCACAAGGGCCGCGGATCAAGAGCTTTGCGCCGCGAGAAGCGGCTGCCGGGGACGAGGTCGTAGTGCGCGGTCACGGGCTCGATCCGGACCACCTCGCGGTAGAGGTGGGGGGTATGTCCGCCCCAATTCTCGCCTCCGACGGGGCCGCAGTGCGGATCCTTATGCCGTCAGTCGACGCGCCGGGCCGTATCGTCGCGACTGGGCCAGCCGGCACCGCGCTCAGCGGGGAGCAGCTGGTGCCACGGGCGCAGGTTCAGATCGTTCCGGATGAGATCCAGGTCCCAGAGGGCGTGCCTCTGGCGCTCAACGCAGTCGTCACCGGAACCACCGACGGCAGCGTGGAGTGGAAGGCGCAGGCACGCAGCGGCGAGCCTGGCACGATCTCGTCCGAGGGGCTGTACACGCCGCCGCTCGGAGGGGCGCGCGGCGCCGTGACGATCAAGGCCGCAAGCAAATCGAACCCGGATGCGGTTGGTAGTGCCCGCGTGCGCGTGGTTGCGCATCCGCCGGCCCGCGGACCCCTGCCGCTTGGGCCCCTCGGCGGAACCGTCCGCTCCCACGACGACGCCTGCGCGCTGCAGCTGCCCAAGGGCGCGCTGAAGAAGCTCAGCCTGATCGGCATCGAGACCACGCCGCCCAAGCTCGACGGCGGCGCGCCCGGCGGCCAGCTCGTGGTCGGCGGGGCCCGCATCGATGGCTCGACCGGCGCCCTGGGCGCGCCGGCCGAGCTCACCCTTCCCCTCCCGTTTCCGCTCGAGGTAGGGGAGAAGGTCAGGGTTCAGTTCCGCGACGACCGGCGCGAACCTTGGAAGGACCTGCCAGACCTGGCCGAGGTGATCCCCGGTGAAGAGGCACTGAAGATCAGGCTCCAGAGCCTCCACGACTACTACCGGGGGATCTACGAGCCCGGGCCGACGGCGCCCTCCTACCTGCCTGCGATCACCAGCCTGACGCCGTCGGCGCTGGACGAGGGCGATACCGCGGCGGTGCTCGTCACGGGCAAGAACTTCGTCCCGGGGGTGACGACGGTCAGCGTCCTCAAGTGGCCGGCGGGCGGCACCGAGGCGCGCGTGGAGACACGAACCGTGTACGTCACGGCCGACGGCACGAAGCTGGGCGTGACGCTGAAGGCGGGCGTCATGGCGGACCTCGCAGAGGGCAGCATCCGCTCGGTGCGGCTGCGGGTCACCACGCCCGCTGGCTCGGCGGAACGCAGGCTCGACATCCTCGGGCACGACGAGCTCGTCGTGCAGGGCACGGTCACTTGGTCGCAATCGCGGACTTTCTCCCGGGTTACCATCGCCCCCGGCGCGACGCTACGGGTCGCGCACACCGCCCCGCCGGTGACGCTGACCGCCATGGAGACCATCGTGGTCGGCGGCGCTGCCGGTGAGGCCGCCGGACTCGTGGAGGTGATCACAGGCTCGGGCTCTTCGGGCACCGATGGCGAAGCGATTACGGCGCGGGGAAAGGGTGGCGCAGGCGGCTCAACCGCGGCCGGGTTGCCTGCGGTTCCGGGCGGCGGTGGCGCCGGCGGTGACGGCGGCACCGGGCCGAGGAGCGGGCCGGGGATGCCAGGCGACGGGAGCTCGGGGACCCCCGGGACCGCGCCGGCCCGCCCGGCGGGCGCGCTGAGGGTGAGCGCAGGCGGCGGAGGCGGCCTCGCGAGCACATGGGTCGGCGGCGACGGGGTTAGCGGGTCCCCAGCCCCGATGGGGCTTCCGTCGGCTTTGTTCGCTCCCGAGTTCATCTCCGGCAGCGGCGGGAGCGGGGGCGGGGGCGGGGGCGGCAGTGCACAGGGCAGCCTGCTGAGTGTGATCACCAAGACCGGTGGCGGTGGCGGGGGTGGCGGAGCGGGCGGCGGCGCGTTTGCGCTCGCTGCCGGGGAGGAGATCCGGATCCGTGGACGCGTCGCCGCGAACGGCGGCGACGGCGGGGCTGGAGCCTTTCCGTTCGCCGTCGGCACGCCGCCCTCGGCTCCGCCCTTCCACGCCGGTTGCGGGGGCGGCGGCGGGGGCGGGGAGGGGGGCTGCGTGTTCCTGCACGGCGTGCGCCTGCTGGAAGGCGCGGTGCTCGCGGTAGGCGGCGCCGATGGACGCGCCGCCCGCTTTGCCGGTGCCGTCGTCACGATCCCCGACACGCGCACGCCGCTTCAGCGCCTGCTCGCAAATCCGCAGAGCGGTCTCATTCGCATCGACGGCAGGCCTTCGGCGTCGGCGACGATCGCGCCGGGCGCGTACTCCGTGCCGGACCTCGATTACCGTCCCAACCTCGTTGCGGATGCCCCGCAGGTCACCGTCCAGGGGACGACTCCCGGGACCTTGCGGGTTCAGAACACAAGCGGCGTGCAGTTCGTCGTGGCTTCCGGCGACCCGTTCACGGCCACGGTACCGCTCGCGCCTGGCTTCAACGAGATCGACGGCGTCGGATGGGACGGCCAAACTATCTTCGCCGCTGCCGCAGCCCCGCGCCGCCGCAGGATCCTCCACCTCCCTGGCGTCGTGCCGGTCCTCGCATTCGCATGCGCAATCTCGCCGCCCTCGCCGTCGGTGGCTACCGAGCGCTCCATCAAGCTGACAGCGACGGTCACCGGCACGACCCAGACCGCGGTGTCGTGGTCGGTGGACGGAGGCAGCGCTAACGGGTCTGTGGCCCAGGACGGCACCTTCCGCGCCCCTTGCACGATGCCGCCAGGCCCGGTTACCGTCCGCGCGAGCTCGGCATTCGACCCGAGCCGGTCCGGCACGGCCAGCGTCACCGTTATCGCAGGGGTGGCCGTCACCGACCAGGCGACGCGGGGAACGCCAGCCGACCCCGCCGCGCCCTCCGCCAACGTCGGGCAGCAGATCACCGTCGACATCCCACCAGCGCTCCGGACGCCTACCGGCGAGAAGTTCGCCGTAGGTCAGAACCTTGAGTTCGAGACCGTCAAGCGCGATGCGACAGGGACCTGTCAGACCGGCACGCTGCCGGTGACCGGCACCGTCCTCGCCGGAATGACTCGTCTGCGGGCGACCGTGCCGCCGTGCGCGGCGCCCAACCAGCGGCTCAGGGTGGCGGGCCACGGTTGCGCCCGCCTTCAGGTTGTGCCGGTCATCACCTCACTCAACCGTCCCTCGAACGCCCAGTACATGGTTGTGAACGGCAGCGGCTTCGCGTGCGGCGCCACCGAGGTCTTCTTCGGAGCTGTGAGGGTGGCCGCTTCCCAAGTCCTGTCGGTCGACTGCAATGTGATTTTGCTCGGGACCCGCCCGGCAGCGGGCGAGCAGGTCACCGTCCACACGGCGGGCGGAACGAGCAACCCGGTCGCCTAGTCCGGAAGCGTGACGCCTCTTCGGCATCTCCCAGTTTGTCTGAGGCGATCGCCTGGGATCGCTTTGCCCGACCGAGCGATGGGGCAGTCCACCCCAAGCCGGGGGCCAGGTAGACGACACAGGGACCATCGCTGTCGGTGATTCGGTTTCTTGGCGACGCTCCCGCTCGCGCGACGAGCTGTAGCGGCGAGAGACCACTAACTCATAGGTCGTGCAGAAATGTTCCCGGCAGCGGGGTACCCGCTTAGCCGCGCACCACGCTCAGCCCTCCGCTCGGAAGGTGATTCCGTCGAAGGAGGCCGACCCGCCGCCCATGATGTCCTGACTCCGGCAGACGACACCCGACGAGAAGACGGACACCTGTCCCGGGTTGCCCCCGACCATCGTCGGGAAGTCGGCCTGGTGGGAGGGACGGAAGCCCGGCGGCAGAACGAACACCACGCCGGCACCCGTCACGAACTGATTCTTGAAGCAGAGTCCAGCCAGATTTGAATCTGTCGTGACGACGCCCCGGAGGTGCACGGTGCCGGTGACGTCCTTGTAGAAGCTCGGTGGCGCGTATGGATCGCCGCGCGGCTGCCAGTGCCCGGCCGGCGGGAATGGCACCGTCCGCCAGGCGGGGTGCCTCACGTCGGACGCGCGGACGGCGCCGGCGGCGATGTGTCTGCTCTTCACGCTGTTGTTCGTGAGCATCACCGCGGCGTACGAGCTCCCGCCCAGAGCGATGAAGACCGCCACCGACGCCATGACATTGGCGTACGTCAGCCGGCCGCGGAGCCTGTCGAGCATGAGACGCTCCCCTCGAGTTCGGCTTCCCGGCCAGTCTAATCGCTAGCCGCGTTGCCGCCATGGACGAAAAGCGGCGCTTCGCATGGAATGCAGAACGCACTTGTACTCGTCCCCCGGGGGCGGCTGATCTAGGGGCACCCCGAGGTCTAGCTACGTTTCCGATGGCGGCGATGTGACCCTGGGCCCCGCTCGGCCCCAGACTGCAACGCTATGGCCCGGAATGGATTTCGGCGTCCACTTGCCATTGATGGACTTCGGCGACCAAGGTCTGTCATGGGAGCGCCTTGAGCGAGCCGTGGACGCCGCTCGGGAGTGCGGGTTTGCGGCGGTCTCGGCGAATGACCATTTCGTCTTTTCGACGCCTTGGCTTGACGGTCCCACCGCCCTCGCCGCGATGGTGGAGCGCTCAGGCGACATGGTCCTGGCGACGACACTCTCGTTGGCTGCCCTGCGCGGACCGGTTCCGCTCGCCAAAGCGCTCTCCGCACTCGATGTCCTCTCCGATGGGCGCGTCGTCGCCGGCGTCGGACCGGGCTCTTCAAGGCGTGACTATGACGCGCTGGGGGTGCCCTTCGAGGACCGGTGGAAACGCCTCGACGAGGCGATCGCAATGCTCAGGGCGCTGCTGCGGGGCGACGCATGGACGGACCCTGGAAGGTATTTCGCCGCACCCCAATCTCGGCTCTCGCCGCCACCGCGGCAAGCCGGTGGTATTCCCCTATGGGTGGGGAGCTGGGGCTCGGAAGCAGGTCTGCGCCGAGTTGCGCGCGCCGGCGACGGCTGGCTTGCCTCCGCGTACAACACTACGCCCGAGCGGTTTGACGCTGCCAAGCAGTTCCTCAGGCGTGAGCTAGGGACGCAAGGAAGGCCCATGGGTGACTTCCCGAATGCGTTGGTCTCGATGTGGACCTGGGTGACCGAGAGCCGGTCAGAGGAGGAAAGAATGCTGAACGAGGTCCTCGCACCGCTTCTGAAGCGCGACGCGGCGGAACTCCGCGGGCAGGTCTGCGTCGGTTCGCCCGAGAAGTGCGTGGAGCTCCTGTCCCGCTACGCGAAGGCGGGGTGCCGGCGGGTGCATTTCTGGCCACTTGGCGACGAGGTGCGCCAGATCGAGTCGCTGGCGGCCGATGTCAATCCGCAGGTCACTCTCTGAGGCTGCCAAGCTGCGGCGGAGTGCTGCTTTGGACGAGAACGGCACTCGTAGTCCGTGCGTCTCCGGAAGATCGGATAGGTGGCCCGATTCGTCTCTCGCTACGACCGCACGAGGCTCCGCGAAACGAGCACGTTCCCGGGCGCGGGATAGCTCGGGATTGGCGTGAGTCGGCGGCAGCCCCACCTGCGCGACGCGCAGGCTGAGTCCGCTTGCTCGCCCACGCTTCCTCCCTTAGGGGCGAGACGAACCAATTTCTCGTAGCTCGCACCGGCAAGCTCCTGAATGCCTCCCGATCATGCGATTCCTACGGCGAACAGTGCGATTCCGCCCAGGGCGACAAGAACGTAGATCCACCTGAACACCGTAGGTATGCGACTCTCAGCCTCCGTGAAGGACTGGAAGTCTCGCTGAACCAAGGCGGTCCATTCGGCTAGAAAGGGCGCCGCCGGGAGCCGCGCCTCAAGCCGTTGGATGACGTCGAACTTGCTGCTGTTCACGTTTCCGTATGCCCTGATCTGGCGACGCCACGACCCGCACAGGAAGAACCCGAACGCCGCCAGTCCGACGATTACCAAGGCCAAGCCGGGGTCATGGCCCAGGCTCTCTCTGCCAAGAAGGCCAATCGCTCCGATAAACAAGGAGTTGATGGACAGAAAGAAGGTGTGAAGAGTCTGTCGGCGTGTTTGTAGCGACTCCGAGCTCTCGAGAATGAGTCTGTATTGCTCGATGAGTGCTGCGTCGCTGTCCGTACTGTCTTCCGATGGCCTGTTGAACAGCGCGGCCTCGAGTAGGAGCTTGTCGAGTTGTGCGGCACCTTCGTCCAGGTTGCCGATCGCGACTGAGAGGCCAACGCGCCGCATCGCTTCGGGGAGCTCAGGGGGCGGGTCGGCGATCGAAACCACAACAACGGGTTTGTTGAGCGCCAAGGCCGTGCTGGCCTCCCAGGGGACTCCGACGCTGTTGTCAATCGAGTCACCCACCAGGCAGACAACTCCCTCGGCTCTTCTGATGAGGTCCTCGCATTCGTCGCGCCAGCCCTTCCCCTCGCCACGTGTGCTTGCCGTGACCAGGCTCCATCTATCGCCGAAGCGGCGGGCGACCAATGCCTGAAACCTCTCCCCGTACTCCCGATCTTCACCTCGGCAGCTCACAAAGAGCTGCGGAGGAGTCCGTGCCTCCCTGGAAAGGTCCAGCTCGGCGAGGAGCTTGCGAACCCTCCGATTACGTGCAAAGCGTCTTCGCAGCGTCTGCTCGTGGGCCACTACGGCTGGATGCTAGCCACGCCTCTCAGTCAGATTCGCTTGCATCCTGCTCTTCCGAGAGCGCTCGTGCTCTCGCGTTTGAAGGAGCTGACATGCGCAGATTCATCGTGGCCGCGATCGCCTCCCTGGTCGTCGCCGCATTCGCGGCGGGCCCGGCGGTCGCCGCCCCGAACCCCAGCGGCACGGGCCAGCCGAACGCCGAGTGCGGCGGTCTCGGAGCCACCTCGGAGCCCGCCGGGTTCTTCACCGGACGGCTTCGCGAAGGCGGAGAAACACTACGCCGGCAGTGAAGGAACACCCTCGGCGGCGAACGGCAACTCTGACGCCGTCTCGCAGTACGACGTCGCCTGCTTCCAGGTGACCAGCAGCCACTCACATTGAGTGGTTCGGGATGGGCCGGGCCCCTGGCCCGGTCCGTCCCAGGCAGGGTCATGCTCCATGCCCGATTGGGCCGCCGCCCAGGGGACCCGGTGAGCTGGCCTACTCCCGCAGCCCGGCGGCTTCGAGGGCCTCCTGCCGCTCCTGATACATGCAGACGCGCACGATGACACCGTCGCGGATCGTGCACGTCCAGGTCACACGAGCCTGTACCTCGATCCCATCGCGTCCTAGCGCGTGCAGCGTCCACGGCACGACAACGTGCTCACCCCCTTCGATGAACTCGTGTGGCTCGATCCGGGAGGACTCCCAGTTCTCAGCGAACTCGGCCCAAAACCGCTGCATCTGATCGCGCCCCCACACGCCGTGCTGGGGACCCACGGCGCGCGAGAGGTCGAACTCGAAGTCCGGAGGTGCGTCCTTCAGCGCCGCGTCCCAGTCGCCCCGGTTGTACGCGTCGATAGCGGCGCGAACGATCTCGACGTTCTCCTGCGACATCGCCCGCGCAGTATCTCGCGGTGGGGCCTGGCGCGGCGCTTTGTAGCCGAGGACCCTTGGGTTCCACGCGCGGGCAATCTCTGCATAAGCGCGTAGAGTCTGGATTCATGCTCAAGCTGTGGCTGATCAAAGTTCTTCCGTTCTTGGGCAAGTACACCGACTACGCAGCGGCATGCTGCGGCGGCTGCCCTCAGTGCGCCACAGCAGCGGTTACGGGAATCACGCTAGACGTGATCGGGTCCAACAAGGCGACGACGCCTGAGGACTCAGCTCCCGGCGCGGACGAGTAGTTCCAGAACCTCTCGCCGCTGGTCCGCGCCGCTTGTCCCAGTTAGCCTGGTTAGCACAGCGTCGACCGCAGTACCGCCCTCTCGGACGGCGCATTCCGCTTGCCTATGCGATGGCGAGGGGCAGAATCGAACTGCCGACACCACGATTTTCAGTCGTGTGCTCTACCAACTGAGCTACCTCGCCGCGCCTCGCGAAGGCTAGCGTTCGGGCGGTGGGGAGTCGGGGCCGAGTCCAGCTGCGGCGAGGGGCGCGCCGGGCGGCCGGGGCCTCGTCGTTCAGGCGATGGCGCGCAGCGCGGCCTCGACCGCGGCGACCGGGTTCTCCGCGCGGGCGATCCCCGGATCCGCGCCGTCGGGGGCGCGCAGCTCCCAGCTCCCGAGGGCGATCACCGGTTTGTCCATGCGGCGGGCGAGGGCGATCTCCGAGAGCGTCCCCCAGGCGCCGCCGATCGCTATCACCGCGTCTCCCGAGGCCACCACGGCGATGTTTCGCGCCTGGCCGGTGCCTGCCGCGATCGCGTGGGTGACGTGGGGGTTGGCGTCGGCGGGGTCGGCGGTGGGGAGGATGCCGATTGTGGTGCCGCCGGCCTCCCCGGCGCCGAGCGCCACCGCCTCCATCACTCCGGTCAACCCCCCGCAGACGACCACCGCGCCGGCCTCCGCCAGCCGGGCGCCGACCGCGCGCGCCAGTTCGTAGACCTCCTCGTCAGGAGTCGAGGTCCCGATCACCGATACGTGCGCGACCCTGGTCACCGGCCCGCCGCCTTCGGAATCCCGCCGCCTTCCCTCCTTGGCCTTGGCGGCGAGCATCTGGCCCATCAGCTCCAGCGCGCCGCCCTTGTGCAGGTGCTCGTTGAGGTTGCCGCACTTGGGGCTCTGCACGCAGGAGGGGCAGCCGTCGTCGCAGGGGCACTCGCGGATCAGGCGGTCGGCGTCGGCGACCAGGCGCTCGAAGCTGCTCGTAGCCGCGGCGGGTGATGCCGACGCCGCCGGGGTGGCCGTCGTAGATGAAGATCGTCGGCGCTCCCGTCTGCGAATGGATGTTGGTGGAGAGGCCGCCGATGTCCCAGCGGTCGCACATCGCGATCAGCGGCAGCACGGCGATCTGGCCGTGCTCGGAGGCGTGCAGCGCGCCGAGCAGGACCTCGGTGGGGAAGCTCGCGGACATGCGGCTCGTCGAGCACGTACCAGAGCGCCTGGGTGACGAAGTCCTGCTCGGGCAGGTCGAGGCCGACCGTGTCGATCACCTTGTTGTCGCCGAGGCGCTTGCGCTGGAAGGCGATCACCTGCTCGGAGACGGCGACCGCGCCGAAGCTGAGCTCGACGCCGAGCGCCGTTCGCGTGGTGCGGACCTCCTCGATGTAGACCTCGGTCTCCTTCTTCGGTCTGGGTGTAGAAGTCGCCCTCGAAGGGCTTGACCATCGCCCGCTGGGCGTCGAGGTCGAGCTCGGCGACCTCGTAGGAGCGGCCCAGGTGCAGGTAGATGGCGCCGGGGTGGACGGTGTCGAAGGCGCGCTCGGCCTCGACCTGGCCGATCATCTCGCCCGAGCGGGCGTCGATCACGGCCAGGCTGTCGGCCGAGGCCGAGCGCAGCGAGACTCGGTTGGCCGTGTACTCACCGCGGCGCATCAGGTACCGCCCGCCCTGGCCGCGGCGCAGCTCGCCCATCGTCACCAGCCGCTCCGCCGCCTCGCCCCAGCCGTCGCCGAAGAACTCTGTGTCCTCGCGGCACCAGCGGCCCCTCGTAGGCGGCGGCGAGCAGGTGCTGCATCTGGATCTGCTCGTTGGCGTGGTCGAGGATCGCCGCCTCGACCGGCCGCTCCAGGAACTCGTCGGGGTGGCGGCAGAAGAACTGGTCCAGCGCGTCCTCGCCGGCGACGTAGACCGCGAGCCCGCGGCGGCGGCGCCCCGCGCGCCCCCACATCTGGCGCAGGCTGGCCACCGTGCCGGGGAAGTTGACGCAGATCGCCGCGTCCAGCTCGCCGACGTCGATGCCCAGCTCCAGCGCGTCGGTGGCGGCGACCGCGAGCAGGTCGCCGCTGGCGAGGTCGGCACTCGATCTGGCGGCGCTGCTGCGGGCGTGTAGCCGGCGCGGTAGGGGGCGATCCGCTCGGCCAGCTCGCCGCGCCCCTCGCGCTCGAGCCGCATCGAGGCGAAGCGGTTGACCAGCTCGATCCCGCGTCGCGAGCGCATGAAGCAGATCGTCCGCACCCCGCGGCGTGACCAGCTCGACCAGCAGGTCGGCGGCCTCCGAGACGGCCGAGCGGCGCGTCTGGGTTCGCTGCTCGATCACCGGCGGGTTCCAGATCGCGATCTCGCGGCCGGCGGCGGGGGCGCCGTCGTCGTCGAGCAGCTCGAAGGGGAGGCCGGTGAGCCGCTCGGCCAGCTCCTGCGGGTTGGCGATCGTCGCCGACGTCAGCACGAATCGGGGGTCGGCCCCGTAGACGCGGGCGACACGGCGCAGGCGGCGCAGCACGTTGGCGACGTGGGAGCCGAAGACGCCGCGGTAGGTATGGGCCTCGTCGACCACCACCCAGCCGAGGTTGGCGAGGAAGTCGCCCCAGCGCTTGTGGTGTGGGAGGACGCCGACGTGGAGCATGTCGGGGTTGGTGAGGACGAGGTTGGCGCGGCGGCGGATCGAGGGCCGCTCCTCGCGCGGTGTGTCGCCGTCGTAGATCGCCTGGCGCAGCCCCGGCGGGCCGAGCTCGGCGAGCTTCCGCGCCTGGTCCTGGGCCAGCGCCTTGGTGGGGTAGAGGTAGAGCGCTCGGCGCGCCGGGTCGGCGGCGATGCCGTCGAGCACCGGCAGGTTGAAGGACAGCGACTTGCCGCTGGCGGTGCCGCTGGTGAGGATCAGGTGCGCCCGCTGGGCCGTCTGAAAGGCGGTCGCCTGATGGGAGTACAGCGAGTCGATCCCGAACCGCTTCAGCGCTGCGGCGAGCTGAGCATCGAGCCCCCGGGGGAGATCGGCCAGCTTCGCTGGGTGGGCCGGCTGCGAGCCCTCGGCGACCAGCCTGCCGTCGTCGCGCCCCGGCGCCAGCGCCGGCTCCCAGGCGCCGGCGCGGCCGAGCGCCGCGGGGCTAGCCACGCCCGGGCCCCGCGCCCGTCGCCTCGAGGCCGCCGCTCCCGGCAGCGCCCGTCGCCGAGGGGTGGCGCCGGCCGACGATCGCAGCCGCGATCCGCATCGCCTGCAGGGCGCTGGCGTCGTGCAGCCGCAGCAGGTCGGCGCCCTCGGCGACCGCCAGCGCCGCGGCCCCAGCGGTCGCCCACTCACGCTCCTGGGCAGGCGCGCGATCTTGCCAGGAGCCCGCCAGCACGGCGCCGAGGAAGTCCTTGCGCGAGAGCGAGACGAACAGCGGGCGCCCGAGCGTTCGCAGCTCCCCCAGTCGCCGCAGGACCTCGAGGTCGTCGGCTACGGTCAGGTCGAAGTCGAGTCCCGGGTCGAGCGCGATCTGCGCCTCGGTGACGCCGAGCGCCCCAGCCGCCTCGATCCGCTCCGAGAACCACTCGAGCAGGCGGGCGACGGGGTCGGCGAAGCCGGAAGGATCGCGGTCCTCGCGCGCGGGTCCCTCGACATGCATCAGGACCAGGCCGCAGCCGCTCTCGGCGGCGAGCTCGAACAGCGCCGGGTCGCGGGCGCCGGAGATGTCGTTGATCGCCACAGCTCCCGCCTCCAGCGCTTTCCGGGCAACCTCGGCCGAGAAGGTGTCGGCGGACACGGGCAGATCGGTCGCCTCGGCCAGCCCGCCGACGGCCGGCACGAGTTTCGCCGCTTCCTCTGCCGGTCCGACCGGCGGGCCGCTGCGCGCGGGCACCGCCCCCACGTCGAGCAGGTCGAAGCCGGCCTGCGCCAGCGCCCTGCCGTCCTCGACGGCCTGCTCGGGCGTGCCGCTGCGGGCGCCCTCGTAGAAGGAGTCGACGGTGACGTTGACGATGCCGACCCCGAGGGGTTGCTCGAGGGCGAGCGTACGGTCGGATAGGCGCCAACGCGCGGTCTCACTCACGTTCCGGCTACCGTAGCGCCCGCCGCCAATGTCCCCTCTCCACTGCGTCTACACAGACCTCGACGGCACCCTGCTCGGTCGTGGAGGGTCCCTCTTTCGCGACGCCGAGGGGAACTTCTCGATGCTCCAGGCTCGCGCCCTGGAGGCATGCCACCGCGCCGGTGCGGAGGTGGTGATCAAGTCGGGCCGTCGCGAGACACAGGTGCTGGAGGACGCCAAGCTGATCGGCCAGACCTCCTATATCTACGAGGCGGGCTGCGCGGTGATGATCGACGGCGAACGCACGGTCTTGATCGGCGATCTCGAGTCGGACGAGGGCCTGACCGCCTACGAGACGATGCTCGACCGGGGCGTGCCCGAGCTGCTCTTCGGCTCCTTCCCCGGCAGGCTCGAGTACCACGCGCCCTGGCACACCGACCGCCAGCACTCGCACCTCTTCCGCGGCAAGATCGACGTCGGGGAGGCGAACTCGATCCTCGAGCGCGAGGGCCACGCCTATCTGCGGCTGATCGACAACGGGGCGATCGTGCTCGGCATGGAGGGCGTCGAGGGGCGCGCCCACGCTTACCATCTGGTGCCCTCGGCCGCGAGCAAGGCCGCGGCGGTCGCCTTCCACATGCGGGCGCGCGGCTACGCGCCGGAGGCGTGCATCGCGATCGGCGACTCGGTAGAGGACCTCGCCGTGGCGGAGGTGGTGGGGCGCTTCTTCGTCCCAGCCAACGGGCCCGAGCGCGACGCCGGCTTGCGCGAGGCGATCGCCGGCCGCGCCAACGTCACCGTCACCGAGGGCAGCATGGGGGACGGCGTCTACGAGGCGATCGTCTCGACGCTAGCGGGCGCCTAGTAGCGCCGGGGGGCCGCTGCTCCTCCGCGCAGCAGTGTCAGCAGCCGGTCCACGAGCCCCGGCGCCAGGCCGTTGAGGCCCAGCAGGCGCACCTGCGCCGGCACGTAGACCTCGCGGCGGTCGCGGCTGATCCCGTCGACGATCGCCTCGGCCACGACCTCGGGCGGAATCGCGTCGGAGAGGCGAAACCAGTCGGGCATGCGCTCGCGCTCGTGGGCGTGCAGGGCCGTTCGCACCTCACCCGGGTAGACGGTGGTGACCGACACCCCGCTGCCCGAGAGCTCGTGGCGGAGCGCCTCGGCGAAGCTTCTCTGCGCCGCCTTGGTGGCGCCATAGACCGCCGTCCAGGGGAAGCTGCGAAGGGCGGCGCCCGAGCTCACCACCGCGACGTGACCCCGGCCGCGGTCGAGCATCGTCGGCAGGCCGGCCCGGATCAGGTTGAGGGTGCCGACGAAGTTGACCTGGACCATCTCCTCGACCCTGTCGGGCTCGACCTCGAGGAAGGGCCCGGTGTGGGCGACGCCGGCGTTGGCGACGATCAGCTCGAGCCCGCCGGCGTCGTCGACGAATCTTGAGACCGCGGCCTCGGTTGCCGAACGGTCGGCGACGTCGGCGGACAGCGCCACCGCACCGGGCAGCTCGGCCGCCAGCGCCTCGAGCTCGCCGGCGGAGCGCGCCAGCAGCCCCACCGTCGCCCCGCGGGCGGCAAGCGCCCGTGCCGTGGTCCGCCCAATCCCCCGGGTCGCGCCGCTGAGGATCGCCCGGGTGCGGCGCCCGATCTCCATGGCGCCATCCTCTCACGGGCGTCCCGGGGCCGGTCACTAAGATCGTCCGAGCGAGCAAGAGGAGCCCAGTGTCATCGGATCACGCCACGGTTGCCGAGGAGGAGTACCTCCAGATCATGTTCTGGCTGGAGGAGGCCGGGCTGCCGATCACGGGTGCCAACATCGCCCGCGCGATGCAGCTCTCGGCTCCGACCGTCCATGAGATGATCGGCCGCCTCGAGTCCGATGGCTACGTCGAGCGCGCCAGCGATAAGTCGCTTTCCTTCACCGACAGCGGTCGCGCGGAGGCCGAGGCGATCGTCCGTCGTCACCGCCTGATCGAGCGCTTCCTCACCGACGTGCTCGGCATCCCGTGGGACGAGGTCCACGAGGAGGCCGAGCGGCTGGAGCACGCGATGTCACCGGTGCTCGAGGAGCGCATGAAGGCGGCGATCGGCGACGCCAAGACCTGCCCGCACGGCCACCCGATCGTCGAGGGCGCCCGCGAGGAGGGCGTCCTGCTTGCCGACGTCGAGCCGGGCGCCAAGGTCCGGGTGCTGCGCTTCGAGAACGAGGCCGAGGAGCTCCTGCACTATCTGAAGGCGACGGGACTGCATCCCGAGCTCGAGGGAGAGGTGGAGAGCGCCGACGGCGAGGAGATCGTGGTCGTCTCCGAGGAGGGGCGCCACGCGGTCTCCAAGGGCGTCGCCGAGACGGTCTCGGTCAAGGCCGACCCGTCGCCCCCGGCGCGCCCGCCGCTGCCCGAGCAACTGGAGCTCTCCAGCGACCGCTACGGCCGCTAGCAGCCGCCAGGCTGCTGCATCGCCGGACACAGGATCTTTACTCGCCGCTCACACAGGGCGGCCAGACTCCTGACTATTGGGGTATAGTTGAGTAACTCCGTCAAGAAATATTGGAGAAGAGCAGATGATGATCGAGACACGCGATGGAGGACACCGGACCCGAGAGATCGCTGAGCGCCGTCGGCGCCAGGCGCTGGACGCCGTTCGCGAGCACAAGCGGGCCGCCCGCACCAAGCCCTACCCCGTCCGAGGAGATGACCTGCGCCTCTACCGCCGGATCGAGGAGATCCTCGGCGAGCAGATCTAGGGCGCGCGACCACCGCGCTCTCGTGCGGTTGGTCCGGCAGGTAGCGCGTTAGGCGGCTGCGGCCGCGCGGCTCTGCTCGAGGGCGCGGGCGATTCGCTCGACACCCTCGGGGATCTGCGCGGCGGGCACCGGGGCGAAGGAGAGGCGCAGGCTGTTGCGCCCGCCCTCCAGCATGAAGTCGGGACCGGCGACGAAGGTGACGCCCTCGCCCTTGGCGGCCTCCAGCAGCGAGGGGGTGTCGACGTCCTCGGCAAGGTCGAGCCAGAGGAAGTAGCCCCCCCCGGGCTCGACGAACTCCGCCTCGGGGATTCTCTCCCGGAGCGCCTCGACCAGGGCGTCGCGCCGCTCGCGCAGCGCCGTGTTGACGGCCTCGACGTTGCGCTCGAGCTCGCCCGAGCTGCACAGCTCCCAGACGATCGACTCGGCCAGCATGTTGGGCGAGATGTAGGTCTCGCTCGCGCGCTTGGAGAGATCCGCGATTGCCTCGGCGGGGCCGACCAGGTAGCCCACCCGGATCCCCGGGGCCACCGTCTTCGAGAACGAGGAGGCGTGCAGGACCCTGCCGGCCTCGTCCAGGTCCAGCATCGTCTCGCCCGCCTTCCCCTCGAAGGAGATCAGTCGATAGGGGTCATCCTCGAAGAGGATGAAGTCCCGCTCGGCGGCGAGCTCGACCAGACGGCTGCGCTTCTCCGCCGCCAGGGTGCAGCCGGCGGGGTTGTGGAAGTTCGGGATGATGTGGGCGAGCTTGAGCGGAGTCGAGCTGGCGGCCTCGACCGCGCCGAGATCGACGCCGTCGGCCTCCAGAGGCGCCCCGATCAGCTCTGCGCCGGCGCGGCCGAGCAGGAGCAGGGTCCGGTCGTAGGAGGGCTGCTCGACCAACACGCGGTCGCCCGCTTCCACCAGATGGCGAAACAGCAGCGCCGCGATCTCCATCGAGCCGTTGGAGATCATCACCTGGTCGGTGTCGACGCCGTGGTGGGCGGCTATCCACTCGCAGAGGCCTGGATGGCCGCGCCCGGTGCCGTAGGAGAGCGCACGCGCCCAGTCGGATTCCAGGGTGCGCGCGGCCGCCTCGCGAACCGCGTCCGCGGGGAGAATGTCTGCGCTGGGGGCGCCGCGCGCGAAGCTGATCGTCTCGACGGCCATGGTTGGGCGAGGATACTTGGCGGTGAGCATGGAGAAAAACCCGATGGACCCGCGCGTAACGATGATCGAGGAGCTCTTTCTCCGCTTCAACGAAGGAGACCGCGAGCCGCGCGAGAGCGAGCTCGCGCCCGGCGTTGAGATCTGGAGCCCGTTGACGGAGTTTCGGGGTCGGCCGTTCGTCGGCTACGAGGGGGTCAGGGATTGGTTCCGCGAGCTCGATGAGCTGTTCGACGAGTGGTCCGCAGAGCTGACCGAGCTGCGAATGGTCGGCGAGCGGGCGGCGGCGAGGGGCATGCTCCACATGCGAGGCCGCGCCAGCGGCGTGAGCATCGACCAGGAGTTCGGCTGGGTGATCCACTTCGCCGGGGGGCGGGTCACCCGCTTCCATATCCTCGCCGACCCGACCGAGCTCGAGAGGGTCGTGGCCGGGGATTAGGATTCACGCGGTCCGTCGTTCATTGAGGTTTCAAGGGGAGCGCGCTTGTCGAGAACGGAAATGGAGCTGGTTCGGATCGCGATGCAGGCCTACGGCGCCGGCGACTACGAGATCCTGCTGGCGCTGGCCGATCCGATGATGCGCTGGGACGAGCGGCAGGCCCGGCCGGACGGAGAGTTGGTCTGGGGCCATGACGACGTGCTTCGGACGATGATTGGCAGGCGAGATCGCTGGCGGGACTACGGCTTCGAGTTCGAGGAGCTCATCGACGCGGGCGACGGGGGCGTGGTCGCGGTCTACAGGGAGGGCGGCAGGGCGGCGGACGGCGCGGCGCCCGTGGAGGAGCGGCACGCGGCGCTGTGGTCGTTCGAGGGCCCGAGAATCGTCGGCTGCTCGGTCTACCTGACCAAGGAGGAGGCGCTCCGGGCCGCGGCGATGGCGGCGGCCGAGGCGGCATCCTCCGCCAGAGCCAAGCCGCCCGGCGCAGCCGGCCCCCCCAAGCCTCGCAAGGGCAAGCCGGCCAACCCGCGCAATGCCGCGGCTGCGAAGCCTCGCAAAGCCAAGCCGGCGCAGGCGGCGGTGAGGCCCGACCTGCGGCCCGGATCGGATCAGTGGGTGCGGCGCCAACAGGCCGCGCGTCGGCGGGCGGCCCTGCGCCGAGCGGCGCAGCAGCGCAAGGCGAGTTGAGCTAGGGCGAGGCCGCCGCCGGGCCGGCTCCGCCGGCCCGCCAGGCGGCGATGATCACGTCGCCGTCGCCCGCAACCAGGTCGCCCCGGACGGTTCCCTCAGACGCTGACGTCGCCGCCGATCACGATCAGGTCCTTGACGGCCTCGCCGCGCGACACCACGGCCCCGCCGGCGAGCACGACGCGGTCGTCGGGCTTGGTTACCGACGCGTAGCCGGTGGGTCTCGGGTTTCGCTCCGCGTCGGCCCGGGTGGGAGTTGCGGCTGCGATCAGCCAGATCGCCGCGGCCACGCAGGTTGCCGCCAGGGCGGCGGTCGCAGGTCGCCCGGGCGCCGGGCGCAGGCTCATCCTCGGGCGCCGAGGGTGTCCGCGGCGAGCTGGGCGGTCTCCGTGGGGCTCTTGCCCACGCGGACGCCCTTGGCCTCGAGCGCCTTCTTCTTCGCCTCGGCGGTCCCCGAGGAGCCCGAGATGATCGCGCCGGCGTGGCCCATCTGCTTGCCGGGAGGGGCGGTGAAGCCGGCGATGTAGGCGACCACCGGCTTGCTCACCTTCTCCGCGATGTACTCGGCGGCCCGCTCCTCGGCGTCGCCACCGATCTCGCCGACCATCACGATCAACTCGGTCTCGGGGTCGTTCTCGTACAGCTCCAGCACGTCGATGAAATCGGAGCCGACTATCGGGTCGCCGCCGATGCCGACGATCGAGGAGTTGCCCAGGCCGGCCTGCTTGAGCTCGTTGCCGATCTGGTAGGTCAAGGTGCCGGACTTGGAGACGACGCCGATCGCGCCCTGCTCGAAGAACTGGGCCGGGATGATGCCGACGTTGGCCTTGGCGGGCGAGAGCACCCCCGGGCAGTTGGGGCCGATCAGGCGCACGCCGGCGTCCCTGGCCTTCCAGTAGACCCGCAGCATGTCGTGGACCGGGATGTGCTCGGTGATCGCGATCACGGTCGAGATGCCGGCGTCGATCGCCTCCTCGATCGCCGCGGCCGCGAAGCGAGCCGGGACGAAGATCATCGAGGTGTTGGCGCCCCTCTGCTGCACCGCCTCGGCGATCGTGTCGAAGATGGGAACGCCGTCGACGTCCTGCCCGCCCTTCTTCGGCGTGACGCCGGCGACCAGGTCGGTGCCGTAGTCGCGGTTGCGCAGGCCGTGGAAGCTGCCCTCCCGCCCGGTCAACCCCGATATGACGAGCCGGGTGTCGTTGCCGACGACGATCGACATCAGCCTGCCTCCGCCTTGGCCAGCTCGACCACCTTGGCGGCTGCGCCGAGCATCGTCTTCTCGACGTGGAAATTGGGCAGGTCGGCATCGGCCAGCAGCCCCAGTCCCTCCTCGGAGTTGGTGCCGTCGAGCCTGACCACCAGGGGAAGGTCCAGGTCGACCTGCGATAGGCCTCGATGATCCCCCTGGCGACCTCGTCGCAGCGGGTGATGCCGCCGAAGATGTTGAAAAGGATCGCGTTCACCTTCTCGTCCGAGCTGATCACCTCGAGCGCGTCGACGATCGCCTCCGCCTTGGAGCCGCCGCCGGCGTCGAGGAAGTTGGCCGGCTTGCCGCCGGCCTGGGCGACGACGTCCAGCGTCGACATGCAGAGCCCGGCTCCGTTGCCGAGGATGCCGACGTCGCCGTCGAGCTTGACGTAGGTGAGGCCCTTCTCCTTGGCCATCCGCTCCTGGGGGTCCTCGACCGAGCTTTCGGCGGCCTCGGCAACCTCGGGCTGGCGGAACAGGGCGCTGTCGTCGATCGTCACCTTGGAGTCGAGGGCGATCACGTCGCGGTCCTTGGTGACGACCAGCGGGTTGACCTCGATCAGCGTCGCATCGGAGGCGTTGAAGGCCTCGTACAGCTTCACCAGCAGCCCCGCGACCTTGCCGCCGACGTCCTCGTCGACTCCGGCGCCGCTGGCCAGCAGCTCCGCCCGCTTGGCAACGAAGCCGCTCGTGGGGCTCGACGTGGAGCCGCACAAGGGCGTCCGGGTCCTTCTCGGCGATCTCCTCGACGTTCATCCCGCCCATCGTCGAGAGCATCACCAGCACCTTCTTGGCGGAGCGGTCGAGGATGATCGAGGCGTAGTACTCGGCGTCGATCTCGGAGGCGCGCTCGACCCAGACCTGGTGCACGGGGAAGGGGCCCTCGCCGCGCGGCCCGCGGATGTCCATGCCGAGAATCGCCTCCGCATGCTCGCGGGCCTCGTCGGGGGACTCGGCGACCTTGATCCCGCCGGCCTTGCCGCGCCCTCCGATCAGCACCTGGGCCTTGATCACGCACGGGTAGCCGACCGCCTCCGCGGCATCGACCGCGGCGTCGACGGTGTCGGCCGGGTTGCCCGCGGGCACGGGTACACCGTGGCGGGCAAAGAGCTGCTTTCCCTGGTACTCGAGCAGGTCCAAGAGCCGCGAGAGCCTATCCGGTGGCCTGGGGTCGACGCGGCATTGGCCGGGGAGAGGTCAAGGCGACGCCGGACCCTGGATTGGTTGCAATCGTCACTTTCTTGGGCAATTGCGATAATGCCGCGCTCTCATGGCGCTGCCCAAGCTGAAAGAGGTCACGTGGGTGACCACGGATTGCTACGGGACCCTGATCGATTGGGAGAAGGGAATCACCGACGCCTTCGCCAAGCAGGCCGAGCGTGACGGGCTCACGCTCGATGAGAGGGGCCTGCTCGAGCGCTTTTTCGAGGTCCAGGCTCAGATCATGAGCGGCTCCTACGAGCTCTACGCCGAGGTCCTGCGGCGAGCCGTGGTCAAGGTCGCCGGCGAGATCGGCTGGGACATCGAGCCCTCGCGGGCCCAGTTCCTGCCCGACAGCGTCGGCTCCTGGCCGGCGTTTCGCGAGGCCAACGCCGCCATGGACCGGCTCAGGGACCGCTACGAGATCGGCATCGTCTCCAACGTGGACGACAAGCTGCTCGGCATCTCCCGCCAGCACCTTCGAACCGATCTCGACCTGGTGGTCACGGCGCAGCAGGTGCGCAGTTACAAGCCGGACCCCACGCACTTCAGGGAGTGCGCGCGCCGCATGGGCGGCAAGAAGGGCTGGGTCCACATCGGCTGCAACTACGACACCGACGTCGCCCCCGTGCTGAAGATGAACGTGCCGGTGATCTGGGTCAACCGCCACGGAGAGAAGCTCGAGGGGCGCAAGGCGCCCTCGGCCACCGTCAAGAACCTCCGCGACGCGGCCGCCAAGCTCGGCGCCAAGTAGCAGCGTCGCGACCTGCGCGCGGGTGACCGGCGCCGCCCGCGCGCCGGTTCAGCCGTCGGTCTCGGCGCTGGCGTCCCGGGGGGCCTTGTCCTCCCGCTTCCAGAAGGTGAAGAAGCTGAGCATCCGGCGGCCGAACATCTTCAGCGCCACGAAGAAGCCGGCGACACCGCCGAGGATGGCCTGAAGGATCATGCTTCCGCTGCCGGGGTCCAGGTACCCCAGGATGATTCGACTCACGAAATTCCTCTCTGTAGTTGCCCGCCCTGCCCGACGAGCGTGAAGACGCTAGCAGTTGGGGCCGAGGCCGGCTGAATCGGCGACCTGGGCCCGGCTCAATCCGCCTCCGGGATCGGCCGTAGCGTCGGCGTGGCGCCAGTCTGGACCCAGTAGAGGGAGATCCTGCCCCGGTTGAGCGAGCGCGGCGGCAGCACCCCGGCCACGCCGTAGGCGCCCTCCAGCTCGTAGCTGACGCCGATCGCCTCGATCCGGTTGCCGACGGCGATCGCCACCGGCTTTCCGGCCTGCACCGGTCCCGAGAGCCCCGCGTTGACCAGCACCTCGGTCTCCGCTTCGTCGGGGCTGAAGCTGCGTTCGTCCCCGGCGTCTCCGAAGTCCGCCGTCACCCCCAGGTCGGATCCGACTGGCAGCGAGCCGACCTTCCTGCCGATCAGGTGCCTGGAGTCGCCGGCCTCGTACACCGACTTCCAGCCCCGCCCAGGGGGGAAGAGCTTGGCCTGGTGCGCCAGGAGCGCGCTGAACTCCCGGTCGATGCGGCTGCGGCGCACCGTCACGTACTTGCCGACGCTGTAGACCACCGCGCGGTTGCGGTCGCAGGGGGTCGGCTTGACCCGAGGCCGGACGCCCAGCAGCGCGCCCACCTTCGGCAGGATGTCGCTGGAGCAGATCGGCTGCTCGGAGATCCGCCCCCGCGTCTGTCCCGGCGCCTTGATGAAGAGGGGAGTCCGCAGGATGGCCGCCGCGTTCTCCGGGGTCGCGTCCCTTCGCGGCACGCCGCTGTAGAAGGCGCCGCCGTGGTCGGCGGTGACCACGACCAGCGCCTTCTTCCAGATCCCCAGCCGCTTCAGCCTGGCGATCATCTGGCGGACCATGAGGTCCGCGTAGCCGACCTGGAGCAGGTGCCGCTCCCAGAAGTGGCGGATCAGCGAGGGCGGTGCGTCCCAGCCCTCGGCCTCGCCGGCTTCGAACCGGGACTGGTTCAGGGTGTCGGCATAGACGTGCCCGTCGGGAAGCAGGTGCCAGGGCACGTGAGGGAGCAGGGCGTGGAAGAAGCTGAGCTGCGGCGGGCGACCGGCGTGCATCCCCGCGAGGAAGTCTTGAAACGCGGCGATGTCCGCGGGGAGGTCGTCCAGCTCGAAGAAGTGCCCGAACCCCTGGTCCACCGGCGGCAGCCCCTCGGCCATCGCCGGAGGGAGGACCTTCTCGCCCTCGACCGCGCTCAGGTCGGTCCAGAGGGAATCGGTCCGCTTCCAGAACGGATCGCGGCGCGGGGCGCCGCACTCGCTCTCGGGGCAGAGTCGGGTGACGGACTCGTACACATTCATCTGGCGATGCCCGGCGAGGACGGTGAAGAGGTTGTACGGGTGCTTGGCCGCCGTCGGCAGCGGAGAGGTGTGTCGCGAACGGCCGGTGAGGATCGCCGGGACCGCGAAGTGGGTGAAGGCGGCGACCGTGGTCGCCCGCGGGTACCAGGTCGACCCCGCGGCGAGCTCGGCGAAGCCCGGGTAGCGCGAGGCGTCGATGCGGCCGTTGGCGTCGAGCAGCGAGGCCACCGGGAACTCGTCGAAGACGACCTCCACGATCGGCGCCTTCGACTTGACCGCCTTTGCCGACTCATCCGGGACGGGGTCCGGGCTAACCAGGGCGGAGACCGAGCCCGTGAACAGGAAGAGACCGACGAAGACGAGCGGGATGGGCGAGAGCACGGTCAGCACCGAGGGCAGGAACTGCCCGTGCGCGTACAGCAGCGCGAACCCGGCTCCCGCCGCGAGCGCCGCCAGCAGCACCAGGATCGCGGGGTCCTCGCGCACGCCCTTGATCAGCTGGATGGCGAGCACGGAGGCGAGCAGGCCGATGAAGACGAGATGGACGATCCGGGCCAGATCCCGCCAGCGGCTGACCGCGGCCTCAATGGCCACCAGCAGCAGCGGCGGCAGGATGGTCAGCGCCAGCGCGAAGATGACGATGTCGGCGCCGGTGTTGTCGCGGGCGACGAAGAAGGCGGGGTCGCGCTCGAGCACGTCGAACAGCGGCTTGGCCACGGCGAAGGACCAGAGCACCGCCAGGTGCAGGTACCGGATCAGGAGTTCGCGGCTGACGGCCGGGACCGGTTGCGCCTCTGCGATCACTGTGCTCATCGTCGCGGGTGTGCGAGGAAGAGGACCCTGGTCCCGGACTCGAGCGCCTCGCGGCGCTCGACCTCGAAGCGCTCGCCCAGCAGGCGCTCGAAGTTCCCCAGCTCGTAGTCGGCGTGCAGTCCTTCGCGCTTGGCGGCGAGCAGCCGCTTCACCATCGGGTCCTGGCGGGTGGGGAACTCGACTACCAGCGTGGCGCCCAGGGAGGCGAGCCAGTCGACGAGGTCGGCCAGCGGCACGTTGCCCGTGATCGAGAGGTGGTGGACGAGCGCCAGCGCCAGCGCCAGATCGGGGCTGCCGCGCCCCTCCAGGGGCCGCCGCTCGGCCCCGCGCCAGCCGAGGCCGGGGGAGGGGTCGACGAGGTTGCCGACCAGCGGCAGGATCGTCTCGTCGCGCTCTGCGGCGAGCGCCCGGTAGAGGCCGTCGACGGTGGCGTGGTCGGAGTCCACTGCCACCACGAAGTCGCTTCCCTCGGCGGCGATGCGGGAGAAGGCGCCGTCGTTGCAGCCGAGGTCCCAGGCGAGGCCGCGGTGGCGGGTGCCGACCGCCTCGCGCACGAACGCCTGCTTGGCCGCCGCCTCGCCCTCGGCGTAGGTGTTTCGCTCCCGGTAGGCCGTCCAGACCGTCTCGCCCGGGCGCCAGCGGAGCCGGCGCACGAGCTTGGTCAGCTTGCGCAGGTTCGCTCGGATCACCTCGGTGTTGAACCGGGCGCGCTTCAGCTCGCCCTTGACCTCGGCGCCGGTGCGGGCCTCGTTGGCGCGCTCGAGCCGGGCGTGCAGGCGAACGTGGCTGAGCACGCCGCGGCGCAGGACGTCGCGGCCGCGCAGCAGGGCGGCCGCCTGGCCCGGCGAGATCCCGTCGAGCGAGCCACGGAGCAGCGGCTGGAAGTCGAAGCCACGATAGGCCTGGAGCATGAGGGGATAGAGGAAGAGGGCGCAGAACTGACGGTAGCCGGCCCAGGGCTCGCCCTCGCGCAGCCGCTCGAACGAGCTGACGTCGATGAACAGGGGTCGCGACCCGCGCCACTGAACGTTGTAGGGCGTCGCGTCCTTGAGGGCGAGGCCGGCGTCCAGCGCCCGCAGGATCAGGTCGAGTTGGAGCAGCGCGGCGTCGCGCAGCATCGCGAACGACCACTCGTAGGGGTAGGAGACGAAGGAAAGGCGCTCGTGGCGGAGCACCATCGCCGGCTCCGCGGGCAGCAACGATCGCAGCTCCTCGAGCCCGCGCTCGCCGTCGGCGGGCTCGGTGGCGACCAGGAGCCCCTCGGCGGTCAGCTCCTCGAGCAGTTCGGACTCGGCCAGCGCCCGCCAATCCTCCAGGCCGGTCTCGCTCAGCGCTCGGAAGACGCGGCCATCGTCGGCGATCACGACGCGGCCGTCGGGGTCTCGGAAGGAGCCGGGTTCGAGCGCGGGGCCGTTCACTCGATCTTCGCCAGCAGGTCGCCCGATGAGACCGAGGCGCCCTCGGCGGCCGCCAGCTCGCTCACTTTGCCGGAGCGATGGGCCGTGATCTCGTTCTCCATCTTCATCGCCTCGATCACGCAGATGAGGTCGCCCTCGGACACCTCGGCGCCCTTCTCCACGGCCACCTTCAGCACCGTCCCCTGCAGGGGGGAGACGAGGTCTCCCGAGGCCGCCGAAGAGCCGCCGCCGCCCTGCTTGCGCTCGCGCTTGGGCGGTCGCCTGAGCGCGTTCGTGTCGCCGCCGGCTGCTGCCGCCTCGCCGATCAGGCGGACGTCGAAGAGCTTGCCTTCTACCTCCACCTGGTAGCTGCGCTCGACGCGATCGGGCGCCGGCTCCTCAGCTTCGCTTCCGGGGCCGGCTTGGGCGATGGCCGGGCTGCCACGGGTGGCGGCCGGCTGCTCGCCGCCGGGCTCGGCGGCCGCCGGGTCGAGGGACTTGAGCCACTTGCGGTCCTCGATCAGGTCGCGGCAGGTCTGGCCGTCGCGCCACTGCTCTGTGGCGAGGATGGCCCTGTGGAAGGGGATCAGCGTCGTCAGCCCGGCGATCTCGTACTCGTCGAGAGCCCGCAGCATTCGCGCCGTCGCTCGCTCGCGGTCGCTGTCCCAGACGATCAGCTTGGCCACCATCGGGTCGTACATGGGGCTCACCTCGGAACCCGCCTCGACCCCCGAGTCCACCCGCACGCCTGGGCCCCCCGGCTCGCGATAGGTCGTGATCCGGCCGGGGGCGGGAGCGAAGTTCTTGTGCGCCGCTTCGGCGTTGATGCGGCACTCGATCGCATGGCCGCGAAGCCCGACGTCCTCCTGGTAGACGGAGATCTCCTCTCCCGCGGCGATCCGAAGCTGCTCGCGGATGATGTCGACCCCCGTCACCATCTCCGTCACGCAGTGCTCGACCTGGATCCGGGTGTTCATCTCCAGGAAGAAGTAGTCATCGCCGACCTGCAGGCCCTCGACCGTGCCCGCCGAGCGGTAGTCGACTGCCCTCGCCGCCTCCTTGGCGATGCGGCCGATCCGCTCACGCATCTCATCGTCCACCCTCGGCCCCGGCGACTCCTCGATCAGCTTCTGGTGGCGGCGCTGGATCGAGCAGTCGCGCTCGCCGAGGTGGATGACGTTGCCCTTGGCGTCGGCCAGCACCTGCACCTCGACGTGCCTCGGATCCTTCAGGTACCGCTCCAGGTAGACGGTCGGGTCGCTGAAGAACTTCTCCCCCTCCCGGGCGGCGCCCTCGAACGCCTCTTGCAGATCGCCCGCCTTCATCGCCACCCGAAAGCCCTTGCCGCCGCCGCCACCCGCGGCCTTGCAGGCGATCGGGTAGCCGATCTCCTTGGCCTGCGCCTTCGCCTCCTCGACGCTCTCAACCGGCGCGGTGGCGCCGGGGACGATCGGCACGCCCGCCTTCTGCATGATCGCGCGGGCCTCGGTCTTCGAGCCCATCGCCAAGATCGCCTTCGGCGGCGGGCCGACGAAGGTGATCGAGGCCTGCTCGCAGGCCTCGGCGAAGGGGGCGTTCTCGGCGAGGAAGCCGTAACCGGGGTGGATCGCCTCCGCGCCCGCCTTCTGGGCGGTGTCGATGATCTTGTCGACGTTCAGGTAGCTCTCCGCCGGCGTCGCCGGCCCGAGCAGGTAGGCCTCGTCCGCCTCGCGGACGTGGGGCGCGTCCCTTTCGATCTCGGAGTAGACCGCCACCGAGCCCACGCTCATCTCGCGCAGGGCGCGGGCGACGCGGATGGCGATCTCCCCGCGGTTGGCGATCAGGACCTTCTCGAACATGGCGCGGGAGTATGACGTTTCACCTCCCGCGCAACAGGCGCCCGCTCGCGGGGGAATTGCGGCTAGAGTGGGCCGATGGGAACCGTCTGCCGGCGCTGGGCCGGGGGGCTGACGGTGCTGACGAGTCTCATCGCTCTGACAGGGACCGCATCGGCAGCACCCCCCAGCCTGCCGACCATCAACGAGCCGGCCACCGAGGGCGCGCTCGTGCACCCCGCCGACGTGCACATGGTCGCGAGCGGCTTCAGCGACCCCGACGCCGGCGACACGCACTTCTGCTCCGACTGGGAGATCGTCGAGGCCGTCTCCTCCCAGGTCGTCTGGCAGGCGCCCTGCGCGCAGGGAGTGTCCAAGGTCCACATCCACCTCGGCGACGGCACCTTCGTCGTCGAGCCATACGCCACGATCCAAACCCTGCTCTACGACACCGACTACAGGGTGAGGGTGCGCTTCGAGGACAACAATGGCGAGTCTGGCCCCTGGGCCGAGCGCGCCTTCCGCACCTACCCGCAGCCCCCGCCCGGCGGCGAGGTTCCCTGGACGCTGTTGCAGCCTGGCTACCGGCTGGAGGAGGTCACGGACGAGCTCCAGCTCCCGGTCAACGTTGCCTTCCTGCCCGACCCGGGCCCCGAGCCGAGCGACCCACTGCTCTACGTGACCGAGCTCTACGGGACGATCAAGGTGATCAGCCGCGACGGCCAGGTCAGCGATTACGCGAGCGGGCTGCTCAACTTCGACCCGACGGGACCGTTCCCAGGCTCCGGGGAGCAGGGGCTGACCGGGATCGCCGTCAACCCCACCACCGGCGACGTCTTCGCCAGCATGGTCTACGAGGACCCCGACTCGCAGCTGCACTTCGCGAAGGTGGAGCGCTTCCACAGCGTCGACGGTGGGCGGACGGCCGCCAGCGGGACGACGATCCTGACCATGCCCGACGATCCAGAGGGACCCTCGCACCAGATCTCCAACGTCACCGTCGGCCCCGATCAGAAGCTCTACGTCCACAACGGCGACGGCTTCGACTACGCGACGTCCCAGAACCTCGACTCCTTCCGGGGCAAGATCCTGCGGATGAACCTGGACGGGAGCGCCCCCGCCGACAACCCCTTCTACGACGCCTCCGACGGAATCGGGGCGGCCGACTACATCTTCGCCTACGGATTCCGCAACCCCTTCGGCGGCGCCTGGCGCGCCGCAGACAACGCCCACTACGAGGTCGAGGACGGCCCCGCGGTGGACCGCTTCGCGAAGGTGCCTCGCGGCTTCAACTTCGGCTTCGACAACACGGACGGGAGCATGTCGATCGGCGCGCTCTACAACTGGAGCCCGGCCCACGCCCCGGTCAACCTGGCTTTCGTCCAGCCGCAGACCTTTGAGGGGAGCGGCTTCCCCGCATCGAAAATGGACCACGCGTTCGTCACCGAGTCCGGCCCGACCTACGCCACCGGGCCCGATCCGAGGGGGAAGAGGGTGGTGGAGTTCGCTCCCGACGCGGCGGGCAACTTCGGGGAGCACCCTCACACGCTGGTCGAGTACACCGGCACCGGCCAGGCGACCGCGGTCGGCCTCGCGGCGGGTCCCGACGGTCTCTACTTCACCGAGCTCTACCGCGACCAGGGCGCCAGCTCGCCGATCGATCCCGGCGCGCGGCTGTTCCGCATCCGCTACGTCGGCACCTCGGACGCCTGCCGTCTCGAGGGCGGCACCCTGAAGGTGGCGGTGCCCAAGGGCGCCACGGAGCGGATCAGGCGCGATGGCGACTGGATCGAGGCCAACGGCCAGCGCTGTGGCGCCACCGTGGGCGCGACCGACCGGATCGAGGTCACCGGCGCGGGCGGCAACGAGGAGCTGGTCGTCGACCTGCGCGGCGGCCCCCTGGGCGGCGGCGCGGCGCGGGCGCGTTTCGGCCTCAGCGACATCGACCTGGTCGCCGACCTTGGCGGCGGCAGGGGGGACTCGGTCCGGATCATCGGCACCGAGAAGAAGGACCGGATCCCGCTGCTCGCCCAGGGTGCCCGGCTCAACGGCGCCGGAGACGGCGACCTGCTGACCACCGGCGTCGAGGCCTTCCGGGTCGAGGGAGGGAGGGGCGCCGACCGCCTCGAGGGCAACGCCGGGCCCAACGTCCTGATCGGAGGCAAGGGGCCGGACCTGCTGTTCGGAGCGGGCGGACGAGACCACCTTCGTGGCGGAGGCGGCGTGGACCGCTTCAACGGCGGCAAGGGCAGGGACCGCTGCGACGCCCGTCCCGGCGAGCGCGCCAAGTCCTGCTAGAGGCGAGCGCTAGCTGTCTCGGGTGCTGGCGCCGGCGAGGGCGGGTGGTCCACGCTCGTCCCGCTCGGCGGCCTCCAGCTCGCGCTGCTCGTCGGGGTCCGCCTCGACCTCCCTTCGCAGCCCGATCTGGGCGGCGAAGAGGGCGCCGAGGCCGAGCGCCGCGGCGCCCACGGCGTAGGGGACGACGCTCGTGTCCGACTTGCTGAACAGCGTGATGCCGGCGGCGATCAGCACAAGCGCCAGCGCCGTGCGCAGCACACCCTGGGGCCACTTGACCGAGAGCTGGGAGCCGGCGATCACGCCGGGGACCGAGCCGATCAGGATGTTTCCCGCCAGCACGTAGTCGACGTTGCCGCCGACCATGTGCGCGGCCGCCGCCGCGCTCAGCAGGATCGCGGCGTGGACGATGTCGGTGCCGACCACCTTGCGCGGGGTGAGCCGGAAGACGGCGATCAGCATGATCGCGATCAGGGTTCCGCTGCCCGCCGAGCTGCAGCCCGATGATGAAGCCGGTCAGGGCGCCGATGCCGACAGCGGCGATCTTGTGGCGCCGATGCATCTCGAAGTCGTCGCGCTCGCGGATCTTGTCGGCGAGGAAGAGGGCCCGGACGAGGGTGGCGATCCCGGTGACGATCAGGGCGCCGGCGAGAATGCCGAGCACGACCTTGTCGATGTCGTCGCCGTAGCTCCGCTGCAGCAGCTCGATCACCCAGACGCCGGCGATCGCCGAGGGCACGCTGCCGCAGGCCATCCAGAAGACCAGCGGCACGTGCACGGTCTTCAGCTTCAGGTGGCGCCAGCCCCCGAACGTCTTGGTGATCGCGGCGTAGAAGATGTCGGTTCCGATCGCCGTCACCGGCTTGATCCCGAACACGAGGATCAGCAGCGGCGTCATCAGCGAGCCGCCGCCCATGCCGGTCAGGCCGACCAGGAAGCCGATGCCGAAGCCGAAGAAGATGATCGCTGGGTCCATCCGGGACGAGTCCTTGCTTGTTTCTGGGGATCGCCTCCGGGGGGACGAGGAGGCCTATTCCCACTTTCTTCTCTTTCTTGACCGAAGTGGTCAGAAGAAAGAAGAAGGGCGGGAACTATAGCCGATCGAGAGATGGCTTCGCCATCAATCGCGGCCACAAGCGGCCGCGGACATCAGTCGCGGCGGCAGGCCGCCGCTCCGAAGTGGGGCGGCCCGGTGGCCGCTACCTGGTGACCCAGGCGCCGGGATCCTTTGTGAGCTTGATCACGGCCGGGGGGATGTTCCCGTCGCGCAGGTCGGCGATCGTCACCGTCTCCAGCACGCGACGCAGGCTGGAGCGGACAGCGATCCAGACCTCGGTCAGCCCCTCGGCGTGCCCCGGGTACTTGGTGGCCTCGGGGGCCATGTCCTGGATGTTGGCCAGGGGCCCCTCGACGGCCCTGATCACGTTGGCGAGGGTGATCTCCTCGGGCGGCCTCGCCAGCCAGTAGCCGCCCCGGGCGCCGCGGCGGGCGCGGACGATGCGGGCGTGTTTGAGCTCGAGCAGGATGTGCTCGAGGAACTGAAGGGGGATGTCCTGCGACTCGGAGAGCTTTTCGCCCTTGACCGGATCGTCGCCGGCGGAGGCGAGCTCGACCGCCGCGCGCACCGCGTAGTCGGCCTTGGCGGAGATCCTCATCCAACCACCATCCCGCACATCCTCAGCTTCGCTTCCGGGCGTGCCGGGCTGGGGCGCATATGCCCTGGCAACCCTGTTCCGCCACAATGCCCCGTCCCGTGATCGACCTGCAGAGCCATTCGACGGTTTCCGACGGCGAGCTGCCCCCCGCCGGAGTGGTCGCCGCGGCCGCGGAGGCGGGCGTGACCACGCTGGCGCTGACCGACCACGACGCGATCGACGGCATCGCCGAGGCGAGCGAGGCCGCGCGGCGCGACGGGATCGCGCTGGTGCCGGCGGCGGAGATCTCGTGCGTCCATGCCTCGATCGACGATATGCACATGCTCGGGTACTGGATCGACCCCGTCGCGATCGCGCCCGCGTGCGAGCGGGCGCAGGCGGAGCGGGTGGCGCGCGCCGAGGAGATCGTCGGGCGCCTCAACGCCCAGGGCGTCGCCGTCAGCTTCGAGGACGCGATCGCCGAGGCCGGCGGCGCCTCTTCGGTCGGCCGCCCGCACATCGCCAAGGCCGCCGGCGCCAAGCCCGATGAGATGAAGGCCTTCTTCGAGGAGTGGCTGATCCCCGGCGCCAAGGCGTTCGTCTCGCGGCGCTGGCCGACGGCGACCGAGGCGGTCAAGATCATCCACGAGTCCGGCGGGGCCGCTGTCCTGGCGCACCCCTTCTGGGACATGGACGACCCGCGCGAGGTCGCCGCGCTGATCGACGACCTGGCGATCGACGGAGTCGAGTGCTTCTATCCCGCCCACGATCGCGAGCAGACGCGGTTCCTGCTCGAGGTCTGCGCGGACAGGGGCCTGACCGCGACCGGTTCCTCGGACTTTCACGGCCCAAACCACAAGATGTTCGACTCCTTCTGCGCCTATCCGACCTACGGCCTCGGCAAGCCCGAGCTTCCCACCCGGCCGGATCAGGCGGGCTGAGCGGCAGGGATCAGCTGGCGCTCCTCCAGCAGCGTGATCAGCTTGCCCGCTGACTCCTCGGGCGTCTCGTTCTCCGTGTCGAGCACGATCTCTGGGGAGAGGGGCGCCTCGTAGGGATCGGAGACGCCGGTGAACTCCTTGATCTCGCCGGCGAACGCCTTCGCGTAGAGGCCCTTGACATCGCGCTTGGCGCAGACCTCGACCGAGGCCTTGACGAAGACCTCGATGAAGCGCTCACCCATCGTCTCGCGCGCCTCGTCACGCAGCTCGCGGTAGGGCGAGATCGCCGCGGTGATGACCGGCACGCCGTTGCGGGAGAGCAGGTCGGCGACGAAGGCGATCCGGCGAATGTTGGTGTCGCGGTCCTCCTTGGAGAAGCCCAGGCCCTTGGAGAGGTTCTCGCGGATCACGTCGCCGTCCAGGATCTCGAGCCGGGAGCGGCGGCTTCGCAGCTCCACCTCGACGAGCTTCGAGATCGTCGTCTTGCCGGCTCCGGAGAGGCCGGTGAACCAGAGGGTGAAGCCCTTGTCGTTACCCATTCCCATCTGAGGTCGCAGCTCCTTGTTGTTTCAGTTGATCGTCAGGGTCCAGAAGTTTGAAGGGGCAAGGGTAGGGAATGCGGCGCGCGATCGCCCCGTCCGGGGCCGCGCCTGGCCGCTACTCCTCCCTGTAGGCGTCGATCAGGATCTGGGCGACCTCAGGGCGCGAGAACTCCTGCGGCGGGATCTCCCCGTTGCCGAGCATCTCGCGCACCTTGGTGCCGCTGAGGAAGACGTGCGCGTCGGCGTCATGGGGGCAGGTCTTGCCCGAGCCCATGCCCTCGCACTTGTTGCACCAGAAGCTGTGCTCGAAGAAGAGCGGCTGGATGCCGAGCTTGTCGACGTCGATCTCGTCGAAGATCAGCTGGGCGTCGTAGGTGCCGTAGTAGTCGCCGACGCCGGCGTGGTCGCGGCCGACGATGAAGTGGGTGCAGCCGTAGTTGCGGCGCGCGATCGCGTGCAGGATCGCCTCGCGGGGCCCGGCGTAGTGCATCTTCGAGGGGAAGACGCCCAGGATGACCCGGTCGGACGGGTAGTAGTCCTCCATCAGCACCTCGTAGCACCGCATCCGCACGTCGGCGGGGATGTCGCCCTCCTTGGTCTTGCCGATCAGCGGGTGGATGAAGAGCCCGTCGGTGATCTCCAGCGCGCACTTGGTCAGGTACTCGTGGGCGCGGTGGATCGGGTTGCGCGTCTGGAACGCGACCACCCGCTTCCAGCCGCGGTCGGCGAAGGCCTTGCGGGACTCCTCGGCGGTGAAGTAACGGCTCATGAAGGCGTCCTCGTGGCCGGGGAGCTCGTCAACCTCGTAGGTGCCGGCGAGGCAGCGCGCGCCCTCCTCATAGATCGCGGCCACGCCCGGATGCTCCTTGTCGGTCGTCCGGTACACGTTCTCGGCCTCCGCGTCGAGGTCGCGCTCGAAGATCTCGGTGACCTCGCAGACGTCCGAGCGCCTTGCCCTCGTCGGAGCTGACCTCGACGGTGTCGCCCTCGGAGACCTCGAGGTCGGTCGCCAGGGTGATCGGGATCGGCCAGTACTCGCCGCTGGTCAGGGTCATCCGCTCGACGACGCTCTTGTGGTCAGCGGAGCCCTGGGGGCCCGTGAGCGGGGCGAAGCCGCCGTTGCCGATCATCTCGAAGTCGGCCGTCTGGCGCTCGTTCAATTGCAGGGAGGTGGGCACGAAGCGCGGAAGGGTAGCGAGTTCGATTGGGTCGAAGGGGCGGCTTGCTGAAGCTAACCGTGCAGCCCGCACTCCGTCTTGCCGGTGCCGGCCCAGCGCCCGGCGCGATCGTCCTCGCCTGCGGCCGGCTTGCGGGTGCAGTGGGTGCAGCCGATCGAGGGATAGCCCTGGTCGTGAAGGGGGTTGTAGGGAATGTCGTTCTCGCGGATGTAGCTCCAGACTTCGTCCTCGCTCCAGTCCGCTAGCGGGTTCAGCTTCCACAGGTTGAAGCGCTTGTCCCAGCCGAACTTCGGCGCCTTGGCGCGCGTCTGCGAGTCCTTGCGGCGGATCCCCGATACCCAGCAGTCGACCGCCGAGAGCGCGGAGCGCATCGGCTCGACCTTGCGGATGCCGCAGCAGGCGTCGGGGTCCCGGCTCCACAGCTGGTCGCCGTAGAGGCCAGCCTGCTGCTCCAGGGTGATGCTGCTGTACCGGTGGAAGCTGATCCCGTAGCGCTCCTCGAGCGCGTCCCTGGTCTCGTAGGTCTCCGGGAAGAGCACGTCGGTGTCCAGGTAGAAGAAGCGGGTGGCGGGATTGATCCGGGTCGCCATGTGGACGGTCACCGAGCTGGTCTTCTGGAACGAGCAGGCGATATAGAGGCGCGGGTTGAAGGTGTCCAGCGCCCAGCGCAGGGCCTCCTCCGCGCTCGCCTGCTCGAGGTCGGTGGCGGCGGTGGCGGGGTCGATCCCCGGTATCTCGATCTCGGAGGTGGGCATGGGATCGGTCAGTGTGCCAGAGGCCTCGTGCAGAACCCCTCGCCGGCCGTTCCCGGTCGCCTCCGCCGCCTGGCGGCTCCGTGTCGCGGTCGGTTCCATCAGCTCGGATGCCTCAGACGGCGCACTCGCCCTCGCCGCGCTCGACCCTGTAGGTCTCGGTGCGGCTCCAGTCGATGAAGTGCAGGAGGTTCTCGGCGTTGAACTCGACGGGCAGCTTCAGCTCGGAGATCAGCTCCTCGAAGGGCTCGGTGCCGACCCGCTCGACGAAGGCGTTGAACTCCTCGCCGTCGTTGCGGTTCTCCTCGTAGTGGCGCAGCCAGCGCTCGACCGCATCGGGGACGCGCTTGGCCGGCAGGCGCGCCTTCAGCCGGTGGCCGTAGACGACCTCGCCGCCCTCGTAGTTGCCGCCGAGGTGGGCGATGTAGGCGGGGATCGTGTGGTCGCCGACCTTGATCGAGGCGCCGTAGAAGCCGATGTTGGCGATGTGGTGCTGGCTGCAGCCGTTGGGGCAGCCGCTCATCTTGATGTGGATCCGCTTGGTCAGCGGGTCGTCGATCTCCATCTCCTCGATCCGCTCCTGGACGGCCCGGTTCAGCCCCATCGAGCTGGTGATGCCGAGCTTGCAGGAGTCGGTGCCGGGGCAGCTGACCACGTCGGTGATCTCGTCGGAGCCGGCCTCGCCGAGGCCGAGCTCGCAGCAGCGCGCTGCCAGACGTCGTAGAGCGCCTCGTCGCGAACCCAGCGCAGGACCATGTTCTGCTGCACGGTGGAGCGGGCGTAGCCGCCGGTGAAGTCGCGCATGATCTGGGCGAGGCCCCGGAACTGCGCCGGCGAGAGGTCGCCGCGCGTGACCTTGACCTCGACCGTGGAGAAGCCCCGCTGGCGCTGCGGGCGCGCGTTGGCCTCGACGAACCGGTCGAACCGCGAGCCGTCGCCGTTCGGGCGAGCCGTAGCTCTCCGGCACGGCGGGGGCGTTGGCCTCCTCGTCATCGAGGAAGAGCATGTGGTCGATCGAGAAGTCGCGCTCGGCGACCCAGTCGCCCTCGAGCTCCTCGTCGACCATCTCGCGGAAGGCCTCCATGCCGATCTTGTCGACCAGGACCTTGATCCGGGCGCGGGCGCGGTTGACCCGCAGCCACTCCTGGCGGTCGAAGATGCGCAGCGCCGCCTCGGTCCACTTCAGGTAGTCGCCGTTGTCGAGCTCGACGAACTCGTTCAGCGTCGGGGCCACCCGCGGCATGATCGAGGTGCCGCCGCCGACGCGGATCTCGACGCCGCGGACCTCGCCGCGTCCCTCGATCTCGCGAAGCCTGGGGATGAAGCCGACGTCGTGGATGCCGGTGATCGCCCGGTCCTCCTCGGTCGCCGTGAAGGCCGTCTTCACCTTGCGCGGCATCAGCTGAGTGGTCGGGTGGCGGACGAAGTAGCGCACGTAGGCGGCGGCGTAGGGGGTGATGTCGAAGGGCTCGCCCTCGCTGACGCCGGCCCAGGGGTCGCCGGTGACGTTGCGGACGGTGTTGCCGCAGCCCTCGCGCGAGGAAAGCCCGACCTCGCTGATCTGGCGGATCACCTCGGTCATGTCGGCGAGGGGGATGTGGTGGATCTGGATGTTCTGCCGGGTGGTGATGTGGCCCTTCTGCAGGGGCGCGTAGCGCTCGACCACGTCGGCGAACATCTCCATCTGCTCCGGCGTGACGCCGCCGAAGGGGAGCTTGACGCGGCACATCTGCACGTCGGGCTGGCGCTGGCCGTAGACGCCCTGCTTGAGGCGGAAGCCGATGAACTGCTCCTCGCTCTGCTCGCCGCGCAGGAAGCCCGCCGCCTCGGTGTCGAAGTCGTCGAACTCGCGCTCCAGGATCGGGATCACGTGCCCGGGGACGTTCTCGTAGACCTCGGGGTTCTCGAGCGAGCCGCGCCTGCCCTTGCCGCGCTGCTCTTTGCCGAGATCCTGGTCGAGCTCGGGTCCCTGCTTGGCGGGGTCGTCCTTGGAGGGTGCGGAGACTGGCTCCACGGTGCCGCTTCCTTTCGCGTTCGCCATTGCCTGCCCGCGCTGGGCAAAGGTCAATCTATCAAACCTGATCGAGTTTAGGGTGATTAGGCGTCAGGCCGGCGTCGCTCGCCCTGACGCGCGGACGATCAGACCGCCGCCCGGTAGTCGCCGGGGTTGATCTTTCGGGTCCGGCGGCGGAACTCGAGCCAGGGGCCCGGCCAGTTGTTGGTGTTCTCGCCGCGCTCGTTGACGTACCAGTTGCCACAGCCACCCGTCATCCAGCGCGCGGGCTCGCTGCGCTCGGCGATCTCGCGGCGCCACCGCTCCTGGGCCTGCGGCTTCAGGTCGATGTAGCGGATCCCGTTCTCGCGCGTGCGCCTGATCGCGTCGAGGGCGTAGTTGTACTGGCACTCGAGCGTGTAGGGGACAGAGCCGGCGACGTGGTTGGTGTTCGGACCGTAGAGCACGAACAGGTTCGGAAACCCCGACACGGTCGTGCCGAGGAACGCCTCGGGCCTCCCGGCCCAGACCTCGTTCAGCTCGCGTTCGCCGAGCCCACGGATCTCCATCGGGGCGACGAAGTCGTGCGAGCGGAAGCCGGTTCCCCAGATGATCGCGTCGGCAGGGCGCTCCCTGCCGTGCGCGTCGATCACGCCGGACGCGGTTATCCGCTCCACCGCCCCGTCGATCAGCTCGACGTTGTCCCGCAGCAGGGTCGGGTACCAGTCGCTGGTGAAGAGGATCCGCTTGCAGCCGAGCGGGTAGTCGGGGGTCGTCTTGGCGATCAGCTCCGGGTGGCCGGCGAGCGCCTTGCTCCGCTCGCGGTCGGCGATCGCCTCGAACGGCCGCGCCACCCAGTCCGCCCCGGTGACGGCGTAGGTAGCGGTCTCGAGGAAGGCGAAGATCCCGAGGCGGCTGGCCGCGACCCGGGCCGGGAAGCGGCGGAAGAGCCGGCGCTCCCATTCCGGGTACTCGCGGTCCGACTTGGGCAGGATCCAGGGGGCCGAGCGCTGGTAGATGTCGAGCTGGCCGACCACCTCGGCGATCTCGGGCACGAACTGGATCGCGCTCGCGCCGGTGCCGATCACCGCCACCCGCTCGCCCTCCAGGTCGTGATCGTGGTCCCACTCGGCCGAGTGGAAGACGTGACCCTGGAACTCGTCGAGCCCGGGGATCGAGGGGACCGCCGGGTTGGTGAGCTGGCCGCAGGCTGTGACCAGGAACTCGAATGAGTGCTCCTCGCCGTCCTCCGTGAGCAGGGTCCAGCTGCCCGACTCGGGATCGAACGAGGCGCTCTGGGCCCCGACCCCCAGCCGCAGATGCGGCCCCAGGCCGAAGTCGTCGGTGATCTCTTCGAGGTACTCCAAGATCTCGGCTTGGGGCGCGTAGCGGCGCGACCACTTGTGCCCGTGGGCGAACGAGAACGAGTAGAGATGGGCGGGAACGTCGCAGGCCGCGCCCGGGTAGGTGTTGGCGCGCCAGACGCCGCCCACGGATTCGCCGCGCTCGAAGATGGTGAAGTCCTCGATCCCTTGCTGGCGCAGGCGAATCCCCATGCCGATGCCGCCGAACCCGGCACCGATGATGCCGACGGATACCGGCCGGCGCGCGCCGTTGGTGGCGTCCATGCGCTTCAGCCTAGCTGCGCGCAGAGCTCACGGAGGCCAAGCGACCCGGCGAGTTCGCGTATGAATCCGTGCGTGAGCGAGATTGCGGTGATCTCGGGCGAGGCCGTGCTCGCGGCCGTGTCGCCGGCCGAAGCGGTCGGGCGCACGCGGGTCGCCTTCGAGCGGCATGCGCGCGGGGAGTGGGTGATGCCGGCCAAGGTCTACCTCGACAGCCCGCCCCACGGCGACTTCCGCGCAATGCCGGCTCGCGGCGACGGGCTGGCGCTGGTCAAGTGGGTGACGTCGTTTCCGCGCAACGTCGAGAGGGGCCTGCCGGCGGTGCGGGGGGTGGTGGTCGTCTCCGACGCGGGAACGGGCGAGGAGCTGGCGCTGATCGAGTGCTCATCGGTCACCTCGCTGCGGACCGGGGCGGCCGCGGCGGTCTCCGCCCAGGTGCTCGCCGCGCCCGGGGCGGGCGGGGTGGGCGTGATCGGCTGCGGCGTCAACGGGGCCTGGGCCGCGCGCTGTCTCGCCGCCGCCGGCTATGGGCCGGGCGTCTGCTTTGACCCGCGAGCCGAGGCGGCCGGCGCCCTCGCCGCGGAGCTGGGCTGGAGCGGGGGCTCGCGCGCGGAGGCGGCGAGCCAGGACGTGGTCGTCACCGTCACTCCCGGCGCCGAGCCGGTGATCCTCGCCTCCGATCTGCACCCGGGCCAGCACATCGCCGTGCTCGGCGCCGACGCCCACGGCAAGGCCGAGGTCGAGCGCGAGGCGCTGCGTCGCTGCCGGCTCTTCTGCGACGAGTGGGAGCAGGCCAGCTCCGGGGGCGAGCTTGCGGGGGCGGTCGAGGCCGAGGAGATCGGCCCCGACGAGGTCACCGAGCTCGGCTCGGTGCTGATCGGCGAGGCGGAGGGCCGGCGCTCCGACGGCCGAGACGACCCTGTTCGACTCGACCGGGCTGGCGATCCAGGACCTCGGCATCGTGCACGCGGTCTGGGAGGAATGGCGCGCGGGGCGGATCGACGCGCCCACGGTCCGGCTCTAGCCGTCCTCAGCTCAAAGAGCGGGTGTCAGTCGATCTCGGATCCCTCGATCAGGAAGGCGACCCGGACGTGCGCCCTCCACTCGTCCAGGTTGTCGCCGCGGAGCCCGGTCGAGACGACGTCGATCGCGCGAATGTTCCGCAGCGAGCTCTGCGCCTGCTTCAGGGCTTGCTGGGCGGCGTCGTCGGAGGACTTCTTTGAGCTCCCCACGAGCTCGATGATCTTCACAACGGCCACTGTTCAACTCCTTCGGCTCGAGTCCAAAGCTTTGAGGCCCGAGTTCTATTCGACCGGCGCCTTCGCGGCAAGCCGCCCTGCGGCCGGAGGCTCACGGCGCCGGCTCAGGCGCGCCCTCGACGTTGCCTCGATAACAATCAGCGGGTGAGCGAGATGCCCACGGTGATGCTCTGATGCAGCTGGCGCTCGTGCCGCTGCTCCGCTGCCCCGCCTGCGGGACCGCGTCCCTGACCCCCCAGGTGATCGATGCGACCGACGACGGGCGCTGTCAGACCGGGGTCCTGGGCTGCGACCGCTGCTCGGCCTGGTACCCGATCTCCGGCTTCGTCCTGGACCTGCTGCCCGAGGGGCGCGAGCGGCCCGGGTTGCGCGAGGACTTCCTGCGCCGTCACGGGGACTGCATCGGTGAGCTCAGCCTGCGGCCACCGGCCGAGCGCCCCGCCGCGGACCCCGGATTCCGGGCGCAGGCTCACCAACGCGACCACTTCGACGAGCTCGCCGGCCGCGACGATGAGTTCTCCTACCGCGCTCTCTCGAGGCTGCCGTTCCAGATCGCCCTGCGCCGCCTCACCTTCGAAGGCTGGCGCGAGCAGATCGAGCGCGCCTCGGTGCTACTCGACATCGGTTGCGCCGACGGGCTCAGCACCTTCGACGCGGCGCGGCCCGGCACCCGGGTGCTCGCCTTCGACATCTCCCGGGAGTCGGTCGTGCGCGCCACCGCCCGCGCTCGCGAGCTTGGGCTCGCCAACGTCTCCTTCTTCGTCGCCGACGCCGACGCGATTCCAGTCATCGACGGCGGAGTCGATTGCGCGCTCTGCTACGGCAGCCTCCACCACGTCCCCGATCCGGCTCGGACCCTGGCGGAGGCCGACCGGGTCCTGCGGCCGGGCGGCTCCTACCTCGGGGTTGAGAACAACCGCACGCCGCTTCGCCCAATCTTCGACCTGCTGATGCGGCTCAGACCTCTTTGGCGCGAGCAAGCCGGCGCCGAGGCTCAGATGGGTGCCGGCGAGCTCGAGCGGTGGACCGCCGACTCGACCCTGATGCTCGAGGTGCGGCCGATCGTCTTCGTCCCGCCCCACCTCTGCAATCGCCTGGGGGAGCGCCGTGCGCTTCTCCTGCTGCGCTGGACCGACTCCGTCATCGGCCGCATCCCCCTGCTGCGCCGATGGGGCGGGCTGATCGCGATCGAGGGTCGAAAGCGGGCGCAGGCGGCTCAGCCCGCCCGGGCGAACACCCGCACCTGAGACACGGGCCGCAGGCGGCGCGTGGCGAAGTCGAAGGCGGCGCCGGCCGCCGCCAGCGGCGCGAAGGAGCGGTACGAGACCAGGGGCGGTGGCAGCTCGGCACCCGGCCGGGGGTCGCGGATCCGGCGCAGGCCAAGCACGCTGCCGGCCCAGAACGAGCCGCCCTGCGTGCGCTCGAAGCGCGACGGCGACAGTCCGCCCCGGGCCAGAGCGCGCTTGAGGCCGTCCTCGCTGAAGATCGCCCAGTGCCGCGGGCAGTGGTAGCCGGCCCAGTTGCGGTGCCGGAAGATGCGCGCGTCGAGCGCCCGGAAGTTGGGCGTCTGCAGCCAGATCAGCCCTCCGGGAGCGAGCAGCTCCCTCGCCCGGGTCAGGACCGCTATCGGGTCGGCGACGTGCTCCAGCAGGTTGAGCATCAAGACGAGGTCGAAGCGGGACTCGCTCTCGAAGTCCTCGATCCGGCCCGCGAAGCCCTTGAGGCCGCGCCGGCGCGCCGCCTCGATGCTTCGGGGGTCGATGTCGACAACGGTTGCCGTCGCCCCGTCCGCCGTGTGGCGCAGCAGTCCCGCCGCGATCTCACCGGTGCCGCCCCCGATGTCGAGGATGCCGGGGTCGGGTCGGCCGCACAGCTCCAAGGCCCGGTCGAAGGCCCGGCCGTCGAGCCGGCGCTTGATCCGCCCGACCAGCCCGCTCTCCGCGGCGGCCGCGCCGGAGGCGAAGGAGTAGTAGGTCGGCGGGTAGATCAGGTCCAGCCGGTCGCTCGGCAGCGGATGGATCGAGAGACAGTCGCAGTCGCCGCAGAGGTAGTAGGAGAAGCGGTCCGCGCTGGTGCCGTACTCGGTGTCGGTGGCCGTCGCCCAGAGTCGGTCCAGCCGCGCGCCGCAGGCGTGACACTGGGGCTGGGAGGGTGGCGGCGTCAGAGTTCGAGGAGGCGCAGGAAGGTGTCCCGGTAGGACGTCTGGCGCTCCCGGATGCGGTCCGCCGCCGGGGTCCTGAGCAGGTAGGACTCGATGTCGGCGAGCCGCGTGTAGGAGACCTGCGGCTCCCAATGGTGAATCGCGTGGCGGTTGAAGCCGGCGCTGCCCAGCGTGCTCGCCAGCGGGCCGTCACCGAAGATGCGGTTGACCGGTCCATGGTCGATCTGGGAGTAGTTGACCTCGGCGGACGCCTCCTCGGAGCGGTGCTCGAGCAGCTGCCGCAGGCTGGCGAGGAAGGGGAAGACGACCAGCAGGCCGACCAGCCAGGCGATGGCGGCGGGCACGGACCCGAGCGCGACCATGGCGGCGGCGATCCCGAGGTTGACGACGGCCGTGATCGCGATCCAGGCGACCCTGGACGGCTCGCCCGTCGAGTCCTCCCGCTTGCTGGCGACGACCAGCTTCTCGGTCAGACGCCAGCGCCGCAGGCTCCGCATCGCCTTGATCCCGAGCAGGCCCTCGACCATGAAGCGCATCCCGAGCGCGTCGAAGTAGGAGTTCTCTGAGTCCTGCGTCGTGCCCAGGGCCCGATGGTGCTGGAAGTGCGTGCGCCGGTAGAGGGCGATGCTCGACCCGAACAGCCAGCCCATCAGCAGGTTGGTCAGCACGTCGTTTCGCCGGCGCGCCCGGCGCCAGGTTGTAGTGGGCGGATTCGTGGAAGAAGTTGTTGAGGTACTGGATCGAGTAGCCGATCACCCCAGCCGCAACCGCGACCGCCGGTATCGCGGCCGGCACCTCCGGGCTCCACAGCACCAGCGCCGCCAGCGTCGCCCCCAGCACCGCGTAGGCGGCGGCGATCTCGAGCCAGATGCGCCCCCAGCGCGGGGTCAGGGTCTGGCGGAAGTCGCGGTAGCTGAGGCCGTCCTCGTTCACCAACGACCCCTTCAGCGACATCGGGATGTCGTTGCTGGCGTTCTCGGACACGACTGGATCGTAGCCATGGGCGCGATCGCGCCCATGGCTAAGGCGCCCTCGAGAATGGATCAGAGGGGTGGGCCCGGGTTGCGCTCGACCCCCTCGCGGAGCGCCGCCTGCTGCCATCGGCTGCGCCCGGACTTCGAAGCCGGCGAGGGCGCGGTCTCGGCGAGGAAAAGCTCCAGCGCCGCCTCGATCGCCGCGGCCTCGTCCGGTCGGGCGGCCGGAGCAATGAGCCGAAGGGCGCCGCTTCGCTGCCTGGCGCGGATCCCGTTCTTCACCTTGCAGAGCGTAGACGCTGCCCGACCGCGCGGCCGAGCGGCGCGTAGATTCTCTGGTGACGATGCCGACCTATTCCTTCGTCATGCCGGTCTGGAACGAGGAGGGCGTTCTGCCCGAGCTTCAGCGGCGCCTGGCAACCGTCGCGGACGGCCTCGACGGCGAGAGCGAGTTCATCTTCATCGACGACGGCAGCACCGACCGCAGTCGCGAGTTGCTTCAGGGGATGCGCTCAGCCGACCCTCGGGTGAAGCTGCTCTTCCTGGCCCGCAACTTCGGCCACCAGATCGCCATCTCGGCCGGCCTCGACCACGCCGCGGGTGATGCCGTGATCATCCTCGATTCCGACCTCCAGGACCCGCCGGAGCTGGCCTCGGAGATGGTGGCGTTGTGGAAGGAGGGCTACCAGGTGGTGCACGCTGTTCGCAGCGCCCGCGCGGGGGAGAGCCGCCTCAAGCGCTGGACCGCGCATCGCTTCTACCGGCTCCTGCGCCGCATCTCGCAGGTCGACCTGCCGGTGGACTCCGGCGACTTCCGGCTGGTGGACCGGCGCGTCGCGGACGTCGTGCGCAGCATGCGCGAGCCCGACCGCTACCTGCGGGGAATGTTCGCCTGGGTCGGCTTTCGCCAGGCGAGCGTCACCTACGAGCGCGACGAGCGGTTCGCCGGGGAGACGAAGAACTCGTGGTCGCGGATGATCGCCTTCGCCCTCGACGGAGTCCTCGGCTTCTCGGTGGCTCCCCTGCGGCTGATCCTGTTCGCCGGCTTCATCATCTCCGGGCTCGCCTTCATCGTCGGGCTGGTGGCGATCGGCTTCAAGCTGGCCGGCGCCCTGCCGGTCTCGGGCTGGGCCTCGCTGGCGGTGCTGATCTCCTTCCTGGCCGGCGTTCAGCTGATCGTGCTGGGCACCGTCGGCCTCTACGTCGCCCGCGCCTACGAGCAGGGCAAGCATCGCCCCCTCTACCTGGTCGGCGATTCCTACGGCATCGAGTCAGGGCCGCCGGCCGCAGGCTACGTACTGCGCCCCGAGGGGCAGCCAGCCCAGCCCGCGCTCGATCCGTTCCAGCAGCGCTGACTCGCGGGGGAAGAAGAGGATGTAGCGCCCCCCGACGGCGTCCAGGCCGGCGCCTCGCAGCAGGCCGGCGGCCTCGCGGCGGCGAAGCAGGACCGCGTCGGCATCGAACTCGCAGCCGGCGACCGCGCGCCTGGTCAGCGGATTCCAGGGGTTGTGCTCGAAGACGGCGACGATGCCCCCCGGCCTGGTCACCCGCGCCATCTCCGCCACCAGCGAGGCTCGCTGGGCTGGCGCCACGTGGTGCAGTACGCAGACCGCGAAGCTGACGTCGAACGACTCCGCTTCGAAGGGAAGGGCTTCGCCGGCCCTGAAGTCCCGGTACTCGGCCCACGGGTTGGCCTCGCGGGCCCGCTCCAGCAGCTCCGGGGCGATGTCCGCTCCCGCCAGGGGGCCGACGCGACCCTTGAGGAAGCGGTCCGTCTCACCCGGGCCGCAGCCGATGTCGGCGAAGGAGAGCCGCTCGGGGTCGCCGAGCTCGGAGGCCAGCCCCAGCAGCGCCCGCGCCTTCGCCCGCGTGAACAGGTCGAGGTCGGCATGCGCGAACGCGATCGAGCGCTCCACCTCGTCGCGGTATCTGTCGCGGTAGGCGTCGAAGTCGGTGGGGGTTCGGCCGGCCACGAGAGCAGGCTAGCCTGACCCCGGTGGCCGGACAGCGGAGCGACAGCGCAGCGCAGAACGCCGAGTTCTTCGCGCGCGACAAGCACGGGCGGGACGTCGAGCAGCTCGACACCTACCGCCTGATCGCGGAGGCCGTGACCGGCGAGGTTGCCGGCACCGGACGGCTGCTGGACGTCGGCAACGGCGGCGTCTTCAACTACGACACCTCGGTGGTCGGGGAGGTAATCGCCGTGGACCTCTTTCTCGACCAGCTCCCCGAGGACGGCCTGCCCCCGGGAGTCACCCTGCGAAAGGGCGACGCGCTCGCGCTGCAAGAGCAAGCGGAGAGCTACGACGCCGTGCTCGAGGCGCTGCTGTACCACCACCTGGTCGGTGGGAGCGCCGATCAGATCGTCGCCAACGTGCGTGGCGCGATCGCCGAGGCCGAGCGCGCGTTGAAGCCGGGCGGGCGCCTGATCGTCGCCGAGTCCTGCGTTCCGCGCTGGTTCTACGCGGCCGAGCGGCTGCTCTTCAGGCCTCTGGCCGCGCTCGCCCGGACCCCGCTGCTGGGAGGCCATCCGGCGACGCTGCAGCTTCCGTTCGACCTGCTCACCGAGCTGGTCGGCGAGCGGCTGCAGGTCGAGCGCGCCTACCGGATCCCGCCCGGAAGGTGGACGACCCAGTTCGGCCGCCGCTGGCCGATGGCTCTGACCCCAGCCCGCGCCTTCATGGTCGTCGGGCGCAAGCCCGACTGAGCCGGAAAGCGGCGGCGGCCGGCCGGCCCCCATGAGTCGCGACCGCAGCGGCCGCAGAAATCAGTCGCGGCGGCAAGCTGCGGCTCCGAAGTAGGGCGGCCTAGGGTCGCTAAAGCGGGATGTTGCCGTGCTTGCGCTTGGGCTGCTCGACGCGCTTCGTCTGCAGGGTGCGAAGCGCCCGGATCAGCTTCGGCCGGGTCTCGTGGGGCACGATGACGTCGTCGATGTAGCCTCGCTCGGCCGCCGAGTACGGATTGGCGAAGTGCGCCTTGTAGTCGTCGATCAGCTTCGCGCGGCGAACCTCTGGGGTCGGCGACCCCGCGATGTCCCGCCGGTAGATGATGTTGACCGCGCCCTCGGGCCCCATCACGGCCACCTCGGCGGTCGGCCAGGCGAAGTTGAAGTCGGCGAGCATGTGCTTCGAGTTCATGACGTCGTAGGCCCCGCCGTAGGCCTTGCGGGTGACGACGGTCAGCTTCGGCACCGTCGCCTCGGTGAAGGCGTAGAGCAGCTTGGCGCCGTGCCGAATGATCCCGCCCCATTCCTGCGAGGTGCCGGGGAGGAAGCCCGGCACGTCGGTGAAGGTGAGCAGGGGGACGTTGAAGGCGTCACAGGTGCGGACGAAGCGCGCGGCCTTCTCCGAGGAGTCGATGTCGAGCACGCCGGCGAGATGCTGCGGCTGGTTGCCGACCACCCCGACCGGATAGCCGTCCAGACGCGAGAAGCCGATCACGATGTTCTGCGCCCATTGCTCCTGGACCTCGAAGAACTCGCCGTCATCCACGATCCTGGCGATCACCTCGCGCATGTCGTACGGCTTCTGCGGGTCGTCCGGAACCAGGGTGTCGAGCTCGGGGTCCTCGCGATCGGGGTCGTCCAACGGCTCGACCCGCGGGGGCATCTCGAGGTTGTTCGAGGGCAGGAAGCCGATCAGGTACCGCGCGTCCTCCAGGCACTGCTCCTCGTCGTCCGCGGCGAAGTGGGCGACGCCCGACTTCGAGTTGTGGCTCATCGCCCCGCCCAGCTCCTCGAACTCGACCTCCTCGCCGGTGACCGTCTTGATCACCTCGGGGCCGGTGATGAACATGTGCGAGGTCTCCTTGACCATGAAGATGAAGTCCGTCATCGCGGGGGAGTAGACGGCGCCGCCCGCGCAGGGGCCCATGATCAGGCTGATCTGCGGGATCACCCCCGAGCACCGCACGTTGCGCACGAAGACGTCGCCGTAGGCGCCGAGCGAGACGACGCCCTCCTGGATCCGTGCTCCCCCGGAGTCGTTGATGCCGATCACGGGAGCGCCGACCTTTGCCGCCAGATCCATGACCTTGCACATCTTCTCGGCCATCACCTCGCCCAGGGAGCCGCCGAAGACGGTGAAGTCCTGGGAGAAGACGAACATCGGACGGCCGTCGATCGTCCCGTAGCCGGTCACCACCGCGTCGCCGTAGGGGCGGCGCTTGTCCATCTCGAACTCGTGGGTGCGGTGGCGGACGAAGGTGTCGAGCTCCTCGAAGGAGCCCGGGTCGAGCAGCTTCTCGATCCGCTCCCGGGCGGTCAGCTTGCCCTTTTCGTGCTGCTTCTCCACCGCCTCTCCGGAAGCGGAGTGGACGGCCTGCTCGCGCAGTTCGCGGAGCTGGGCGAGCTTTTCCTCGTAGGTCTGGGGGAAGCTCTCTCGGGTCACGGGCGCGGATTCTACGGCCGGGCCTCGCCGGGCGGCCCGAGGCCAGGCGCCGTGGTCGAAATACACTGGAGCCCAGCGACCCCGCAGTCGCCACCCGAGCGCCCGATGAGCAGCAGCCCTCCGACAGGAGACCCGGACAACTCCGCATTCTCGCTGGCCAACGTCGGCGAGATCCTGTTCGGCTGCCTCAACGCGATCGGGGCCCGATCCTTGGTCGAGGTGGGCGCCTACCAGGGCAGCCTCACTCGCGAGCTGCTCGCCTGGGCTGACGAAGCCGGCGCCTCCGTGACCGCGATCGAGCCGGATCCGCCCGAGGAGCTGCTGGAGCTGATCGCCGAGCGGCCCGATCTGGAGGTCGTCCGCGATGCGAGCCACGACGCCCTGGCTCGGATCGACCTCCCGGACGCCGTGATCATCGACGGCGACCACAACTACTTCACCGTGAGCGAGGAGCTGCGGCTGATCGGAGAGCGCGCCCAGGGCCCCGAGCTCCCGCTGCTGATGTTTCACGACGTCTGCTGGCCTCACGCCCGCCGCGACACCTACTACGTGCCGGATCGCATCCCCCCGGAGCATCGCCAGCCGCTGGCCGAGGGTGCATACGTCGAGCCGGGCGTCCCGGGGGTCTCCAAGGGCGGCATCTACTACGAGTGGGCGGCGGAGCGGGAGGGCGGGCCGAAGAACGGCGTCCTCACCGCGATCGAGGATTTCGTCGAGGGCCGAGAGGGCCTTCGCCTGGCGGTCGTGCCCGCCTTCTTCGGCTTCGGCGTGCTCTGGCACCGGGATGCCCCCTGGGCGGCCGCGGTCGCCTCGATCGTCGACCGCTGGGACTGCGATCCCCTGCTGGCGCGGATGGAGGAGAACCGGGTGGACCACCTCGTCTCCCGCTGCAAGCACGCCAAGGAGCTCGAGGGGATGGGCCAGGAGATGGAGAGGATGGGACACGAGCTCGAGGGGACCAAGGCGCAGCTCGAGGAAGTCAGCGCCGGCTACGCCCAGCAGGAGTACCTGCTGCGATTGCTGCTCGACTCACGCTCCTACGCGCTCTCCCGCCGGCTATCGCGGCTGCGGGGGCGCCGCCGGCAGGAGTTCCTCGACGAGGCCGTCAGGCGGGCTCTCGGCGAGAGCCGCGAAGACGGTCCCTGACCCGCCTCGCGATCCTCCCGAGCCAGCGGACCGGCGCGGTCAGGCGCCAGCTCGATCCGCGCTTGATCAGGCCCAGCTCCCACTCCAGGCCCTGGATGCGCCGCAGGTCCTGCGCCGCCTGCGCTTGGCGGATCTGGTCGGCCTCGAGGCCCAGCATCTTCGCCGCGTCGGCCTCGGCCTCGGCGCGGAGCGCCCGCCGGCGCCAGTCGGCGCCGGCGGGCTGGGGGATGGCGCCATCCCACTTCTCGGCGACCCTGATGTGAGCCTCGATCCAGCCGTTGGTGTCGCCGATCAGGTCGAGGGAATGGTGGTGGACGACCCGCAGGTTCTCGCTCACCACCTTCTTCCCAGCCGCCTTCACCTGCAGGCACATGTCGAAGTCGTAGCCGTGGAACATCCCCAGCGACTCGTCGAAGCGAAGCTGCTCGATGGCCCAGGGCGAGAGAACCATGACGAAGCCGTCGATCGAGTCGACCTCGCCCGTGTGGGCGTAGGAGGGCATCTCCGTCATGTCCCAGGAGAGGGCGGGGATCTCGCCACCGCCGAACTCCTCGTAGCGGTGCGTGAAAGAGGCCCAGGTGACCGATCCCGTCCACCAGCCGATGCTGCGCACGCCGACAGCGCCCGCTGCCCCGACAAGCGCCACGTCGGGGTCGGAGAGCGCGGCGCGGGTCGTGGCGCAGAAGTCCGGGTCGATGATCTCCGCGTCCTGGTGGACCAGCACCAGGGCCTCGAGCCCCTCGCGCCCCGCCGCCTGATCCATGATCAGGTTGTAGTTGCGGAAGATCGAGCCGGCGCTCGGCTGGGGGATGATCTCGGAGTCGGGCTCGGCGACGAGCCGCAGCCCCGGCTCGGCGCAGCGCTCATACACCTCCGAGTCGGTTATCGCGCTTCCGAAGACGATCATGGTTGCCTTGGGCGGCGCCTCTGTCTCCCAGGCTCCGCTCGCGGTCGCGCAAGATAGCGCCATTGTCCTGCGGCTCGGTTCCGCGAGGATCCGGGGCGCCCATCCGTTCCGCATATTCTGGAGCCATGTCCTCGGTCTCCACGACCGGCGCGGCCGCGGGCGGGCGGGCGGGCCGGCTCCCGGCGAGCCCGGCGGTGCTCTGCCTGGCGGCCGCCGTTGCCGCGTCGGCGGCGACGTTGTTGGTGATGCAGTCGCACCTGACCTTCATCTACGACGACTGGTCGCTCTTGATCTATCGCCGGGGGTTCAGCCCCGGCGTCTTCCTCGATCCTGACAACGGCCACATCTACGCCGGCCCCGTTCTGATCTACAAGATCCTGCTGAAGACATTCGGGATGAGCTCTGCGCTGCCGTTCCAGATCGTCTCCACCGCGCTCCTCTCGCTCACGGCGGTGCTGCTTTTCATCTACACCCGCCGCCGCGTCGGGGACTGGCTGGCGCTGGCGGGAACGGCGCTGGTCCTCCTCTTCGGAGCCTCCTGGCTCAACCTGCTGGTCCCGTTCCAGATGGGTCTCTCGGGCTCGCTCGCCGCGGGAATCGGCGCCATGCTCGCGCTCGAGCGGGGCGATCGCAGGGGGGATCTGACGGCATGTGGCCTTCTGGTGGTCTCGGTCTCCTTCTCCGAGCTCGGAGTTCCCTTCGCCCTCGCCGCCCTGGTGCAGATCGCACTCGAGCGCCGCTCGATCTCGCGTCGGGTCTACCTGGCGGTCCTGCCGTTGGCCCTCTACGCGATCTGGTGGCTGGGATGGGGGCACACGGCCGAGAGCTTCGTCAGCGTCCACAACGTAGTCGGCGCCCCTCGGTACACGCTCGACGCCGCCTCAGCGGCGGTCGCGGCGCTGCTGGGACTGCTTGGGACCCCGCACCTCGACGCCGCGGGGATCGCCGAGCCGCCTGGGCTGAACTGGGGCCGGATACTCCTGGCGGTGGGGGTCGGACTCCTCGTCCTCCGCTTTCGCTCTCGCCGGCAGGTTCCCACCGGCCTCTGGGTGGCGCTGGCCGCGGGCCTGAGCTTCTGGGTGCTGACGGGGTTCAACCGAAACGTGTTCAGGGATCCGTTCATCGACCGCTACCTGTACCCGAGCGCGATCTTCCTGCTGATGATCGCGGCGAACGCGCTCAGCGGCGTCCGGCTTCGCCGCCCTGGGTTGCTCGTCTGCGGAGCCGTGGTCGTGGCCTCGGTGGCGTCCAACTTCGTCCTCCTCCACGATGCCTACGACGACTTCTTCCGTCCGGCCACGGACAACATCAAGGCGGATCTCGCGACGCTCGAGATCACCGGCGACGTCAGACCCAACTTCGTCCTCAGCGTGGACGACGTGCCCCTCTGGCTGGTGCCGATCACCACCCGCGACTATCTGTCAGCGGCCCGTGCCTACGGGTCGCCCGCCTACTCCGAGCAGGAGCTGGCCGCCCGGCCGGAGCCGGTGCGGAAGCGCGCGGACGGAGTCCTCGCCCTGGCGCTCGGCCTTCACCTGGAGCCGGGAGGACGGCTGCGTCCGCCCTGCCGCGACGCGACGGCATCGGCTGATCCAGGCTCGGTGCTCGAGCTGGGCCCGGGGCGCCACACGCTGGAGGCGCGCGGTGGCGAGCCGGTTAGGGCCTCTGCCGGGCGCTTCTCGGACGAGCAGCCGGTCGATCTCGGTGTGCTGCGTCCGCGCCGCCCAGCCAGGCTCGAGATTCCTGCGGATCGCTCCGGCCGCCCGTGGCGGCTGGCACTTCGGGGAGGGGGCCGGGTAGCGGTCTGCGGCTAGCTGATCGAGCCGTCCCGGCTCAGATGGCCAGCGGCACGTAGCCCTTGGGGAAGCCCGAGGGGCCGAAGAACCAGCTCTCGATCGCGTAGCGCGGCTTCGGCATCGAGGGGTCGGAGCCGGTCTGGTGCAGGAAGACGTCGTCGAAGAGCAGCGCGTCGCCGGGCTCGAAGATCGGCCGCAGGATCCCGTCCTCGCCGGCGGCCTCCTCGGCCGTCGCCTGCGAGACCTGGTACTCGAGGAAGGTGCCCTCGGTGCCCGACTCGACGAAGTCGTCGAGCCTGCGGCGGGACGATGTCGAGGCCGGGGGCGTCGTCGCCGCAGTGCGAGAGCGAGAGCCAGACGTTCAGCGCTGCGAACGTCGCCCAGGAAGGCGCCGTCCTGGTGCCAGGCGCCGGCCGTGCTCGGCGACTGGCCTTGCGCAGGGTGCACTTCTGGACCGAGACCACGGCGGTCTCGCCGAGATAGCCGTCGATCACGTGCCGGTAGCCCCGAGCGCTCGAACAGTCTCGAGCATGTCGAACATCAGCTTCGGCGAGTCGGCGGCCCAGACCCCGCCGGCCTCCTCGATCCAGGGGCGCTGCTGGCCGAGGTCCTCCCAGGGCGGGTCCGGCATCGAACTCCTCGTAGTAGCCCGGCTCCGGCGTCTGGCCGGCCTGCTGCGCGGTTCGCGCATCGAAGGAGCTGTCGATGTCGGCGGCGAGGCCCGGCGCCTCGTCGGGTGAGATCAGGCCGCGGATCAGCAGGCAGCCGTCGGTCGAGGATCCCCGCCCGCAGCACCTCGGGGTTGAGGTCGTCGGGCGCCGACCTCGGGCAGCCCCGAGCCGTCGGGCTCGGGCAGCGAGTCGGATGCGGGCTCGGCGTGATCGGGCCGCGGCGGCGGGCTGCCGACCAGCCGGGTGCCCGTCGTGGTGGCGAAGGCGAAGGATGCTGGCGCTCGACGTCGGGGTCGCGCTCGCTGCGGTTCGCGCTCGCTCAGCGCGTCGATCTCGCTGGTCAGGTGCTCCAGCGCAGCGGCATTCCTCGGACTGCGGATCCGCGACCGCGGTGCCGCCGTTCTTCTCCTTGCGCGAGCGAAAGATCATGGCGGCAACCGTACGCAATCAGCCTTCGCTTCGGCGACGGGCGAACGCCCACACCTGCAGCGGCAGCTCCGGGTTCGTTGTGCAGCGAGTGCCAGCGGCGGTAGGCCGACCAGCGCCCGAGGTTGCCGACCACGCACTGGCGGTTGCCCCAGGAGCCGCGTGACTCGACCTCGAGGCCGGCGCCCTCGAGCAGCGTCGTCAGCCCGCGCGGCGTGAAGCGCCAGTAGTCGAGCATCCCGTACGCCGGCAGCTCGTGGACCTTGACCAGGAACGGCGTTGAGACGATCACCCGTCCTCCCGGCAGGCAGAGCTCCCGCAGGTTCCTGGCGGCGGCCCAGGGGTCGGGGACGTGCTCGAGCACCTGCTCGCAGATCACGACGTCGAAGCGCCGTTCCTCCGCCAGCGGGGCGCACAGGTCGAACTCGGGATAGTTGAGGCTGACGTACTCCCGCCACGGCTTCGTGGCGCTGGAAGTTCGCCGCTGATCTCGGCCGCGGCAGCAGGGTCGACGGGTCGAGACCGCCGATGTAGTCGTCGATGGCGCGATTGAGGACCATCCGTTGCCAGTGGTCGCCGGGGCCCGAGCCCTCGGGAAGACCGACCGCTCCCCCGCGCCGACGCAGGCGCCGAGGCACTGCTCGCAGGCGCGCGAGCGCCCGTGACCGCTGCCCCTTCGGCCTCCGCGCCGCGCTCAGAACAGCCCCCTCCAGCTCTCGGGGATCGGCTCGATCACCACGTGGATCCCCTCGTCCTCGAAGCCGCTGTCCTCGTAGAACCACCGCTCGAAGTCGGCGTCCTCGTCGGTGACGCGGTTGTGGGTGCCCCAGTTCCTCGCTCGAGGTCGGTCTCGTTCCAGACGCGTCGAGCGCCACTTGCGATGCCGCGCCAGGCAGAGCTCGTAGTCGAGGCGGTGCAGGTGGATCAGCCGAAGGTCGGGGTCCCAGTTGAAGCCTCGTCCTCGCGCTTGTGGAACCCCGGCTTCCACTTCATCGGCACGCTCGCCAGGGCCGGCTTGTCGTAGGCGTCGTGCGCGTACCAGTAGCCCCGCTGGTCGAGCACCTGGCGGCTCGGGTCGTAGGGGCCCTCGCGGTCACGGATCTGGACGATCTCGTAGCCGACGCAGTTGACGTACTCCTCGTCGAACCAGTCGATGTACTGGTCGAGGCCGCCCCACTCGGGGGTCGGGGTGACGATCTCGTCAACGTCGGTGACGAGGACGACGTCGTAGCGCTCGAGCAGCTCGTGCTGCTGATCCTCGACCGTCTTCACCATCCACTCGTTGTCGAAGGTGTCGTGGGTGACGGTGATGCGCACGAACCCCTCGCCGGCGGTGCCGCCGTCGGTGGAGTCGTGGTCAAGCACGTAGATGTCCTCGGGCGCGAAGAAGCGGGAGTAGTAAGCGAGCCAGATCGGGAACAGAACCGCCTCGTTGTGCACGATGGTGAGCGCGGCGCGGCGCTTGCGCGCCCCCAGCGTTCGCAGCCTGGAGCGATGCGCGCGCGCCTGCCTGATCGGCGGCCAGAAGACCTCGAGCGGATGGCCGGGGTTCTCGTGGATCTTCGGGTGGTCGGAGGTCTCGCTCATCTCGGGCCCAGCGTCTCGTGGCAGTCGTGGAAGAGGATCGAATCGGGCTGCAGGGACCAGAGGCCGAGCTCGGCGCCCACGACCGGCTCGGCCGAGCCGTCGTCGACGATCACGAGGGCGAAGCCTCCGAGCAGCTGCCCGGCGAAGGCACCCAGCTTGCCGACCCGGCCCGGGACGAAGTCGAGGTCGAAGCCCGCCACCTTGGGGTGCTCGGCGAGGCCGACGGAGCGGATCCCCTGCCTGACGTCTGCGTCAAAGGAGTCGTGGAGGAGGATCAGCGTGCGGCCCACCGCGGGCGAGTCGAGCAGCGCCTGCAGGTCGTTCCGGGCGCCCGCCTCGGAGTGGTCGCCGTCCACCAGGGCGAAGTCAACGTTGCGCCCGTCCGCCGACAGCGCGGCGAGCAGCTCGGGCAGCACCGCGCCGCTGTCTCCCTCGTGCAGGACCGCGTTCTCGGGACGGCGGACCAGATTCTCGTAGCTGAGGTCGATCGAGTGGACCTCGCCGCTGTGGGCGGCGATCCGCTCGAGGCTGCCGCCCTCGGCCGTGCCGATCTCGATCGCCAGGTCAGGGGCTATTTGCGCCACCAGGCCCTCCAGCGCGGCCCGCTCGCCGTGAGACATCTGCCAGTCAGAGCGAGCGAAGATTTCAACCCGATCTGAGGACGTAGTCGCGCTCCCGGTCGCCGGAATGGCGGCCCAGTCTAGCCCTGAGGCCGAGCGCCTCGGCGCCTCAGCAGGCCCTTCAGCGCGCGCAGCGGCTGGGTCAGGCGCCAGCTCGCTGATGAGCGCATCGCCTCGATGTTGCGCTCGAGATCCTCGGGCGAGGACCCGTTCTCTCCGCCGACGACGCGCGCCGCCATCGCAGCGCCCTCGTAGGCGTCGCAGAAGTCGAGGGGCTCCGGTCCCCAAAGAACGCCCTTTCCGTTCTCGTCCTTGAGCCAGCCGCTCGCCTGGATATCCGGAATGGTGATGGCATCGGGCCGATCATCGACGATCACCAGCGCGAATCCACCCCACAGCTGACCGGCCAGCCGACCCGATCGGATCACTCCGCCGGGTATGAAGTCCCATTCGACTCCTACGACCTTGTCTCGCGCCGCCGGGTCGGCGGCGGCGATGCCCGATCGCACCCCCGGGTTGTAGGAGTCGTGGAGAAGGATGATCGTCCGGCCGACGGCGGGCGAGGAGAGCAGAGCCTCCAGGTCGGCTCGTACTCCCTCCGGCGAGTGGTCGCCGTCGACCAGTGCGAGGTCGACGTTGCGGCGCTCGGCGGCGAACTGCTCGAGCAGCTCCGGGACGACGAGCCTGCTGTCTCCCTCATGGAGGGTGGCGTTCGGGGGCCGAGCCGCCAGCAGTTCCATGTCTCGATCGACTGCGTGCACTTCGACGCTGTGGGCGGCGATCCGTTCGAGGCTTCCCCCCTGCGCCGTGCCGATCTCGACCGCGAGACGGGGTTGGCACTGGGCGACGATCCCCTCCAGCGCTGCACGGTCGCCGAGGGACATCTGCCAGTCCGTACGACCGAAGATTTCGACCTGATCCAAGGACGTGTTAATCGCTCCGGACGCAAAAGCTAGTCTATTCGCGCGTGGGTCAGGCTCCGTCGTTCCCCGTTCAAGTTGCGTGCGCCGCTGATGGGGGTTGGATGCCCCACTGCGCGACCATGTTGCGCTCGCTGCTGGACAATCACGGTTCGGCGGCCCACGTCCACTTCTTGCCCGGCGACGATGTCGACGCCGAGTTGATCGAGCCGCTGGCGGGAATGGTGACCGGGATGGGCGCCGAGCTCTCGGTGCATCGCTGCTCGTCTGGCCGCCTCGGCGAGTTGGCGGACCATGCGTTCCCGACCGTTTGGTATCGCCTCTATCTGCCGGAGCTGCTGCCCGCGGTGGACCGGGTGATCTACCTCGATTCGGACCTCATCGTCCAGGACTCTCTCGAAGAGCTCTGGTCCACGGACCTCTCAGGACAGTGTCTGGCCGCCGTGACCTCCGTGTTCCATTCCGGCGAGTGGGGGGATCGGCACTGCGCGGCGCTCGGACTGAGCGAGCGCGAGCAGTCGTTCAACGCCGGCGTTGTCCTCATGGACCTCGGCCGGCTCCGCCGTGAGGACGCGGTCAGCCGCCTCCACGACTACGCGCTTGCCAACGTGGATCGCCGCTGGCGATCGGAGGTCGACGGCTCGCCGGAGGCGCACGCGAGATACATCCTCGACCACCCCGAGCGCCTTCTGTTCTGGGAACAGGACTGCCTCAACGCGGTGCTGGCCGACCGCCGAGTGCCGCTCCATCCACGCTGGAACGTCATGCACCAGATCCTCTTTCCGTGGGCGCAAGAGGTGTACGGTCCAGCGTCCAGCGCCGAGGCTCTGGAACAGCCCGCGGTGCGTCATTTCGAGGGCGTGGGAGACAAGAAGCCCTGGAGTCCAGGCGCTACTTCGGCGATGCAGCACCTCTACTGGACCTACCGGCAGAGAACTCCGTGGGCGGCCCACGCCGAAGAAGCTAGCTTCTCGCCATGAGCAACCGAATCGGCGTGGTCGTGCTCGACTTCGACCAGAGCCCGATCACCGAGCGCTGCCTTCGATCGCTGGCCGCCGGGAGCCGTAGCCCCGACGCGGTCGCCGTGGTCGAGAACGGCAACACGAGCGCAGTCGTGGACCTGAATTCGGACTCGGCGCTCGCTGAGCTTCCGGTAACCGTGATTCGACCCGGACGCAACATCGGAGCCGCCGGAGGACGCAACCTGGGGCTCAACTACCTCGCCCGCAACACCGACGTCGATGTCCTCCTGGTGCTCGACAACGACACGACGGTGCCTCCCGAGCTGATCGAGCTGCTCGCCGAGCGCTCGCTCGAACCGCTCGAGGTCGTCGCGCCGCTGGTGCTGGACATGGACTCCGGCGGGGTGTTCAGCGCGGGCGGGGTGTTCGACGAGGACGGTCACCCCCAGCACCTCGCCACCTGGCCCGAAGGATCGACGGAGCCGCGCAGCGTCGACTGGGCGGCGACGGCGGCCCTCGCCTTTGGCCGGGACACCTGGCTGCGGGTTGGCGGGTTCGACAACAGGTACGGCTTCGTCTGGGAGGACGCTGAGTGGTGTCATCGCGCCGTCAAGAGCGGCGCCAGCATCCGCCTGGTGCCTGAGCTGCGGGTCTTCCATCAGCCGCACCAGTCGGGCCAGGGACCCTTCGGGGTCGATCGGGTGCGCCGCTACTCGCGGAATGGGACCGTCTTCATGGTCACCTCGATGCACGCGGGCCCGCGCTCGTTGCTGCGCTGGTTCGGGAGCGAGTTCCGCAGCATGCTCCACGAGCTGCGGGCAGGATGGATCAGGTGCGCGCTGGCCCGCCTTCAGGGCCTCGGGCAGGGCCTGCTCGAAGTGAGGCGCCGGCGTCGCGAGGCTCGCGACGGCGCGGAAGCCGGCTGAGTCAGCCCCCGACCGGCTTCGCCGGGGCTCCGACGACCGTGGTGTGCGCCGGCACGTCCCTGGTCACGACCGCGTTGGCGCCGATCACGGCGCCCTCGCCGACCGTGAGGCCGCCCAGGACGCGGGCGCCGGTGCCCACGGACACGTTGGGGCCCAGCGTGGGGGCGCCGAGGTCGCCCCCCCGCAGCCCGATGCTGGTGAAGGGGGCGATCACCGCTCCCGGATATATCTCGACCAGTCCGTCGATCACGACCTGGCCGTGGACGATGTAGACGCCGGGATGGATGACGACGGGATCGCCGATCATCACCTGCCCGGTGATGATCGCGAGGCGGTGGGCGATCCGCGGGAGGAAGGGAACACCCAGGCTCTGCAGGCGCGCCTTGAAGCGGTAGAGCACCTGACCCATGAATCCATCGCTGACCATCATCAGGCGCACCAGGTGGTAGAGGACCTGCCACTTGGAGCGGAAGTCGTGCTTCTCGCCACGATGCATGGCGGTCATCCTCGCGTCGGCCGGCAGCGCGTCGCGCAGGTGGGGATGGCGCGAATGGATGTCTCGCCACAGCGCCTTGAAGGCGGCCTGCTTGTCCTCCTCGGTCATCGTCGCCGGGTCGAGGCCGTTCCCGGTCCCGCCCCCGAACGCGTCCTTGGCGGCCGCTGTATCCATGGGTCGGAGACCCTAGCGGGCGGGCGAGGCTAAACGGCGCCGCTGAAGGGGCGACGCTCGGGGGAGGCCAGCTCCTCGAGCAGCTGCTCGAGGAAGGTCTCGATCGCGTCGTCGCCGCGGTCGGCCGCGGCCGTGATCGAGACGTTGGTGCCCCATCCCTTCTCGGCGATCTCGAGCTGAAGCCGGCAGGGGGGGCCCGCCGCCTCCCAGACGACGCGCTTCTCGGGCTCGGCGCTCGAGCTGATCTCGCCAATGGCGCCGAGTGCGGCCATCCAGGCCCGAGCGCGCTCGGGGTCGGATACGAGCTGCCACACCTCGGGCGGCGACATCACCAATGTCCTATCGATGGCTGTCATCTCCACAGCGTTTCGGGCAACCCCTACCCAGCCCTGCCGCGAATGACCAATTGCATGCCGCTCAGGCGCGGGATCAGGCTAGAAGAAGGCGCCGCCGCGGTACTCGCCGAAGACCTCACGCATCGAGCCGCAGACCTCCCCGATCGAGGCACCGGCGCGCAGCGCCTCCTTGATCGGGTAGAGCAGGTTGCCGTCGCCCTCGGCGGCGGCCTTGAGCTCGGCGAGCGTGGAGTCCAGCGCGGCCTGGTCGCGGTTGGCCTTCCATCTGGCGAGCCGGTCGAGCTGACGCCGCTCGGCCTCGGGGTCCACTCGGAGGATGTCGACGTCGTCTATCTCGTCGGTGACGTACTCGTTGACGCCGACGACGATGTCCTGGCCACTCTTGTAGCGCTCGTGGTAGGAGAGCGCCGATTCCTCGACCTCGCGCTGGATGAAGTCGAGCGCCCGGACCGAGCCGCCCAGCTCCTCGACCTTCTTCATCAGCTCCCAGGACCGGGCCTCGATCTCGTCGGTGAGCGACTCGACGAAGTAGGAGCCGGCGAAGGGGTCGACGGTGTCGGCGACCCCGGACTCGTGGGCGAGGACCTGCTGGGTGCGCAGAGCGATCCGCGCCGAGCGCTCGGTTGGCAGCGCCAGCGCCTCGTCGAAGCCGTTGGTGTGAAGCGACTGGGTGCCGCCGGCGACCGCGGCGAAGCCCTGGAGCGCCACCCGGATGATGTTGACCTCCGGCTGCTGGGCCTGGAGGGTGACGCCGCCGGTTTGGGTGTGGAAGCGGATCGTCTGGGCCTTCTCGTCGGTGGCCTGGAAGCGGTCGCGCATGATCTCGGCCCACATGCGGCGTGCCGCCCGGAACTTGGCGACCTCCTGGAAGACGTTGTTGTGGCAGTTGAAGAAGAAGGCGAGGCGCTTGCCGAAGCGGTTGACGTCCAGTCCCGCAGCGATCCCGCCCTCCACGTAGGCGATCGCGTTGGCGAGGGTGAAGGCGAGCTCCTGGACGGCGGAGGCCCCCTTTTCGCGCATGTGGTAGCCGGAGATCGAGATCGTGTTCCATCGGGGGACGTGCTGGTCGCAGTAGGCGAAGATGTCGGTGGTCAGCCGCATGGTCGGCTGCGGCGGATAGATGTAGTTGCCGCGGGCCGCGTATTCCTTGAGGACGTCGTTCTGGACCGTGCCGCGAAGGTCGCCCGAGGAAACGCCCTGCTCCTCGCCGACCAGCTCGTAGAGCAGCAGCAGGATCGCCGCCGGCGCGTTGATCGTCATCGAGGTCGAGACCTCGGCGAGCGAGATCTGGTCGAAGCAGATCCGCATGTCCTCAAGCGTGTCGATGGCGACGCCGGTGCGGCCGACCTCGCCCGCGCAGAGCGGGTCGTCGGAGTCGCGGCCGAGCTGCGTCGGCAGGTCGAAGGCCATCGAGAGCCCGGTCGAGCCGTGCTCGGTCAGGTAGCGATAGCGCTCGTTGGTCTCCTCGGCGGTCGCGAAGCCCGCGTACTGGCGCATGGTCCATAGGTGGTCGCGGTACATGCCCGGGTGGATTCCGCGCGTGTAGGGGTAGGAGCCCGGCTCGCCGAGCCGCTGCTCGAGGCCGGGGGCGACGTCGTCGGCGTCGTAGAGCCGCTCGATCTCGATTCCCGAGTCGGTGAAGACGCGCTCGTCGTCGGGGCCCACGACGGGGGCGATGTGCTGGTCGAGGTCGTCTGCTTCGGCGCTCGTCGCGTCGTCTCGCGGGCGCGTGGCCATCGCGGCAAAGGATAGTTCGGCCGCTCGCAGGCTCCCCGGCCGCCGCCCCCTACAGTTTCGCCTGATGGCTGGGCCACTTTCCAGGCTTCGGGGCGGCGGCCCCCCTCTCCCCGCGCCGCTGAAGACGGGCGACCCGATCGTCGACCTGAAGCTGGCCATGCTGGACGCCGCGCTGCCGGCGAGGAGCGCAATCGTGTTCGGCGATGTCTGGGGCGTGCACGGCGCCTACTCACAGCGATGCCTCGACCTCGGCTGTGAAGACGTCTACCTGGTCGACAGCCTCGAGACGCCGGAGTTCGACCAGCGTCGTCGCGGCCAGCCCCGCCTGCACTTCATACCGGGCGACTTCAGCAACCCCGAGCTGATGACGAGCCTGGGCGAGACCGGCGAGATCGGCGTCGCCTTCGACATCCTGCTCCATCAGGGATCGCTGACCTCGGCCATCCACCTGATCCTTGACCGCTGCGACCGAGCGATCTGCATCTCGCAGCCGACCCTGAAGGAGCAGGCTCTGCCGAACAGCCTCGTCTACCTGCCGGGCAACACTGCCCGCGAGGAGCTCAGCCCCTCCTACAGCCACCTCGACGCGGGCGGCTCCTCCGAGATCCACGTCTTCGACCCCGCCCAGGTCAACCACGGCCACTGGCTCTGGGGGATGACCCGCAGCTTCATCGAGAACCTGCTGCTGGGAGAGGGCTTCGAGATCGCCGCCGAGGAGACCGGGCCGGATCTCGCCAACCCCAACTGGTACCTGTGGGGCTGCGTGGCGGAGCGAAAGCGGGCCAATCCCGGCCACTGGAGCGACTCGCACCCCAACCCCACCCGCGAGCCGGCTCGCTAGGGCGCCGGCTCAGGGGGTGCGGCCAAGCCGCTCCTGTTCGGCGACGGCGGCGCGATGCACCGCCTGCACCGCCTCCAGCTCATCGAAGTCCACTCCCTCGAACAGGGTCGGGCAGCGCTCGGCCAGCGCCTCGCGCGACTCCCGCGCCGAGAGGTTGGTGAGCGAGATCATCGAGCCCGGCGCGAGCCGGTAGCGGGCGAGGATCTCGGGCACGTGGGCGGCGTGGCCGCCGCGGTCGGCGATCCGGCACCAGAGGTCGTAGTCCTCCCAGCCGTAGAGGCGGCGGTCGGTGGTGTAGCCGCCAAGGGCCTCCAGGGCCGAGCGCCGGATCAATGCCAGCGCGTCTATGTAGTTGTCCTCGACCAGGCGCTCGGGCTCCCAGCCGAAGTAGCCCGAGAGCCCCGCCGGTCCGCTGTAGTCGAACTGCTCGAGGATGCCGTAGGCGAAGTCGGCGGCGGGGTCGGCGTCGAGCGCCTCTGCCAGGCGCTCGAGGCAATGGGGGTAGAGCTGGTTGTCGGAGTCGAGCACCAGCACCTGCTCGCCGCGCGCCTCGGCCACGGCGGCGTTGCGCGCGGCGGGAAGCCCGCGGTTGACCGGGTGGCGCAGCAGCAGCACCGGGGCCTCGGGGTGCTCTGCAGATGAAGCGCTGGACGACCTCGCCCGAGCCGTCGGTGGAGCCGTCGTCGACCACGACCAGCTCCCAGTCGGTGAAGGTCTGGGCGAGCAGCGAGCCGAGCGCGTGCTCGACGTGCTCGGCGTGGTTGTAGAGGGCGCAGACGACCGTGACGCGGGGGGTGGCGTCGGCCGGGCGGCCGTCGGCGACGTTGACGATCTCGGGGGCCGGCTCGCCGCGCCTGACCCGCTCCTCCAGCGCCTGCGCGCGGCGACGGGTCTCCAGCAGCTCGAGTGTCAGCGCTCCTTCACCGCCGCCAGCGCCTCGGACTGCTTCGGCGGAGGCGGAGGGCGCCAGGGTCCTGGCCGCGCGGGCCGCCACCTTCGCCAGAGCGTCGCTGGCGCGCCTGCCGACGGCCGCTCCCAGCAGCCTGCGCTCAGGGAGCCTCAGCCGGAGCTGGCCCCTGCTCGCCCGCTCGGCCGCCTCGGCGAGCCGCTCGACCGACTCGCGCATCGGCAGCGTCCTCGCGCACCTTCTCGTAGGCGGCCCGCGCGAGGTCGCCGCGCAGCTCCTCGTCCTCGCACAGCTCGCGCGCAAGCAGCCCCAGCTTCTCGGGCTCGCCGAAGCGCAGCTGCGAGCCGGGCACCAGCGGCGCGTGGTCGATCGACTCGCTCGCTGACGACGGCGGCGCCGCAGTGGATCGCCTCCAGGACCCGAACCCACTCGAAGTACGGCGCCGGCCCCCGGTGCACGTTGATCACGACCCGGCTGCGGGCGAGCAGGTCCAGCTTGCTGGGGCCGGCGACGAAGCTCGCCGAGTCGCCGGTGTTGGGGCGGCGATTGTCGGAGATCACCAGGTGGGACCTGCAGGCCGGCGAGGTCCTTGGCCCACTCGGCCATGACGCGCATCCGGTGGGGGGTGGCGCAGCCGAGGAAGGCTGACGTCCACGTCGCGGTCGCCGGTGCCGAAGCGATCCCACAGCGGCGTGTAGCCCGGAGCTGCAGGTGCTCGGCGTCCACCCCGGCGCGCCTGTACTCGCGCACCGCCAGCGCGGTTGAGGTCGAACCTCGCCGCGGCCGTCACCGCCAGCGGCAGGTTGCGCTCGAAGTGCCGCCGCCCGGCTGCTCGGCGGTGATAAAGATCGTGCGGGCGAGCGTCTGCCGCGTCGGGCCAGGCGGCCTCACCCTCGACCTCCCTGGAACTCCCCCGGTGGCAGCAGCACGTAGGCCAGCCCGGGCGTCGAGCTCGCTCGAACGAGGGCTGCGACCCGGGCCGGCACGCCGATGCTCGTCGAGCGCCGCCCCAGGACCTCGGCCAGCTCGCGGAAGAAGGCGTTCTGGCGCGGTGAGATGACGAAGACGACCTCGCTCACGCACTCCCGCGGATCGGTGGCGGCCGAAGCCGGCCTTGCCGTGCAGGCGACGCGCGCTCCAGCTCATCCAGGTCCACTCCCTCGAACAGCGTCGGGCAGCGCTCGGCGAGCGCCTCGCGCGACTCGCGCGTCGAGAGGTTGGTGAGCGAGATCATCGAGCCCGGCGGCGAGCCGGTAGCGGGCGACGATCTCGGGCACGTGGGCGGCGTGGCCGCCGCGGTCGGCGATCCGGCACCAGAGGTCGTAGTCCTCCCAGCCGTAGAGGCGGCGGTCGGTGGTGTAGCCGCCAAGGTCGCTCCAGGGCCGAGCGCCGGATCAATGCCAGGGCGTCGATGTAGTTGTCCTCGACCAGGCGCTCGGGCTCCCAGCCGAAGTAGCCCGAGAGCCCCGCCGGTCCGCTGTAGTCGAACTGCTCGAGGATCCCGTAGGCGAAGTCGGCGGCGGGGTCGGCGTCGAGCGCCTCTACCAGGCGCTCCAGGCAATGGGGGTAGAGCTGGTTGTCGGAGTCGAGCACCAGCACCTACTCGCCGCGCGCCTCGGCCACGGCGGCGTTGCGCGCGGCGGGAAGCCCGCGGTTGACCGGGTGGCGCAGCAGCAGCACCGGGGCCTCGGGGTGCTCTGACCATGAACGCGCTGGACCACCTCGCCCGAGCCGTCGGTGGAGCCGTCGTCGACCACGACCAGCTCCCAGTCGGTGAAGGTCTGGGCGAGCAGCGAGCCGAGCGCGTGCTCGACGTGCTCGGCGTGGTTGTAGAGGGCGCAGACGACCGCTGACGCGGGGGGTGGCGTCGGCGCGGGCGGGGCTCGCGAGCGACCTCCTCGATGCTCGGCGGCGGCTGCGCCGCGCCGTTCGGCCTCCAGCACCCTCTCCAGCCGCCGGTTGAGATCGGCCACCTCGAGGCGAGCGCGCTTGAGGGCGGCGCCGAGGTTGGGGCCCTTCAGCGGCGGCGTCCGCATCGCCGAGAGGATGTCCCGTAGCGGCGGCTCCGGCGGTCGCCCGATGAAGACGGCCACGGCGGCCCAGCCTTCCGCGGCCGAGCTGCTCGGCCGCTGCGACCAGCCGCTCGGCCGAGCGCCGCAGGGGCAGCTGCTCGCGGATGAAGGCGTGCGCCCGCAGCGCCAGCGCGGCGCGCTGCTCCTCGTCGGACAGCAGCTCCTTGACCAGCTCGGCGACCGACTCGGGCCGGGCGGAGAGGAAGTGCTCGCCCGGGACCAGCGGCTCGTAGTCCCGCGACCACTCGCTCAGCACTGCGGCGCCGCAGTGGATCGCCTCCAGCACCCGCACCCACTCGAAGTAGGGGCTCTTGCCCCGGTGAAGGTTGAGCAGCAGGCGCGATCGCGCCAGCAGCTCGAGCTTGTCGGAGCCCGGCCACGAAGCTGTTCGAGCTGTCGGTGTTGGGCGGGCAGTTGTCGCCCAGCACCAGGCGACAGCGGTGGCGCGCCAGCTCGGGGGCGCAGGCGCCGAGCAGCCGCTCGCGCTCGCCGGTGGCCCCGCCCAGGAAGGCGACGTCGATGGTCGCGTCGGCCGCTCCGGTCGAAGTGGTCCCACAGCGGCGTGTACCCGAGCCGCAGGTGCTCGGCCCGGATGCCCTGCTCGCGCAGCAGCTCGGCGCCTCGGGGGCTGATGTCGAAGACCGCGCCGCAGCGCGTCGCTATCCGAGCGGCGTCACGAACCAGCTGGTGCCGGGCTGCTCGGTGCAGACGCACACCGTGCGCGGCAGGACCGCGGTCGGAATTCCGTCGCGGGCCGGCGATGATCGCGTGCTCGTGCGGGGCGATCAGGACGTAGGCGCGCCCCGCCTCGGGTGCCGGCCATCCCACCGTCGAGGCTGGTGGGCGCGCCGAGGGCGCGGGCCTCCTCGCGGAGGGTCGTCGCCAGCTCGGTGAAGAACGCGTTCTGCCCCGGCGCCAGGACGAAGGCAAGCTCTCCCATCGGCGTGATCGTAGAGGCGGCTGGCCGCCGTCGGCTCTAAGGTTCGCTGCGTGGAAGCTGATGCGGGCACGGAGCGATCGGCTGACGCCGCGGCGATCGAGCGCCTGACCCAGGAGCGCGACGCGCTGCGGGCGCGCCTGGCGGAGGCTGAGCAGGAAATGGCGGAGCTGCCCGCTCTGCGCGCCGCCCGCGCGGAGCTGTCGACGATCCGGTCCTCGCCCTCATGGCGGCTGACGGCTCCCCTGAGGAAGGCCAAGGGCGTCCTTCAGCGCGAGCTGCTGCCCAACGCGCGCCTCGGCGCCAAGCGCTGGCTGCTGCGGATGGCCGAGCGGCTGCGCGACTAGCGCTCGAGCACGTCGCGACTAGCGCTCGAGCACGTCGGTGCGCAGCCGGTCGAGCACGCGCAGGGCGCCGAGATTTCGCTGGTTGAAGCCGTAGCGCAGCCCGTCGGGCGTGAAGTCCACGGTGCTGGCGGGCGGCGTCGGCGCGCTCGGATGGATCCCGTCGGGGTCGAGACCCTGGTCCGGGGCTGGCCCCTCGACCAGCTGGCGCCAGTAGTTCCACAGCGGCGTCCGCCAGTCGCGCGCCACCTCGACGATCTCCGCGTTGAAGCGGTAGGAGTTGGTGACGAAGGGCTCGCCGTCGGCTCGCGGCGGCACCGTGCTCAGAACCGCGATCACGCCGAGGCCCTTCGCGATCTCTACCAGTCGGCCGAGGTACCGCCGAAACGGCTCCAGATGCCCGAGTGCCAGGTCGTTGGTCCCGAACATGACGAGGGCGATGCTCGGCCGCATCAGGCGCAGCTCGGCCTCGAACGGGCGGGCAAGGGTCCGCTCGCGGGTGGTCGAGATGGAGTCGATCGTGCCGACCGCATGCGAGGTGACCCAGAAGGGGATTGCGGCCAGGCTGGTCCGCGAGAAGGAGTTCGAGCGGCCCCCCGTGGCTGCGGTGAAGTTGGCGGGCAGCTCGCGGCGGCCGAAGTACTCGGCGGTTTCCCGAAGCTGTCCCCACTCCCCCCATTCGGGCTCGCGCCCGGCGAGCTCCGTGAGGAAGAGCGGCACGCAAGTGATGCTGTCCCCCGCCATGGCGAACACGTCGCGGCGGTTGCCCAGCCGCTCCCCCGCGGCCCGCGCGGTCAGGGCCTCGCTCAGGACCTCGCCCTCGAGCGCCGGTATCACCGGCGCCTCTCGGAGGGCCTGGAAGCCAGGCTCGCAGGATCCGCCGAGCCCCGACGAGGCCGGTGTGGCCGGCGCGGCCGGGCCGGGCATCGCCTGACCGCCCGCCATCAGAGCTGCTCCGCGATCCGGGGAGTGATCCGGCGGTAGAGCAGGACGGCGGCCGCCAAGGTCGCGAGCACGATCGCGATCGGGATCGCGATCATCGCGGGGTCGGCCATCGCCTGGATGGCCGACGGTGCCGAGGGGTCGATCATCGCGTGCCGCGTCTGGACGATGATCACCGCGAGCGGGTTGATCATGATCAGGTGGCGGAGGTTCTCGGGCACCGCCTCGATCGGGTAGATGATCGCCGAGGCCCAGAACATCACCTGCAGCACGATCTCCCAGATCGCGCCCATGTCCCGGAAGGGGACGTAGAGGTTGGCCAGCAAGGCCCCCGTCGCCGTCGCAAAGACCAGTAGCGCGCCGAGCAGGAACGGGAACTCGAGCCAGGCCCAGGTGACCTCGACCTGCGAGAGGGCGTAGAAGATGAAAACGGCGATCAGGTTGAGGCAGAGGTTGAAGAAGGAGCGCAGCGCTATCGCCATCGGCACCACGAGCAGCGGCACCGGGACCTTTCGCACCAGCGACTCGAAGGCGACCAGGCTGCTGAGCGACTGCCCGGTCGTCTCGGCGAAGTAGTTGTAGAGGACCAGGCCGGTGATGATCATCGCCGGATAGTCGGGGATGCCGGCGCCGAACTTGAGGATCTTGGTGAAGGCGACGTAGAGGACTCCGAACAGCAGCAGCGGCTTGGCCAGCGTCCAGAAGTACCCGAGCGCGTTCCCGTAGTAGCGCTGCTTGAAGTCCATCACCGCCAGAGTCAGCGTCAGGCTGGCGAGGCGGCGGAAGCTCTGGCGTTCGTCAATCATTGCCGCCGCCTGGCTCGAAGCCGTAACTGTGCCTGGGCTCGTACACCGAGCCCGTCCAGCGCTTGCCGTTGACCCGGAAGGCGCCGAAGCGCTGGCGCGCGTCGGCCCAGCCCGAGCTGCTCGGGTGCCCGACTCCGGGTGTGATCTCGTAGGTGCCCACGCCCAGGCGGTTGTCGAGGCTCAGCCGGACCACGGTCCGGTCCCCGGGCTCGAAGCTGGGAGTGTCCGCGCCCCGCCAGATGGTGTTGGTGTGGAACACCTGGCGGCCGTCCTCGGCGGTCAGCAGGAAGCTGAACCAGGGGCTCTCCAGGGCGCGATGGAACTCGACCTCGATGCAGATCGAGAGAGCCTCGCCCTCCTCGACGCTCTGTGTCCTCCGTCCCGCCTCGCCCTCGACCCAGACCTTGTGAATCTCCGCGGCGCCGTCGCCGAAGCGCGGAGCCTCAGGGTCGGATCCGGGTGGCGCCGAGTCGGGATCGCCCGCAACGGTCTGCCGGTAGTGCTCTGCGACGTCCTCGGGGTCGCCGATCTGCGTGACGCGGCCCTCCTCGATCAGCATCGCCCGTTCGCAGAACCGCCTGACGGCATCCATCGCGTGGGTGACGAGGACGATCGTCTTGCCCTCCTTCTTCAGTCGCCGGAAGGCCTCGAAGCATTTCTCCTGGAAGCCGGCGTCGCCCACCGCCAGGACCTCATCCAGCAGGAGCACGTCGGCGTCGACGTGGATGGCGATCGAGAAGGCGAGCCGCATCAGCATCCCGGTCGAGTAGTTCTTCAGCTTCAGCTCGACGAAGTGCTCCAGCCCGGCGAACTCGATCATCTCGTCAAAGCGGCGAAGCGCCTCCGCTCGCGAGAGCCCGAGCAGGCTGCCGTTGACGATCACGTTGTCGCGCGCGGCCATCTCGTTGTTGAAGCCGACCCCCAGCTCGATCAGGGGTGAGACGCGTCCCTCGATCGCGATCTCGCCCGCGTCGGGCTGGTAGATGCCGGCGAGCAGCTTCAGCAGCGTGCTCTTGCCGCTGCCGTTGCGCCCGACGATGCCGAAGAACTCGCCGCGCTCGACCGTGAACGAGATGCCGCGCGCGGCCTGGAGCTGCTCCCTCTCGATCCGCCGCAGCGGGTGCAGGACCCGCTCCTTCAGCGTCGTCTCGCGGTGGATCGGGATCTGGAAGGACTTGCTGACCCCGCTCACGGTGATCGCGTCGGGACGCTCGCGGCGCCCGTCGGTGCCGGCGGCCGCTCGACCCGCGATCTCATGCGGGTCCCCGGTGGGTGCCAGAGCCTCCATCGGGCCGAGGGTACAGGCACCGGGAGCTTGGGCCCAAGCCTAGAATCGCCGCTCCGTGAGGCCCTGGAGCAAGCGTGCCGTGCTCGGCACCGAGATCGCAGTAACCGACTACCCGGCGGTGATCGAGCGCATGGAGGCGATGGTGGGGGCCGGCGCGCGCGGCTACCTGTGCCACGTGCCGGTGCACAGCCTGATGCTCGCGCGCGACGATCACGCGATGGCCTCGGCTCTCGCCGGCTCCGACGCGGCGCTGCCCGACGGCATGGGCGTCGTCTGGGCGCTGCGCCTGCTCGGCGAGGAGATCCGCGACCGCGTCTATGGCCCGACCCTGATGGAGCGCCACTGCGCAAGGGCCGCTGAGCGCGGCGGGCGGATCTGGCTCTACGGCGGCCGCGACGAGCCGGCGCTGGGCTCGCTCCGAGAGGCCCTCGCGCGCCGCTTCGACGGCCTCGTGATCGCGGGCTCGTGGTCGCCGCCGTTCCGGCCGCTCGGCTCCGAGGAGGAGACGGAGCTGGCCGCGCGCATCAACGCCGACCGGCCCGAGGTCGTCTGGTGCGGGCTCGGCGCGCCGAAGCAGGAGCTCTGGATGGCGCGAATGCGCTCCCGGCTGGAGGCTCCGGTCCTGGTCGGGGTCGGCGCCGCCTTCGACTTCATCTCGGGCCGCGTCGCCCAGGCGCCAGGCTGGATGCAGCGAAGCGGGCTCGAGTGGCTCCACAGGCTCGAGCGGGAGCCGCGCCGCCTGGCCCCCCGCTACCTGCGCGACAATCCCCGCTTCGTCGCCGCCTTCGCCCGCCAGCTCGCGCGTGAGCGACGGCGCCGAGCCTAGGCCCGCCCCCGCGCACCGCTCGGGTCGAGGCCGAGAATCGCCAGCGCCTTCCGCATCCCCTCGTCGGCGAACTCCGGCGAGAACGGCTCCACCAGGGCCTGGGCCCGCTCGGCATAGGCCTTCCGCGCATCGACCCCGATCTCGCCGGCGGCCTCGACCGCGGCCGCCAGGGCCGCCGGCTCCTCGCGCTCCTCCCCGCCGGTGACCAACTCCGGCGCCAGCCGGCGCGCGATCTCCTCCGCCTCATAGGCGCCCGGCGAGGGGGTGGTGACGACGGGAACTCCTGCGGCCAGCGCCTCGAGCTGGGCGATGCCGTGGCCCTCGTAGCGGGAGGCCGAGACCAAGATCTGCGCCCGCGCCAGCAGCTCCAGGTAGGGCTCGCGGGGCAGCGCCCCCGCCCAGACCGCGCTCGCGGGCTCGGGGGCCCCGGCACGCCGGAGGAAGCGCAGGCCCTGCTCGCGATCGACGCCCGTGATCGTCAGGGCCGGGGCCCGGCCGTGGCTCTCGAGCTCGGCCCAAGCGCGGCAGATCCGGTCGAGGCCCTTGATGCGGGGCTGGCCGGCGTAGGCGACTGCCCCCACCAGCTGGTCCGGGGGCTGGACCTGGCGCGCCTCGACCGGAACCGGGACCTCGACGACCCGGCGCGCGAGCGGCCGGGCGAGATCGGCCGACGCCGGCCCGGTCGCGAGGGCTACCTCCGCCGCCGCCAGTGCTCGTCGCTCGAGCCGCCGCTGCAGGACGTGGCTGGCTCCCGGCCAGAGCGCAGAGGCGGGGGAGTCGATCCTGATCGCAACCGGCACGCCACGGCGCCGGAGACGCCTCCACGGCAGCAGCAGCGCCGAGGTCGAGTTGACCATCAGGATGGCGCCCGGCTCTCCCTCGCTCAGCGCCGCCAGGACCTCGCAGCGAGCGGCGCGCGCGACCAGCAGGGACCCGAGCGGCCAGAAGCGGAGCAGCCGCCTGCTCGTCGGCTCGGCGCGGCGGACGGCGTGGGCGACGCCCAGCCGCGACAGCGAGGCCGAGAGCTCCGCCTCGTTGGAGCGCCAGCCCCCGGTGCCGCCCGGCGAGACCAGCACGAGCTCGCCTCCCCCGGAACCCTCGGGCGTGGCGCCCGCCTCGCCCTCCCGCGGCCAACCGCGCCTCTGCAGCCGCCGCCGGACCAGCGGCGCCGCGACGACGCCGGCGTTGCGCGCGATTCGGCCCCAGCGCTCCGCCGCGAGCTGAGGGTCGCGGCGGGCGGCGGCCACCACCAGGCCGCCCGCGGCCTTGGCGGCCCGGGCGGCGCCCAGCCCCGGGGACTCGCCGCGGGCGAGTGCGGCGCCGAAGCCCCGGTAGTACTGGCGCCGCGCCAGCGAGCGCAGCGTCAGCCGCTCGGCGCCGATCAGATGGTCCACGCACACGTCCCCCGCGTAGAGGACGCGAAGCCCGCGGGCCTGGAGGCGAAGCTGGAGGTCGGACTCGTCGCCGAACATCGGCGCATCGCCCCAAGGTCCGCGGCTCGGGTCGAAGCCGCCCACCTCGAGAGTGGGTCCGACTCGGAAGCTGACGTTGGCGCCCCATACGTCGTGCCCGCCGGCCGGGTCCATCTCCTCCAGCCCGTCGCCGAAATCGAGCAGGGAGAACGCCATCCAGACCCGCTCGCTCATCCAGGCGGGCGGGGTCCCCGCGAAGCGCGGCTTGATCGCGCCCCCGATGCAGGCGACCCGCTGGTCCGACTGTCGCCAGCGGGCAGCCAGGCGCGCCAGCCAGTCGGGCGCCGGAATCGCGTCGTCGTCGATGAAGGCGACAACGGACTCCTTGGGACGTCCCTCCAACGCCCGGTTGCGGGCCACCGAGAGCCCGGCGCCCGCCCGCAGCACCGTCGCGCCCAGCTCGGTCGCCAGCCGCTCGTGGGCGGCATGCGCCTCGTCGTCGAGTCCGCTGGTGACCAGCAGCGCTTCGGCTTCGCCGAGGGAGCGCGCCTGCGCGGCGACCTCCTCGATCGCGGCGCGGGCGGCGGCGGGCGAGCGGTTGGTGCAGACGGTCGGGTGGAGCCAGGCGGGCGACATCGGAACGAAGTCTTCATGACACCGCCCCGGGGCGCGAGCCGGCAGGGGCGCCCGGCGCTTAAGTTTCGCTGGATGAGCGAAGACGTCATCGAGGCGGTGCGAGCGGCCCTCCCGCCCGGCCACGGCTACCGCCGTCGCCGCGAGCGGGTGGTGGGGCGGGTCGTGGACCTGGCGCTCGACGCGCGCCAGGCGGCGATGGGGCTGGGGCGGGAGTTGGACACGACCGCCCGCGAACTGCCCGTGCGGGACGTCCTCGTGCTCGGGGTCTACGGGCCCGAGCAGCAGGGGGCCATCGCCGCGGCCGTGCGGCGCCTGCGCTCCTCTCGACACCGGGTTCGGATCTCGCTCGGCGCGCTGGGCAGTGAGGCGGCCCCGGGGCTGGAGTGGGAGACCGCGCTTATGGGACTTGAGGGCGGCAAGTTCGCGAACCTCAATCGCCTCGCCGAGGGCGCCTCGCCCCTGGCCTCCGATTGGCTGCTGCTGATCGACGACGACGTCGTCCCGGGGCCCCATTTCCTCGACCGCATGGTGCGTGTCGCCGAGGCCCTTCGCTTCGACCTCGTGCAGCCGGCCCTGAGCCGGGCCAGCCACGCGGTCTGGGACGTCAACCGGCGCCGGCCGGCGCTCGCCCGGCAGACCCGCCTGGTCGAGATCGGGCCCGCGCTGATGCTGTCCCGCGAGGCATGGCGGGCGCTGACCCCGTTTCCCGAGGCGGGGATGGGCTGGGGGCTGTGCCTTCACTGGGCGGCGCTCGCCGAGCGTCGCGGGTGGCGCCTCGGCGTCATCGATGCCGTGCCTATTCGCCACGAGCAGCGCCCCCCAGCCAGCGACTACGACCGTGAGCTGGCCGTGGAGGCGGCGGTCGAGCTGCTCGCCGGGCGCGAGCACCTCACCCACGACCAGGCGGACCGCACCGTGGAGACCTATGCGGGGTTGCCGTGAGCCCGCCGGTTGGCGCCACCATCGTGATCCCCACCCGGGACAGGCCCTCCCGGCTCGAACGCTGTCTGCAGGCGTTGTCCGCGCTCGCCCATGAGCCCGGCTCGCTGGAGGTGATCGTCGTCAACGACGCCGGCGCCGCCCCTCTCGAGCCGATCTTGGACCGGGCGGGGGCGGGGCTCGGCCTCGAGTTGGTCAGCGGCGAGGGGCGCGGCCCGGCCGCCGCCCGCAACCTCGGCGCCGCGCGCGCGAGTGGCGAGGTGATCGCCTTCCTCGACGACGACTGCGAGCCTGAGCGCGACTGGCTCACCATCCTGCTTCGCCGACTCGACGGCGACGGAGGGATCGGGGTCGGCGGGCGCATCCTCAACGGCACAGCGGGGGACCGCCACTCGGCCGCCAGCCAGGCGATCGTCGACGCCGTCTATGCGCACTACAACGCCGACCCCGACAACGCGCGTCTTCTCACCACCAGCAACCTGGTGGTCCGGGCCGCCGACTTCCGCGCGCTGGACGGTTTCGACGAGTCATTTCCCCTGGCGGGAGGTGAGGATCGCGACTTCTGCCGGCGCTGGTTGGAGAGCGGCCGGCGGCTCGTCTACGAACCGGCCGCCGTGATCCGCCACTCGCACTCGCTGACCCTGGGCGGGTTCCTGCGCCAGCAATTCGGCTACGGCCGCGGGGCCTGGCTCGAGCGCAGGGCGTGCGCTGCCCGCGGTCGCGGCTTCAGGGTCGAGCCGGCGCTCACCTCGGGCATCTTCGGCACGGCGATGCGCGGCGCCTGGGGGCGGCGAGACCCGGCCCAGGCGGTGCTGCTGCTCGCCTGGCAGCTGGCCAACGTAGCCGGCTTCGCCTGGCAGGCTGCCCGCTCCATCGGAAGCGGCTCGAGGCCCCGCGCCGTAGGCTGAGGCTGTGGCAGTGGCGGACGCAGGCCTCGGCGCGCCAAGCACCTCCTCAGGGCGCCGGGCGGGAGCTGGGGACCGGCGCCATGCTCGCCTCCCTGTCGCTGATCGTCTCCTTCGCGGCGCTGGGGCTCAACAGCATCACCATCGCCCGCATCGAAGGCGCGGACGGGGCGGGGCTGATCGCCATCTCGACCCAGTTCATGTTCCTCGGCACCTTCGTCGCCGGCGTCGGCCTGCGCACCAGCATCGCCTACCGGATCAGCGCCGGGCTCTGGTCGCCCCGGAGCGCCATCCGGGCCGCCCTCGTCGCCTGCCTGTGGCTCGGCCTGCTCGGAGCCGCCGCCGGCATGGGCGTCTGGGCGCTGCTTCGCGATGGCGCCCTCAGCGAGTTCAGCCCCACCATGGCCGCGTCGCTGATGGCGGCCCTGCCCTTCGCGCTGGCCTGGTGGATCCTGCCCTCGGTGCCGCTCGCGCGCGAGCGCTTCGAGCAGTACGTGCTGCTCACCATCGCCGCCCCGGTCGGGGTGGTGCTGCTCTGCCCGGTTCTGGCGCTGGTCGCGGGGGAGACGGGTGCCGTGATCGGATTCGCCGGCGGCTATGTGGTCGGCGGGCTCGTGGCCGTGGGCTGGGCGGTCCGCTACGCCCGCCGTACCGAGGCCGCCGAGGGGCCCGAGCGGCGGCTGCGGGAGGCGGGCGGCTTCGGCGCCAGGGCCTGGGTCAACGACCTCTTCCAGTTCATCAACCTGAGGCCGGACCTGTTCATCCTCGCCGCCTACTACGGGACTGCGGACACCGGCGTCTACTCGGTGACGGTCTCGATCACCTCGCTGGTCTGGATCGTCTCGCAGCCCCTGGCCTCGGTGGTGCTGCCGCGGGCGGCGAGCATGGCGGCCGCGAACCTGACCGAGCCGGCCGGGGACGAGGTGCCGACGGGGTCACAGGTCTCCGCGGTGCGCCACTCCGTCCTGGTCTCGGTGATCGCCACGATCGCCGTGATCCCGGTGCTGGCGATCGCGCCGCTGGTCTGGGGGCCGGACTTCCACCGCACGCTGGAGCTGGGGCTGATCATGGTCCCCGGGGTCTTCCTGCTGGGCATCGGCCGGGTCATGGTCGCCGCCTTCACCGGCCACGGCAACGCCAACCAGGCCCTGCTGGTGGGGCTGGTCAGCTTCCCGCTCACCTTCCTCGCCTTCCTGCTGGTGATCCCGGATCACGGCGCCAACGGCGCCGCCGTGGTCTCCTGCGGCTCCTACGTGGCCACCTGGGCGCTCGCCGCGCTGCTCTTCTTCCGCTCCACCGGCGCCTCGACGCGCGACGCGCTGCTGCCCCGGCGCGATGACCTCCACGACTACGAGAGTTTGGCCCGCCGGGTCAGGGATGGAGCCTCGGATGCCCTCGCCGCCCGCAGACTGCGGCGCGGCTGACGGCTCTAGCCTTCACGCCCGATGGACTACGAGCGGCTGTATGAGTGGCGCCACCGGCACGTGGACCAGGGCACGAGGGAGGCTGTCTGGGGGCCGATCGCGCGCTACGTCTACGAGGCCATGGATCGGCCCAGCAGGGTGCTCGATCCCGCAGCCGGGCGCTGCGAGTTCATCAACGCGATCCCGGCCTCGGAGCGCTGGGCCGTGGACCGGGTCAAATACGGGGAGCCGCCGACGGGCACCAACTTCGTGCTCGGTGACGCGACGCAGGTCGAGCTGCCCGAGGCCCACTTCGACGGGGTCTTCGTCTCCAACTTCCTCGAGCACCTCTCCACCCCCGATGACGTCGCGGTCTTCCTCGCCCGGATGAAGGGCGCGATGGCGTCGGGAGGGCGGATCGCGGTGATGGGACCGAACTACCGCTACTGCGGCAAGCAGTACTGGGACTACGCGGACCATCACATCGCTCTCACCCATGTGGCGGTCGAGGAGCACCTCTACGCGGCCGGCCTCGAGCCACGGCGCACGATCCCGCGCTTCCTCCCCTATTCCTTCTCGGGCAGGATGCCCGCCTCGGCCGGGCTCGCCTCCCTCTACCTGCGCGTGCCATTCGCCTGGCGGGTGCTCGGCAAGCAGTTCCTCGTGATCGCGGAGTCCTAGGCGGATGGCGCGCGAGCCGATCAGGGTCCTGGTCACCGGGGGGGCGGGGTTCGTCGGCGCCAACCTCAGCCTCGGGCTCGCCGCCCGGCACCCGGGCTGGGAGCTGATCGCCCTCGACAACCTGCACCGGCGCGGCTCAGAGCTCAACCTTCCGCGGCTGGAGCGGGCGGGGATCGAGTTCGTCCGCGGCGACGTGCGCGAGCTCCCCGACCTGCTCGCCATCGGTCGCCTCGACGCCCTGATCGAGTGCTCGGCCGAGCCCTCGGCCCTGGCGGGCCTCGACGGCGAGGGCTCCTACGCCGTCCACACCAACCTGCTCGGCGCCTACAACTGCCTCGAGCTCGCCCGCCGCGACGGCGCCCGGTTCGTCTTCCTCTCGACCAGCCGCGTCTACCCCGTACGAGAAGCTCAGGGGCCTGGCCCTGGAGGAGGCCGAGACCCGCTTCGAGCTCGCCGCCGAGCAGCCGCTGCCCGGGGCCTCGGCCGAGGGGATCTCCGAGCAGTTCTCGCTGGAGGGCCCGCGCACCCTCTACGGCGCCACCAAGCTCGGCGCCGAGCTGCTGATCGGCGAGTACGCGGCCTCCTTCGGCCTGTCCGCCGTGATCGACCGCTGCGGCGTGATCGCGGGGCCGTGGCAGATGGGGCGAGTGGACCAGGGGGTCTTCGCGCTCTGGATGCTCCACCACCACTTCGGCGTGCCGCTCACCTACATCGGCTACGGCGCCGAGGGCAAGCAGGTACGCGACTTCCTGCACGTGGGCGACCTGCTCGAGCTGATCGACGAGCAGCTGACCGACCCCGAGCGCTGGGCGGGCGCGACGGTCAACGTCGGCGGCGGGCGCGCCTGCAGCCTCTCGCTCGCCGAGACCACCGAGATCTGCCGCGAGCTGACCGGCAACGAGGTCGAGATCGGCCGCGACCCCGCCGAGCGCCCGGGCGACGTTCCGCTATACATCTCCGACTGCGGGCGGCTGGCGCAGCTGACGGACTGGCGCCCGCGCCGCGGGGCACGAGAGGTGATGGCAGACATCCACTCCTGGGTCGTCGAGCACGGTGAGAGCGTCTCCGAGGCGCTCGGCCTGTCGGCGCCCCGATGATCCGATGCCGACGGCGATAGTCACGGGCTCGGGCGGCCTGGTGGGCTCGGAGGCCGTGCGCCGGCTCGCCGCGGCGGGCTGGCGGATCGTCGGGATCGAGAACGACATGCGGGCGAGCTTCTTCGGCGAGTCCGCCTCCACCGCGCATGTCACCGAGGCCCTGGTCTCCTCGGAGGAATCCTTCAGCTGGCTGGAGGCCGACATCCGCGACCAACCCGCGATCGACCGCGCTTTCACAGAGAACGCCGCCGAGCTGGAGCTGATCGTCCACGCGGCGGCCCAGCCCTCCCACGACTGGGCGGCGCGCGAGCCCCAGACCGACTTCGGCGTCAACGCCAACGGCACCCTCAACCTGCTCGAGGCGACCCGCCGGCACGCGCCGGGGGCGACCTTCGTCTTCATCTCCACCAACAAGGTCTACGGCGACCTGCCCAACTCGCTGCCGCTGGTCGAGGCCGAGACCCGGCTGGAGCTGCCCGAGGACCACCCCTACCACGGCGGTATCGACACCACCATGTCGATCGACCGCTCCACCCACTCGCTCTTCGGCGTCTCCAAGGCCGCCGCCGACCTGCTCGTGCAGGAGTACGGCCGCTACTTCGAGCTGCCCACAGTCTGCTTTCGCTGCGGCTGCATCACCGGCCCCGCTCACGCGGGAGCGATGCTGCACGGCTTCCTCGCCTACCTGATGAAGTGCGCCGTGACGGGTGCGCCCTACACGGTGTTCGGCTACGGCGGCAAGCAGGTGCGCGACAACATCCACAGCGGCGACCTGGTCGAGGCGTGCCTCGCCTTCCACGCCCGGCCGCGGACCGCCGCCGTCTACAACATGGGCGGCGGCCGTCAGCTCGAACTGCTCGATGCTGGAGGCGATCGACGCCTGCGAGCGCATCGCGGGCCGCGAGCTCGCCTGGGAGCTCAGCGACCAGGCTCGGATCGGCGACCACCGCTGGTGGATCAGCGACGTGGCCGAGTTCCAGCGCGACTACCCGGGCTGGGAGCTGAGCCACGACACCGAGGGCCTCCTGCGCGAGATCCACGACGCCAACGTCGAGCGCTGGAGCGCGGCGCGGACGTGAAGCTCTCGGTCGTCATCCCGGCGCGCAACGAGGCGGGCTCGATCGAGCAGACCGTCACCACGGCTGTGGAGGCGCTCGAGCGGGAGGGGATCGACGCACGAGATCGTCGTCATCGACGACGCCAGCACCGACGGGACCTCGGAGGCGGTCGCCGAGCTGGCCGCTGGCAACGAGCGCGTCCACTGCTACCGCTCGCACTACAGCCAGGGCTTCGGCCTCGCGGTCCGCGCCGGCCTCGATCGCTTCAGCGGCGACGCGGTCGCGATCCTGATGGCCGACGGCTCCGACGACCCCGAGGACCTGGTCAGCTACCACCGGCTGCTCGCGGACGGCTACGACTGCGCCTTCGGCTCCCGCTTCATCCACGGTGCCGAGGTCACCGACTACCCGCGGCTCGAAGCTGATCCTCAACCGGATCGTCAACTGGGGCATCCGGCTGCTCTTCCGCCACGGCTACAACGACACCACCAACGCCTTCAAGGCCTACCGCCGGGAGGTGATCGAGACCGTCGGGCCGCTGCTCTCCAACCACTTCAACCTGACCGTGGAGCTGCCCCTGAAGGCGGTCATCCGGGGCCACAGCTACGGGATCGTGCCGATCTCCTGGCGCGGCCGCGCGGCCGGAGAGTCGAAGCTCGCCCTGCAGGAGATGGGCAGCCGCTACCTGTTCATCGTCCTCTACGTCTTCCTCGAGCACCACCTCAGCCGCGGCGACTATCGCCGGCCGGACTTCGAGGAGCTGCCCGCGCGTGGGCGGCTGCGCAGCCGGTCGAGCCGGGGCACGACCCCGGCGCAGCGGCCTGCCTCCAGCCGCCACGGAGAGCGAACCCGCGGGGATGGCTGAGGCGGCCGCCGGCCGAAGGCCGGCGCCGCCGTGGATGCACCGGACGGGCCGGGTGCTTGGCTCGACCTGGCTGCTCGCGGCGCTGATCGCCCTCTTCAGCTGGCACGCGCTGCCAGTGGTCCCCGGCGCAGGTCTCGACTCTTCCTGGGTCACGGCCCTCAACATGGCCGCCGACGTCAGGCTCGACTTCGGCACCCAGGTCCTCTTCACCTTCGGGCCGCTCGGCTTCCTCGACCAGCCCCAGGCCTCGTTCGCGGTCACCGCGGTGCTGGGGGCGGTCTATCAGGTGCTCGTCGCCTGGGGCCTCGCCTTCTCTCTGCTCTGGGCGGCTCGGCGGAGCTTCCCGCTGGCGCTGGCGCTGGCGCTCGCCTTCGTCGTCAGCACCCTGCTCTTTCGGGGGGAGGAGCTGGTGCAGATCGCCTTCATCTGGTGCGCGGTGGCGCTCGCCCCCGACCCGCCTCGCTTCGCGCGGCCCCTGGTCGTCTATGGCGGGGCGATCGTGTCAGCTACCCAGCTCCTGCTGAAGCTGAACGTCGGCGTCACCGTCCTGCTGCTCTGCGCCATCGCCGTCCTCGCCCTGCAGGGGGACCCGCGCCGCAACGCGCTCGCCTTCGTCGGCACCTTCGTCGGGGCGCTGGCGGTCCTCTGGTTCGCCACGGGGCAGGGCGTGGGCAACTTCGACGACTACGTCACCGGCGCCGTCGCGGTCGCCTCGGGCCACTCGGAGGCGATGGGGGTGGAGAGCCCCTCGGTGCCGTGGGACAAGCTCGCCGTCGCGCTGGAGGCGATCGCGGCGATCGTCGCGGCGGCGTACGTCGGCCTCAGGCTGCCCCGGTTTCGCCTGGCAGCCCTGGTCGCGATCACCGCGATCTACGTCTACGCGGAATTCAAGTCGGGCCTTGTGCGCAACGACGCAGCGCATCACGGCCGCTTCTTCTCCGCCATGCTCGTCCCCTGGCTCGCCCTGCCCTGGCGCGGCCAGGCGCGGGGTGTCGCGCTGGCGGCGATCGTCGCGATCGCCGTCGTGTTCATCCCGGCCGCCGGGACCCGGTTCCGCGACGTCTTCACCCCGCTCGATCGCGCGGACGCCGCCGGCACCCAGCTGCGCGGGCTGCTGGACCCCGGCAGGCGCTCGAAGCTGGTCGGCTTCGATCGCTTCGGGTTGGCGATCTTCTATCGGCTGGACCAAGGGAGCCTCGCCCTGCTTCGCGGCCACGGCGTCGCCGTCGATCCCTGGGAGGTCTCCCTGGTCTGGGCCTACGGCCTCGACTGGCACCCGCTGCCGGTCTTCCAGCGCTACCTCGCCTACACCTCCGAGCTGGACCGGCGCAACGCAGAGGCCCTCGCGTCCGATCACGGGCCCGAACGGATCATTCGCAGCCGGCCGAGCTACGACCCGAGCGGTCCTACGACGGCCTCGATCGACAGCCGCTACGGGCCGTTCGAGGCGCCGTCCCAGACCTTGGCGATGCTGTGCAACTACCGACCGCTGCGCACGACGCCTCGCTACCAGGTGCTGGGCAAGTCCCGCGACCGCTGCGACGAGCCCATTCCGCTTCGCAGCACGGTCGCCCGGTACGGCGACACGGTGGCGGTGCCGAGGGCGCCTGGCCGCCTCGTGGTCGCAACGGTGGACGGCCTCGAGCCGCAGGGGGTGGAGCGCCTGCGGACCCTGCTCTATCGCTCCGCTTTTCGATTCGTGAACGTCGACGGCACCACCTACCGCATGGTCCCCGGCACGGCTGATGACCTCGGTCTCGTCCTCCGAGCCCCTGCGGCCGTGGACTTCCCCAGGCCGTTCGCGGTGGCGCCTCAGGCGCGCACGATGCAGTTCGTCAAGGCGTCGAACACTCTCAGCCCAGACGGCGAGCTGCGGATCCGGTTCTACGCGATCCGGGCGGCGCCGTTCAGCCGTGCCCCAGCTCGCGCTCGAACAGCGAGGCAAGCTCGGCGGCCTGCCGGTCGAGCCGGTAGCGCCGGCTGACCGTTTCCCGCCCCGCAGCGCCGAGCCTTGCCCGCAGCTTCGGATCGTCGAGCAGCCTGGCTAGGGCCCCCGCCAGCGCCGCGGCGTCGCCGGGGGCAACCAGCACGCCGTCCTCGCCGTCGGTGACCAGCTCTCCGATGCCCGCGACCTTGGTGCCGACGACCGGTGTGCCGCAGGCCATCGCCTCCATCAGGACGGCGGGCAAGCCCTCGTCCAGGCTCGGCAGGCAGAAGACGGTGGCGCGCCGGTAGAGGTCGACGACCGCGTCCTGGCCCACGCCCCCGAGGAAGCTGACCCGGTCACCGAGTCCTAGCCGCCCGGCCGCCGCCTCCAGCGCCTCGCGGCTCGATCCCTCGCCGGCGATCGTCGCCCGCACCCCGACGCCCTCTCCGACCAGCTGCGCGATCGCCTCGATCAGCAGGGCCTGACCCTTGAGCGGGATCAGCCGGCCGAGGCAGAGCACCGTGGGTTCGTCGTCTCTCGCGGCCCCGCTTCCGGACTCGCCGTCCAGCGCGCCTGCCGCGGGGGAGAAGCGATCAGTATCGACGCCGAGCCGGATCACGTGCAGGTTGGCGCCGCGATCGCCGTCGTCCGTCCCGCCTGCGGCCGCGGGGCCGGCCTGATCCAGCAGCGCCAGCGCGGCCTCGCGGGCGAAGTCGCTGACGCAGACGACGAAGCGGGCCGAGCGGAGCTTGGCGGCCAGCCGGTTGGACCTCGCCTCGATGAACTCGACCGGCCCGTGCAGGGTGAAGCTCCAGCTCCAGCCCTGTTCCGAGCCCGCGGGGCGCTCGAAGTGGGCCGCGAGCATCGCCGAGTCGGTGCCGGTGTCGGCGAAGTGGGAGTGCAGGTGGGCGATCCCCAGGTGGCGGCAGTGCCGCCAGACCACCATCGCCTCGGCGAAGTAGAAGAGCTGCCACAGCCTGCCCCTCGTGCCGGCGGGGCCGAGCCGCAGCGCATGGGCGAGCGTCCCCAGGTAGCGGCGCGGGCTCCGCGCCAGCGCCGACAGGTGCGCCCGCGCCAGCTTCAGCGGGCCGGCGGGCAGCACGTAGAAGGTGGTCCGGCGCGCGTCGCGATCGGCGTCGGTTCGCAGGTCGCTCTCGCGGGCGCTCCGGATCGAGATCGTCTCGATCCCGACCCCGAGCCGCCGCAGGGCCTCGATCTCGCGCATCAGGAAGGCGTGGGAGAGCGCCGGATAGCGGCCGATCACGTAGGCGATCCGCATGGCGGCGTCGACCCGCTAGCCGGCGATCAGCTCGGCGATCGCCTCGGCGGCCCGCTCCCCCGCGGCGCCGTCCCAGAGCGGGATCTCGGCTGGCCTCTCGAGGAGAGACGCCCGCCAGCTCTCGCTCGCAGGCGCGCGCCAGCTCCTCGGGGTCGACCCCTACCAGCGGTGTTGGTGCCGAGCTCGACCGTGATCGGCCGCTCGGTCGTCGTCCGGTAGGTGAGGCAGGGGACGCCGAGCACCGAGGTCTCCTCCTGGACGCCGCCGGAGTCGGTGACCACCAGCCGGGCCTCGCCCTCGAGCGCGATGAACTCGGCGTAGTCCATCGGCTCCAGCAGCCGCACGCCCTCGGGCACGGCGATCGAGCCGCTCTCGAGGCGGGCGACGGTGCGCGGGTGGGCCGGTAGCAGCACCGGTAGCGTCTTCGCGACCCCGCCCAGCACCGCGAACGACCGCCGCCAGCTGCTCGGGGTCGTCCACGCAGGCTCGGGCCGGTGCAGGGTGACCAGCACGAAGCCGCGCCGCTCGAGGCCCTGGGCCGCCAGCACCGCCTCGCGATCCACCCCCTCGAGGATGCGATGGAGGCTGTCGATCATCGTGTTGCCGACCAGGCGAACGCCGTCACCGGCGATCCCCTCGCCGGCGAGGTTCTCAACCGCGTCGGCCGAGGTGCACAGCAGCAGCGACGAGACGCGGTCGGTGACCACCCGGTTGACCTCCTCGGGCATGGTCCAGTCGCCCGAGCGCAGCCCGGACTCGACGTGGACGACGGGCACCTCCAGCTTCGACCGCGGCGAGGGCCGCGGCCATGGTCGAGTTGACGTCGCCGCCGACGACCAGCGCCTCCTGCGGGTGCTCGCGCAGGTCGCGCTCCACCCCGACCATGGCGGCGGCGGTCTGCTCGGCGTGGCTGCCCGAGCCGACGCCGAGGTTGGCGTCGGGCTCGGCGATGCCGAGGCGCTCGATCAGGTGCCCCGAGAGGGCCTGGTCGTAGTGCTGGCCGGTGTGCAGGAGACGCAGCCTCGACGCCGCGCGAGCCGAGCGCGGCGAGCACCGGGGCCATCTTGACGAAGTTCGGCCGCGCCCACGACGACCGCGAGCAGGGAGTGGATCACCCCGGTGACGCTCAGTAGGCGCCGCGGCGCCTGATCACGGCGGGGATCGTCTTCACCAGGATCGCCATGTCGAGGAACACGGACCAGCTCTCGATGTAGAGGAAATCGAGGCGGACGAGGTCGTCGAAGTCGAGGTTGGCCCGACCCGAGACCTGCCACAGCCCCGTGATCCCCGGCAACACCAGGTAGCGGCGCCGGTGCCACTCGTCGAGTCGCTGGTAGTCGCGCATCGGCAGCGGTCGCGGGCCGACCAGGCTCATCTGGCCGCGCAGCACGTTGAGCAGCTGGGGCAGCTCGTCGATCGAGAAGCGCCGCAGCAGGCGCCCCACCGGGGTCAGCCGCGGGTCGTCGCGGATCTTGAACAGGGCGCCCGACTTCTCGTTCAGCTCCTCGAGGCTCGGCTGGCGGTCCTCGGCGTCCTCGTACATGGTGCGGAACTTGAGGCACACGAATGGGCGCTCGCCCGATTCCGGGGCGTACGCCGCGATGCAGCGCGGGCCCCCTGCTGGTCAGCCGCACCATGATCGCGACCGCGAGCAGCAGGGGCGACAGCAGCACCAGCAGGATGGCGGCGACCACGGTGTCGAAGGTGCGCTTGACCGCGTAGTCGAGAGCCTCGAACACCGGCGGTCGCAGCTCGAACAGCGGCACCCCCTCGCCGGGCACGAACTCGGCGCGCTGGGCGAGCACCTCCATCGTCGTCGGCGCGACCCGCACGGTGACCCCGTGCTGGTGGCAGAAGTCGATCAGCTCGACGGCGCGGTCCTGCGGGAAGTCGGGGTCGGCGAGGATCACCTCGGCCACCGCGTGCTCCTCGATCCGGCTGGGCAGGTCCTCGACCGTGCCCAGGTTGCGCAGCCCGTTCTCCGGCACCGGCTCGGCGGAGACGAAGCCGACCGGCTCGTAGGCGGCCGCGGAGCTCTGCTCGAGCACGTTGGCGACCTTGCCGATGTGCTCGCCCGCGCCGACCAGCAGCACCCTGCGGCGGTAGCCGAACGCGCGCAGCATGCGGAAGGTGAGCGACTCGTAGGCCCAGCGCAGGCCGCCGATGTAGATCGCGGCGAAGATCAGCGAGCCGTAGAAGATGTAGTAGCTGCCGAACTTCTGGCCGGAGACGAGGCCGAAGATGAGCGCGATCACCGTCGCCTGGCAGAGGCCGGCGAGGATCTGGGCGAAGCCGGGACGCGACTCGCGGCGCCCGTAAAGCCCCTTGGCGGCGAACAGCAGCACCGTGACCAGCGCGGCGAAGGTCGCGTAGCGCCAGGTCGCGTGGCCGACCTGGCTGAGGACGAAGTTCCCCTGTACCAGCGCCTTCAGAGACAGCGCGCTGAAAACCGCCAGGTAGACGCCGAGGATGTCGAGCAGGGTCAGAGCCGCGACGCGGCCGAGCCGCCGGACGCTGTCCTGATAGAGCAGGGAGCGGAAGCTCAGCGGGCGGCCCGCGCGGATGTCGCGACCGGGCCTGGCCGCGCCCAAGCGGTTGGCGTCCTGCGCCGGTTGCGCTGTGTTGAGGGCGTTTCCCACCATTCAGGGCCGCAGATGGACCCGGCGGTCTCTCTACTGCCCGTGCCCACCCTAGCGCCGAATCAGGGCGGAGGCTGCGGTGAGTGGCGCCCGTCCAGGGGCCTAGGTGGCCTGCTCGGCTTCCCGCGCGCGCGTCGTCCGGATCCGCTCGACCGGGCCGGCGGCGATCAACGACTTGGTCAGGCCGCCGAAGTGCTCGCGAACGATGACGGCGTCGGGGAAGAGCTCGCGCAGCTCCGCGGCGTCGAGCAGCCGGATGTCGCTGAACTCGTCCCTGGAGACGCCCAGGCCCCACAGCCGCCGCCGCTGGGCCTCTGGCAGGAACTGGAAGAAGGGCAGCAGCACGTGGGGCTCGACCGGGAACCAGCGGTTGGGGGTCTGCACGAAGTAGCGCCCGGCCACCCGGCGCACCTCGTCGGCGAAGCGGGGCCGGTCGGCCGGGGCCAGGTGCTCGATCACCGAGTTCGAGTAGGCGATCGCGAAGGAGCCGTCCTCGAAGGGCAGAGCGCGGGCGTCGGCGCGGACGAAGCTGCGGCTTCCCCGCTCGTAGCCGGGGCGGTTGACCGCGTCGACGCCGGTGATCGGCAGCTCGTGCTCGAAGGCCGAGAGCCCCGACCCGGGCGGCCCGCAGCCGATGTCCAGCACGCGCTCGCCCTCGCCCGGCTCCATCAGGCGGCGGAAGAGCTCGTGCCGGCGCCGGCGCGACCAGGCGGAGAGCGGGTCGGCGACCCTGGTCAGCAGGCCCTGCCGCGCCCCCTCGTACACCCGCCGGCCGGGTTCGCCGCCGCCTTCTCCTCTGACGCTCGCTGCCATCCGCGCGGCCAGTCTGGCAGCCCGATAACTTCCGTCGCCTGATGGCTGGCAAGGAGCCAGGCGCCGTCGTGGTCACGGGCGCCTCAACGGGGATCGGCCGGGCGACGGCGCTCCACCTCGCCGAGTGGGGCTTTCAGGTCTTCGCCGGCGTTCGCCGCAAGAAGGACGCCGAGTCCCTCGCCGCCGAGGCCAGCGGCGAGCTCACCCCGATCACGCTCGACGTCACCAAGGAGCGCTCGATCGCGGCCGCGCGGGCCAAGGTCCAGCGCGCCGTCGGGGGTCGCGGCCTCGCCGGCCTGGTCAACAACGCCGGCATCGCCATCGGCGGACCGGTCGAGAAGATGCCGATCGCCGACTTCCAGAAGGTCCTCGACGTCAACCTGACCGGCGCCGTCCACACCACGCAGGCGTTCCTCCCCCTGATCCGCAAGGGCGGCGGGCGCATCATCTTCATGGCCTCGATCGGCGGCCGCGTCGCGAGTCCCTTCTTCGGCGCCTACAACGCCTCCAAGTTCGGCCTCGAGGGGGTCGCCGACGCCCTGCGCCGCGAGCTGGCTCCATGGAAGCTCGAAGTGGTCGTGATCGAGCCCGGCAGCATCAGCACCCCGATCTGGGAGAAGGGCCGCGCCAACACCGACTCCTCTCAGGCGGCCGCGGCGCCCGGAACCGGCACGCGCCGTGGCGAGGCGGCCAAGGCCGACCGGGTCTACGAGGAGGCGGGGGAGCGGATGAGGGAGATCACCCGTGAGGCCGATGAGCGCGGGCTGCACCCCGATCGCGTCGCCAGGGTGGTGCGCAAGGCGCTCACCGCGCGACGGCCGAAGACCCGCTACCTGGTCGGCACCGACGCCAAGATCATGTACCGCGCCCAGCGCCTGCTCGGCGACCGGCGCTTCGACCGGCTCATGCGCCGACGGCTGAAGCTCCCCGACCAGGCCTGAGCCGCGCCCATGAAGCCGCGGCGGAAGCGAGGCATGCCGCAGTAGCCTGGAGTTGATGGAGGGGTCCGGGCCGGTCGCGTCTCGCTTCGAGGACGAAGGTGGGGGATCCGCTGGCGCGTCCAGCAGGGTTTCCCTCGGTTGGGCGCGCGAGCAGCTTTGCTGGCGCCCGGTCCTGATCCTGCTCGCGGTCGCCGTCGCTCTTCGGGCAGCGACGCTCCCCCTCTACTTCCCGGGGGTGCTCCTCTATCCCGACGAAGCGAGATTCGCTCGCGCCGCCGAGGGCTTTCGGCACATCTTCGACGACTACTGGATGCCGGCCGCCTATCCGCTGTTCCTGGGCGGCCTTCGCCTCCTCACCGACCAGCTCTGGTTCGCGATCGCCGCCCAGCACCTGCTCGGCGTGGTGGCCGGCGCGGCGCTCTACCTGGCCATGAGGCGCCTCGACATGCCCCGCTGGGTCGCCCTGATCCCGGCCGCGGTCTACCTGCTGGACGGCGACGTGCTCTACCTCGAGCACACCCTGCTCGCGGATCAGTTCGCGCTCGCATTGACCACGCTCGCCCTCTGCGCGGCGATCTTCGGCCTCTGCCCGAGGATCGACCTGCGCTGGCTCGCCGTCGCCGGCGCCCTGGCGGCTGGGGCATGGCTGACGCGCAGCCCCTTCCTGCTGGTGGTGATCGTGATCGTCGCGACGGCGGTCATCGTGGCGAAGGGAGCCGCGGCCAAGGCCGATGCCGGGGGAGTGGCCGCAGCGGCGGCCGCCTTCGTGCTTGTGCTCTTCGTCCTCGCCTTCACTGTCAGTGACGGCCGCCACCTCGGTCTCTCGGACATGAGAGGCTGGAACCTCTACGGGCGGGTGATGCCCTTCGCCGACTGCTCCAGATTCGACGTTCCCGAGCAATCGAGGGTGCTCTGTGATCGAACGCCGCCCTCGGCTCGCCCGGGGCCCTTCTCCTACGTCTGGTTCGCCTATGCCCGACTCCCTTCAGTCCCTCAGGGACCCGCGACCGACGGCCAGATGTGGGACTTCGCGACCAGCGCCATCCGCGCCCAGCCCAAGGACTACGCGAGTGCCGTGATCGGCGACTTGGCTCGCTATGTCCACGACCCCGATCCCCCGGCGCGCCCCTACAACGGATTTGGAACCGACCTCCTGTCATTCAGGTGGCGCAGTCCCTACGAAGAGGCGATCGTCAGGGAGCAGCTCGCGACGGTCTACGACGGGACCGAGGTCAGTGCCCCGGGCGCGGACCTCCTCGGCCACTACCAGGACGTGGCCCGCCTCCACGGCGTCCTCGTCGTCGCCCTGCTCCTGGTGGCGCTGGCGGGAGTCGTCTTCGGCCGCGGCCCGGTGCGCCTGGGGGTCGCCTTGTTCGGATCGACCAGCCTCCTCCTCTACCTGGCCCCGACCGCGACCATCGGCTACGACTTCCGCTACGCGGTGACGCCGTCGATCCTGCTGGCGTGCGCCGGAACCTTGGGGGCGTACGCGCTGTGGCTGAGGCGAAGCGGCGATCAGCCGGTGGAAGAAGGCTGAGAAGCCCCGCTCAGGCCGCGAGGGTCAGCGCGGCGAGCCGACCAGCCGCTCGGTGCCGGCCTGCTCGATCGTGCGCGCCAGGCCGTCGTCCAGCTAGACCTTCGGCTCCCAGTCGAGCAGCTGCCTCGCCTTGGTGATGTCGGGCTGGCGCACCTGGGGGTCGTCGGTGGGCAGCGCCTCGTGGACGATCTCGCGAGCGCGACCCGGTCACCTGCGATCACCGCCTCGGCCAGCTCCAGCAGCGTCTTCTCGTCGGGGTTGCCGAGGTTGACCGGCGTGTGCACGTCGGACTCCGCCAGCGACACCAGCCCCCGGATCAGGTCGTCGACGTAGCAGAAGCTCCGCGTCTGGCTGCCGTCGCCGAACACCGTCACCGGCTTGTCCTGCAGCGCCTGGCGCAGGAAGGTCGGGATGGCCCGCCCGTCGTGGGGGCGCATCCGGGCGGCCGTAGGTATTGAAGATGCGCGCGATGGCGGTGTCCACCCCCTGCTGGCGGTGGTAGGCCATGGTCAGCGCCTCGGCGTAGCGCTTGGCCTCGTCATAGACCCCGCGCGGGCCGATCGGGTTGACGTGGCCCCAGTAGTCCTCGGGCTGGGGGTGGACCTGGGGGTCGCCGTAGACCTCCGAGGTGGAGGCGAGCAGGATCCGCGCCCGCTTGAACTTGGCCACCCCGAGCATGTTGTGGGTGCCCCGCGAGCCGACCTTGAGCGTGTGCAGCGGCAGCCGCTGGTAGTCGATCGGGCTCGCCGGCGAGGCCAGGTGGTAGACGAGGTCCACCGGCCCCTCGATCTCGACGTGCTCGGTGATGTCGTGGTCGAGGAAGATGAAATCGGAGTCACGCAGGTGCTCGATGTTCTCCAGCGAGCCGGTGTCGAGGTTGTCCAGGCAGAGCACCCGGTGCCCCAGCCCGAGCAGGTGCTCGCACATGTGCGAGCCGACGAACCCGGCCCCTCCGGTGACAACGCAGACGCTCATCGCCGCGCGAGGATAGGGCAGACCCGCCCCACGGTGCAATCGGATCGCCGCCGCCATGGCCGAGGCCCTCGTCGCCAAGGTCAACCAGGCCGCCGAGAGCGCCAAGTCGTAGAAGCCTTCCGCCGCGTCGTACGCGGCGCGCTTCAGCTGTCGCGCTTCGACGGCCGGCCGCGCAGGCCCGTCTCCGGCGGGGCCCAGAACCAGCTCTCGGTGAAGAAGGCGGCCATGATCAGAAGAAGAGCGACAAGCGGAGAGAGAGCGAACTGATCGACCAGCAGGGCGATCACGACACCCGAGATCACCGTCGTGATCAGGATCTTGGTCATGTCGCTCATACGAGTTCCAAGACTAGCTGCAACAGAACGGCGAACAGCAAGAAGATCGCTGAGGCGAAGGCGGCGACTTCTCCCACCTCAAAGCGCGGCTCGCGCCTGCGGTGCACGTAGCCGATCGCGGTGGCGGTCACCCCAGATAGCGCGACCGCCTGGAGCACGAAGTTCGCTCCCGGGATCTCCTGGATGAGCGCGGTGGGCATTTCTCGATAAGGGCACCGCCCCTCCACTTCGCTGACCCTTTGGGTTGTTGTTGTCGCAAACTGCGGAGCTTTCGCGAAACAGGATGTCGCAAATAGCGCACTGGACGGTCGCGCGAACGTGCATAACCGTGCGAGCTTTCGCCTCAGCCTTAGGTGAAAGGGGTGAGGAGAACGGCCGCCGCGTCGGATGTGTCGAAGAGGCAGGACGGCACCGCCCATGAGCGGGACCGGCATGAGGCTGCCCTTGCTCTGATCGAGAGTCACGACGCCGTCTTCAGGCGCACGGCCCGTCGCTACTCGCTCTGCGCCGACGACGGGGAGGACGCCTACCAACGGGCGCTGGAGATCCTCCTCACCAAAGCGCCGCCGATCGAGCACGAAGCGCTCGTTCGCTGGATGCAGACCGTGACCAAACATGAAGCTCTCGCCGTACGGCGCCAGCGCGAGCGCCTGCTCTCGCCGGTCTCAAAGAACTCCGACGGAGAGGAGCGTGACCCCCTCGCAGGCCTCGCGTGGGATGGCCCGGGGCCGACCGATCGCGCTGCAAGCCGCGAGCGCATTGCCCGAAGCCGTGAAGCCCTGCGCGCCCTTAAGCCCCAGGAGGTTCGCGCTCTCAGCCTCAAGGCGGAGGGCTTCTCGTACGCCGAGATTGGCGCGATCACGGGCTGGACGTATACGAAAATCAACCGGTGCATGGCCGAGGGGCGCAAGCGCTTCCTCGGAGGTCTTCTCCGAGATCGAGGAGGGTCGCCGCTGCGAACGCTACGAGGACGACCTCTCTGCCCTTTCGGACAACGAGTTGCAGGGAGCGGCCGCCGAGGACCTGCGAGTTCACCTGACCGCTTGCTCCAGCTGCCGGGCCATGCTCGCGGTGTACCGGGGCCTGCCGGAGAAGATTCTTGCGCTCAGCACCCCGCTCGCGACCCAGCCCTCCATGGTCGAGCGTGTCCAGGGCTGGGCGGTCGACCAGATCGGCACCCTCGGCGACCGCATCCGCGAGGGTGCCCACGGCTTGGTTGGGCGGGCTTCCGCGAGCGACGGTGCCACGCAGGCCGCCGTGGTTGGAGGAACGCGCGGAGCCGGCACGGCGACACTGGCCAAGCTGCTCGCCGTGTGCGGGGCCACCGCGGCGGGCGGGGCCGCGTGCGTCGCGACCGGCGTGGTCGACGTCGGCGCCCTCGGCTCCGACAAAGGAGCTCAACCCGCTCCCATCGACCGACCATCACGACCGCCGCAGAAACCGGTCAAGGTGGAACCGCCGCCTCCGAATCGACCCCCAGCAAGGGATCCCGAGCAAGTCAAGCCCGAACCCACTCCCAAGCCCGCGGAGCAGACCCAGCAGCAATTCGGATTCGAGTCGAGCTCATCGAGCACAGGCTCGGGCGGCGGCGAATTTGGAGTCAGCGGCAGCTCAGGCGGCGGAGGGTCCAGCGGCGGAGGCGGAGGCAGCAGCGGTCAATTCGGCTTCGAGAACTAGGTGATCAGGATCGGACCAAGCTCACGCGCTCAACGCTCTGCGGTGATCGGCGCTGTGGGCGCGCTCGCCATCGCGCTCTGTCTCCTAGCGCCCCCAGCTTCGCGCGCCGGCGAATTCAAGGTGCCGATGTGCAATCCGGACCTGAACCCAGGCCACAAGCTGACCTACCAGCGCAACTCCGACCGCTTTAAGGCCGGCGCAGCGTGTGATGGAGATGGAAACGGACTCGAGGTCTCCTTCCAGGGTCCAAGCTCCGGCTATGACAAGTGGGGCCGCTGGGCCACAACGATTCCCGCCGGACTGACCCTTCGCGCGTACAACGTCAAGGCCCACATAAAGAACGACGGTGGGCACGTGGGCCGGGTCTGCGTCGAGATGGACAACGGCAACTACGACTGCCGCGGCACCGAGGCCGGCAGCTTCCAGAACGTGAGCTGGGACACCGGCGGCGGCCGCACCTTCCTAGCCCGCCTCGGCTGCTTCAAGTCAGCCGGCTGCGACAGCGGCAGCCCGCACATCTACGTCAAGCGCCTGCTGCTGACCCTCCAGGACTCGACAGCCCCACTCATTGACATCGGCGGACCACTGTTCAGCGCTGGTGTGAAGTCAGGAACCCAGTTCGCAACCGTCTCGGCCAGAGACGCCGAGTCTGGAGTCCGGCGACTGCTTGTCGACGTCAACGGTGCGCCCTACTCAGCAACGCCAGTTACGGCCTGCCAGGTCGTGCGAAAGAACGACGATTGGTTCACGACATACAGACCGTGCCCCTCCGTTCCGCCGAAAACATCGCGCTCAACACCGACAATCCGCCGTTCATCGACGGTGCGAACACAGTCCGGATCTGCGTCGAGGACGTTGCCAGCACGGACACGGGCACGCCTGCGAACATCGACTGCGAACAACGCACTGTAGAGATCGACAATTCGTGTCCGTCGTCGACGCCCGGCGGCGTAGGTCTCGCAGCTGGTTTCGGTCCAGCAGAGCACCAAGCACCGTAGTGACCTACGGGCAGAGACCTCATATCTCGGGTCGGCTGACGAATGGGGTTGGGGACGGTGTGGCGGGAGCCCTGGTCTGCATCCGAAGCCAAGATCTCTATGAGGGAGCCCACTTTGCATCCCTTGGCGCGGTACGAACAAATGCGATCGGGAGCTGGTCGATAGCTGTGCCGAGGGGGCCGTCGCGGAGGCTGCGCACTGTCTATCGCGATGGCGCGAATGTGCGCGAGCGCGACCTCCACGTCTTTGTACGCGCAAAGCCTCCCTTCAAGCTCAGCTGCGCGGCGGATCACGGCGGGCACTGCGTCCGAATGGGCGGGAGTCTTGCCTGAGCCCAACAACCGCGGTCGCGTCGTGACGCTCCAGGGCCGAGCGAGAGGGGGCGCCAAGTGGGTCGAATTCCTGACGGCGACGACCAAGACTGAAGGGGACGTTCCGAAAGCGCTACTGCTTTGGCGCCACCTCGGCATCAACCACCTACGAGCTTCGCGCGCTCGTGTCGTCAGCAGAGCCGCTATCCGTATCCGACGGGGGGCCTCGAAGGCGAGACGTGTTACGCGTGGTGGTCCCTAGCGGAACCGTTGGGTCCCGCTCAGCTGAGCTGCTTCCAGGGAGGCAGTCTGCTCTGAACGGCCGAGTCGGGCCGTGTTCGATCCGGTGCCGCCACCGTCAGTGATCCCGGTCACCACAGCGCTGCGCCCGCATGAAGCGAGAACTGTGCTGATCGCCGAGGCTGCGTCTCCCGCAAGCCAGTCCGTTCGCATGCCGATCGCGAAGTGACCCTTTGGGCACTCAGCCCGGGCAATGCCGACGCCCCAGTTGTCGTCGTTCGCGATCGAGTCGGGCATCAGCTTCGTCACTTGTTCGGTCGTCTTGATCTTGCGGAGATCCTTGACGCCGAGTTGGCCGTTCTTGACGTGGTAGCCGCGGACGGCGTTCTTGGCGATTTCGTTGGGGCCGATCTTGGTAGCCGCGACGGCTGTGCCAGTTGTCGCGACGAGCAATGCCAGGAGGCCGATGTGGTGCCTACGAATGTAGGCGGCGATCTTGCTCAATCGAATCCCTTCCTTCCGTGTGCCTCGTAACCGCCCCGTCACGCATAAGTTGCGACGACGATAGCGGTGGATATCGCGCCCAATTCGATATGTCCGTCGGGCTTCGGTAGCGCTGGATATCGCCGAGCGTCAGGTATCCGGCCCCAGCGTCGCGCCGCTGAACTCCGCTTCACGCGCCGCCCGGGGCCTTCGCCTCGCCCCGATTCCGCTCGCGGTACGCCCGGTTCTTGATCCGGTTGCCGCAGAGGCCCATGCGACACCAGGAGCCGGAGCGGTTCTTGGATGAGTCGTAGAAGGCCCAGGCGCAGTCGGGGTCCTCGCAGAGCTTGAGGCGGGTCCAGGTGTCGGTCGCCTGTGCCAGGAAGATGATCGCCAGCAGCTGGGAGACGAGCTCGTCAACGGTCTTGGCGGAGCCGAGCTTGGGGGTGAGCCGGCCCGACTCGTCGGCGGTGAGGGGGATGGGGTATTCGCTCGCGAGGCGGGCAAGCGCCCTGGCGGCCTTGGGGTCGGTGGTGTCGCTCTCGTTGGCGGCGAGCATCAGGCGGACCGCCTGGCGCAGCTCGCGGGCGCCCTTCAGGTCCGGCTCGCTGACCTTGAGATTCCGCGCCGCCAGGCCCGATTGCCGCAGCCACTTGGCGAAGGAGGTGGGGCTCTCGAGCAGGTCGGTGCCCGACTCGACGTCGATCGTGTTGGCGAAGCCCTGCACCGCCAGCAGCGGGACCGGCGCCGGCTTTCCCTCCATCTGTTTCTTGAGGGCCTCGACGTTCATTGACCAGTCAATTATGCATTATTGCAGCGTGACGGGCGTCACACTTTTGCCAGTCTCGTGACTGGTATAGTGTTTTTACCAGTCACGCACAACTGTTGGAGGAAGCCATGTTCGGAGCACCGTTTGCAATCGCAGTCGCAGAGGTCACCAAGCCCAAGCGGCACGTTCGCGGCGACGCCGTCGACGCCCGCCTGGCCGATCTCCGCGCCGCCCGTCGCGCCGACAGGCACGCCCGGGCGATCAGCTAGACGGCATCATCATTCGCCCCGCGCAGGCACGCTTGCGCGGGGCGACGCCGTGCAGGAGCTCCTCCTGCCCGCTTGAATGTTGGGCCGACCCCGCCGATGGGTACCCCACCCGTTCAGGCCCCAAACGCAGGAGGAGCGAGATGGTCAATCTGAGACGACTCACCGACCAGGCCAAGGACCAGGCCAAGAAGGTCACCGACAAGCGCGGCGGCACCGACGCGATGAAGGAGGACGCCGGCGAGCTCAAGGGCATTCTCAAGGGAAAGGGCAGCCTCAAGGAGAAGGCCAAGGCCGCCGGCGACGCCCTGAAGGAGCCGGGCGCGCCGGGCTCCAAGGAAGGCGAGGAGCAGGCCGAGCACGAGGTCGAGCACCAGCCCGAGCAGCAGTAGCCGGGCTGACGCCGCGAGCGAGAGTCTCGCTGGGCCTGGCCGCGCTGTCGGCGGCCATGCTCATGCTCTGCGCCCCGGCGGCCGCGAGCCCCGTTGGCGTGGATGTGTCGCGCTTCAACGGCAAGGTCGACTGGGACCGGGCGGCCGCCGGCATCCGCTTCGCCTATCTCGCCGCCAGCCGCGGCAGCACCGGCGACTGCACCGTGAAGCCGGCCCAGTGCGGCGCCGATCCTTCCTACGAGCGCAACCGCCGCCGCGCCAAGGCCGCCGGCGTCCGCGTCGGCGCCTACCACCGCGCCTTCGTCAACGGCGTGGCGAGCCCCGAGCTGGCGCGGGCGGACGCCCTCGGGAGGCGGACGCCCTCAGGGAGGCGGACGTCTTCATCGGCCAGGTCGGCGAGCTGCGGCGCGGCGAGCTGCTCCCGGCCCTGGACCTGGAGACGCCGTTCGCGAGGCTCGACTCGGGCGCGATCCGGCTCTGGGTGCGCACCTGGCTGCGCCGGGTACGCAAGCGCTTGGGCGTCAAGCCGCTGATCTACACCAACGCCACCAGCTGGCAGGCGACCGGCGACACCGCCGAGTTCGCTCGCGCCGGCCACCGCCTCTGGATCGCCGAGTGGGGCGTCAGTAGCCCCAGCGTCCCGGCGGGCAACTGGGCCGGGCGCGGCTTCGCCGTCTGGCAGTTCACCAACCGCGGCCAGGTGAGCGGAATCCGCAAGCGGGTGGACATGGATCTGCTCGGGGTCCGCTTCCGAGCGATCAGCGTTCACGCCCGCCCGGCGGGCGCCTCAGTGAGCGGCCCCTAGGGGCAGTAGGCGTAGCCGGTCGTCCGCGTGTCGGCCGGCAGCAAGATCGAGCGCACGTTCGTCTGCCAGCGGCGCCCCAGCCGCCTGCTCTCCTGGATCGCGAGCTGATCGCCGCCGGCCCCGAAGGAGACCAGGAAGCCCCCGGCGAGAGCGCCACCGCGCTTCTTCCTGGGGCAACCCTTGGCCGTGGCCGTCACCAGCTGACCGTTGTTGACCGGCCCGGCGACCGTCTTCTTCTTCGTCTTGAGCTTCTTCAGCTTCTCACTCGCCGGCAGGCAGAAGCCCACCGCCTGCAGCTGGACCGGCGCCGATCCCTGGCTGATCCCGCCGGACCGCCAGGTCCGCTTGCCGATACGCCGCGACTCGTAGGGGATGGCGATCGCGTCCGTGCCGGGGTCGGTCTGGTCGCGAAAGCCGCCGCCCACATTTCTTGTGCCCTTCGGGCAGGTGGCGGTGACTGTCCCCTTCTCTCCCGGATCGAGCGTCCGCGACCCCATGGCGCCGAAGGGGCGAGGGCCGCTGCTCCGGCAGTAGGCGTAGGCCACGAACTTGACGGGGGCCGGCGTCGCGGTCGGCTGGATGCCGGCCACCGACCAGCCGCGGGCGCCGAAGGGAAGCGACTGGAAGACGGTGAAGGTAGGGGGCTCGACGGCGCTCGAATCCGGCGTTACGCGGAAGCCCCCCGATATCGCGTGCGTGTGCTTCGGGCAGGTGGCCTTCAGCTCGGAGATCAGCCCCTGGAACGGGGAGACGAAGGTCGAGGCAGTGACCGTGCTCACGCGTGCCGACTCTTGCTTCTTCGGCTTCGCCGGGGCCTGGCCGGTGAGCGCGATCGCCGCGCAGCCCCCCAACAGCAGCGCCGTCAAGATCCGCAGTCGCATCGACGCCACTCTAGGCTGCGGCGCGGTCGCCATTTGCCGCCGAGTCGTGCGGGAGGCCGGGCCTGGTCGAGCCGGCGCGATCCCGCCTAGGGGCAGTAGGCGAAGCCGGTCGTCTGCGTGTCCGTGGCCGAGCCGATCGTGCGCACCAGCGTCTGCCAGTTGCGGCCGAAGCGCCGGCTCTGCATCACGGCTAGCTGGGCGGTTCCCACGATGTAGTCGAGCAGGAAGCCGCCGCTCAGGGCGCCGGTTGCCTTCGGGCAGAGCCCCGCGCGGGCGTCCGCGAGGAAGGCCGGCGTGGTCGGCCCGGGCACGCTCGCCGACCGGACGCCCAGCTTCTTCACCTTGGGCGTGCAATAGGCCAACGCGTCGAGCTTCGCGTCGGCGCTCCCCTGGGCCTCGCCGCCGACGTTCCAGCCCCTCGCGCTGGTGCGCCGGGACTCGGTGGGGAGCAGGATGCGATCGCCGGCGATGTCCATCTGGTCGCGGAAGCCGCCCGCGGTCGCCTTGCTCCCCTTGGGACAGCTAGCCAGGACCGTGCCCCTCGAGGCCGGGGTCACCTGCATCGACTCGGTCACCAGGCTCGGCACCGGTCCCACCCGCCGGCAGTAGGCATAGCCGATCAGCTTCACCGCCGGCGGCGAGGAGGTCGGCTGGATGCCGACGACCTTCCAGCTCCTGTTATCGACCCGCAGGGACTCGAAGATGGAGAAGGTGAACGGCACGACGCCAGAGGCGGTGACCTGCCAGCCGCCCGAGATCACGTGCGAGCCCTTGGGACAGCGGGCGATCGCGGAGCCGACTGCGAACTGGGCGCCGGGCACCGAGGTGGTGGCCGGGACGGCGAACACCTTCCCGGACCTGGGCTTGCCCTTGGCCTCGGCCTCTCCGGCGAGCGCCAGGACGGCGCAGCAGGCGACGAGCAGGATGATGCGAGTGCGGACCCCCATGCAGGGCCCGAACCTTACGCGTTCGCCGATCCCTCCGGGAGCCCTGATTCTGGGGTTTTGTGCGCGTGTCCGGCGGGGCGGGGACGGATGGTCAACCGCATCAGCGCCACGAAGGCGACCAGGGCGAGCGCGTTCAGCGCCGCCTTGTAGTCGAGCTCGATCGAGCCGAAGACCTGGTCGGTGGAGGGGCGCTCGGTGGGGATCAGGTCGAGGGCGCTGAAGAGGCCGTCGATGATCAGCGCCGCCGCCACCATGGTCACGAACATCAGCGCCACGATCCGCACGGTGAAGGCCCAGCCGTAGTACTTGCGGTAGGCGGCGATGATCGGCAGCACGATCAGGTCGGCGTAGATGAAGGCCATCACGCCGGCGAAGCTGATCCCGCCGGACCACAGCACCGCCGCCAGCGGCACGTTGCCGATCGAGCAGACGAAGCTGGCGACGGCGATCAGCGGCCCGGCGATCGCGTTCCACAGCGTCGGCCAGAGCCCGGTCTCCCCGGTGAGGAAGACGTCGTTGAAGAAGTCGTCGCCGAGCAGGGCGATGAAGCCGGCGAGGAAGAAGCCGATGGTGATCTCCTTCCACAGCATCGACCAGTCCGTGCGGAAGTTCTCTGCGACCTGGGTCCAGGCCTCGCGCGAGCGGATCCGCTGGCGAAGCGAGAGCCGCGACCCGTCGGCCGAGTGGTGCTCGTGCCCCGCTGGCGCCTCCTCGGCGTGCTCGCGGGCGCGCTGCTCGAGCCGCGGGCTGACGAAGGCCCGCAGCAGCACCGCCATCAGCGCGATCATCACGATCCCGCCGAGGTACTCGGCGAGGGTGAACTGCCAGCCGATCAGGATCCAGAGCACCAGCCCCAGCTCCCAGACCAGGTTGGTGGAGGCGAACTGGAAGGCGAGCGTCGAAGCCGCCGAGGCGCCCTTGGTGAAGAGCGAGCGGGCGATCGCGATCGCCGCGTAGGAGCACGACGACGAGGCCGCGCCGAGGCCGGTCGCCTTGGCCACGGGCGCGAAGCCGCCGCCCGACAGGCGTCGCCTCGATCCGCTCGCGCGGCACCCAGGCCTGCACGATCGCGGAGATGGCGAAGCCGAGCACCAGCGCCCACCACACTTCCCAGGCCATCAGCCCGGCGTTGGCGAGCCCCTCGCCGATCTTGGAGACGACGTCTCCCACCGCGCCGAGTTTGCCACGCTCGCGCGCGAGCTAGGCGCCTGCGAGCCCCGGATGCCATGCGTCGCGGCGCGAAGCGACCGCCCGCGCGCATGCGGGCGGTCGCTCCAGGTGGCCGGTGCTAGGGCTGAAGCGTGAAGGGCGGGTACTCGTCGGTGACCAACGTGCCCGCATAGCCAACGACGCGATTAGCCCAGCGAAAGACGCCCTCGACGAACTCGAACATCCCCCTCGGGTAGCGGCCCGTGAACAGGATCGCGAACCAGGCGATCGCGACCACGACGTAGGCGGCGATGCCGAGGAAGAACAGGATGAAGATGTGCGGGATGGCCAGGAACCACTTGACCAGCGGCAAGCCACGACTGAGATCGGCCTCCGGCGCGGTCGGCTCCGGATAGTCGAGCCTGACCGACTGGTGCTCGTCGGTGGAGGGGTAGGTGTCGTCCATCAGCGCGAAGTAGACCCCGACCCGGTTGATGAAGCGGGACAGCTCGAGGTTCCAGTTGAACCACCAGCGCGGGTACTTCTTGCGGAAGAGCAGCATCAGCACGACGGGGGCGAAGAGGATGCCGCCAGCGCCCCAGGCGATCGTCGTTGTCTCGCCCGCCGGCGGTGTAGGTGCTCGAGCCGCCGCCGTCGACGAGTGTGAGGATGATCGCGATCGGGATGACCGTGAAGATGCGAAAGAACGTGGTGAGGCGATTCAGCTCTCGGTCCGGATAGTCGACCGAGAAGCTGACCGGGTACTGCTGCTCCATGCGTCCTCCTTCGGGGAGTGATCGGCCTCGCGGCTCCAGGTGGCGCTACGTTAGGCTCGCCGTCGGCCGGATTTCGAGACGAGGAGGAGCGATGGCAGACGACGCAAGAACTCGCGCCCGCAAGCGGCTCGAGGCCCGTCGCGGCTTCAGGCGGACGGCGTTCGTCTTCGCCGTGATCAGCGTCATGCTGATCGGGATCTGGGCGGTCACCGGCCAGGGGATGTTCTGGCCGATCTTCCCGATAGGCGCCTTCTCGGTCGCCCTCGGCTTCCAGGCATTCAACGTCTACGGCGAGAAGCCGATCACCGAGGCGGAGATCGAGGCCGAGGTGAAGCGCGATCCCGAGGCGGGCGCCTAGCTCGCTGCCCGTGGCCCCGCGCCTCATAGGCTGCGGGGGTGGCGCACCGGGTCACCTTCCTCGACGTCTTCGCCGAGCGGCCGCTCGCCGGCAACGGGCTCGCCGTCGTCCACGGCGCCGACGACCTCGACGAGGAGACGATGCTCGCCTTCGCGCGGGAGACGAGGCTCTCCGAGACGACCTTCGTCCAGTCCGCGAGCACCGACGGAGCCGACTACCGCAACCGGATCTGGACACCGATCGGGGAGATCCCCTTCGCCGGCCATCCTTCGCTGGGCACCGCCGTCGCGGTGGCCCGCGAGCGCGGCGAGTCCGCCGCCGCCTACGTGCAGCAGTGCGGCGCCGGACTGCAGCCGATCGAGGTCGAGCTGGAGGGCGACCGCGCGAGCGCCTCGATGGTGCAGAACGAGCCCGAGTTCGGCCCCGAGGTGGAGCGGGCGGCGGCGATGGCCTGCGTCGGGCTCCAGCAGGCCGACGCCCACCCCGAGCTGGCGCCGCAGGTGGTCTCCACCGGGCTGGCGCACCTGCTGGCGCCCGTGGCCGAGGCGGAATCGCTGGCTCGATGCGCCCCCGACTACGCGGCGATCCGGGAGCTGCTCGAGCCGCTCGGCGCCCACAATCACTACCTGGCCTGGCTGGAGCCCGGCGGCTTCCGGGCGCGAGCGCGCGCCTTCATGGGCGGGGAGGCCGGCGAGGACCCGGCCACCGGCTCGGCTGCGGGGCCGCTCTGCGCCTACCTCGCCGAGCGGCTCGGGGTGACGCGCCTGGAGATCGAGCAGGGGGTGGAGATGGGGCGACCGAGCCGTCTGCTCGCCGAGCGTGTTAAAACCGGCGTGAGGGTGAGCGGCACCGTGATCGCGATCGTAGACGGGGAAACGACCTTCTAGGGCCGAAAACTGCCTATGGATTTCAGCGGCAGAATGCCGATTAGTGAGCAGATGGGGAGCCACGCGCGCGCAAAGCGGGTGCGACCGGGCGCCGTGATCGGCGTCAGCGCCGGCCCCTGGAAGCAGGGCGAGCGATGAACCGCTTGAAGGCACTTTTCGCGACCCCGGAGGACCCCTACGCGGGCGGGGACCTGGACAACGCCCGGCGGATCGGCTCGATCTTCTGGGGCATGCTGGTCGTGCTCACGATCGCCCTCTTCCCGCTCAGCCCGCCCACCGAGGCCGTCGGCGGCATCGGCTGGGCGATCGGCGGGCTGGTCGCGCTCACCGGCGCCGTGATCGTCTACCTGACCCGGAAGACCGAGCTGCTGGCGAGCTGGGACGTGATGCTCGCGCTCGCCTGCGGCAGCGTCATCGGCATGGCCCTGCTGCAGTGGCTGGCGGGCGGGATCGAGCCGCCCTACAAGTCGCTGCTGCTGCTCAGCGTTCTCTTCGTCGGCGCCATCCACCCTCCCCGGCGCATCCTCTTCTTCCTCGGCTTCGTCCTGCTGGCCTTGGCGGCGCCCTTCGTCTACGACCACTGGGATCCCAACCGGGCGGGCAACGACGCCGCCTCGTTCGTGATCTGGTGCGCGATCGCCTTGCTCGCCCTCGTGCTGATGAATGTCGTCCGCTCCCAGCGCCTCAGCCTGGCGCAGGGCCGCGAGCAGGCGCTCGAGGAGGCCCGCCTCGACCCGCTCACCGGGCTCCGCAACCGGCGTGCCTTCGACGAGGCGAGCGAGTTCGAGATCGCCCGCGCACGCCGGCTCGGCGTTCCGCTCAGCCTGGTCCTGCTCGACATCGACAAGTTCAAGCAGGTGAACGACGACTTCGGCCACCTCGAGGGCGACCGCTGCCTGCGCGAGGTGGCGATCACGCTGCGCCGCGAGCTGCGCCAGCCCGACCTCTGCTTCCGCTGGGGCGGCGACGAGTTCGCGCTGCTGCTCTCGGGGAGCGACCACGAGGGAGCGGTCGTCCTGGGCAATCGCGTCGTCTCGGCCGTGGCCGCGCACTGCGAGCGACCGAACGGCGAGCCGGTGGCGATCGAGTTCGGCGTCAGCGAGCTGCGGGGCGACATGGTCCTGCGGGAGCTGGTCGAGATCGCCGACCTGGGGCTGGCGGCGGCGAAGTCCGAGCACGCCGGCCGGTAGCTTCCCGGCGCGATGCCGTCGCGCGAGCGAACCGAGCCGGAGGACCGCAGCCGGGCGAACCTCCAGGGAGGCGTCTACGGCACGATTCTCGCCACGGCGCTGACCGCCGCCTACAGCTCCGACCCGTCGCTGAGCGGGGAGGAGGTCGCCGTGGGCGTCGGGGCGACGGTCGTGGTCTTCTGGATCGCCCACGCCTACGCAGGGGTGATAGCGGGCGGGTTGACTGGGCGGGCCTTCACCCTCGCCGAGGTGCGCGAGGCGCTGGCCGAGCAGTGGCCGATGGTGGGCAGCACCGTCCCCCTGCTGCTGGCGCTGGGCCTCGCCACCCTCGGCGTCCTCTCCGACTCGGCCGCCGAGACCCTGGCGGTCCTGGTCGGCGTGGTCATCCTGATCGGCTACGGCGTGCTGATCGGCGTGCGGCGCGGGTTCAGCGCCCTCGGCGTGGTCGCCCTGGCCGGCGTAAACGCGCTCCTCGGCCTCGCGATCGTCGCCCTGAAGGCGCTCGTGCACTAGCGTCCGGGCGCCGATTTCGCCTCCTGGGGCGACTGTATGCTCGCCGCCAGATCCCGGCATCTCGCCGGGCAAACGGACCCGAAAGGGGAGAGAAGCGCATGGAGAGTTCTGTGAGCTCTGCTGGACGAGAGGCCGTGAAGGGGGTCTCGAGGCTCTGGTGGCTGTGGCTCGTGGCCGGCATCTTCTGGACGATCATCGCCGTGGTCATCCTCCAGTTCGACCAGGCGTCGGTCAACACCGTCGGCATCATCATCGGGCTGATGTTCCTGTTCACCGGCATGCAGCAGTTCGTGATCGCCGGGGTGGTCGACCGGATGAAATGGCTGTTCGTCATCTTCGGCATCCTCTTCGTCGGCGCCGGAGTGATCTCCCTGATCAGCCCGGAGAACACATTCGCGGCGATCGCCGACATCCTCGGGTTCCTGTTCCTGATCGTCGGCGTCTTCTGGATCATCCAGGCGTTCGCGATGCGCGAGGTGAACGAGCTCTGGTGGCTCGGCCTGACCGCGGGGATCCTGATGGTCATCCTCGCCTTCTGGACCGGAGGGCAGTTCTTCATCGACAAGGCCTACCTGCTGCTGGTCTTCGCCGGCATCTGGGCGCTGATGCAGGGCGTGACCGACATCGTTCGCGCCTTCCAGATCCGCAAGCTGGGGCAACTGGTCTAGCCTCCAGGCGCCGGACGGCACGCGCACCCACCACGCGCCGGGCCACGGCGCTACGGTGGGTGCGCGATGTCCAGCGCCGCAGAACAGACCACCTTGACGCCCTGGCGGGTCTCGGGCAGCTATCTCGAGGCCTGCAACTGCGAGGCGATCTGTCCCTGCCGGCGGATCGGCGGTCGCCAGGGCGGGCGCTCGACCTACGGCGTCTGCCTCGGGGCGCTGTCGTGGCAGATCTCCGAGGGCCGTGCCGGGTCGAGCTGGACCTCTGCGGGGCTGCGCGCCGTGCTCGCCCTGCGCTACGACGACGACGAGCAGGGCTCTCCCTGGGACTTCTTCCTCTACCTCGACGATCGCGCCGACCGCCGGCCAGCGCGAGGCGCTCGAGGACATCTTCCTCGGCCGGCTCGGGGGCACCCCCGAGGTCCAGTTTCCCGTGGGTCTGGAAGGAGAGCAGACCTGCTCGGCGTCCGCCAGGTCGAGATCGAGATCGACCACACGCCCGGGCCGCGGCTGGTTCCGCGCCGGCGATCAGGTCAGCGTCCGCGTCCGCGAGCCGGTCGCCGACCAGGAGACCGGTCACCTGCGTCATCCCCGGGCACCACCGCTCGGGCAGCGAGGTGCATCGCCGAGGCGGCTCGGCCGTCGCCGACGGGCCGCTCGAGTTCGAGCTGACCGGCCGCTGCGGCTACGAGTCGGGCTTCGACTACTCCTCCGACGACGCCTGAAGCCGCGCGCCGGTGCCTACTGCTCCATCCCCGTCATCCACCGCACGACATCTCCGGCCCCGGACGCCATCGACCATCCGATCCCGCCCGGCAGGGTGAGCCCGGGCACGTCGCTCCGGGAGCGATGGCCACGGCCGAGCGCCAGAGGGCCAGCAGCAGCGCCGCGATCGCCGGTGGTCGCCAGCCGCTTCCACGGCAGCGAGCTTCTCGAGCGCCACCAGCGCCGCGACGAAGCACCATCCAGGTCGACGCTCATCAGCCCGAGCGCGAACAGCGTCGCCATCAGCGCCCAGCAGCAGCCGATGCACCAGGCGCCGTGCTCGACGCCCATCGAAGCGAGCCCGGCACGCCCTCGCGCCAGTGGCCGACGACGAAGCCGAGCGGGTTGCGGCACTTCGCGACAGACAGACGTCCTTGAGCGGCGTCAGCTGGTACACGGCGGCGCAGGCGATCACCGCCGCGGCGACGTAGCGCCCGCCCCGCTCCCAGGAGAGGAAGTCCGAGGTCGAGCGAGCGGAGGCCCTCGAACAGGACGTAGGCGAGGATCCCGAATGCGGTCCAGGCGAGCAGGTAGCCGGCGACGAAGGCGACCGTCGGAGCCGGCCCGGGCGCGTCCCAGCTGACGCCGTCGAGCCCGCACCGCGGCGTGGGCGACGACCATCGGCGCCGCCGAGGGGAACATCATCGCCGCCATCATCAGGACCCAGAGCCGAGAGGTAGAAGCCGAGTGAGCCGGGATCGGTTCCCGGGCCATCGTCCATGCCCAGCATCCGATCGTCGCTCGCCAGCCAGGCGAGCGCCGCGAGGGCGATCAGCGCGGTCACGGCCAGCACCCGCCCCGGGCGGGACGGCCGCTGGATGCGGGGAAGCGCGGTCTCCAAGCGGCCGACTATATGTGGCAGACGTGCGGCCCTCAGGGGTGGACCCGCGGCGGCGCCCGGGTTGCGCCCTGGTGTTACGTCGCGTGACTGGTATAATGCTTTTGCCAGTCACGCAAACTCTTTGGAGGAAGCCATGTTCGCTCGCCGTTTGCAGTCGCAGTACGAGATGAGCTCCACAGAGGCAGCACGGTCGATCCCGTTTCGACGCCGCGGCTGGAGGGCGCGGCTGGCGGCGGCGCTCTGGGCGTGGCCGCTGGACGACCGCCTGCTGGCCGGCGACGATCCCACCGCGGACCCCAAGCTCGCCGAGCGGGCCGCCCGTCTCGCCGAGCCGCGGCGCCGGCGGGTCTTGGCTGAGGGGCTGCGCCACCTCGTGGTCGAGGCCTCGCGCCGACGCGAAGGCTCCGCGCAGATGCCGCTGAGGCGCGGCGAGATCCTCGAGGCACGCGAGCCCCTGCTCGCGCTGGCCGACGATCTCGAGGCGCACGAGCTGGCGAGCGCGCGCGGAATCATCCTCGCCTCGCGGCTGCTCAGCCAGGGAGACTCGCCGGTGTACTTCCGGTGCGCCGACGAGACGGTGGGCGACGCCGCTCGTCACGCCCGCACCGCGCTGCATCTCGGCTGAGTCCTACCCTTGCCTGATGGGGGACCGCAAGATCCAATCCTGGCTGATGGACATGGACGGCGTGCTCGTGCGCGAGGAGACAGGTGATCCCGGGCGCCGACGAGTTCCTGGCCAGGCTCACCGAGCTGGAGATCCCCTTCCTGGTTCTCACCAACAACTCGATCTACACCCGCCGCGACCTCTCGGCCCGGCTGCGGGCGAGCGGGCTCCAGGTGCCCGAGGAGCGGATCTGGACCGCCGCCTCGGCGACCGCCGGCTTCCTCGAGGCCCAGCGTCCCGGCGGCTCCGCCTACGTGATCGGTGAGGCGGGGCTGACCACCTCGCTGCACGCCGCCGGCTACACGCTGAGCGAGCGCGACCCCGACTACGTGGTGCTGGGGGAGACGCGCACCTACAGCTTCGAGCGGATCACCAGCGCCATCCGGCTGATCGGCAACGGCGCCCGCTTCATCTGCACCAACCCGGATCCGACCGGCCCCTCGCCGGGTGGGCCCCTGCCCGCCGCCGGGTCCGTCGCTGCGCTGATCAGCAAGGCGACCGGGGTCAAGCCCTACTTCGTCGGCAAGCCCAACCCGCTGATGATGCGCTCGGCGCTGAACGCGATCGACGCCCACTCGGAGACGACGGCGATGATCGGCGACCGCATGGACACCGACATCGTCGCCGGGCTCGAGGCGGGCATGGAGACGATCCTCGTGCTCACCGGGATGACGACCGCCGACGACATCGACCGCCACCCCTACGTCCCCTCGCGGGTGGTCGAGTCGGTCGCCGAGCTGATCGCCGAGCTGGGTTAGCTGCCCCAGAGGCGAAAGACGTTGCCGGGGTCGTACCGGCGCTTGGCGCGCCTGAGCCTCGCGTAGCCCTCGCGGCCGTATGCGGTGACCAGCCGGTCCACTTCGTCTTCGGCGGCGATCAGGCTCGGGTAGGTCCCGCCCAAGGCGTACGGCTCCAGCGCCTCAGAGAGACTGTCTGCCCACTCCACGTTTCCCGGATCCAGGCTCTGAATCGGCGGCCAAAGGCTGACGCACTGATAGGCCCACGGCGCATCGGGAATGTTCAGCGCCATCTCGTCTCGTTCGACGCGGCTCATCGCGCCCCCCAGCGGCTGAAGCATCAGGTGAGAAAGGCTCGCGGCCGGCTTGTCGGCTGCGGCTATCGCGATCTCCAGGGCCTCGTCCGGGAGCTCGCGCAAGAAGCCGCCGCGAAGGTGAACCCGCGTCCCGAAGGGGTTCTGCAGGTCGTTCATGCTCTGGAACGCCCTGTACTCGTTCGGCGCCACCGCGTCCAGCGAGGGCCCGAGCTCTCGCAGGGGTGCGAGCGCCTTTTCGCCATTCTCGATTGCGCCTACGAAGCAGAAGGCGACCGTGCAAGCGCCTCCGGCGCCGGGGAACAGCAGCAGCCCGCCGCCCGCCTCGTCCGGCGCCCGCTCCATGAAGTCGCGGTACACGCGCGCGACCTCGCGCTGCGCGCTCGCGCGAGAAGGTGAGGAACCCGGCTAGCAGGGTGGGGCCGACCGGATGGAGCTGGAACTCGAGCTCGGTGACGACGCCGAAGCCGCCGCCCCCGCCGCGGAGCGCCCAGAGGAGGTCGGGATGCCGGTCCCGGTTCGCCCTCTCGACCCGTCCATCCGCGAGCACCACCTCGGCGCTGATCAGGCTCTGGCAGCTCGGGCCGAACGTCCGCTCGAGCCAGCCGCTTCCACCGCCGAGCGTGACGCCGGCGACACCGAGACCTGAGACTCGTGCGCCGGTCACCGCGAGGCCGTGCTCCTGCGTTGCGGCGTCCAGCTCCGCCCAGGTGAGGCCGGCGCCGGCGCGGACGATGCGGGCCTTCTCATCGACTTCGACCGCCTTCAGCGGCGATACGTCGATGACGATGCCGTCGTCCACGGTCGCGCCGGCGGAGGTCGAGCCGCAACGCACGGCGACCCGCAGGTCATGCCGGGCGCGAAAGGCCAGAGCCGCGATCACGTCGTCGCGCGATTGGCAGCGAACGATCGCGGCGGGGCGTCGGTCGACCCTCTGGTTGAAGACCGAGCGATGCTCGTCGTAGCCCTCGTCGCCGGGTCCGATCACCTCGCCGCTGACCCGGCCCCGCAAGTCAGCGAGCGCGGTCGCCTCGAGGCCGAGCCTACGCCCCGGTGGGCGCAGCGCCGCTCCTGACTCGGCCACCAGGCCCGACCTAGAGATTCGGCAGGTCCTGAACCGCCCGGTAGCCCTCGTTGATCGCGCTGTGGGTGTAGGCGAATGCCTCCGAGTCGGAGTTGGCGATGGCCACGTTTTGGAAGGGCTGGCGCCCGGCCACCTGCGGCTGACCGGAAACGTCTCCGTACGCTGACGGGTCGAAGGTCGAGGTCAGCTCGTGCGCGTAGCCATAGCTCCAGCGGTTGATCTTCCAGTCGTCGATGTCCCTCTCGGGGTCGAAGTCGCCACCTTCCTTGTTGACGGTGCGGTCGATCACGTCGATCACCGAGTCCTCCAGGTCCGCCCAGCTCATCTCTCGCAGCATCTGCTGTCCGGTCGAGTAGGCGAACAGCTGCGGGATCGCGTCGGGGTGGTTCGGGACCACCTGAAATGTGAGCTGCGCGGGCGCACTCGGCGGCTGGTTCGGGGTCGGGCCGTAGTACTTGCCGGGCGTCGCGGTGGGGCCGAATCCGGCCCCGGCGGCGACGCTGAACGTGTCCCAGAACAGGCTCGTGCCCCTCGGGCTGACGTTGGAGACCTTGGAGTCGGCGAACGCCTGCCAGTTGTTGAGGCCGGCCCGACCGTAGATCAGCGGAACCTTGCGCGCGTAGCAGAGTCCTTGCACCTGCTCCTGAGGCAGGCCCTTGACGACGTGCGCGGTGACCCGGTTCCAGCAGGCCATGATCACGTGCTTTGCGTGGACCCGCCGGCCGTCCTTGTTCTTCTCTCCGCTCCCGTTGCCTGACGTGCCTGGCACGTCGTTGAGCACGTACTCGACCGGAGAGTAGCCGCGGTCCTTGCGCGGCTTGACGTCGAAGACGGTGGCGTTTAGCCGAACGCGGACCGTGTTGGTCGGGTGGTCGAGCTTGTCGTAGGCGCACTGTGTCTTGAGGATGCTGAGCTGGTCGGGCCGGGCGGGCCCGTCGCCGACGTCGACGTTGGGGAACGCGTTCGGGATCATCTTGCTGAGCGCCAAGCGCAGCAACGAGGTGTTGCCGTCGGGCCAGGCGCGAGTCGGCCCGCTGTTCGACCTCGAGTCCTGGAACGGAGTCCTTCCGATCCCCGCCAGGTCGATGTCCTCGGTGTCGCCGAGCCCCACGTTGGCGGGGAATCCCGGCCGTCCGAGGATCCAGCAGTCGGCCGCCGAGACGGCCTGGCCGCCGGCGCCGAGCAGGCTGCCCGAGCCTCGCCAGTACTCGCCGTAGAACGCCTCGTCGTTGATCCCGACGTTGTCCTGCAGATACTGCTTGTAGGTGATCGAGGTGAGGTAGTCCCTCTTCTGGGACTGGGTCAGCGGAGCGCCTGGGGCATTCGCCAAGAAGTCAGCGTTGGTCGTCTGGACGTCCAAGATGCCCGCCTTGGCGGCGGCTGAATAGGGCGTGCGGTTGAGGAAGGCTGTCCAGCCCGCCACGGTATTGGCCTCGAGGCCCGCGAACGGACCGGCGTTTCTGGCCGCGATGACGTGGTCGGTGCCGAACTCAGCGGCCGGGAAGAGCAGCCTCTGATAGAGCCCGAACGAGCCCGGGATGCCGGCGGCGCCACCGTTCTGCCACTTGGTGGCGGTGGCGGTGTCGACCCCGGCCCAGGAGAGGAAGTCAAGCGCCGGCTGGCCGTAGGAGCCTGGGATGCCTGGAGTCGCATCCCGGCCCCAGGTGCCGATGCTGTCCAGGTTGACCGTGCCGCCGTTGCGGAGGGTGAGCACATCGGCGTTGGAGTTGGCTGCGTTCGGAATGTGGAACTCGTTGCGGTGGGAGTGGCCGCCGAAGTCCGGCAGCGCGTCGATGATCAGGATCTTCTTGTCCGGGCCGAAGCGGTCCTGGTAGGACTTGGCGGCCGAGATCCCGCTGGCCCCGGCACCAACGATCACGCAGTCGTACTGCTCCTTGGTGTCCTTCACATTGGCCTTGATGCCCGGGCCGCCCGTGGTCGAGTGGATCTGGGAGGGGTCGGAGGGTGGCGGTCCGTCGATCTTGATCGTCCGGTCGATGACCTGATCGGACTGGCCGGTGTAGGGGTCGCTGAAGCTCGGCGGGTAGTACCCCGCCGGCAGCGGGTCGTCGCCCTTCGCGGCGGCCATCGCCTCCGAGCCGGTCAGACCAGGAAATGCAGCAGCGGCCGCGAGTCCGCCGGCGGTAACTGCCGCCCCATCGAGGAAGTCCCGGCGGGTGATGCCGTCCTTCTTTTCTCTGCGCTCTCGCTCGTCGCGATACCGACGCCCACTTCGCTTCTCAGCCATTGCCGCTCCCTTTATCTCTCCCATGGCCGCATGCAGCGCGGCCCTCTCCGTCAGCGCGGGGATCCATATTCGAAGCGAACGGTGGTGTCAAGGGCCGGGATGTACAGGACGCCGGTCGCCTGTCGGCCGAGTCGGCCCAGCTTGCGTCTTGGTCGCAGTCCACCACCTGAAACCGGCCCAGGGTCGTGGGGCGGCTGTGCGACAGCCGCTGTCGGCCTGTCGGCGGGCCAGCTACAGTCGGGCAATGGCGCGCGAGCCGGCCGTCCTGATCAGGGAGCCCTGCCCGGACTGTGATGGAGCCGGTGCAAAGGGAGTCGACAAGAACGTCGGACACGTGAACTGGTCGAAGACGGTGGCCTGTTCCTCCTGTGATGGAAAGGGTCACGTATCCCGGTGGATGGCCGTGAGCGAGCTGCAGCAGCTTCTCGATGCGCCGCGGTGAGAGGCCTGATCGAACGGGACCCAGGCGCTCGTGCGATAATGCCCCATGGCGCGGGGGCTGTTGATCATCGACATCCAGCGCGACTACTTCCCGGGCGGGGCGTATCCGCTGGTCGAGCCCGAGGCCGCCGCAGCGAAGGCGCGGCGGGTGCTCGAGGCGATTTCGCGCCGGCGGCGAGCCGGTTTTCCACCTGCGGCACGTCTGGGACGCGCCCGACGCGGAGTTCATGCGGCCCGGAACCGAGGGCGTCGAGATCCACCCGCTCGTCGCGCCCGCCGGAGGGGAGCCGGTGATAGAGAAGGCCGAGCCCAACGGGTTCGTCGAGACCGCGCTCGAGGAGGAGCTGCGCTCGCGTGGCATCGACGAGCTGGTGGTCGCCGGCATGATGAGCAGCATGTGCGTCGACTCGACGGTTCGGGCCGCGGTCGACCTCGGCTTCACCGCGACCGTCGTCCACGACGGCTGCGCCGCGCCCGACCTTCTCTTCGGCCGTCGAGAGGTCGGCGGCGAGACGGTGCACGCGGCCTTCATGGCGGCGCTCGCCGACGGCTACGCCACCGTGGTCAGCGCCGACGAGCTGCTCGAGACCTGACCCTCCTGGCGAGGTCAGTCGACCAGCCGCGTGGTCATGCGGCTGACCGCGATCCGCCACATGACCAGGGCGAAGCCGACCAGCAGGCCGAAGCGGATCAGGTCCGTTGACTCGAAGCCGAAGCTGGCGCCGCGCACCAGCTCGACCAGGTGGTAGAGGGGGTTGAGGTTCGCCGCCGCCTGCACGCCCTGGGGGAGCTGGTTGATCGGGAAGAAGGTCCCAGCGACCAGGAACAGCGGCGTGATCATCAGCGTGGTGACGTAGTTGAAGCTGTCGATCTTGGGGACGCTGGCGGCGACTGCGATGCCGAAGGCCGCGAAGCCGAAGGCGGTGAAGAAGCAGAAGATCGGCACGGTCAGCATCCCCCAGGCGGGATTGAGACCAAACAGCATCGCCACCAGCAGCGGGAAGCAGCCGTAGAAGCTCGTGCGGATCGCGATCCAGAGCGCCTCGGCGGTGACCAGCTCCTCGACGTCGACCGGCGCGGCGAGGATTGCGTCGTAGGTGCGCTGGAAGCGCTCCTTGATGAAGGTCCCGTACATCGCCGGCAGGGCGCTGGCGAAGATCACCGCGGTGGCGACCATGCCGGTGCCGACGTACTCGACGTAGCTCAGACCGTCGACCTTGTGGACCAGGGTCGCGCCCAGGCCGAGCCCGAAGGCGAGCAGGTAGATGATCGGCTCGAGCACGCTGGAGAAGGTGGTCGCCTTCCAGAAGGTGCGGAAGTTGGCCACCTCGCGGCTCATCACGCCGGCGATCGCCGCCGGCTCCAGGCGCCTGGCGCCGACCTGGGTGGCGCCGCCTCCGACCCAGCTACGGAGCCGGCTCACGCCGCGTCCTCTCCCGGTGAGCAGCACGAAGACGTCCTCGAGCGTCGCCGCGCGGCGGACCGCGTCCTCGGGGACGACGCCGTTGGCGGAGGCCTCGGAGCCGACGATCGCGATCGCGGGCCCCGCCGGGCGCACCGCCAGTCCCTCGGCCTCGGCCTCGGCGCGGACCTCGGCCAGCCGGTCGGGAGGCCCGTAGACCTCGGCGGTCTCGCGCCCGGCGTGCTGGGCGATCAGCTCGGCCGGCCGGCCGCGGGAGATGATCTTGCCCTCGTGCATGACGGCGACCTCGTCGGCGAGGCGCTCGGCCTCCTCGATGTAGTGGGTCGACATCAGGATCGTCACGCCCCGGTTGCGCAGGGCGTCGATCAGCGACCAGAGCTCGGTCCGAATCTGCGGGTCGAGGCCGACGGTGGGCTCGTCCAGCAGCACGAGCTTGGGGTCGTGGAGCAGGCCGCGGGCGAGCAGCAGCCGCCTGCGCATGCCGCCCGAGAGCTTGTCGACCGGCGTCGCGGCGGCGGTCGAGCAGCCGCGCCAGGCCGAGCGCCTCGTCGACCGCGGCGCCGACGTCTTTGACCCTGTAGAGCCGCGCGTAGACCGCGAGGTTGTCCTCGACGGTGACGTCGACGTCGAGGTTGTCGAGCTGGGGCACCACCCCCATCTCCCCGCGGGCCTTCTTCGCCTCGCGCGGCAGCTCGTAGTCGAGCACCCGCATCTCGCCCGAGTCGGCGATCGCCTGGCCGGTGAGCAGCCGCATCGTCGTCGACTTGCCGGCGCCGTTGGGGCCGAGCAGACCGAGGCAGATCCCCGTGGGGACCTCGAGGTCGAGGCCGTCGACCGCCGTGATCGGACCGAAGGTCTTGACCACTCCGTGAAGCTCGATCGCAGCCATCGCTCTGAGAGTAGCCGGGCGCCGCCGGGGAGCCGGCTCCGCCGTCCTCCAGGAGATGCCCGCCGTGCTTTGGGGGATTTTCGGGGCCGGCTGTTGCCGCAGCCGACCCCTTGAGCCTCGGCTCGGGCGCTAGTCGTCGTCGCGCCAGCCGTCGAGCGAGCCGCTCGCGGCCAGACGCTTCAGGCCCCGCGCCTCGATCTGGCGCGCGCCCTCCTGGGTGACGCCGAGCTCGCGGGCGACGTCCCGCAGCGAGGCGGTCTCCATGCCGCCGGTGCCGAAGCGCATCTGCAGCACGCGCCGCTCGGCCTCCGGCAGCGTCGCCAGCGCATCGCTGACGGCGCGCTCGCGATCGCGCTCGGCGATCTCCTCCTCGACGCCGGCGACTCGTCCGGCCTTCAGCTCGCCGAGGGTGGTGTCGCCGTCCTCGCCGACGGGGGTGTCGAGGCTGGTCGTGACCCGGGTCAGGTCACGGACCGCCGCGCACCTCCTCGAGGGGCATCTTCGCCTTCTTGGCGACCTCCTCGTCGGTCGGGTCGCGGTCAAGCTGCGCTGGTCAGCTCGCGCGGTCGATCCGGTTCACGGTGCGCTCGCGCTGGGCGACGTGCGCGGGGATGCGCACCTGGCGCCCCGTGTTGTCGAGGCCGCGCTGGATCGCCTGCTTGATCCACAGCACCGCGTAGGTGGAGAACTTGTAGCCGCGTCGCCAGTCGAACTTCTCCGTCGCGCGGATCAGCCCGAGCATCGCCTCCTGGACCAGGTCCTGGAGCGAGAGCCCGTGGCCCTGGTAGCTGCGGGCGAACTTGATCACCAGGCGCAGGTTCGAGTTGATCAGCTTCTCCTTGGCCTCGAGGTCGCCGCGCTCGATGCGCTGCGCGAGCTCGACCTCCTCCTCGCGGGTGAGGAGGGGGTGCTTGGCAGCCTGGTTGAGGAAAAGCTGGAAGCTGTCGGTGGTCGGCTCCGCGATGTAGTGCGCAGCGCCGCGCCGATCCTGCTGCTCGGCGTTCTTGGGGTTGACGGAATGCTCACCGCGGCGGCGGCGGGACTCCGTGCGTGTGTTGTCAGCGCCCCTGTTTCTAGGCATGTGTTTCGTTCCAGTCTCTTCGGGCTTCATCACTTCAAAAAGTATAGTTCCCCTGTCCAAATTTTGCAAACACACGTTCGCAGAACCCGCAAACAGCGAGGAACTGCTCCATAACCCCGCAAACCCCGATTTGATGCGGTTTGTGGACAGACGGCCTGATATCGGGCCGGAATATGTGCGCAACGTCACACTCGGGCGCGCGGCAGGCGACAATGTCGGTCCGCGTACCGAGCAAACGAAAGGGGTCTGAAGATGCCGGTCAGGGAAGCGAGCGCGCAGTGGAACGGGACGCTGACCGAGGGCGGCGGCACGATGAGTTTCGGCGGCGGGGCGTTCGAGGGTCAGTACTCGTTCGCGTCCCGCTTCGAGGAGGGCGAGGGCACCAACCCGGAAGAGTTGATCGCCGCGGCGGAGGCCGGCTGCTACTCGATGGCGCTCTCGGGCGACCTCGGCAACGCCGGCCACAACCCCGAGCGGGTGGACTCGACCGCGAAGGTCCACATCGACAAGGTCGGCGACGGGTTCGCGATCACCAGCGTCGAGCTCACAACCGAGGCGACCGTCCCGGGTATCTCCGACGATGAGTTCCAGCGGATCGCAGAGGGGACCAAGGAGAACTGTCCCGTGTCGAAGGCGCTGGCCGTCGAGATCTCGCTCGAGGCGAAGCTGGCCTAGGCTGGCGGCTAGGCATGAGGCGAGGCAGCAGGACCAGCTGGGTTGTTGTCCGGGCCGACCCGACTTGCTGGGGTCAGTCACGCATGCCGTCGTCTTGGCCGTCAGCTCGCCTTGACTCGAGCAGGAGGGCGAGCGTCGGGCAAGCCTCAGCCGCCCGCTGGGCATGCTCGAGCAAGTCAGACGGGATCGGGGCCTCATCGACGATCGGGTAGCCCCATTCGTCGAGCACGATCCACTCGGGAAAGAGCTCGGCGCAGAGGCCGTGGGCCTCACAGGCGATCGGATTGACTCGCAGATGCGCTTTCATCGGTACCCGGTCCCGAGCCGACCTGAATCCGGAAGGGGAAGAAGGCCCATCGAGCTTGGGTCAGCGCGGCAGGGTTGACCCTGCTCGTGGCGGTCGATCTCATCCGCGAATGTCCGCAGCGAGCTGGCGATGAATCGAAGCGCGCCGTCCGGGTGGCTGCAGGCGCCGCGCCCCCTGATCTGCGCGCCCCAGTGCTCGATCCAGCGATACGCGCCGGGCTCGGCGCGCTGATCGCTGATCTCCTCGAAGACTTCGGCGACCGCCGCGAGGCCGTAGAGGCACGGACCACACTGACCGGCGGACTCATCGGCCAGGTAACGAGCAACGCGCGCGCTCTCAACCACTCCACAGGCCGCCGCCGGCAAGGCGACGATGACGCCTGGCCCTAGGTTCGCCCCGGCCGCACGGAGGCTCGCGTGTCCGAGGCGCAGCTTCGGTCCGACGTCGGCGGCAAACCAACTACCGGCATAGCCGCCGACCAAGAACGCCTGAAGCGGGGCGGTCGCCCCTCCCGCCGCATCGAGGAGCGTTGCCAGTGGCGTCCCACCGCCGATCTCATAGACCCCGGGCGAGGCAACGGCACCGCTGAGGGTGATCAGGGTCGAGCCGGGATCCTCAGCCGTCCCCACCTCGCGGTACCACTCCTCGCCATAGCGGGCGATGAGAGCGAGGTTGGCAAGGGTCTCGACGTTGTTGATGAGGGTCGGCCGCCCGGCGACGCCGCGCTCGAACGGACGGGGGGGCACAAATGTCGGTTTACCGGGGCCGCCGTTCAGGTAATCGACGATCGCGCTCTCCTCACCGGCCACGTAGCCGTTGGAGACTTCGACGAGACGCGGACTGACGGGATCGATGCCACCCCTCCTGCGTTCCTCGAGCGCGCGTCCGATGGCGTCGATGGCCCCGTCTGCCCCGCGCTTGATGCAGATAGCGGCCTCCTGAGCGTTGACGGCCGCGGCAGCGACCGCGACGCCATCCAGAACCAGGTGCGGAGCCCCCGCGAGGAGAAGTTCGTCCTTCTCGCTCGCCGGCTCGGCTTCGGCCCCGTTGGCTATGACAACTGGCCGGCGGGAGGAGGCCGCGACAGTCCGCATCTTCGTCCCAGCGGGAAATCCCGCACCGCCGTGACCCCGCAATCCGCTTCGCTCCACAGCCTCGATCAAGTCCTCGTCCCTTCCCCAATAATGGGCTGTAGACAGAGGGCCGAGATGGTCGGAATGCTCCTGCAGGCTGAGGGGAGATCGGAGGCGCGCCAAGCCGAGCAGGCGCGAACGCGCGGCCGGCTTGTCTGCCTTCATGCTCACTGGCTGCTGCCTCCAGCGCTCTGGGCATGAACCGTTCCCGAGACGGTCTGGTTGGCCTGATCTATGGAGAGGGAGATGTCCAGGTCGACGGGAGCACCCGAGCCTTGGGCGACCCTGGCCGTTATCTGCGAGCCCTGCAAGGCGAGGATCTCGCCCCGTGTAGGCGGCTGGGACTCCCGATGGGCTGAAGGTCACCGAGCCCTGGTTCATCGCAACCCCGCCTCCCTCCAGCGGCTGACCGACTATTCGTACGTCGAGTGTTCCCGCGCTGCCGCCGCTCATCTTCATCGAGAGATCGACGGCCACCAGTCCTTCCGGGGTGTCGCTCTCCTGGATGCCGCCGCTCAGCCGTGCGCTCACCGGAAGCCGCAGGTCGGCCGTTGACGACGTCGGGACGCCACGGGGCTGGGCGGAGGCCAGAAGCGACGCTGGGGTTCCTGCTCTGCCTGCCCAACCTGAAGCCAGGGGCCCGGCAATGACCCAAGCCAGCAGCGCGGGAGTGCCAAGCACGAGCAGGGTTGCCGCGAGCTTGCGTCGCCCGATGTAGCTGGGCCAGCCGTCCCTGATTCGCCAGGAGGCGGCGATCAGCACCGCGCAGAGGCATGCTGTGCTCAGCGCGAGCATCCAAAACGACCGCGTGTCGGTGCCCGTCCCCAACCCATGCAGGAGCGCCAGCGGCCAGCACGCGTACGCGGCCCAGTGCACGGCGCGCCAGGTCTTGTGACCCAGGCGCACTCGGACCAGGCTCGTCAAGGTGACCGCGAGCAGGATGTCGAGTGCCAGCGCGCCCATCCCGAGCCAGAGCGGTCTGTAGGCAGACACGAACGGGACGACGGCGTCGGTGATCCTGACGGGGGCGAAGCTGTCGACGACAGCCGAGCCGATATGGATAGCCAGGGTCATCAGAGCCAGCAGCGAGATGTTGCGATGCAGGCCATCGAGGACGAACCGCGGCCAGCGTTCGCTGCTCCAGCGGCTCACGTCGAGAACGCCGAGCACTACCGTGGCCGTGAGCAGCAACAGGGAAATCGCCCCGCCCGCTCGGGTCAGGTACCACCACGCGCTGGGGGCGACAGCCAGGACGGGGGTCATACGGCGACCTCCGCCGGCCAGCCGGCCAGACGAAGCACCGACCCGTCTGCACTGACCAGGCGACTGGGAAGTCCAAGTCCCTCGAGCCATTCCGGCGCTCGTCTTCCGCGGATGATCGCCGCCGTGCTCGCGGTATTCGCGTCCACACAGGATCCCGCGGCAACGCTCACCGTCCGCCAGACGACGGGCGCGCTATCGCCGCTGCGCGGATCGATGATGTGGTGCCTGCGTCTTCCGCCCGCGACCCACTGCCGGACGGTCGTGCTGGAAGTCGCGAGGCCACCGCCGCTGAGGCTCACGGTCTCTGCTGCCTCGTCGATATCCGCACCGTGATCATCGGCAAGTTGCACCCGCCAGCCGCCGGCTGGTGGCGTTCCCCCGATGGAGACATCTCCTCCAAGGTTGACCAGGAGCCCCCCATGGATGCTCTCGCTGATCCGCCGAACAGCTCGGTCGGCTGCGAGAGCCTTGGCCGTCGCTCCCAGGTCGAGCTCTACCCCCAGCGGCACACTGACCGTTCCCGTGGCGCGATCCACGCTCACGGACTGCCAGCCGGGGATCGCGCTCGACGGGGTCGAGGCAACATCGGAGCCCTCCAGGAGCTGGAAATCACGGTCGTAGCCGACGGCTCGCATGGCCACCCCGACCGTCGGGTCCACGTCGCCATCGGTGAGCCGCGCGGCTCGCAGCGATACCTCGACCGCCTCCAGGAAGAGGTCGCTGACCGCGATCGCCTGGCCACCGGCCTCGTTCAACTGAGAGAGCTCCGAATCGGGCCGAAAGCGGCTGCACGCTTGATCGATCGCTGCGATCTCCTCTGCGAGGATCGAGCGCGCACCGTCAAGCATCTCCGGTTCGGTGAGCCATATGGCCGCGGTGGTTCCCAGCGCTGGCCAGGCCACCGACTTCAGCATTTAGGAGCCGCCTGAAACGACCACCGGTGCGGGGGCTGCGGGCAAGGGGGGCTCCGACGGTGGAGCAATCGCCTGGCTGTCCTCGGCTGAGCTAGCGGACGGTGAGACAGACGGCTCGACGGTTGCGGCCGCGGCGTGGCTAGTCGGCGAGGGGGTTGATCTCCCAGGCTTTGCCTGAGCGACCCAACCGGCGAGGGCGCCGATCACGATCACCGCTGCAACGCCTGTCTGGCGCGTAATCCGAGAGACGCGCTTGAGGCCCGCATCTCGCGCCGCCACTCGTGGGTTCGACCGAGGGTGGTGCCGTGGATCCACAAGCGTGATGGTCGGAGAGAAACCGTAAGGCGGCGTTAGGCAAGGGTGAGAATGCTCTTAGGAAGGCGCGCGTTGGTGACATGCGGTGACCCCTGGGGACACTCGGCGACCAATCCCGGGACGACTTGGTGACTGCCTACAGCTAACCGCAGCCGGTGTTGTTGCCGCAGCTCGTGCAGGTGTAGCAGGAGCCCGTGCGCTGCATCATGCCTCCACACTGATCACAGGCGGGGCCGAGGTCGCGGCCCTCCATGCGAGCGGGGATCACTGGTGGGGTGTCGGTTAGGGCTTCGGCGGCGGGTTTGGGGTCGCCGGCCTCGGCCTCGGGTGAGCCGTTGCCCTCCCCGTCGGAGTGGCCGTTGCCGCCGTTGCCTCCGTTGGTGTCGTCCATGGGGAGGGACTGCTGCGCGTCGCGGCGGGCGCGGACCTCGTCGGTGAGGATGCCGAGGTCCTCGTGGGTCCAGGTGTCCTCGATGAAGCGGCTGGCGAGCCAGCGCATGATGTAGTCGGGCATCGACTTGGCGAAGGGGATCTCCGGGTTGCGGGTGATGCCCTCGGGATCGAAGCGCATGTAGCTGAACTTCTTGACGAAGACCTCGAGAGGGACGCCGTACTGGAGGCCGATCGAGATCGCGGTGGCGAAGGCGTTCATCATCCCGCGCAGGGTCGAGCCCTCCTTGCCGATGTCGGTGAGGAAGATCTCGCCGACCGAGCCGTCGGGGTACTTGCCGGCGGTGATGTAGCCCTCGTGGCCGGCGATCGAGAACTTGTGGGTGATCGACTCGCGCTCGCGCGGCATCTTGTGGCGCACCGGCTCGCGGGGCTGCTCGGCCTCGCGTCGGCTCGCCCTTCTTCTCGCCGGCGTCGGTGCGCAGCGCCTGCGCGGTCTTGGAGCCGTCGCGGTAGATCGCCAGCGCCTTCAGGCCCTGCTTCCAGCCCTGGGTGTAGGCGTCGGCGATGTCCTCGACCGTCGCCGATCTCGGGCAGGTTGACCGTGTTGTGGCTGACGACGCCGTTGCCGACGAACGCGTGGGTGACAGGCACCGAGACGTCGTAGACCTCGCGAACTCCGGCGTCATCGATGCTCTCCACCGGGCTGAAGTGCAGGTTCTGATCGAGGACCGTCTCCATCCACTTATCGAGCTCGACGCCTGGCACTGTCGCGACCCGCTCGAGCGAGTCGCGGCTGACGTGCTGGGTTCGTGGGTCTTTCAGATGCGAGAACGCCCGCGAATGGCCGGTACCTCGCCCGGAGCGCCCAGTCGTTCCCGTGGGCAGCCGCTGGTAAAGGTCCCAACCGTCAACTCCCGGCACGACGTCGGCTTGGCTGCAACCCAAGTCTTGGGCGATCGACTCGAGCGCCCGCACCCGCTTGTGGTGCTCGGGCGAAGGCGAGCATGCCGGCAAGTCGCTGGGCGTGGCGCCCGTGAGCGTAGACCTCGTCGAACGACTTGTCGTACTCGGCGTTCCACTTCGTTATCCGGCTGTGGACGATCCCGAGGTTGGTGAGCACCGCCTGGAGGTCGTCGAGAAGGCCCTTGGAGTCGAGGCAGATGGCCCATTTGGCGATGCTCGACGGCAGATACGAGTCCAGGCTGAGGCCGACGAGGAAGTCGAGGACCATCGACCGCGGTGAGCGCAACACGGCATCGGGGATGCGCTTGTTCGCCGCGCGATCGCCGCATCCGAGGTGGTCCATGAACTCGACCAGCGTCTTCGAGCTGATGACAACCGACGGGCAGCAGTAGACCGGCCGAAGGACGCGAGGCTCGACCTCGAAGACCGCCGGGACCGTGCGAGCAAGCCGATCCAGCACTTCGTCGTCAGCGTTCGAGATAGTGACGGTGTAGTTGCTTCGCGAGGTGTGGCCCTCGGCCGCGTAGGCGCCGAGGAAGAAGGCCAGCTCACCGGTCATCCGCTCCGGCAGGCTGAGCTTCTTCTGGCTCCCGTAGGACGGGGAGGGAGTGAAGTCAAGCGACGCTGGCTCCTGCGCCCACAGGTCGCTCCCGTACTGCGTCGCGACGTAATCGCCCGACTCCAGCTCGTCGAGCTGTTTCCAGCGTGGCTCACCTTCGTCGCTGGCAACCAGCACCCTGTGGATGGGGGTTCCCGTGACGCGGTGGCCGGAGCGGAGCGTGACCTCGAGCGTCTCGCGTGGGCCGCCGTAGTAGAAGGCGTCTGTTGAGCGAATCCCGTCGAGCGACGCGAGCTCAAACTCCAGCTTGCCGGAAGCTGTCCTCGTCCTCGTCGCGATGCAGGCTCTCGATTCGGACCAGTCCATCGGCGGTCGAGATAAGCGTCTCGCCGACGACGCACTTCGAGATCGCGCCCGAGAGGAAGGGCTGGGTCGCGGCCATCATCTCGATGTGGCCGGTGTGGGAGATCGAGCGCTCGCCGACGGCGACGTCGAACACCGGCAGGTGCTCGTCCTTGAGGCCCGGCGCCCCGATGATCGTGTTGTGCTCGTTGATGTAGGCGTCGATCTGCTCGATCTCGGCGGCTGAGTCGCCGAGCGTCTCCAGCGCCAGGTTGACCGAGCGGTTGACGATCGTCATTTGGCCGCCGCCGACCAGTTCCTTGAACTTGACCAGGGAGAAGTCGGGCTCGATGCCGGTGGTGTCCGCGTCGAGGAGGAATGAAATTGTGCCGGTCGGCGCCAAGACACTTGCCTGCGCGTTGCGGTACCCGTGCTGCTCGCCGAGCGCCACCGCCTGATCCATGACTCGCGGGCCGCGTGCAGCAGGCCCTCCTCGACCAGCTCGTCCTCGATCTCGTAGGAGGCGGACTGATGCATCCGCATCACCTGGTTGTGGGGCTCGCGGTTCTCCTCGTAGCCGTCGTACGGGCCCATCGCCGCCGCCACCTGCGCTGACATCCGGTAGCCGCGTCCCGTAATTAGCGCCGTGATCGCGGCGGCAACGGCGCGACCCTGATCCGAGTCGTAGGGAAGCCCGTCAGCCATCAGTAGTGCGCCGAGGTTCGTGTAGCCGAGGCCGAGCTGCCGGAAGGCGCGGGCGTTGCGGGTGATCTGCTCGGTCGGGTAGCTGGAGAAGCCGACCAGGATCTCCTGCGCCAGGAAGACGATGTCCACGGCGTGGACGTAGTCGTCGACGTCGAAGCTGCCGTCCTTGCGGCGGAACCTCATCAGGTTGAGCGAGGCGAGGTTGCAGGCGGAGTCGTCGATGCTCATGTACTCGCTGTTGTGAACCACAACCCATAACGAGGCCATGTCCTCCGACGCCACGGCGAAGTTCCGGAAACCGGGAACCTCGAGGTCATAGACCGGAACCGGGGCATCGAGGACGATCTCTCGAACGCTCGTGACTTCTTGCTGGGTCGTCCGAGGCGTGACATCCGGCGCTGGGCTATTCGGGCTGACGGGCCCCACTGGGACGAGCGCTTCTGCAAGCGCACGGAGCTGGGTGCCCGAGGAAAGCTTCTGCGCCTCGACGTATTGGCCCGCCGCGGTGAGGAAACGGTGCTCGGGCGTGCAGCGGAGAACCGCGCCGTCCTCGGTCCGCACCTCGACCAGCCGTTCGGTCATGCCTGCGACCCAGACATTCGAAATCGCTCCCATATGAGCGCTACCGCCGGCATGCGAGTGCGCGAACGGGAGGCACTCTCCCCGAACTCGTCGCTCGTAAAGGTCGTCGAAGCTGATCTGACCCTCCGAGGTCCATACAAGCGTCTCGCCCACGAAGCAACACGAGTAGGAGGCCGTGATCGGCCCAGTGTTCGGGTTCGTGTGCCAG
>CAVVBU010000017.1:0-241383 GCA_963746615.1 uncultured Solirubrobacterales bacterium | reverse complement strand
CGCCAGCACGGGACCCTCAACTTCATCCAGGAGTGCTCGCGCCACACGCTCGAGCTCTTCCCGCAGCTGGAGCGCGCCCGCATCCTTCGCAGCTGGGCGGGTCTCTGCGACATCAGCCCCGACTTCAGCCCGATCCTCGGCAAGACCGAGGTCGAGGGCTTTCTCCTCAGCGCCGGCTGGGGGACCTACGGCTTCAAGGCCGCGCCGATAGTCGGCAAGACAATGGCGGAGCTGATCGCCACCGGCAACACACCCGACCTGATCGAGCCGTTCGCGCTCGAGCGCTTCTACCGCGACCGCCTCGTCTCCGAGCTCGGCGCCGCAGCCGTCTCACATTGAGCCAAACAGGAGGGAACGAAGCCAGATGAAGACCAGCCTGGAGATCGCCCAGGAAGCCAAGCTCCAGCCGATCGACGAGATCGGCGAGCAGATCGGCCTCGAGCCGGAGGAGGTGGAGCCCTACGGCCGCAACAAGGCCAAGATCTCGCTTGGGGCGATCGACCGTCTCTCCGACCGGCCCGACGCGAAGCTCGTCTGCGTGGCCGGGATGACGCCCACCAAGGCCGGCGAGGGGAAGACCACGACCTCGGTGGGGCTGACCGAGGGGCTGGGCTACATCGGCAAGAAGCCCGTCCTCTGCCTCAGGGAGCCATCGCTGGGCCCGGTGTTCGGGATCAAGGGCGGAGCCGCGGGCGGAGGGTTCGCCCAGGTGGTCCCGATGGAGGACCTCAACCTCCACTTCACCGGCGACATCCACGCGATCGGCGCCGCCAACAACCTGCTCGCGGCGATGCTCGACGCCTCGGTCCTGCACGGGAACCCCCACAAGATCGACGCCCTGCGGGTGACCTGGAAGCGCGCCGTCGACATGAACGACCGCGCCCTGCGACAGGTGGCTCTCGGTCTCGGCGGGCCGGCCAACGGCTACCCGCGCGAGAGCGGCTTCGACATCACCGCCGCCTCGGAGGTGATGGCGATCCTGGCCGTCGCCCGCGACGTGCACGACCTGCGCAAGCGGCTGGGCATGATCACGGCCGCCTACTCCAGGGACGGCGAGCCGGTGACCGCCGAGGACCTGGGCGCAGCGGGGGCGATGACCGTGCTGCTCAAGGACGCGATCAAGCCCAACCTGATCCAGACCCTCGAGGGTCAGCCCTGCCTGATGCACGCGGGTCCGTTCGCGAACATCGCCCACGGCAACTCCTCGCTGATCGCGGACCTGCTCGGCCTCAAGCTCGGCGAGTACGTCGTCACCGAGTCCGGCTTCGGCTCGGACATGGGGATGGAGAAGTTCATCGACATCGTCTGCCGCGCCGGCGGGATCAAGCCCGGCGCCGTCGTCCTGGTCTCCACCGTGCGAGCCCTGAAGCACCACGGCGGCCTCACCGCGGACGCCGAGGCGGACCGCAAGAAGGGGCTCGAGGCCGTCGAGAGCGGGATCGCGAACCTCCATCGCCACCTGGGGATCGTCGGCGAGTTCGGGGTGCCCGCCGTGGTCGCCGTCAACCGCCGGCCCGAGGACAGCGACGAGGAGGTCGAGCTGGTGACGAAGCTCGCCACCGAGGGGGGCGCGTTCGCCGCCGCCGTCAGCGACGGGTTCGCGCAGGGCGGCAAGGGCGTCGCCGACCTGGCCGAGGCCGTGGTGGCTGCGTGCGATCAGCCCAACGACTTCCGCTTCCTGTACGACAACGACGAGGAGATCAAGCCGAAGGTCGAGAGGATCGCCGAGCGCGTATACGGTGCGTCGGAGGTCGTCTACTACCTGGAAGCCGAGAAGAAGATCCAGCAGTTCACCGACCAGGGCCTCGCCGGCCTGCCGCTGTGCATGGCCAAGACGCCGCTGTCGCTCTCGGCTGATCCCGAGATGCTCGGCGCGCCCACCGGTTTCCAGCTTCCGGTGCGCGACGTCCGGGCCTACACCGGGGCCGGCTGGCTCGTGCCCCTGTGCGGGGCGATCCAGCAGATGCCCGGGCTCGGCAAGAGCCCGGCCGCCTTCAACGTCGACATCGATGCCGAGGGGCGCACCGTCGGGCTCTTCTGAGGCCATGCCTGCGCTCGGCAGCCGACAGGTGCGGGAGGCGCTGGCGGCGCTCGCCTCGCGCGCGGAGCCGCCTGCGGCGGGTGTCGCCTCGGCTTTCGCCGGCGCCGCTGCGGCCGCCCTGGTCGAGCTCACCGCCGGGCTGGCCGCTGAGCGAACGGCGGCGGAGGGCGCGGGGCCCCAGAGCGCGGCCCGCTTGCAGGACCTCGCCAAGCAGGCGGGCGAGCTGCGCGAGCGCCTGCTCCTCGCCGCCGACGAGGATGCCCACGCCTACGCCCAGGTGGCCAAATCCGGGGACGGAGCCAGCCGCGCGAAGGCGCTGGCGCGGGCCAGCGAGCCGCCGCTGACGATCGCCGAATGCGCGGCGGAGGTCGCCGAGGCGGCGGCGGAGACCGCGCGGGCGGGCGCCTGGGCCTTCAGGGCCGACGCGGTCGTCGCGGGCGAGCTGGCCGCAGCCGCAGCCCTCGGCGGCGCGGAGCTGGTCGCGACCAACCTCGCCGGGGGAGCCGGGGATCCGCGCACCGCGCGCGCTCGGGCCGCGGCCGATCGCGCCCAGCGCGCCTGCCGCGATGCGGCCGACCCACCCTCCGGCTGAACGCTGATCCGTGGTCGCCGCAGCCCTCGGCTTCGGTACCGCCCTCTGCTGGGGGCTTGCCGACTTTCTGGGAGGCCTTCGCACACGCCGGCTGACGCTCGCCGCCGTCCTGCTCGTCAGCCAGCTCACCGGCCTGGCTGCGATCGTGGTCGTCGTCTCGGTGGGGCGGCTCGAGGCGCCTGCGCTCGGAGAGATCGCCCCCGCGCTGGGCGCCGGCGCCTGCCAGCTGGCGGGCATCGCCGCCCTCTACCGCGCCCTGGCGATCGGCACGATGAGCGTGATCTCGCCGATCTCCGCGAGCGGGGCGGCGGTGCTCCCCGTGGTCGTCGGGGTGGCCACCGGCGAGCGCCCGGCGAGCCTCCAGCTCGCCGGGATGGCGGCGGCCTTCACCGGAGTGGTTCTGGCCACGCGCGCCCCGGCCTCGGCGGGCGCGGGCGCTTCCCCGCGGCAGGCCCTTTGGCTCGCGGCCGTGGCCGCGCTCGGGTTCGGCGGCTTCTACGTCGGCATGAACGCCGCGGTTGCAGAGGCTGAGCCCTTCTGGGCCCTGCTCGCGGCGCGCGCCAGCGCCGCCGCGGTGCTCCTCACCGTTCTGCTGTGCCTGCGACCCCGGGTCGGGGCCACGCGCGCCGATCTGCCCTCGCTAGCGGCGATCGGCCTGCTCGATGTCGGCGCCAACGCCTGCTTCACCCTCGGCACCGATACCGGGTTGCTGAGCGTGGTCTCGGTGCTGGCCTCGCTCTACCCGGTCGCGACCGTGGTGCTGGCGCGCGCGCTCCTCGCTGAGCGACTCGTCGCCCTGCAGGCCGCCGGGGTCGCGGTCGCGCTGGCGGGCGTGGCCCTGATCGCCGCCGGCTGAGGCTCGCTCCGACCGACCCTGTCTCGATACTGGGCGCGGGAAGGAGCTGAGACCGCTGGAAGTCGCGCTTGCAGTCGTCGGGATACTCGCGCTACTGGCATTGGTACTGCTCGCGTCGGCGATCCGCATCCTGCGTGAGTACCAGCGCGGGGTGATCTTCAGGCTCGGGCGGCTGATCCGCAAAAGGGCCCGGCTTCATCCTGTTGATCCCGATCGTCGACCGCATGGTCCGGGTGGACCTGCGGACGGTGACTCTGGATGTGCCGCCGCAGGAGGTGATCACCCGCGACAACGTCCCGACCCGCGTCAACGCCGTCGCCTACTTCCGGGTGATCGACCCCAACAAGGCGATCGTCGAGGTCGAGAACTTCCTGCTGGCGACATCTCAGATTTCGCAGACGGCGCTGCGCTCGCGTGCTCGGCAAGGCCGAGCTCGACTCACTGCTGGCCGAGCGCGAGCGGCTCAACGAGAACCTGCAGAAGATCATCGACGACCAAACGGAGCCGTGGGGCGGTGAAGGTGACCACGGTCGAGATCAAGGACGTCGAGATCCCCGACCAGATGCAGCGCGCCATGGCCCGCCAGGCGGAGGCCGAGCGCGAGCGGCGGGCGAAGATCATCGCCGCCGAGGGCGAGTTCCAGGCCGCGGAGAAGCTGAGCCAGGCCGCCGAGATCATCAGCAAGAACCCGACGACGCTGCAGCTGCGCTACCTACAGACGCTGCTCGAGATGGGCGTCAACCAGAACACGACGATCGTCTTCCCGGTGCCGATCGAGATGATGAAGGCCTTCGGCAGGATGACCCACAGTAGGGGTCCGCTCGCCGACGCTCAGGTCCAGGGGTAGGGGCCCTGCGGAGGCGACGTGGCTCGCCGCCGCTGCGAAGCGGCGCGAGCCGGAAGGGCTCGAGCCGGGACTCGCCGTCGAGGACGTCGTCGGCTGCGAGGCGGCCGAGGGCGAGCATCTTGAAGCCGTGGCCGGAGTCGACGATCGCGTAGGCGTTCGGCGCGACCCAGTCGCAGACCGGGTAGTTGTCGGGCGTGTGCACGACGATCCCGCCCGCCGGCGGTCTGGCTGCCAATCCGCGCGCGGCCCCGGAAGCGACGGAGCGCCGCACGCCAGGCCCGAGGTGAAGAACTCGCCGAAGTCCGGCCTCGGCCGCGTGCGCGGGGTTGTCGGGTCCGTAGGGATCGAGCTCGGGGCTGGTCGAGCACGCACCGGCAGGCCGCCGCCGGTGACCCCGGTGCCGGTCCTGGCCCGAGGTGGAAGTAGATCCCCCAGGCGCCCGGCAGCAGTCGCGGCCGTCGCGGTCGGAGCGAGCGGGCCGCGCCTGGTCGAGGTGGACGACCGGGCGCCTCGTGGCCGGCCGGCCCCCGAGGCCGACGCCGGGCAGCGCGAACTCCCCCTCCTGCGCCTTCCAGTACTCGATGAACGGACGGCGCCGCGTCGCATTGACGCCGCCAGCTCAACCACGGGCTCGCTGCCCGAGCATCCGCCAGAGCGCGGGCCGCCCACGGGCCCCGGGGCCGCCAACACGGCCTCGCACGGACGCTCCCGCTCCGTGGTCACGACCGCGGCGACGCCTTCGGCGCGCCGAACTCGAAGCCGGTCACCTCGACCCCCTCGAGCGATCGGCGCGCCCGGCCGCGCGCGCCCGCTCGGCCAGGTGGCGGACCGTCTGCATCGCGTCGGCCCAGCCGCCGCGGCGCTCGTGCAGGACGGCCTCGCACCGTCGGCCTCGCCAGTCCGGCCAGGTCACAAGAGGTATTCGCGGCACTGCCCGCGCCGATCACCAGCTCGGAGCTCGTAGCCCGCCCTGCGTGCTGCTCGGAGATCGCGATCGAGGTCCTCCACCTGTGCCTCCGGGCACGGCCGCGAGATAGCCCACCTGGCGAAAGCCGTAACCCGTCGGGGTCGTCCTCGAACATCTCGACCGAGCGGCGGATCAGCTCGGTGACGCCGGCGGAGCGGTAGTAGTTGCGCACGATCCCGCCCGCGATGCCCGAAGCCCCGGCGCCGACCCTGCTCCTTCTCCAGGCACGAGCACGTCGGCGCCGCGCTCGGCCAGCCGCCGGGCAACGGACAGGCCGTGCACGCCGCCGCCGACGACGACGTGGCGCGCTCGCCGCTCCTAGCTCCACGGATAGGGGCTGTGCGAGACGCGGGTGCAGGTCCCCCGTGGCGAAGCGCTCGAAGCGGAACGGGTGGCAGCAGCGAGGAGTGCTCGCCCTGGAGCACGCGGGCGATCTCGCGACCGACGGCGATCATCTTGTAGCCGTGGTTGGAGTCGGCGGCGACGTAGACGTTCGGCCGCATGCGGTCGAAGACCGGGAAGTTGTCGGCGGTGAAGGCGCCGGCGCCGCCAGAGCGCACCTGGACGTAGCTCGCGCGGCACCCCTCGAAGCGCGCGAGGCAGTGCGAGAGCGCCGCGCACCAGAGGTCCGGAAAGCCGGGCTCGACGCGTGCCGGTCGGGTAGGGTCGACCTCGAAGCTCCGCCCACGGTCAGCGGCTGGGCGCCGCCCTGAACGGTCGCGGTCCGGCTTGACGTAGATGCCCCAGGGCTCCTCGGTGATCAGCCCGCCCTCGTCGTCTGCAGCGGGCAGGTCGGAGTCCACGTGCAGCACCGGCGGCTCGCGCGCCGTCGTCGGTGTTCGAGCGTCGATCGGCGGCAGCGCCACCTCCCCCTCCTGCAGGTACCAGTAGGTCCACATCGGCACGTCGCTGTCGACGCCGCCGTCGGGCCGGTGGACGTCGATGCGGTCCGGCAGGCCGAGCATCTCCCAGAGGCCGGCGATCCAGGGACCGACGGCGATCACCACCTGCTCGACATCGATCGGACCGGAGCTGGTCTGCACCCGCGTCACGGCTCCGGAGCCGTCGGAGTCGAGGCCGGTTACCTCGACACCTTCGGCGATCTGCGCCCCGGCGGCGCGCGCCTTGTCGGCGAGCCCGTCCATCGACTCCTGGTTGAAGGCGAAGCCGCCGACGTGCTCGTGCAGGCAGACGCTGAGGCCCTCGGCGCGCCAGTCGCCGAAGAGGCCGCGCATGTGGGCGTCGACCGGCCTCGGTCGCCCGTGTGCAGCTCCGACGGGGTAGCCGATCCGCTGCTGGCGCTCGAAGACCTCCGCCAGGTCCTCCTCCTGCGCGGGCGGGCCCAGCGCCAGGTAGCCCGAGCCGTGGTAGTGCAGGGCCTCGGGATCGGACTCCCAGATCTCCACGCATGCCGCCATCAGCTCGGACATCGCCGGCTGGAAGTAGTTGTTGCGGACCACCCCGCAGGCGATCCCGGAGGCGCCCGCCCCGACCCGGTCCTTGTCGACCACGAGCGCCTCCTCGCCCGCCTGCGCCAGATGCCAGGCGGTGGAAAGCCCGTGGACGCCCGCGCCGATCACCAGGTGGCGAGCAGAGCCGGGCACCGCTGCCATCGGCGTCAGTGCTCCGGCGGCTCCCAGCCCTCGAGCACTGGCGGCTTCCAGTCCTCGCCGACGATCGGCGAGTCCTCGACCCAGGGGCCGAGCTCGGGCTGGGGGAACTTCGCGTGGGCCTGCTTGAGGCGGATCCCGTAGGAGTTGCCCGCCGTCAGGTGGGCGATCAGCACCTTGCGGGCGATCTCGTCCTCACGGCCCTCGGGGATCGGGAAGTAGATGCGCAAGAACGAATTCGAGTAACGGTCGAAGACGGCTGGCGTGCCCTCCTCCTCGAGCAGCTCGACGTCCTCGAGCCAGTTCAGGTCCTTGCCGGGGGTCGCCGCCTCGAGGTCGATGTCCTCGACGAGCGAGATGTCCTCCTGGTAGGGAAAGCGCTTCCCGGAGAGGTACTCGGCGTCGATCGAGACGACCTTCTCGGGCTCGCGCACATCGTCCGCCCTGGTCACTCGGGATCCTCCGCCGCGGCTCCGGCCGGCTTCGGCAGGAAGTCGACCGGGTTCTCGAGATACTGGTCGAGCAGGGTGCGGATCTCGTCGAGCGCGCGCTCCTCGCTGACGCCCGGCGTGTAGTCGGTGCCAGCCAGCGGCACCCGGGCCATCGCCGAGGCCTCGACGGTGAGCGCCGCGAGGTCCTCGGGCTCGAGGCTGTGGACGCTGGTCTTGCCGCAGGCGCGGGCGAGCATCTGCACCTCGAGGGTCAGCGTGTGGAGGAAGTTGAAGACGCGCTGGGCGGCCTCGTCGACGTCGAGGCGCTTGCGCAGCTCGGGGTCCTGGGTGGTGATGCCCACCGGGCAGCGGCCCGTGTGGCAGTGGTAGCACTGCCCCGCGGGCACCCCGACCGTGCCCTCGTAGTCGGTGACGCCGGGGATCTCCTTGTTGCAGTTGAGCGCCATCAGCGCCGAGTGGCCGATCGCGATCGCGTCGGCACCGAGCGCCAGGCACTTGGCGATGTCCCCGCCGTTGCGGATCCCGCCGGCGACGACCAGGTCGACCTCGTCGGCGAGGCCGACGTCCTCGAGCGCGCGGCGCGCCTCGGGGATCGCGGCGATCAGCGGGATGCCCGTCTCCTCGGCCGCGATGTGGGGGCCGGCACCGGTGCCGCCCTCTGCCCCGTCCAGGTAGATGATGTCGGGGCCGCACTTGGCCGCCATGCGGACGTCGTCGTAGACGCGCGCGGCGCCGAGCTTGAGCTGGATCGGCACCTCGTAGTTGGTCGCCTCGCGGGTCTCCTGCACCTTCAGCGAGAGGTCGTCGGGGCCGAGCCAGTCGGGGTGGCGCGCCGGCGAGCGCTGGTCGATCCCGGCCGGCAGCGAGCGCATCTCGGCCACCTGCTCGGTCACCTTCTGGCCCATCAGGTGGCCGCCGAGGCCGACCTTGCATCCCTGCCCGATGAAGAACTCGACCCCGTCGGCCAGCATCAGGTGGTGGGGGTTGAAGCCGTAGCGGCTCTGGATCACCTGGTAGTACCACTTGGTCGAGAGGTCGCGCTCGGGCGGGATCATCCCGCCCTCGCCCGAGCAGGTCGCGGTGCCCGCCATCGAGGCGCCCTTCGCCAATGCCATCTTTGCCTCGAGCGAGAGGGCGCCGAAGCTCATCCCGGTGATGTAGACGGGGATGTCGAGCTCGAGCGGGTTCTTGGCGAAGCGGCTGCCGAGCACAGTCTTGGTTTCGCACTTCTCGCGGTAGCCCTCGATCACGAACCGCGTCAGGGTGCCCGGCAGGAAGATCAGCTCGTCCCAGCTCGGAAGCTTCTTGAACATCGAGAAGCCGCGCATCCGGTAGCGGCCGAGCTCGGCCTTCATGTGAATGTCGTTGATGACCTCCGGGGTGAAGATCGGGCTGCGGCCCAGCACCTCCCGCTTGTCGGGAGCCTGATCGGTCTCTTTCTTGGCCATCTCGAACCTCCCTAGAGCACCAGCTTGCGCTCGCTGGGCTCGAGGATGTCGTAGTTGTAGAGCTTCTTCCCGCAGACGAACTTGCGCAGCCCCGGGGGCTTGCCGAGCCCGTGGTTGGCGAACTTGCGCTCGACCAGCTCTGCGTCGGAGTCGGTCCACTCCGCCTCGACGCAGTCGATGCCGAGCGCCGCGATCTCGCCGCCGACGTAGATCGTGCCGTCGTACATCGAGTCGCCGAGCCCGGGGCCGACGTCACCGCAGATGATCTGGCGGCCGCGCTGCATCATGAAGCCGGTCATCGAGGCGGCGTTGCCGAGCACCAGGATGGTGCCGCCCTTCTGGTCGATCCCGGTGCGCGCGCCGACGTCGCCCTTGACGACGAGGTCGCCGCCGCGCAACGCGGCGCCGGCCAGCGAGCCGGCGTTGTTATCGACCACGACCACCCCCGACATCATGTTCTCGGCAACCGACCAGCCGACCCGCCCGGTGATCTCGATCTCGGGGCCGTCGATCAGCCCGCAGCCGAAGTAGCCGAGGCTGCCCTCGAAGCGGATCCGGCAGCGGGCCAGGATCGCGGTGCCCAGCGAGTGCCGCGCGCTCGGGTTGAGCACGGTCACCTCCGTGACGCCCTGCTCGTAGATCAGCCAGCGCAGCTCGGCGTTGATCTTGCGCGTGGTCAGGTCGCCCGCGTCGAACACGGCGCTCTCGCCGTCGACCTTCGAGGTCTTGGGGATGACGTCGTCGAGCTCGACCAGCCCGCGCTCGTCCATCCGCACCGTGGTCTCCTCGCTCACCTGGTCCATACGCGCACCTCGCCCTCGTAGGGGTCGTGGGTCTCGATCTCACGATCAAGCACCTGGCGGATCGCGATCTCCTCGGAGGCTAGCGCCACCAGATCGTCGTCCTCGTAGAGCACCAACGGCTTGGCGCCCAGCTCGTCCTTGGCGACTCCGAGGGCGTCCTCGGTGACGCAGATGTAGGTGAAGACCCCGTCGAGGTCCTCGAGGCTCTGGCGCATCGCCTCCTCCAGCGATCGGCCTTCGCTCATCTGCTGGGCCAGGTAGACGGCGATGATCTCCGAGTCGCATTCGGACTGGAAGCGGTGGCCGGAGCGCTGCAGGCGGCGGCGCCAGTCGTGAAAGTTGGTGAGCTGGCCGTTGTGGACGACGGCGACGTCGGGGAACGGGTAGGCCCAGTAGGGGTGGGCGTTGGCGATGTCGACGTCGGACTCGGTCGCCATGCGCGCGTGGCCGATCGCGTGGGTACCGACGAACCGGTTGAGCCCGTACTCCTCGGAGACCGTCTCGGCGTCACCGAGATCCTTGACGATCTCCAGCGAGCGCCCCAGCGACAGCACCTCGGTATGGCGCACCCGCTCGACGGCGTCCGCGAGCAGCTTCAGGTCGCCGTCGAAGCCGAAGATGACGGTCATCGTGCGGTGGGTCCCCTTCACCTCCTCGATCTCCGCCCCGGCAGCGCGCATGCGCGCCTCGACCTGGTCGCGCTGGCGCTGCACCCGCTGGGCGAGCTCGGCGTCCTCGTCGACCGCCTCGCTCAGCTTCACGTGCATCACATAGGTGTCGGCGTCGCCGCGGTAGAGCGCGTAGCCGGTCGAGTCGGGACCCCGGTGCTTCATCGCCTGCAGCATCCGGGTCATGTCGCGCCCCACCTCGTGTTCGCCGCCGCCGTTGCGGTAGATGATCCCCGCGATCCCGCACATCCCTACCGACCAACCGCTCTCATGGCATCACCTCGAGGTACTGCTCGCGCTCCCAGTCGGTGACCGCAGCCAGGTACCGCTCCCACTCGTCGCGCTTGAAGTGCATGAAGACGTCGTAGAGACGTCCCGGCATCGCGCTGCGCACGATCTCGTCGGCCTCGAGCGCGTCGAGCGCGGCTCCAAGGTGGTCTGGCACCCGCTCGAACTTGGCGCCCTCGGCCAGCAGGTCATAGGTGTTCTCCTGCTGGGGAGGGCCGGGGTCGAGCTCGCGTCGGACGCCGTCGAGGCCGGCCGTGAGCAGCGCCGCCTGGGTCAGGTAGGGGTTGCAGGAGGAGTCCACCCCGCGGAACTCGAAGCGGCCGCCGCTCGCGACGCGCACCGTGCAGGTGCGGTTCTGCCAGCCGTAGTTCTTGTAGACCGGCGCCCAGAAGCCGAAGTCCCACATCCGCTTGTAGGAGTTGACCGTCGGCGAGCCGATGCAGACGAGCGCCCGGAAGTGGTCCAGGATCCCGCCCATGAACCGCTTCCCGATCTCCGACAGCTGCGCGGGCCCGTCGGGGTCGTGGAAGACGTTGTTGCCCGCCTCGTCGACCAGGGTGAAGTGGTGGTGATGCCCGTTCGCCGAGACGCCGGTGAACGGCTTCGGCATGAACGACGCGTGCAGGCCGTGGTTGCGGCCGGCCGCCGTGCAGAGCTGGCGGTAGGTCGTGATGTTGTCCGCCGTGCGCAGCGCCCTGTCGAAGCGGAAGTTGAGCTCGAGCTGGCCGGGGGCGTCCTCGTGGTCGCCGTAGCTCATGTCGAGCCCCATCGCCTTGCCGTAGGCGACGACGTCGAGGATCACCGGCCTCAGCTGCTCGAACTGGTTGATGTGGTAGCAGAGGGGCTTGGTGACGCCCTCCGGGGCGCCCTCGCCATCCTCGGCCAGCTTCAGCCACATCATCTCGGGCTCGATGCCGCAGAGGAACGTGTAGCCGAGCTCCTCCTCCACGTCGTGGGCGATCCGCTTCAGGTTCTGGCGCGGGTCGGCGTCGAGCAGCTCGCCGGTCTCGGTGTCGTAGCAGTCGCAGTAGACCCGGGCCACCCGCGGCTCCCAGGGCAGGCGGGTGAAGGTGTCCAGGTCGGCGATCGCCGCCAGCTCGGACTCCTCGGGCCCGAAGCCGATGTAGTTGTCCTGGCGGTCGGTGAGCAGGTCGGCGGTGGCGCCGTAGACCAGCTGGTAGCCCTTCTCGGCGACCTCGGGGAACCAGCTCGCGACGACGCCCTTGCCGTTGATGTGGCCGGTGATCGAGACCTGCTGGAAGAAGACGTACTCGATCCCCTCCTTCTCGATCTGGTCCGCGATCTCCGCGATCTTCTCGGCGCGGCCGGGCGCGTTGCGCGCCTCCTCCAGCGTCTTCGGCGGCGGCTCGATCTTGGGGGTCTCCAAGACACGCTGGACTGCGCTCGGCTTCTTCGCTCCGGCCACTATTCCGCTCCTTTCAGCAGGACTCCCTCTTCTCAATCCTCTCCAGCGAGGGCCTCGCCACTATATGCCAGCGCTGAACAAAAAGGTACAAAATCGGATTGGACCCACCCAGCATCAATCGGGATCGCTGGCGATCCCAAGCCAATTCTCGAACAGCCTGCGGGCCGCCGGGTGCAGCTCTGAGGCGCGGCTCTCGATCTCGGCGAGGAAGGCGGCGCCCCGCTCCTCGCCCAGGGTCTCGGCGAGCGACTGGCGGTAGGCGGGCACCTCGGCCCACTCGCGCGCCATCTCCCTCGTCACCTCGAGGTGGAACTGGACGCCGTAGGCGCGCTCGCCGGCCTGGAAGGCCTGGTTCGCCACCAGCGGCGAGCTCGCCAGCCGGACCGCGCCGGGGGGCAGCTCGAAGGTGTCGCCGTGCCACTGCAGGGAGACGAACGGGTCGTCGAGGCCGCCGAAGAGCGGGTGCTCGCGCCCCTCGGCCGTGAGCTCGACGGGCAGCAGCCCGACCTCGGCGCGCTCCAGGGGGTAGACGCGCGCCCCGAGGGCGTCGGCCAGCAGCTGCACGCCGAGGCAGACCCCGAGGAACGGCCGGCCCGCCTCGACCGCCTCGCGGACCAGCCGCTTCTCGGCGGCGAGCCAGGGGTGCTCGCCTTCGTCGCCGGCGCCCATCGGGCCGCCCATCGCCAGCACGGCGTCGAACTCGCGCCAGTCCGGAAGCGCCTCGTTCGCGTCGAGCTCCACCGGAACCGCCTCCACCCCCCGCTCCTCCATGACCTCGGAGAACACGCCCGGGTGCTCGCAGGCGATGTGCTGGAGGGTCAGGACCCGCATCGCCTAGGGCTGTGTAACGTCCTCGACATCCCCGCTGTTGGCGTTCACGGTGACCACGGTCTCCTTGCCGGCGGCATCCGCGAAGGTCACCGCCCACAGAGGCGTCCGGTCGGAGCCCTGGCGCAGGAGGCGCACCCGGGTCTGGCGGGGAATGAAGTCGACCTGGTCCTCAGCGGTCGAGACCGCGTCGCCCTGGCTGACCTCGATTGGCGACGCGGCGCCCTGGGCCGGCGCCTGCTGCTTCACGCTCTCGACCTTGCCGCTGTTCGCGTCCACCTCGACGATCGCCAGCCGCGAGAAGCCCTCGGGGTTGACGGCGCTCCCGATCGGGTTCGAGAGCGAGACGAACCAGAAGGGCTTGCGGTTGAGGCCCTGGCGAAGCAGACGAATCTGCGTCGACTTCGGCCTGAAGTCCACCTCACGCTTGGCGATCGCGATCGCCTCCTCCTGGGTGATCCGGATCTGGGACTGCTGGCAGCTCTTCGAGACGAAGAAGGCGAGCAGGATGAGAGCGCCGACCACGGCGACCCGGGGCCAGGTCGGCCGGGCGCGTCGCCTGACCTCGGACCGGACTGGTTGGGGTCCACCGGCCCCCGTCAGGGACGCCCAACTCGGACGCCCCTCGCCCTGCTCAGAAGCTCGGGTGTCTCCCGAGCTGCTCAGACGGTCGGGCGGAATGTGTTCCCGATGTCAGTACCGAGCACGATCACCAGCACGATTATCGCGCAGATGATCGAGATCGCGATCATCGCGTACTCGAAGCCCTTGACGTGCGTCTGCCGGGGCGGGAACTCGATCTGCTTTCCGTTCATGTCAGCTTCGACTCCTTCGCCGCCGCAGCCGCGGATTCCCCCGACGCGCCCGGACGGACGCGCGCTGCAGCATAGGTGAGCAAACGGCGGTTCTCATACAGGGTCCAGGCGATCAGCACGAAAACCGTGAAGACGATCCCGATCCAGGTGAGGGCCATGTAGTCGGTGCCCGCCCCCGCCCCGTCGGGTCCGTAGGTCGAGCCCGGGCCGAAGGTCATGAACCCGGCACAATCCTGGTAGTCGGCTTGGAGGACGAAGTCGGCGGAATCGTCGGCCGAGGCCGCCACACTTGCCGCGTCCGTGCCGTCGACCTGAGCGTGGGTGACGCAATCGGGTGCGCTGTCGATTATCGCAGGCATTCGGCCCCCTCTCCCCTCCTAGTCGGTCTCGTTACGGGCATCATCTCACCAACTCCTTGGCCGCCTCGGATTGAATCTTGTCGGCGGACACCCGCGCTCCGTCGGGCTCGATCATCAGGTCCTCGGCGTGCGCGAACTCGGGCACGTGGATGTCGGGCTCGTACTCGGCCTGGTCGAGACCGTCGACCTCGACCTCGGGCGGCACGCGCAGCAGGTTGAGCTTCTTCAGGATCCAGGACGCGACCCAGCCCGAGAGGAAGCCCAGCGGCACGAAGGTCGCGAAGCCGATCATCTGCCCGCCGATCGAGCTGTCGACGTTGTTGAGCCCGGTCGGATAGCCGGCGGCGAAGATCCCGACCCAGGTGATGCCGAGGAAGCCCGCCACGCCGTGGACGGCAACCGCCCCGACCACGTCGTCGACGCGCATCTTCGTCTCGATCCAGTTTCCGATCCAGACGACCAGCACCGCGGTGAGCGCAGCCAGCAGGTAGCCGAGCGTCGGCGCGTAGACGTCCGCGCCGGCCGACACGCCGATCACGCCCGCGAGGCCGCCGGAGACCGTCCAGAACGGATCACCACGACTGGCGAAGTAGCCGCCGGTGAAGCCACCCGCGAACCCGAAGGTGATGATCATCGCGATCGAGCCCAGGGTGGTGGGGCTGAGGTAGATGTTGGCCCAGCCCGGGAAGGCCGTCGACGCGATCACCAGGCAGGCGGCGTAGAAGCCGTAGAACCCGGTGAAGATCAGCATCAGCCCCATCAGCGTCATGTGGATGTTGTGGGGTCTGAAGGTCCGCGCCAGGCCCTCCTTCGTGTACTTGCCTATGCGCGGCCCGAGGTTGAAAAGCACGCCGAGCGTGAAGGCGCCGGCGACGCCGTGCACGACCGCCGACGCGATCGAGTCGTGGAAGCCGAAGCGGAGCGTCAGCCAGCCGCCGGCGCTCCAGCCCCAGGCGGCGTCCAGCATCCAGACGACCGAGCCGAGCAGGCAGGCCAGCAGCAGGTAGGCGGAGAGCCGCACCCGCTCCAGCAGCGAACCCGGACATGATCGACGCGGTCGTCCACGAGAACAGCAGGAAGGCCAGGAAGAAGACGAGGTTGATGTTGTTCGTCAGGTTCGGCCCGAAGGTGTCCGACCAGGGGATGCCGCCCTGACAGGCGACGCTGGTGAAGTCGCTGCTGTTGGGGCCGATCGGCAGGCCGGGCTGGTTGCAGTTGTAGACCCACCAGCCGATGTAGTACATGGTCGGGGTGACGACGGCGATCGTGAGGATGTTCTTCATCGCCGTGGCGAGCGCGTTCTTGCGGCGGGCGACGCCCGTCTCGTAGGTCATGAAGCCCACGTGGATGAGCCACATGAGCACGACCGTGAAGAAGTAGAACTGCTCGCCCAGGATCGCGCTGTCCAGCGTCTGGGAGTCCTGAACGGTCTTCAGGTCCTGGATCAGCCTGACCTGAGCAACGAGCCCAACCAGCGTGTGGATCATCCTCGCTCCCTCTTTCCTCGCCCTCGATGGCGGGCGCGGGCCGTCACGGCATCAAGTGTCACGAGCCACCAACGGGCGGCAACATATCCCCGCGGGGCGCGCCTCCGCAATAGGCACTGAGCACATATTTCGAGGCGCAGAAGGGTAGGGTCCGCACATACAGCACGCGGGCGGCCGCGAATACGATGGCCGCCCGGTACCGAGAGAACGGAGGGCTCGCTTTGACGGTGCAGTCGGTGGCTGAGGCCGAGGTGGAGGGCGCACTCCGGAGCGCCCGGCGCGAGAACGAGACCCTGTACGCGGTCATCAAGACGGTCTCCTCCTCGCTCGATCTCGACCGGGTGCTGGGCGGGATCGTCGACATCGCGACCGACGCGACGGGCTGCCATGCCTGCTTCATCTACTTCCTCGAGGGGGAGCGGCTGGTGCTGCGAGCGGCTTCCCCACGCTACTCGCGGTTCGTCGGCGAGCTCGACCTCGGCGTTCACGAGGGCCTCGCCGGCTGGGTGGCGCGGACGAAGACTCCCGAGTTCATCCCCGAGGACGCCATGTCCGACCCGCGGATGAAGTACGTGCCCGAGCTGGAGGAGGAGCGCTTCCAGTCGATCGTCGCCGTGCCGATCCTGGCCAAGGCGGGCGACGTGATCGGGGTGGCCGTCCTTCACACTGCGGCGCCGCGCTCGTTCGACGACGAGGTACTCAACTTCCTGGTCCACACGGCGTCGCTGGTGGCCGGGGCGATCGAGAACGCCCAGCTCTATGAGGAGACCCGGCGGCGGGTCCAGGCGCTGACCACTCTGACGAAGCTGAGCCAGGCGCTGGCGGCGGTCACCCTGCGCGAGGACCTCTACGACGCCGTCACGCGCGGAGCCCGCGAGCTGCTCGCGGCCGATGCCTGCCAGATCTACCGCCTGGACACCGAGGCCGACGAGCTGGCGCTGGCCGGCTCGCACCCGGAGCGCGCGCCCGCGCCCGCCCCGCAGCCCGGCGGGACCGCCCTCGTATTCGACCTGATGCGCCGGGCGAACGGACATGGGCGGGCCGGGCGGCGCCGAATCGCCCGCGCCTTGTGGCCGGACCTCGACGAGAGCGCGCTGCTCGTGGCCCCGCTGGTGGCGGGCGACGAACAGCTCGGGATCCTCTGCTGCCTTGCGCACGAGAGGCAGTTCTCCGAGGAGGACGAGGAGCTGCTCGGGGCCGTCGCCAACCAGACCGCCGTGGGGCTGAAGAAGGCCGAGCTGATCGAGCGCCTGACCGCCGAGAACATCGTCAAGGACATGTTCGACGCTCTCGCCGCCGGCTCCGTCGAGGCCGCGGAGGCGAAGGCGAGCGAGGCGCGCTGCGATCTTGGGCGACCGCACGTCTTCCTGCACGTCGAGCGCGCCCGGAACCCTCGCGAGGGCGGGCCGGCGTGGCCGGAGCTGGCGGCCAGGCTCGAGGCGCAGCTTAAGACGGCTGTATCCGCGGGCGCTGTTCGATTCCCGCCACGACCGGGTGCGGGCGCTGGCGCCGCTGCCGACCGCGGAGGCTGCGGCGGTCGAGCGGCTGCGCGCCGCATGCGAGCCGCTCGTCCGGGAAGAGGGGCTGGTGGTGGGTCTCAGCGACGTGGACCGCGGCGCGGCGAGCGCTCGCCGGCGGATGCGCGAGGCCGCCGACGCGGCGCGCATCGGACGCTCCCTGGTGGCCGAGGGAGGCGCCGTCTCCTACGAGCAGCTCGGCGCCTACCGCTACCTCGTCCACCTGGAGCTCGACCAGGCCCCACGCGACCGCTACCGGCAATCGATCGAGGAGCTGATCGAGTACGACCGGCGCCGCGGCGCCCGCCTGGTGGAGACGCTGGAGCAATTCCTCGCCGACCGCGGCAGCGTCACGGCAAGCGCCCGAGCCCTCTACGTGCACCCCAACACCGTGCGGCAGCGGCTGGAGCGGATCGAGCGCGTCGCCGGGCTGGATCTGGGAAGCGAGGACCTGCTCTCACTCGAGCTGGCCCTGAAGCTCGTGCGGCTCCACCGCGTGCGGGCCGAGAGAGGGTAGGCCCGTGGCTGATCAGGGGCGACTACGCAGGGCGGCTGCGCTGGTGCCTGTAGTACGCGAGCCAGGCCCAGAAGACCCCGAAGCCGACGATGTTGAGCAAGAACACGAACAGCACCCACCACGCCTTCCAGAGGAAGTACAAGTCCCGCTCCTTCCAGAGCTCGTACCCCGCCAGGTAGCACATCACGACCAGCGACAGCACCAGGATCGGCGGCGTCTGGTGCGTGAACACGAAGATGACCATGGCGGCGGCCATCCTAGTGGCACCTGGGGTGCTGCATCGGGCGCGAGGTGTCCGGGCGGATGAGCATTCGAGCGAAGCTCTACGCGGCGATCGCTCTGACGATCCTGGGGCCGCTGGCGACCACCGCCGTGGCGCTCCACGGGATGTCGCAGATGGGCGACCGCTTCGACCAGGCGCAGCAGCGCGCCGAGGACGAGGCGACAGCGCGCGAGCTCAAGTTCGGGGTCACCGACGTCAACGGCTGGCAGACGGCCTACGGCTACGACAACGGGGCCTCGCGGGGGACCTTCGATCGCTCCGTCAATCGGCTCCGCGACGACCTGGCGGCGGCGAAGAATCAGCTCACCGACCCCCGCGAGCAGGCCCTGCTGCGCCGGCTCCAGGGTCAGCTGGGCGCCTTCATGAGCCTCGACGTGATCGCCTATCGCGAGCTCCAGGCCGGCAACGAGCAACGCGTGAGGCAGATCTTCCTCGGTCCCGAGATCGAGAACTTCCAGGCGATGGCCAAGACCTCCGAGGTCCTGGCCTCGTACGAGGCTCGCCGCGCGGACGCCGCCAACCGCGCCTTCAACGAGGCTCGCGACGACGCCCGCAAGAGGCTGATCGCGGTTGCGCTCGGCGCTGCGATCGTGATCATCCTGCTGCTGGTCACCGCCCAGGAGGTGGCCCGCCTGGCGCTCGAGGGGGAGCGGAGGGTTGGGCGCGAACCGCCTGCCGACGAGCCGTCATGACCAGGGACATCATCCTCACCTTGAGCCTGATGCTCAGCGCCGCGCTCGCGGCGCGATTCCTGGCCAGCCTCATGCGCGTGCCGGAGATCCTGCTCCTGGTGGCCTTCGGCGCGCTTCTCGGCCCCTCCTCGCTCGACGTGATCGACGTGCCGCTCGACTCGCTCGGCGCCCAGCTGATCTTCACGCTCGGCGTCTCGATGATCCTCTTCTACGGCGGGCTCAACCTCTCGCTCCCGGTGCTGCGCCGCGTCTGGGTGGGCCTCGGGATGTTGGTGATCCCGGGGGTGCTCCTGACCGCGCTCGTCACCGGCGCCGTCGCTCACCTGGCCTTCGGCCTCTCCTGGACCGCGGCGCTGCTGATGGGAGCCGTGCTGGCGCCGACCGACCCGGCGATCCTGATCCCGCTGTTCGTGCGCTCGCGGCTGCGGCCGAAGGTGGCCCAGACGGTGGTCGCCGAGTCGGCCTTCAACGACCCGACCGGGGCCGTGCTCGCCCTGACCATGGCGGGCGTGCTGCTCAGCGGCGACAGCAGCATCGCCGCGCCGGTCGGCGACTTCGTCAGGGACCTGGCGATCAGCACCGTGCTCGGCGTAGTCGCCGGCGTGCTGCTGTCGGCGGTGATCTCCAGCCACCGTGCCGGGATCTGGCGCGAGTCGTCGGCGGCGGCGGTCCTGATGGTGGTCACGATCAGCTACTTCTCGCTCGACTCCGCGGGCGGCAGTGGGTACCTCGGCGCCTTTCTCGCCGGGCTGATCGTGGGGAACATGGAGCAGCTGGGGCTGGCGATGCACTCCGAGCACGAGCGCGACATGAAGCAGTTCGCCTTCAACACCGCCGACCTAGTCACCTTCTTCGTCTTCCTGGTGCTGGGGGCGAACATCCCCTTCGGCGAGCTGGGAGCCAACTTCCTGCCCGCTCTGGCGGTGGTCACGGCGCTGTTGGTGCTCGCGCGGCCCCTGACGGTGCTGGCCTGCACCCTCCCCGACCGGGGCGGGGCCTGGACCCGGCAGGAGGTCGCCTTCCTCTGCTGGACGCGCGAGACCGGCGTGGTGCCGGCGGCGCTGGTCGGGGTCCTGGCCGGCCTCGGCGTGCCGCACACGGACACCTACGCCAGCGTCGTCGCCCTGGCGATCATCATGACCCTGATCCTGCAGGCGCTGCCGGCGGCCCGCCTCGCTCGCAGGCTGGGGCTGCTGGACGCTCAGGCGCCCGCCACCGTGACGGCGGGCCCGACGGGGGCCTGAGGAGAGGCGCACCGCGCCCTCGACTACGCTCGCGCAGTGCTGCGCTCCTCCCTGGTCGACGTCACCGAGACCGCGCTTCGCGAGCGGCTGGCGCCGGGCCGCGCCCGCGAGGGCGACCGGCTGCCTCCCGAGAAGGAGCTGTGCGAGGCGCTGGGAGTGTCCAGGGGAACGCTGCGCCTCGCCCTCGAGCGCCTCGAGAGCAACGGCGAGATCGTTCGCCGCCAGGGCAGTGGCACCTTCGTCGGGCGAGTGGCGCTTCCCCCGGCCTTCAGCGAGGGGCTGGAGGTGCTCGAGTCCTACTCCGCCCTGGCGCGTCGCCAGGGCAAGCGCCTGAGCGTTCGCAACCTGCAGATCGAGCAGGCGCCGTTGCCCGGCTACGTGGCCGAGGCCCTCGGCCTGCGCAGGGGAGCGAGGGCGCCGCTGGTCCACCGGACGCTGCTCGCCGACGGGGCCGTCGCTGCCTACATGCGCGACATCGTCCACCCGGCCGTCGAGCTGCCGCCCGCGGAGGAGCTTCGCCGGGAGATCGCCTCGGGGAGGATGGTGCTCGACGTGCTGGTGGAGCGAGGCGAAGCAATCGCCTTCGCGAACACGCAGGTGCGCCCGCGCCTGGTGGAGCCCGGCGGCCGGCTGGGCGAAGCCTTGGGGGCGACGCGCGTCACCGCGGCGCTCGAGCTGGTCGAGCTGATCCACGCCGCGGAGGGCCAGGCCATCCAGTACTCGATCACGGTGTTCGCGCCCGGCTCCATCGATCTCCACATGCTGCGCGGCTTCAGGCCGGCCTAGCCTGATTCGGCCGGCTATCCGCCGGCGGCGATCAGGACTACACCGAGCAGGGCGGCGGCGACACCGAGCTGCTGCAGGGGGACCAGGCGCTCGCGAAGCACGATGTGGGCGAGGGCGATGGTGAACACCGGATACATCGATCCGCCCACCGCCACCAGGGGCAGCAGCCCCTTGGTGGAGGCCAGCGCAAATAGGAAGTTGGCGCTGACGTCGAAGGCGCCCATCGCCACCAGCGCCGGCAGGGCCGAGCCCGCGGGTCGCAGCGGAGGCCGGACCGCGATCAGCGACACCCCGACCGCCGCGACCGCCCCCGCCCGGGCAGCGACAACGGCGAGGGTGGGCGGATTCGCCGCGGCGACATCCAAGCCGGTGAGGAAGAGCCCGAAGCCGAGCGCCGAGACGATCGCCAGCCCGATCGACAGCCGGGTCGAGGGCGTGGCAGGAGGTCGACCCTGCGCGCCGGTGTCGGCTCGGGCCCCGTCCTCCTCCTCGTAGCCGAGGACGATCACGCCGGCGATGGCGATGACGACGCCGGCAAGCTGAGCCGGCTCGGGGAGCTCACCGCCGGCGATGCCGAAGATCACGGGTACGGCGACCCCGGTTGCGCCTATCGGGGCGACGACGCTGATCGTCCCCAACGCCATCGCCCGGTAGAACGCCGCCAGCCCGGCGAACATCGCGCACCCCGCTCCGAAGGCGATCGCCAGCTTGCCAAGAGGGACGAACGGTGTCCCAAGCGCCGGCAGCACGGCCAGGGAGATGAGCAGCCCAACGGGCTGGCTGACGGCGAGCACGGCGAGGACGTGCATGCGGCGGCTGTAGAGCCCGCCGAGGAAATCGGACACGCCCCATGAGAGCCCCGAGACGAGGCTGATCGCGAACGCGAACACCCGGGCGTTCTAGCCGATCGGCTCCCTAGTTCTGTCCGCCGAGCGGGCCCGGCGCAGCGCTGCCTCCGCCGCCTCCGCCGGTCCTGGCCCCGCCGCCGAGGTCGCTGACCCGGTTGACGCCGCCGGAGTGGCCAGCGCCGCCGAGGTGTCGACCGCCCGCGCGACCGCCCGCGGTCGCGCCGTCGGAGCCGATGGCCACAATTCGGGAGGAGCCTTGCCCCTGGACCGACGAGATGCCGGCGCTGGACTGCTCCCCTTCCGGGCCGTTCAGCCCCGCCTGAAGAGCGGATGTGAGACCCGAGATACCCGAGCTGAAGCCGATCGCCGCAGCGACCACGACCGGCACGGCGAGCAAGATCGCGCCCGCCAGAGCACGGACGGCCAAACCGCGCCTTTGCTGCGCGAGCATTCCGTTACCCATTAATGACCCCCGCAGTAGTGTACGGCCGCACCGGCCATTGACCCAATGCGCCTGAATACCTCCCTGACAGCGCGACTTCGCATCGGCTTCGTGGTTCTCTTCGCGATGCTGATCGTCGTCTCCCTGCTCGGCGTCGCGCGCCTGTTCCAGATCAGGGTCGACTTCGAGGACGAGACGGCGGACTACTCGGCGATCGAGGTCCAGGCTGCGCGCATGCAGGTGGCCTTCACCAACGAGCTGTCAGCCGTGACCGCTTTTCGCCGGGGCGGGGCCGGCAGCCAAGCGTTGCGGCGTACCCTGGCAGATGCCCGCACCGAGGATGCTCACGCGATCGCGCTCGCGGCCAGCAGCTCCCTGAGACCTTTGGTGCAGCGCCGAGTGGCCGCCGAGAACAGCTGGCGCCGAACGGTGGCGCGGCCGCTTCTCTCCGGCGATGTGCCGCCGGACAAGACACAGCAGCAGGCGGCCGCCACGGTCCAGAACGCGAACGAGGATCTGACGACCGGGGTGGACCAAGCCAAGGAGGCCAGCCGTCAGCGGGCGAGCGACAAGACCCGGAACACGACCATCCTCGTCGTCGCCGGACTCGGCGCGGCGCTGCTGGCTGCGCTGATCCTCTTCTCCGGCCTGATCAACTCGATGCGCGCCCCCCTCGCCCGCCTGGTCAGCGGCGCCCGGCGCCTGGCCGGGGGCGACCTCGAAACCAGGGTGAAGGTCGGCGGGCCGGTCGAGATCGCGACCCTGGGCCGCGCCTTCAACGAGATGGCGGCCGAGCTGGAGCGAGACGCCCGCGAGCGCGATCGACTCGAGCGGATGAAGGACGACTTCGTGCTCACGGTCTCGCACGAGCTGCGCACGCCGGTTACCGTGGTCAAGGGATTCGCGGAGATGCTCACCTCCGAGAGCCGGGCGCTCAACACCAGGCAGGCCGAGGCGGCCGAGGTGATCGCAGAGAGCGCCGGCCAGCTGCAGAAGATGATCAACGACCTGCTCGACCTGGCGCGCAGCGACGCGGGCAAGCTGCGAATCGAGTCGGAGCCGGTCGCGGTCGGCGGCCTGATCCAGAGCGCCGCCCGCCGGATGAAGCCTCACTTCGAGGAGAAGCACCAGAAGGTCACGGTCGACCTCGAGTCCGATCTGCCCAGCGTGATGGCGGATCCCGTCCGGATCGGGCAGGTCCTCGACAACCTGCTCAACAACGCCAACCGCTACGCCCCCGAGGGGACCAGCGTTCGCCTCAGCGCAGCGCAGGCCTCGAGGCAGGTGGAGTTCTCGGTCAGCGACGACGGGCCTGGGCTCTCCGAGGAGGAGCTCGCCCACGTCTTCGAGCGCTTCTGGCGCGCCGAGGCGGGTGAGACCCAGGAGGTGGGCGGAACCGGCATCGGCCTCGCGATCGCCAAGTCGCTGGTGGAGCTGCACGGCGGCTCGATCGAGGCCAGCTCGGAGCCGAGCAAGGGCGCCAGCTTCCGCTTCGTCCTCCCCGCGATCAAGGAGAAGGCGGCGGCGCCCGCCGATGGAGAGCCCTCGAAGTCGAGCCGGCGCGGCAAGGCGAAGAGCAAGGCATGACGCGCCTGCTCGTCGCTGACGATTCCGAGACGGTCCTGCTGATGCTCCAGCGGCGGCTGGAGATGGCCGGCTACGAGGTGGTGACGGCCGTCGACGGGGAGCAGGTGGTCGAGAAGATCCGCTCCGCGGGCGAGACCGGCGCCCCCGACGTGATCCTGCTCGACGCGATGATGCCCCGCAAGTCCGGGGTCGAGGCGCTGCAGGAGCTGCGGGCGGAGGGCAACGAGACCCCGGTGCTGATCATCAGCGCCCACCTCGATACCGAGGAGCCTGACCGGATGCTGGCGCTCGGCGCCAACGCCTGCGTGCCGAAGCCGTTCGAGTGGGACGAGCTGATCTCACGGATCGAGGAGCTGGCTGCCTAGGGCGCCCGACCCGGGCGCCGCCGTGTGCCTTGTCCCTGCAGGTAGGGCGCCCGCCTGATGGTGGCCCTAGGCCCGAGCCGGCTCGAAGCGGACCTCGTGTCCCTTCAGCTTGGTTCCGTTGAGGTACTCGATCACCCGCTCGGCGTCGGCGGCGGGGAGGACGACGAAGGAGAAGCGGTCGAGCACCTTGATGTCCTCGATCGCTCCCTCACCCAGGACGGCGCCCTCGGTCAGGGCCCAGCGCAGGTCCTCCTCGTCGATGCCGCTGCGCCGGCCCCGGTTGCAGAAGAGCTTGACCGTGCCGTCGGCAGTCTCCTTTGGTGGCGCCTCGCGGTGGCGCGGGCGCGGCGCGTGCTCGATCCGCTCCTCGGGCGGCTCCCATTCGCCGATCGGGACCTTGACGACCCGCTCGATCGTCTTCAGGTCCTCGACCTGCTTCGAGGTGGCGAAGGTGATCGCGCGACCCGTGCGGCCGACGCGCCCGGTGCGCCCGATGCGGTGCACGTAGATCTCCGGGTTGTTCGGCATGTCGTAGTTGATCACGTGGGTGACATGCTCGATGTCGAGCCCCCGCGCGGCGATGTCGGTGGCCACCAGCAACGGCACCTTGTGCTCCTTGAAGGAGATCATCACCCCGTCGCGCTGGCCCTGGCTGAGGTCGCCGTGCAGCGCCTTCACCCGCAGCCCCTTGTCCGCCAGCTCCCGGTCGAGCCGTGCCGCGCCGATCTTGGTGCGGCAGAAGATGATCGCCTGCTCGGGCTCCTCGGCCTTGAGCACCTCGACCAGGCGCTCGAGCTTCTTTCGCGGCTCGACCATGACGTAGGCCTGCTCGACCGAGTCCACCGTCAGCTTCTTCGGCGTCACGCGGATCGTGGTCGGGTCGTACATGTAGGTCTCGGCGAGCCGGGCGACGGGGGCGGGGATGGTGGCGGAGAACAGCGCCGTCTGGCGCCCGCTGGGGCACAGGCGCAGGATCTTCTCGACATCCTCGATGAAGCCGAGGTCGAGCATCTCGTCCGCCTCATCGAGAACCACGTAGCGGGCTGCGGTCAGCACCAGGGACTGGCGCGAGATCAAGTCCATCATCCGGCCGACCGTCGCCACCACCACCTGGGCGCCGTGCCGCAGGCGAGCCTGCTGCTCGCGAATGGGGGCCCCGCCGAAGACGGCGACGATTTCAACCCCCTCCAGGTGCTCGGCGTACGCGCGCAGGGCCTGCGTCACTTGGATGCAGAGCTCGCGGGTGGGGGTGAGCACGAACGCCTGGGTCTCCTCGTCGCCCGGATCGACGTACTCGAGCATCGGCAGGCCGAAGGCCGCCGTCTTGCCGCTGCCGGTCTGCGCCTGGCCGATCACGTCGTGGCCGCCGAGCAGTTCAGGGATCGCCTGCGCCTGGATCGGGGTCGGCTCCTCGTAGCCGAGCTCGTCCAGCGTCTTCACCAACGCCTCCGAGAGACCGAGGGAGGCGAAGTCGGTGGCCCCTGTCGACGCGGCTTCGGTCTCCGTGGTCATCGCGAGCAAGCCTAGCCGCAGCGCGGCGAAGCTAGGCCGCCGGGTCGAGCAGCAGCTTGCCCGTCGTGCGGCGGGCGATCAGCTCCTCGTGCGCCTTGGGAGCTTCCGACAGCGGGTAGACGCCGCCGATCACGACCTCGAGCTCCCCCGAGGAGACGGCGCCGAGCAGCTCGCCGATGGCCGTGATCGTCAGGTCCCTGCGGGTGGCGATCAGGTGGACGAGCCAGAAGCCGATCACGGCGGTCGAGTGCTGGAGCAGGCCGTTGGTGGCGACCTCGTTCGGGATCCGCGAGGCGTTGCCGAAGACGACGATGCGGCCGAATGGCGCCAGCGACCTCAGCTCGGCCTCGAAGGCGTCGCCGCTCATGTGGAGCACCGCGTCCACGGGCTTGCCGCCGTTGGCCTCGAGCAGCGCCTCCCTGATGTCCTCGCTGCGCGAGTCGACCGTGGCGTCGGCGCCGAGGCGCTCGACCAGCTCGCGCTTCTCATCGGTGGAGGCCAGCCCGATCACGCGGGCGCCCGCCCGCTTCGCGATCTGGACCGAGAGCGTCCCGGTGCCCCCCGCGGCCGCCTCCACGACCACCGTCTCTCCCTCCGAGACCCTGGCGCAGTAGTGGACGAGCGCGTAGGCCGTCAGCCCCTGGAGCAGCAGTCCGGCGGCCTGGTCGTCGGAGACGTTGTCGGGCACGGGCACCAGCCAGGGCTCGGGGACGGCGACCTTCTGCGCGTAACCGCCCCCTCCCAGCACCGCCGCGACCCGCTGACCGTCCGGGGTGGTGCCGCTCACCTCGCCCCCGGGGATCAGCGGCAGCGACTGCTCGGCGAGGTAGTCGTTGCGCGTCGCGTGCGTATCGGCGAAGTTGACGCCCGAGCGCGCCACGTCCACCACGACCATGCCGTCGGCGGGCTCGGGGTCCGGCACCTCAGCGTGCTTCATCACCTCGGGGCCGCCGAACTCCTCGATCCGGATAGCTTTCACGCTGGCAAGCGTATGTCACTCACGGTCGTCGGCTCAATCGCGTTCGATTCCGTGCGCACGCCCTTCGGCGAGCGCGAGCGGATGCTGGGCGGCTCCGCCGTCCACTTCTCCCTGGCGGCGAGCTTCTTCACCGAGGTTCGCGTCGTGGGACCGGTCGGCGACGACTTCACCGACGAGCACGTCGCGGTCCTGGCCGATCATGGCGTGATCACCGCCGACGTCGAGAGGGTCTCCGGGGGCGAGACCTTCTTCTGGCGCGGCCACTACGAGTACGACATGAACGTCGCCCACACCGACGAGACCCGGCTCAACGTCTTCGGCGGCTTCGAGCCCAAGCTCTCCGACGGCTCGCGGGAGGCGGAGATGCTCTTCCTGGGGAACATCCAGCCGCAGCTCCAGCGCCAGGTGCGAGCCTCATGCGGGACGGCGCGGTTCGCGGCCCTCGACTCGATGAACCTCTGGATTGAGATCGAGCGAGACGCCTTGTTGGCCGCCATCGCCGAGGTGGACTGCGTCGTCCTAAACGACGCCGAGATCCGCATGCTGACGCAGGAGGCCAACCTCGCCCGCGCCGCGAGGTCGCTGATGTCGATGGGCCCCAGCGTCGTCGTCGCCAAGCAGGGCGAATACGGGGCGGCCCTGTTCACCGGGTCGGCCTTCTTCGCGATCCCCGGCTACCCCCTCGAGGACGTTCGTGACCCGACCGGGGCCGGTGACAGCTTCGCCGGCGGCTTCCTCGGCTACCTGGACAGCCGCGACTGGGAGGCCGGGGACGCGGCCGACGACTCCGTGCTCCGACAGGCAATGGCCTACGGCTCGGTGCTGGCCTCCTTCAACGTCGAGGACTTCGGCACCGAGAGGGTCCGCGGCCTCAGCGAGCTCGACATCGGCGAGCGCCTGCGCGAGTTCAAGGGCATGACCCACTTCGAGGTGGAGAGCCCGGCGCCCCGCAGATCGCGGCCGCTCAAGACCTGAGCCGGGCCTCGTCGAGATCGAGGTCGCGCTGGATGCGGCGCAGCACCTCCTCCTTGGCGCGGCGCTGGCCTCGAAGCTCGGCCAGGGCACCGCGCTCGGCGTCGATCAGCTCGCGGCGAAGCTCGCGATGCACCCGCAGGGGATCCTCGATCGGGATGCCGCCGTCTCCCCCCGAGAGGGAGGCGACACAGCGGGCGAACCTCGCCCTGTAGATGTCGCGCAGGCGCTCGACCGCGTCCTCGGGCAATCCCTCGCGCTCGGCGGCGAGCTGATCGAGGCGGTCCAGCGCCGCCTGCGCCGCCTGCAGCCTGGCGACTGCTTCATCGGGAGCCCAGGGGCGCCGCTCGGCGAGGCCCAGCGCGCCGACCAGCGCCGGCAGCGTCAACCCCTGGAAGACCAGGGTGACCAGAATCACGGCGACGCTCAGGTAGATGATCATGTCGCGCGAGCCGAAGGGCTGGCCCGAGTCGAGCGTCAGGGGCAGGGCCAGGGCGGCGGCGAGCGAGACCGCGCCTCGCATCCCGGTCCAACCGATCAGGAGGCGCTCGCGCCAGTCGTCGCCGGTGCTGACCGCCCCCATCATCGGCAGCAACCGCTCCAGCGACGCCGGAAGGAACTGCCAGGCAATCCGGACCGAGATCGCGACGGCCGAGACGAGCAGCCCGTAGCCGACGATCGCGCCCACCGAGAACTGCTCGCCGATCGCCCTGAGCACACCTGGAAACTGCAGGCCCAGCAGGATGAAGAGGATCGCGTTGAGGGCGAAGACGAGCACGCGCCAGAAGGCCTGCGCGTTCAACCGCAGCTCGGCGTCGAAAGCCTCAGGTGAGTGCCAGCCGAGATAGAGGCCGGCGGCCACGGCAGCGAGCACGCCCGAGGCGTCGATCTGCTCGGCCAGCGCGAAGCTGACGTAGGCGATCAGGACCGAGATCAGGATGGCCAGGGGCGTATCGTCGAGGCGGCGGATCGCCGTGACCCCGGCCCAGGAGACGGCCAGGCCGATCGCCAGCCCGCCGGCGACGCTGACCAGCAGGTCGAGCGCCGCGTGGTCCAGCGCGAAGCCGCCGGTGACGACCGCCGCCAGCACAACCCGGTAGGCGACCAGGGCGGTGGCGTCGTTGACCATGCTCTCGCCCTCGACCAGGAGCTTGACCCTGTCGGAGACGCCGACCCGGTCGAAGACCGCGATCGCGGCCACCGGGTCGGTCGGCGCCACGATCGCCCCCAGCACCAGCGCCTCCGTCCAGCCCAGCCCGGGCACGACCGCCTGCGCGACCGCGGCCACGGCGACCATCGTCACCAGGGTCAGGCCCACCACCAGTCCGGTCAGCGGCACGAGCTCGGCCCGGAGCTCCCGCACGTGAGGCGTAGTAGCCCGCCGACTGCAGCAGCGGTGGCAGGAAGACGAGGAAGATCAGATCGGGATCGAGCCCGATGTCGGGCCCTCCCGGGAGGAAGCCGATCGCCAGCCCCCCCAGCACGAGCACGATCGGATAGGGGATCGAGACCAGGTCGGCGAGCCGCACCAGCACGGCGGCGACGGCGACCAGCGCGATCAGGACCTCGATGTCGTTCAAACTCGCCCCACCCGGGCGAGTCTACGATGCGACCCGACCGATGCCCGACGGCGCCCTCACCCCGCCCCTCACCGCCGAGGACCACGCCGACGGCGTCGACGGCGCGCCCCTGGAGCTGGTCATGTACGGGGACTTCGAATGCCCCTACTGCGCAGCGGCGTACCCGATCGTCGCCAGGGTCCGGGAACGGCTGGCCGACCGCCTCCTCTACGGATTCCGGCACTTCCCGCTTCGGGAGATCCACCCCTTCGCCCAGCGCGCCGCCGAGGCCGCTGAGGCGGCCGCCGCCCAGGGCGCCTTCTGGCCGATGTACGACAGCCTCTATCAGGCGCGGGGCCGGCTCGCCCGCGACGATCTGCTCGTCCACGCCCGCGACCTGGGGCTCGACCAGGATCGGTTCGCCGCGGAGCTGGATGGCTCCAACCACAGCGAGCGGGTGCAGCGCGACGTCGACAGCGGCCGCGCCAGCGGCGTCACCGCCACGCCGGGCTTCTTCGTCAACGGGCGCCTGCACGCAGGCTCCTTCGACGCCGGCTCGCTGATCGAGGCCCTGGAGTCCACGCCCAAACGCTGATCATCGCGGGGCGCTGTTGTGGCAAGGCGAAGGCCGCCGTCACCGGCGTGCGACAATTCCGCTTCCGCCCGTGACCAGCGAAGGAGGTGTGATGGCCACCGAGCAGCAAACCAAGGCACCGGCTAGCGACGGGGCGAGCGCCGAGCGGCGACACGCTTTCGGTCACCGACAACCGAACGGGCCGGAACTACGAGCTCGAGATCTCCGACGGCGCCGTCCGCACCATGGATCTGCGCCAGATCAAGGTCGACGACGACGACTTCGGGCTGATGGGGTACGACCCGGCCTTCCTCAACACCGCCTCCTGCCGCTCGGCGATCACCTACATCGACGGCGAGGCGGGGATCCTCCAGCATCGCGGGATTTCCATCGAGCAGCTCTGTGAGCACTCGAGCTATCTCGAGGTCGCCTACCTGCTCATCTTCGGCGAGCTGCCGACCGAGGCGCAACTGGGGCGCTGGGTGTTCGACGTCGTCCACCACACCTTCGTCCACGAGGACATCAAGAAGCTCGACGAGTGCTTCCGCCACGACGCCCATCCGATGGGGATGCTGCTCGCCCAGGTCGGGGCGCTGTCGACCTTCTATCCAGACGCCAAGCACATCGACGATGCCGAGGAGCGCTACATGGCGGCGATCAGGCTGATCGCCAAGGTGCCGACGCTGGCGGCGTTCGCCTACCGGCACAGCCTCGGCCTCCCCTACGTCTACCCCGACAACGAGCTCGACTACTCCGAGAACTTCCTCTCGATGCTGTTCAAGATGGAGAACACCTACCAGGCCGACCCGAGACTCGCCAAGGCGCTCGACGTGCTCTTCATCCTGCACGCCGACCACGAGCAGAACTGCTCGACCAACGCCGTTCGCAGCGTCGGCTCCTCGCAGGTCGATCCCTACTCCGCCGTCGCGGCCGGGGTGGCGGCGCTGTACGGGCCGCTGCACGGCGGCGCCAACGAGGCGGTGCTGCGGATGCTGCGGCAAGATCGAGACCGTCGACAACATCCCGGACTTCCTCGAGGGAGTGAAGAACCGCCACGAGCGGCTGATGGGCTTCGGCCACCGCGTCTACAAGAACTACGACCCGCGCGCGCGGATCATCAAGAAGCACGTCGAGGAGGTGCTGGAGGCGACCGGCGACAACGCATTGCTCGACATCGCCACCGAGCTCGAGAAGCGGGCCCTCGACGACGACTTCTTCACCTCTCGCAAGCTCTACCCGAACGTCGACTTCTACTCGGGGCTGATCTACGAGGCGATGGGGATCCCAACCGACATGTTCACGGTGATCTTCGCGATCCCGCGCACCTCGGGCTGGGTAGCGCAGTGGATGGAGCTGAACGGCGACGCCGAGCAGAAGATCGCCCGCCCACGCCAGGTCTACACAGGCAGGCGGGACGTCGACTACACGCCGATCGGCGAGCGGGAGGGGCCCGAGAAGATCGTCGGGCCCCCCGCGCGACGGCCGAAGCGACCAAGGCGCGGCGCCTAGGCGCGAGGCGGGCGGGTCCTGGCGCCACGGACGCCGACTCTGCGCGCGAGGTCTTCGTGCTCGGTCGGCGCCCGCGCCGCCACCCGCCCGAGTCGCGGCTAGGCTGACGCGCAATGGGCAGTTGGAAGGTGACCGTCCGGCGCGGGTCGGATGTGGACTCGGAGAGATATGACAGCCTCGAGGAGGCGCTCGGGGAGGCTCAGCGACAGGCCGCCAAGGTAACGGAGCGGGGTGGGCTCGACGCGACCAGCGGCTTTCGCGAGTACGCGCCGGGGCAGCAGGTCGAGGCCAGGATCGAGGTTGTCGGCCCGGGGCTCTTCAGGCGGGCAGAGGGCGGGATCGACGTGATGGGGGACGGGCAACTGGTCGTCTACGAGGGTTCGATTCGCAAGCTCCGGCTAGACCAGGCCGGTGGCGAGACGGCGTTCGACGCACTGCGCCAGGCGCTGGACGGCTGACGAGCCTTCGATGGCGCAGAGCGAAGAGGTCGGGCGAAGGGTGCGGCTGCCGCGCGGCGCGGAGCGCCCGATCAGCGTCTTCGTCAACGGCGTCGAGCAGGCCGATGGCGACGACTACTCGATCCACGGCAACGAGATCGTCTTCGCGCGGCCGATCGTCAAGGAGAGGCTCAGCAGGGCGCGCTGGCTGGCGATGTTCATCGGCCTCTTCGGCAGCTACGGTCGCAACGAGACCATCGACGTCCACTACCGGCGCGGCAACGAGGTCCGGGTGCTGGAGGACGCCCAGGTCCTTCCGGACTAGGCGCGGGTCCCGACCGGACGCCGACTAGGCGCCGACGGCGACCGCAGAGCCGAGCCCCGCCAGCTCGGCCACCCTGTCGCGGTGCTGGCGCGGCGTGCCCAGCAGGTTGGCGCAGACGCGGGCGCGCTTGAGGAAGAAGTGGAGGTCGTGCTCCCAGGTGAAGCCGATCCCCCCGTGCACCTGGAGCGAAGCGGCGGCGACGTCCCAGGCCGCCTCGGAGGCGCGGGCCTTGGCCATCGAGGCCGCCATCGGCAGCGACTCGGGCTCGGCGCCCGCGCACCAGGCCGCGTAGTAGGTCAGCGAGCGCGACTCCTCGACGTCGTAGAGCATCCGGGCGCAGGCGTGGGAGACCGCCTGGTAGGCGCCGATCGGCCGGCCGAACTGCTGGCGCTCGCGCGCGTACTCCACGGCCATCTCCATCGCCCGCTGGGCGAGGCCGGTGAGCTCGCCCGCGAGGGCGACCACGGCGCAGTCGATCGCCCAGGCGACCTCGCCAGGGAGCGGGTCGCCGGAGTCGCCACTGACCCGTGCGTAGCGTCGGGTGCTATCGATCAGGTCGAGCGGTTCGATTTCGACCTCGGCCGGCTCGGCGAGCCGGGCGCCGTCGCCGTCGTCGAGCGCGAGCACGGCCGCCCCCTCGGCGTCCATCACGACCGAATCCTGGCCGGGCGTCGTCGCCGCGAAGCCCGCCGTCAGCTCGCCGCTGCCGAGGCCTGCGAGCCAGCGCTCTCTGTGCTCCTCGCTGCCCGCCGCCGAGATCAGCAAGGAGGTGGCGGCGGTGGGAAAAAGCGGGAGCGGCGCGCAGGCGTAGCCGACCTCCTCGCACAGCAGCGTCAGCTCGATCGCCCCGAGGCCCTGGCCGCCGTGCTCCTCGGGGACGGCGATGCCCGGCCAGCCGAGCTCGCCGACCTCCTTCCAGACGGCGTCGTCGTAGGCGCCGGCCTCGGCCAGCTCGCGCACCCGCTCGAGCTTGAAGCGCGAGGCGAGCAGCTCGCGGGCGGTGTCCTTGATCGCGCGCTGCTCGTCGTCGAGGTCGAAGTTCATCCGCTCACCTGAGCTTCGGCAGGCCGAGGACGCGTTCCGCGACGATGTTCTGCAGCACCTCGGTGGTGCCGCCCTCGATCGAGTTTGCGCGGGAGCGCAGAAAGCGGTAGGTCCAGTCATCTCCGGCGACCGGTCCGGCGGGGCCCATCACGTCCATCGCCAGCTCGCCGAGAGCCTGGTTGACGCTCGCCCACTCCCACTTCCCCAGCGACCCCTCGGGCCCGGGGACGCCGGTCTTCATCGTCTGGGTCAGGGCCCGCAACCCGCCGAGGCGAAGCGCCTCGACCCCGATCTTGAGCTCGGCCACTCGCTGGCGGATCAGCGGGTCGTCCGCCAGCCCTCGCTCACGGATCACCTCGATCAGCTCGGCGAGGGAGTTGCCGACGCTCATCGCCGCCGCCGCTCCCAGGCCGGCGCGCTCGAACATGAGCGTGGTGATCGCCACCTGCCAGCCGCCTCCGACGTCGCCGATGACGTTCTCGTCGGGGACGTCGGCCTCCTCGAAGAAGATCTCATTGAACTCGGCCTCACCCGTGATCTGGCGCAGCGGCCGGACCTCGACCCCCTCCTGCTCCATGTCGAAGATGAAGTAGGTGATGCCTTTGTGCTTGGGCGCGTCCGGGTCTGTGCGGGCGAGCAGCATGCACCACTTCGCCTCGTGGGCGTAGGTCGTCCAGACCTTCTGGCCGGTCACCTTGCAGCCGCCGTTCGAGTTCACCGCCTTCGTCTTCAGCGAGGCGAGGTCCGACCCGGACTCCGGCTCCGAGAACCCCTGGCACCAGATCTCCTCGCCTGAGAGGATCGGCTCCAGGTAGCGCTCCTTCTGCTCCTCGTTGCCGTGGGCGATCACGACCGGGCCGCCCATCACCAGCCCGAGCACGTTCGCCGGCAGCGGCGCCTTGGTCCGCGCGATCTCCTCGTTGAAGATCGCCTGCTCGATCAGGGTCGCGCCGCGCCCGCCGTATTCCTCCGGCCAGGAGAGCCCGGCGAAGCCGGCATCGTGCAGCTTCTTCTGCCAGGCGCGGCGGAACTCGAACTCGGCCTCGTCGTCGCCGATCGGCGCCGCGCCGGGGCTGTTCTGCTCGAGCCAGTCGCGGATCTCGTCGCGGAACGCCTGCTCGGAGGTGGTCAGGGTGAGGTCCACCGGCGCGGAATCTACCCGATTGGCTAGTCGGCCAGGATGAGCGGGACGGGCGCTAGCCGTAGATCGCGAGCAGGGCGACCGCCGAGGCCACCCAGACGACAGCGGCGCCGATCATCCCCGGGTCCTCGACCAGGATCTCGGCGGTGGAGCGGGTGTCCTTGCGGTCGTAGATCAGGTAGAGGTAGCGGAAGATGCCGTACACGACCGGGCGGCAGCGTGCCGAGCATCTTCGAGCCGATGTTGGGCGAGTTGACGGCATAGATCGCGTAGCTCATCACCGTCGTCGCGGTGACCATCGCCACCATCTGGTCGAGGAAGGGGATCGAGTAGTGCTCGAGCACCGGCCGGGTGCTGGTGCCCGAATGAAGTTCGGAGGTCGCCTCCTGGCGGCGCTTGGTGAAGCCGAGGAACATCGCGACCATCCCGGTGCAGAGCAGCAGGAAGGCCGAGGCGTCGGCGTCGACGGCGACGGCGCCGGCCAGCACCCGGAGCACGAACAGCCCCGCGATCGTCATCACGTCGAGGATGACCTCGGTCTTGAGCAGGTAGGAGTAGAGCGTGGTGCCGACCCCGTAGGCGAGCACGAGGCCGCCGATGATCGGGCCCTCGGCAGGGCGGCGCCCGCCAGGCCCACCACGATCAGCACGACAGCGAGGATCACAGCCGTCCGGATGCTGAGCTCGCCGGCGGCGATCGGGCGCCGCCGCTTGGTCGGGTGCTGGCGGTCGAGCTCGGCGTCGTGGGCGTCGTTGATCAGGTAGCCGGCCGAGGCGACCGCGCAGAAGGCCGCGAACGTGACCGTGGCGGCGACGATCGCGTCGATCTCGTCGAACTTGCCCGAGAACAGCAGCCCCGCGTAGACGAGCAGGTTCTTGATCCACTCCTGGGGGCGCATGGCGACGATCGCCGCCTTGACCGGACCGCGGCGGCGCGCCGGTGCCCGCTCCTCAGCCGAGGCCTCCGTATCCGCCGTCCTCTCCTTGAGCGCAGAGGTCATGAACCCCGACAGGTTAGGGGTCACCGGGCCCCGGTCTACTCGTAGCCCAGCTCGCGCAGCTTGGCGCCCATCACCTCGTCCATGATTCGCTGCTCCGCTTCGCTCATGTTCTCGCGCCAGAGCCCAGGGCTTGCGGCTCGGTGGAATTTGCCGCGGCCGCGCTGGTCGGCGGGTATCGCCTCGAAGGCGTGCTTGGGCGCGATTTCAGTCGCCCAGGCCTCACTGTCCTCGAAGCCAAGCCAGTGCCCGATCCGGGCAAGCTCAGCGGGCGTGTCGGCCAGGAGGTCCTCGTACCGGACGGTGATGCTGGCGCCAGGACCGAGCTCGGCGCAGGCACGCTGCACGGCCTCCGTTCGGTAGACCCAGTGAAGAGCGGAGCCCCGAATGAAGCCCTCACGCTCCTCGGGGCGCAGTCCCGCCCAGCCAGTGTCGGCGTGCATTCCCCAGGCGGCGGTCACGAAGCCATCCAGGACCGAGTCGGTGACGTCGCGCCCGTCGCGCAGCAGGAAGACGATGCGCGACCGGGGCAGGATCCGCGCGACCTCGTCGGCGGCCTCGGAGCTGTTCGGCTCCTTGACGATCAGCAGCGGCCGCTTCCAGCGGGTTTGGGCGGCGCCGTGGCGTACCTGGTCTCGAAAGCTCTCGAGGATCAGGCCCCGCAGCCACGGCCGCCAGATCTCCGACCGGGGCTCGGAGAGGATCCAATAGGCGCTGTCGCGATTTGCATCGCTCATGCTGGTCACGGCGAGCTCGTCTCCGTCCTTCTTGCGAAAGAAGAACGGCCGGTTGAGAAGCTCGCCGACCCTCGGCTCGTCGAGCCGCGCCGCCCCCGGCTCAGGTGCCTCGGCGAGCATGTCGAGCAGCCAGGTGCTGCCCGAGCGGGGCGAGCCGAAGATCCAGACGATCCGCGGTTCGAGCTCGTCCAGCTCCCGTCTGGTCAGCCGCCGTCGCCGCCGCCAGCTCGCGAGGCGGGCCTTGGTCTCGTCCAGACGGCTGAATTCCCCGGCGGTCACGCTCAACCGCAATCCTGATCGGGGTCCAGCAGAACGCCGGGATTGAGGATCGCCTTTGGGTCGACTCTCGCTTTTGCTCCCTGAAGCGCGTCCGCGAACAACCGCGGACGCTGGCGGTCGTACCAGGGGCGGTGGTCACGGCCGACCGCGTGGTGGTGGGTGATCGTCCCTCCGGCCGCGATCACGGCGTCGGAGACCGACGCCTTGATCTCGTCCCACTGCCCGACCTCGCTCCCCCGCCGCGCCGGCGCCAGCACGGTGTAGTAGGGCGCGGGGCCGTCCGGGTAGACGTGGGTGAAGCGGCAGCCGATCCGCGGTGAGCCCGCGCCCTCGGGCGGAGCACCGGATGCCATCGCTGCTGCGCGGCCAGCCGTCTCGATCACCTCGGCGTGGAAGTCCGGGAAGCGGTCCCAGGTGATCGCCGTCTCGAAGGTGTCGGAGAGGACCCCGCAGGCGATCATCGAGTCGCGAAGGTAGGGGGCGAAGAGAAAGGCGTGGCGCCACGAGCCGACCGGGTCGCCGCCCGCCTCGGCGACCGCCGGCGCCCCGCGTCGGGCGGCGCTGCCGGGGTCGTCGCGCTCGCGCTCCTCTCCGGGGCCGCGCATCTTCGTCTCGCCGGCCTCGCCGCCGTGCCCGCTCGCCACCTCCAGCGCCAGCCGCATCGGCTCGTCGACGGGATGGTGCGCCGACTCGAAGCCGAGCACGAGCAGGGCCTTGCCCAGCGGGCCGGCGCCGGTGATCGCCGACTCCTCGGAGTCGAGCAGGCGACAGTTGGAGGGATGAAGGCCGGACTGGGAGAGCTCGCGCACGGCCTCGGCGCCCAGCGCGAAGTCGTCGAAGGCGACCGCGACGGAGCTGCGCCACCGCGGCCGCTCCTGCACCCGCAGCCAGGCCTCGACGATGACGCCCAGGGTGCCCTCGGAGCCGAGCATGAGGCGGTCCGGGCTGGGGCCGGCGCCGGAGCCCGGCAGGCGCCGGCTCACCCACTCGCCCGCCGGGGTGATCACCCGCATCGACTCGACCAGGTCGTCGATGTGCGTGTAGAGGGTGGCGAAGTGCCCACCGGCGCGGGTGGCGATCCAGCCGCCGAGGGTCGAGTACTCGAACGACTGCGGGAAGTGGCGAAGGGTGACCCCGTGCTCGCGCAGCTGCTCCTCCAGGCGGGGGCCGGTGGCGCCCGCCTGGATTCGCGCCGCGCGAGAAACCGGGTCGAACTCGAGCAGGCGGTTCATGCGGCGAAGGTCGATCGAGACCGCGCCCCGGTACTCGTCCCCGACGCGCGCTTCGACCCCGCCGACGACGCTGGTGCCGCCGCCGTATGGGATCGCCGCGGCCTCCTCGTCAGCGCACCAGGCAAGCACGGCGTCGACGTCCTCAGGCGACACGGGGCGGGCGACCAGGTCAGGCGGATTGTCGATCCGGCCCCGGAAGCCGCGAACGATGTCTCGGTAGGCCTTGCCCATCGCGTGCGAGGCGCGGTCGTGGGGCTCAGCGGAGAACATCTCCGCCAACTCCTGCGGCGGCTTCAGCCGCGGCTCGGGCAGCTTGATCTCATCGAGCGGAACCGGCTCCTCGATCTCGTCGATCTCGAAGCCGAGGCGCTCGTGGATCGCCTTGGCGGTTGCCTCCAGCGCCGCCCGGTCGGGCTGCTGGTCCTCGTACCCCCACCCCCACCACTTGAGGCGCCGGCTGCCTCTGCTTCGCGTCCCCGTCCGACTTGCGGCGGCTGCTCTGCTTCGCGGGCTTCGCGGTCATGGGTGCAACGCTAACTACGCAGTATCGGGATTGACCCGAGGGCGCCGGATGGGGCACCATTCGGTCGCCAGGATCCTCGTAGGGGGCGACGAGCCGGAGCTCAGGCCCGCCGGAAGGGAGCAGGGATGATCAGGCAGGCACGGATGTTCCGACCGTCCCCCGCGACCGCGATCGCGGTCGCGGCTCTGGTGATCGGGCTGACGGGAGCCGCGGTGGCCGAGCCGGGCGCCGGCATCTCGAAGCTGAGCGCGAAGAAGGTCAAGAACATCGCCAACGCCCAGATCGCCAAGCAGGCACCGGGCCTCTCCGTCGCGAGCGCGACCAGCGCCGACCCGAGGATGTTCGCTCACGTCACCGCCTCCGGCGGAGTCGTGGAGGCGGACTCCAAGAACGTCGCCGACTCCAACGTCACCCACGTCAATACCTCGGGCGACTACTGCTTCGATGGGCTCGGGCCGATCAGGGGAGCGACCGTGACGGCGGACGCGGACAACCCCCAGGCCGCGATCCTCTCGGCCGAGTTCGCCCTCGGAGACGACATCGCCCAGTGCGCGACGGGAACACAGGGCTACGTGCACATCATCGGGGACAACGGCGGCACGGACCCGGCGAACGCCGTGGACACCGCGTTCTTCATCAGCTTCTACAACTGACGTAGCCCGGCGAGTGGGGCATCCGGAGGCCGCTTGGTGGGCCCACTACCAATGCACCCCGCGCATCAGGTAGGCGAAGGCGACGCCCTCCGATGAGAGCTCCTCCTTCTCCTCCTTGGCGGGCTTGCCGTCTTCCTTCTTCTTGCCCTTCGCGGCGCTGGACTCGGGGAAGAGCTTGAAGGCGGTGTTGAGGATGGCGTCCGAGGCCTTGGGGGCGACGTTGTAGAGCAGCTCGCCGAAGTTGCCCAGGCGGGTGGCGACCTTCTTCGGCTTGCGGATCATCGCGTCGCAGATCATGTCGGCGGCCTCCTCCGGGGTGCTCGTGGGGAAGGCGTCGTACATCTTGGTCGGTGCGATCATCGGCGTGCGCACCAGCGGCATGTGGATGGTGGTGATGCTGACCCCGTCGTCGACCAGCTCGCTGGCGGCGCAGCGCGACCAGGCGTCGAGCGCCGCCTTCGAAGCCACGTAGGCCGAGAAGCGCGGGGTGTTGGTCTGCACGCCGATCGAGCTGACGTTGATGATGTGGCCGCCCTTGCGGCCCTTGCTCCGCTTGCGCATCGCCGGCAGCAGGCTGAGGATCAGCCGCAGAGCACCGAAGTAGTTGAGCTGCATGGTGCGCTCGAAGTCGTGGAAGCGGTCGTAGGAGAGCGCGATCGAGCGCCGGATCGAGCGCCCCGCGTTGTTGACCAGCACGTCCACGCGCCCGTGCTCGGCGAGCACCTCGGCGGCCATGCGCTCGACGTCGGAGATGTCGGAGAGGTCGCACCGGTGGATGTGGGCCTCGCCTCCGGCCTCGGTGATCTCCGCCTTGGTCTCCTCGAGCTTCTCGGGCGTGCGCGCGACCAGCAACACCTTGGCCCCGGCCGCCGCCGCCTTCACCGCCGCGGCCTTCCCGATCCCCGAGGAGGCGCCGGTGATCAGGACGGTCTTGCCGCCGATCGCGCCCGAGAGGGAGCGGTCCTTGAACAGGTCGGGGTCGAGGTTGCGCTCCCAGTAGTCCCAGAGCCTGTCGGCGTAGCTGGGCAGCGGTGGCACGCTGATGTCCGTGCCCTCCAGCGCCTCCTGGGTCCTGGCGCTGTCGAACTTGGTCGGGTAGTTGATGTAGACGAGCACGGAGCGCGGTATGCCGAGGTCGCCGAGCACCTGGTCGGTGATCCGCTTCACCGGCGGCAGCATCTGCAGCCCGGAGCGCATCTGCTTGGGGATGAAGTCGAACATCCGCGAGTCGATCCGCATCGCCGCCTCGGGCGCGTGAGCAGCCCTGGCGAAGACGTTGATCACCTGGCCCGCCGTCAGGGGGTTCGGATCGGTGAGATGGAACGCGCGGCCGTCGAGGCCGTCGAGGTGGGCGATGTGGTCCATCGCACGGACCACGAAGTCGACCGGGACGAGGTTGATCTCCCGGCCCTCGATGCCGACGCTGGGGAACCACCGCGGCAACAGGTCGCGGGCGCGTTGCAGCAGCTTGAAGAAGTAGTAGGGGCCGTCGATCTTGTCGATCTCGCCGGTCTCCGAGTCGCCGACGACGATGCCGGGGCGGTAGACGCGCCACGGCACCTCGCACTCCTCCCGCACGACGGCCTCGGACTCGTGCTTCGTCTGGAAGTAGGGATGGTTGTCGACCTTCTCGGCCTCCTCGAACATGTCCTCGGTGAAGGTGCCCTCGTAGAGACCGGCGGCGGCGATCGAGCTGACCATGTGGAAGCGCTTGGCGTCGATCGCGGCGGCGAGCTGGACCGCGTGGCGGGTGCCCTCCACGTTTGCGGCCCGCTGGCTCTCGGCGTCGGCGGTCATGTCGTAGATCGCCGCCAGGTGGAAGAAGTGGTCGACCTTGCCCTTGAGCTCGGCGATCTGCCCCTCGCAGCCGAGGTTCTCCGCAGACAGGTCCCCGATCACGGGGACGATGCGGTCCTCATCGGCGCCCCAGCGGCTCCTCAGCTCCTCCAGGCGCGCCGCGCGAGCCATCGCGCACGAGCACGTGGATCGTGCCTTCGCGCTCGAGCAGCTGCTCGACCAGGTTTCGGCCGATGAAGCCGGTCGCACCGGTGACGAAGTAGCTCATCTCTCTCCTCTTCCGGATGACTTGCGGCGCACCCTACTATCTGCAATATGCCGCTTCACCTCGATCCCGGCGAGTTCGGGGAGACCGATCGCGAGGAGCGTCAGGGCGCCACCCCCGCGCGTCTGGAGCTGCGCCCGGCGCAGCGGCTGGCGCATCTCGCCACCCGCTCGCTCGCCTGCCCGTCCTGCGGGGTGCCGATCGCGATCGCCGCGCCGATCGCCTTCCAGGAGAGCCTGGCCTGTGCGTTTTGCGAGGGGTCGGCCCCAGCTCGGGACTTCCTTCAGCCCCACGGCTGGCCCGAGGTGGACGTGATCGCCCGGCTCGGCTGAGCCGCCAACGCGAAGTTCGTAGAGTTAGCGGGGGAATGGCGACGAAGCAGACGGTGCAGGTCCTGATGCCCGAGATGGGCGAGTCGGTGACCGAGGGCACCGTGCTCGAGTGGCACGTCGCCGCGGGGGATTCCGTCGAGGAGGGCCAGACGGTGGTCGAGGTCTCCACCGACAAGGTCGACGCCGAGGTCCCGGCTCCCTCGGCGGGGACGATCACGAAGCTGCTGGTGCAGCCGGACGAGACGGTCGACGTAGGCCAGCCCCTGGCCGAGATCGACCCCAATGGCGCGCCGACGGGCGCGAGCAGCGACGGCGCCGACGGCCAGGCCGTGGCCGAGGCTCCCGCGGAAGAGGCGGCGGCAAGCGCCGACGGCTCGGGCGAGATGATCGAGATCGCAATGCCCGAGATGGGCGAGTCGGTGACCGAGGGCACCGTGCTCGAGTGGCACGTCGCCGCGGGGGATTCCGTCGAGGAGGGCCAGACGGTGGTCGAGGTCTCCACCGACAAGGTCGACGCCGAGGTCCCGGCTCCCTCAGCGGGGACGATCACGAAGCTGCTGGTGCAGCCGGACGAGACGGTGCAGGTCGGCCAGCCCCTGGCCGAGATGGCCAAGGGCGCCGCCCCGAGGGGCGCCGGTGCGACCGCGACCGCGGAGGAGCCGGCGCGGGCACCCGCCGCCCCGGCCGGCGAAGCCGCGCGGGCGGCTGCCGGTGCCGATGCGGGCGCCGCCGACAAGGCGACACCGGTGGCTCGCCGCGCCGCCAAGGCGAACGGAGTGGACCTGAGCAGCCTGGAGGGTTCCGGCGTGGGCGGCCGCATCACCAAGGCCGACGTGCTCGCGGCCACCGAGGACGGTGGCCCGGGGCGTGCCACCAAGGCGGCGGCGCCGCCCGACCTGGGCGCCGGGGAAGCCACGCCGCTCCGAGGGCCGGCGGGGATGCTCGCCGAGGCCATGAACGAGAGCCGCCAGATCCCCACCGCGACCTCGTTCCGCACCCTGCCTGTCGACGTGCTCGACGCCAAGCGCAGGGCCCTGAACGGCGTGCTGAAGGAGCGCGGGATGAAGGTCAGCTTCACCCACCTGGTCGCGTGGGCGATCGTCAAGGCCGCTCAGGAGTGGCCGGTGATGGCCCACAGCTTCGAGGAGCGGGAGGGCAAGCCGCACGCGATCGAGCCCGCCCACGTCAACCTCGGGATCGCGGTGGACGTGGAGCGCAAGGGCGGGCGCAGCCTGATGGTGCCCTGCATCAAGGGCGCCGACACCGTCGACTTCGCCGGCTTCCACTCCTACTACGAGGAGCTGATCACCAAGACCCGGGAGAACAAGCTCACCGCCGACGACTTCCAGGGCACCAACATCACCCTGACCAACCCCGGCGGGCTCGGCACGGTCGCCTCGGTGCCGCGGCTGATGACGGGGCAGGGGACGATCGTCGCGACCGGCTCGATCGCCTATCCGGCTGAGTGGGCCAACGCGTCAACCGACCGGATCAAGGCGCTGGGGGTCTCCAAGGTGATGACGATGACCTCCACCTACGACCACCGCGTCATCCAGGGCGCCGAGTCGGGCTCCTTCCTGCGCCGGATCGAGCAGCTCCTCGCCGGCGAGGACGACTTCTACGAGTCCGTCGCCATGGACCTCGGGGTCGACGCGGGCGTGGTCACCAGTGCCCACCCCGCCTCGGCCTCGGCGCCCCCGCTGGCGGGACCGGTGGCCGCGGCGCCCGGCGCGGCGCCCAGCCAGGAGCTGCTGCAGGCGGTGCAGGCGGCGACCTCGCTGCTGAAGGCGTACCGGACACACGGGCACCTGTCCGCGCGCTTGGACCCGCTCGGCTCGGAGCCCAAGGGCGACCCGGCGATCCAGCCCGAGAACCTCAACCTGACCCCCGAGCTGATGTCCCAGATCCCCGCCGAGATCCTCCGCATCGGGGTCGAGGGCGAGACCCTGCTGGAGGCGCTGCCCCGGATGCGCGAGGCGTACTGCGGCACGATGGCCTACCAGATCGAGCACCTCTCCTCGCACCAGCAGCGGATCTGGCTGCGGGACATGATCGAGCACGGCACGCACCGCGAGCCCCTCTCAGCGGAGGAGAAGCGATCGCTGCTCGACCGCCTGATCGAGGTCTTCGGCTTCGAGCGCTACCTGGAGAAGGCCTACCTCGGCCAGAAGATGTTCTCGATCGAGGGACTGGACGCGACGGTGCCGATGCTCGACCTGCTCTTCACCCTGGCCCAGCGCGACGGCGCCCGGGAGGTGGAGCTCGGCATGGCACACCGCGGCCGCCTCAGCGTGCTCGCCCACAACATCGGCCGCCCGGTGACGTCGATCATGGCCGAGTTCGAGGGCGCCAAGGCGATCGAGGCGGTGAAGGCGGTCGCGGCGATCCCGACCGGAGGCACCGGCGACGTCAAGTACCACTACGGCCACAAGGGCGTCTTCGTCACGCGCGACGGCGTCGAGATCGAGGTGCGCCTCTACCCCAATCCGAGCCACCTCGAGTTCGCCGACCCCGTCGTCACGGGCGCCTCCCGCGCCGCCCAGACCCGGCGCGACAACTCGAAGCTCGAGTTGGAGACCTCACGCGCCGTGCCCGTGCTGCTGCACGGGGACGCCGCCTTCCCCGGCCAGGGCGTGGTCGCGGAGACCTTCAACCTGCTCGGCATCGACGGCTACACCACCGGCGGCACCATCCACATCATCCAGAACAACCAGATCGGCTTCACCACCGATCCCAAGGAGGGGCGTTCGACGCCCTACGCCTCCGACATGGCAAAGGGATTCAACGTGCCGATCGTCTACGTCAACGCCGACGACCCGGAGGCCTGCCTCTCCGCCATCCGCCTCGCAATGGCCTACCGGCAGCGCTGGGGCCGCGACGTGGTCATCGACCTCGTCGGCTACCGTCGCTACGGCCACAACGAGACCGACGAGCCGGCCTACACCCAGCCGGTGATGGCCGCCAAGATCAAGGAGCACCCACCCGTGAGTCAGCTCTACTCGGAGGCGCTGATCAGCCAGGGCATCGTCAGCGCCGACGACGTCGAGGCGCACAAGGACGAGCGCCAGGCCGCCCTGCGCTCGGTCCATGGGGAGCTGCGGGCCAAGATCGAAGCCGGCGAGTTCGAGGACCCGACCGCCACCGGCACGGGAGAGCTCGACCGGACGCGCAGCCCGAGCGTGGAGACCGCGGTCGACGAGCAGGCGCTGCGCGGCCTGAACGAGGACCTGCTGCGAGTGCCCGACAGCTTCACCGTCCATCGCAAGCTGCGCAAGCCGCTGGGCAAGCATCGCGAGGCGATGGACGAGGGGGGCATCGAGTACGGCCAGGCCGAGGCGCTCGCCCTCGCGTCGCTGCTTCGCGACGGGATCCCGATTCGTTTCACCGGGCAGGACACCGAGCGGGGCACCTTCTCGCATCGTCACCTCGCGCTCCACGACGAGAAGACGGGGCTGCGCTACGCGCCGATCGAGAACCTCTCCGAGGCCAAGGCTCCGATCGAGCTCCACAACAGCCCGCTGTCCGAGGCCGCCTGCCTCGGCTTCGAGTACGGCTATTCGGCCGCCTCGCCCGACAGCCTCGTCCTCTGGGAGGCGCAGTTCGGCGATTTCGCCAATGCGGCGCAGGTGATCATCGACAGCTTCATCGCCTCGGGCGAGGCGAAGTGGGGACAGATGACCCGTCTGACGCTGCTCCTGCCACATGGCTACGAGGGCGCGGGTCCCGAGCATTCGAGCGCCCGGATAGAGCGCTTCATCCAGCTCGCGGCAGAGGGGAACATGCGGCTGGCCAATCCGACCACGGCGGCCCAGTACTTCCATCTGCTGCGCCGCCAGGCCCGGATCGCCAAGGCAAGGCCTCTGGTCGTGTTCACCCCGAAGGGACTGCTGCGGCTGCCGAAGGCCACCTCGACTCTCGACGACCTCACCTCGGGCAGCTTCCAGTTCGTGCTCGACGACCCGCGAGTCCCCGACCCGGCGAAGGTGACGCGCCTGGTGCTCTGCAGCGGCAAGGTCTTCTACGACATGGACGCCGCGTCCAAGCGCGAGGAGGCCGGCTCCGTCGCTATTGCCCGGGTGGAGCTTCTCTATCCGTTCGCCAAGGAGCAGCTCTCCGAGCTGATCGCGGGCTATCCGGAGCTGAAGGAGATCGTCTGGACGCAGGAGGAGCCGCGCAACATGGGCGCCTGGAGCGTGATGCAGCGGCGGATGCCCGAGCTGCTGCCCAAGGGCGTCGACTTCGGCTACGTCGGCCGGCCCTCGAGGGCAAGCCCTGGCGAGGGCTACCCGGCTGCGCACACCAAGGAGCAGGAGCGGATCGTCCTCACCGCCCTGATGGGCAAGGCCGACCAGGCCTAGGGTTTCCCCCCAACGCGGCTTCGCATGAACGGCTCAACCCCCTTCCGCAAGCCCGTCCCCGGGCGGATGTTCGCCTGGGTCAAGGTGCTCTCCTGGGTCGAACTGGCGATCTTCTCGGCGCTGATCTTCTTCTGGCTCGCGCCCGGATTCGAGCACGAGACCTTCGTCTTCGGCCTCAGCCACGGCATCGGCTACGTGGCGCTCTGCCTGCTCATCCTCGCGGCCGTGATCGCGCGCGAAGCCCCATGGCCCCTGCTGGCTGCGACGCTGACGCCGGTCGGCCCGCTCGGCAGCGTGATCGGCATCGGCCTGATCGAGCGCCGGGGCCTCGGGGTCGACTCGGGGCGCCCGACTGAGGGCGCCGGAAAGGAAAATCGCTCCGGGCTATTGACACGGTCTGGCGCCAGTGTGGATAATCAAGGGGCGGGGAGAAAAACTCAAAGCTCGTAAAGGCTCGCTCCCGGGCCAGTCCCGCCTCCGGGAGCGATCGCGTCGGAAATCCCTCCCTGGCTACCGACGCGCAGGCGTGGCGCGGGCCGCGTGGACCCCCTGCCTCCCGCGGCCCCGTCACGCCGTTTCTTTAAGAGCTGGACCGCAGGTCGCGCAGGACGCGGTGAAGGATGCCGCCGTTGCGGAAGTACTGGCGTTCGTTGGGGGTGTCGATTCGGACTGTTGCCTCGAAGACGACGTCATCGGCGCCCTCGTGGCTCGCCGTGACGGTGACCGTATCGGCGTCGCCGTCGGCGAGATCGGAGACGGTGAAGGTCTCCTCGCCGGTGAGGCCGAGCGAGTCGATCGAGTCGCCCTCGGCGAACTGCAGCGGCAGAACGCCCATCCCGATCAGGTTGGAACGGTGGATGCGCTCGAAGCTCTCTGCGACCACCGCGCGGACGCCGAGCAGCCGGGTGCCCTTCGCGGCCCAGTCGCGCGAGGAGCCCGCGCCGTACTCCTTGCCGGCGAGCACCAAGAGCGGAACTCCCTCGCCCGCGTAGCGCATGGCGGCGTCGTAGATGGTCGTCTCCTCGCCCTCGTCCGATGAGAGGAAGTGGCGAGTGAAGCCCCCCTCCCTCTCGACCAAGCGGTTGCGCAGCCGGACGTTGGCGAAGGTGCCGCGAATCATCACCTCGTGGTTCCCGCGGCGCGAGCCGTATGAGTTGAAGTCCCGGACCTCGATCCCCTGCTCGACCAGCCAGCTGCCCGCCGGGCTCTCCTTCTTGATCGCGCCGGCGGGCGAGATGTGGTCGGTGGTGACCGAGTCGCCGAGCACGGCGAGGGCGCGGGCGCCTTCGATCGGCTCGACCGGGGCGGGCTCGGGCTGCATGCCGGTGAAGAAGGGAGGCTCGCGGACGTAGGTGGAGTCGGGCCAGGTGTAGCGATCGCCCTCGGGCACATCGATCTCGCGCCAGCGGTCGTCGCCGGCGAAGACGTCCGAGTAGCCCTTGGTGAACATCTCGGCGCGCACGGCCTCCTCCACCACGGTGTCGATCTCCTTGGTGGTCGGCCAGATGTCGCTGAGGTAGACGGGCTCGTCGTCGGAGTCGCGCCCGATCGGCTCCGAGGTCAGGTCGATGTCCATCCGCCCCGCGAGGGCGTAGGCGACGACCAGCGGCGGAGACGCAAGGTAGTTGGCGCGCGTGTCCGGGTTGATCCGACCCTCGAAGTTCCGGTTACCCGACAGCACCGAGCAGACGACCAGATCCTTGTCGGCCACGACCTTCGAGATCTCCTCCGGCAGGGGACCCGAGTTGCCGATGCAGGTAGTGCAGCCGTAGCCGACCAGGTTGAACTGGAGTTGGTCGAGGTACTTGTCCAGCCCCGCCTTCTCCAGGTACTCGGTGACGACGATGGAGCCCGGGGCAAGCGAGGTCTTCACCCAGGGCTTGCGGCGCAGGCCCCGCTCCACGGCCTTCTTCGCCACCAGCCCGGCGCCGAGCATGACCGAGGGATTGGAGGTGTTGGTACAGCTGGTGATCGCCGCGATCACCACGCAGCCGTGGTCGAGCTCGACGGTCTCGCCGCTTTCGAGCTGGACGGCGACGGCGTCGCTGGTCTTGGGGTGATCGGCGACAGCGGCCGGGGTGAACCTGCGGGGCTTGCCGGCGTCGCTGTTCTGGTCGTCGGCCGGCGAATCGGAGGCGGGAAAGGACTCCGCGATCGCCTCGTCGAGCGGGCTGCCCAGCTCGTCGCCCGCCTCGGGGTCCCAGTCCCGCATCGCCTCGAGGAACGCGGGCTTCGCGTCTGTCAGCGAGATCCGGTCCTGCGGGCGCTTCGGCCCGGCGATGCTCGGCTCGACGGCGGCGAGGTCGAGCTCGAGCACCTGGCTGTAGGTCGCATCCTCGCCGTCCGGCTCGTGGAAGAGCCCCTGCTCGCGGGCATAGGCGTCCACCAGCTCGATCTGCTCGGTGGGGCGACCGGTGAACTCGAGGTAGCGCAGCGTCTCGGCGTCGAGGGGGAAGATCGCGCAGGTCGAGCCGAACTCCGGCGACATGTTGCCGATCGTCGCCCGGTCGACCAGCGGCAGGTTCTGCAGTCCGGGCCCGAAGAACTCGACGAACTTGGCCACCACCCCGTGCTCCCGCAGCATCTCGGTCACGGTCAGCACCAGGTCGGTCGCGGTCGAGCCCTCGGGCAGATCGCCATCGAGCTTGAAGCCGATCACCTGCGGCAGCAGCATCGAGATCGGCTGACCCAGCATCGCCGCCTCGGCCTCGATGCCCCCCACGCCCCAGCCGAGCACGCCGAGTCCGTTGATCATGGTGGTGTGGGAGTCGGTGCCGACCAACGTGTCGGGGTAGGCCTGGAGGACATCAGGCGCCGCCTCCTCCGCTTCGCGTCCGGGGGCGGCTGAGGTCCACACGCACTTGCCGAGGTACTCGAGGTTGACCTGATGGCAGATGCCGGTGGCCGGCGGCACCACCCTGAAGTTGTCGAAGGCCTCCTGGCCCCAGCGCAGGAAGGCATAGCGCTCGCCATTTCGCTCGTAGTCGCGCTTGGCGTTGATCGCAAACGCCTTCTGGTTGCCGAACGCGTCCACCTGGACGGAGTGGTCGATCACCAGGTCGACCGCGACGAGCGGGTTGATCGCCGCCGGGTCGCCGCCCAGGCTCTCCATCGCGTCTCGCATCGCCGCCAGGTCGACCACCGCGGGCACCCCGGTGAAGTCCTGCATCAGCACCCGGGCGGGCTGGAAGGGGATCTCGACCGAGGGCTCTGCCCTGGCGTCCCAGGTGGCGATCGCCTCGACGTCGCCGGAGGTGACGCTGTGGCCGTCCTCGAGCCGCAGCGCGTTCTCGAGCAGGATCTTGAGCGAGTACGGGAGGCGCGCGACGTCGAACTTCGGCTGCAGGGCGTCGAGCCGGTGGATCTCGTAGTCGCGATCGCCGACGGTCAGGGTCGAGCGCGCGTCGAAGCTGTTCTCGCTCACGCTTCCAGTATTACCGCACGCGCGCGCCAGGGCTCGAGACGCACCAGCCAGCCGACGTCAGGCGGGCCCGCCACCCGCAAGGACCGGCGCAGGAAGGGACCGGAGCTCGCGAGCGCTAGTGCTTCTTGACCTTGGGCAGCAGCAGCGCCCGCTTGCCCTGCACGGCGCCCGACTGCTCGATGGTCCTGATCAGGACCCGGGCGTTCAGCTTGCGCCTCTTGCCGATCAGCCTCTTGCGCGCCTTCCTGGTCAGCTTCAGCTTCACCGCCCTGGTCGCACCTCCGGCGATGGTCGCCTTGCCGCGGGCGATCAGCAGCCGCTTCTTCTTGGCCGAGGCGACGGCGCCACCGCCGGCGAGCACGCGGATGGTGGCGTGGCAGGAGTCCCAGGCATCGGGCGAGCCGACCTTGACACGCACCGAGCCGTCCTCGGCCTTCAGCCTCCCGTCCGTTTCCAGCGTCGCGTTCTGCGGGGTCAGAGCGGCGAACTCAGCCGCCAGCTGCTGGCCCGCGCGCAGCACCTTCGGCGCCCGCGCCTTGACCAGCCCGTCGAGGCTGCCGGGCTTCTCCACCACCGGCAGGCGCAGCTTTAGGTTGGAGACCGTGATCGAGCCCTGGCCGTCGGAGGGCCGGCCGTAGGGCCCGGCCAAGCCGGCGTCGGAGTCCTTGGGCAGCAGCTCCAGCTTCGGCACGTGTCCCGCGGCGAACTTCCAGCCGTTGGGGTGCAGCTGGAAAACCTGGCGGCCGGAGCCGACGTCGGGACGGTAGAGCTGGCGGGCCACCAGCGTCTCGGTGTCAGTCTGAGGGTCGACGTCGAGCAGCCTCGCCGCGAGCTGGTTGTTCGCTCCGGGCGAGTCGATGTCCGCGATCACGGTTGCCGATCCGGCCATCGTGTAGCCGCCGGCCGGGGCGGCGTCGAGTCGGTAGGTGGCGGTGTCGGCCTGGTCGGCAGCGGCCGCGGTGGCGCAGGCGCCGCCGCCGCTGACCGGGTTGAACGGGGCCGAGACCGAGTCGGCGCCGGCCGTCGAGGCGATCGTCTTGGCCGTGGCGTCCCTGAAGCGCACCTCGCCCGGGGCGATCTGAGCCCAGGTGGGGGCGGTGAACGGTCCGCCCGACGGAGCGCCGCCGGGGCAGGTCTGCGTGAACACCTCGGCCTGCTGCGGCGGGGTCGCGCCCTCGCCCTTGACGTAGAAGTCCATCCAGGCGTCCTCGCGGGCTGCCAGCGCGGTGATGACCTCCGACTTGTTCTGTCCGCGCATGTGGCCGAAGTCGCCGAAGAATACGGAGAGCGGGCTGTTGGGGTACTCGGTCGCGGTCCGGTTGTAGAAGCGAAGCGCCTCGTCAGCCGGGAAGAGATCGTCGGTGAAGCCGTTGGAGATCAGCAGCGGCGCCGGCGCCTCGGAGTGATCGATGTAGTACGAGGAGTGATGGGCCTCAACCTCGTCGAGAATCGCCTCGGCATCGGGATCGCCGTCGTACGGTTCGCCCGCGAGCAGGCGGTTTCTCCAGCTGGTCAGGTCGGCCTCATCGTTCCCGCCGGGGGTGACGTAGAAGCCCGGGGCGCCGAGCCCCGAGATGTAGAGGCCGGTGACGAATGACTGCTTCATCACGCCGAAGCGCCCCGTGTACGGCGAGTCGGCGACGTAGTCGAGCGTTCCTCCGTTGGGCGTCAGCGAGTAGGCGAGGTCGGTCCACGGTACTTCCGGCGTAGCCGCGGCGATCCGCATCGGCTTGCCGTCGACCGGGCTGGTCCAGGGGACCAGCGAGCCGTCGGGGAGCATCGTGCGGTCCTTGAGCGCGGCCAGCGCCATCGACATGCCACCGCCGTAGGAGCCCCCGCTGGCCCCGATCTCATCGGGGTCGATCAGCTCCTCGTCGGCGAGCTCGCCGGCGAAGAACTGCGCGTCCCGCACCTCGTAGCGGGTGTCGAGCAGTCGCACGTAGCCGTTGTCACAGGCCGACCCGGCGGCCGTCCGGGAGGCGGCGGAGCCGCAGGACTCGTGAAAGCCGCGGTCGGTCATGGTGAAGACGGCGTAGCCGCGGGAGGTCCAGCGCCGCATTCCGTTGGTGCTGCCGCTGGCGCCGAAGCCGATCTTGTCGCCGCCGTAGCCATGGAAGACCATGATCAGCGGATAGTCGTCCTCGCCGCCGGAAACCGCGGGGAAGGCGACGTTGACGTCGATCGGGACGCCGTCCCAGGTGGGGGTGGTGCTGCGGGGCGCGGTGCTGCCGCACTCCCGCACGCCGTCGGCAGCGACCGAGCAGGTCACGTCCCCGTTGAAGACGCTGTTGATGGTGGCGTTCGCCGCGGGGGCCGTCCACATGGCTCCGACCCCCAGCACGGCCGACAACAGGGCGACTCTCCGCATCCGGCTCTCCGTTCCCTCTGTATCTCTACGTATCGTGGCGGGCCGAGGGTCCCAGTCCCCGGCTGACCGCGCTCGCCACCCCTCCCGGTGACTGGGCCTCCCGGTGACTGGGCGAACGATACAGGCGGCGACCGAAACCTGGCTGTGTGGCCAGGCATCAGGCGGACGCCGGCGCGACCCCTAGCGCTTGTCGGCCTGGCCCTCGGCGAGCCGGTCGGCGATCTCGCTGGCTCCCCCGCGGCGCTGCACCCGGCCGGCGAGCTCGGGGTGCGCGTGCCCGAAGCGGGCGAGGGCTCGCTGGCGGCGGGGCGCGACTGTGATCTCCGACTTGTCGCGCCTGATCGCCCTCGAGACCGCGCGGGCCACCTTCTTCGGGGTCGTCGTCCCCAGCCCGGGGGGTGGCTTGGTCCGGGCGTCGTGAAACATGCCGGCATCGCGCACGAACCCGGGCGCGACCACCGACACGCCGACGCCCTTCGGATGCAGGTCCTCGCGAAGGCCGAAGGCGAACCCCCGCAGGCCGAACTTGGTCGCCGAGTAGAGGGACGCCCGCGGCGAGGCGACCTTGCCGGCCAGCGAGGAGATGAAGACGAAGTGGCCCTCGCCCTTGCGCTCGAGCTTCGGTGCCAGCGCCCGCGCCATCAGGATCGGCGCCTCGAAGTTGACCCGCAGCGCGCGTGCCAGCTCGCGCTGGCTGAAGCTGTCGAGGCGACCCGTGGCGGGCAGGGCCGCGTTGGCGACCAGCCCGTCGAGGTTGCCTGCGTCGGCGATCAGCTTCTCGGCGGCGCCGGCTCGCGCCAGGTCGGCCACCACCACCTTGTGGCGGCGGGCGCCACCGGGCAGCTCGCGTGCCAGCGCCTGCAGCTCCTCCTCTTGGCGGGAGCTGAGCACCAGCCTCGCCCCCCCGTCGGCCAGCTCGGCGGCGATCGCCCTTCCCAAGCCCCCGGTGGCGCCGCTCAGCAGCAGCCTCTTGCCCTCAAGCTCCACGGCGGCAACCTACATCAGCCATGCCTGGCCAGGCGTCGATCACGCACGCTCAGGCGTCGATCAGGCCCGATCCGGGGTTCCGCGTTTATCCCCTTTGCAAGCAGACCTTCACGTTTGCTAGGGTGCCGCGCGAACCACATAGGTAAAGCCGAGTCACGCCCGGGCCACCGGACGTGAGCGGGGGAACCAAGATCTGGGGCGAACCCATTCGTGGGGGCGCAGGCTCCTTTAGCGCCAGCCCGTCAGCTAACCCCGTAGGCCGACGAAGGAGACCGCTGTGCGTTCAACCAGGATCCCCAGGATCGCCCGGCTCACGGCTTTGCTCGTGGGAATCGGCGCGCTCGTTGCGACCCCGGCCTTCGCGGGCGGCGGCGGGGTGCGGCGCTCCCGGCTCGGAGTCGACCACGGGGCCCCCCGGCAAGGCGAAGCTGCTCGAGAACGGCATGGCGGTGGCGCCCTCCAATGCGCCACAGCGGATCGTCAACGCGATCGAGGCAGGCAACCGGATCCGCAAGAAGCCGTACAAGTACGGCGGCGGCCACGCCCGCTGGGAGGACTCGGGCTACGACTGCTCCGGCGCGGTCAGCTACGTGCTGCACGCCGCCAAGATGCTGAAGAGCCCGACCCCCTCGGGTCCCCTGATGAGGTGGGGCGACACCGGCAAGGGGGGCTGGATCACCGTCTACGCCAACGGCGGTCACGCCTACGCCGTGATCGCGGGCCTGCGCTGGGACACTTCGGCGATGGGCTCGGGCGGCAACGGCCCACGCTGGCGCAGCACCAAGCGCTCGCCGCGGGGCTTCGCCGCTCGCCACTTCCCGAGCTTCTAGCCTCAGCGGCCCTGGCTCGACTCGACGCCGGCGCTTTCCGCAGCGGCGCCCCCGATGCACGCCTCGTGGCTCCCCGGGTTGGACGCAGTGGAGCGCCAGGCTGCGGATCGTCCAATCACGGAGCGCAAGATTGTCCAACCCGGCTTTTGGCCCTCGGGTATATCTAGCTCGCACCGGCCTGTACCGGGGTGTAGGTTGCGCCTGAACGTTGCTCCGACCTGTCCAACCGAGGTAGGAGAACCGATAGCTACGACTGCCGCAGAGAAGCCCGACGCCGCTGACGGATCCGAGCCCGCCGCCGGAGCACCCGACGTTCGGCTCGATGACGTCAGCAAGCGCTACGGCGATGTCGTCGCGGTCGATTCGATCGACCTCGAGATCGAGCACGGCGAGTTCTTCACCATGCTCGGCCCATCGGGCTCGGGCAAGACCACCACCCTGCGGATGATCGCCGGCTTCGAGGAGCCCGACACCGGGACGGTCGAGCTGGGTGGGCGGGACGTGAGCGGGCTGCCGCCCGTACGACCGCGAGGTCAACACTGTGTTCCAGGACTACGCGCTGTTCCCGCACATGACCGTCGGCGAGAACGTCGCCTACGGGATGAAGGTGCGCAAGGTCGGCAAGGCGGAGCGCGGCAAGCGGGGCGTCGAGGCGCTCGAGATGGTGCAGGCTGACCGGCTATCGAGGAGCGCCGCCCGGGCGAGCTCTCCGGCGGCCAGCGCCAGCGAGTGGCGCTGGCGCGCGCGATCGTCAACCGCCCGCGCGTGCTGCTCCTGGACGAGCCGCTGGGGGCGCTCGACCTTAAGCTGCGCGAGCAGATGCAGGTCGAGCTGAAGACGATCCAGGGCGAGGTGGGCATCACCTTCATCTACGTCACGCACGACCAGGAGGAGGCGCTGACCATGTCGGACCGGATCGCCGTCTTCAACAACGGTGGTATCGAGCAGGTCGGCACACCGGCCGAGGTCTACGAGCGCCCGGGGACCGAGTTCGTGGCGGGCTTCGTCGGCGTCTCCAACATGCTCGAGCGGGACGGCAGGCGCTTCACGATCAGGCCGGAGAAGATCTCGATCTTCGAAAACGGCACCGGGCCGCGAGGCCTGCATGTCGAGGAGGGGACGATTCGGGCCGTCGCGTACGCCGGGATGATCACCCGCTACGTGGTCGCCCTCGAGGCCGGGGGAGAGCTTCAAGTCGTCCGCCAGAACCTGGAGACCACCTCTGCGGAGGCCCAGGAGCAGCGCGGCCGGAAAGTGAAAATCGGATGGCGAGCGGATCAGACGGTCGCCGTCGAGGGAGAGGAGGAATCATCAGTGAGACGATTCAGAACTCACCCCGCCTGGGCGCCCTCCGTGATCGTCGGAGGAATCGCCCTGATCATGCTCGTGATCGCCGGCTGCGGCGGTGGGAACGACAACAACAGCGACCGACCAGGCCCTTCAGTCGGTCGGCAAGCCCGAGGGCCAGCTGAACCTGATCGCCTGGCCCGGCTACGTCGCCGACCCCTGGAAGTCCGACTTCGAGAAGCAGACCGGCTGCCAGATCAAGCTCAAGGAGGTCGGCACCTCCGACGAGATGGTCGACCTGATGCGAACCGGCGAATGGGACGGCGTCTCCGCGTCCGGCAATGCCTCGCTGCGCCTGGTGGCCGGCAATGACGTCGACCCGGTCAACCTCGATCTGGTCCCGAACTACAAGACGATCTTCGAGGACCTCAAGAACCAGCCGTACAACACCGTGGACGGCGTGCACTACGGGTCCCGCACGGACGCGGGGCGAACCTGCTGATGTGGAACACCGACGCAGGTCAAGCCCTCCCCCAAGTCGTGGGGCGTGATCCTGGACCCGACGCAGGCGTCCAAGTACAAGGGCAAGATCTCGGCGTACGACGACTCGGTCTACATCGCGGACGCCGCGCGTGTACCTGAAGGCTCACCAGCCGGATCTGGGGATCGACAACCCGTACGAGCTCGACGACCAGCAGTTCAACGCCGCCGTCGATCTGCTCAAGCAGCAGCAGCCGAACGTCGGCGAGTACTGGTCCGACGCCGCGAAGCAGATCCAGTCGTTCGCCAACGGTGACGTGGTCGTGGGTACGACCTGGCAGTACCAGTACTTCGCGCTGCTGGCCGAGAATGCGCCGGTGGCCGCGAGTCCCGCCAGCCAGGGCTTCCTCCCCGAGGAGGGTGCGACCGGATGGTCGGACACCTGGATGATCTCGTCCCAGGCAGCCGCATCCGAACTGCATGTACAAGTGGATGAATTTCATCGTCTCGCCGATGGCCAACGCCGAGGTCGCGCAGTACTTCGGCGAGGCGCCCGCGCAGAGCAAGTCCTGCGACGACGGACGACGCTGAGCGGCGGCCGCAAGGCCGACGGCTATCCCGCCGGACCCGAAGTTCTGCGACAACTACCACGCCGCGGACCCGGATTTCTGGAAGAACGTCTACTACTGGATCACTCCGGTGGCGGACTGCGGCGATGACCGCGGCGACGTGTGCAAGGACAACAACGACTGGGTCTCGGCCTGGACCGAGATCAAGGGGTGAGTCCTCGCGCACCGGTGATCGACATGGTCGATGGAAGCCGCTGACGCAGCTAGCGTCAGCGCCGAGAGGAGGTCGGCGGGCCGCAGGCTCGCCGACCTCTTCCACGGCCGTCCGCGCTCCAGGTCGGATCGCTGCTGGCCGGCCCGGTCGGCTGGCTGGTGATCGGCTACCTCGGCTCGCTCGCGGTCCTGCTGATCGCCTCGTTCTGGAGCGTCGACGCGCTCAGCGGCGAGGTCAACCGGAGCTTCAGCCTCGACAACTACAAGGAGCTCCTCGAGCCAGTGCGGTCTACAAGGACGTCGCCCTGCGGACGATCGGGGTCGCCGCGCCGGCGACCCTCACCGACGCGATCCTCGCCTTCCCGATCGCCTTCTACATGGCGAAGCTCGCCGGCCCGCGGACGAAGGGCGTGCCCTGGTGGTGGCGATCCTGATGCCGCTGTGGTCCTTCTTCCTGGTCAAGGTCTACGCCTGGCGCACGATGCTCTCCGACGGGCGGGGTCGTCAACTGGGCGCTGGACCCGATCGGCCTCAACGGCCCCGGCTACGGCGTGACCGCCGTCTGGCTGGTGGAGAGCTACCTCTGGCTCCCGTACATGATCCTGCCGATCTACGCCGGGCTGGAGCGGATCCCCAACTCACTGCTGAACGCCTCGGACGACCTCGGCGCGCACCCGGTGACCACCTTCAGGCGGGTGGTCCTGCCGATGGTGCTTCCCGCGGTGGTGGCCGGATCGATCTTCACCTTCTCGCTGACGATGGGCGACTACATCACCCCTTCGCTGGTCGGAGCGGCAACACCCAGTTCATCGGCAACCTGATCTTCGGCAACCACACCAACAACCTGCCGCTGGCCTCCGCCTTCGCGATGGTCCCGATCGCTGGTGATGATCGTCTACCTGCTGATCGCGCGGCGGCTGGGGGCGTTCGAGCACCTATGAGGGTCTCGCGCGGAACAAGGCACCTGCTGAGAGTGGGGGTGGGCATCACCCTCGCCTTCATCTACATCGCCGCTGATCGTGATCGCGATCTACGCCTTCAACGCGGGCACCACCCTGAAGTGGCCGCCGGACGGCCTCACCACCAAGTGGTTCGGAGAGGCGATCGACGACAGGGCGCCCGGGACGCCTTCGTCAGACCTCGATCAAGGTCGGGCTGGCCGCGACCGCGATCGCACTGGTGCTCGGAACCCTCGCCTCGCTTCGCGGTGTCGCCGGCATCGCTTCTTCGGCCGCGAGACGATCTCGTTCCTGGTCATCCTCCCGATCGCCCTGCCCGGGATCGTCACCGGACTCGCGCTCAGCAACACCTTCACCCAGGTCTTCGGCGTCAGCCTCGGCCTGTTCACGGTGGTCGTCGGCCACGCCACCTTCTGCATCGTGGTCGTCTACAACAACGTGATCGCCCGGCTGCGTCGGGTCTCGGCCAACCTCGAGGAGGCCTCGGCGGACCTCGGCGCCCACACCTGGCAGACGTTCCGCCACGTGACCCTGCCCAACCATGCAGACCGCGCTGGTGGCCGGCGCGCTGCTCGCCTTCGCCCTCTCCTTCGACGAGATCATCGTCACCACCTTCACGATCGGGCGCCGGCGATCAGACCCTTGCCGATCTGGATCTTCAGCAACCTCTTCCGCGGTCAGCAGCTTCCGATCGCCAACGTGGTGGCCGTGATCGTCGTCCTGATCTCGATCATCCCGGTCTACCTCGCCCATCGGCTGACGCGCGAGGAGAGCATCGCCGGCCGCAGCGCCGCGGGGACCGCCGAGGCGGCCGCGGTCGTCAACTAGCAGTGGTGATCAGCGCCTCGGCCGCCCGCCGGCCGCTGCGGATCGCGCCCTCCATCAGCCCGTTGAAGGGGCCGCCGGTGTGCTCCCCGGCGAACGCCAGGGGGCCGACCGGGGCCGCCAGCACCTCCCCCATCACCGGGTCAGGCGCCACCGAGTAGGCCCCGCCGACCCAGGGGTCATCGCTCCAGGTGGAGAGCAGCGCCCGCTCAGGCTCCAGCGCGAGCTCCGGGCGCATCGCCGTGAGCGCCTCCAGCCAGCGATCCGGGCCCTCGGCTACGCCGAGGGCCTCGAGCGCGGGGGCTGAGCCGGCGAAGCAGCTGACGACAGGCTGGGGCTCCTCGCCGGCGCCGGTCGCCGTCCAGCACCAGTAGCGATCCGGCACGCTCATCACGGCGCCGGGCTCAGCGGTCTCGGCGAGCGGCACGAAGAGCTTGGCCGCCTGCCCGTAGACGACCCCAGCCAGGGCTGCGCGCTTGGGCTCAGGGAGCGCGGGCTCGAAGCGCATCCGTTCGACCATGCTCGCCGGCGCGGCGACGACGCAGGCGTCCCCCGCCAGCTCGGCCCCTTGCCCGTCGCCGGCCACGGAGACCCGCACACCCTCGTCACCAACACGGTCGCCACCGTCATCGCCGTCGCTCCAGGCGATCCGCTCGACCGGGGTCTGCAGATGAACGCATTCGGCGAGCTCGGCGGCCAGCGCGATTGCCAGCCGCTGGTTGCCGCCGGCCACCCCGGGCGAGGGCTCGTCGTCGATGTGGGCGAGGCCGCCGAGGTCCGACGCCGGCACCCTGTCCGCCGGGGTCGCCGAGGAGATCTCGACCCGGGCCAGGATCGCCTCCCTGGCGCCCGGCTCGATCTCGAGCGAATCCAGCAGGGCCCGGGCGCTCTGAGGCTCGGAGCCGAGCTGCGCCAGGGCCGTCTCGATTTCGGCCACCGCGGTCGCCAGCGCGTCCGGGCTGGTGCCGATTCCGCCCCGGGGCTCACGCCTGCCGTAGCGCATCCCCTTGTCGGTGAGGCCGAGCCCGAAGCGCTCGGCGAGCTCGCCCACGGCGGTGTTGCCGGGGAGGATGAACTCCGCCCCCATCTCCACCACCGCTCCGTTGTCGAGCTGCCGCGACCAGACGCGGCCCCCGACCCGGTCACGCGCCTCCAGCACGGTCACCTCGTGACCGGCGCGCCGAAGCTCGTCGGCCGCAACCAGGCCGGCGAGCCCGGCCCCGACGACGATCACGCGGCGCATCGAGCTTCGCGCGCGACAGTCGCTGCCTAGCGAAGCACCAGGCAGTGGTCGGGGTGCCAGCCCAGCTTGACCTTCTTGCCCGGCTCCCAGCGATCCTCGGCGCTCGCCCGGTAGGTCTGCTGCTCGAGCGCCACCAGCTTGGCCCCGTTTCCGAGCGAGACCGTGACCTGGGTGTTGACGCCCTGGTAGATGCGCTCCTCGACGGTGCCCTCCAGGGTCACCATCCCCCGCTCGAACTCGTCGAGCGCGATCTTCTCCGGGCGGACCGAGAGCTGCACCGTTGTTCCGTGGTCGCAGCCCTCGGGGAGCGGCGCCTTGACACTCTGGCCGCTGGCCAGCTTGACCGTGTCCTTGCCCTGGACCACGCCCTGCATCAGGTTTGAGATGCCGATGAAGCCGGCGACGAAGGCCTCCTCGGGCCGCTCGTAGACCTCCTCCGGGATGCCGCACTGGATCACCCGGCCGTCGTGCATGACCGCGATCCGATCCGACATCGCCAGCGCCTCCTCCTGGTCATGGGTGACGTAGACGAAGGTGATCCCGACCTCGCGCTGGATCTGCTTCAGCTCGACCTGCATCTGGCGTCGCAGCTTCAGGTCGAGCGCGCCGAGCGGCTCGTCGAGCAACAGGACCGCCGGACGGTTGACCAGGGCGCGGGCCAGCGCCACGCGCTGCTTCTGGCCGCCGGAGAGCTCGTTGGAGCGGGACTTGGCGCGCTCGGCCAGATTGACCAGCTCGAGCGATTCCTGCACCCGCTTCTTGATCTCGTCCTTGGGGACCTTCTTGCGCTTGAGGCCGAAGGCGACGTTGTCCTCGACGTTCAGGTGGTCGAACAGCGCGTAGCTCTGGAAGACCATGTTGACGTTGCGCTCATAAGGCGGCACGTCCTCGACCGGGTCGCCCTCGAGCAGGATGCGGCCCTCGGTTGGGATCTCGAAGCCGGCGGCCAGTAGAGGACCGCGGCCGGGCTGGTGCCGGCGCGCTCAGCGACGTCCGAGATCCTGGTGGCGTTGATCCCCCGCTCGGCGATGACCTCGGCCGCCGCGGCGAGCAGTTGGGGCCTGCGAATGTGATCGACCTGTGGTCGCGGACTCACTTCCGTCCCTCTCCTCCAAAGCTGAACGGTGAGTCAACTTATACCCGACCGGCGCTCCCGGTCAAGGCATCCGCGTCGACTCCCAGCTCCGGGGCGAGGGCCTCGGCGGTCAACCGCCGCGCGCGCTCCAGGCTCATCGCCGGGTCCTCGAGCAGCACCCGGACCCCCATGCCGTCGGTGAGCGCGATCAGCTGGTCGGCGATCCGGGAGGGATCGTCGGTGTCGAACTCGCCGCGCTCGACGCCGGCCCGGATCACCTCCTCGGCCCAGCGGTGGTAGCGCCGGTACAGGCGGGTGGCGACCGGGCGAAGCTCGGGGTCGCGAGCGGCGCGAAGCCAGAGCTCCACCCACAGCACCCACTCGCGCTCCTGGCTCCCGGCTCGGGGAGGCACTGCAGGATCACGGCCGCCAGGGCGGCCGACGCCGAGCGCTCGACCTCGACCTCCTCTCCGAACCGCTCCTCGGCCGCCAGCTCGAAGGCGTGGGCGAGGGCCTCGGTGAGCAGGTCCTCGCGGGTCGAGAAGTAGTGGTGGACCAGCGCGGTCGAGGCGCCAGCCCTGTTGGCGACCCTGGCGATGCGAACGTCGTCGATGCCCTCGGCGGCGATCAGGTCGCAGGCCGCCTCGAGGATGCGCTCGCGCGTCTGCTCGGCGCTCATATCGCCAGAGCGCCTAGCCGCCGGACGGCGCGTCGATGTCGCGCCGAACGTGGTCCGCGAACCAGCCGACGGCCGCCTCGCGGGCAGAGAGGGGACCGGGCGAGTAGCCGTGCGTGCGGATCCCGGTCTGCACGGCGCTGACCAGATCGATGTCCTCGTCGAGGACCTCGTTGTTGAAGCGCTGGTTGATCCTCTGCACCAGGCGGGTGACCGGCCCCGGGTTGGCCTGCCGGAAGCAGCCCCAGCGATCGCGGGTGACGGCCTCGCCCTCCGGCGAGATCTTCCAGACGTTGACCTGGTCTGGGTAGAGATCGATCGCGGTGTTCGGGTAGATCAGGACGTAGCGCCAGACGTTGCGATCGGAGTCGTCGAGCCCGTCCATCGGCCGCGCCAGCCGCTGGTAGAGGCGCTCCATTCGGTTGGAGGAGGGCGCGTCGCGCAGTGGGGCCTCGAACCAGGCGTAGCCCCCGTGCAGGGAGACGTCGTAGCGCTGGTAGTCGAGCAGGCGCATCAGGCCCGGGTGCGCGATCGGCACGTGGTAGCCCTCGAGGTAGTTCTCGACCACGATCTTCCAATTGGCCGGCTGGGTGCCGCCGCCGCCCTTGACGCCGAAGCGAGCCAGGTCCGGTATCCGGTAGCGCTCGAGGCGCTCGGCGAGCCCGGCGGTGGTCTCGGCCAGCGGGGTCGCCTCGGGATCGAGGTTGACGAAGACGAACCCGGCCAGCACCTCGACCCTGGCCGGGATCAGGCCCAGGGTCGCCTTGTCGAGCTCGGCGTAGTTGCGGTGCTCGGGAACGCCCATCAGGCGGCCGTCGGTCGAGTCGTAGGTCCAGCCGTGGTAGCGGCAGCGAAGCGCCCGCTTGCAGCGGCCGCTTCCGGTGAGCAGCTCGGAGCCGCGGTGGCGGCAGACGTTCCGGAAGGCGCGCAACTCGCCCTCCTCGGTGCGCACGATCAGCACCGGCTGATCGCCCGCCGTGGTGGTGACGTAGGTGTTGGGCTCGGCCAGGTCGCCGATGTGGGCGGCGTACTGCCAGCTGCGGGAGAAGATGCGCTCGTGCTCGCGCTCGAGCGCCTCAGGCCCGAGGTAGTAGGCGGGGTCGAGCGCCCGGCCCGACCGCCCCCGCGGCGGCGCCGTCGTCGCGGGGCACGGTCCTGGTCTGGGTGCTGGTCTCGCTCACGGCTCTCCTCGCGTCGCGTTATCGGGGCTGCCTGGCGTGCCTCCCGGGCTCGGGGAGTATATTAACTTTGTAGTCAAGTGCATCATTCTGCTACGGTGCGCGCCATGTCGAGCCCGGCGCGTCAGGTGTGGCTGTCGCTAACCCCGGAACCGGAGCGGGACCTGCCCGCGGCGATCGCGACCCTGCGCGCCGGCGGGGCGCCCGGCTCCGCCCGGATCCGGGCGGAGCGGGAGCGAGCCGAGAGCCTGGTCCTGCGCGGCTCGCGCCGGCGCTGGCTGGCCTGGCTGCGCGAGGGGCTGGAGCTGGCCGAGGCGACGCCGGACGGTGACCCAGAGCTGGAGTCCGCCCGCGAGCTGGTGCTCGACGTGATCGCAAACCACCACGCGCTGGAGCTGGGCCTGCCCGGCCGCCGCGCCCCGTCGACGGGGCGGGACGGCGCCCTGCTCGAGCGCGCCAAGACGGGAACACGGAAAGGAGCGTCATGACGACGACGATGGAAGCCAGGGAGCTGAGCCTGCCGCTCGAGCTGCCCCCCGAGACCGCCGAGCTGCAGGAGCGCGGGCGCCGGTTCGTGGACGAGGAGATCATCCCGCTGGAAGAGGAGGCCGAGGCGAACGGCGGCCGGCTCCCCCAGGAGAAGATCGACCGGATCAAGGCGGCCTCTATCGAGGCCAACCTGAACGGCGGACAGCACTCGCCCGAATACGGGGGCCAGGGCTGGTCGCTGCTCGACTGGACCGTGGTCGAGGAGCAGTACGGGCGCTCGACCAACGGCATCTACTGGCACGTCCCGAACGCCTACAACGTCTTCCACAACGCCACCCCCGAGCAGGCCGAGCGCTACCTGCGCCCGGCGCTGCGCGGCGAGCTCAAGGACGCCTACGCCGTGACCGAGGCCAACGCCGGCTCCGACCCCTCGCGGATCGAGTCGACGGCCGTTCGCACCGACGCGGGCTGGCGGATCAATGGCGAGAAGTGGTTCGTGACCTCGGGCGACGTCGCCTCGGTCCTGATCGTCATGGCCAACGTGATCGACGGCGCCGACAGGCTGCCGACGCTGTTCCTGGTCGACGCCGACCTGCCGGGGATCGAGTTCGTCGACGACCCCAAGTTCACGCACAACTATCCGGAGGGCCACCCGACCATCCGCTTCACCGACGTCGAGGTGCCCGAGGATGCCGTCGTCGCCGGCATTGGCGACGGCAACGACCTCGCAGCGGGCCTGGTTCACCGAGGAGCGCCAGGGCATCGCCGCCCGCGGCGTCGGCGCGATGACGCGCCTGCTGGAGGAGTCCGTCGCCTGGGCCACCCAGCGCGAGCAGGGCGGCAGCCGGATCTGGGACTACCAGGGCGTCTCCTTCCCCCTCGCCGACTCGGCGGCCGACGCGGCGGCGGGGCGACTGCTGACGCTGACCGTGGCCGCTCTGTATGACGGCGGCGCCGACCGCAAGGTCGTGCACGCCAAGGCCTCGATGGCGAAGCTGTTCGTCAGCGAGGCGGCCTTCCGCTGCGCCGACCGCGCCGTGCAGGCGTTCGGCGGCCGCGGCTACATGCGCAACAACGTCGCCGAGCGGCTGCTGCGCGAGGTCCGGGTCGATCGGATCTGGGAGGGCACCAGCGAGATCCAGCGGCTGATCGTCGCGCGCGGCCTGGAGCGCCGCGGGGTCGAGCGGATGCTTCACTAGGCGGAACGCACCCGACCAAGCCGAACAAGACACCGGGCGACGCCATGGACCTTTCGCCGCTGCTCGAACCCCGCTCGATCGCGATCGTCGGGGCCACCGACCGCGCGGGCGCCTACGCCGACCTGGTGCTGCGCAACCTGGAGGCGAGCGAGTACCCGGGGACGGTCTGGGGCGTCAACCCGAAGCGCGACCGAGGTCCACGGCCGCGAGTGCTTCCCCTCGGTCGGCCGAGCTGCCCGAGCCGGTGGACGCCGTGGTCGTCGCCATTCCGGCGGCGGGCGTGCCCGAGGTGATCGACGAGGCCGGCGCCACCGGCTGCGGCGGGGCGATCGTGATCTCGGCCGGCTTCGCCGAGGTCGAGGCCGGGCCGCGAGCTGCAGGCTGCCCTGCGCGAGGCGGCCCTGCGCCACGAGCTGCCGCTCTGCGGGCCCAACGGCAACGGCATCTACTCGGTCGGCGCCCGGGCGCCGATGTGGGGCGACTCGATCGTGCCGCTGAGCCCCGGCCCGGTGGCGATGATCTCCCAGAGCGGCAACCTCGCGGTCAACGCGCTCGGCTCCCACCGCGGCCTGCGCTGGCACACGATCGTCTCCACCGGCAACCAGGCCGTGCTCGACGCCAGCGACTGGCTGGCGGCGCTGGCGCAGGCGGACGGCCTGCGGCTCGGTGGCGATGTTCCTCGAGGGCGACGGCGACGGGGCGCGGCTGGCCGAGGCGCTGGCCGCCTGCGCCGACGCGCGGAATCGGGGTGACCGTCCTCAAGGTGGGCGCCTCGAAGGCGGGCGCCCGCGCCGCAGCCGCCCACACGGCCGCCGTCGCCGGCGACCAGCGCGTCTTCCGGGCCCTGATCGAGGAGGCGGGAGCCGCCTGGGCGCGCGATCCCCACGAGCTGCTGGAGCTGGCCAAGGCGCTGGCCGAGCCGCGGGCGCGGGTGCGCCCGGGCGCCGGGCTGGCGGTGCTGACCTGCTCGGGAGGCGACTCCGGGATCGCCGGGGACGAGGCGGAGCGGATCGGCGTGCCGCTGCCGGCCCTGGCCGAGGAGACCGCGGCGGCACTGGAGGAGCTGCTGCCGGCGGAGGCGACCATCGGCAACCCGCTCGACTACACCGCGCTGATCTGGGGCGACTCGGACAAGCTGCGGGAGATGATCAGGATCGTCGGGGCCGACCCGGCGATCGATCAGCTGCTCGTCCTCTACGACCACCCCGCGGGGCTGTTCGGGCCGGGCGCCGAGAGCTGGGCCGACGTCCGCAGGGGGATCGTGGAGGGCGCCGCCGCCACCGACGCCTCGGTGCTGGTCGCCTCGACCCTGCCCGACCTGATCGACGACACAGCCGCCCAGCAGCTCGCGGCCCGCGGAGTGCCCGCATTGGCCGGTCTGCGCACCGCGCTCTCCTGCGCGCGAGCCCTGCGGCAGCCCCCCGGCGAGGCCGAACCGGATCCTGGAGATCGCCTCGGCCGCGGCCGGCGCCAGGCGGGACGGCGGTGACTGGCTCGACGAGGCCGACGCCAAGGCGCTGCTGCGCGAGGCGGGCATCGCGATCCCGCGCGGCACCGTCGCCGACCGACGAGGACGCGGCCGTGGCCGCCTGGCGCGAGCTGGGCGTGCCGGTGGCGCTGAAGCTGTCGGCCCCGGGCCTGGTGCACAAGAGCGACACCGGCGCGCTGGCGCTCTCGCTCAGCTCCGAGGACGAGGTGCGCGCCGCTTACCGCCGGCTCGACGCGATCGAGGCGCCCGCCGAGTCCCGGGTGCTTGGTCGAGGAGATGGCGGCGCCCGAAGTCGAGCTGCTGGTGGGCGCCCGCCGCGACGGCGTGGTTCCCGCGCTGGCGGTCGGCTTCGGCGGCGTCTGGACCGAGGCGCTCGACGACGTCGCGATCGTGCCGCTCCCCGCCGACCCGAGCCGGGTCGAGACGGCGATCCGCTCGCTCCGCGCCGCGCCCTTGCTGACCGGCGGCCGCGGCCGCGAGCCGCTCGACCTCGCCGCTGCCGCCGAGACGGCCGCGGCGGCGGGGCGCCTGCTGCTCGATCGCGACCTCGCCCTGGTCGAGCTCAACCCGGTCGTCGTCCACGCCGAAGGGTGCCTGGCCCTCGACGCCGTGGTTCGGCGCGCCGAGCCGAGCCCCGCCGACGCGGCCGGCCGCTCGGCGGTGGCCGCGAAGGCGTAGCCGTGCGGTTCCGGGGAGCCTAGATCGACGGGGAGACCGCGGGAGGGTGCGCGTCGATCAGCTCTGCGGCGCGCTCCAGGCCCTCGCGCAGGATCGCCGCGATCTCCTCGAACAGGTCCGCCGAGGCGACCAGCGGCGGCGCCAGCTGCACGAAGGGATCGGCCCGGTCGTCGAGGCGGCAGATCAGGCCGCGGCTCCAGAGCTCCTCGGAGAGCACGTCCTTGAGCAGCCACTCGGCGGCGGGCCCTTCGAAGGTCTCCCTCGTCTTCTGGTCGCGGACCAGCTCGATCGCCCAGAAGTGGCCGATGCCGCGCACGTCGCCGACGATCGGGATGTCGCGAAGCGAGTCGAGCAGCTCCCGGGCGACGTCGGCTCGTTGGCGCGAACGTTGTCGAGGACGCCCTCCGCTCGATCAGGTTCGATCGCCGCCAGGCCGACGGCGGCGCCGACCGGATGGCCGCCGAAGGTGAACCCGTGAGGTAGCTGCGCGCGACCGTCCAGGAAGGGCTCCGCGACCTTGTCGGAGATCAGCACGCCGCCCATCGAGAGTGGGCGCCGGTCAACGCCCTTGGCGAAGGTGATCAGGTCGGGGGTGTAGTCGAAGCGCTGCGCGCCGAACCAGGTGCCGATCCGGCCGAAGGCGCAGATCACGTCGTCCGAGCAGAGCAGGATCCCGTGCCGGTCGCAGATCTCGCGCAGCCCCTGCCAGTAGCCCGCTCGGGGGGACCAGGCAGCCGCCGGCGTTCTGCACCGGCTCGGCGATCAGCATCGCGATCGTCTCGGCGCCCTCGAATTCGATCGCCTCCTCGATCTCGGCCAGCAGCGCCGCGCAGAAGGCCTCCTCGTCGTCGCCCTGCGGGTGGCGGTAGGCGTTGGTGTTGGAGACGTGGTGCGTCGGGACCGCGAGCGGCTCGAAGGCGGTGCGGCAGACCGGGATGCCGGTGAAGGAGAGGGCGCCGAGCGTGACCCCGTGGTAGGCGTTGTGGCGGGCGATCGCCTTGCGGCGCTGCGGCTGGCCGTTGGCCTCGTGCCACTGGCGGGCCAGCTTCCAGGCGGACTCGACCGCCTCGGACCCGCCCGAGGTGAAGAAGACCCGCTCGAGGCCGTCGGGAGCGAGGCCCGCGATGCGAGCGGCCAGCTCGACCGAGGGCGGATGGGCGACGGTCCAGTTCGAGGTGAACGGAAGCGTCGCCATCTGCTGGGCCGCCGCGCGTCCGATCTCCTCGCCGTGCGAGTGGCCGAGGTTGGTGCAGTAGAGGCCGGAGAGCCCGTCGATGTAGCGATGGCCCTCGTCGTCGAAGACGTGGCAGCCCTCGCCGCGGACCAACAGCGGGATGTCCCGTCCCTCATAGGACGACATGTCCGAGAAATGCAGCATCAGGTGCCGCTTGGCCAATTCCTGGAGCCGGTCCGTCACGGGATCCGCCTTTCGGTCATTTCAATTGATCTTGTGGTCAATCATACGAACCCTGGAACATCCCTCGCGGCGACGGACACCGCACGGCGATCCTGGCGTCGATGCTCCGTCTCTCGACGACGCTGCTCGCGCGGGTGGCGCGAGGGGCCGGCGTCCGAGGACAGCGACTCTGCCCGCAGGATGCCGGCCCCGCGCGACAGGACCCGCGCGCCGGGCGCACGCCTCAGTCGAGAGACGCCATCACGTGCTTGACCGTCGTGTAGTCCTCGAGGGCGTACATCGAGAGGTCCTTGCCGTAGCCGGACTGCTTGTAGCCGCCGTGCGGCATCTCGGCCACGATCGGGATGTGGTCGTTGATCCAGACGCAGCCGAACCGCAGCGCCTTGGACGACCCGCATGCGCGCGGCCGACGTCGCGGGTCCAGACCGATGAGGCCAGCCCGTAGCGCGTGCCGTTCGCCCACTCGATCGCCTTCGCCTCGTCGTCGAAGGGCTGCACCGTGATCACCGGGCCGAAGATCTCGTTCTGGATCATCTCGGCCTTCTGATCCGGCCCCGAGACGACCGTCGCCTCGAGGAAGAAGCCGGGCAGGTCGGGGCGGTTGCCCCCGATCACGATCTCGGCGCTCCTTCGGCTTGCCCTTGAGGAACCCCTCGACCCGGTCGCGCTGGCGCTCGGAGTTGAGCGGTCCCAGCACCGTGTCCGGATCGAAGGTGTCGCCGGTCTTGTAGTCCTTGGCCTGCGCGGCGAGGCCGGAGACCACGTCGTCGTAGACCTTCTTGCTGGCCAGCACCCTGGTGGCGGCGGTGCAGTCCTGACCGGCGTTGAAGTAGCCGGTCCCGGCGATCGTCTCCATCGCCGTCTCCATGTCGGCGTCATCGAAGATGACGACCGGCGCCTTGCCGCCGAGCTCCAGGTGGACCCGCTTGAGCGTGTCCGACGCCGTCTTCGCGATCCACTTTCCCGTCTCCGGGGAGCCGGTCAGGGAGACCATGTCGACGTCGGGGTGGGAGACCAGGCTGGCGCCCGCCGGGTCGCCGTGACCCGCGACGAAGTTGGCGACGCCCTCCGGGTAGATCTCGGCGCACATCTCCGCCAGGAGCTTCATCGTCGTCACCGGCGTCGTCTCCGCCGGCTTCAGCACCAGCGTGCAGCCGGTCGCCAGGGCCGGGCCGATCTTCCAGACGGCCATCATCAGCGGGTAGTTCCAGGGCGTGATCTGCCCGACGACTCCGACCGGCTCGCGGCGGATCCAGGAGGTGTGGCCCTCCATGTACTCGCCGGTCGCCTTGCCCTCCATGCAGCGGGCGGCGCCGGCGAAGAAGCGGAGCTGGTCCACCATCGGGGGGACCTCCTCCTCGATCACCGAGGCGCGCGGCTTGCCGGCGTCCATCGCCTCGAGATCGGCGATCTCCTCGGCCCGCTCCTCGAAGGCGTCGGCGAGCTTCAGCAGCAGCACCGACCGCTCCGCCGGGCGTGGTGTTGCTCCAGGTGTCGAACGCCTTGCGGGCGGCCTTGACCGCCTTGTCGACGTCCTCCTTGCTCGACAGCGGCGAGTGGGCGATGACCTCGCCGTTCGCCGGGTTGACGACGTCCTCCATCTCGCCCGAGCTGGGCGCGGAGAACTCGCCGCCGATCATGTTCTGTAGCTCGAGGACCTTGGTGCCCTCGGCTGTTGCTGTTGCCATCTGGGTCTCTCCTCCTCGTTTCGCTTTCTCTAAGTCAAGACTTGCTCGCGCTCGCCTTCTTGGCGACGGCTCCGTCGCCGTCAGGGGCGCTGGCGCGGGAGCGTGCCGCTCAAGCATCTCACTCACGGGGACGTGGTCCGCCCCGACGGCCTCCGCGACCGCCCGGTGGGTGACCTTGCCGCTGGCGACGTTGACGCCCAGGGCCAGGCCCGGATCGCGCCTCGCCGCCTCGGCGACGCCGAGGTCGGCCAGCGCCAGCACGTACGGCAGCGTCGCGTTGGTGAGCGCGTAGGTCGAGGTGATCGGCACCGCGCCGGGCATGTTGGCGACGCAGTAGTGGGTGATGCCCTCGACCTCGAAGGTCGGGTCGCCGTGCGTGGTCGGGTGCGAGGTCTCGAAGCAGCCGCCCTGGTCGATCGCCACGTCCACCAGCACCGCGTGCTTTCGCATCAGCTTGAGCTGATCGCGCCGGATCACGTAGGGGCGCCCTGGCTCCGTGCACGAGCACCGCGCCGATCACGAGATCGGCGCGCGGCAGCATCTCCTCGATCGCGAGGGTCGAGGAGTAGACGGTCGAAGCCCGGCCGGCGAAGGCGACGTCGAGGTCGCGCAGGCGGTCGATCGAGACGTCGAAGACGAACACGTCCGCCTCCATCCCGATCGCGATCGAGGCGGCGTTGAAGCCGACCGCGCCGCCGCCGATCACCATCACGTTGGCGGCGGCGACCCCCGGCACGCCGCCCAGCAGGATGCCGCGGCCGCCGAGCGGCTTCTCGAGGAAGAAGGCGCCGGCCTGGGTGGCGATCTTGCCCGCCACCTCGCTCATCGGCGCCAGCAGCGGCAGCCGGCCCTGCTCGTCCTCGACCGTCTCGTAGGCGACGCAGGTGGCGCCGGAGTCGCACAGGCCCCGGGTCAGCTCGGGGTCGGGCGCCAGGTGCAGGTAGGTGAACAGGGTGTGCTCGGGACGCAGCAGCTTCACCTCCTCGGGCTGTGGCTCCTTCACCCCCAGCACCATCTCGGCCTCGGCGAAGACGCTCTCGGCGTCGGGGACGATGCGCGCCCCCTGCGCCTCGTACTCGGCGTCGCCGATCGCGCTGCCCTCGCCGGCGCTCGGCCTGGATCAAGCACCTCGTGGCCGCGCTCGACGAGCTCGCGCGCCCCCGCGGGCGTCAGCGCGACGCGGTACTCGTCCGTCCTTGATCTCGGTCGGAACGCCAACCTTCACGACGACTCCTCTCCTGCGGCAGCCTCCGGTGTCGAAGCCCGGGCCGCCACGGGACGAGGCTCCGTGGAAGCTCGAAGCGCACGCCACGGCTCTCGAGCTCGGCGAACATCTCCTCGGGGTCGATGCAGCTCTCGGCGCGGAAGCGCCCCGGTGGCGGTGATCCGCCCCCGCGCCAGCAGTCGCACGGCGGCCGCCGCCGGCGGACCGCCGTCGAGAGCACCCCGCCGCCCGATGCCCCAGCTCCTCGCGCGGCGGCGTGAAGCTGCGAGCGCGGACGGTCCGGTCGCCCGCAACCGCCTCCACCACGTGCGACGGAGACGGTGTTCGGCGAGGGTGGCGAGGCCGCGTCCGCGACCTCGGCGACGCGCTCCTCGCTCGGCGCTGGCGAGCTCCTTGACCAGCTCCAGCACCTGCGGCGCCAGCGAGAGCGCGAAGGTGACGTTCTCAGCCCCGAAGCTGCTCGCCGAAGGTCAACACCTCCGAGTGCAGGGTGAAGATCGTCTTCGCCTCGCCGATCGGATCGCCGAAGTCGACCGTCGGTCCCGGCTGCAGCGGCTGCAGCTCGCGTGCCTCGCCGTCGATGAGCGCCATCGGCGGCTCGCGAGATCTCCGCGATCAGTGTCCGGACCGCGTAGGGGAACGACTTTCCCCCGGAGGGTCGAGATCCCGGCCGCCGGCGGCGACCGAGATCGAGTCCGCGCTTCCGCCCAGCTCGCGTGTCGCCTGGGCCGCCATCAGGTTGGTCTTGCCCGGCGCCGAGCCCGCACCGAGCACCGCGAGCCGCTCTCGTTGCTTGAAGCGCTGCGAGAGCTCCAGCTGCTTCGCGGTCACGTGGTAGAGCCCTCCGAGATCGAGGTAATGGCAGCCGGCCTCGAGGCAGCTCTCCATGGCGGCGAGGTTGACCGGGTAGTGAGCCGAGTTGACGAGCACGTCGACGCCGGCGAGCTGGTCGGCCAGGCCCGAGTGCGCGTCGGCGAGCGCGCGCCTCGGCCTTGCCGCCGCCGTGGTCGTCGGCCACCCTCTGGGCGCGCTCGAGATCGATGTCGAGCAGCGCCAGGCTCTCGGCCTCCTCCGATTCGGCCAGGTCGCGCGACGATCGCCGGGGCGATCGTCCCGCCGGCTCCGAGCACGGCCACCTTCACGAGACCAGCTCCTTCGCCCGCAGCGCCAGCCACAGCTCGACCCGGTCGTGGGCGCGGCTGAGGTCGCGGCCGGTGAGCTCCTCGATCCGCTTGATCCGGTAGCGCAGCGTGTGCCGGTGGCAGAAGCAATCGCTGGCGGCGCGCTCCCAGTGGCCGTTGCGCTCGATGAAGGCCTCCAGCGAGCGCAGCAGCTCGCTGCCGTAGCGGTCCGATCCCTCGATCGGGCCGAGCACGCTCTCGCAGTAGAGCCGCAGCGCCTCGGCGTCCTGGATCGAGAGCAGCAGGGTGAACGCGCCGAGGTCGCGGTGGGAGGCGACCTCCGGGGCCGTGCCGTTGGCGATCGCGGTTGCCTCCAGCGCGCAGCGCGCCTCGTGGAAGGAGTGACGGACCCGGTCGATCGCGTTCGGCCGGCTGGCCGCGGCCCGGACCTCACCGGCGCTGCGCTGCAACGCTCGCCGCGCCTCGGCCGCGAGCTCGACCGGGTCGCCGTCGGGGACCTCGACCACGGCGCAGAGCAGCTCGCGCCGGCCCGCCGGGTGGGTCGCGACGAGCGCCTGCCGGCCGCTGGAGGCCAGGTGGCGCTCGAGAGTCTCCTCGTGCTCGGCGGGCTCGTCGAGGCTGAAGACGAGCACGGCGGCTCGCTCGCGAAGCCCGAACGGCTCCAGCCGTTCCCGAATGTCCTCGGCCGCGAGGCGGCCGGAGAGCGCCCCCGCCAGCACGTCGCCGGCGAGGCGGCGCTCGGTCTCGCGAGCGACGCGCTGTCGCATCAGCTCGAGGGCGACCACGACCGCGCCCTGCTGCACGATCAGCCGCTCGAAGTCGCCCAGCTCGCCCGAGCGGCGAACGACGAGCAGCCAGGCCTCCGCGGCTCCTCCGCGGGGCGACACCGGGTGGGCCAGCGCGCGCTTGCGCAACTCCGGCGGCGGGGGAACGAACGGGGCGGCGCCCGAGCCCCGCTCGCGAAGCTCCTCCCTGACCGAGTCGAGCACTTCGGCCGCCAGGCGCCGGCCGCCCTGCGCGAGGGTCTCACCCCGGACGCCGAGCACCACGCAGCTGCCGCCCATGGCCGCGGCGATCTCGCGGGCGATCTCCTCCAGGCCGCCGCCCTCCAGCACCAGACGCTCCAGGCGCTCGTTGATCGCGAGCCCACGGGTGAGCACGTCGTAGTGCTCGTTGACGAGCCGCGAGAAGGCCGCCTCGGTGATCGCGATGAACGGCATCTCGTAGGGAACCTCGAAGAGGGGGAAGGAGAGCTTCTCCGCCTCGGCGACCAGGGCCTTCGGCAGCCCCTTGTGCTTCTGGTGCGTCGAAGCCGGTGCCGAAGCCGAGCGCCGGCGACTCTCTGTCGGCGAGCAGGCGGACGAACTCGCGCTGGGCAGCCACCGTGTCGAGCTGGATCCCGGTCGTCAACATCAGCTCGCCGCCCGAGAGCCAGGGGGTCGGATCGCGCAGCTCGGAGATGTGGACCCAGCGGATCGGGCGGTCGCCCGTCGCCTCCCCTCCGGCGGCCGGCTTCAGGTCGAGCTCGGATAGAAGCGTCTTGACGGTGAGCATTCAGCGCCTACGATTCGCTTCGAGGCCTCTTCCAGCACGGGCCGCAGGACCTCGACGATCTCCTCGAACTGCTCGGTGTCGGCGATCAGCGGCGGGGAGAGCTGCACCACCGGGTCGCCGCGGTCGTCGACGCGGCAGATCAGGCCGCGCCTGTAGAGCTCGCCGCGAGAGGAAGCCCGCGCAGCAGCTCCTCGGACTCCTCGTCGTTGAAGCTCTCCTTCGTCTCCTTGTCCTTGACCAGCTCGATCGCGTGGAAGTAGCCGGCGCCGCGCACGTCACCGACGATCGGTATGTCGTAGAGCGACTCCAGGGCGGCGCGGAACTCCTGCTCCTTGGCCAGCACGTGGCCGCAGAGGTCCTCGCGCTCGAACACGTCGAGGTTCGCCATCGCGGCCGCCGCCGCAACCGGGTGCCCGGCGAAGGTGGAGCCGTGGGCGAACATCGCCTTGCCCTCGCATGAACGGCTCGTAGACGCGGTCGGAGGCGATCATCGCCCCCATCGGCGCGTAGGCGGAGGTGAGCGCCTTGGCGGTGGTGATGATGTCGGGCTGGTAGCCGTAGCGCTGGCAGCCGAAGTAGTGGCCGAGGCGCCCCCAGGAGCAGATCACCTCGTCGGAGATCAGCAGCACGTCGTGGCGGTCGCAGATCTCGCGCACCCGCTGGAAGTAGCCCTCCTGCGGAGGAATGCAGCCGCCCGCGTTCTGCAGCGGCTCGAGGATCACCGCCGAGACCGTGTCGGGCCCCTCGAAGACGATCGCGCTCCTCGATCTGGTCGGCGGCCCAGAGCGGGTCGCGGTCCTCCGGCCAGCGGTAGCTGTCGGTGTTGGGGACGTGGACGCCGCCCGGGGCCAGCGGCTCGAACTGGGCGCGCAGGGCGGGGATGCCGGTGACGGTGAGCGCGCCCAGCGTGGTGCCGTGGTAGGCGATCTCGCGGGCGATGACCTTGTGCTTCTGGCCCTTGCCGGCGAGCGCGGTGGTAGTTGCGGGCCAGCTTGATCGCGGACTCGACCGCCTCGGAGCCGCTGTTGGTGAAGAAGACGTGGTTGAGGTCGCCGGGGGCGAGCGAGGCGATCCGGGTCGCCAGCTCTATCGCCCTCGGGTGGGCGAAGTTCCAGACGGTGACGAAGTCGAGCTCCGCGGACCTGGGCGGCCATGGCGTCGCCCAGCTCAGTCCGGCCATGGCCGGAATTGACGCAGAAGAGCGCCGAGAGCCCGTCGAGGTAGCGGTTGCCCCTGCTCGTCCCAGACGTAGCAGCCCTCGCCGCGGACGATGACCGGAACCTCGTGGCCGGCCTCCAGCGCGCCCATCCGCGTGAAGTGCATCCACAGGTGGCGGCGCGCGAGCTCCTGCAGCCCCGCGTCGCTGGTCTCCGTCCGCTCCTGAACGCCGGTTGTCGCCATTCTCTCCTCCGCTTTTCGTTCTCGCCTTCATGTACAACGGTATCTGCGCGCAGAGCGGCGCTGCAACCGGAGATAAGTCAAAACGAGGTATTCCCGCCTTGTACATCGCGTACAAGTCGACGGCCCGGGTTTGGACTTTCGCCAATTGCAGGTAGATGCGCGACCCGTATAGCCTCGCCGCCACAGCGTCGATCCCCGGGCCGATCCGGGGGAGAAGGAGGAGAGGCATGGAGAGTGCTGCGGTCACGGCGTCCGCCGGTGGAGCTCGGGAGGGCTCGACAAGGGCCTGAAGAAGGGAGCGCTCGGCTACCTCTCCAACCTGGTCATCGGCGTCGCCTCGACGGCCCCCGGCTACAGCCTCGCGGCGACCCTGGGCTTCGTCGTCGCCGTCGCCGGGATGGGCCTGCACGCACCGGCGATGCATGATCGTCTCCTTCATCCCGATGCTGCTGATCGCGGCGGCCTACAACTACATGAACAAGGCCGACCCCGACTGCGGCACCAGCTTCACCTGGGTGACGCGGGCGATGGGGCCACGCCTCGGCTGGCTCACCGGCTGGGCGATCGTCGCCGCCGACATCATCGTGATGGCGGCGCTGGCCTACATCGCCGGCGTCTACACCTTCCTGCTCTTCGGCCTCGACAGCCTGCGCCGACCGACACGTTCGCGATCAGCATCGCGGCGGTGGTCTGGATCGCGGTGATGACCTCGATCTGCTACGTCGGGATCGAGCTCTCCGCCCGCACCCAGTACTTCCTGCTCGCCGCCGAGATCGTCGCCCTGGCGATCTTCGCCGTCGTCGCCCTGATCAAGGTCTACGCGGGCAGCCGCCGGCCCGGACTCGGTCCACGTCGCGCTCGACTGGTTCTCCCCGTTCACCATCCCCGGCGGCACGACCGCGCTCGTCGAGGGTGTCCTGCTCGGGCGTCTTCATCTACTGGGGCTGGGACAGCGGCGTCTGCGTCAACGAGGAGTCCGAGGACAGCGCCAACGGTCCCGGCAAGGCGGCGGTGATGAGCACGATCCTGCTGGTCCTGATCTACGTGGTGGTCGCCGTCGCCGCGCAGGCCTTCGACGGTCGCGACGAGCTCAAGCGCCAGAACGCCGACGACGTGCTCAGCGCGCTCGGCGGCGAGCGTGCTTCGGCTCGCCGCTCGACAAGCTGCTGATCATCGCGGTGCTGACCTCGGCCTCGGCGTCGACGCAGACGACGATCCTGCCGACCGCTCGAACGACGCTCTCGATGGCGCGCTTCGGTCGATCCGCCGAAGGTCGCTGGGCCGGATCCACCCGCGCTACCTGACGCCCGACGTCTCGACCCTGCTGATGGGCGCGCGTCTCGCTGGTCTGGACGCTGATCATCATCAACATCAGCCAGAACGTGCTCTCGGAACTCGATCACCGGGCTCGGCTTCCAGATCGCCTTCTACTACGGGCTGACCGGGTTCGCCTGCGCGATCTACTACCGCAAGGAGCTGTTCAAGAGCTTCAAGAACTTCGTCATGGTCGGCGTGGCGCCGGTCCTCGGCGGCTTGATGCTCACCGGGATCTTCGTCAAGGCCCTGATCGACAACTACCCATTGGATCCGGCCTACTCGGGGGGCCTGTTCGGGATCGGCGCGGCCGTCGCTGATCGGCGTCGGCATGCTCGCTCGTCGGCCTGCCGTTGCTGGTGCTGCGCGAACATCGCCTATCCGAAGTTCTTCAGGCGCAAGCCAGAGACCGCCGATCCCGGGCATCCTCGAGGGGAACGTGGTCGGCGAAGCCTCGACGATGGAGGACTGAGGAGGGAGAGATGATCTTGACAGGAAGGACACGAAGGGAATCGTCGTCGGCTACGACGGCTCGGACTGCTCCAAGGCCGCGCTCGACGAGGCGATCGACTGGCCAAGGAGCTAGAAGGAGAGCTTGGTGATCGTCTTCGGCTACGCGCCGGGCGGCTACGGCGGCGGCGAGGTTCCCGCCCAGCGCGAGGCGGTCAAGGAGTTCGGCGAGAAGGTGACCGAGGAGGCCGCCGAGGCGGCGGCTGAGGCCGAAGGTCGAAGGCCGAGATCGAGCTGGTGAACGAGGACGCCGACGATGCCCTGAGTCAGCGTCGCCACCGAGCGCGACGCCCGGATGATCGTGGTCGGCAGCCACGGCGAGCACCCCTTGAAGGGGGCGATCCTCGGCTCGACGCCGAACAAGCTGGTGCAGCTCTCCGAGACGCCCGTGCTGGTGGTGCGGGCCTAAGGCGGTTGGCTTGGAGCAAGGCCGAGCGTGACCCCGTACCTGGCGAGGCGGCCGCCGCGCTACATTGAATTAGGTAGTGGGAGTGAGTGAGACAGCGGATAGCGCGAAGGGCGGCACAGCCGAGTGTCGAGCTCCGCTCCGTCACCAAGCGGTTCGGTGACGTGGTCGCGGTGGACGACATCAGCATCGCCTTCGCGCAGGGCGAGTTCTTCACCCTGCTGGGGCCGAGCGGCTGCGGCAAGACCACGACCCTGCGAATGATCGCCGGCTTCGAGGAGGCGACGGCGGGCCAGGTGCTGATCGACGGCGACGACGTCGTCGGCCTGCCTCCCTACAAGCGGCCGACCAACACCGTCTTCCAGAGCTACGCGCTCTTCCCCCACCTGAGCGTGAAGGAGAACGTCGCCTTCGGCCTGCGCCGCAAAGGCGTCGACGGCAAGGAGATCGATCGCCGCGTGACCGCCGAGCTCGATCGGGTCGGGCTGGCGCAGGAGGCCAACCGGCGCCCGGCCCAGCTCTCCGGCGGCCAGCAGCAGCGGGTGGCGCTGGCCCGCGCCCTGGTCAACCTGCCCAAGGTGCTGCTGCTCGACGAGCCTCTCGGCGCGCTCGACCTGAAGCTGCGCAAGGGCCTGCAAGTGGAGCTGAAGCGCATCCAGCGCGAGGTCGGGATCACCTTCGTCTACGTCACCCACGACCAGGAGGAGGCGCTGACCATGTCCGACCGGATCGCGGTCATGAACCGCGGCCGGGTCGAGCAGATCGCCGACCCCGAGGAAGTCTACGAGCGCCCGGTGACCACCTTCGTCGCCGGCTTCATCGGCGTCTCCAACCTGATGCCCGGCACCGTCGAATCGGCCGGAGCACAGGGCAAGGTGAAGTTCGACAGCGGGGTCAGCGTCGGCACCGCGGTCAACGGCTTCGAGCCAGGCGATCGATGCCACGCGGTCGTACGCCCCGAGAAGCTGCAGATCGCGCGCGTCGAGGAAAAGGCGAACGGCGAGCTGCCCAGCGTCGAGGGCGTGGTCGAGAGCTCGCTCTATCTCGGCACCTCGACCCAGATGACCGTGAAGCTGGCCGATGACGTGCGAATGACCGTGCTCTGCCCCAACACCGACGAGGCGGAGCGTCAGAGCTTCCCAGGGGGCGGAGCGAAGGTGCGCCTGTCATGGGCGCCGCAGCACATGCACCTGGTGCGTGAATCGAGCGCCAACGGCGCCGGCGCGGAGGCGTCAGCGGCCGAGGCCACAACAGCATGATCGAGCGAAGGAGAGGATCTTGAGCAAGAGCAAGAAACTGAGAGCGGTGGCGGGAACGACGATGGCCCTGGTCGTCGCGCTGGCGCTCGCAGCCTGCGGCTCCAGCAGCAGCACCGGCGGCAGCGCCAACGTCGAGACGGTGAAGCTCGCGGGCAAGCCGAGCGGCGAGTTGACCATTTCCAACTGGCCCTTCTACATCGACGCCAACACGGTCCCTGACTTCGAGCAAGCGACCGGGATCACGACCCACCACATCGAGGACATCAACTCCAATGAGGAGTTCTTCGGCAAGGTCCAGCCGCTGCTGGCCAGGGGGGAGTCCGGCGGCCGCAGCATGTTCGTGGTGACGGACTGGATGGCCAAGAAGATGTACGACCTCGGCTACCTCCAGGACCTCGACAAGTCGGGCATCCCCAACGTGGAGGCCAACCTGCGCGACAGCCTGCGCCACCCCGCCTTCGACCCCGAGCGGAAGTTCTCGGTGCCGTGGCAGTCGGGCATGACCGGGCTGATCGTCAACAAATCGCTGGCCCCCGACGTGCACTCGATCTGCGATCTGTTCGACCCCCAGTACAAGGGCCAGGTCGAGATGCTGAACGAGTTGCGCGACACGGTGCCGCTGGTGATGAAGTGCACGGGGATCGACCCGGCCAAGGCCACCGAGCAGGACTGGATCGACACGATCGACAAGATCAAGAGCGCCGCCGACTCGGGGCAGATCCGCCGCTTCACCGGCAACGACTACACACGTGACATGGCCAATGGCGACGCCGCGGCGATCATCGGCTGGTCCGGCGACGCGGTGCAGCTGCAGGCAGACAACCCGGACATCGAGTTCCGGATGCCGACCGAGGGCTGCACCCTGTTTTCGGACAACATGGTGATCCCCATCGGGGCGCCGAACCCGACGGCGGCGGAGGCGTGGATGAACTACGTCTACGACCCCAAGAACCAGGCCCAGATCACGGCGTACGTCAACTACGTGACGCCGGTGGACGGAGTCCAGGACCTGTTCAAGAAGACCCACCCCGACCTGGTGAACGACCCGCTGATCTTCCCTTCCGATCAGTTCACGAAGAAGTGCTCGGACGAGCCCAGCCTTACGGGCGACGAGGAGCAGCGGGTCAACAGGGCGTTCCAGGGCTTGCTGACCGGCTGAGGATGGCTCCGGGAATCGAGGCGGCGGCGGAGATCGGATCGAGCGGATCTCGACCGTGACCCGTCGCCGCCTGATCCCCTATTCCCTGCTCGGGCCGGGCCTTCTCTGGCTCGTCCTCTTCTTCGTCGTGCCCATGTTCCTGATGGGCTACGTCTCGCTCGAGAGCGGCACCTTCCCCGAGCTTCACCTTCACCTGGAGCTTCTCCAACTTCCCCGACGCCTTCAACGAGTTCAACAAGCAGTTCTTCAGGGCCTTCACCTATTCGGCGGCGGCGACCGCGATCGCGCTCTTGATCGCCTACCCGCTCGCCTACGCGATCGCGTTCCGCGGCGGCAGGTGGAAGAACGCCCTGCTGCTGGCCGTGGTGGCGCCCTTCTTCACCACCTACCTGATCCGCACCCTCGCCTGGGAGACCATCCTCAGCGACAACGGGGTGGTGGTCGACACGCTGAAGGCGGTCGGCCTGGTCGCCGACAATGGCCGGGTACTGGCCACGACGGGGGCCGTGATAGCCGGCCTCACCTACAACTTCCTGCCCTTCATGATCCTGCCGATCTACGCGCGGCTGGAGTCGATCGACGAGTCGCTGATCGAGGCCGCCAAGGACCTCTACGCATCCTCGCGCAGCGCCTTCCTCAGGGTGACGCTGCCGCTGTCGGTGCCGGGCATCGTCGCCGGCACGCTGCTCACCTTCATCCCCGCCACCGGCGACTACATCAACGCCCAGTTCCTCGGGGGAACGAGCCAGGCGATGGTTGGCAACGTGATCCAGTCGCTGTACATCAACCAGAACGACCATCCGTTCGCGGCGGCGCTCTCCTTCATCCTGATGGCGACGATCTTCGTGATCGTCTTCGTCTACATCCGCTTCGCCGGCTCTGAGGCGCTGATGGGCGAGGAGGCCGAGAAGGTCTGATGGAGGCGCACGCCGCCACCACCGTCTCGTCGGCGCCGACCGCTCGTCGCGGCTCTGCTCTCGCGCGGGCCTGGAGGTGGCTGCGCGAGCACGGGATCAACATCTACGCGGGGTTCGCGATCGCCTACATGCTGATCCCGATCGTCCTGATCATCGTCTTCTCCTTCAACGACCCGGCGGGCAAGTTCAACTTCACCTGGGAGGGATTCACGCTCGACCACTGGTCCCACCCCTTCCAGATCGAGGAGCTGACCACGGCGCTCCTCACCAGCCTCAGGCTGGCCGCGCTGGCGACGATCATCTCCACCATCCTCGGGACGCTGATCGCCCTGGCGCTGGTTCGCTACGAGTTCCTCGGCCGGCGAGCCTCGAACTTCCTGATCGTGATCCCGATGGCGACGCCGGAGGTCGTGATCGGCGCCGCGCTGCTCTCCATGTTCCTTGTCTACGGCGTGAATCTCGGCTTCAACACGCTGCTGATCGCCCACGTCATGTTCTGCATCAGCTTCGTGGTGATCGTGGTGCGATCAAGGTTGATCGGATTCGACCGCAGCCTGGAGGAGGCGGCCCAGGACCTCGGCGCGAATGCCTTCACGACGTTCCGCAAGATCACGCTGCCGCTGATCATGCCCGGCATCGTTGGCGGCGCCCTGCTCGCCTTCGCGCTCTCGATCGACGACTTCGTGATCTCGAACTTCAACTCGGGCCAGACGGTCACCTTCCCGCTCTACATCTTCGGCGCGGCCCAGCGCGGCATCCCGGTCGAGGTCTACGTGATCGCCACCATGCTCTTCGCGCTCACGGTGCTGGCGATGGTGTTCACAGTGCTGCAGCAGCGGCGCGCCGAGAGGCTCGCCGCCGTGCGTCCCGACCAGGAAGCCGTCGAAGCGTAGGCGAGTCCCCGGGGCTCGTGCGAAACCGCGCTGGCCGGGTGGGAACCCGACGTTTTGCACGCATTGAGGACGGGTATTCGAAGATCGAGTCGAGGCAGCGGGCGGGCGCTCGGGACTCCTTCTCCGGCGCCCGCCCATCCAATGCCGTCTCGGTCTGCTTGCCGCTGGGATTGGCAGCAGGCGGCCGTACGGGCGGTCGGATTCCTTCTCCCCCTGGTCGCCCACCCGCCGTGGCTCGACCTGATGGCAAAGCCGTTCTGCGGATACGATCGCGCCCATGCCTGAGCTCGAGACACGGCTCCTGATCGACGGCGAGCAGGTGGAGGGTCAGGGTGACCCGATCGAGGTCGAGAACCCCTTCACCGAGGAGACGGTGGCGAAGGTGGGGACGCCGAGCTCCGAGCAACTCGACGCGGCGATCGCCGCCGCCCGCGACGCGGCTCCTGACTGGGGCCGCACGCCGGCGGTGGAGCGCGGCGAGATGCTGCACGCCCTCGCAGCCAGGATGCGGGCTCGAACGGACGAGCTGGCAGAGGCCATGACGCTCGAGGGCGGCAAGCCCCGGGTGGAGAACGCCGATGAGATCGGCTGGACGGTCGCCGCGCTCGACTACTACGCCGAGATCGGGCGGGATTCCGCCGGGCGGGTGATCCCCTCGATCGAGTCGACCCAGCTCTCCCTGGTTCTGAAGGAGCCGCTGGGGGTGGTCGGCTGCATCGTCCCCTGGAACTACCCGCTGCTGCTGCTCGGCTGGAAGCTGGCGCCGGCCCTGGCGGCCGGCAACACGGTCGTCTGCAAGCCCTCGGAGCTGACGCCGCTCTCCACGCTGATGCTCGGGCCCGCTGTTCGACCACCTCCCCGACGGCGTCGTCAACATCGTCGCCGGGGCCGGCGACGTCGGCGCCTGCGATCTGCGAGGACCCGCGGGTCGACTGCGTCGCCTTCACCGGCTCGGTGGAGACCGGCAAGAAGGTCGCGCGCGCCTGCATCGAGCGCGTCGCCCGCATCAACCTGGAGATGGGCGGCAAGGACCCCTTCATCGTCTGCTCCGACGTGGCGGACGGGATCGAGACCGCCGCCAAGGGAGGCGCCTGGGCCGCCTTCCTCAACGCCGGCCAGGTCTGCACCTCAGCCGAGCGCTTCTACGTGATGAACGACGTCTATGACGACTACCTGAACGCCTTCGTCGACTACACCAAGGGCCTGGTGATCGGCGACCCGCTGCAGAGCGGCACCGACATCGGCCCGATGGTCTCCGCTCCCCAGCGCCAGAAGGTCGCCGACCAGGTCGAGGCCGCCGTCGCCGCCGGCGCCGAGGTGGTCGTCGGCGGCGACGCCGGCGGCCAGAGCAACGGCCACTTCTTCGCCCCCGCCGTGGTGACCGGCGCCCCCAGGGAGACCGACCTGCTGCGCGAGGAGACCTTCGGCCCGGTCGCCCCTCTGGTCCCGGTCACGGACCTCGACGAGGCGATCGAGCTGGCCAACTCGACCCCCTTCGGGCTCGGGCGCCAACATCTACACCCAGGACTTCAAGACGATCCTGCGCTGCATGCGCGAGGTCAAGGCGGGCACCGTCTGGTTCAACGACCCGCTCACCGACAACGACGCGGGCCCGTTCGGCGGCTTCAAGCAGTCGGGTCTGGGCCGAGAGCTCGGCCGCGAGGGCCTCGAGGCCTTCCAGGAGACCAAGCACGCCCACATCGAGAGCGAGCTGGCGCCCAAGGAATGGTGGTACCCCTACTCCGAGTACGCCGGCGGCCCGCCGGAGTGACCGACCAGAGCCAGGCTCCCTACCTAGACGCGATTCTCGGCTACGTCGGGCGCGATCCGGCTCGGCTGCACGTCCCGGGCCACAAGGGCGGCATCGGGGCTGACCCGCAGCTGCTGGAGGCGCTCGGCGAGAAGGCGCTGGAGCTGGACGTGCCCGGCGGGCTTCCGGGAATCGAAGTGCCTCCGCCGGACCCGACGCCGTTCGAGCAGGCCCAGCAGCTCGCCGCCGACGCCTGGGGGGCGAAGCGCTCGTGGTTCCTGGTCAACGGTGGGTCCGGCGGCAACCACGCCATCTGCCTGGCGCTGGCGCACAGCGACGTCTCGCTTCCCTCGGGCGAGGGCCCACGCCTGGTCGTGCAGCGCAACGTGCACTCCTCGATCATCGACGGGATGGTGCTCTCCGGCGCCCGGCCCCGGTTCGCGCAACCCGAGCTCGACCCAGAGCTCGGCATCGCGCACTGCGTCACGCCGGACGGCCTCGCGGAGGCGCTCGAGGCGGAGCCGGAGGCCGTGGCGGCGATCGTCGTCTCCCCGACCTACTTCGGCGCGGTGGCCGACATCGGTGGCCTGGTCGAGGTGGCCCACGCCCGCGCGGTGCCGCTGGTGGTGGACGAAGCCTGGGGCTCGCACCTGTACTTCCACGACTCGCTGCCCGCCGGGGCGCTCAGCTTCGGAGCCGACCTGGTCCTCACCAGCATCCACAAGATCGTCGGCAGCCTGACCCAGTCGGCGATCCTCCACCTCGGCAGCGACGAGCTCGTCGACGCCGAGGTGGTGGACCGCTCGGTGACGCTGATCGAGAGCACCAGCCCCAGCGCCCTGCTGACCGCCTCGCTCGACGCCACCCGCCGCATGGCGGCCACCCGCGGCCAGGAGCTGCTCGACGGAGACGCTCGAGCACCCTCGAGCGGACCCGCGCCGCGATCAGGGAGATCGACGGGCCTCGACGTCGTCGACGAGCGCATGACCGAGCACCCGAGCGTCCACGGCTACGACCCGATGCGGCTCGCGGTCGACGTGCGCGGGACCGGGCGCGACCGGCCATCGGATCGCCGACCTGATGCACGACAAGACGACATCAACCTGGAGATGTTCACGGAGAACATGGTCGTCGCCGCCTTCGGCATGGGAGAGCGCGCGGCCCCGGAGGCCGAGCGCCTGGTGGCCGCCCTGCGGCACGCGACCGAGCGGGTCTCGGCGGACACCGAGCAGCGCCGGCCCTTCGCCGAGCCGCCCCCCTGGGGACCGCTGGAGCGGTCCCCCCGGCAGGCCTTCCTCGGTCCGCAGGAAGTCGTCCCCTTCGACCAGGCGGAGGGACGCATCGCCGCCGAGTCGCTCGCCGCCTATCCCCCCGGGGTGCCCAACGTCCTGCCCGGCGAGCGGCTCACAGGCCCCACCCTGACCTACATCGCCGACTCGATCGCACACGGAGGCCAGGTGCGCGGCGCCAGCGACCGCTCCCTGCGCACGGTTCGGGTCGTGAGGGAGTGACCCCGGGCCGCGAGCACCGCTCCCGGTGGATCGCGCCCGCCCTCGTCTGCGCGCTCGCCGCCGGATGCATGCTCGGCGCGCCTCCGAGCGTCACCGCCGCCCGCCCCCACTGCGCGCCGCGCCCGAAGGCGCTCGCCCCGAGCGGCGTCGCGGTCCGCCGCTTCACCATGCTGCTCCGGGTCAACAAGCTCGAGAACGTCGCCCAGTACGCCGCCACCGAGGCGCGGGGCGGCTTGCGCGAACGCATTCGCGATCGCGACGTCTTCCTGGTCAACACCCGCTTCGACGGCTCGCCGGCGGCGGAGTGGGCCTCGCTGGTGGCGGCGCTGCGCACGAGCTTTCCCTGCAACAGGGTGATCGCGCTCAACGGGCTCGGCTCGACGCCCGGCCTGCCCGGCTACTGGCAGGCGCTCGCCGGGGACCCGCGCGTCCATGCCCTCATGCTCGACTGGGAGCCCGGCGACTGGGCGCGTGACAGCTCGCCGTCGACGCCCCCCTGGGACTACGGCTTCAAGCTCTCCCGAGCCCGGATCGCCGAACGGCTCGGCCCGCTCGCCCGTTCGGTGGCCGCGCTGATCGGTGCCGGGGCCAGACCGGTCGGCCTCGTCCCGGGCGTCTACCACGGCTGGAACTATGGCCTGATCGCGAAGACCATCGACGACAGCAACCGTGCGGTGGCGCCCGAACGTGACGGCTTCCAGGCGGTCCAGAGCCAGCGCTTATGCAAGGCGGGCTCGCGCTCCTTCGGCGAGGAGGTGCTGCGGATTCGCCGCCAGTACCAGGTCTGGGCGCTCAACGGCCGGGCGCCACGGAAGGCGCGCCCGAAGCAGAAGGCGAACCCCCTCAGCCTCGGCTTCGAGGTCTCGTTCAGCGACACGCCGGATCCCCACGCCCCGCTGCCCGTGCAGAGCGTCGGGCCCGACCTGGCCGCGAGCTGCACGCTGGCGGGGCTGGCGCACGGCGCGGGCGCCTTCCTGTACTGGGCTCATCCCGACTCGATCCGCGCCCTGCTCGAGAGACCCGCGATCTGCCGCCTGCGGCCTCCCTCGCGAGGAGAGCGAGCTTGCTGAGTCACCCCCGGATCCGGGAGCGCGCGCCGGGAGGGCGCTCGACCACCGGCCTCCTCGTCACCGCCGCCCTCGCCATCATCGCCTTCGCCACCATCGCCCTCGCCGCGGCCGCATCCGCGCGCCAAGCCCGCGGCGGCGACCCCCGCGCCCACCGCCTGCCCTCCGGCTCCGAAGTCGCTCAGCCCGCCGGGCACGGGGCCCCAGCGCTTCACCATGCTGCTCCGGGTCAACAAGGAGGTCAACGTCGCCACCTACGTCGATCCGAACGAGCAACAGGGCGGCCTCCGGGGCCGCATACGGCGGCGCGACGTCTTCGTCGTCAACACCCGCTACCCGGGCTCCACGCCGGCGGAGTGGGAGACGATCGTCGCCGAGCTTCACCAGAGCCTTCCCTGCAACCGGATCATCGCGCTCAACGGGCTCGGCTCTCGGCCCGGCCGCCCCGGCTACGCCTCGGCGCTGATCGATATCCCGGAGGTCTCGGCGCTGATGCTCGACTGGGAGCTGGGCGACTGGAACCACAGCCGCACCCGATCCACTCCCGCCTGGAGCAGCAGCTTCGGGGTCGCGCGCGGAAGGATCGGCAAGCGGCTTGGTCGCCTCGCCAAGTCATCGTCAGCCGTGGCGTCTCCGCACGGCAGGCGCGTCGGGGTCGTCCCGGCCACCTACGCGGGTTGGGACTATGGGCTGATCGCGAAGACGGCGGATCGCCGCAACCACGCGATCCGCGGGCGACGCGACGGATTCCAGGCGATCCAGACCCAGGGCTTCTGCCAGTCGGGGCCCGACAGCTTCGACCTCGTGGCCGCGGGCCTGCTTCATCAGTACACCCCTCCGCCGCGGCGCAAGCGGCTCCCGGGTAAGGGGAAGAAGAAGCCCAGGTTCCGCAAGGTCCGGGTGAAACCGCGGGCGAGCGCCCGTAACCTCGGGCTGGAGATCTCCTTCAGCAACACCCCTGACCCTGACGCCTCGATGCCGGTGACCAGCGTCGCCCCGGGCCTCGCCTCCAAGTGCACCCGGCGCGCGCTGCGGCGCGGCGGAGGCGCTTTCCTCTACTGGGCGCACCCGGACTCGGTGCGGGCGCTGCTCAACACCACGCGGATCTGCCGGCTGCGCCCGCCGGCCGGCGGTCGCGGCGCCTGCTGAGCGCGGCTTCGCCATCAAGTCGCGCCCGCGAGCGGCCGCCCCGCGTTAGTCGCGGCGGCATAGCCGCCGCTCGAAAGGAGAGCGGCCTGGCGGGCGCTTAGCGGCTGATAACCAGCTTCGAGCTGTGATTTTCGATGGCGTCGGCGGCGTCGTCCCAATTCGCCCTCTCGCCGGTGACCTGCTCGGGCTTGAAGCTTCCCGCGCGCACCAGATCGAGCGCCGGCTCCATCGCCGGACGCGCGTGAACGCGCCCGGTGTGGACGCGAATCCCCTTCGTGTACATCTCGAGCATCGGCATCGGAGTCGCCTCCTCGAAGTAGATCGCGTTGACCGTGCAGATCCCCTCCGGCGCGGTCGATCGCAGGGCGCAGGCCAAGCCCTCGTGCGTCCCGCTGAAGTCCACCGTGATCGGATAGGGGCCGAGCCGCGGCGGGAACTCGTCGTCGAGCAGGTTGGCCCCGAGGCGCTCGGCCAGCTCGCGCTGCTCGGCTGTCCCACCGGCGAAGTCGACCCGCTCCGCGCCCAGCGCGACCGCGATCGCCGTGGCGTAGAGGGCAATCGACCCGGCGCCGCCGCAGACCAGCACCGGCGCGCCGGCCTCGGCGTCGAGCTGAGGTCCGACGGCGCGCCACGCATCCGGGATGTTGTCGGAGAGGCTGGCGATCGCCTCGGGATCGATGCCGGCGGGTACCGCCAACAGCATCGCGTCCGCGAAGGGCACCCGAACCGAGTCGCTGAGGAACCCGCCGTAGTTCGCGCCGATCGGCAGGCCGTAGGTCGCCATCCGCTCGACTCGCTCGCAGTTGCCGGTGTGGCCGCGCGCGCAGGTCGGGCATTCGCCGCAGGCGACCTGGAAGGGGACGCTGACGAGGTCGCCGCGGCTTCAGCGAGGAGACCGCATCGCCGACGTCCGTCACCTCGGCGATCCCCTCATGGCCGAACGGGAGGGGGCCCCTGAAGGGAAGCCTCCCGCGCGCCAGCCAGAGATCGAGGTCGCAGGTGGCAACCACGACCGGCCGCACCAGCGCCTCCCCGTCGCCCTCGAGGCGCGGCTCGGCGGCGTCATGCCACTCGAACCTGCCCTTCTCGATGAAGTTGAGCTGCCTCACGCGGGCGCGTGCCTAGCCCCCGTGAACCGCATCGCCTCCGTGCTCCTCGAGGGTGTTGCCGATCGGCGGGATCGGGTTGTCTCGCATGATCCGCGCCATGTGCAGCAGGTTGTGCGCGCACCAGGAGCTGGTCCGCTGCGTGTAGGGATGCTCGGGGCCGCCGGCGTCGAGGTACGACGGGCCCGGGCCCGGCGTCCCCGACCCAGTAGGTGTCGGCGTTGGGCGGGACGACGCAGCCGAGGTGGGTCATGTTGAACAGGGTCGTCTCGGCGCTCGCGTGGGCGCCGTCCTCGTTGCCGGTGACGACGACGCCGGCGACCTTGTTGTAGAGCGGGTACTGGCCGACGTCGTTGCGTCCTGGTAGGTGCCGTCGAGACGCTCGATCACCATCTGGCAGACCGAGGAACGCACCCCGAACCAGATCGACATCCCCATCAGCAGGATGTCGGCGGCGAGGATCTTGTCGAGAACCTGCGGCCACTCGTCGCCGTCGCCCTCATCCGAGCTGACGCCGAACTTGATCGCGTAGTCGACCGGGCGGATCAGCTCGGTTTCCACCCCGTGCTCTTCCAGCAGGCCGAGCACCCGGTTCATCAGGGCCTCGGTGTGCGAGGTCTCGGGCGACTTCTTCAAGGTGCAGTTGAGGCCCAGGGCCTTGAGGCCCTTGCCGGCATCGGCGCTCAGCTCTTCCGCCATCGTTCCCCTTTCTTCGCGGCTGTCGGACGGGCTGAGCCTATCCCTCCTCGGAGCCCGCCGACGATCATGGGCTAGCCTGGCGCGTCCGTGAGCAGCTTCGACCGGATCGCCGAGATCCCCCTGCGGATCGACTCCTACGAGCTCGAGGGGCTCTCCTTCGAGACGCCCGGCTTCGATCGCCTCTCCACGGTGGTCCATCTTCACGGCGGCGGCGAGGAGGGGATCGGCGAGGACGTCGTCTACGACGCGCTCGACCACATCGCCCTCCGGGACGCGGGAGCCGTGCAGCCGCTGGCGGGCGAGCACACGATCGCGAGCCTCTCCGAGCTGCTCGAGGGGCTCGACCTGTTCCCGGCGCCGCCCGAGCGGGAGGTCTCTCGCAACTACCGGCGTTGGGCCTTCGAGAGCGCCGCGCTCGATCTCGCCCTGCGCCAGTCGGGGCGCACGCTGCACGAGGTCCTCGAGCGGGAGCCGCGGCCGGTCACCTTCGTCGTCTCGATGCGGCTGACGGCGCCCGGCTCCGACGAGCCGTCGACGATCGAACCGGTCCGCAAGCGACTCGAGATCTACCCCACCCTCCGCTTCAAGCTCGACCCGACCAACGACTGGACTGACGATCTGATCGCCGAGCTGGTCGAGACCGGAGCGGTCGACTCGCTAGACCTCAAGGGCCAGTACAAGGGAACGCCGGTGGACGTGGACACCGATTCCGAGCTCTACCGCAAGCTGATCGAGGCCTTTCCCGAAGCCTGGCTCGAGGACCCCGACGTCAACGACGAGACCCGGCCGATCCTCGATCCCGTCGCCGATCGAGTCACCTGGGACGCTCCGATCCACTCGGTCGCCGACATCGAGTCACAACCGTGGAAGCCGAAGATGGTCAACATCAAGCCCTCCCGCTTCGGTCCGCTGCGGGAGCTGTTCGCGGCCTACGACCATTGCGAGAGCGAGGGGATCGGCGCCTACGGCGGCGGCCAGTGGGAACTCGGCCCCGGGCGGGGGCAGATCCAGTACCTGGCCTCGATCTTCCACCCCGACACCCCGAATGACGTGGCGCCGGCGGGCTACAACACGGCCGGCACCGAGCCCGGCCTGCCCTCCAGCCCGCTCGAGCCGGCGCCGAGCGAAACGGGCTTCCGGTGGCGCTAGCGACCGGCGTTCGCCGGGACGGCTAGCCTGCGGCCCACCCCGCCCGCGAACGAAGGGAGCCCGATGGCCGAGAAGAGCTTCGCCGACGCCCTCAACGAGCAGATCTCAAACGAGTTCGGCGCGTCCCAGCAGTACGTGGGCGCCGCGGTCTACTACGACAGCGAGACCCTGCCGAGGCTGGCGGCGTTCTTCTACCGCCAGGCGGTCGAGGAGCGCAACCACGCGATGATCATGGTCCAGTATCTGCTCGACACCGACGAGGAGGTGCGGATCCCCGACATCAAGTCCCAGCAGACGCGCTACGACGACCTCGCCGGCCCGGTGAAGATGGCACTCGAGCAGGAGAAGCGGGTCAGCGCGGAGATCGGCGACCTCTTTGCCCTCGCCCGCGAGCAGGGTGACTACCGCGCCGAGCAGTTCCTCACCTGGTTCGTCAAGGAGCAGGTGGAGGAGGTCTCCTCGATGACCGACCTGCTCAACGTCGTCGAGCTCTCCAAGGACACGCCGCTGCTGGTAGAGGAGTTCCTGGCGCGCGAGGCGCTCGGCGATCAGGGCGACGACCCGCAGGCGCCCGAGGCCGCCGGCGGGGCGCTCTAGGCCAACGGGACGAGATCAGGAGCCGCGTGCGGCCACTCCGGCTCCGGCCGGGGGCTCGGGACCGCGCTGCGAGGCGAAGACCGCCGCCAGCACGAGGGGCGCGAACCAGACCGCGTAGGGGTAGAACCAGTGCTGGGCGGCGAGTTGGACGGCGATGATCGCGGCCGCCGCCAGGGCGGCCACCTGGACAGGTGAGCGGCGCTTGGGCACGAAGAAGAGCGCGACGGCGAAGAGCGCGGCGAACGCCTTGGCGGCGGTCTGAAGCGGCTCGAGCGAGGGCGCCAGGCCCCAGACGCTGAAGGGCGAGCCGCGGGAGGCCTGGTAGCCGAAGGAGCGGTCATAGAGCTCGGAGATGCCGCCGTCGGGCAGCAGCGGCAGCGTCACCGCGACGGCGACCAGCGCGAAGGGGATGGCGAAGGCGAGGACCGGCTTCAGCCGGCGGTCGCCGCTTCCGCCTGCGAACAGCGGCGCCAGCGCCAGGGGCCCGAACTTGGTCAGCCCCGCCAGGGCCGCCATCGCGCCTCGGGCGGGCGGCGAGGCGAAGAGGCAGAGGGTCAGCACCAACAGCAGCGCGACAAGCGAGTCGTTGAAGCTGGAGCCGAGCGTGTACATCGTGAACGGGTAGGCCAGCCAGGCGAAGGAGAGGCAGACACCGAGGGTCGATCCCTCCTCGCCGGGGCGCAGGCGGCGGCCGAGCCAGAAGAGGGCAGCGGCTGTCAGCAGGTCGAAGCCGAGCGCCGCGTAGCGCGCCGCTGGCACGTCGTCCCATTCGCCGCTCCAGGGCAGGGCCTGCTCGAAGGGAACATAGGCGAGGTAGTTGACCGGCCCGTAGACGTCGCCGCGGATCGGCAGGCCGTCGGAGGACCCCTCGCCGTAGACGTCCTCGCCGTCGGCGAGCCGGTCGGCGCCGATCACGCCGGCCAGGCCGACGTCGATCACTCGGCCGTCGCTCGCCTCGAAGCCGATCCGCACCGCCACCAGCGCGACGATCCCCACCACGAGCCAGCTCCGCGGCATCACGGGCAGCAGCCGCTCGCGGCTCTCGCTCGGCCTAAAGCCCGCGATCAGCATGCGGGCGAGGAGGTAGGCGAGCACCGGATAGACCAGCGTCACCGAGGCGTCGATCTCGCCCTTGTTGAAGAAGAAGAGCGAGACGCTGAAGGCGAGCAGCGCGAGCAGGTCGAGGTGGAGCAGGCGGAGGGGCCGACGGAAGTCCAAGAACGGCGCCAGGAAGAGGAGGCACAGCGGTAGCCAGAACCAGGCCTCGTTGACATTGCCCGAGACCGCGTCCTCGTAGCCGCGCGCGAGCTTCGTCTCCACCTGGCGGCCGGTCCAGGTCTCGAGCACGGCCCCGCCGGAGTCGTCGAGCACCACCAGCGCCCGCGGCGTGCCGCCCTCGTCGTAGTAGGTCACCTCCCAGCGATCCGGCCCCCGCGTCCCCGCCACGGGGGTCAGGTTCCGCTCCAGCCGCTCGTCGAAGACCTCGGGAGTGTGGTCGGCGATCGTGATCGCCTCCACCGGCGTCAGCCGGAACCCCGGCGGCGCCACGTCGCCCGAGCGCTCGACCAGCGGCGGGATCGGCTCACCGCCGAAGGGCGGCTGGTCGGCGGGGTTTGTGGCGGCCAGGGCCGTGGGAGCGAGCGCCAAGGCAACCAAGATCGGGACCGTGGCCGCGACCACTCGCCGTATCCAGTGCTTCATCTGGGAAGGGGGTTTCGTCGGGACGTCAAGCTCATCGCTGGGGCGCCGTCCTAACCGGGGCGACGGGACTCCCGCAGCGGGATTTCGCCGCTTGGTTGTCCCGTGTGGCCACCTGAGGTTGGCTTTACACGTGCGTGCGTGCGTGATCTTGTCGCAGACGCCGGCAGGTCGCGGGCGGCAACCCAACCTACTACCCGGTTCCGTCGAGGCATCGGATCGTAGGCGCGACCTGCGGTAGGGGGACGGCATCGGTTTCCCTGAAAGCCGGGGGTTGACCAGGGCGGCGCGATCGGCGACGATCATGTGGTGGTGCTCGCCCGAGGGAGCCGGTGGGCCCGGAAGCCCGTATGGGTCGCAGCGCTCGCCGTCTGTGCGATCGCGCTGGCAGCCGGGGTCGCCTCCGCTGTCACCGGGCAGCTCACCTTCCAAGGCTGCTTCTCCGACACTGCGGCGGCGGGTTGCTCGGTGCCCGCGCAGGCGGCACTCGACGGTGCGCACGGGGTGGCGGTGAGCGCGGACGACAGGTCGGTCTACGTCACTTCCCAGGGCGACAACTCGATCTCCCACTTCAGGCGCAACCCGACGACCGGCAACCTCACCTTCCAAGGCTGCTTCGCCGAGACGGCGGCGGCGGGTTGCTCGGTGCCCGCGCAGGCGGCGCTCAGTGGCCCCTTCGGGGTAGCTGTGAGCGCGGACAGCAAGTCGGTCTACGTTGCGTCCCGCTTCGACAACTCGATCTCCCACTTCAGGCGCGACCCGACGACCGGAAACCTCACCTTCCAAGGCTGTTTCGCAGACACCGCGGCAGCAGGTTGCTCGGTGCCCGCGCAGGCCGCGCTCAGTGCCGCGCTCGCCGTCGCGGTAACCGCGGACGGCAAGTCGGTTTACGTCGCGTCACTGAGCGACGACTCGATCTCCCACTTCACGCGCGACCCGACCTCCGGCAACCTCACCTTCCAAGGCTGCTTCGCCGACACAGCGGCAGCGGGTTGCTCGGTGCCCGCGCAGGCGGCGCTCAGTGGCCCCTTCGGGGTAGCTGTGAGCGCGGACGGCAAGTCGGTCTACGTCGCTTCTCACGGAGACGACTCGATCTCCCACTTCACGCGCGACCCGACCTCCGGCAACCTCACCTTCCAAGGCTGCTTCGCCGACAATGCCGCGGCGGGCTGCTCGGTGCCCGCGCAGGCCGCGCTCGACGGCGCGCAGGGGCTGGCGATGAGCAAGGACGGCAAGTCGGTCTACGTCGTTTCGGAGAACGACAGCTCGATCTCCCACTTCACTCGCGACCAGACGACCGGCAACCTCACCTTCCAAGGGTGCTTCGCCGACACGGCGGCGGCGGGTTGCTCGGTGCCCGCGCTGGCGGCCCTCGGCATCGCCCAGGGAGTGGCGGTGAGCGCCGACGGCAAGTCGGTCTACGTCGCGTCGCTCGAAGACTCGATCTCCCACTTCACTCGCGACCCAACGACCGGCAACCTCACCTTCCAAGGGTGCTTCGCCGACACGGCGGCGGCGGGTTGCTCGGTGCCCGCGCAGGCGGCGCTCGACGATCCGATCGACGTCTCGGTGAGCGCCGATGGCACGTCGGTCTACGTCGCGTCGCGGCTCGACGATTCGATCTCCCATTTCATGCGGGAGTTGCCCTCGTGCCGCGGAAAGAGGGCGACGCTGACCGGCACAGCCGTCCGCGACGTACTCAAGGGGACCGGCAAGCGCGACGTGATCGCCGCTCTCGGTGGCAACGACCGCGTCCTGGGGCGCCGCGGCAACGATCTGATCTGCGGGGCAAGCGGCAAGGACAAGTTGATCGGCGGCGGTGGCGAGGATTCGCTGATTGGCGGGAAGGGCAAGGACAAGCTGTTCGGCAACCGCGGCAGCGACACTTGCAACGGAGGCGCCGGCAAGGACACTGCCAAGGGCTGCGAGAAAGAGCGGAAGGTTCCCTGAATCGCGCCAGCGGTCCGGTTGCGTTAGCGAGAGCCTGGCCGAGGAACAGCTCATCGGGGTCGTCCCACGTTCACCAGCAGAAACGCATGGGCGAGGGCGATGAGGCACTCACGGCCGCTAACCGATTCGGAATCGGTCAAGCCGCACGTGAGCGCCGCAACCAGAGCCGCTCGCGCTCGAGGCATCGAGGCCTCCTCGTGCGTTTGGGGGAGCGGCGTGGCGGCGCCGCTAACGGGAGCGACGGGACTCGAACCCGCGGCCTCCGGCGTGACAGGCCGGCGCTCTAACCAACTGAGCTACGCCCCCGGGGATGGCTCGAAGGCTACTCGGTGCTCTCGCCAGCGATCTCGCGAACGTTGGTGGCGACGGGGCCCTTGGGGCCCTCCTCGGGCTCGTACTCGACCCGGGCGCCGTCGTTCAGCGAGCGGTAGCCGTCCCCGGCGATCGACGAGAAGTGGACGAACAGGTCCTTGCTGCCGTCCTCCGGCGTGATGAACCCGTAGCCCTTCTCGTTGCTGAACCACTTCACGCTGCCTTCTGGCATCGATCCAAACCTCCTCGGCTTGATCCTTGGTGCGGAGGAGGTGCTTGGGCACCGACCTTCACACGCAGCTTTTCTTTCCCATTGAAGGAGCCGGAGCCCCTATGGCGCGGCACCGTAGCGAACCGGGAGGCGCGATTGCCCCTTGACATACGCTCACCCGGATGCGAATCGTCAGCTACCGATCGAAGCGCGGCGACCGCGCCGGCATCCAGGGCGAGGCGGGGATCATCGATGCCGGCGACGCGCTCGGCGTCGAGCCCGCCTCCGTGCGCCACCTGCTCTCCTCCGGAGCCGTGGACGAGCTGCTCGCCCTGGACGAGCTGCCGAGCCCCGGGGAGCCGCTTCTGCCCGCCGACGTCGAGCGGCTGCCGCCGGTGCCCGATCCGGAGAAGATCATCTGCATCGGGCTCAACTACCGCGCCCACGCCGCCGAGGCCGGCATCGATCCGCCCGAAAGCCCCACCTTCTTCGCCAAGTTCCGCAACGCCCTCGCTCCGCCGGGCGCCACCGTGTCCCTGCCGGCCGCCAGCAGGGTCGACTACGAGGCCGAGGTCGCCTTCGTGATCGGGCGCCGCTGCAAGGACCTGGATCCCGACGAGGCCCTCGGCGCGGTCGCCGGCTACATGCTGCTCAACGACCTCTCCGCCCGCGACCTCCAGTTCGCGACCCCCCAGTGGATGCCGGGCAAGGTCTTCGACAGCTCCGCCCCCTGTGGCCCCGCGCTGGTCACGCCCGAGGAGGCCGGGCCCCACGACGAGATCTCCTTCGCCCTCGATCTCAACGGCGAGCGGATGCAGGAGGCGACAACGGCGGACCTGGTCTTCTTCGTGCCCGAGCTCCTCTCCCATTTTTCCCGGCTGATGACGCTCGAGCCGGGCGACATCGTCTCTACCGGGACGCCCTCCGGCGTCGGCAGCACAAGGGACCCGAGGGTATGGCTCAAGCCCGGCGACGAGATCGCGATCTCCTCGCCCACACTGGGCACGCTGGAGACGAAGATCGGCTGATGCGCGAAGACCCGATCATCAGCGCCGGCGCGCTCAAGGTCGTGGGCCGACGGTGCTGACGCTGGGGCGCCGGCTCTCGACCGAGTCGCGTCGGCTCTAGTGGGTGATCAACGGCACCTCGGGCGGGGACGACCTCGTCTTCCACGCCCGGCTCGATGGCAGCCGGGTGACGCAGATCGGCAGCGCGCAGCCCAAGCAGTCCTCGGCGGTGCCACCGTCAGCGCGCAACCAGCTCGACCGCGCCCAGCGACAACTCGACTGCGTCCAGCGGGCGCAGACGATCGAAGAGCTGACCAAGTGCGCGCAGGCGCCCTAGTCGTCGCGCGCCTCGACGAGCTCCTCGATCCGCCGATAGATCTCCGGCGCCCGCTTGCGCAGGCGAGCCAGCTCGAAGGTCCCCAGCGAGATCAGCTTCACCCGCGATGTGGCCGTGACGGTCGCGTTTCGCTGCTCGTCGCGCACCACCCCGGCCTCGCCGAAGACCTCGCCCGGCCCGAGCTCGGCGACGCGCTCTCCGTCGCGGGTGACCTCGGCCGTGCCCTCCTCGATCGCCATCAGGGCGTTCGAGAATCCGTCCTCGTCGATCAGCACCGTGCCTTCGGGGACCTCCTTCGCCTCGGCGAAGACGGCGACCGAGCTCAGCTCCTCGTCGGAAGCGTCGGCGAACAGCGGGATGCGCTTCAACTGGCTTACGTCCATCCGTCCTCCTTCAGACCGGGGCCAAACCTATCCGATCCGCCTGGGGCGCGGCGTGAGTAGAGTCACGCCCGACCCCGACTCCGAGCGAGGGAGCAGAGCTGATGGGACTGATGGACAACATCAAGAAGGCGCAGGAGGCCGCCCAGCAGGCGCATCAGGCCGGCGGCGCGCAGACGGGCGCCGGCGTGGACCCGGCCGCGATGGAGTACGCGGCCAAGGCGCAGAAGATCGCGGCCAGCGGCCTGCCGGCGGTGGCGACCATCACCGCTATCTCGGAGACCGGCAAGACCGACGCCTCGGGCAAGGAGTACGCGATCGCCTGCACGATCGAGCGCGAGGGCTCCGACTCCTACGACGCCACCGTCAACCAGTTCCTGATCGACTCCGCCGTCGCCTCCTACGTGCCGGGCGCCAAGTTCGAGGCCAAGGTCGATCCCGACGACCCCAGCCAGGCGCTCCTTTACGGCTTCGCCGAGTAGGCGCCATTAGCGCAGTGGGGCGTTCTCAACGAATGTTCTAGCTGCTCAAAATTGAGGTTGGGAGACCGACCCGCCAGACTGCGACGATGCTCACGGCCTCCGCGACCGATATCCAGAACTTCGTCTTCGACTGGTATCCGGTCTTCGGAGTCGCCTTCATGGCCGGGCTGCTCGCCGTCTTCGTCATGCTGCTGCGGGGCACTGTGCGGACGACCAGGCCCGAGACGGTCAAGGCGAGCGAGACCGCGCCGGTCCTCTGGGACGAGGTTCAGGGCGTCGACGCCGCCAAGGAAGAGCTGCTGGACGTCACCGAGTGGCTGCGAAACCCCGACCGCTTCGAGGCCCTGGGGGCGCGGGCGCCGCGCGGCGTGCTCCTCTACGGCCCTCCGGGCACCGGCAAGACGATGCTGGCGCGGGCGGTCGCCGCGCAGGCCGGCGTCGACTTCTTCGCCGCCTCCGGATCGAGCTTCGTCGAGATGTTCGTCGGCCGAGGCGCGGCGCGGATCAGGCGCCTGTTCAAGGAGGCGCGCAAGGCCGGGCGCGCTGTGATCTTCATCGACGAGCTCGACGCGGTCGGCGGCCATCGTGGAGGCGGTTCCGACGGCGGCTCGAGCGAGCGCGAGCAGGCGCTGAACCAGCTTCTGGTAGAGCTCGACGGCTTCGAGCGCGATCCGGGAACCGTGATCGTGATCGCGGCCTCCAACAACATGGAGAAGCTCGACCACGCGCTGCTGCGGCCCGGGCGCTTCGACCGCCAGGTGCTGGTGGCGCCGCCCGACCGCGACGGCCGCGACGCGATCCTGCGGGCACATGCGCGCGACAAGGCCCTGGCCGAGGACCTCGACCTCGGGGACGTCGCCCGCAAGACCACCGGCATGACCGGCGCGCAGCTCGCCAACGCCCTCAACGAGGCGGCGATCATCGCCGGCCGTGCGGGGCGAACGGTGATCGGGCGCGACGAGCTGGACGAGGCGCTGCTGCGCCAGTCGGTCGGCTCCGAGCAGGCCAAGCGGCTGACCACCGAGGAGCGGCGGATCGTCGCCTACCACGAGGCTGGCCACGCGCTCTGTCGCCGGCTGGTCGGGATCGACCCCCCCGAGATCCTCAGCATCGTCCCCCGCGGACCTGCGCTCGGGTTCGTCGCCCACTCCCCGCAGGAGGACCGCTACCTGCGCTCTCGCAAGCAGCTGGTCGATGAGGTGGTGATGCTGCTCGGCGGCCGCGCCGCCGAGGAGGAGGTCTTCGGCGAGGCCTACTCAGGCGCCGCCGACGACCTCGCCCGGGTGCAGATGGTCTGCAAGCAGATGGTGGCCGAGTTCGGAATGGGCCTCGGGACGGAGGGGATGGAGGAGACCCCGATGGCGCTGCCCACCGGCGACTACGCCCTCTCTGACCGGACGCGCCGCGATGTCGATCTGGCGGCGATGGCGCTCGCCCGCGAGGCGCACCGCCAGGCCCGCGAACTGGTCGCCGCCAATCGGCGCTGCCTCGACGATCTCGCCGCCAACGCCCTCGAGCGCGAGACCCTCACCCGCGAGGACCTGGACGACATCTTTGCCTCGCACGAGCTGCAGGAGCCCGAGCTTCGGGACGCCTCCGAGGCCCTGATGGAGTTCTCCCGGCAGCACCGCCCGGACTGACCTCGGCGGCTCGGGCCGCGCAGTTGAGCCACGGCCCCTGCGCTTGCATCCTTCCCGGGGGAGGCTAGGGTGAGGCGGCACCAAAGAGGCGAACCAGGAGGGAGGAGAATGGCAGGAGCAGCTGGGAGGGAGCCCGATCGACGGGCGCGGCTCACGCTTTTCGCCGCCGCGATCGGGACCCTGGTCGCCGCCCTGACGATGGTCTCGCCGGCCACCGCCTTCTCGCCCCTGAAGGTGCGGAGCGCCACCGACTCCGCCGCACCCGACGAGCCCCTGAGCGCAACCGCCAGCTGCAGGCCGAACGAGAGGGTCGTTTCCGGCGGCTTCCAGTCCGGGCAGGCCGGCGCGCCCCTGATCTCGCGAAAGCTCGGCGCCCGCAAGTGGACGGCGACGACTTTCAACGACGACGGCAACCTGACCGTGTTCGCCTACTGCCGTCGCGGGATCGGGGTGTCGACCCGCTCGGCGACCGACACCGCGAGCGGCACGGGCGCCCAGGCAGAGGCGAGCGCGACCTGCCGCTCCCAGACGACGCTCGCCTCGGGCGGGTTCCAGACCCTGGACAGCCTCGGCGCCTCCGAAATGAACGCCTTCGTCTCGCGCAGGTCCGGCGGTTCCGGCTGGCGAATCGCCGTCGTCAACAATGCGCCTCAGACCTCCACCCTGAGCGCCTTCGCCTACTGCCAGCTGGACGGGAAGGTGAAGGAAAGGGTCAGCCAGGCGCCGATCGGGTCCAATGCCAATGGCTCGGCGACGGCCGGCTGCCATGCCGACGAGGAGCTGATCTCGGGCGGCTACACGACGAACCCGGCCACGGACTGGTTCAACGCCTCGGGCCCGGACCTGTTCTACGGCGAGTCCTACCGCTCGGCTCGCCGCAGCTGGACCGTTTCGGCCCACAACTACAGCAATGTCGGGGGGACCCTGACGGCCATTGCCTACTGCGGGGGGAAGAGCACGGTGCACCCGAAGGCCGAGAAGTAGCTCGGATTTTGCACAAGCCAAGATCAGGAGGTTTTTGAGATGAGAAGAATTTCCAAGGTGCCGCGACCGTCGCCGGCGCTGGTCGTCGCGATCGTCGCCTTGTTCGCTGCGCTCGGCGGAACGGCGGTCGCGATCAGCTCGAAGAAGGTGAAGAAAGTCGTCAAGCAGTACGCGACACGCGTCGCCCACGCGGAGAAGGCCGGTGCGCTCATCGGCCCCCCGAGCGGAAGCACCGAGAACGCCCTGACCGCCCAGATCCAGGCGCCGCGCAAGGGCTTCCTCTACGTCACGGCGGGGAGCGACGTGTTCGGCAGCGGTGACTTTCTCACGTGCGCGATCGCCGTCGATGGGACCCCTGACCAGTTCACGCGACGGTCGATCGACCTGGCCCAGGACAACGAGGACAACTGCGCCACCAACGGCGTGGAGAAGGTCACCAGGGGAACTCACACGGTGAGCCTCCAGGCAGATGCTCGCCTCGCGAGCACGGTCTTCGACAACTCCTCCCTCGACGTTCTGTGGGTGCCGTTGAGCGGGTAGCTCGACGGCACCGACAGGCGGCTCCCGGGCGCCAACCCCTCCGGCCGAGGAATAGAGTCAACGCGCGAGCGAATCGAAGGGAGAGCCAAGATGAAGTCGAGAGCCCTGGCGACCATGCTCGTGGTCGCCGGGTTGCTACTTACAGGTGCGGTGGTGGCGGCCGCCAAGCCGACCTTCGAGTCAACGATCTCCTACACGGGGCCCTTCTTCGGCGAGCCGTTCCATGGGGTCATGACCGGCAGGGTCGACTCGCCGAAGCACGCCTGCATCGCGGGGCGCACGGTGAAGCTCTTCCTCGACGACGGGGGCGGCACGCTGGCACTCGCGGACACCGACAGGACCAGCGACCGCGGAGTATGGGCCGCTGAAGCGCCCACCTTCACCGTGGGCAAGGTGACCGTGCTGAAGCGGCAGATCGGCAAGCGCGGCCACCGCATCGTCTGCAAGGGCGCCTCGCTGATACTCGACTGAGCCGGACGAGCGGCTTCCCGCGGGTCGGATGGGCGGTACTGGGCTCGAACCAGCGACCTCCTCGGTGTAAACGAGGCGCTCTCCCAACTGAGCTAACCGCCCGGGCCCGGTCGATTATTGCGCGTATCTACTCGCAGCCGAGCAGGCATCCGCGACCGGCGGGCCCATCTCTAGAATCGCTCGCGATGTCCGACGCCGCGCTCTCGCTCTGGTCCGAGGACTCCTTCCTCTCGATCGCCTCGAAGGGATCGTTCTTCTCGATCGGCTCGGTCGGGTCGTTCGCCTCGATCGGGTCGGTGGGGTCGGCGGCCTCGTTCTGCTCGGTCGGATCGGTCGCCTCGGCCGGATCGGCGCTCTCATGCGCCAGCGTCGCCTCGACGATGTCCTACCGGCAGGCCGATGCGGTGATGGGCCAGGCGGGGGATCCGCGCGCTCGGCTGGTGGCGGCGGGCGCCCTGCTCTGCACCGCCGCCGCGCTCGCGGGCTTCGCGCTGCTGCGGCGCTAGCGGCCGCCAGATCGCGCTGTAGCCTGCCGCGCGTGCGGATCCTCGTCACCAGCTCGCGCATGCCCTACGCGCTGGACATCGTCCGCAAGCTGAGCGAGCGCGGGCACGAGCTATACGCCTCCGACAACTACGAGACGGCGCCCGGAAGCCACTCCAAGTACCTGAAGGGCCACACGGTCACCGCCTCGCCGTCCGGCGACCCCGAGGCGTTCGTCGGCGACGTCGAGGCCTACTGCCGCGAGAACTCGATCGAGCTCGTCGTCCCCTGCTTCGAGGAGGCCTTCTATCTGGCGGCCCAGCATCAGCGGCTCTCGGAGGTGACCACGGTCTACACGCCGCCCTTCGCGACTCTCGCCCGCGTGCACGACAAGGCGAGCTTCGAGGCACTCGCCGACAGGCTCGGGATTCGCGCGCCGCAGACGATCGTCGCCCACTCCCAGGAGAAGCTGGGAGAGGCGATCGAGCGCTTTCCGCGCTACTTCGCCCGCGCCGCCTTCTCGCGCGGCGGGGTCGGGCTGCTCACCAACACCGGACCGCTGGCCGGGGCGATGGACACCTCCGAGGCCCACCCGACCGAGGCGGCTCCGTGGCTGGTCCAGGAGTTCGTCGACGGGCCGATGCACTGCACCTACGCCAACATCCACAGCGGCCGGGTGGTCACCCATGGCGCCTATCGCGCGCCGCGCCAGTGGCAGCACAGCACGGCAATCCAGTTTCTCTCGGTGGACCCCAAGGCGTCGCTGCCGACCGTCGAGAAGCTCGCCGGCGAGCTCCACTGGACCGGCCAGATGTCGCTCGACTTCGTCGAGGCCGACGATGGGCTGGTGATCATCGAGTGCAACCCACGCGGCACCGACGGCATCCTGCTGATGGAGGCGGAGGAGCTCGAGCGCGGGATCCTGGGCGCCGAGGGCGAGACGCTGCTGGTCGAGCCCGGGCGCGAGGTCCAGCTCGACTTCGCCGTCTTCGGCCAGGCGTTCCGCGAGCCGCTGCGGGAGATGCCGGGCTCCTTCGAGGACCTGGTCCGGGTCGAGGGCTCCGATGCAGGCTGGCGCGACGCGCTGCCGACGCTCTACTCCGCCCTCTCCTTCGCCCACCACGCCCGCCTCAACCTCGGTCAGCGCAAGGCCCTGCTCGCGGCGATGGCGGACGGAATCACCTGGGACGGGCAGCCGATTCCCGGCCTGCCGGCCGACGACGCGAGGCTGCTCGCCGAGCTCACGGGCGAGCGCCCCCGGTCGTGAGCGGCGCGCCGCCGCTGGGCCGTTCGCGCCTGCTGCGGCTGGCCGACGGGCGGGCGCTGGCGTGGGCGGAGTGGGGAGATCCGAAGGGCGATCCGGTGATCGAGTTTCACGGCAACCCCGGCTGCCGCCTGCTCGCCTGGGGCGGCGACGAGGTCATTGCGCGGGCAGGGGTGCGGCTGATCAGCTTCGACAGGGCGGGCATCGCCGGCTCGGACCCGACTCCCCGCCGCACGGTGGCCGGCGCGGCCGCGGACCCGGTCGAGCTCGCCGACGCCCTCGGCCTGAAGCGGTTCTCGGCGCTCGGCTACTCGGTCGGCGGTGCCTACGCGGCCGCCTGCGCCGCCGCGGCGCCGGGGCGCCTCTCGGCGCTGGCCCTGGTCGGCTCGGTGGTGCCGCTCGGGGAGCTGGGCGAGCTCGACGAGCTCGGCCACGAGCTCCACTGGCGCCTGGCGGCGCGTGCGCCGCGGTTGCTCGCCGCCGCCTACCGCACGGTGGCCGCGCTCTCGACCCGCAGTCCCTCGATCACCGGGCGGATCATGGCCGCGGGGCTCTCGCCGCCCGACCGCGCCATCGCCGTGCGGCCCGAGGTGCGACGCCGAGCGCTTGGGATCGCGAGCGAGGTCGGCCGCCAGGGAGGCCGCGGCGTGGTCGAGGACATGCGCGCCGTGATGCGGCCCTGGGGGTTTCGCCTCGATCAGGTGAGCTGCCCGACCACGGTCTGGCAGGGGGACGAGGACGGCTCGATCCCCGCGGTCTGGGGAGGGCGGCTGGCGGCGGCGATTCCCGGCGCCAGCCTGCGCCTGCTTCCGGGCGAGGGCCATTACCTGATCGAGGGTCGGCTCGGGGAGATCCTCTCCGCCCTGAGAGAATGACCGCCATGGACGGATCCGTTTTCTGGCGGGCGGCGCTGATCCAGGCCGCTTCGGTGGCGGCGCTGGCGATCGCGCTTGCGCTGGCGCTCTCGCACTCCTTCTTCGAGGACTGGGGCTGGCTGGTCGGGCCGTTGGCGTGGATCGCCTGCTCGCTGCTCACCGCCCGCGTGCTTCGCCTGTCCGCGCTTCCCGCGCTCGCGGGCGCCTTCCTCGCGGGCGTTCTCAGCGCGATCGGCGTCCTGCTCGGCGCCCACTGGCTCGGGGCCGGGGTCGCGGTCATCGCCTACGCCGCCTGGTGCGGACGGCTGGCCGCTCGCGAGGGGATCGCGTGGACCTAGCGATCTCCGGCCGGGTGGCCCTGGTGATGGGGGCGAGCCGCGGGATCGGCCTCGGCGTCGCCACCGCGCTCGCCCGCGAGGGCGCGCGCGTCGCGATCTCGAGCCGCTCGGCGGACGCGCTGCGCGAGGCCGCCGGCCAGATCAAGGGCGAGCCGGCGATCCTGCCCGCCGACACCTCGGACCTCGACCGGCTCGCCGCCCTCCCGGCCGAGGTGGAGGAGCTGCTCGGCCCGCTCAGCATCCTGGTCACCAACACCGGCGGCCCGCCTCCCGGCGGCGCCCTCGACAACCCGGTGGAGGAGTGGGAGGCCGCCTATCGCGATCTCGTGCTCGCGCCCAGGGTGCTGATCGAGGCGGCACTGCCGGGCATGCGGGAGCGCGGCTGGGGCCGGATCGTCAACGTCGCCTCCTCCTCGATCCGCGAGCCAATCCCCGGGCTGGCGCTGTCGAACGCCCACCGGATGGCTGCACTGGGCTTCTTCAAGACGCTCGCCTCCGAGGTCGCCGGGGACGGGATCACGGTCAACACGGTGGCGACGGGACGCTTCGCCACCGAGCGCCTCGGCTCGATCCACGGCTCGATCGAGGCCGCCGAGCAGGCGGCGCGCGAGCAGGTCCCCGCGGGGCGCCTCGGCGCGACGGAGGAATACGGCGACCTGGTCGCCTTCCTCAGCTCGGAGCGCGCGGCCTACCTCACCGGCGCGGTCATCCCCCTCGACGGGGGCATGCTCCGCTCGGCCTGACGCACGTCGCTTCTATCCGAATTTCAGTTCATTTCGAGAGACGGGGCGAAATCGATTGCAATACAGTGATCCGATCGCGGGGAAGCTGTGTTCATACCCGCACACTTTCGTCTGAGCGGGAATAGAAGGAGAGGAGCTCCGTCAATGAGGCTTGGCCTTGGAATCGTCATCTCTGTAGTCGCGCTGTCGATGGCCCTGTCGGCGACCGCGAGCGGCTCGCCCACGCAGTCCGGTTCCACGAATGCCGAGGCTGCCAAGAAGCACAAGAAGCCGGGCGCCAAGGTCACCCGCACCGTCTGCAAGCACGGCTGCGGCTACCGGAGCATCCAGAAGGCGGTCAAGGCCTCCAACAAGAACGACATCGTCAAGATCAAGCCCGGGAAGTACTCCGAGGGCGCGATCGTCAGCGGCCACAAGCGCGACGGCATGCGGCTCGTCGGCACGGGCAAGGACCCCGAGGACGTCGTCCTCGACGGCACCAACGCCCACAACAAGAACGGCCTTGCCCAGAACGGCATCGAGGGCACCGGGGTCAACAAGCTCAAGGTGGAGAACCTCAAGGTCCAGGACTTCGTCTCAAACGGCGTCTTCATCCACGGCGAGGAGGGCGGCTGCAAGGGCTATTTGATGAAGAACCTGGTCGCCGCAAACAACCGCTCCTACGGACTCTTCGCCTTCAACTGCATCGGCGGTCGGATGACCGACAGCACCGGCTTCGGCCACGGTGACTCGGCCTTCTACGTCGGGCAGACGCCGCCCCAGGCCAACCCGGTGCGCACGGAGTTGGATCACCTCGACGGGCACCTCAACGTAATCGGCTTCTCGGGTTCGAACTCCAAGTACGTCGACATCCACGACTCCGCCTTCTACAACAACGGGATCGGCCTTGTGCCGAACACCATCGACTCGGAGGACTTCGAGCCCAACTCCAACGGCACGATCAAGGACAACCTGATCTTCTGGAACAACTTCAATTACTACCTGCCCAACTCGCCGGTGCAGACGGTCTCAGGCGGCCTCGGCCCCTACAACTACCCGATCGGGATCGGCATTGCGCTGTTCGGCTCTGACGGCTGGACGGTCGAGGACAACCAGATCTTCGGTCACTTCCTCTGGGGCAGCGCGGCCTTCTCCGATCCGTTCAACGAGGGGGACGACGCGATCAACCAGAACAACCACTTCCTCAACAACACCAACGGCCGTGGCGCCACGGACATCAACGCCGTCGACTTCTTCAACGACGGCTCGGGAAGCGGCAACTGCTTCTCGGGGAACACCAGCTCCACGGTGGACTCGACGACCACCGCGACCGTCAGCGACGCGGAGCTCTACCCGACCTGCCCGGCGCCGGCGGCACCCAACGACGGCGCGACGGGCACCAGCACCGGCGACCCGGTCCAGGTGTTCGTGGACCTGGTCGGCGTGGTCGCAGCGGACCCGCCGGAGAAGATGCAGTGCAAGTGGACCGAGCACGCCCATCCGGCGTTCCCGCCGTACACGCCGTTCGAGGTGACTCCCGGGCCGGCATGTCCATGACCCGGGCCAGGCACCTGACAGCGGTCCTTCTCGCGGCTGGGGTTGGGGCGGCGTTCTTCGTCGCCCCGGCGAGCGGCGGCCCCACCGCGGGCAAGGCCGCGAAGGTGAAGACCGTCGGCGTCTACGACGACTACTTCGCTCCGGCCGACCTCAAGATCGGCAAGAACACGTCTGTGAGGTGGGTGTGGGACCAGTTCAACGGCGAGAGCCACAACGTCCGGCTGGCCAAGCATCCGGCGGGGGTCAAGCCGAAGCAGTTCAAGTCCGGCACGGGGACCTTCGGCATCAAGTTCAAGCGCAAGTTCACCGTCAAGGGCACCTACAAGTTCTACTGCTCGCTTCACAAGGACGTGATGCGGATGACGGTGAAGGTCGGCAAGTAGCCCGGTAGCGATGGATTTCGAGCCCGTCGATCGTCGCGACTTCCTCGCGGGCGCGGGCGGGCTGTTCATCTGCACGCTCGCCGGCCACAAGGTCTTCCTCGACCGCGAGGCGGATGTCGAGAAGCTCTCCAGCCAGGTGGAGGCGCCGCCCAAGGTGGCCGAGGCGGACCCCGCCGATCCGAGCGGCCGCGCCAGCGTCGCGCGCCGGCGCCGCGGCGGCCCCGGCGGTGATGGAGCAGGCCGACACCGGGGAGCGCGCCGACGCCGTCCCCGCCGCGGTGCAGGGAACCCGCGAGTACTGGATCTCCGCCGAGCCGGTTCGCTGGAACCCGGTTCCCACCGGCACCGACCAGATGATGAACCGCAGGGTCCCGGGCAAGAAGAAGTTCACCGCCTTCGCCTACCGCGCCTACAGCGAGAACTTCGCGGCGCCGCTGGGCAAGCCGACGATTCCCGGTCCGCTGATCTCCGCCCGGGTCGGCGACACGGTGATCGTCAACTTCCGCAACAGGCTGCCGACGCCGGTGACCATGCACCCGCACGGAATCTTCTACAGCGAGGAGATGGACGGCGCCTACAAGGGCAAGTTCACCGACCCCGGCGGCTTCGTTCAGACCAACCGCACCTTCCGCTACGTCTGGGAGGCGCGCGAAGGAACCGAGGGAGCCTGGCTCTACCACGACCACGGCCCGATGGACCCCGTCCCCGTGTTCAAGGGCCTGTTCGGCCCGATCGTCATCCGGGGTCAGGGCGAGCCACTGCCGGACCGCGAGTTCTTCCTCGCCTTCCACTCCTTCACCCCCCTGGCGACCGGGCTGGGCCGAAACTTCTCCTGCGTCAACGGGCGCTCCTACGCCGGCAACACGCCGACCCTGAGTTCCCAGGTGGGCGACAACGTCCGCTTCCACGTCTTCGCCATCGACAACGACTTCCACACCTTCCACATCCACGGCCACCGCTGGACCGACCCGAACGGCGGCCAGGTGATCGACAACGAGACGCTCGGGCCCGGCGACGCGATCAGCGCCACCTTCGTGGAGGACAACCCGGGGCGGTGGTTCTACCACTGCCACGTCTTCACCCATCTCCACATGGGGATGAACGGTTGGTACCTCGTCGACGGCTGAGCCGGCCCGCCCTCGCGATCGTCGCCTGCCTGGTCGCCGCGGCGCTGAGCGCTCCGGTGACGGCGGACGCGGCCAACCACCGCGTGGCGATCGGCAACTTCAAATGGTCCAACCCAGACGTGAGCGTCGACCTCGGCGAGCACGTCACATGGCACTGGGTCGGGCCCGACACCGTTCACTCGGTGACCGGGGACTCACTCAATGACGTGGGCATCGACTCGGATCCGAACACCGGGCTGCCCCACCATCCCCTCGGCGACAGCTTCCAGCTCACCTTCGACGCACCCGGCGACTACGACTTCGTCTGCAAGCTGCACGGGGTCGTTCGCGGGACCGTGCACGTCTCCTCGAACCCGGGCGATCCGAATACGGAGGTCGACCCGATCCCGCCGATCGCCGTCGACGTGCAGCGCCCGACGATGACCAACGTCCGCCTCAACAGGACCCGCTTTCCCAGAACCGGGACCGCGATGCAGTTCGGGCTCGACGAGAGGGCCGCGGTCGACGCCGAGGTCTACCGCCTGCGCAAGGGCCGCGCCAAGCGCTACGCCGGATACCGGGAGTGGAGCGGCCACATCGGCTTCAACAGCGTCAAGTTCGGGGGCCCGAGCCCCCATTTCCATCCGCGCCCCGGCCGCTACCGGGCGGTGATCATCGCCACCGACGAGAGCAACAACACCGTCACCGCCAAGCGCCTGCGCTTCGCCATCGCCAAGAAGAAGGGCTAGACCGGACGCGCTGCTTCGAGCCCGTCGGGCTGCGACGAGTCGGCCGGCCGGGCGATGCCGCCGCGCCTCGCCGAGAGCAGCAGCCAGAAGACCGCCGCCGACGACCATCGCCACGCTGATCAGCTGCGCCTGGGTGAGTCCGAGGGCGACGTCGTCGTTGCGGCGGATGAACTCGACCAGGAAGCGCTCGGTCCCGGCCAGCACCAGGTAGAGCGGCGAAGAGCAGCGCCCGGTCGGAAGCGGTCGCGAAGCCGCCACAGGCCGAGTGCGACGATGCCCATCGCCAGCGTCTCGTAGATCGGCGTCGGGTGCACGGTCTGGTCGGTCGGCACGGTCCCGTCCGGGTACGCCATCGCCCAAGGCCCGTTCGACGGTTGGCCGTAGTCGCCGTCGCCGGAGACCTGGCAGCCGATGCGCCCGATCGCGTAGCCCGAGCGCCAGGGCCGGCGCCGCCAGGTCGAGCAGGGCGAGGCCGAGGTAGCCGCGCCACCACGCCCACGCGAAGACGCCGATCGCGCCGCCGATCGCGCCGCCGTACCAGACCAGTCCCGAGCCCGAGAACGAGATTGCCGAGCAGGTCGCCCTTGACCTGGTCGTAGTTCTCGAGCGATCCAGTACAGCCGCGAGCCGATCAGGCCGCCGGCGAGCGCCGCGAAGACCGATCTCGTAGGCCCAGTCGACCGGCTTGCCCAGCTCCTCCAGCCGCCGGTAGACGAGCACCCCGGCGGCGACGAAGCACAGCGCGAAGCAGATGCCGAAGGTCTTCAGCGTCAGCGGCCCGATGTGGATCTCGGGCAGCAACTCAGCCGCTGCTGCAGGCTGCGCACATGGCCTCAGGCTACCGAGTCAGTTGCGGCAGGCGTCGCAGAGGCCGACCACCTCGAGGCTGTGGCCGGTGGCGACGAAGCCCTCGGCGGCCGCGACCTGGTCGAGCCAGCCGCCGACGCGGCAGTCGCCGATCTCGACGACCCGGTGGCAGCTCGTGCAGACCAGGTGATGGTGGTGGCCCTCGTCGCAGAGGCGGTAGCAGGCCTCCCCCGGGCTGTGCGGAAGGGCGTCAACGACGCCGGCCTCTGCGAAGTCGTGCAGCGCTCGGTACACGGTCGCCAGCCCCACCCGCTGCCTGCGGCGTCTGAGGCGCTGATGGAGCGTCTGCGCCGTCGCGTCGTCGGGCTCACGGGCCAGCTCGGCGAGCACCTGGAGGCGTCCGCGGGTCGGTCGGATTCCCGCCGCCTCCAGCCTCTTCGCCAGCACCTCGTCAGTCGGAGAAGAACCCTTCGCTACCACCAGCTGTATGCTACCGCGAACAAATGAGAATGACTCTCATTATCGGCCTGGTGCTGATCCTGGCCGCGGTCACCGCGGTCGGCCTGGTAGCCGGCGGCGGAGGTGGCGACGGTGGTGGCGGATCGGGGACCCCGCACACCGTGGTCGCCGGCTTCTATCCCCTTGCCTTCGCCGCCGAGCAGATCGGCGGGCCCAAGCTCGAGGTGGAGAACCTGACCCCGCCGGGCGCCGAGCCCCACGACCTGGAGGCCTCGCCGAGCGACATCCAGGACCTGCGCTCGGCCGACCTCGTGCTGCTGATGGGCGACGGCTTCCAGCCCGAGCTGGAGCGGGCGGCCGCAGAGGGACGGCAACGTCGACTTCCTCCTCGACACTCCTGGCCTCGACGCCACGCCCGGGCGACCCCCATATCTGGCTGGACCCTGTGCGCTTCGACGCCGTGGTCGAGCGGATCGGCTCGGCACTCGGCGACCCAGCGCCGCCGCCGAGCTCAGCGACCGGCTGCATGCCCTCGACGCCGACTACCGCGCGCGGGCTCGCGCACTGCCAGCGCCACGAGATCGTCACCAGCCACGAGGCGTTCGGCTACCTGGCGGAGCGCTACGGCCTGCGCCAGGTCGCGGTCACCGGCATCTCCCCGGAGGCGGAGCCGACGCCCGCCGACCTCCAGCGGGTGATCGACACGGTCCGCCAGAGCGGAGCGACGACGATCTTCACCGAGCCCCTGGTCTCGCGAGCGCTCGGCCGACACCGTCGCCCGCGAGACCGGCTCAAGCGTCGATACCCTCAACCCGATCGAGGGCCTGACGCCGGCGCAGCAGGACGCGGGAGAGGACTACTTCAGCCTGATGCGGGAGAACCTGGCCGCGCTCCGGCGGGCGCTCGAATGCCGGTAGTTCGCGCGAAGGGCCTCGGCTTCGCCTATCGCGGACGGGCCGACCGTGCTCGAGGACGTCGACCTCGAGGTCGACCGAGGCGAGTTCGTCGGCATCGCCGGCCCCAACGGCGGCGGCAAGACGACGCTGATCCGGCTGATCGTCGGCTTGGAGCAGCCGACCGACGGCGAGCTCGAGGTCTTCGGCGAGCGACCGCCCCGCGCGACCGGCCGGGCCCGGATCGGCTATCTCCCCCAGCGCGCCGAGATCGGCCCTGAGCGCGCCGATCACGGTGCGCGAGCTGGTCGAGGCGGGGCGGGTGTCGGTCGGCGGGGATGTTCGGAGCCCTCTCATCCCGAGGACGAGAGCGCTGTCGCGGCGGCGATCGAGCGGGTCGGCCTGGCCGAGCGTGCGGACGAGCGCGCTGCGGACGCTCTCGGGCGGCCAGCGCCAGCGAGCGTTCATCGCCAAGGCGCTGGCCGGGGATCCCGAGCTGCTGGTCCTCGACGAGCCCACGACCGGCGTCGACGCCGATGCGCAGGAGCGCTTGGCGCAGCTGCTCGACGAGCTGCGGCGCGGAGCTCGCCGTCACGATCCTCTACGTCTCGCACGAGTTCGGCGCGATCGAGCCCTACGCGAGCGCCTCGTCGTCATCCGCGGTCGGATCGTCTTCGACGGCGCGCCGTCGGCGCTGCCCGGCCCCTGGCACGACCCCTCCCATGTCCATCCTTGACGCTGACTTCATGCGCCTCGCCTTCGCCACCGGGGCGATCGTCGGGGTGCTCGCACCGGCGGTGGGGTTCTTCCTCGTGCAGCGGCAGATGAGCCTGATCGGCGACGGCATCGGCCACCTCGCCTTCGCCGGAGTGGCGCTCGGCTACCTGCTCGGGATCTCCCCGGTGGCGACTGCGCTGGTCGCGTCGGTGGGCGGCGCGATCGGCATCGAGCAGCTGCGCGCGGTCAGGCGCACCGCCGGCGACCAGGCGCTGGCGCTTTTCTTCTACGTCGGCATCGCGCTGGGCGTGGTGCTGCTCTCGGCCGCCGACTCCCTCAACGCAAGCCTCTTCGCCTTCCTCTTCGGCTCGATCCTGACCGTGACCAAGGGCGACCTGGTCCTGGTCGCGACGCTCGGAATCGCCTCGGTGGCCTCCGTGCTCTTCCTCTACCGCGGCCTGGTCGCGGTGGCGATCGACGAGGAGGCGGCCCGCGTGGGCGGCGTGCCGGTTGCCGCGCATGAACGTCGTCCTCGCCGCCCTCGCCGGCGTCACCATCGGCGTCTCGATCAGGATCGTCGGCATCCTGCTGATCGCGGCGCTGATGGTGCTGCCGGTGATGACCGCCTCGCTCCTCGCCCGCAGTTTGCGCGCCGCCTTCGCCCTCTCGATGGCGATCGGCGCCGCCTCGGTCCTGGTCGGCCTCGTCCTCGCCTACTACCTCAACCTGGCCCCGGGCGGCGCCATCGTCCTGCTCGCGGCGGCGATCTACATCGCGGTCAGCCTGGCCGAGCGGCTGAGGCACAGGCCTTCAAGTCCGTCATAGCCCCGGCGAGAATTGAACTCGCATCTGGCGCGTGAAAGGCGCCTGTCCTGACCATTAGACGACGGGGCCCCAAGGGCGAAGTGTAGGAGTCCGGCGTGCTGCGCTTGTCCAACGGTGACGTCCGGCCGGTCTACGAACATATGTTCGTAGAGAAACCGCATGGGAACCCTTCGCAAGCCGAATGAGCGCTCCGAAGCTCGCCGACTGAGGCGGGAAGAAGGCATGCCCATAAAGCGCATCGCCGCCCAGGTGGGCGTTTCCCCGGCCTCGGTCCACGCTTGGACTCTGGACATCCCGCTCAGCGAAGAGCACCGCCGGCGCAACCTGTCCGGTCCGCGCGGACCGCAGAGCCCCGAGCTCGTTGCGAGGCGTGCCGCCACCTGGACACGCGTCAACCGAAGCCGGCGGCGGCGCTACCAGCATGAAGGCAGAACGCGGGCGCAAGCGCGAGACCCGCTTCACATGGCCGGTTGCATGCTCTACTGGGCCGAGGGAAGCAAAGAGCGGAACTGCCTGATCTTCGCCAACTCGGACCTCGGTATGGTCGTCTTCTTCCGCGGGTTCCTACGCGAGTGCTTCGGTCTGGGACCCACCGATCTGACCGTGAGATTGAACGTCTACCTGGGCAACGGACTTACCCTACGGCGAATTGAAGAGCACTGGCTGGAGGCGCTGGAGCTACCGAGAAGCTGCCTGCGAAAGCCCACCCTCAACCACTTCCCAACCTCGAGCAGTGGACGCAAGAAGGAACCGACTGCCCTACGGCGTCTGCACCCTCCGCGCGAAACGAAGCACGCGGCTAGTCCAGCACATCTTTGGAGCGATTCAGGAGTACGCGGGATTCGAGGAGCCGCGCTGGCTGGATGGACCGCCCCGGAAACGGTCAGCTGCCGTCAAGCAGTAGCTCGAGCAGCGCCTTCTGGGTGTGGAGGCGGTTCTCGGCCTGGTCCCAGACGGCGGAGCGGTCGCCGTAGAGGACGCCCTCGGTGATCTCCTCGCCGGGGTGGGCGGGGAGGCAGTGGAGGGCGACGGCGCGCTCGGAGGCGGCGGCGAGCAGCTCCTCGTTGAGCTGGAAGGGCGCAAGGTCGGCGCGGCGGCTCTTGGCCTCGGCCTCGTCGCCCATGCTCACCCAGACGTCGGTGTAGATCGCGTCGGCTCCCTCGACCGCGGCCATGGGGTCGCCGCTGAGCTCGGCGAGGCCCTCCTCCAGCCGGTAGCCGTCGGGGCTGGCGACGACCACCTCAACGCCGGCGGTGCGCCCGAGGATCGCCAGCGAGCGGGCGACGTTGTTGCCGTCGCCGACGTAGGCGACCCGCAGCCCCTCGAGCTCGCCGAAGCGCTCGCGCAGCGTCAGCAGGTCGGCGAGGGCCTGGCAGGGGTGGTGAAGCGGGGTGAGCATGTTGATCACCGGAACCTCGGCTGCATCGGCCAGGCCGACGGCGGCCTGGTGGGAGCCGGAGCGGATCGCGATCCCGTGCAGGTAGCGCGAGAGGACGCGGCCGGTGTCGGCGAGCGACTCGCCGCGCGAGAGCTGCAGCTCGTCGCCGCGCAGGACCAGCGGCGTGCCGCCCAACTCGGCCACCCCAACCTCGAACGAGATCCGGGTTCGGGTCGAGGGCTTCTCGAAGACGAGCGCCACCGAGCGCCCGGCGAGGGTGTCCGAGCCCTCACCGGCCGCGCGGCCGACCTTGAGCACGGCGGCGCGGGCGAGCAGCGCCTCCAGCTCTCCCCTGTCCAGTTCCTCGCCCGTGATGAAGTCGCGCTTGGCCATCGGCGAAGCCGCGAATGCTACGGCCATACTTCCCCGCGCCGTGCAACTCAGAGTCCTCACCTGGAACCTCTATCACGGGCGCGACGGGCCGCCCGACCCCGCGCTCTACACGAAGCGGGCGGAGTGGACGCGCGAGACGCAGCGCAACGCCACCCACGTCCAGGTCAACCGCGACCTCTACCCCGAGTTCTCGCGTGTGCTCTGCGGAGCCGACTGGGACGTGGCGCTGCTGCAGGAGGCCCCGCCGCGCTGGCGCGATCCCCTCAGGCGCGACTGCGGAGCCGACGCGCACCGCTCGCTCACCTCGCGCAACTGGCTGCTGCCCGCTGACCAGCCTGCTGGCGCGCTTCAACCCCGATCTGATCGGCTCCGAGGAAGGTGGCTCCAACCTGATCCTCGCCCGGGATCGGGCCGGGGGAATCGTCGAGCGGCAGTCCCTCGCCATCCATCGCGGCCTTCCCGAGCGGCGGACGATGGCGTTCGCCCGGCTCGGCTGCGGGCTCTGCGTGACCAGCCTCCACGCCAGCACCCGCGTGCCGCTCGCCGAGGACGAGATCGTCGCCGCCGCCGCGCGCGCGGTCGAGCTGGCCGGCGAGGCGCCGCTGATCCTCGGGGGCGACTTCAACCTCCGGCCCCACAGCGCCGCCGCCTTCGGGACGGTCGCCGAGCGCTTCGGCCTCACCGGCATCACCGCGCCCGACGCGATCGACCACCTGCTGCTGCGGGGCGCCACCTTCGCCGAGCCGCCGACCGCCTGGCCACCCGAGCGACGCGAGCTGCCCGAGGACGGGCTTCGGCTGCGCCTCTCCGACCACGCGCCGGTCGAGGCACTGGTCGAGCTCACCACCGCGGCAACCAGCACCGGAGGTGCCGGCCGGTGGCCACGGCGGCTATAGGCTTGGGGCGAGATGGCCTCCAAGACGCCGAAAGATCGAAGCTCCGGCGAATCCGACGAGGCCACGCGCGCCGAAGCGAGCGTGCAGGCCTTTCGCAACGCGCTCGAGAAGAGCGTCACCATCTCCCGGGAGCGGCTGCAGGAGGTGATCGAGGACGCGGTGCGACGCGGCCGCATGACTCGGGCCGACGGCGAGGAGCTCGCCAGTCGCCTCCTCACGCGGGGGCGCGAGCAGGTGGACGAGATCCTCGGCGATCTGGAGCAGCTGCTGACCCAGCTCCGCGGCGAGGTCGGCGAAACCGCCAAGAAGGCCCGCCGGCGACGCTGAGCGACGGCCGCCCGGCTCTATCGCTCAGCTATCGCTGCTTAGCGAATCGCGCCGGCTCTTCAGCTCCGCTTCGATCTCGTCGAGGGCCTCGGCCGAGTCCTGCGCGCGCACGCCCAGCTTGCCGAGCTCCTTGCGGACGTCCTCGGTCGCGCTCGCCAGCGTGTCGCGCCACTCGCCCATCTGGTCCTGCGCGCGGGAAGCGGCGGACGAGGAGGCGTCGCGGAGCTGCTGGATCGCCGAATCGATATTCGAGCGAACCTCGCCCGTGGCCTTCTCGCCGGCCTTGCGAAGGTCGTCTATGGCCTTCTGGAGGTTGTCGCTGATGCCGGATCCGCCGCTGCCGCTGCCGCTCTTGCTTGCTTCCATCGCTCGCTCCTTTGTCCGCAATTTGGGAGGGAAGCCTATACGCCGAGGAGCTCTTCGGCGAGCGTGCCGAACTCGAGCCGCTCCCCCAGCGTCTCGCCGAGCAGCTCGTCGGCGTCGAGCCGCTGGCCCTGAGCCCAGACGCCCTGCAGCCACGCGCCCGCCGCCGCCTCGCGATGCCAGGCGTTGCCGTGGCGCGCCCTCAGCGCCCGCCGCCAGTGGGTCTCCAGCGCCCACGCCCGCAGGTAGCAGGCGACGTAGAAGCCGCCGTCGACGTCGGACAGCCAGCTCTCCCGCGGCCAGGAGATCCGGGTGGCGGCGCTCAGGCGCCGCGAGTAGACGACCGGCATCCGGGTGAGTGTCGCCTCGGCGCCGTGCAGCTCGATCTCGTAGGCGATCTTGGCCGCGTAGCGGCGCAGCATGAGGAGCTTCACGGCGCGGGCACGGGCCACCACCGGCTCGGGTTCGGCCACGCCGAGCGTCCCCGTGAGCCAATCCGGGTCGGAGGTTCGGCTCTCGAGCAGGAAGGCGAACGACTCGGTCACCGAGTTGTCGCCCAGATGGCGGAACTCGAAGGCGAGGCTGGAATCGGTGCAGCCGTAGTGCTCGGCGTGGCCACCCTCGTGAAAGAGGGCGGCGTAGTCGTCGCGGCCGCCGGTGGGCGCGATCACCAGATGAACCTCTTCGGGCACCCGCGGCGTCGAGCAGAAGGCGCGGGGGCTCTTGGTCGGACGCGGCTCGGTGTCCAGGTGGATGTTCTGCTGCGCCTCCAGGTCGAGGCCCAGCCCGCTCACGGTCAGGGTGAAGCTCGGCAGCAGCGCCGCCGGGGGGAAGAGCCCGTCCATGTCGGGGCAGCGGAAGAACCGCGGCAGATCGGAGCGCCGCACGTCGGCCAGGTCGAGCCCGACGGTTCGCTCCAGCTGCGGGTCGACCACACCGGCGTAAGCGTCATCGGTTGCCGCGAGGAGCTGAGCGAGTTGGTCTCGCAGCGCGCCTAGGTCGATTCCGCGCAGGTCCTCGAAGGCCGCCAGGTAGGAGGGCCAGCCGAGCTCCAGGCACACCTGGCGCTCCCGCTCGAGGATGGCGAGCAGGAGCGGATTGATGCTCTGCTCGAGCAGGGCGTTGCGAGTCGCCTCGATCGCCTCCCGCCGCGCGGCGTCGGGCTCGTTCGCCTGCGCGATCGGCGCGCTCCGGTAGGGCAGGCTCTCGCCGTCCAGGTCGAGTTCGAGCGCCACCTCGAGCTCGGCGATACGCGCCGTCTCAACCTTGGTCTCCAGCCCGAGGTGGCCCTCGAAAGCGAACTGGAGCAGATAGCGCAGGCGCCGGGCCTCCTCCCCTCCGCGCCGGCGCGAAGATCTCGCAGGCGCTCGACCGTCTCGCGCTCGAAGAGGCCGCGATGTCGGTCATCATCGCCTCGATCTCGAGCTCGCGCTTGCGGCCCGAGAGGTGCAGGTAGTACTCGCGGTCGATCTCCTCGAGGAAGCCCTCGGCGCCCTGGCGATACACCTGCAGATCCCACATCTGCTGCAAGATAGGTGGATGGGCGACGGCGCGAACCAAGCGGGCGCGGGAGCCATGCGGACGGGATCTGGCACCGAGCGGCAACGCCCCCGGCGGGGCGACTCGCTGACCCTGGAGATCGAGTCCCTCGCCTTCGGCGGCAAGGGCGTCGCGCGCGACAACGGCTACGTCGTCTTCGTCGCCGGGGCGCTGCCGGGCGACCGCGTGCGCGCCGAGGTCACCAAGTCGAAGCGGAGCTACGCCGAGGCCCGGGCACTGGAGCTGCTCGAGCCCAGCGCCGACCGCGTCCCCGACCGCTGCTACCACGGCGGCGAGCCCTGCCCGGGCGCCCCCTGGCAGGGTCTCGCCTACGAGGAGCAGCTCCGCCACAAGGCGGAGCAGGTCAGCGACTCCCTCACCAGGCTTGGTGGGCTGGAGGGGTTCGAGCTGGAGCCGATCGAGCCCGCGGAACGCCGCTGGCGCTACCGCAACAAGCTCGAGTACTCATTCGGCGAGCACGAGGGCGAGCTGGTCCTCGGCTTCCACGCCCGCGGCCGCTGGGACCGGGTGGTCGACGCCGAGGACTGCCTGCTCGCCAGCGAGGCCAATAACCGGGAGCGAAACTCGATCCGGGCCTGGGCCCGCGATGAGGGTCTGCCGCCCTACGACCCTCGCGGGGGGACGGGCGCGCTGCGCAACCTCGTCGTCCGGGAGGGCATGCGCACCGGGCAGATTCAGACGAGGCTCGTCACCTCGCCGGCCGAGATCCCGAAGCCGCCGGTGGACCTGCACACGATCGTTCAGGGGCCGGGCAGCGGAACCGACGGCCCCACCGGCGTGCTCGGTGCCGAGCTGCTCGAGGAGGAGCTTTGCGGGCTTCGCTTCGCCATCTCCCACAGAGCCTTCTTCCAGACCAACAGCGAGATGGCTGAGAGGCTCTACGGGTTCGCCGCCGAGTACGCGCGCCTCGGGGCGCCGAGCGCGTCTTCGACCTCTTCTGCGGGATCGGAACCCTCGGGCTCTCCCTTGCCGGCGCCGCCGGGGAGGTCTGGGGGATCGAGGTCGTGCCCGAGGCGGTCGCCGACGCCGAGGAGAACGCCAGGCGAAACGGGATCGTCAACGCCCGCTTCCTCTGCGGCGATGCCCGCGGAATCCGCCCACTGCTGGAGCAGGCCGGGCGCCCCGACGTCATCGTCGTCGATCCCCCGCGGGCGGGGCTCTCGAAGAAGGTGGTCCGCAGGGTGGTCGAGTGCGAAGCGCCGCGGATCGTCTACGTCTCCTGCAATCCGACCACCCTCGCCCCCAACGCCGCACAGCTCGCTGAGGCCGGCTATAGGCTGCGGCGCGTGAAGCCGGTGGACATGTTCCCCCAGACCCCGCACATCGAGTGCGTGGCCCTGCTGGATAAGGCGTGAGCCGGCGGGGCTTCGGCGTGGCTGCGGGGCTCGACCCCGCGGTGGCGGGCCCGCTGGCGGCGCGCTGCGAGGAGCTCGGCTACGCCTCGATCTGGTCCAACGACCATCCCGGCGCCAAGGGCTTGGAGACGCTGGCCGAGTTCGCCCGCGAAACGGAGCGAATCGAGCTCGGCGTCGCGGTGATCGCCCTGGACCGCCAGTCGCCGAGGGAGATCGCCGCCGACATCGAGCGGCTCGACCTCGACCGGAAGCGCCTCTGGATCGGCGTAGGGGCCGGCTTCTTCAAGCGCCCCCTGACGGTGATGCGCGAGGGGCTGCCGCAGCTTCGCGATGCCCTGCCGGACGTGCGCCTTGTGCTGGCCGCGATGGGGCCGAAGATGTGCGCCTTCGCCGGCTCGGCCTGGGACGGCGCCTTTTTCAACTGGATGACCCCGGAGCACGCATCGGGCTCCAGGCGGCACGTCGAGGAGGGCGCCCGCGCGGCGGGCCGCGACACGCCGCCGGTGTTCGGCTACGTGCGCACCGCGGTCGGATCCGACGCCGAGGAGCGCCTGGCCACGGAGGAGAGCTTCTACCGCAACCTGCACGACGGCTACCGCCGCCACTTCGCCCGCCTCGACGAGCCCGAGGGCACCGTCGGCGTCGCCGCCCCCGACCCCGACCTCGCTCAGCTCGCCCTCTCGCGCTACGACGCCCTTGACACCGTCGTCGTCAGAGGCCTCGCCAGCGCCACCCTCGAGGGCATGGGCGCCCTGGCCGCGGCAGCCGCACCCGGCTAGCGGGCGGCTGCTCCGCTTCGCGTCCGGGGCCGCCTGAGGTCAGTACGGGGGGAGCTGGTCGTACCAGTTGCCGAGCACGCGGAAGGCGGACCAGAAGCTCTGCTTGGCGCCCTCCTCGTCGAGCGAGTCGTCGATATCGGGGACGAAGAGCGCCTCGACCGTCGGGGTGAGCCGCTGGATCTCCCCGGGCAACGGCTCGATCTCGTCGGCGAGCGGGAGCTCGAGCTCGTTGAGGACTTCGAGGGCGCCCTCGCCCATGACGACGATCATGCGGGGCTGCACGATCGCGATCTCCTCGGCGACCCGGGCGACGCACTCCGGCGCCGCGGCGACGGGCTCGCGCAGCGGGCATTTGACGCAGAGCGTGCCGAAGACGACCATCGGATCGATCGCCAGGCGCTTGAAGCTCTTCATCAGGGCGTTGCCGGCGCGCCCGTAGAAGGCGACGCCCTCCTCGATCTCGGCAGAGGTCGACGCGTACTTGAGCATGAGGATGTCGGCCTGGGGGTGGCCCGAGCCCTGGATCGGCATCAGGTTGCCCCGGGGGCAGCTGTCGCAGGCGCTGAGCTCGTGACCCAGGTCGTTGAGCTCGCGGATCGCCCGCTCAAGGTACTTCTCTCGGATCTCGTCGTCGGTCGCCGGCACGGCCGGATCAGTTTTCTTCGGGTTGGGTCCCGCCCCCTTCGCCTGCATCAACTCTTGCCCGACTTCCTTCTGGCGCGGGCGGGCTGGCGCCGCCGTGGGCGGCCGTCCGCGCCGGCAAGCGAGCGGCCGCCGCGGCCGCCGGTCGTCTGCAGGAACTTGAGGGCCTGGACGTAGACGAGGTTCTTGTGCTTCTGGACGATGTTGGCGTCACGCATCGCCTGCAGGAACTCCTCGGGGCCGTCGAAGTCCCGCAGGCGGATCTTGACGCTGCCGAGGCCCTGGGCGACGTGGCTGTCGGAGCCCGCGCCGGGGACGATCCGGTACTTGTGGGCGAAGCGAACTGCCTCCTCGTTGAAGGACGGGATCGCGATCCGGGGGTTGAAGACCTCGAGGATGTCGATCTCCTCGACCACCTTCAGCAGGTGCTCGTAATCGGGGACCGAGTGCAGGCGATCGAAGGGGTGGGGCACGTAGACGAGCCCACCCTGGCGCCGGATCTCGGCGATCGTCTCGGCCAGGGACATCCCCCGCTCGATCTTGCGCTCGAGGAAGAGGCCGATCACCTCTCCCTCGCCGGCCGTCTTCACCTCCTCGGCGACGATCACCCTGATCCCGCCCATCCCGGCGGCGAGCTCGCGGGCCTCAAGCGCGCCCGAGATCTCGTTGTGGTCGGTGATCGCGATCGCGTCGAGACCCCGCGCCTTCGCCGTCTCCAGCAGGACCCGCGCCGGTGTGGCGCAATCGGGGGAATGGTCGGTGTGCATGTGAAGGTCGCAGTGGATGAAACCGCGCTTTGCGATCCGGGACCGGATGGCTGGATTCCCACCCGGGTCGTGCCGGCGCGCTGCAAGGCGCCGATAGACGGACTCGACGGCGTCCGCCACCTCGGCCCATGAGCGGACCTCTCCGCCGTCGGTCGCCGAGCGCAGACGCGCGCTCAGCGTGGGCTCCGCCAGGAGGCGCTCCAGTTGGGCCGCCATCGTCTCGGCATCGCCGACCGGGAACAACAGGCCGCGCTCGCCGTCGCCGACGATCTCGCCGTAGAGCTCGAGGTTCGAGGCCACCGGCACCCCTCCCGCGACAAGCGCCTTGCGAATCAGGCCGGGAGCGGGTCGAACCCCTCCGGAGGCGAGGCAGACGACGTCCGCTCCGGCGATGAAGGACTCGGGCTCACCATCGGCGGGGCGCACGAAGGTCAGGCGCTCGCGAAGCCGGCGATTGACCCGCGGCTCGAGCTCGCTCGCGGTCTCCAGCCAGACGACCGCCTCCCAGTCCAGCTCTGTCGGCAGGCGCCGCAGCGCGCGCAGGAAGAGCCGCAGCGCCCCGCGCTCCTCCTCGCTGCAGTAGACGATTCGCGGCCTTCCGTCGGGTGGCGCCAGGGCAGCCGGCGCGGTGGCAGCACCCGGCCTGATCAGCTCGTAGGGGCCGGGAAAGACGCGCTCGAGAAGCTCGCCGGTGGCCGTGTTGCTCGCGGTGCGGGCATCGATCCTGCCGAAGAACATCTCCACCAGCATGCGCGCCACCTGGGTCGAAAGCACCCGCTCGGCGGGCTCGTGGAAGGTCGCCACGTTGAGCGCCTGAGAGTGGCGAAGCGCGGCCGAGCCGGGGCTGGGGGCAAAGGGCTCGTGAACATGAACCAGGTCGAGCGGAACGCCCCCGAGGAGCTGCTCGAGGCTGCGGCTGACGTCGATGGGGATCGGAGCCGGCCGCCTGCGCGGCCCGCTCGGAAGCGGCAGGCTCTGTCCGATCGCGAGGACCTTCGGGTTCTCCCCGGCCAGGAGCGAGCGGGGCCTTTCGGCAGCCTGCTTGATCAGTCTCCGGCTCTCCCTGATCGCCGAGCGCGAGTCCGAGGGAGCGGCGATCAGGACCCGGTGGCCGCGCGCGGCGAGCTCGCCGGAGACGCGCTCGACGAACTCGTTGATCTCATGGCGCGCGCCCCAGGGCTGCGGGCTGACCTGCGCGATCGCCAGCGACGAATCGGTCACGGGCTGAGGATATTCCTGCGGCCCCCTCCGGCCGCACGGACTATGACTTGGCCTTGGCCGTGGTGCCCTTCGCCTGCTTGTCCTTGGGCAGCCCGCGCTGGCGAGCGTGCTTGGCGATGAACTCCTCGGTCGCCTCCCTCGCCTCGTTGTCGGGGCGCTGGTTGTGGGGCGACTTCATCAGGTAGCTGGAGGGACCGTCGAGCTGGCCGGCAACGCCGTGGTTGAGCGCCAGCTTGACGATGCGGACGGCATCGATGACGATGCCGGCCGAGTTCGGCGAATCCCAGACCTCGAGCTTGAGCTCGACGTTGAGCGGGACGTCGCCGAAGGACGTGCCCTCCACACGGATGTGCGCCCACTTGCGATCCGTCAGCCAGGGAACGTAGTCGGAAGGCCCGATGTAGACGTCGTCCGCGGGCAGCTCGTGATCCATGATCGAGGTGACCGCGTTGGTCTTCGAGATCTTCTTCGACTCGAGCCGCTCGCGCTCGAGCATGTTGTAGAAGTCCATGTTGCCGCCGACGTTGAGCTGGCTGGTGCGCTCGATGCGCACGCCGCGCTCGGCGAACAGCCGGGCGAGCTGACGGTGGACGATGGTCGCTCCGACCTGTGACTTGATGTCGTCTCCGATGATCGGCAGTCCCGCATCGCTGAAGCGCTCGTCCCAGTAGTCCTCGCGGGCGATGAACACCGGCAGGCAGTTGACGAAGCCGACGCCCGCCGCGAGCGCCTGCTCGACATACCACTTGGTCGCATCCTCGGAGCCGACCGGGAGGTAGCAGACCAGCACGTCGGTCTGGGTGTCCTGGAGGATGCCGACGATGTCGGCGGTCTGACCGGGAGCCTTGGTGATCTTCTCCTTCAGGTACTTGCCGAGGCCGTCGAGGGTCATGCCCCGGTGGACCTTGACGCCCAGGTTGTGGACGTCGGAGAACTTGATCGTGTTGTTCTGGCCGGAGAAGATCGCCTCGGAAAGGTCCTTGCCGACCTTGTCGGCGTCGATGTCGAAGGCGGCCGTGAACTCGATGTCGCTGATGTGGTAGCCGCCCAGGTCGACGTGCATCAGCCCGGGGACCTGCTCGGCAGGATCGGCGTCCTTGTAGTACTGGACGCCCTGCACGAACGAGCTCGCGCAGTTGCCGACGCCGATGATCGCGACCCGGACCTTGTCGTCTTGGGCGCCGTTTCGCCGCCCGTCTGCACTTCCGTTAGCGCTGGTCATGCCTGCGATCCTCCTCAATGCGAAGACTGAATGTGAAAGGACACTTGCCGGCCCCTCCGGTTACATCTCCCCGCCCGTCGCAGCTGCCTGCGAGGGCGGCGCCTCGGCGCCGGCGGCCATCTCCCGCAGGGCCTTCCGCACGTGCCACACGCGCTGGCCGACGGTGAAGATGGTGAGGACGGCCATTGCGTAGATCGCCGGGGCAAGAAGCTCGATGTCGAAGATTCCCGCCCCCCGTGCGAATACGAGGCCGATGGAAAGTAGCACCACCCGGACCGGGCGGGTCGCCACGCCGACCTTGCACTCGACGCCGAGCGCCTCGGCCCTCGCCCGGGTGTAGGAGACCATCAGCGAGCCGAGCACGACCACCACGCACATCGCCGCGGCGAAGCTGTCGCCGCTGTCGGCGAACTGGAAGGCGACGGCGGTGAGCACGATCCCCTCCTCGATGCGATCGAGGGTCGAGTCGAGGAAGGCCCCGAACAGCGTCCCCTTGCCCGAGGCGCGGGCGTAACGCCCGTCGAGCGTGTCCATCACAGACCCGACGATGAAGGCCACGCCGCCCGCGAAGAAATACCCCTGCCAGACCAAAGCCGCGGCGGCGAGGTTCAGCACCAGGCCCACCATCGAGATCGCGTTCGGCGTCAGTCGCGACTCGATCATGCGGTTCCGCACCGCCGCCGAGAGCTCCTCGGCCGTGGCACCAACCTGCGGGGCTCGCCGCGGTGTTCGACCCGGGCCGGCCATGGCTCAGGGGCGACGCTCGACGCGGGCCGGCGCTAGGCCGGCGCCGCCTCGACCTCCGGGCGCGCGGCTGCCGGCTCGCCCCCGAAGCGCGGGTGAAAGGACCAGCGTTCCGGCCGGAGGCGAGAGAGCAGCATGGCTCCCGCCGCCGCCAGCGCCACCGCGACCGCGCCCAGAGCGCCGTCGAGCCAGAAGTGATTGCCCGTGGCGACGACCACGTAGGTCATCAGCAGCGGATAGCAGAGGAGGAGTCCGCGCAGCCACCATGGCCGAAACAACAGCGCCAGCGAGACTCCGAACATCAGCGAGAACCCTATGTGCATCGAGGGAACAGCGGCGTAGGCATTGAACATCGCGCCCGGATCGGCGGGTATGGATGGGTCGCCGGTGGCGACGGCGACCGTGTCGTGCAGCCCGATGCCCTCGACGAAGCGAGGCGGCGCCGTCGGCAGCAGCCAGTAACCGAGCAACGAAATGCCCATGGCGCAGAAGAGCATGTTGCGGACGAAGCCGAAGCTGTCGTTGCGCAAGAAGTAGATCACCAGCAGCGCCGCCAGGCTGCCCTTGAAATGCGCGTTCATGTAGAGGAAGTTGGCGACGTCGATCGGCCATCCGCTGTGGACGGCCCAGTGCTGCACCGAGGGCTCGAAGAAGAGCCCCAGGGAGCGCTCGACGGAGATCAGATCCCTGGCGCGATCGACCGATTCGAGGGCGGTGCCGCCGACGGCGCCCCGCGTGAACCGCCACGCGCAGTAGGCCAGCGCGATCAACGCGAACTGGACGAGGAAATCGAGCGACCCCCTCGGCAGCGCGCGTCGGATCGGGCTCTCCACGGTTACTCGCTCAGCCGCCATCGCCATCGTCCAGGTTCGCGCAGCGCGGGCCGTGGCTGACGATCCGCAGCGGTGAGAAGTCGGTCCCCACCCTGATCGGCCCCGGCTGGTCGACCGTCACCCTGGTGAAGCCGCGGGGCGATTCCTCGACACAGCCGCTGCCCTGCTGGATCGCCCAGTAGGGCGTCCACCGGACTCGAACGAGCGCGGTCCCGGTGTCGCTGGCGAGCAGGTTGAAGCCATCAGGCCGCAGCTTGGTGAGCCGGGCCGCCCCGATCGCCAGTGGCTCGGGGTTGCGGACCCGATAGACGGTCCAGTCGCGGCTGCGGAAGGCGGGCTCCAGGTAGGGCGGCCGCTTGGCGATCAACCTCGCCTCCGCGTCACCGGCATAGTCGAGCGGAGCGTCGGGCACCGCGACGAAGCCGACCGCGAGATCGTTGAGCCATCGCCGGTAGTCGGACGCCTTCAGCTGATCCTCGTAGAAGAGCGAGTTGTAGGTGCGGTCGAGCTGGCGCTCCCAGCCGCGGGCGATGTAGATCCCGTGCGGGACGTAGGCCGACTCCCAATGGTGGTCGGCGGGCACGACCTCGACCCGGTACTCCTGTGGGTGCGTAGCCCCGCGCAGGTAGTCCTTGAGCGGGGCGTAGTACGAGGCCTTGACGGAGGGGTCGGCGGCGACCTTCTCGAGATCGTTGACCGCCGGGAAGACCTGCCACCAGAGGATCACCGGCATCACCACGAGCAGCAGCTTCGTATTCCGCTGCCACAGCGCGCAGGCCAAGAGCGGGCCGATCAGGACCCAGCCCATTCGCAGGGCGTTGCTTCCCATCGGCGAATGGATCAGGAACGCTCCGACCAGGATCAGCGCATAGACCCCGATCCCCCAGGTGAGCATCCGCTCCTCCCTCGGCAGGACGAGGAAGGCGCCGAAGGTGATCAGCAGCGCCCAGGCGAAGCTGCTCGCGGAGAAGGGCTGAATGCCGCCCTCGGGAAAGGTGATCGCGACCAGAACGGCGGTGCCGGCCGCCGCGATCGCCAGCTCCAGCCCCTCGCGGCGACGCTGCGCGAGCGAGTAGGCAACGCCGATGCCGGCGAGGAACAAGGCGGCGACGGGGCTGGCGAGGGGCAGAGCGCCGCCAGCAGCAGGGCGGGGAGGCGACGGCCTCGCTGGAACGCGAAGACCGCGGCGACCGCCACGGCCACGCCGAGCGCGAAGGTGAGCCGGCCCGTCCAGAGGCTGATCGAGCTGCCTGCCGCGAACCAGATCACGCCCACCCGGGCGCGCTCGCCCCAGTGGCGATAGGCGATCTGGGCGAACAGAGCCGAGGCGACGACCGCGGAGATGGCGCCGACCAGGCGAGCGCCGATCACGGACGCCAGCGCCGGGAAGATGATGCTGTAGCCGGGCAGATGATGGCCGCCGAACCAGAGGTTGTTCCAGGCCTCGAGCCCCTCGTGCTCGTAGAGGACGGTGCGGAACTCCTGCGCCGCGTGATCGGCGCTGAAGGGCTGCACGACGAGGTACAGAGCGGCGAGCGCCGCGCTGATCAGGATCGGCTCGGCGAGGCGGCGCGCGCTCGAGCCGGCCGCGCGAGTCAAGCCGTGGCGGGCCGCCAAGCCCAGGCGGCGGGACGGACGCGGGCGAGGAGCGACGCGGTGAGTGCGGCCAGACCGGCGACCATCCAGCCGATGGCGCCGTCGATCCAGAAGTGATTCGCGGTGACCACGACGACCAGGAAAACCATCGCCGGGTAGGCGATCCAGAGCGCGCGGGTGAGGCGGTGGCGCGCGAGTGCCGCCCCTGTGGCTCCGATCATCAGCGAGAAGGCACAGTGCATGCTGGGGATCGCCGCGTACGGATTGATGAAGATCTTGACCAGACCGGAGTCGTGGTTGACCTGGGCGTACTGGGTGATCGTGTCGACGAAGCCGTCCTGGGGGAAGAGGCGCGGCGGCGCGGTCGGCACCAGCAGGTAGCCGACCAAGGCCAGGGCCATGGCGACCATGAACATGTTGCGGACGAAGTAGAAGTGAGGGTTCCGGTAGATGTAGAGCCAGAGCAGGAACCCGGTGGTGATGACGAAGTGGCTGTTCATGTACATGAAGTTGGCCGTGTCGACCAGCCAGCGCCAATCGATGAGCGCCGACTGCAGGTGGGGCTCGAAGAAGGTGCCGGTTGAGCGCTCGAGGTCGATTACGCCGGCGCCGTTGGCGAACGCCTCGGCGCGCTGGCCCTCGGCGACTCCGCGCACGGTCTCATACGACAGCTCCGCCAGCACGAAGAGGCTGAGCTGGCGTGCTGCATCGCCCCATCCCTGGGGGAGCCAATTGCCTATGACGGTGACGACCCGACGCACGAACTTAGGAATTGTATTCACCGTCCGGGCACAACTTCCCCCGGCTATTAAATGGAACAAGTTCTCAGGAGGCGCCCCGCAGGGACGTGCGATTTTCCCAGGCCCGCGACGGTCGCAGGGGTGACCGATCGCGCCTCAGGCCTGCAGGAATCTCACCACCGTCTCCACCACCTCCGGGCGCTCGTGCCAGGGCCAATGCCCAGCGTTGGGCTCGATCACGACCTCAGCGTCGGGCAGCCGCTCAGCGTAGGCGTGGGCGAGCCGTGGGGGGAGGTAGCGGTCCTTCTCGCCCCAGATCACCAACGCCGGCGCGGCGAGCCGTTCGAGGTCTGAGCCCGCTGCGGCCAGCTCCTCGGGATCGGCCGAGCGATAGAGCTCGAGGATCGCACGCCGCGAGCCCCGATCGAGGTGATCCCAGATCATCCCGACGAACTCGTCGTCGGGGCGGCGCCAGTCGGCCCGGGATTCGCGAAGAGCCCAGGCGAACGCCGGCCGGGTCAGCGAGAGGTTGACCAGCTCCCCCACGAGCGGCGCTCGCCAGAGGCGAGCTGTTCGATGCCAGCGGTAGCCGGGGAGGAGCGGGACGGCGTTGATCAGCACCAGGCGCTCGATCCGCTCGGGCGCGCGCTGTGCGCCGATCAGCGCCAGCGAACCCCAGTCGTGCATCACCAGGGAATGCCCCTCGATCCCCAGGCGGACGAGCACGCGCTCGAAGAAGCCGGCGAGGCCGTGCATCGAGTAGTCGAAGTCGCGGGGGCGCGCCGATCTTCCCCAACCCGGAAGGTCGAAGGCGATCCCCGGCCCCCGAAGCCGGCGAAGGAACGGCAGCCAATCCTCGGAGTGGGTCGGGTTGCCGTGGGCGAAGACGGCGGGAGTCCCCTCGCCCGCCGTCCGGCGGAAGAAGACCTCGACCGCGTCGACGACCACGGATCCGGTCTCGATGCGATCGGCCGGGTCGGCGCTGGCTGGCTGAGCGGCTGTATTCACCGGTGGCGGCGGACAATATCCTCGGCCTCGTGAGCACGCTGCGGGACGCTGGCTGGAAGCGGCCGCCGAGGAGGCGGGTGCTCGCCATCCGCGACCGGCTGCGCGGGCTCTACGGGCGCCCGGTCAACGAGCCCCACCTCCACCCGATCGCCGAGCTGGTTCGGACGATCCTCTCCCAGAACACCAACGACCGCAATCGCGACGTCGCCTTCGAGCGGATGCGCGAGAGGTTCCCGACCTGGGAGGAGGTTCGCGACGCTCCCCCGGACGAGCTGATCGAGGCTCTCCGGCCGGGCGGGCTGGCGCAGACGAAGGCGCCGCGGATCCAGCAGATCCTCAGCCGGCTGGGCAACCATCCCGACCTCGACTGGCTCGCCGACGCCCCCCGCGACGAGGCAATCGGCTATCTCACCTCGCTGCCCGGGGTCGGCCGCAAGACGGCGGCCTGCGTGATGATCTTCGCCTTCGACCGTCCGGAGATCCCGGTCGACGTGCACGTGTACCGGGTCGGGGGGCGCCTCGGGCTCTTCCCGGAGCGGGCGTCGTTCGAGCAGGCCCACGACGAGATGCTCGCCATCACCCCCCGGAGGACGCCTACGAGCTGCACATCAACCTGATCCGCCACGGTCGCGCCGTCTGCAGGCCCCGACCGAAGTGCGGCGAGTGCGGCCTGCGGCGCATGTGCCCCTGGTACCGAAAGCACGGGGTCCGAGGCAACTCCAGTTAGAAGCGGCGGCTATATGCTCCCGCCGGTGAAGAGGAGCACCTTCGTCGTCTTCGGCCTGTTGGCGATCTGCTTCGCGGTCCTGATCCCCGCCTGGGCGATCAGCCGCGAGGGCGGCCAGGAGGCGTCCCCGGAGGCGGTGCCGGCCAATCTGCAGGCGGGCAAGGACCTGTTCGTCACCAACTGCGGCTCCTGCCACACCCTGGCCAAGGCGGGGACCGACGGGGTGGTCGGCCCCAACCTGGACGACCTGCTCGCGCCGCCGAGCCCCACCCCTCCCGACCCGAAGACGATCAAGCCGCGCGTCCTCGCCGCGATCGACAACGGCATTGGGGGGCGGATGCCGGCCGGAATCGTCAGCGGCGAGCAGGCTCAGACGGTCGCCGACTTCGTCTCCCAGGTCGCCGGGCGCTAGCCCCTTTACCGCAAATTGCGCGCCGCCCGCGGCCGCCGGCCGCGTATAGTCGTGCGGTCTGCGGTAGTGCGGGGCACTTGGACATACGGCCTCCGCACCCTGCGGCCCTTCTCTGTGTTGTAGGGCCGCACAACACCTGAGAGAGGAGTTCCAACTTGAGTTCCATTGACCATTCCTCGCGCGCGCATGGGCGCGGGCGCCTGGCCACAGCCGGCCTGCTGGCGCTCGTAGGGGCGCTTTCGCTCTGCCTGCTTCCGGGCGCCGCGCAGGCGAAGAAGAAGCACAAGAAGCCGAGCCAGACCGTTCGGGTCATGAGCCGCAATCTCTATCTGGGCGCGGACCTGACGCCGGGGCTGACCTCGCCGGACCTGGCCACGCTTCATCAACACCGACGGGCCGACGATCATCAATCAGGTGGACGCGACGGACTTCCCGACCCGCGCCAAGGCGCTCGCCGCTGAGATCCTGGCCAGAAGCCCGACCTCGTCGGGCTGCAGGAGGTCGCCTGACTGGCGCGAGCGGACCCCGCGGCCTCATGACCGGGCTCTTCCCGCCGACGGCGACCACCGTTCGCTACGACTTCCTCCAGCTGCTGCTGGACGAGCTCAACGCGAACCGGCAACGCTGTACGAGGCGGTCGTCGTCAAGCCGGAGTTCGACTTCGAGACGCCCGTCAACGAGAACGGCGTCGCCGGCGATGGTCCACCGGGCTCACCGCAGACGCCGAGGTCAACATCCGCCTGACGATGCGGGACGTGATCCTCGCCCGCAAGGGCGTGAAGACGTCGAAGCCGAAGAGCGGCTCCTACGACCACCTCCTCGGAGTGCTGGTCGGCGGCGCGGTACCGACCAACGTCACCCGCGGCTGGACCGCCGTTGACGCCAAGGTGGGCAAGAGCAAGACGTTCCACTTCGTCAACACGCATTTCGAGGCGTTCGACAGCGCCCTGATCGGAGATGGCGGCCAGACCATGGTCGATACCAAGGGAACGTCCGCCACCGGCGACGACACATCGACCACGGTGGGCAAGGGCGAGATTCGCCAGGCCCAGGCCCAGGAGCTGGTCGGCGCAGGCGGTCCGGCGAAGAGCAAGCTGCCGACGATCCTCGTCGGTGACCTCAACTCGGACGACGACACGGTCGCGCAGAACGGCGACCAGCTCGGCTACGCGGCCGTCAGGGCCGGCGGGTTCTCGGAGCGGAGCACGGCCAACCCACTTGGCTGCTGCCTCAGCGATCCGAACCTGACCGGTGGCTCGCTCGCCGATTTCGACCACCAGGTCGACCACATCCTCGCCAGCAGCAAGGCGATCAAGTTCATCAAGGGTGCGGTCACCGGGCGCGCGATCGTCGACGGCCTCTGGCCCTCAGACCACAATGGACTGGCCAGCGTGCTCACGGTCCCCAAGGAGAAGCAGAAGAAGAAGCACAAGCACTAGGCAGACTCAACAGCACGAGGATGCGGCATCGGCCCGCCTCCGCCACGCGCGGGGCGGGCCTTCGCTTTCCTGGCGCCCGGGCCCGCGCGCCCGAGCCCTGCCCACCCGTGCGCCGCAGACACCGACGCCGCCGGCTTGAGATGCAGAATATATCTGCCATACTCAGACTCAGATTTCTTAGGCAGGCAAGACAGAGAGCTTTGGAGGAACCGAGAATATGGGCAAGACGATCGGCATCGACCTCGGCACCACCAACTCGTGCGTCGCAGTGATGGAGGGCGGCGAGCCGACGGTGCTCGAGAACGCCGAGGGCGGGCGCACGACCCCGTCGGTGGTCGCATTCACCGACTCCGGCGAGCGGCTCGTCGGCACGGTCGCCAAGCGGCAGGCCGTGATGAACCCCGAGAACACGATCTTCTCGATCAAGCGCTTCATGGGCCGCAAGGAGGCCGAGGTCAAGGAGGAGGAGACGATCGTCCCCTACAAGGTCGTCGCCGGTCCCAACGGCGACGTCCGCGTCGAGGTCGGCGGCAAGCAGTACTCCCCGCCGGAGATCTCGGCGATGATCCTGCAGAAGCTGAAGGCCGACGCCGAGGCGAAGCTGGGCGAGGAGGTGGACGGCGCGGTGATCACCGTCCCTGCCTACTTCAACGACGACCAGCGCCAGGCGACCAAGGACGCCGGCAAGATCGCCGGGCTCGAGGTCAAGCGGATCATCAACGAGCCCACCGCCGCGGCGCTCGCCTACGGGCTCGACAAGGAGGCCTCCGACCAGACGATCCTCGTCTTCGACCTCGGCGGCGGCACCTTCGACGTCTCCGTGCTGGAGATCGGCGACGGCGTCTTCGAGGTGAAGGCGACCGCCGGCGACAACCACCTCGGCGGCGACAACTTCGACAAGGCGATCGTCGAGTGGCTGGTCGCCGAGTTCAAGCGCGATCAGGGAGTCGACCTCTCAGAGGACAAGAACTCGCTGCAGCGCCTCTACGAGGCGGCGGAGAAGGCGAAGATCGAGCTTTCCACGACGCAGGAGACTCAGATCAACCTGCCCTTCATCACGGCCACCGACTCGGGGCCCAAGCACCTCGACATCAAGCTGTCGCGCGCGAAGCTCGAGCGAGCTGACCTCGGACCTGCTCGACCGCGTGGTCGGGCCGGTCAAGCAGGCCCTCTCGGACGCGGCGTCCGACCTCCAGCACGTGGTGATGGTGGGCGGCATGACTCGCATGCCCGCGGTCCAGGAGAAGGTCAAGGAGCTGACCGGCAAGGACCCGCATCAGGGCGTCAACCCCGACGAGGTCGTCGCGATCGGCGCCGCGATCCAGGCCGGCGTTCTCGCCGGAGACGTCAAGGACGTGCTGCTGCTCGACGTCACCCCGCTCACCCTCGGCATCGAGACCAAGGGCGGCGTGATGACGAAGCTGATCGAGCGCAACACCACGATCCCGACCCGCAAGTCGGAGATCTTCTCCACGGCCGAGGACAACCAGCCCTCGGTCGAGGTGCACGTGCTCCAGGGCGAGCGTGAGATGGCGTCGGGCAACAAGAGCCTGGGCAAGTTCCAGCTCACCGGCATCCCGCCGGCGCCGCGAGGCATGCCCCAGATCGAGGTCACCTTCGACATCGACGCCAACGGCATCCTCAACGTCTCCGCCAAGGACCTGGGCACCGGCAAGGAGCAGAAGATCGAGATCAAGGGCGGCTCCGGCCTGGAGGAGTCCGAGGTCGAGCAGATGATCGTGGACGCGGAGACACACGCGGAGGAGGATCGGGCGGCGCGCGAGCTGGCCGAGGCCCGCAACGTCGGCGAGAACGCCGCCTACCAGGCGGAGAAGCAGCTGGCTGAGCTCGGTGACCAGGTCGACTCCGGCGCCAAGGAGGAGATCGAGTCGGCGGTGAAGGCGCTGCGCGACTCGCTCGCCTCCGAGGACGCCGGCGAGATCAAGTCGAAGACCGACGCCCTGCAGGCGGCCTTCCACAAGGTCTCCGAGCAGGTTTACCAGCAGGCGTCCGCCGAGCAGCAGGCGGCTGACGGCGACGGCGCGTCGGCCAACGGCGGCGGTTCCGATGAGGAGGTCGTCGACGCCGAGGTCGTCGACGACGACACCTCGTCCAAGTCGTAGGGCCCGGATGAGCAAGGCAGCCCCAGAGCCCGAGCGAAAGGGCGGCGAGGTGTTGGACGGGGAGCTGGTCGATGATGCTCCCGGTCGCGGCGGGGGCGGCGAGGGGGCCTCGCCGTCCGCCGAGGAAGCCGCGGAGCAGCGGGTTCAGCAGGACATCGACGACCTTCTGGCCGAGACGCGGCAAGAGCGGGACGAGTACCTGGATCTGGCCAAGCGGACCAAGGCCGACTTCGAGAACTACCGCAAGCGTGTCGCCCGGGAGCAGTCCGAGGCCCACGCGCGCGGCCGGGCCGAGCTTGCCCGCGAGCTGATCCCGGCGCTCGACAACCTCGAGCGCGCTCTGCTCGCAGCGGGCGTGGATCCGGCGTCCGGCGCCTCCGGCGCCGAGGAGGACCCCCCGAGCCGCGAGGTCTCGGCGCACGAAGCGCTCGCCGAGGGGGTGGCCCTCGTCTACCGCGAGCTGGGCGCGACGCTCGAGCGGGCGGGCGTCGAGGCCTACGACCCCACCGGGGAGAAGTTCGATCCCGCCCTGCACGAGGCGCTCTCCACCCGAGCCGCCGATGGGGTCGACCCAGGCACGGTGCTGGAGACGGTCGAGAAGGGCTATCGCCTCGACGGCCAGGTCCTGCGGGCGGCCCGGGTAGTGGTGAGCGAGTAGGGCGAGCGATGGCGCGCGACTTCTACGACGTCCTCGGTGTCGACCGCAAGGCTTCTGCGGACGAGATCAAGAAGGCCTACCGCAAGCTCGCTCGCGAGTGGCATCCGGACCGCAACCCCGACGATTCCGACGCGGAGGAGCGCTTCAAGGAGATCCAGCAGGCCAACGACGTGCTCTCCGACCCCGAGAAGCGCAAGCAGTACGACTCCGGGGGGATGTTCGCCGGAGCCGGCGGGCCCGGCGCCGGAGGCGTTCCCCGGCGGCGGCTTCGCCTCGGACTTCGGCGACATCCTCTCCAATCTCTTCAGCCGGGGAGGCGGCGGTGAGCCGCGCCCCGCCGCGGGTCGCGACCTCGAGACCGAGGTCCAGCTCTCCTTCGACCAGGCGGTTCGCGGCACCCAGATCACGGTGGCCGTGCCGACCGCGGGGCCCTGCCCCACCTGCGCCGGCAGCGGCGCCAAGCCGGGTACATCGCCTCGCGTCTGCCCGCGCTGTGGGGGCCGCGGCATCGACTCCGAGAGCCAGGGGTTCTTCTCGATAACGCAGCCCTGCCCCGAGTGCGGCGGCCAGCGGCCAGATCATCGATGACCCCTGCGAGACCTGCCGTGGCTCCGGCGTCACCCAGCAGACCAAGCGCTACCGGGTGAACATCCCGGCGGGCGTTCACGACGGCAGCCGCATCCGCCTCGCCGGCAAGGGCGAGGCCGGCGTTCGCGGCGGCCCGGCGGGCGACCTCTACGTGACCACGAGGGTGTCGCCCTCGCCGGTGTTCAAGCAGCGGCCGGACGGGAACCTCGAGGTGGATCTGCCGGTGACGCTGCCCGAGGCGATCCAGGGAGCGACGGTCGAGGTGCCGACGCTAAACGGCAGCAAGCGAATCCGCATCCCCCCCGGGACCCGGCACGGGACCACGCAGCGGCTCCGCGGCGAGGGCCCCCCGCGAACCGGCGGAAAGGGACGCGGCGACATCCACTACCGGGTCCAGCTCGAGGTCCCCGAGGAGCTGACCGACGAGCAGCGCGACGCCGTGGAGAAACTGGCCGAGGCGTTCAACGGCTCTGACCCCCGCGAGGATCTGCTCAGGCAGGCGGCTCGGTCCGCCGGATCAGGCAAGGTGGGCGAGTGATGGCAAGGCTCAGACGCGAGGCCGAAACCACCGACGCTTCGCAACTGGACGAGTCACGCGGCGTCTTCATGATCTCGGTCGCAGCCGAGCTGGCGCAGATGCACCCGCAGACGTTGCGGATGTACGAGGCGCGCGGGCTGATCACCCCCAAGCGATCGCCCAAGAACACCCGCCTCTACTCCTACGCGGACGTGGAGCGGCTGCGGCGCATCCAGCGGATGACGACCGAGGGCGGCCTCAACCTCGCCGGGGTCGAGACTGTGCTCGAGCTGGAGGGACGCCTGGAGGAGATGGGCGCTCAGATGGCTCGCATGCGCGAGCGCGCCGACCAGCTGGAACGTCAGATGCTGGAGGAGGTGGAGCGCGTGCGGCGCTCCTTCAAGGCGGAGCTGGTGCCCTACGGCGCCTATCGCACTTCCCTGGAGAAAGACGGCAAGGCATTCGCAATCCCGATCAGACGCCGCGCCAGAGGGAAGGGCCGGCGGGCGGGCGGCTGAGCAGCCGCCGAGTCACTTCCTCGATCGCCCCGATCCCACCAAGCTCCGTCGGCTCGTAGTCGGTGAGCACGGCGAGCGAAAAACGGGCGCCAGTGGGGTGGCGCAGAAGAGCCGCCTGGTGGGTGACGGGGCCACTGGTCTCCTCCTGGCCGGGCGGTCGCCAGCCGCCCTTGAACCAGACTCGCCAGTCGCGCCCCGCCACCGCCGGGATGCCCCAGCGCTGCAGGGAGGTGACGCTGGCGAGAAGGTGCCGCGCGAAGCGGCGATGGGGCCCGACCAGGTTGCGGTTCAGGCGCGAGTAGAACCGCGCCATGTCGGCAGCCGTGATCTGGGCGCCGCCCCAGAAGCCGGGAGTGACGGCGAAGCTCCGCATGCCCGCCCGATGCGCCACCTCCTCCATGCCGGCGTCGCCGACCTGGGCGTAGGTGGCTCCGGCCGCGCCGTTGTCCGAGTAGGTGATCATCGCCGCCAGGGTGGATCTCGTGCCTTCATCGAGCGGCTGTCCCTCGGCGCGCAGCCGGCGCAGCTCAGCCGCGAGCAGCAGCGCCTTGGAGGCGCTGGCGGAGCTGTAGGGGCGATCGACGTCGTAGCCGTGCAACCGACCCCGGGAGTCGAACAGCGCGAAGGAGACCCCACTGCGCCCCGCGGCGTAAGCGATCGCGGAGCGAACGCTGGCAGGGCCCGGGTAGGTCCGCGGCGGCCAATGGAGGCCGGCGCCCTCCGCCCCGGTGCCGCGGTCGGACCGCGCCGCGGCGACCCGTCCTCCTGACGGGACGGCGCTGAGCGCGAGGACGCAGCCGCACGCCAAGGTCGCCGCGGCCGCGATCCCGGCGGCGCGCACCCTAGGCGGCTTGCTCGGGCGCCAGACCGGCGTCGCCGAGCGCCTCCTTGCGGTCGAGGTAAAGGCGCCAGTAGGCGATCTTGCCCTCGCGGAAGGTCATGATGTGGGCGTCGCGGACCTCCACCTCGACGCCTTCCCCGGGACCCCGCAGATAGGTGTGGGTGAGCGCCACCACGCGATCGCCCGCGGGGATCAGCTCGTAGTCGCGCACCTGGGTCACCTCGTTGCCGCCGATCATCTGCTCCAGCATCCGGCGTAGCCCCGCGTGGCCCCGGTAGGCGGGCTCGGGCAGATCGGGGTCGTAGACCTCGATGTCGTCCGCGAAAAAGCCGATGATCTCCTCGACCCCTCCCCGGTTGAAGGCCGCCATCAGCCGCTCGTAGATCTCGACGTTTGTCTCCGACTTCGCTTCCAAGAGGCATTCCTCGCAGTGGCCGTGCCCAAACGCAATCCTATGCTGAAAACGGCGTCGTCGCCTCGCCACAGTGACCGCATGAATCTAAGTCAGAGACACATAGATTTCTTTACTTTTCCCGCATGAATAGATAGAATACGCGCATGCAGCAGGACCGCTTCACGATCAAGTCCCAGGAGGCGGTGGCGGCCGCGCAGCGGCTTGCCTCCGAGCACTCCAACCCCGAGGTCGCCCCGGCGCACCTGCTTCTGGCCCTGCTCGAGCAGGACGAAGGGGTCGTCGTCCCGGTGCTGCAGCGGCTCGGCGAGGATCCGGCCGAGGTTCGCGAGCGGGTCTCCGCGGCCGTCGAAGAGCTGCCGCGGTTGAGCGGCAACACGGTCCCCGAGGTCCGGCCGTCGAAGGAGTTCGTCTGGGTGGTCCAGCAGGCCGAGAAGGAGGCCAGCGGACTCTCCGACGAGTACATCTCGACCGAGCACTTCCTGCTGGCGCTGGCGCAGGGCAAGTCCGGCGTCTCCGACCTGCTGCCCGCCCGCAAGGAGCTGCTGGGCGCGATCTCCGAGGTCCGCGGCCCCCACCGCGTCACCTCCCCAACCCCCGAGGACAGCTACGGAGCCCTGGAGAAGTTCGGTCGTGACCTCACCGCCGAGGCCGAGCAGGGCAAGCTCGACCCGGTCATCGGCCGGGACGAGGAGATCCGCCGCGTGATCCAGGTGCTCTCGCGCCGGACCAAGAACAACCCGGTGCTGATCGGCGACCCCGGCGTCGGCAAGACGGCGATCGTCGAGGGCCTGGCGCAGCGGATCGTCTCCGGCGACGTGCCGGAGTCTCTGCGCGACCGGCGCGTGATCGCGCTCGACATCGGCGCCCTCCTCGCCGGCTCCAAGTACCGAGGGGAATTCGAGGAAAGGCTCAAGGCCGTGCTCAAGGAGATCCAGGCGGAGGAGGGCCGGATCGTCCTCTTCATGGACGAGCTGCACACGATCGTCGGCGCCGGCGCCGCCGAGGGCGCCGTCGACGCCTCCAACCTGCTGAAGCCGATGCTCGCCCGGGGCGAGTTGCGGGCGGTCGGCGCGACCACGCTGGACGAGTACCGCAAGCAGATCGAGAAGGACGCCGCGCTGGAGCGGCGCTTCCAGCCGATCTACGTCGGCGAGCCCGACGTCCCCGACACGATCGCGATCCTGCGCGGCCTCAAGGAGCGCTACGAGGTCCATCACGGCGTGCGAATCACCGACGCCGCGATCGTGGCCGCCGCCACCCTCTCGGCCCGCTACATCTCGGACCGCTTCCTTCCCGACAAGGCGATCGACCTGATCGACGAGGCGGCCTCGCGGCTGAAGATCGAGATCGACTCGATGCCGACCGAGATCGACGAGGTCGAGCGGCGCATCCAGCAGCTCGAGATCGAGCGCGAGGCCCTGAAGAAGGAGAAGGACAAGGCCTCAAAGGAGCGCCGCGAGGCGATCGAGGCCGAGCTGGCGGAGCTCAACGAGAGCTCCAGCGAGATGAAGGCCCGCTGGCAGAACGAGAAGGCGGCGATCGAGGCGATCAAGGCCGCCAAGACCGAGCTGGAGGAGGCCCAGCGGGACGCGGAGCGCGCCGAGCGCGACGGCGATCTCGAGCGCGCAGCCGAGCTGCGCTACGGGCGCATTCCCGAGCTCGAGAAGACCGTCTCCGAGCAGGAGGCCAAGCTCGGGGAGCTGCACCGCGAGGGCGGCACGATGCTGACCGAGGAGGTGACCGAGGAGGACGTCGCCGAGGTCGTCTCAAAGTGGACCGGGATCCCCGTCTCCCGGCTGATGGAGGGCGAGGTCGAGAAGCTGATCCAGATGGAGGATCGCCTCCACGAGCGCGTCATCGGCCAGGACGAGGCGGTCGAGGCCGTCTCCAACGCCCTGCGGCGCTCGCGCGCCGGGCTCTCGGACCCCAGCCAGCCGATCGGGAGCTTCCTCTTCCTCGGCCCGACCGGCGTCGGCAAGACCGAGCTGGCGCGGGCGCTGGCCGAGTTCATGTTCGACTCCGAGCAGGCGATGGTGCGCATCGACATGTCCGAGTACATGGAGAAGCACTCCGTGGCGCGCCTGATCGGCGCCCCGCCCGGCTACGTCGGCTACGAGGAGGGCGGCCAGCTGACCGAGGCCGTCCGCCGCCGCCCCTACGCGGTGATCCTGCTCGACGAGATCGAGAAGGCCCACCCGGACGTCTTCAACGTCCTGCTCCAGCTGATGGACGACGGGCGCCTCACCGACGGCCAGGGCCGCACCGTGGACTTCAGCAACGCCGTGCTGATCATGACCTCGAACGTCGGCTCGGACGTGATCGCCGAGGAGTCCGACCCCGATCAGCGGCGGCAGAAGATCGAGGAGGTCCTCGCGCAGACCTTCAAGCCCGAGTTCATCAACCGCGTCGACGACATCGTCATCTTCGAGCGGCTGACCAAGGAGGACATCGTCAGGATCGTCGAGCTCCAGGTCGCCCAGCTGACCGAGCGGGTCCGCGAGCGCGGCATCGAGGTCGAGCTCACGGGCGACGCCCGCGCCCTGCTGGCCAACCTCGGCTATGACCCCACCTACGGCGCCCGCCCGCTCAAGCGCGTGATCCAGAAGCAGCTGGTTGACAAGCTCGCGCTGCGCATCCTCGAGGGCGAGTTCTCCGAGGGCGACACGGTCAAGGTCGATGCCTCGGACGGCGAGCTCACCTTCTCCAAGGCCCGCGGCTCCACGAAGAAGGAACCGGCGCCCGAGAAGGCCGCCGCCTAGGCTCGCCCGCTCGGCTCGCCCGCCTCTTCCTCCGCTTCTTCAGCGCTCGACGCCAGCCCTTCAGGTGCCGGCTCGCTGATCGCCCTCACCTCGATCCGGCCCATTCCACTTGCGTACGCGAGCAGGCGTGCGTGGCTAAAGAACGGGGACGCGAGCGCGCCGACTCAAATAGCAATGAGCGCAAGGATGCGGACCGCGGCACTGCGGGCCCGGCGGCGGGCCACGCGCGCGGCCTGGCGGATCGAGGGATCGGTGCGTAGGCCGAGCCCTAGCGACCCTTCGGGCGCTGCGTCGCCCGGTCCGGATGGCCCGAGCGGCGCTGAGCCGGCTTCGCTGGGGGCTCGAGCGCCGGCTGGCGGCTCCGCTGATCGCCGCCCTGCTCAAGCAGAGCAACCGGGCGCGGATGGCGATGGCCGCGGGGCTCGGCGCCACCGCGATCGCCGCCGTCGCGGTGGGCGTCCTGGTCGTCTCCGGGGGCGAGCCCTCCGACAGCCGGGCCGAGCCGGTGCGCGCCGCCGACCTGACCGGAGCCGGCGCGCCGGAGCTCGAGGGGGTGGCGCCGGACTTCCGCCCCAAGGGCGATGAATCGGCCCAGCCTCCTGCGAAGCCGGTGTCGACCGACTCCGGCGGGGCCAGCCCGCAGGCGATCTCGAACGCGCGCCGCTTCGCCGGCGCCTTCCTCGACTACGAGGTCGGGCGAAACGGCAAGGCGGTCGCCGACACCCTGACCGAGACATCGACGCCGGCCCTGGGACGGGCGCTCAAGCATCGGCCTCCCCGACTGCCCTCAGACGGCAAGGTCCCGCGGGCCCGCCTCCTCAACGTGCTCGCCGGCCCCCGGCGCAAACGTGAGGTCGAGGTCAGCGTCGCCATCATGAGGCTCGGCGCCGCCTCCGAGCTGCGGCTGACGATGAGCCGGGCCAATTCCGGCTGGCTGGTCAGCGAGGTGCGCGGCTGATGTCGCGGCTTCGAAACGCCCTCGCAACCGCCGCGGTCGGGGCCGCGCTGGCGGCGCCGGGGGCCGCCGCCCAGACTCCGCCCGACCCGCCTCCGCCACCCACCGGCGGCCCGCCCAACCCGCCGACCAACCCCGACACCCCGACTCCGCCCACCCAGCCGCCCAAGCCCAAGCCCAAGCCGAAGCCGAAGCCCGATCCCGACAAGAAGCAGGGCTCCTCCAAGCAGGATCCATCGCCGAAGCCCCCCGGTGGCAAGAGGGCGAAGGGCAAGCGCTCCGAGGACGAGCGCGGCAACCCCGGTGGCGTCAGGCCCGAGGCGGCGCTGCCGCCCGCGCCGGGCGCCTGCGGGCCGATCGCCATCCCGCCGGCCCTGATTCCGATCTACCAGCGCGCCTCCCGCGCCTACGGGCTCGGCCCTGCGGGGCCCTCGATTCTCGCCGCAATCAACGAGATCGAGTCGGGCTTCGGGGTCAACCAGGGACCCTCTTCGGCGGGCGCGATCGGCTGGATGCAGTTCATGCCCGCCACCTGGGCGGGCTACGGCGTGGACGCCGACGGCGACGGCCGCCGCAACCCCTGGGACCCCGACGACGCGATCTTCGCCGCGGCGCGCTACCTGCGGGCGGGAGGGATGCCTGAGAATCCCGAGGCGGCGATCTTCGCCTACAACCACGCCGACTGGTACGTGGCGGACGTCCTCGCCCGAGCCGCCTGCTTCGGAGGCCTGGGCATCCCGCTGCTCGGGCCCGGCGGCCTCTCGCTGCTGCCGCAGACGTCGATCCTGAGCTGCGACCCGGCCCCAGAGGCCGACGTGCCGAAGCCCTACATGCGCGCCTTCCAGGACGCCGCCGCCCGCTACGGCCTCGGCACCGAGGGTGTCTGGGCGCTGGCCGCCGTCGCCCGGCTCGAGTCCGACTTCGGCCGCGGGATGAGCCCGGAGCGACTCGTCCGCTCAGGGCCGCTGGGCCTCGACGAGTGGGAGTGGCGGCGCTTCGCGGTCGATGGCGACGGTGACGGCTTCGTCAGGAGACGGACGCCGGCGGACTCCGCCGCCACACTCGCCCGCCTGATCTGGTCCAGAGGCGGCCTCCGAGCCGGGCTCTTCCAGCACAATCAGGCCGCCTGGTACGTGGACGAGGTGATCGACGAAGCCGGGCAGCTCGGCGGCAAGTGCCATCAGCGTCCTGCCTCCTTCGCCATCGCCCTCCCCGGCGCCACCTCGGCCGCAATCCTGTGGAAGAACGTCGAACTGTCAAACGCGCTCGAGCTCCTCGACCTGCGCCAGGGCAACCTCGACCCTCGCATCCTGGCGCTGATCGGCGCCATCAGCCGCCATCACCGCATCACCGTCTCGGCCCTCCGCTCCGACCACTCGATGTACACCTCGAGCGGCAACGTCTCCAACCACTACTTCGGGCGGGCGGTCGACATCGCCGCGGTCGACGGCGTGCCCTGCACCGACACGGCCGTCGACTCGCCCTGCGGGCGCCTGGTTCGCCAGCTCGCCTTCCTGCCGGCAGGTGAACGCCCCACCGAGCTGATCTTCTGCTTCGACGCCGACGGTCCGGGCCCAGCCTTCGCCCAGGCCGACCACTGCGACCACATCCACGCCGGCTACGACGCCTAGGCCCCGGGCCCCGCGGTCAGTGGGCGCCACCCGGCCGCCGGGCGGCGCCGCGGATAGCCGGACTCACGATGGGCAGCGCCCGTGGCAACCGGTCGCGCTCCAATCGCTCCACCCAGAAGCCCGCGCCCGCGATCGCGTCGGCCGTCGCCCGGTTGGGATGACAACCGCCGGCGACCCAGCCCCAGGGGCGCTCCAACAGGTCTTGAAGCCGCGCCAGGCCTGGCCGCGCCGCACGGACGTGCTCCAGGAAGAGCAGCGCGCCACCGGGCGCGAGCACCCTGCGGGCCTCCGCCACGGCGCGCCCGGGATCTTCGACCGTGCAGAGCACCAGCGTGGAGACGACGGTGTCGAAGCTGCCGTCGTCGAACGGCAGGTCCTCGGCCGACGCCGAGATCACCTCGACGGGGAGCGGCGGGGGCTCGAGCTCGACCCTGCGACGCAGCCGCTTCGCCATGTGCGGATCCGGCTCGGCCAGAACCAGCTCGGACACCGACGGCGGGTAGTGCACGAGGTTGAGCCCCGTCCCAGCCCCCAGCTCCAGCGTGCGGCCACGCGCATCGGCGAGCAGCGAGTGGCGCATCTCGGCCAGCCCCGCTCGCTCCGCTCCCGTGATCACCCGGTCGTAGATCGCCGCAAAGAGCCGATGTTCGGGCACCCCGTCATGATCGCGGAGGTCACGGATGCACCGGGTCGGGATTGCACGCCGCGGCGCAAAGTGAAAGAAAGGGGGTTACGAGCAAACAGCGGCGAGAGGAGAAGATTCGATGCCCACCTTCATCATGCTCACCAACCTGACCTCGGACGGGGTTCAAACCCTGAAGAGCAACCCGAATCGCGTCGTCGAGGTGAACAAGGAGGTCGAGCAGCTCGGCGTCAAGGTCCTGGACCAATGGGCGACGCTCGGGCAGTTCGACTTCATCACCGTGGTCGAGGCGCCGGACGAGACGACGATGGCGAAGGTCTCGGTCGAGCTGGGCTCACGCGGCACGATGAGCAGCCAGACCCTGGCCGCAATCCCCGCCGGCGAGCTGGCCAAGGCGCTCTGAGCTCCGCGGCGCCAAACCGCCCCTGGAGATTCGAGGGCGGCGCCGCCGCAGGCGGCAGCTGATGCGCGTCCTCGTGGTCGGCGGGGGCGGGCGCGAGCACGCGATCGTGCGCGCGCTGGCGCGCTCCCCGCGCTCGCCCGAGCTCCTCTGCGCGCCCGGCAACGCGGGCATCGCCGCCGACGCGCGCTGCCTGGACGTCGGTGCCGAGGATGTCGAGCGCGCTCGTCGCCGCCTGTCGCGCCGAGGGCGTAGAGCTTGCCGTGGTCGGGCCGGAGGCCCCCCTGGTTGCGGGGCTTGTGGACGCCCTCGAGGCCGAGGGGATCGCGGCCTTCGGGCCCAGCGGCGAGGCCGCCCGGCTGGAGGGCTCGAAGCTCCACGCCAAGGAGCTGATGGCGGAGGCGGGCGTGCCGACGGCTTCCCACACGGTCCTTCGCTCCAGGCAGGAGGCGCTGGAGCACCTGGGCTGCGCCCCGTACCCGGCGGTGCTGAAGGCGGACGGCCTCGCCGCCGGCAAGGGGGTGATCATCTGCGAGGGTGAGGCGGCGGCCCGCGAGGCGGTCGAGGTCTTCTTCGTCGAGCGGCGCTTCGGCGAGACCCAGGTCGTGCTGGAAGAGTTCCTGGACGGTGAGGAGCTGTCGCTGCTGGCGCTCTGCGACGGGGAGAACGTGGTGCCCCTGGCGCCCGCCCAGGACTACAAGCGGATCGGCGACGGCGACCGGGGGCCCAACACGGGTGGCATGGGCAGCTACTCGCCGGTGCCCGGCTTCGACCCGGACGAGACCGAGCGACTCGCCGACCAGGTTCATCGGCCGATCGTCGATGCCCTCGCGCGGCGGGGGACCCCGTACCGGGGGGTGCTCTACGCCGGCCTGATGCTCACCGGCGACGGGCCGAAGGTGCTCGAGTACAACTGCCGCTTCGGCGACCCCGAGACCCAGGCGGTGCTGCCCCGTCTTCGCACCGATCTGCTCGACCTCTGCCTCGGGGCTCGAGAGCCGGGAGGGCTGGCCGGCGCCGGCGCGGACTTCGCCGACGACTGGGCGGTGACCGTGGTCCTCGCCTCGGCGGGATACCCGGCCTCCTCGTCAAGGGGAGACGTGATCACCGGCCTCGATCAGGCAGCCGCGATCGAGGGAGTCGAGGTCACGCATGCAGGCACCGCGCGAAACGACGCCGGCGAGATCGTCACCGCGGGCGGCCGCGTTATCAACGTCACCGGCCTCGGGCCGACGCCGGCGGACGCCCGCCGGCGCGCCTACGATGCGGCCGAGCGAATTGTCTTCGACGGCGCGCAGATGCGATCGGACATCGCCGAGCGCGCCGTCGACAGGGTAGGCGCGGGCTGACCGCGTCCAAAGGAAAGGAACGAATGGAGACGATGGACCCCGAGGAGACCGTGCCGGAGGGCGACATGGAGATGGCCCTGGCCTCGATGCCGGAGGTCGAGGAGGCCTTCGAGGAGATCGAGGTCGACGAGCCGCACGTGGGGATCATCATGGGCTCCAAGAACGACAAGCCGAAGCTGCAGCCGGCCGGACAGGTCCTGCAGGAGCACGGCATCCGCTACGAGGTCCGCGTTCTCAGTGCCCATCGCGACCCCGACGCCACCAGGGACTACTGCACCAATGCGCGCATGCGAGGCCTGAAGGTGATCATCGCGGGCGCCGGCATGTCGGCGGCGCTGCCGGGGTTCGCCGCCGCCCACACGGACCTGCCGGTGATCGGAGTGCCGATCTCCGGCAAGGCGCTGGGCGGCCTCGACGCGCTGCTGTCAGCGGTGCAGATGCCGCCCGGCGTGCCCGTGGCCTGCGTCGCAATCGACGGCGCCAAGAATGCAGGGTTGCTCGCGGTTCGCATCATCAACGCGTAGCGACCCGGGCTCTCCCGTCAGACTTACCACGTGATCGAGCGATACACGCGCGAGGAGATCGGCCGCGTCTGGGCGGCCGAGCGACGCTTCGACGCCTGGCTCCAGGTCGAGCTGGCCGCCACCGCCGCCTGGGCCGCCGAGGGAGTGGTCCCGGCGCAGGACGCCGAAGCCTGTCGTCAGCGGGCTTCCTTCACGGTCGACGCGGTCCAGGAGCGCGAGCGCGTCACCGGGCACGACGTGGCCGCCTTCGTCGACGTGGTTGCCGAGTCGATCGGCGAGCCCGGCCGCTGGCTCCACTACGGGCTGACCTCGTCGGACGTGCTCGACACGGCCCTCGCCGTACAGCTGCTCGAGGCGGGCGAGATCGTCTGCTCCGGCGCCCGCGCCTACCGCGACGCCCTGGTGGCGAAGGCGCGCGAGCACGCCGACACGCTCTGCGTCGGGCGCACCCACGGCGTTCATGCCGAGCCGACGACCTTCGGCCTGAAGCTGGCCGGCTTCGCCTTCGAAGCCGATCGAAATCTGAAGCGCCTCGAGAACGCCTTCGAACAGGTCGCCTTCGGCAAGCTGTCGGGCGCCGTCGGCACCTACGCCTCGGTGCCTCCGTCGGTCGAGCAGCGGGTAATGGAAGACCTCGGCCTGCAGCGCGAGGACGTCTCCACCCAGGTGGTCCCCCGCGACCGTCACGCCGTCGTCGTCGCCCGGATCGCGATCGCCGGCGCCGGGCTGGAGCGGTTCGCCACCGAGCTGCGGAATCTGCAGCGCACCGAGGTGAGAGAGGTCGAGGAGCCCTTCGGCGAGGGCCAGAAGGGGTCCTCGGCGATGCCGCACAAGCGCAACCCGATCCTCAGCGAGCGGATCACCGGCCTCGCCCGCGTTCTGCGCGGCTACGCGCAGGTGGCGCTGGAGAACGTGGCGCTGTGGCACGAGCGCGACATCTCGCATTCCGGCGCCGAGAGGGTGATCCTCCCCGACGCGACGATCGCGCTCGACTACATGCAGCACCTCGCGACGCGCCTGGTCGAGGGAACGACCGTGCGGGCGGATCGCATGCAGCAGAACCTCGAGCTCACCCACGGCGCCCTGTTCAGTCAGCGCGCGCTGACGGCACTGGTCGATGGCGGCATGAGCCGCGACGACGCCTATCGCCTGGTCCAGGAGAGCGCTCAGCGCGCCTGGGACGAGGGCATCGAGTTCCGCGAGCTGATCGGCCAGGCCGCCCCCCAGCTCGACCTCGATGCCGTCTTCGACTACGGGGCCTACCTGCGCCACGTGGGAGAGGTGATGGCGCGCCTCGACTCGATCGAGGGCTGAGGCGGGCCCGGCGCCACGGCGTGCGGCCGGGGCCTCAGGTTGCGCCGGCGGGAGGTTGCGCGAAGCCGGCCGATCGAGGATCCTCGGCGGCATGATCCTCTACACCTGCGGACAGGCAAAGAAGGCGGCGAGCCTGGGGCACGCCTGCGGCCGCGCCGCGCGCGCCCTCGACGACGCCGGCTACGAGTACGAGCTTCGCAAGGTCGGCGGCCACCGGCTGATGCCGTGGACCTGGCCGAGCCGCTCGAAGGACCGCGCCGAGGTGCGGGCGATGAGCGGGCAGAACCAGGTGCCGATCCTGCTACTCGACGATGGCGCGGTGATCGCCGGCTCGGGCAAGATCGTCGCTTGGGCGCACGAGCACCCTCGCGCCAGGTAGGCCCGGGGCATCCGCGGCGATCGCCGGGGTGCCATTCCTCGGGGAGAAGGTGACGTTGCGGCGGACGATTCGCTCCGGCCGAGCGCTCGCGGGCCGCAGGGAAACCTGCGCGAGCACCCGCTCGATCACGATTCGCATCTCGAACTGCGCGAAGGCCGCCCCCAAGCAGCGACGGACGCCGCCCCCGAAGGGGACCCAGGCGTAGGTCTCCGGGGCGCTGCCCAGGAAGCGCTCCGGGCGGAAGCGCTCGGGCTCCGGATAGAGGCTCTCCTGCATGTGGAGCAGGTAGATGGAGAGCAGGACATCCGTGCCTGCCGGCAGCTTCCAGCCGCCGACCTCGGTCTCCTCGCCCAGGCGTCGGCCGACCTGCGGGACGACCGGCCTGACCCGCAGCGCCTCCTGAGCCACGGCGTCGACGTACTCGTGGCCGCCGGCCTCGAGCTCACCCAGAAGCCTCTGCATCACCGCGTGGTTGCGGAAGAGCAGGTCGAAGGTCCAGGCGAGGCCGGTTGCGGTCGTCTCGTGGCCGGCGAGCAGCAGGGTCATCAGCTGATCGCGGATCTCGGAGTCGTCCATCGCGCTGCCGCCCTCGAAGCGCGCCCCGACGAGCAGGGAGAGGATGTCCTCGCGCGAGTCGAGCTTGGGGTCGTCGCGCCGCTGCGCGATCTCAGCGGCGAGCAGGGCATCGGTCCGGGCGATCAGCCTCTGGAACGAGCGGTAGGGGCCGGCGCGGCCGAGGCGCCGAGTGAACAGGCCGAAGGCCATCAGGCGGGTCGAGGCGGTCATGCGAAGGACGCGGCGCAGCAGCTCGCGCAGCTCGTTGCGGCGCGGTCCCTCCTCAACGCCGAAGACCGCGGACAGAATCACCTCGAGCGTCAGAGATTGAAAGCGGGCATGGAGCTTGAAGGGGCGGCCCCGCGGCCAGGAGCCGACCTCGCGGTCGGTCAGCTCGGCGATCAGCGCCTCGTAGGCGCGCATCCGCTCGCCATGGAAGGCGGGCAGCATCAGGCGCCTTCGCTTCAGGTGCTCCTCCCCCTCGAGCAGGAGGATCGAGCGCGGGCCCATCACCGGCTCGAGCACGAAGCCGCGGCCGGGAGGCAGGGTGTTGCCGCGGTCACCTCCGAAGATCGCCCTGGCGGCCGCGGGATCGCCGGTGATCACCATCTCCGGGATCCCCGCGATTCGGAGCGTGAAGCTGTCGCCGTAGCGTCGTTGGCACGACTCGAATAGCTGCAGCGGCCGGGAGATCCAGCGGGCGGTCTGGACCGGCCTCGGAGCACGCGGTCCGGGCGGCAAGGCCATGTGACGACTGTAGCGGCGGCGCCGATTCTGACGCCGCAAAGAGCGGAAACAACCCCGCCGCGGGGTCGCGACCCGTTGTTAGCATCGGCCCACGGGATGACGACGGCGTTGGGAGAGCTCAGGCTTCACTCCACCGGCAAGGTCCGCGAGATGTACGAGCTGGACGGCGACCTGCTGATGGTGGCCTCCGACCGGATCTCGGCCTACGACGTCGTCATGCCGAACCCGATCCCGGACAAGGGGCGGGTGCTGACCCAGATGTCGGTCTTCTGGTTCGAGCTGACCGAGCCGATCGTCCCCAACCACTTCATCTCGCAGGAGGTGCCTCCCGAGGTCTCCGGGCGTGCCCTGCGGGTTCGGAAGCTGGACATGTACCCCGTCGAATGCGTCGTCCGCGGCTATCTCTCGGGGTCGGGCTGGCGCGAGTACAAGCAGACAGGCTCGGTCTGCGGCATCGACCTGCCCCAGGGCCTGCGCGAGTCCGACCGGCTGCCGGAGCCGATCTTCACCCCCGCGACCAAGGCCGAGCAGGGCGACCACGACGAGAACATCGACATCGGGCGGGCGGGGCAGATCCTGGGCTGCGGAGCGCTGGCCGAGGAGCTGGCGCGGATCTCGATCGAGATCTACCAGCGCGCCGCCGAGCACGCTCGCGAGCGGGGCATCATCCTCGCCGACACCAAGTTCGAGTTCGGCAGCTCGGCCGGCGCCGAGATCATCCTCGCCGACGAGGTGCTGACCCCGGACTCCTCGCGCTTCTGGCCCGCCGACGAGTACGAGCCGGGCCGCTCACAGCGCTCCTTCGACAAGCAGTACGTTCGCGACTGGCTCGACGAGATCGGCTGGGACCACAGCCCTCCCGCCCCCGAGCTGCCCCCCGAGGTCGTCGAGAACACCCGCGCCAAGTACGTCGAGGCCTACGAGCGGATCAGCGAGCGCAAGCTCGACCCGTGAGGGCGCGGGAGCGGGCGGAATCGCCCGCGCCCCCCGCTACGCTGGCCCGGTGAAGGCCCGGGTCCTGATCAGGCCGAAGGAGGGCATCCTCGACCCCCAGGGGAAGGCGGTCGAGCGGGCGTTGCCGGCCCTCGGCTTCGACGGCGTCTCGCACGTGCGGATCGGACGCCTGGTGGAGCTGGAGACCGATGACCCCACCGCCCTCGACTCGCTCTGCGAGAAGCTGCTCGCCAACCCGCTGATCGAGGACTTCGAGGTTCAGCTGGACGGCGAGAAGTGACGTTCGGGGTCCTTCAGTTTCCCGGGTCGTGTGACGAGCGGGACGCGCTCGCCGCCTGCGAGCGCGTCGCCGACGCCCGCTTGCTCTGGCACGAGGAGACCAGCCTCGCGGGGGTCGACGCGGTGGTCGTCCCAGGCGGGTTCTCCTACGGCGACTACCTGCGAGCGGGGGCGATCGCGCGCTTTTCCCCCGCGATGGAGGCGGTCGCGGGCTTTGCGGCCGAGGGCGGGCCGGTGCTCGGCATCTGCAACGGCTTCCAGGTCCTCTGCGAGGCGGGCCTGCTCCCCGGCGCCCTGCTGGCAAACGAGGAGCTGCGCTTCGTCTGCCGCCAGGTCGCTCTCACCTGCGAGGGAGCCGACTCACCCTGGACAGCCCAGCTCGAGCAGGGCGATCGCCTCTCCATTCCGATCAAGCACATGAGCGGACGCTACTTCGCCCCCAATGACGTCCTCGACGAGCTCGAGTCCAGCGGGCGGATCGCTTTCCGCTACGCGGAAGGCGAGAACCCGAACGGCTCGGTGCGCGACATCGCCGGGGTCACCAACGAGGGGGGCAACGTGCTCGGACTGATGCCGCACCCGGAGCACGCGGTGGACCCTCTGACCGGCTCGACCGACGGGCTGAAGCTGTTCAGCTCCGTCGCCTCACAGGTCGCCGCGTCCGCGTGATGCCGACCGGCCAGGTCGCGAAACACCGCGAGCTGGGCCTGACCGACTCGGAGTACGAGCGCATCGTCGAGCTGCTCGAGAGAGAGCCCAACGATGTGGAGCTGGCCATGTTCTCCCTGCTCTGGTCCGAGCACTGCGCCTACAAGCACTCGCGCAAGCTGCTCGGGCGGCTTCCCACCGAGGGTGAGCGGGTGGTGATGGGGCCGGGCGAGAACGCGGGCGCCGTCGACGTCGGGGCGGGACGAGCGGTCGCCTTCAAGGTCGAGTCCCACAACCACCCGAGCGCCGTCGAGCCCTTCCAGGGCGCCGCCACCGGGGTCGGGGGCATCCTCCGCGACGTGTTCGCGGTCGGCGCGCGGCCGATCGCGATACTCGACTCGCTGCGCTTCGGCGAGCTCGACTCGGAGCGCTCGCGCTACCTGCTCGAGGGCGCCGTGGCCGGGATCGGCCACTACGGCAACTCGATCGGCGTGCCGACGGTGGGCGGCGAAATCTACTTCGAGCCACCCTACGAGCACAACTGCCTGATCAACGCGATGTGCGTCGGCTTGGCCCGGACCGATGCGATGATCCGCTCGGCGGCGGCCGGGCCGGGCAACCTGATCGTCCTGATCGGAGCCTCCACGGGCCGGGACGGGATCGGCGGAGCCTCGGTGCTCGCCTCGGCGGAGCTGGAGGCGGGCGACGACGCCAAGCGACCGAGCGTGCAGATCGGCGACCCGTTCGAGGAGTCGAAGCTGCTCGAGTGCTGCCTGGAGCTGCTCGAGCGCGAACTGCTGGTCTCCCTTCAGGACCTCGGCGCGGCGGGCCTGACCTCCTCGGCCGGCGAGATGGCCTCCAACGGAGGAGTCGGAATCGAGATCGACGTCCGCAAGGTGCCGTTGCGCGAGGAGGACATGGAGCCCTTCGAGATCATGGTCTCCGAGTCGCAGGAGCGAATGCTCGCCGTCGTGGAGCCATCCCGTCTGGACGAGGTGGTGGAGGCCTGCGAGCGATGGCAAACGGGGGTGGCGGCGATCGGGGAGGTGACCGGCGGCGCCGACCTGCGGGTGCTCGACGGAGCCGAGACCGTGGGGGAGGTGCCGGTCTCGGCGCTTGTGGACGAGTGCCCGCTCTACGACCTCGAGCCCGCCGAGCCCGATGGGTGGATGTACGGCAACGAGGACACGCTGGGCCAGCGCGTGGTGCTGACCGTTGGGCGCTCAGCCGACCCCGCCGATCCCTCGGCGATGCTCGCGGCGCTGCTCGCCTCGCCGAACGTGGCCTCGAAGCGCTGGGCATTCGAGCAGTACGACTCGGTCGTCGGCTCCCGCACGGCCGGGCGCCCGGAGAGCGCCGACGCCGCGGTGCTGATGCTGCCCGAGGCGGGCAGCCCGATCGCCGTCGCGATCGACGGCAACGGCCGGCGGGTCGCCTGCGATCCATACGCCGGCACGGTGGAGGCGGTCCTCGAGTGCGCCGCCAACCTCGCCTGCGTCGGTGCCGAGCCGCTCGGCCTCACCAACTGCCTCAACTTCGGCAACCCCGAGAAGCCGAGCGTCGCCTGGCAGCTCGATCGCGCCGTCTCCGGGCTGGCCGACGCCTGCCGGGCGCTGCAGGTGCCGGTCGTCGGCGGAAACGTCTCCCTCTACAACGAGACCGAGCACGGCCCGATCTACCCGACGCCGGTGGTCGGCATTGTCGGTGAGCTCCCCGACGCCGCGGGCGCGCCGGGAATCGCTCCCAAGGAGGATGACGAGTTGCTGCTGATCGGCGCCTTCGCGCCGTCTCTGGCCGGCTCGGAGCTCGCGAAGCTGCGGGGCGAGCTTGGGCCCGGCCTGCCCTCGATCGGGCTGGGGGACGCGGCGAGGGCGCTCGACTTCGTCAGGGGGCTGGCCCGCTCGGGCGAGGCAACCGCGATCCACGACGTCAGCGACGGCGGCCTAGCCTGCGCGCTGGCCGAAATGGCGATCGCGGGGAGGATCGGCCTCAGCATCGATCTCGACCCGCTCGTCGAGCTGCGCGGCGCCTCGGGTGAGACCTGCCTCTTCGGCGAGGGCCCGGGGGGCTTCGTCGTCGCCGTCTCCAAGGGCGCGGAGCTTCCCATTGCCGAGAACACCACCGCGGCTGGTGTGGACGCGCTCCAGCTCGGGCGTGCCGGCGGGGAGCGCATCGCCATCTCGGCCGCCGAGGTCGAGATCTCCGTCGCTCTCTCCGATGCGGAGCGTGCCTGGGGCTCGCTAGCCGACCGGGTCGATGCGGCCGCCTGAACCGCGCGCGTCGCGGCCGCGCCAGCGGTCTCGCCGCTCCGAACCCGCTGCTACCCTGGCGTTGCAGGCGTCCCGCCTGTGGCTTCCCATCCTCGACCAGGCGGTTTCGACGCCTCAAGGCTCTTGAGCGAGCAGCCGATCGACGTTCCCGATAGGGATGGCCCGCGCGATGAGTGCGGGGTGTTCGGCGTGTACGCGCCCGGCCGCGACGTCGCGCGCCTGACCTACTTCGGGCTTTACGCGCTCCAGCACCGCGGCCAGGAGTCGGCGGGGATCGCGAGCTGCGAGGGCGGGCACATCACCACCCTCAGGGAGAACGGGCTCGTCTCCCAGGTGTTCGACGAGGAGAAGCTGAGGGCGCTCGCCGGCCACATGGCAATCGGCCACGTCCGCTACTCGACCACCGGCGGGGGCGGATGGGAGAACACACAGCCGGTCTGGCGCGACGACGGGCGGGAGCTGGCGCTCGCCCACAATGGCAACCTGACCAACGCGGTCGAGCTCTACAACGAGCTGCGCGAGCGGGGGGTAAAGCTGCGCGGGACCTCGGACTCGGAGATCATGGCGGCGCTGATCTCGAGCACGGCGGGCGAGGGCGACCACTACATCGAGGATGCCGTCGCCCAGGTGATGCCGCGGCTGGAGGGCGCCTACTCGACTGTGGTGATGACCAAGCACGCGGTCGTCGCCTTCCGCGACCCGCACGGGGTGCGGCCGCTGGCGCTGGGCAAGCTGGACGACCGCTTCGTGGTCGCCTCGGAGAGCTGCGCTTTCGACATCATCGGCGCGCAGCTGATCCGCGAGGTGCAGCCGGGCGAGATGGTCTCGCTGACGGCCGACGGGCTCGAGATGCGGCGGGTGATCGAGGGCGAGCGGCCTGCCATGTGCGTGTTCGAGCACATCTACTTCTCCCGGCCCGACTCGAAGCTCGAGAATCGCACCCTGCAGGAGGTTCGGGGGCGGATGGGCGAGCTGCTCTGGGAGGAGGCGCCGGTGGAGGCTGACCTGGTGATCTCCGTCCCGGACTCGGGCAACCCGGCGGCGAACGGCTTCGCCCGCGCCTCGGGGCTGCCCAAGGACGACGGCCTGATCAAGAACCGCTACGTGGCGCGCACCTTCATCCAGCCCGGACAGGAGCTTCGCAAGCACGGTCTGCGATTGAAGTTCAACCCGCTGCCCCAGATCGTCGCCGGCAAGCGGGTGGTGGTCGTGGACGACTCGATCGTGCGCGGCAACACCACCCGGCAGATCGTCGCCATGCTGCGCGACGCCGGCGCCAAGGAGGTGCACCTGCGGATCTCCTCGCCGCCGATCCGCCATCCCTGCCACTACGGGATCGACATGTCGACGAGCGAGGAGATGATCGCCCACCGCCGCACGATCAAGGAGGTGGCGGCCGAGCTCGACGCGGACTCGCTCGCCTATCTGTCCATGGACGCCGTCTACGAGGCGGTCGGGACCCCGCGGGAGGTCCACTGCGACGCCTGCTTCACCGGGGAGTATCCCCTCGGCGATCCCGAGTCGGCGAACGGCAAGTTCGCCCTCGAGGAGATCGACGTGGTTCCCGCCGGGGGCCGTTGACCGCGTTTCGCGTCGCCGTTCTCGCCTCGGGCACCGGAACCAATCTGCAGGCGATCCTCGACCAGCTCCACGGGCGGGACGGGATCGAGGTCGTCGGCGTCGCCTCCGACAAGCCGGGAGCGCAGGCGCTGGAGCGAGCAGCGGCCGCGGGCGTCGAGACCGCCGCCTTCCCGGCCGCCGGCGACGGGGATCGTCCCGCGCGCGATCAGGCGATGGCCGAGTGGCTCGAGGGAACCGGCGCCGAGCTGATCGTCCTCGCCGGCTACATGCAGCTGCTCTCGCCCGAGTTCGTGAAGAGGTTCCCCAACCGGATCGTCAACGTGCACCCGGCGCTGCTGCCCTCCTTCCCGGGGCTGGACGCGATCGGGCAAGCGCTTGAACACGGGGTGAAGGTGACCGGGGTGACGGTCCACTTCGTCGACGAGGGGGTGGACTCGGGGCCGATCATCCTGCAGAGGGCGATCCCGGTGCCGCCGAGCCGCGACCGCGACGAGCTGGAGGACGCGATCCACCGCACCGAGCACGTTCTGCTTCCCGAGGCGATCAGGATGATCGCCTCGGATCGCGTCAACGTCGATCCGGGCGGCGGGCGCGTGGTCTGGCTGAGGCCTTGAGCGCCGGCCACGTAGACTCGGCGCTCCGGACTCTCCCCAGCGCCTTGTCGACGACTCCCACCTCCGAAACAGCGCCAGACCCAGGCGGCGAGGCCCTGCCCGTGCGGCGCGCCCTGATCTCGGTGGCCGACAAGACGGCGGTGGCCGACTTTGCCTCGGGGCTCGCCCGGCTCGGCGTGGAGCTGATCTCGACCGGGGGGACGCTGGAGGTCCTGCGGGACGCGGGCATCGAGGCTCGGGGGATCGAGGAGCTGACGGGCTTCCCCGAGATCCTCGAGGGGCGGGTGAAGACGCTGCACCCTCACGTGCACGCCGCGCTGCTGGCCAAGCGGGACGATCCCGAGCACGCCGCCAAGCTCGAGGAGCTGGGCATCGAGCCGATCGACCTGGTCTGCGTGAACCTCTATCCGTTCGAGCGCACGGTCGCCCGAATCGACGTCCCCGAGGAGGAGGCGATCGAGAACATCGACATCGGCGGACCGACGATGATCAGGGCGGCGGCGAAGAACCATCGCTACGTCGCGGTGGTGGTGCGGCCGGAGAGCTACGACGCTGTGCTTGGCGAGCTCGCCGACACCGGAGAGCTCTCGGCGCAGACGCGGCACTGGCTGGCCAACGAGGCCTTCGCCTGCACCTCGCGCTACGACGCGGCGATCAGCCGCTGGTTCGCGCGGCGATACGAGCAGTTCCCCGAGCACTGGGTCACCGCCTGGGAGAAGGAGCTGGACCTGGCCTATGGCGAGAACCCGCATCAGCGCGCCGCGCTCTACGTTGAGGCGGGGGTGCGGTCGCACGTGCTCTCGCGCATGGCGAAGCTGCGCGGCAGGCCGCTCTCCTTCAACAATGTGCTCGATCTCGACTCGGCGCAGCGGCTGCTCACCGACCTGGAGGGGCCGGCCTGCGTGATCGTCAAGCACAACAACCCCTGCGGGGCGGCCGAGGCGGATGGGATCGGCGAGGCGTACGAGCGGGCGCTGGCCTGCGATCCGCTTTCCGCCTTCGGCGGGGTAGTCGCGCTCAGCCGCGCGGTGGATCGGGGCCTGGCCGAGCTGCTGCACGAGCAGTTCATCGAGGTGCTGATCGCGCCGGAGTACGAGGCCGGCGCGCTCGAGATCCTGCAGCGGAAGGAGGCGATCCGGATCTTCGAGGACAGCGAGCGGCGCACGTACCAGTTCGAGCCGGACACGAAGCGGGTCCGGGGAGGGCTGCTGGTGCAGGACCCCGACGGCGGGCCGGAGCAGCGCGAGCTGATGGAGGTCGTGACCGAGACGCAGCCGAGCGAGGGCCAGTGGGCCGACCTGCTCTTCGCCTGGCGCGTGGTGCGCCACGTGCGCTCCAACGCAATCGTGCTCGCGCGCGACCGCGCGACCCTGGGCATCGGCGCCGGGCAGATGAGCAGAGTGGACTCGGTCGAGCTGGCGGTGAAGAAGGCGCGCGAGGCGCGAGGCCCTGACGCGGAGCAGTCGCTGGCCGGCTCGGCTGTCGCCTCGGACGCCTTCTTCCCCTTCGCCGACGGCCCTCGGGCCGCGATCGAGGCGGGCGCCAACTCGATCATCCAACCGGGCGGCTCCAAGCGCGACGCCGAGGTGATCGAGGCCTGCGACTCGGCCGGCATCGCCATGGTCTTCACCAAGCGCCGCCACTTCCGGCACTGAAGTTTGAGTGCCGCCGGTGGGACTCCAACCCACATCTTTTCACTTAAAAGGCGAACGCTCTAAGCGATTGAGCTACGGCGGCCCCGGCAGCTTAGCCAGGGGTCCGAGCGGGGACTCCTCGCCCCTTGGCGCTCTCGTGCAGAGTCCGGCGCCGATGGCAGTTCGCGCAGCGGACCTCGCAATTGGAGATTTCCTCGATTAGGCGTGCCAAGCCGACACCTTCGCGGGCGAGCTTGGTGACTCTTCCGGTCTTGAGTCCAACGTGATCGAAATCCAAGACGCAGATGTCCGACTCCCCGCAGTCGCAACACGGTGAGCGCTCGAGGTGGCTGTACGCATAGGCGAAATTGCGCGCCGTTTCATACCGCTTCGGCGGCTCGGTTCTCCACCACTGTTTCGTGGCGCGTCGCCACTTGGCACGGCGCCCCGTTCGCCGCCGATGACAGTTGACGCAGACGACCTCACATTCCTGAAGTTCGCGCTCTAGGGCGCTCTTCGAGGCTCCCTTGTTGATGAGAACCGATAGCCCCGCGGTCTTCTTGCCGATGTGGTCGAACTCCAGCACCATCGGGTCTGACTCGTCACAGTCCACACAACCATGGTCGCGCCGATAGTCCTGGATGAAACGGCGGGCAACCAGCACGCGCCTGCGTTTCGCAGCCGCTGATTGCCGGCGGTGGAGCTCTCCGCGCTCCTTGAAGTAAGCCCGATAGCACTCGCGGCACCACCATTGCCGACCCTTTGGGTGAACGTTGAATGAGGACTCAGGGAGCGATCGCCCGCAGCAACCGCAGCGGCGCCTAGGTTCCACCTTCGTCGACTTCGGATGCCGAGGAGGAGGGGGATCCTCTTGCGGAGCCCGCTGAAGGACCGAGACGTCACGGACCCATGTGCTTGCCGAGCTCAGAGCGACGCCGAGGTCATGCGCAATCTCCCTCAACGATGCCCCCTGTGCGCGGAGTCGGCGCGCCTCCGCTCTCTCCCTGTCCTTTCGGTACACGAACACATGTTCCTCCGCCGGCCAGACGCCATCGGCGAAAGAGCGGCCGTTCAGGTCCTTCGCGGGAGGAGGCCGGCGACGTTCGGGTCTGGCTCTACGTAGAGGACCTCGGTGCGGCCGATGCGGTCCTGCCAGCCGCGGCGGCGGTCGTTCGTGAGCACCGGGAGGTAGCCGAGGAAGAGGGGAAGGGCTGCCACGAGGAGCCCGAAGAGGCGCCGGATGGAGTCGCCGAGGCTGAGGCCGGAGCCGTCGAGCTCCTGCACGCGGATGCGCAGGAACCTCATCCCGGGCGTCTGGCCGGTCAGGGTCCAGAAGATGATCAGGTAGAGGCCGGCGGCGAGCAGCCAAACGAGACCGCCCGCCACCACCGCGTACTCGCTGGGCTCGGAGGCCGAGCCGCCAAAGAAGTCGATCACGAGCGCCAGCGCCGCTGCGCCGATGAACAAGATCGTGTTGACGATCAGCGCATCGACGGCCACAGCCAGGAGGCGCGAGACGGCGCCCGCCTGCGGCGGCTGCACGGCGCGGCGGCCGCGGCGGAAGAGCCACCGGAACGGTCGCTCGACCGCCCCGTCGAGACGCCTGGCGAGAACGCTGACCTGCCGGCCAACGTCCTGGAGCATGCCGACGCCCTGGCGGGCGAGCGCATTGCGAACCTCGGGTGAGTTGGCGATCTGCTCGACCGTCCGCTGCAGCTCGTCGCTCGCCAGCACCCTGTCGGTGAGCTCGTCGACCAACCGGCTGTCGATCACCTCGGTCGCTGCCGGCTCCACACCCGGCGAATCGAGGGCGCGCTGCACCACCCGCGTCGCCACCTCCTCCGCCAGCAGGCGATCGATCACGTCCTCGGGCACCCGGCTCTCCAGCACCTGGTCCAGGACGCGTTGCGGCACGCCACCCTCGATCATCTCGGCCGCCACCCGGTCGATGACCCGCTGCTCGACCAGCTGCGCCGTCACCCGCTCAGCGGCGGCGCCGACCAGCCGGAAGGGCAGCCGCAGGGCGCCCTTGGCGGCCCGCCGCGCGAGGTCCAAGGTCCCGTCGGAGGGCTCGGGTGGAGGCTGCCGCGAGGGTTGATCGATCGACATCCGGCGCCGAGGACTCTACGCCCCACGACCCGTCAGAGCGGGCATTTCCCGCTCAGACGCGAGGCTGCGGGCGTCACGGCAGCGTCGGATGTGCAATCAATCGGTACGTGCGCATCTCTGCGAAGGCGGACTACGCCGTCCGGGCGGCGGTGGAGCTGGCCGCGCGAGGGGAGGGCCCCGTCAAGGGCGACGCGATCGCCGAGGCGCAGGAGATCCCGGTCAAGTTCCTCGAGAACATCCTGGCCGAGCTCAAGCATGCCCGGATCGTCGCCAGCCGGCGGGGCATCGATGGCGGCTATTGGCTGGCGAGGCCGGCGAAGGAGGTGACGATCGCGGACATCATCCGGGCCGTCGACGGCCCCCTGGCCACCGTTCGCGGGCAGGGGCCCGAGTCGCTCGAATACGGCGGCGAGGCCGAGCCGCTGCAGCGAGTCTGGGTCGCACTGCGCACCAACGTGCGCTCCGTACTCGACGTGGTGACCCTGGCCGACGTCGTCTCGGGCAAGCTGCCCGCAGCCGTCAAGAAGCTGAGCGAGCCGGCAGAAGCCTGGGATCCGCGCTAGGCCGCTCGTCCCAACGGCTACGCGGCGCAGCTTTCGCCGGCTCGCTCAGCCTCTCAATCCGTCGCGCCACCCCTAGGCGGCGGCGAAGACCTTCGTCTCCCTCGGTCGCACGAAGACGATCTGGTGCTCGGCGAGCTCGAGCTCGTCGACCTGGTCCTTGGTCAGCTGCACGGCGAAGTGCTGACCGTCGTCGAGGGTGAGCTCGATTCGGACCTCGAAACCGAGGTGGGCGATCCGGTCGATCATCGCCTCGGTCGTCCTGCCGTTCGGCTCGTGGCGAACCTCGACGTCGTGCGGCCGCACGTAGACGTCGCCGAGCTTGTTGACCTGGCCGACGAAGCTCATCACGAACTCCGACGCCGGGTTCTCGTAGAGGTCGCGTGGGCCGCCGCTCTGGATCACCTTGGCGTCGTTCATGACGATGATCTGCTCGGCGACGTCCATCGCCTCCTCCTGGTCGTGCGTGACGAAGATGGTGGTCACGTGGACCTCGTCGTGGAGGCGCCGCAGCCAGGTCGCGTAGCTCCTGGCGCACGCGGGCGTCCAGGGCGCCAAACGGCTCGTCGAGCAGGAGCACCTTGGGCTCCACCGCGAGCGCCCTGGCAAGCGCCATGCGCTGGCGCTGGCCGCCCGAGAGCTGCGACGGAAAGCGATTGGCGAATCCCTCGAGGTGGACGAGCTTGAGCAGGTCATTGACCCGCTGGCGGATAACGCCCTTGCCCTCGCCGCGCGACCTTGAGGCCGAAGGCGATGTTCTCGTACACCGTCATGTGCTTGAACGCGGCGTAGTGCTGGAAGACGAAGCCGACGTTGCGCTCCTGCACCCGGACCGCCGTCGTGTCCTCACCCGAGATCACCACGCGCCCCTCGTCCGGCTGCTCGAGGCCGGCGATGACGCGCAGCAGCGTCGACTTGCCGCTGCCGCTCGGGCCGAGCAGGGCGGTCAGGCCGCCCTCGGGCACCTCGATGGAGACGTCGTCGAGGGCGACGAAGTCCCCGAAGCGCTTGGTCACGTTCTCAACGGCGATGCCCATCTCAAGCCTCCTTTGCCTGCGTGATGGCGTCGGGTCCGATCTCGATCCCCGCCGCCTGGACCTCCGGCTTGCGTCGCAGGAGGTTCATCGAGAAGAGGACGGTCAGCGCCAGGATCGCGAGCACGATCGCCGCGGCGTAGGCGCCGGCGAGGTCGAAGTTCTGAAATTGCCTCTGCACGAAGATCGGCAGGGTCTCGGTCTTGCCGGAGATGTGCCCCGAGACGATGGCGACGGCGCCGAACTCGCCCAGCGCCCTTGCCGTTGCCAGCACCACCCCGTAGGTGATTCCCCAGCGGATTGACGGAAGGGTCACCCTCCAGAAGGTCTGCCAGGACGACGCGCCCAGCGTCTCCGCCGCCTGCTCCTGGTCGGTGCCGATCTCCTGCAACACCGGCATCACCTCGCGAACGACGAAAGGGAGCGAGACGAAGATGGTCGCCAGCACCATTCCCGGAACCGAGAAGATGACCTGGACGCCCTGGTCCGCGAGCCACCCGCCGACCCAGCTGTCGTTCGGCGCGTAGACCAGGAACAGGGCGAGTCCGATCACGACCGGGGAGATGGCGAAGGGAAGGTCGATCACCGAGTTGAGCAGAGCCCGGCCGCGGAACCTCTGGCGCACCAGGACGAGCGCGGTCAGGACCCCGAAAACCGTGTTGAGCGGCACGGCGATGCCGACGCAGACCAGCGTCAGCCAGAAGGCGTGCATGCCGTCCGAGCTGGTGATCGCGTCGATCGGCGGGCCCAAGCCGTGCTCGAAGGTGCGGTAGAAGATCAGCAGCACCGGGGCGATGATCAGCGCCGACACGTAGACGAGCGCGACCGTCCGCAGGCCGAGGCGGGAGAGGCGGCTAGGCTCGCTCATGCCGGCTCCTCCAGCGGGAGAGAAGGGTGAGGACGAACAGCAGGCCGACCGAGACGGCCAACAGCAGCACCGAGACGGCGGCCGCGCCCGTGTAGTCGCTGGTCTCGACCCGCCCGAAGATGTAGACGGAGGCGACCTGCGTCTTGAAGGGGATGTTGCCCGTCAGCAGCACCAGCGAGCCGAACTCGCCGATCGCCCGCGCGAAGGCGAGGGCGCAGCCGGCGATCATCGCCGGCGTCAGGTTGGGCAGGACGACGCTGCGGAAGATCCGCAGGTTGGAGGCGCCGAGCGAAGCCGCCGCCTCCTCCATCTCCTGGTCGAGCTCGAGCAGGACCGGCTGCACGGCGCGGACGACGAACGGCAGGGTGACGAACAGCAGCGCCATCACGATGGCCGCCCTCGTGTAGGCGACGTGGATCCCGATCGGGCTGTCCTGCCCGTAGAGGGCGAGCAGCGTAAGTCCCGCGACGATCGTCGGCAGGGCGAACGGCAGGTCGATCACCGAGTTGACGATTCGCTTGCCGCGGAAGTCGTCTCGCACCAGGACCCAGGCGATCAGCGTTCCCATGGTCGCGTTGATCGCGACCACGATCAACGAGCTGATCACGGTCAGCTTGATCGCCGCCTGGGCCTCCGGGTCGCTGATCGCGTCCCAGAACGGCCCCAGGCCGTCCTGAAAGCCCCGGCTGACGATCGCGGCGATCGGGATCAGCACGATCACGCTGATCCAGGTGATCACGACGCCGCGCGCCAGCGCGGGCCCGCCAAGGGCGGGCCTTCTCAGGCCCGCCCTCGGGGTACGTACGGCGGCTGTGTCAGCCGATGCCATCTTGTCCAGCTACCCCTCAGCTACTCCGTGGGGTTGCCCAGCTCCTTCTCGATCTGGATGACCGAGCCGTTGTCGCCGAAGAACGGGTCGGAGACCTTGCTCCAACCTCCGAACTGGTCGATCGTGAACAGCCCGGACGGAGTCGGGAACTTGTCCTTGTTCTGGTCGAACACGGACTTGACCACCGGCCGGTAGCCGGCGTCCGCGAACAGCTGCTGGGCGCTGTCCGTGTACAGGTAGTCGACGAAGTCCTGCGCCGTCGAGGGCGCGTCCTTGGTCACCGCGATCGGGTTCTCGATCAGGATCGTGCTGTCGGGGATGGTGTAGTCGAGGTCCACCCCTTCGGCCTGAGCCTGGATCGCCTCGTTCTCGTAGCCGACGAGAACGTCGCCCTTGCCGCTCTGGAACGTCTGCAGCGAATCGCGGGCGCTTGAGTCCTGGACAGACGTGTTCGCGATCACCTGCTTGACGAAGTCGAGCGCCTGGGCGGGCGACTTGCCGGCGTTGATCTGCGACCCGTACATGGCCATGATGTTCCAGCGGGCTCCGCCGGAGGTGGCCGGGTTCGGGTCGATCACCTCGACGTCATCGCGAGTCAGATCGTCGAAGCTGGTGATGTTCTTCGGGTTGCCCGGACGCGTCATCAGGACCGTGACGGAGTCCGTGACGATGCCCTTGTACTGGCCCTTGTTCCAGTCCGGGGCGACGATGCCCGCGTCGACCAGCCGCTGCATGTCTGGCTCGAGCGAGAACTCGACCACGTCGGCCGGCTGGCCGGCCTCGACGGCGCGGCTCTGGTCACCGGAGGCGCCGAACGAGGTCGAGATGTCGACCCCGCTGCCCTTGCCGGTGTCGTTGAAGCCGGGAATGAGGCTGTCCTCGTACACCTGCTGGGGCGTCGAGTAGGCGACCAGGTCGAGGCTGCTGCCTCCGCCGCTGTCCGAGCCGCAGGCGGCGATCCCGAGCGTCGCTGCCAAAGCGATTCCCGCGATCCCGAGCCGCACTGCGCCGGCGCGTAGGCGCTTGGTCTTGATCTTGCTCACTGTCTGGCGTCCCTTCGTAGTTTGTCTACTGACTTACTGGTAAAGGACGCGGCAGGCTAGCAAAGATGGCCTCGCTTTGCGGACTAAGCGACTAATCTCGATCAAAATAGTGTGCAAAGGCCCTCTTCACGCCTCACGGGCGCCCAGATGGTCGAATCGGGGCGCCCTGGGCGCTCAGAAGAGCTTCGGCTGCTCCGCCACGGTCGGCTGGGGCGGCTGCGTGCCCTTCGCCGACCGCGTTCTCGACGGCGCCGGCCGCGACTCGTCACGGGCGCGACCGTCCGACCGCCGCGCACGGCGGAGCCCCTCCTCCACGCGGTGGCGCACGGGGGCCGGCGCGTAGGCGCCGCGAGCGTAGATGCGCTCGTAGCGCGGTACGAGATCCGGCCTGGCCACCGACAGCCACGACATGAAGACCTCCTTGACGCCGGGCCGCAGGTGGAGGGTGACGCCGTTGACGAAGCTGGCGCCCGCTTCCCCGGCGAGCCGGACGATCTCCTCGACCTGCCCGGGGTCGTCGTTGATCCCCGGCATCAGCGGCGCGATCAGCACTCCCGAGGGGATGCCGGCCTCGTTGAAGCGGGCGACCGCCTCGAGCCGCCTGCGCGGGCTCGGCGTGTGTGGCTCGGTCTGGCGCCAGGCGCGCTGGTCGAGCGTCGGCACGGAGAAGTTGACGCTGACGTCGACCACCTCGGCCAGCTGGCGATAGAGCTCGAGGTCGCGCAGCGGCAGCGGCGACTTGCTCAGCACCGAGACGGGGGTTCGCGTGTCCCGCAGCGCCTCCAGCATCGGCGGCATCAGCTCGTATCTGCCCTCCGCCCACTGGTAGGGGTCGGTGTTGGTGCCGAAGGCGACCAGCTCCCTCCCCCAGCTCGCCTTCGACAGCTCCGCTCGCAGCAGCTCGGGCGCGTTGACCTTGACCACGATCTCGCGCTCGAAGTCGCGGCCCGCGTCCAGGTCAAGAAAGGTGTGGCTGGCGCGAGCAAAGCAGTAAAGACACCCGTGGGTGCAACCCCGGTATGGGTTGACACTCCACGGGAACGGCATGCGGGCGGCCCGCGACACGCGATTGAGCGCCGACTTGGCGCGGATCTCATGGAAGCGGACGCCGAGCGCCTCGGGGGCATCGAAGGTTCGAACGCGCTCGACGTCGAGGCCGGGAAGCTGGCGGGACTCCGCGTTCCTCGGTCTTGAGCTCGTCCCAGCGCATCGAACATATGTTCGCACAGCGACGGCGGAGGTTCAAGGCCGTCCTAGGAGTCGCGGCGCGATACTTCACGCCGATGAGTGAGCACACGATCGCGGGGGAGGGGCTGACCGAAGAACCGGGCGGCGGCGCCACCGAGCGGGATCCCGAGCGACTGCACCCCGCCGAGCACCGCGCCTACCGCGAGCTCTACGCGTCCTCGCGCCAGCTCGTCAACCGCTGGGGACGCCTCTCGGCGGCGCTGGAGGACACGCCGATCGCCGACACCCTGGGGCGGGCGGCCGGCAGGGTCGAGGACCTGCTCGAGGCGCTTCCCGAGGAGACGGCGAGGTACGGCGTCAGCGGCGGTCCCGCGGCGCAGGGCGTCGGGGCCAGGCTGGGCGACCTCCGCGCGGGCCTTCTCGACCGCTCCGTCGACACCGGAATGGTGCTGCGGCTGGCGGTGCTCGACATCGAGCACACCGCGACGCTGCTCTCGCATCTCGCCGAGCTGGCGCGCGCCCGCGGCGACGACGACCTCGAGGCGTTCTGCCGCAAGTGGCGGGGGACGCATCCGCCCCCAGGTGAAGGCGGTGCGCACGGCGGCGATCGGCCTCGGCGCAGATCCCGACCGCGCCGCCGCGCCCACTCGACGACTCGGCCCTCGGCCAGGTCGTCCACCGCGCCGGCTGGGCGGTTGGGACCCTCGGCGAGTGGTTCGATCGCGCAAGTCTCCGGGCGGGTTCCCGGCTCGAACGACTGAGCGCCCCGAAGCTCCGCCTGGGCCAGGCTCAGAGCTCGGGCGGTGCCCTCGACCGGGGTCGAAGCCTCGGCGTGCAGGCGGCGCGGGATGCGGCCCGCCGAGCCGCGCCAGCGCGGCCGGCCTCGACGGCGCGGCGCATCGCCACCGCCATCGCCACGGGGTCCTCGGCCCGCGAGACGGCGCTCGCGAGCAGCACCGCGTCGCAGCCCAGCTCCATCGCCAGCGCGGCGTCGGAGGCGGTGCCGATCCCGGCGTCCAGGATCACCGGCACCTCGGCCCGCTCGACGATGATCTGGACGTTGTACGGATTGCGGATCCCCATGCCGGAGCCGATCGGCGAGCCGAGCGGCATCACCGCGGCGCAGCCGGCGTCCTCGAGGCGGCGGGCGAGGATCGGGTCGTCGTTGGTGTAGGGCAGCACCGTGAAGCCCTCGTCGACCAGCGTCTCGGCCGCCTCGACCAGCTCGACCGCATCGGGCAACAGCGTGCGGTCGTCGCCGATCACCTCGAGCTTGATCCAGTCGGTCTCGAACGCCTCGCGGGCCAGCCGGGCGGTGCGGACCGCGTCGCGGGCCGTGTAGCAGCCGGCCGTGTTCGGCAGCGCGAACAGTCCCGAGCTGCTCGATCACCTCCAGCACCGAGCCCTGCGCCTCGCGGGTCGACGCGGCGCAGGGCGACGGTGACGATCTCGGTGCCCGAGGCCAGCAGCGCCTGCTCCATCTGCTCGAGCGAGCGGAAGCCGCCGGTGCCGACGATCAGGCGCGAGCCCCAGCTGCGGCCGCCGAGCTCGAAGCCAGTCGCATCGTCCGCGCCGCCCTGGATCGCAGCGACGACCTCGACCTCCTGTGCCCTCGCGCAGCGTCGTGCTCTGCCACTCGGCGCGGGGCACGACCTCGCCGTCGACCGCCACCGCAAGGCCGGCCGCTCGTCGGATCGGCGCCGGACGCCGCGCACCGCCCCCGACACCGTGGCCGCCATCCGGCAGCTCCGTGCCGGACCCGTTGAGCTCGATCCTCACGGCGCCGTCGCCTCCGCCGCCCTGGCTCCGAGGCCGGCGAACCGAGCGGGATCGAAGGGGCGGATGTCGACTGCCGGCTCCTCCCCGCCGAGCACGGTGGCGACGAGGTCAGCCGTGATCGGGGCCAGGAGGATGCCGTTGCGGAAGTGGCCGCGTGGCGACGACCAGTCCGTCCAGAGCGCCGGGGCCGATCAGCGGGGCGTTGTCGGGGGTTCCCGGGCCGCAGCCCCGCCGTCACCTCGGCCAGCTCCGCCTCGGCGACGTCGGGCAGCGCCCGGTAGGCCTCGCGAAGCAGCTCGTGAACGCCGCCGGCCGTGACCGTCGTGTCGAACCCGCGCTCCTCGACCGTTGCACCGACCACCAGGCGCCCGTCGCCGCGCGGCACAACGTAGACGCCGCTCGGTGGCGACGATCCGCTCGCAGACGGGCTCGCTGGGGTCGCGTCCGCAGGGTGAGGATCTCTCCCTTCACCGGGCGCACCGAGGGACGCGCTTCGGCGGGGAGCCACTCCGCGGCGCCCGACCAGCAGCCGGCCGCCAGCACCACAGCGCCTGCCCGGAAGCGGCGGCCGTCGGCGGTGCGCACGCCCATGATCGTCCCGGCCTCGACCTCGGCGGCGGTCACCTCCACTCCCGTCTCGATCGATCCGCCCGCGGCCTTCACCGCCGCCGCCAACGCCGGAACGAGCAGCCGGGGATCGGCCGCCGCCTCGTGGCGGGCGTGGACCCCGCCGGCGACCGGCGGGGCGAGGCCGGGCTCGAGCCGGCGGCACTCGCTGGAGCGCAGCCACTCGGATTCCAGCCCCAGCTCCAGGTGCAGCCGGTGGCGTCGCTGCAGCTCCGAGGCCTCGTCTCGGTCGAGGGCGACGTGGAGTGCGCCACAGGGCCGGAAGCCGACCTCGACGCCGCTCTCCGCGGCGAGCTCCTCGGCGAACCCGGGCCAGCGCTCCATCGAGGCGAGGTTCAGGTCCAGGAGGTTCTCCTCGCCCCAGGAGGCCTCGCCGACCGGCGAGAGCATGCCGGCCGCCACGCGGCTGGCGCCCGAGCCCGGCTGATCGCGATCCAGCACGACCACCTTCATCCCGCGCTGCGCGGCGCGCCAGGCGCAGGCGAGCCCGATCACGCCCGCGCCGACGACCACCACGTCATGTGACTTGTCCTCTTGAGGGTTCACCAGCCGCTGTCTTCCTCTCAGCGGCCGGAGCGCTCCAACCTTCCCTGCGCCGGCATTACCCGGATCAGGTTCCGACGGTCGGCGGCGCCTCGGCCGCCCTCTCAGCCCTCATGGGGCTCCCGCTTTACGCCTGCATGGTACCCGGGGATCTAGGCTTGACCTTGTGAGCAACGGCGAAGCGAAGAGGATCCGGCCATCTCGCCCCACCCGAGGGGGCCGGCCCGCTGCGGCGCCAGCGCCTGGCCTGGGCGCGCGTCTACCTCGTCTGCGACGGCCGGCCCCACGGCGAGGACCCCGAGCCGCTGCTGCGAACCGCCATGGCCGGCGGCGTCGGCATGGTCGAGCTTCGTGACCGAGAGCTGCCGCGAGACGCCCTGGAGCGCTCGGCGGAGACCTTCCGCCGCCTCTGCGACACCTACGGCGCGCCGTTCATCGTCAACGACGACCCCGATCTGGCCCGGGAGCTGAGGGCCGACGGGGTGCACCTGGGGCAGGACGACCTCTCGCCGGCCGCGGCGCGCGAGACCCTCGGCCGGGACGCCTTGATCGGCCTCTCCACCCACTCACTCGATCAGGTCCGCAAGGCGCACGAGCAGCCGATCGACTACATCAGCGTCGGGCCGATCTGGGAGACACCGACCAAGGAGGGGCGACCGGCGACCGGCCTCGAGCTGATCCGCGAGGCGGCGGGCGTGGCGACCCTTCCCTGGTTCGCGATCGGCGGCATAGATCCCGAGAACGTCGCGCGGGTCGCGGACGCCGGCGCCCGGCGGGTCTGCGTCGTACGCGCGATCCGCGACGCCGAGGACCCCGGGGGTGCGGCGACGGCATTGCGCAAGCCGTTCGATCCCGACTGGGCCAGACCCCCGGTCGATGGGTAGCCGCGAGCGCAAGCGGAGCGAGCGCCGCAAGCGCAAGAGACGATCTGCCACCGGCCGCGACGCCGGTCCCGTCATGGCGCGCGGCTATGCGCGCGCCGAGGAGAAGAATCGAGCCGCCCGCGAAGCCCTCGATCCCCTGCAAGAGGGTGAGCGTCCCGGCGCCGTCACGGTTGGCGCCATCGTCGCCGCCGTGATCGCGCTGATCTTCATCGGCTCGACCGCGGTGGCGCTGTTCGGCCGCGTCGAGGTCGGCGGGGAGACGCCCAACCCGGCGCCGCTGGCGCTGTTCGCGGCGGCGATGGTGGCGATGGCCTACGGAATGTGGAGGGCCCGCTACTGGGCGGTCCTCGGCTTCCAGGCGATGCTGGTGCTGTTCATGCTGGCGGCCGCGGGCGGGCTCCTCGGCGTGCGGACGGTTCTCCAGGCGATCGGCTCGCTGCTGATGCTCGGGCTGGCGGGAACGCTCTTCTACTTCATGATCAGGGCCATGGCCCGGATCCAGATGCCCAGCCGCGTGCCGCCCGAAGGGCCGCGTTAGAGCTTCGCGGGCCGGCGACACCCCGTCTTATAGAGTCGAAGGGAGATGGCCAGCTACGACGTGATCGTGATCGGCGGCGGCCCCGGCGGCTACGTGGCCGCGATCCGCGCCGCCCAGCTCGGCCAGAGGACCGCCGTGGTCGAGCGCGACAAGGCGGGCGGGCGGTGCCTCAACTACGCCTGCATCCCGGCGAAGACCGTGCTGCACACCGCCGAGGTCTACGCCGAGGTGAGCGAGAACGGCCCCGAGCTGGGGATCAAGGCCGACGCCACTATCGACTGGAAGGGCGTGCAGACGCGGCGGGAGAAGGCTTCGAAGACGCTCGAGGACGGCGTCACGATGCTGTGGAAGAAGAACAAGGTCGACTTCCTCGCCGGGGAGGCCTCGCTCGCCGGCGCCAACAAGGTCAAGGTCGGGTCCGACACCCACGAGGCGAAGGCGATCATCCTCGCCACGGGCTCGGTGGCGATGCCGATCCCCGGAATCGACTTCTCCGACCGCGTGATCGACACCTGGGGAGCCTGGTCGCTGGCCAAGATGCCGAAGGCGCTGGTCGTCGCCGGCGCGGGTGCCTCGGGCGCCGAGATCGCCTCCGGCTATGCGCGCATGGGCGTCGAGGTGACGCTGGTCGAGATGCTCGCTCAGGTCCTGCCCGCCGAGGACAAGGACATGGCCAGGGTGGTCGAGCGCCAGTTCAAGCAGGACGGAATCGACCTCCTGCTCGAGACCAAGGTCGAGGGCGCCAAGGAGACAAAGACCGCCGTCACGGTCAAGGCAGGCGACAAGGAGGTGAAGGCCGACCACCTGGTGATCGCCGGGGGGCGCCGGCCGGACACCGATCCCCTGAATCTCGATGCCGCCGGCGTGGAGGTTGACGAGGGCGGCCGGATCAAGGTCGACGACTACCAGCAGACCTCGGCGCAGGGCATCTACGCGATCGGCGACCTGGTCAAGGGACCGGCTCTGGCCCACAAGGCCTCCGAGGAGGGCGTGGTCGCGGTCGAGCACGCCGCCGGGCAGCCCACCCACCCGATCGACCCGATGACCATCGCAGGCGCCACCTTCTGCCACCCCCAGGTCGCGAGCGTCGGCCTGACCGAGGAGCAGGCGAAGGAGACCGGCCGCCAGATCAAGGTCGGCAAGTTCAAGCTCGGCGGAGCCGGCGCCTCGGTCGTCTACGACGACCGCGCCGGCCTGGTCAAGATCGTCGCGGACCCCGAGTACGGCGAGATCCTCGGCGCTCACATCGTCGGCAACATCGCCTGCGACATGATCAGCGAGCTGGTCGTCACCAAGGCGCTCGAGGGCGGGTATCAGGAGCTGGCCCGGATCATCCACCCGCACCCGACCATGTCGGAGGCGATCCTGGACGCGGCGCGGGCGGTCGACGGCTGGCCGATCCACGCGTGAGCGGCCGCGCCACCTTCTATTACGACTTCAGCTCGCCCTACTCCTACCTCGCGGCCGAGCGGATCAGCGGGCTCTTCGCAGAGGCCGGCCTGGCGCAGCCCGAATGGCAGCCGATCTCGTTCGGATTCGTGATTCGGGCGGTCGGCAAGAGGCCGTGGTCGATGCAGCCGGATGGCCCCGACCCCGGCGATCTACGCGAGATTCAACGACGCGCGGCCGAACGCGGGCTTCCCGAGGTTCATTACCCGCAGGGCTGGCCCGCCGACAACTACAGCCTCACCCCCCTGCGCGCCGCCATCTACGCCAAGGAGAGCGGCAGGGTGGTCTCCTTCAGCCTGGCCGCTTTCCGCCAGAGCTTCGCAGCGGGCCGCGATCTCAGCGACGTCGACAACGTGCTGCTCGCCGCAGCGGCCTGCGAGCTGCACCCGCGCGCAGTGCTCAAGGGGATCGAGACCGCCTCGGTCAAGGAGAGGCTGCGCGAGGCGACCGACGCTGCAATCCAGCTCGGAGTCACCGGGGTCCCGACCGTGGCGGTGGGCGACGAGCTCTTCTGGGGAGACGACCGCCTCGAGCAGGCGGTCGCCGCGCCGGCTCAGGGTGAGCCGGAGGGGGTTGCGGCCCCCAAAACGACCGGTCCTCGCGCCCGACCCCGCCGTCGCCTGAGGGCTGCGAGTACGCTGCTTGCGATGGCTCAAAAGCCCGCCCAGCGCACCAAGCCCAAGGCCAGCGGCAAGCGCGCGGCGGGGCGCAAGACGTCGGCCGATGGAGCCCGGGCCAGCTCCAGCTCCGGCCCAGCGCCGAAGCTGCCCGACAAGAAGACCTGCACGTGTGCTGCTCTCCACGATGGCGCTGATCCGCCGCTTCGAGGAGGAGGCCGGGCGCCAGTACCAGCGCGCCAAGGCCGGCGGGTTCCTGCATCTGGCGATCGGCGAGGAGGCGACCATCGTCGGCACCACCTCGGTGATGCGGCCCGACGACTACCTGATCGGCACCTACCGCACCCACGGGCATGCGTTGGCGAGGGGGACCGATCCGAAGAGGGTGATGGCGGAGCTGTTCGGAAGGGTCGACGGGACCTCGGGCGGCCGCGGGGGCTCGATGCACATCTTCGACGGGGAGCGCCGCTTCATGGGTGGCTACGGGATCGTCGGCGGCAACCTGCCGCTGGCGGCGGGGCTGGCGCTCTCCTCCGACTATCGGGGCGATGACTCGGTGACCGTCTGCATGTTCGGCGACGGCGCCTCCAACACCGGCAACTTCGGGGAGACGATGAACATCGCCGCGCTCTGGAAGCTCCCCCTGGTCTTCCTGGTCGAGAACAACCTCTATGGGATGGGCACCTCGATCGAGCGGCACTCCGCGGTCACCGACCTCTCCCGCAAGGCCGAGGGGTTCGGGGTCCCGGGCGTCCGGGTCGACGGCATGGATGTGCTTGCCGTTCGCGAGACCGTGGCGGAGCACATCCGCATGGCGCGCGAGGACCGCAAGCCGACGCTGGTCGAGGCCTTCACCTACCGCTACCGCGGGCACTCCGCCGCCGACCCCGAGGTCTACCGCGAGAAGAAGGAAGTGCAGGAGTGGCAGGAGAAGGACCCGATCGAGACCTTCGCCAAGCGGCTGATCGCCGAGGGTGTCCTCTCGCAGTCCGATGTCGACGCGATCCGCGAGGAGGCCGACCGGATCGTGACCGAGGCGGCCGAGTTCGCCGACGCCTCCCCCGAGCCGCCGCTCGCCTCACTCTACGACCACCTCTACGTCGTCGGCGAACAGGTCACGGGCTGGTACGCGGTCGACGAGCGCTCCCCCGACACGCATCCGGGCGAGGAGGAGCGCGCCGCCCCCGACCGCGCGCACGAGCTGGCGGAGCGAGGCGCCGCCTACGCCGGCCCCGAGGCGCCGCGCAGGGTCGGTGAGCGGCTGGCCGAGGCGGAGGACGACGAGGAAGGGGGCTGACGGTGGCGACGATGCGCATGCGCGAGGCGATCAACTCCGCTCTGCGCGAGGAGATGGAGCGCGACGAGAACGTCTTCATCATGGGCGAGGACGTCGGTGTCTTCCAGGGGTCGTTCAAGGTCACCGAGGGTCTGCTCGACGAGTTCGGCGAGAAGCGGGTTCGCGACACGCCGATCTCCGAGAACACGATCGTCGGCATGGGCGTCGGCTCGGCGATGGGCGGCCTGCGACCGGTGGTCGAGATCATGACCGTCAACTTCGCGCTGCTGGCGATGGACCAGATCGTCAACCACGCGGCGGCGATCCCCTACATGTTCGGTGGCCAGGTCCGCGTGCCGATGGTCGTCCGCATGCCCGGCGGCGGCGGGCATCAGCTCGGTCCGACCCACTCACACAGCTTCGAGGCGATGTTCCTGCAGATCCCCGGGCTCCTGGTGGCGGCACCGTCCACTCCCGCCGACGCGAAGGGGCTGCTGAAAGCGGCGATCCGAGACGACAACCCGGTGATCTTCATCGAGCACGAGACCCTCTACGGCGCCCGCGGCGAGGTTCCTGATGACGAAGACCTCGTGCTCGGCTTCGGCCACGCCGCCATCCGGCGCGAGGGCACCGACGTGACCCTGATCGGCATCCTGCGGATGGCCGATACGGCGGAGCGGGCGGCCACGGCGCTGGCCCACGAGCACGACGTCGAGGCCGAGGTGATCGACCCGCGCACGCTGCGGCCACTCGACCTCGACACCATCCTGGAGTCGGTGCGAAAGACCAACCGGGCCGTGATCGTCGAGGAGGGCTGGCCGCACGGCGGCGTCGGCGCCAACCTGGCCGCGCTGATCCAGGAACAGGCCTTCGACTACCTCGACGCCCCGGTTCAGCGGGTGACCGGCGCGGACGTGCCCATGCCCTACTCGAAACGCCTCGAGCAGGCCGCCATGCCACACGCCGAGCACGTCGTCAGCGCGGCGCTCGCGACCCTGGAGGGCTCCCGATGACCGAGATCGTGATGCCGCGGCTTTCGGACTCGATGGAGGAGGGGACGGTTCTGAAGTGGCTGAAGTCGCTCGGCGACGAGGTCGCGGTCGGGGACGAGCTGGTCGAGATCGAGACCGACAAGGCGAACATGGTCTATGAGTCCGACGCCGCGGGGACGCTCACCGAGATCCTCGCGGAGGAGGGCGCGACGCTGCCGATCGGTGAGGTGATTGCCCGGGTCGGGGAAGCCTCGGAGTGAGCGAGGGCGGCGGTGGCGGCGGTGGCCTGCGGAGCCACGCGCCGCCGAGCGGCGAACAGGGCTCGAACGGTGGCGACGGCGCCACGGCTCCCACGGCCACAACCGCCCCCGCCGCCTCGGCCCCGGCCGCGGCTCCCCCCAGCCAGCCTCGAACCACGAGCGATGGGGGACGCGTCAAGGCCTCTCCGGTGGCCAGGCGGATCGCGACGGACCGCGGCGTCGATCTCAATGCGCTGACCGGGTCGGGGCCGGGCGGGCGGATCGTCAAGGCCGACGTGGAGCGGGCCCTGGCTGGACAGGCTGCGCCGCCGACCGCAGCGGCTCCCGGCCCCGCTCCGGCCGTCGCTCCCGCGCCCCCGGCGGCTCCTGTCGCCGCCGCGCCGGCGGCTCCGACACCAGGTGCATCCGAGAAGCCCGAGACGGCAAAGGGGCAGACCCAGGTCGTGGAGTTGACCAAGCTCCAGCAGACAGTGGCCCGGCGCATGGCCGAGTCGAAGGCGACGGCGCCGCACTTCTACTTGCAGGCCGAGATCGACATGTCGGCGGCGGTGGCGGGGAGAAGCCGTCTCAAGGAGATGGCCGCCGAGGGCGATCCGGTGCCGACCTACAACGACATGGTGATCAAGGCCTGCGCGATCGCGCTGCGGGAGTTCCCGCGGGCGAATGGCGCCTACCGCGACGGGCGGATCGAGATCTACTCGCGCGTCAACGTCGGGGTCGCCGTTGCGGCTCAGGACGCGCTGGTGGTGCCCACGGTGTTCGACGCCGACCTCAAGGGCCTGCGCCAGATCTCGACCGAGACCAGGGCCCTTGCCTCACGGGTCAGGGACGGCCAGATCACCCCTCCCGAGCTCTCCGGGGGCACCTTCACCGTCTCCAACCTGGGCATGTACGGGGTCTCCAACTTCCAGGCCGTGATCAACACCCCGCAGGCCGGCATCCTCGCCGTGGGGGAGCTCAAGCCCAAGCCGGCGGTCACCGACTCCGGGGCGATCGAGCCCCGTCAGCTGATGGGCGTCACCCTCGCCTGCGATCACCGCATCCTCTACGGAGCGGACGGGGCGCAGTTCCTGGCCCGGGTGCGCGGACTGCTCGAAGAGCCGATCGGGCTCGCTCTCTGAGAGAACCATGGAGCGGGTGATCGACTTCCCGCTCGAGCGGCTCCCCGCGATCGACGAGCACGGCGCGCTGGTGCTGGCGCCCGTGGACGAGGTCTGGAAGGCGCTGCTGGTGGTCGTCGACCGCTCCTTCACGCGGCGCGGGCTGCTCCCCGGATCGCCAGGGCGCTGGGCTGCGCGCAGACCGAGGCCAGCGGGGCCATCGACCGCATCGGCTCGACCCGGCCCGGCTTCGTCGTCGCCCGCGTGGTCGAGCCCGCCGTGCTGGCGCTGGAGGGACAGCACCGCTTCTCGCGCTACGGCCTGGTCTTCCGGCTCGAGGAGACCAAGGACGAGCGGACCCTGTTGCGCGCCGAGACCCGCGCGGAGTTCCCGGGGCTGAAGGGCCGCGTCTATCGGGCGCTGGTGATCGGCACGCGCGGACACGTGATGGTGGTCAACCGCATGCTGCGCGCCGTCCGGCGCCGGGCCGAGCGTTGAGGCTGGGACAATGTCGGGCATGGACGAGCTCTGGTGCGTTCGCATGGGCCAGGTGGCCTACGAGCCCGCACGCGAGCTGCAGAAGCGCCTCGAGGCCGCGCGACAGGCGGACGAGGTTCCCGACCTGCTGCTCCTGCTCGAGCACCCGCCGACCTACACTCGCGGCCGGCGCTCCGAGGCAGCCGAGCTGCCGATGGGAGCCGACTGGTACCAGATGCAGGGCATCGAAGTCCGCGACACCGACCGCGGCGGCCGAGTCACCTACCACGGCCCCGGGCAGCTGGTCGGCTACCCGATCATGGACCTGAGGCCGCTGGGCGGCGATGTGCACGAGTTCATCAGGCGGATGGAGCGGGCGATGATCGAGTCGCTCGGTGCCTACGGGATCTCCGCGGGCACGATCGACGGCCTCACCGGCGTCTGGGCACCGATCACTCGTCTCGGCGGCGACCGCGCCACGCCCGGACGCGAAGCGGAGGAGGTCGCACGCGGCGATGTGCGAAAGATCGGCTCGATCGGCGTGCACGTGAACCGCGGCGTCACCACACATGGGTTCGCGATCAACGTCAACAACGACCTGCAGCCCTTCGACTGGATCGTCCCCTGCGGAATAGACGGCTGCCGCATGACCTCGGTCTGCCGCGAGCGCGGCGCCGAGCTGCCCCTCGACGAGCTCGCCTATGTGGTCGCGGAGCGCTTCGGGGCGATCTACGGGCGCCGGGTGGCGCCCCTAGATTCCTCCGAGCTCGCGCCGCACCTGGGCGAGCTCGATCGGCTGACGGCAGCGGTCTAGCGCACCAGGGGGAAGGCGCAGCGCGAGGGCCGGGCGCTGGCGAAGGCCACGCGATTAAGCGTCCCGTTGTCGTTCACGGTGTACGAATAGTTCACCGTGGCCTCCTGCGACGGTGAGTCCGACCACTCGGCCGACGCACCGCTGCCGAGATCCACTCCAGCCTCGTCCCGGATCGAGAGCAGCTCGGAGACCGAGGGCAGGTAGCCGCCCGAGTCGGCGCAGTTCTGGGCCGCGAAGATGAAGTCGCTGCCCGCGAACGGTGTGGTGGCGAAGCAGGTACCGCCGTGGAGGAAGGTGTTCGCCGGGCAGACGGCGTCGTGGCCGTCCACCTGGCCCGCCTTGGGGACCTGGCCGAAGCTTGACTCCTTCGCGTCCACCCCCTTGACCGCGTTGGGGGCGATCTGCTTCGACTTGACGCTGTTCTTACCCAGCTTGAACGCGTAGGCGCTGCCGCAAAGGGCTATTACGATCGACGATCACGCCGAGTGCCGTGCCGGACGCGAGCCGGCGCTTCTCTCGCTTCTCCACGAAATCCTCCTCCCTCGCCGGCCGCCGTCGGCCCGCGACTCGCTCAAAGCTAACCCCGCGCCGGCGGCGACGCAAGCCCCGGTAGCCTTGAATTCGTGACCGAGCGCCTCCACGTCACCCGCTCCCGGGCAAAGCCCGGAGGCCATCAGGTCGATGCCGAAGGCAAGGTCGGCTTCCGCGAGCGCAAGCCTCCCTGGCTCAAGGTCCCCGCTCCGGGCGGCCCCGGGTATCGCGAGCTGAGGGGGATGATCGATGAGCAGAACCTGCACACGGTCTGCCAGGAAGCCAACTGCCCGAACGTCGGCGAGTGCTGGGAACGCGGCACGGCGACCTTCATGATCCTCGGCGACGTCTGCACGCGCCGCTGCGGCTTCTGCAACGTGCAGACGGGCAAGCCGACCTGGAACGACCCGCTGGAGCCGCTGCGCGTGGCCAACTCGGTCAAGCGCATGGGCCTGCGCCACGCCGTGATCACCTCCGTCGACCGCGACGACCTGCCCGACTACGGCGCCGGCGCCTTCGTCGGCGTGATCCGCTCGATCCGCAGGATGGCGCCGGGCTGCAAGGTCGAGGTCCTGACCCCCGACTTCCGCGGCCAGGAGATGCCGCTGGCCAAGGTCGTCCACGAGCGGCCCGACGTCTTCAACCACAACGTCGAGACCGTGCCGCGGCTGTACCCGATCGCCCGCCGCGGCTCCGAGTTCATGCGCTCGGCGCGGGTGCTGCGGATGGCCAAGGAGATGGGCGGCGACGAGGTGGTCACCAAGTCGGGGCTGATGGTCGGCCTGGGCGAGGAGTTCGAGGAGATGGTCGAGGCCTTCGCGATCCTCCGCGACCACGGCGTCCAGGTGCTCACCGTCGGCCAGTACCTGCGCCCGACCGAGAACCACCTGCCCGTGGTCCGCTACTGGCACCCCGACGAGTTCGCCGCCCTGGAGCAGGCCGCCTACGAGCTGGGCTTCGAGTCCGTCGCCTCCGGGCCGCTCGTGCGCAGCTCCTACCACGCGGACGAGAGCGCCCGCGAGGTCGCCGAGCGCCGCGCCTCGGCCGCGGTCTAGGCCGCCCTCACTTCTTCTTGTTCTTCTTGGCCTTGACGGTGAGGGAGACCCGGTCGGCGTAGGCGTCGTTGTAGCCGCCGGCGAAGTAATCGGCTGACAGGGTGACGACGATCCTGCGGGTCGCCTTGGGAAGCTTCCCGGCGGCCGACCGAGGCAGGAGTGTGGTCAGCTGGTGGCGGTCGGCCGGGGTCACGGGGCCGATGGTCAGGCCGCCGATCCGGTTTCCCTTTCGGTTGAGGAAGTCCGCCTTGACGCTCATCGCGTCCCCATCCGTTCGATAGCCGCCGAGGTAAGCGGAGAGCCGAGCCCTGGTTCCCTTGCGGGGCCGCACCTTGACCTTCTGCCTCGCACTCGAGTCCGAGGCGGCGGGGCCGCCCGAGAAGAAGGCGTGCTGGCCCGCGATCCGGTTGGCGTCGAAGCCGCCGGGGAAGCCGCCCGGCGCGCCGTAGCGGACGTGGGTGAAGGCGCCCGCGGTCCTCCACATCGAGATTCCTGGATGCTGCGCCGAGAGCCGCGCAGCGTTGGCGCCCTCGCCACCGCCGTTGCGGAGCAGGTTGCCGGGGTCCGCGGGCTTGCCGCCGCCCAGCTTGACGTAGATCCCGTGGGCCCCGCCGACCATGACGAAGTCCTCGCGGCCGTCGTTGTTGAAGTCCCCCAGGGCAACCCCGCGGCCGTCGCCGCCCAGCGTGAACGGCGACCCGGGCCCGCGCCTGAACGTCGCTCCCACGTTGCCCTTGCCGAGGAAGGTGCTGACAGCGGCGCCGTCCGAGTCCGTGTTGGCCGAGATCAGGTCCTCGTTGCCGTCGGTCTTGAACTCGCCGACGGCCACGTACCAGGGACTCGCCACGCCGCCGTCGATCGCGGGGGCCTGGGTGGAGAAGCGGCCCTGCCCGTCGCCGAGTCGAACCTGGAGGCCGCTGGGGGCGCCGCCGCCTCCGATCGCCGCCACGGCGACGTCGAGGTGGCCGTCGCGGTTGAAGTCCCCGAGGGCGACCCGCCTCGCCCCGTGCAGGGTCGGGAAGGGAGAGCCCGGCCCAGCGGCGAGGCCGCCTCCGCCGCTGCCGAGCAGGACGTAGAGCAGGCCCGGATCGGCACCATTGCTGGGGTCCGTCGCCTCGACCAGGTCGTCGATGCCGTCCTCGTTGAAGTCCCCGGTCGCCACCCCCGAGCCGCCGGTCGAGGTCGTGTAGGGGGAGCCCGGCGCGGAGGTCGAGAATCCGCCGGAGCCGTCACCGAGGCGCACTGTCACCCCGCCGCCGTTGCTGGCCATCGCCAGGTCGGTGTTGCCGTCGCCGTTGAAGTCGGCGGTCGCCACCGAGTACGGCTGGTCGCCCACCCCCGGCAGGGCGAAGGTGACGAACGGGGTCTCGAAGCCGCCCGTGCCGTCGCCGAGCCGGATCACCAGCGAGCCGTCGTCGGTCGCGGTCACCGCCATGTCCTGGTTGCCGTCGTTGTCGAAGTCGCCCGCAGCGAGCGCAGAGGCGCCGGCGCGCGCTGCGACGGGCGACCCACTCGCCGGCGAGAACCCGCCGTTCGCCTTGCCGAGCAGCACCGTCACATTCGCGTCGAAGTAGTTGGCGACCGCGATGTCGTCCCTGCCGTCGTTGTTGAAGTCGGCGACGGCGACCGCCTCGCGCAGACCCCGCCGCCAGAGGCGAACCGGGCCCGGGCTTCGCAAAGGTTCCGTCGCCGGCGACCGCGACCGATCCGGATACCAGCGCGCCGCCGATCACCGTGATGCCCAGCACGACGGTTCTCCTCATCTGCAGTCCCTCCCCGTGATCGGCCCCCACCCGGATGGCGTCGGCAGCATAATCGAGATCTCGGGTGTCGTCGCAACGGCTAGGGCGCAAGGCGCTCGAGGACGGTGCCGTCGGGGCCGATCGCCACCACCATCGGCACCACGGCGACGCCGTACTTGCGGGCGAGATCGGGGCGCTCGCGGACGTCGACGCGGATCAGCGGCTCGCGCCGATCCGCCAGCCTCCGCTCCCACTCGAGGCACTCCGAGCAGAGCGGGTGCGTGAACTCGACGTGGGTAAGATCGGCGCCGTCGAGCCCCGGAAGGTCGGCCGGTTCGATCCGGCCGTGGCTTCCCGGGGAGAGGCCGCGCAGCCGCGCCCCGAGGCGATAGACCTGGCAGCCGGCGCAGAAGCCGGTCGAGGCTGAAAGCAGGGCCAGGAACGCGACCAGCCCGCCCATGGCGGTCCCCACCGTTGGCGATCCGAGCCACCAGGCGGCGGCCGCGGAGCCCAGGAAGCACACGCCCATCATGTTGGCCAGCCGGGGCGGCCGCGAGTCCTCGACCGGTCCCTCACCGAGCCTCGGTTGAACCAGTGTGAAGAAGGCGAGACATGGGAGGCAGAAGCGCCGGCCGAGAGTGAGGCCGATGAGCAGCTGCGCCGCCATCACGGCCCAGGCGAGCGGCCAGCCAAAGAGGGCGCCGAGCAGGGCGACCGCGCCCGTGATGCCCTGGTTGAAGCGCGCTGCGCGCTCGTCGATCACGTCTGTGTCGCGCCACGGGTCCGCTCTCGGCGCCGTCGAGAACATGAATCCAATTCTGGCAGCCGCTCCCTTTTCCCTAAAGAGGTGTTCACACATTGATCCCCCCAACTCGGCCTGCACAACCCGTTGCGAGGCGCGGAAAGGGGATCCGTACCCTCGCAGTCATGCGGAGGCGATCCGTTCTAATCGCCCTCGCCGCCTCGCTCTGCCTGGCGGCTCCCGTCGCCGTGGCCGCGCAGGCGCCGAAGCCGACGCGCACGGCCGCGAGCGCGGCCACCTTCTCCACCGACGGGATGTGGATCTGGTACGTGAGCCAGGCTGCGCACGGCGACGTCCAGCGGATCGCCCAGAAGGCCAAGCGGCGCGGGATCGAGACCGTCTACATCAAGGCGGGCGACGGCAGCGGCACCTGGAGCCAGTTCTCGGCGAGCCTGGTCAATGCGCTGCGCTCGCGGGGACTGGGCGTCTGCGCCTGGCAGTACGTCTACGGCTTGCACCCCAAGGCCGAGGCCAAGGTCGGGGCGGCCGCCGTCAAGCGCGGGGCGCAGTGCCTGGTGATCGACGCCGAGGCGGAGTACGAGGGGCGGTACGCGAAGGCCTCCACCTACATCAGCAAGCTGCGAGCCGCGATCGGGCCCAAGTTCCCGCTCGGCCTCGCCGGATTCCCCTACGTCGACTATCACCCCGGCTTCCCCTACTCGGTGATGATCGGGCCCGGTGGCGCCGAGTTCAACCTGCCCCAGCTCTACTGGAAGGCGATCGGCGTCAGCGTCGATTCCGCCTACGCGCACACGTACCGCTACAACCGCGTATACGAGCGCCCGATCATGCCGCTCGGCCAGACCTATCTGAACCCGACGCCGAAGGAGATCATCCGCTTCCGAAGACTGGCGCTGGCGCACGGTTTCAACGGCGTCTCCTGGTGGTCATGGCAGGACACCACGCCGCGCGATTGGAAGGCGATCGGCAAGGAGGTGACCCCGCCGCCCGGCTACCGGCCGTCGAGCCAGTACCCCCACCTCAGCCTCAGGTCGCAGGGCGATCTGGTCGTCTGGGCCCAACAACACCTGGTCGGGGGCGGATACGCCGTCCCGATCACGGGCTACTACGGAAAGACGACCCGCTCGGCGGTGGAGGCCTTCCAGGGCGACCACCACCTCACCGAGACGGGCGAGATCGCCAAGGCCACCTGGATGCCGCTGCTGGCCAAGCTGAAGCCGGTCGCGGTCCGCTGGACGAAGCACGGCGCGGTTACCCAGCAGGGCGGCGGCACCGGCGCCAGCGCCAGTCGCGTCGCGGGGGATGGATCGCTGGTGCTGCGGGAGCCCTCCTCCGCCGATCTCCCTGCGCGGGCCTACGAGATCCCGCGCCATCCACGCCGCTAGGCCGCGCGGCGCCGAGAGCCGCGGCTAGGCTTCGCCGGCCGGGTGCTTCCGCTCAGGGACAACATTCCCACCTCCCGCCTGCCGGTGGTGACCCTGGCGCTGATCGCGATCAACGTCGCCTTCTTCATCTGGCAGCTCGCCTATCCGACGGACCCGAAGCTCGACCAGGTCGGCTTCTCCGCGATCGACCAGAGCTCGCTCGACTACGGCGCGATCCCCTACCGGATCACGCATCCGAGCCACGCCGACAACTGCGAGATCGGCGCGGTCACCAACCAGGGCGAACCCGGCGTCGTCTGCGAGGGCACCACCGAGTTCCGCCAGGCCGAGGCTCGCGCCGAGGCCAACCCGGGCCTGGAGCCGATCCCCCTGGATCAGGCGCCATGGTGGGTGACCCTGTTCACCTCGATGTTCATGGCGGGCGGGATCCTCCACATCGCGGGGAACATGCTCTTCCTCTGGGTGTTCGGCAACAACATCGAGGACTCGATGGGCCGGCCGAAGTTCGTGCTCTTCTACCTGCTCGCCGGGCTGGTGGCCGTCTACTCGCAGTCGCTGCTCGACGTCAACTCCACGGCGCCCACGATCGGCGCCAGCGGCGCGGTCGCCGGCGTGCTCGGCGCCTACGCGCTCCTGCACCCGCAGGCGAAGGTGCTGACCCTGTTCATCATCGTCTTCTTCGTCACCCTGGTCGAGGTGCCGGCCCTGATCCTGCTCGGCCTCTGGTTCGTGCTCCAGTTCCTGCCCGCGCTCGGGCAGGTCGTGGTGGAGCCCGGAGGGCAGGGCGGGATCGCGTACTTCGCCCACGTTGGCGGCTTCATCTTCGGCCTGGCGGCGATCAGGCTGTTCGCAGGCCGCCGCCGAGGGCCCCCGCAACCGACCCCCGCGATCTAGGCCGTGGACCGCGGCCTGCGCACGGCGCTGCTCGCCTTGGGGGTCACCTTCTGCCTGGTCTTCGGCGCGATGACGATCTCGGTCGCCGCGGGCTCCGGCTTCGACATCTTCACCGTCACGGCCCTGCTGATCGTCGGCATGATCGCCGCCGGCCTGATCGGCGCCATCCGCAACCCGCCGGACGACTGAGGCGATACTGAGGCGATCAGGAAGCGATGCTTACGGGGATGAAGAAGATCCGGCGACTGGCGATCATCAGCGTGGCGGCCACCATCATCTGGGTGGTCGCAGGAGCCGCGCTGCTGTGGCCGCGGGACACCGGCGAGACCTCCGACCGCGCCGGCCAGACGGCACTCAGCTCCGCATCAACCGCCGGAGCCGGGCCCGCGGGAGCCGAAGAGCCAACCGCAACCCGCCACCGGGATCGTCGCCCCGAGGCCCCCATCCTGGGGCCGCCGGTGCCGCCGACGCCGGGGCCGGAGGCGGCCAGGTTCGCGATCGGCCCGATTCCCTCGCCGATGCCGGTGGACGTCCGGCTGCGCCGGCCGCCGGCCGCCGGGCTGCTGTTCGACGTCGACACGGGCAAGCCGCTGTGGGCGCGTCACGCGGGCGTCGAGCTGCCCATCGCCAGCCTGACCAAGATGATGACCGCGCTCGTCATCGCCGAGCGCCACCGGCCCGACGAGAGCGTGGCGATCGGCCGCAAGGCGCCCAGGGTGGAGGGCTCGAAGATCGGCGTCCTGCGCGCCGGGACGGCGGCGCCGCTCCGCGGGCTCTTTCTCGGGCTGCTGATGGCCTCGGGCAACGACGCCGCCGTCGCCCTCGCCCAACACGACGCGGGCACAGTCGCCGCCTTCGTCGCCCGGATGAACCGGCGGGCGGCGCGCCTGGGGCTCGGCTGCACCCGGTTCACGGGGCCGGCGGGGCTCCAGGACGCCGGCAACTACTCCTGCGCGCGCGACCTGGGCGCGCTCGCGCGCGCCGACCTCGCCAACCCTTGGATCGCCTCGATCACTTCGCGTCGCCGCGCCTCGACGCCATTCCCGACCAAGGGCGGCCGCCTTTCCCTCGCCAACAACCACTTCTTCGTTCAGCGCGGGATCGCCGGGCTGCCCGCGGCCCGGGTAACGGGATTGAAGACCGGCCTCACCAACGGCGCCGGGCGCTGCTACGTGACCACGGCGGAGCTTGGCGGCCGAAGTCTCGGCGTCGTCCTCTTGGACTCCCCCGACCCCCTCGGCCAGGTGCCGAAGCTCCTGCGCCGGGGCTTCGCCTACGTGTCGAACCAGGGCCGGCCTTGATCAGCCCCTCGATAGGCGAGCCAGCGAGCCGACGGTCTGTGGTCCGTCCTGCTCTAGCCGGCTCGCGAGCGCCAGGAAGAGCTGCGCGGTCGTCAGCGCGTCGCCATCCGCATGGTGGGGGCGGTGGATCGGGAGCCCCATCATGCGCGCCGCGTCCGAAAGCTGGAGGCTTCTGGGCGCCGCCTCACCGCCGGTGAGCACGGCGCCCGCGAGCCGCACGGTGTCGAGGATGGGCTCCGCCACCCTCAGCTTCGCCGGCTTCAGAGCCGTGCTCAGGAACCCCCGTTCCACCCAGGCAGCGTGGGCGACGATGACCCGGCCGGCGAGGGACTCCAGGATCGGGTCGAGCGCCTGCGAGAGGGGCGGAGCCTCGGCAAGATCGACGGGGCGCAGGCCGTGGATGCGGATCGTCTCGGCTTTCGGCATCCGCTTCGGCCTGACCACCAAGGTGCGGACCGCCCCCGCCCGGATGCGCCCTTCGTCGATCGGGACGGAGGCGAAGGAGATGATCTCGGCGCGCGCGGGGTCGAGCCCGGTGGTCTCGAGGTCGACGACCGCGTAGGGAGCGTCTCGCCAGGGCGTGTCTTCGCCGGGTGGCCCGGCCGCTTCATACGCTCTGGCGGCGGCGGAGCGGTGGCGGCGCCCGAGGAGCGCAGGCAGCCTCACGCGAAGCGCAGCTCGTTGGACAGCGCCCGCTGTACGCCGCGCACCGCGTTGAAGGCGTCGCGCAGGTAGCGCCGGGTGAGCGGGTTGAGCAACTCGGGGTCGATGTAGTCGTCGGGCTCGCCCCCGTTGCGAATCTGCTCCACCTGGTGCTCCAGCCGCAGGCCCCAGAACAGGCTGTAGGCCTCCTCCAGCGTGCGGGCCTCGTGGCCCTCAATCGTGCCCGCCGTGCCGGCGATCCGCAGCCGCTCGGCGGTGGAGGTCGTGCGGGCGCCGGTGGCCAGGCCGGCGTAGCGGGCGATCGAGTTGATCGGCAGCAGGCCCCCGTGCTTGATGTCGAGCCGTCCGCGGTGCTCGCCCGAGGACTCGACCACGAAGTCGCGCGGCGAGTGGCGCAGCCGCAGGAAGCCGCTGGGGGGCTTGTGGGCGAGTGCGAGGGTCAGCATCAGCCGGCTCAGACCGCGGCGGTGGCGGCCGTGCTGCAACTCCTCGAGCGGGTCGCGAATGTCGCCGCGTTCGAACACCGGTCGGGCGTCAAGCAACAGGGAGAGCACCATCGCTCGGACGTCGCTGGGCTCCTCGATCGACCGCCTGATCAGACTGCGCCAGCCCTCGTAGGAACGCTCGAACAGTGGCTTGTCCGCGGTCACGCCGTGGGTGTCGGGGGAGAAGCCCGTCTCGCCGAGCCCCGCGACCACCCGGGCGCCGAGCCGCTGCATGTAGTCCTCCGGCTCGCCTGAACCCCCGCCACCGCCCTCACCGCCATCGGCCCAGACGATCGCCGAATCGATGTCCGAGGAGGGCACGGCCTCCCGCCGGCCGAGGCTGCCGAGCGCGAGCCAGGTGAAGGCGCGAGGCGGCGGGCCGAGCTCCTCGATCGTCAGCTCCAGCAGCCGCCTGGTGAGCGCGTCGGCGACCACGGAGATGATCCCCGCGATCTGCATCGGGGCCATGCGGGCGTCGTGGAGGTCGACCACCGTCGGCCGCAGGCGCCTGGCCGCACGTTTGACGCCGTCGAAGTCGTCGGCCTCGCTGATCGCCCGCCGCAGCACGAAGGGCGTGCCGGTCCGGGCGGCGAGCAGGTCCATGTCGGTGAGCACCCCGAGGGCGTCGCCGAGAGGGGAGACGACGGGAACGTGGCGCACACCCCGATCGAGCATCTCGAGCATGATCTCGGCGCCGAGCTGGTCGGGACCAACGGTGAAGGCGGGCGCCGTCATCACCTTGCTCACCGGCGCATCGACCGAGATGCCGTCGGCCACGACCTTGAACCTGAGGTCGTGGTCGGTGAGCACGCCGAACGTGCCCTCGCCGAGGCGGATCAGCGCCGAGCTGGCACCCGCCTCGTTCATCTGCCTGGCGACCGTGCGGAGCGAGTCGCCGGGGTCGCAGATCAGGGGCTTCTGCCGCACGAGGGATGCCGCAGGCTGCTGGGCCGGATCGATGTTGGCGGGAAACTGCGCGGGGTCCGGCTTCAGCCGCGAGAGCAGGGTTCGGGTGACGAAGCGGAGTCCGGCCGGCCGCGTAAGCAAAGGCGTCACGACTTCCGCGGGCATCCGGTAGCAGAGCGTGTCTTCGCCCGCGCATGCCTCGAACTCGGTGGGGCGCCCCGCCAGCATCGAGGGGTGGCCGAAGAGCTCGCCTTCGCCGAGCTGGTCAATCACCTCGCCACGGTCGACGAGCTCGACCATGCCGCGACGGACCATGAAGGCGTGATCGAGCGGGTCCGCCGACTGGGCGAAAATCGTGGTCCCGGCGGTGAAGTATTCGACCTCGGTCGAGGCGGAGAGCTCGTCCAACGCCTCCTCGTCGAGATCGTCGAAGGGCGGGTACTGGCGCAGGAACTCGACGATGTCGTGCATGCTCAGGCGCCTTCGGCGACCTGGTGGGGGGCCCAGCAGGCCTCCAGGGCGTGGGCGATATCCAGCACGGCCTGGTCGGCGTCGCCGAGCGGGCCGGCGACGAGCTGGAAGTCGTGCCAGACCCCCTCGAAGCGGCCGTAATCGCTCAGCACCCCGGCCGCCCGCGCCCTCTTCGCGAAGCGATCGGCGTCGCTGACCAGGACATCGTCGGCGGCTCCCTGCAGGTGGATCGGCGGCAGCCCCTCGAGGTCGGCCCCGAGCGGCGAGAGCTCGGGCGCGAGCGGGTCGCTCGAGCCGCAATAGGCCGCCGCGTCCGCGCGCAGCGAAGGACCGTAGAGCCCGGCGTCGCGTCGAAGGTTCCTCCTCAGCGACTCGCCCGACAGCGTCAGGTCGAGCCAGGGGCAGAGCAGGGCGAGGCCCGTCGGAAGCGGCTCGCCGAGGTCGCGCAGGCGCAGGCAGAGGGCCAGCGTCAGGCCGCCCCCGGCGGAATCGCCGCTGACGGCGACCTGGTCCGACGCGAGCCCGGCCTCCAGCAGGCCCCTGTAGGCGGCCACCGCGTCCTCGATGGCAGCTGGGTAGGGGTGCTCGGGCGCCAGGCGGTAGTCGGGCACGTGCACCGGCGCGCCGGTCGCGACCGATAGGTGGGCGGCAAAGCCGGCGTGCGTCCTCGAGGAGCAGGTCGTGTAGGCGCCGCCGTGCAGGTGGAGCACCGCGCGCTCGGGATTCGCATCGCGATGCTGAAAGCGGGCGGCGGGCACGCCGCCGAGCTGTTCTCGGGTCACGGTCACCGCGCGCGGCAGGCGGAGCGCTCGCGCCGACAGCTCGAGCGCGCGGCGGCGCGCCTGGGTCGAGATGGGCAGCCGCTGAGGAAGCCACTGCAGCAGCCAGACCGCGACGCGGACGATGCGGCGCGGGAACCTCACGCGGTCAGACGGTGTGGAAGGCCGACCATTGACGCAACTGTGACATTCCCGCCTGGTCTCGTGGCACCTGCCCGCCGCGGGCGGTTCGTCCGACCCGCGCCGCTATCGTGCGTTCCGTGCTCGGTGTGAAACCGGCCGAGGCGAGGTTCCGATGACGATCGCGATCATCGTCGCGCTTGTTGTGGTGGTGGCCTTTCTGGTGGGGCGCCTCCTCTGGGTACCAAGCCGCAACAAGAAGTGCCCCCGCTGCGGCGACCGGACCCCTCTGAAATCCGAGGTCTGCGAGCACTGCGGCCACGTATTCCACACCCGCTGAGGGGCATTGGTTGTGAGGCTCAGCCGGCGATCACATCGAGCTCGCGTGAGGCTGCCGTGCCCGATGGCGCTCAGCAGGTCGAGCGAGATCAGGGCCAGCCGGAATCCGTGTTGCTGTGGAGGTCAGAACTTCAGCGACAGTCCGGCGCCGAACCCACTCGGCCTGCCCGCTCCACGCGAGTAGCCACAGGGCCGCCTTCTTGTCATCCGAAACCGACATTCCCTCGATGCGATCCTCGATCTCATCGAAGGGACGACGATCCGAAAGCATCCGCTCGACCTGAGTCGCGAGGAAATGCATGCTTCCTCCTGCTCGTGGGTCGGTGGCGATGCCTTGTCGCTGGATTCTCCCGCCAACCCGTTCTCGACACAAGAGCGGATTCCACCCAAAGTCCGGCCCTTTTCAGTCGGTTTCCTCTTCAGCCTCCGGCTCAAGCTCGAGCGCGCCGAATCCCGGCAGCGGCTCGTCCATGAAGAAGACCTCGAGGGTGATGTCCGGCTGGACGTGCGCCTGGCTGAGAAAGGCCACGACCTTGCGGCCGGTCAGCCTCTCGATCTCCTGCTGGTAGCGCTCACCCATCATCCGTTGGAACTCGTGCCGCATCTCGACGACTTCCTTCTCGCGCCCCTGCTGCATCATCGTCTCCTCGATGGCGATGAAGCCGTTCCGCAGCACGCAGACCACGAGGTCGTCGAGCACGTAGGTCTTCGCCTTCATCGGCCCGCGACCGTAGTGCTCGCGCAGGATCGAGACGATCGTGGTGGAGATCGCGGCGAGCAGCTCGCCGCCAACGAGTTGGTCCTTTTCTCCTTCGCCGAGCGTCAAATCAGCGCCTCTTCGCGAATCCAAAGGGAGTCGGCAATGACGTAATCCTAGATTGCTCAAACGCCCAGGTGTCGTCTGAAACCCTCGATGGAGCAGAGGCCGCGCCCCCGATGCGGCCCTGATGGGTGTTGCGGTTCAGCCGAGCAGCTTCGCCTTTTGGTCCGCGAATTCCTCGTCGGTGATGATGCCCTGAGCGTGCAGATCGGCGAGCTGCTTGATCTGCTGCGACGTTGTCCTGGCCCTGCGGAGCGGGAGCGGCGGGAGCCCCCATGCCGACGAAGGTCTCGGCTACGTCCCCGAAGAGCTGGCGCATCGTGTTGCGCCCCTCATCGTCAGCGATCGTGGCGTAGGCCCAGGTCCCCGTGGGGTCCTGCGGGTCGTACCAGACCGGATAGCGGTCGCCCTGGCGCGGGATCTCGACCCGCGAGACCGTGGTGGTCTTCTGCACGTCGAAGGCCTCCCCGCCGTCCAGCGGCTCGATGCGAAAGACCATCTTCACCCGAGGGTTGTCGTTGATCGTCGTCCCGGTGTCCTGCACCTGAATCACGGTCCCGGCGCCCTTGGCGCCGGTTTGAAACAGATCCTCAGCCTTCTTGCGCTTGCTCTTGAAGAGTCCGATGGCGTGACCCTATCGTCAAACCCCGCGTTTGACCAACTGAGAAAAGGCGCCCCGTGGCGCGTGGTCAAGGGTCTCCATGAACGGTCGGCTTCCACCCAGGCGCGACGAGCCGCCGTGCGCGGCCGTTGCTGCTCGACCACTCGATGGAGCAAGCATGCGATGGAGTTAGCGGGACGACTGTCAAACCCCCAATCTCAGCTCGAGCTCCGGAACCTGCTCGAACGAACGCGGAGCTGAGGCATTCCGAGTGCCACGACTCCTGCAAGCGGTTCCGGGTCATCCCCTTCGTCGCCAAAAAGACACGTAGGTCACCAGCTGCGCCAGCTTTCGCACGCGCTCATACCGTCCGATCGCGTGTAAGGTGCGGAGGGGCACGATCCCCCGAGGCGGCGTGCAGAACAAGGAGCACCAGATGTGCGGGTTCACGTGGGGCGGGGTCGCCACGGCCTTCGCCGTCACCTGCCTCGTAGCGGCGGGGGTGGCTGGCGCGACGGTCGTCACCGCGTCGAAGAGCACTAGCGTCCCCCAGCAGACGAACGGCTCGGTGGCCGCCCGCTGCGCGAGGGGGAGCGAGGCGGTGTCGGGCGGCTTCGCGAACCCGGCTTCGATCCCACCGGTCCCGGGCCGGCGATCTCCACCTTCAGCTCGAAGCGAAAAGGGGGCGGACCTGGCAGGTGTCGGCACGCAATTCCGGCGGTGGAGCGGGGGACGCTGACGTCGTTCGCCTACTGCGACACGAACCAGCCGGGCCTGAAGGTCGCCTCGAAGGCGAAGGTCATCGGTCCCGACGTGCTCGACTCGGTGACCGCGAGGTGCCCGTCCGGAAGCGAGGCGGTGTCGGGCGGCTTCACCACACCGGAGTTCGACAAGGCCGGGGCCGCGGTCGTCACCTTCGCATCGAAGCGGGTCGAGCAAACGCAGTCCTGGAAGGCCTCAGGCTTCAACGCGGGCGCGGACCCGGGCACGCTGGAGGCGTCCGCCTACTGCGACAAGCACGGGCCCGGGTTGACGACGAGGTCGAAGGATGCGGACATCAGCTCCGGCGAGACCGGGTCGACCACGCCGAGGTGCCCGCGAGGGCGGAAGGCGGTGGCGGGGGGATTCGACGGTCACGTCGAGCAGACGATGGGGGTCGACGCCGGGGCATTGTCGTCTCAGCTCCAGGCGCGTGGGAAGCCGCGGATGGAAGACCTCGGCCCTCGCCGACGGCGTAGATTCAACGCTCACGGGTTTCGCCTACTGCAAGACCTAGCCTCGAGGAGCACAAGTGTTAGGGGTCGAGTGGCGCTGGAGAACGAGCCAGCGGCGCAGGAGGAGCTCGCACATGCCGCACATCCCGCCCGCGCCCGCCGCCTTCGAGTCAGAGGGATGGCAGGTCGTCAGTTGTCTGCGGTGCCAAAGCGCACTCGTGTACCAGAGGGTCGCCACGAGGACGACCAGGGTGCCCCCCGCCAAGGGCAAGGTCCAGCCCGGGAACCGCCGCGAGCGGACGATGGCCACCTCCTTAAGAATAAGAAGGAACCTCGACGGTCAAGGGCGGCAGCGCCAGGAGACCTGAGCGAAAGGTGCCAAACACGTGGCGGCCGTGGCAGTGGCGGCCCTGGGGGCTGAGCGCGATACTGCGCGGGCGATGTCGGAGGAGAACGTGGAGATCGTGCGGAGCTTCTATCGGGCGTGGGCGCGCAACGACCTCCCTGGACCCCTCGAGCTCGTGGACCCGGAGATCGAGTACGTCAATCCCATCCACGCCGTGGAGCCGGGAACCCGACGCGGCCTCGCTGCGTTCAGCCGTGCGGTTGAAAAGGTCTTCGAAGGATGGGAGACCTGGCAAATGGAGCCGGAACAGTTCAAGGCTGTGGATGATCAGGTAGCCGTGGTGGTGCGGTACCGGGCCCGCGGTCGCGGGAGCGGCGTCGAAGTAGAGGGTCGGGAATCGGCCTTGTGGACTGTCCGCGACGGCAAGGTTGTGCGCTACGCCTGGTTTCATCAACCGGCGGACGCCCTCGAAGCCGCCGGGCTGTCGGAGTAGGGCGGTCACGCCGGAACCTCGATCAGCGGCAGCGCCAGGCCCTCCGGTTTGTCTGCGGAAGGGTGGGAGGCGTGGCACCAGGGCTCCCGGAAGCCGTGGCGCTAGCGGCCCGCGGACCAGAGTGAGAGACTGCGCGGGCCATGCCTATGAGGGAGCGGAGGACGAACGATGACCATTGGCGCTGATGAGGATGCGATCCGGGCAGGAGTGAGCGACTACATCGAGGGTTGGTTCGACGGGGATGCGGGGCGCATGGAACGGGCGCTGCACCCGGAACTCGTGAAGCGCTGCCGCGGGATTGAGGGTGATGACCCGGACGCCCTGGAGACTCTCTCAGCCGCTGAGATGATCGACGCCACCGCAGACGGCGAAGGCCAACGCGAGGACGCCGCCGACCGGCGGATCGAAATAAAGATCGAGTACCTCAGCGGCGACATCGCGAGCGTAACGTGCCTTTGCCATCTCTTCGTCGACCTGCTGCAGCTGATCCGTATGCCCGAAGGCTGGAGGATCGTGAACGCGGTTTGGCGGTTGCGATAACTGCTCCCGCCGTTTCTCTGCGCCAGCCTTGACTGCGATTGCCTTCCTCTCCTGGCGCGAAGCCCTCGAAGCCGGTCGTTCGGAGTAGGTCCAGCTAGGCCGCAACCCTAGCGTCTCCAGCGTGACGTTTGTCGGCAGAGGGTTCTTGGGCTGGAAGGCGGGGGCACTACCGCTTTGCATGGAAAGCGGGCACCGTAGGATTGCGGCCGTGCCGTTCACACTCAGGAACCTCAAGGAGGACCTGGAGGACGTCGGGTCCAGGTTCGACGGCGCGCCGGATCTGGAGTTCCGCATGGCGACCAAGGCGCTCGAACTCGAGCAATCCGGCGTGAGCTACCAGCGCGTCCCGCCCGGCTATCGCTTTCCGTACGGCCACACGCACAAGAAGCAGGAGGAGGTGTACGTGGTCGTGCGCGGGAGCGGGCGGATCGGCAAGCTCGACGACGAGATCGTCGAGCTCAAGGAGTGGGACATGGTGCGCGTCCCGCCCGGTACGTGTCGAGGCTACGCGGCGGACCGCGGGGTCTCGAGATCAGCGTCTCGGCGCGCCCAATCTCGCTGACGGTCCGCGCAGACGTCGAGGGCCAGCGCGACTGGTGGGCTGACTAACTCGATCCGCTTTGGACGAGAAGCGCTCGTCGTTCATTTGCTCCTCCTATCGGGTCGTGAGTGCAATCTCGATGACGGGCAACGGGAGCCCCTCCGGGTTATCTGCGGAAGGGTGGGAGCCGTGGCGCTGGCGGACGCGGCCGGGTGCGAGATACTGCGTGGGCGATATCGCAGGAGCACGCGATGACACTTCCCCCAAAGGAGAAGAGAGTTGATTCTGCTGACGACGCAGGTCGAGGATTTCGACCGCTTCTTGGAAATCTTCTCAACCAAGGGCGCTGAGAAGCGAAAGCAGCACGGGTCCAGGGTTCGACCGTCTTTCGCGATCCCAATGAGGACGGCCGGGTCTGGGTGGTCTTCGACTGGGATCAGGAGGGCTTTCAAAGCTTTCTCTCCGACCCCGATGTCCCACCGATCATGCAAGAAGCCGGGCACAAAGGTAAGCCCCAGGCGGCGGAGCTCGGCGGCCAGTACGACGCCTAGCCCCAGATCCCGAATCGGACCCCTCGAAGCCGCCGAGCTGCGCGAGTAAGCGCAGCAAGTTCCGCTACCCGCTCCTTAGCGAGCAAACAACCAAGCAGTGGAGCCAGCGGGACTCGAACCCGCGACCTCCCGGATGCAAACCGGACGCTCTTCCAGCTGAGCTATGGCCCCGTGCGTCGATTGTACGTTCGCCGCGCCCGCCCGCGGCGAGGGGCGCTGCAAGGCGGCTGACGCTCGCCGGAGCCGCCACACCCGGCGACCACCGTGTGAGAGACTGGCCGCTGGCGCCCCGACCCAGAGCCAGACGGCGCCTGGAGAGATGGCCACCAAGACCAAGGCACGCGAGCCCGCCGAGCAGCGCCCGAAGTCGGACGCATCGCCCGGCGGCGACGGCAAGGGGGGGAAGGCGCTCACTTCCGAGGGCGCTGAGGTGTCGAATCTCGACATCGTCCGCTTCTACTACGACCGCGCGGTCGAGCGGCTCGAGCTCCCCGACGACCTCCGCACCGTCTTCTGGAGCTCCTATCGCGAGGTCACCGTGCAGATTCCGGTGAAGCTCTCCGACGGCAAGGTGCACACCTTCTCCGGCTACCGCATCCAGCACAACGGCGCCCGCGGCCCCTACAAGGGTGGGGTCCGCTTCCACCCCGAGGTCGACATCGACGAAGTGCGGGCCCTCGCTTCGCTGATGACCTGGAAGACCGCCGTCGCCAACGTCCCCTTCGGCGGCGCCAAGGGCGGGGTCAACTGCCCCGCCGGCGAGCTTGAGCGCGCGGAGCTCCAGGCGATCACCCGTTCCTTCATGGACAAGATCGAGAAGATCCTCGGCCCCACCAGGGACATCCCCGCGCCCGACGTCAACACCAACGCCCAGGTGATGGCCTGGATGATGGACGAGTACGGCAAGCTGCACGGCCATACGCCCGCGATCTGCACGGGCAAGCCGATCGCGTTGGAGGGCTCCTACGGCCGCGAGCAGGCGACTGGACGCGGATGTGTCTTCATGTACCGGGAGGCCGCCCCCCAGATCGGGCTTTCGCCGGATGAGACGACCTTCGCCATCCAGGGCTTCGGCAACGTCGGCTCCTGGGCGGCGCGGATCATGCAGCAGCTCGGCTGCACGATGGTCGGCGTCTCCGACGCCAGCGGCGCGATCCGAAGCGAGGCCGGCATCGACGCCGACGACCTCGCCAGGCACGTGGCGGGCGGCGGCACGCTGACCGAGTTCGAGGGCGCGGAGAAGATCCCCGCCGACGACCTGCTTGGCGTCGAGTGCGACGTCTTCATGCCCGCGGCACTCGGGGGCATGATCCACGAGGGCAACGCGGACAAGGTCAATTGCCGGATGATGATCGAGGGGGCCAACAGCCCCACCACCCCGGCGGCGGACTCGATCCTTCAGGAGAAGGGAATCCACGTCATCCCCGACGTGATGGCCAACGCCGGCGGCGTGGTCGCCTCCTACTTCGAGTGGGTCCAGAACATGCAGCACTTCCGCTGGAGCGAGCGCGAGGTCAACGACAAGCTCGGCGGCATCATGCGAAAGGCGTACCGGGATGTCGCCGGTCGCGCCAAGGAGGAGAAGCTCACCCTCCGCGACGCGGCCTATCTGCTCGGGATCGAGCGCGTGGTCGAGGCCTCGCGCGCCCGCGGCTACATCTAGTCCTCTTCGAAGTCGAAGTCCTGGGGAGGCTTCTTCTCGAACCAGAGATCCTCGTCGTCGACGCCCTCTTCGAGGAAGTCGGGCTGGTCGGCGAGGACATCATCCTCCTCGTCGGCATCGTCCCCCCTGATCTCGGGCTCGTCCTCCTCCTCGTCCTCAGCAGCCGCCACCGCCCCGGGATCCGCGACGCCGGCCTCTCCCTCGTCGTCCTTCGGCTCGTAGGGCTCGTCCTCCGCAAAGTCCTCGCCGTACCGATCGCCCTCCTCGGTGATCTGATCGTCTGCGACGGCTTCGCCCTCTCCGGTCTCTGTGGGTGTGGGCTCACGAATCTCGGTGGCCTCGAGCTCGGGCGCCTCAGCGGCCGGCGGCGGCGGAGGCGGCTCGGGGGCGGGCTGCGACTCCGCGTCGAACAGGCTCTCGTCCGTCTCGAAGTCGTACAGCGCAGCTCCGCCGGCGTCCCCGGAGTCGGGTGTTGCCTCCGCCGCGGGCTCCTCGGAATCCGGGACCACCTCGGACTCCTCGTCGGCGAGCAGGTCTTCTCCGGTGGCCGCCCCGGTGCCAGGGCCGAACACCGCGCCGCCCGGCTCGTCGGCGGCGAAGACCTCGTCGGAGGGCGGCTCCGGCTGGAGATGCTCGTCAGCCGGGGGTTCGGCGGAGGCGTGCTCCTCTGACGGAGGTTCGGCGGAGGCCTGCTCCTCTGAGGGCGGCTCCGGCGGCGGATGCTCCTCGGTGGGCAGATCGATCACCTCGCCCGCCTCGGGTCGCATGAACGAGGCCGGTGCATCCTCGGGCGGCGGTGGCGGCGGCGCGGGGGTCTTCGGCTCGGGCGCCGCGGGCTGGGGCGGCGCGGGCGGGGCGGCTGCCTCGACCCCGGCAGCGGGCGGCGCCTCCGGCTGGGGCGGCCCGGGGGCCTCGAGCTTCGACTCCCTGGGGGCGGGCGGCTGGGCCACGTCAGGGGGCGGCGTGTTCGGGTCGAAGGGAGCGGGGGTACCCTCCGAGACCTCGTCCGGCCCGGCCACACGGGTCGGCTCCTCGGACGCCCCCGGCGGCGGGGTCGCCGGCCCCGGAGCTGCCTGCTCGCCAGGCGGCGGAGTCCACGGCCCGGGCACCGTCCCGGATCCGGCGGGCGGAGGCGTCACCGGCCCGGGTATCTCATCGGAGCCGGTCTCCGGCACCGTGCCAACCTCGCCGAGCAGGGCGCCCGATGCGAACGGATCGGGCTTGTCGGCCGGGCCGAAGGCCTCGGCCTCTATCTGCTCCAGCTCGGTATGGCGCGCGCCGTGGGCGCGCTTGAGCTCCATGTGTTCACGAATCGCGTCGTCGAGGATGCCCATCGTGCTGATTTCCCCTCGGGATCACGCCTAAGACTAAGCACTCCAAACGGTATCTGGGAGTGTCTTGCACGGTACGCAATTCGCCGCCCGAGCGGCCTTCTGGCGCACGCCCGAAATGCCGTCTGGCGCCCGATTTCGAACCGCCACTCGACGCCGGGATCGCCGGCCTGACTGCGTATCCTTGAAGCGGTCGGCTGAACCTCACTGCTGGTGCGGCTGATCGAGGTCTGACGGGGCTATAGCTCAGTTGGAAGAGCGCCTGGATCGCACCCAGGAGGTCGCCGGTTCGAGTCCGGCTAGCTCCACTTCCGCCTTGTGTTGGCGGCTCATGCAGCGAACCCGGTCGCGACGCCGATCGGCAACCACCGGATCCGCTCCCGTACGTCCTCAGGTGCACTGGCGAGCTCGCGTTCGATCGCCTCTCGCCCTTCTCGAAAGTGCTTCCACCCCTCGTAGTGGATCGGGATGACGGTGCGCGGCTGAACAAGCCGGCACAGCTCTACGGCTTCCTTGGCGGTCATCGTGTAGCGCACCGGACCTGAGATCGGGAAGCGCACGCCCCCAAGGTGCAGGAGCGCGATGCCCACCTGCAGGCGATCGGCGACCTGGCGCACCCCGTCGTAGAGCACCGTGTCGCCCGAGATCCAGAGGACGCCGTGCTCCTGGCCGTCCCACTGAAGCGCGAACCCGATCACGTCGCCGACGATCGGGCGGCTCAACGGGGGGCCATGGCGACACGGCGTGGCGGTGATCTCGATCGGAGGCCGTGCTGGCGCCTCGAGCCGCGTACTCGCCCATGGCTCAAGACCGCGAGCGTCACCCCCGATGCGTTTCGCACCGGGGGCGGTGGTGATGACGGTGCCCGCCGATGGCAGCAACGCCCGACCGGCGGCGTCGAGGTTGTCGTCGTGATGATCGTGGCTGAGCAGCACCGCGTCGATTGGTCCGAGGTCGGAAGCGGCTATCGCCGGCCCGGTCAGCTTGCGCGACCCTGTACCCCAGCCGAATCGATAGCTCTGACCGGGCGGATCGAACGTCGGATCGGTCAGCAGGCGCCAACCGCCGACTTCGATCAGGGCTGTGGGACCGCCGATGTGGGTGAGGCGGACTTCCATGTTCGCGACATACTGACCGAGACCTCAATTCGCAGTCACACGGCGACCCGCCGGGTGTCCTGCGGGGAAGGAACCTCAATGGCCTCGATCACCCAGCGGGAAACGCAGCAGGTCGAGCAGGCGAACGCGAGTGGGAGGACGCCGGTCGTGTTCATCCACGGGCTCTGGCTGCTGCCGAGCAGCTGGGACCGCTGGGCGGCCCTCTTCGAGGAGGCCGGGTACGCCCCGGTGACGCCGGCGTGGCCCGACGATCCCGAGACCGTCGAGCAGGCGAGGGCGAACCCGGAGGTCTTCGCCAAGAAGACGCTCGAGCAGATCGCCGACCACACCGCCGAGGTGATCGGAGAGTTGACGAAGAAGCCGGCGGTGATGGGCCACTCCACCGGGGGACTGCTGACCCAGATGATCGCCGGACGCGGATTGTCCGCCGCCACGGTTGCGATCGATCCCGGGCCCTTCCGCGGCGTCCTCCCGCTTCCGATCTCCGCCCTGAGGTCGGCCATGCCGGTGCTGAGGAACCCGCTGAACCGGGGCCGCGCCGTCACTCTCACCTTGGACCAGTTCAAGTACGGGTGGGCGAACGCCCTCAGCGAAGAGGAGGCGAAGCAGCTCTACGAGACCTACCACGTGGCCGCGCCGGGCGTGGCGCTGATGCAGATGGCGAACGCCAACCTGAACCCCTGGACCGAGGCGAAGGTGGACACCAAGAACCCCGAGCGGGGGCCGCTGCTGATCATCGACGGAGAGAAGGACCACACCGTCCCGTGGGCGATCGCAAACGCGTCCTTCAAGAAGCAGCGGCGGAACGAGGGCGTGACCGAGATCAAGAAGATCCCGAATCGCGGGCACTCGCTGACGATCGACAGCGGCTGGCGCGAGGTCGCCGACACGGCGCTCGCGTTCGTGAAGCGCTTCGTCTAGGACGAACGCGCTCCTGCCAGCCCAAGCCGCGTGACGAAGTCCGGGTTCGAAAGTCGTCCGGCTGACTCCAACTCATTTCGATAGCGGAATGACGGCGAAGGGCCCCGCCGCAGCGGGGCCCCAGGATGGCGACGCGTCTTGGCGCGCTCAGCCCTGCTCGCTCGTGTTGACGACCCCGACCAGGTGCCCCTCGGGGTCGTGGAAGAGGCCGATCTCGACCTGCTCCATGACCTTGTCGGGGCCCATCATCCGCGAGCCGCCGAGGCTCTCCGCCTTGGCCAGCGCGGCCTCGACGTCGGACACCCCGATGTAGAAGGTGACATGACCGTCATAGCCCTCCGGCGCGACTCCGACGCCGCCGCCGATTCCGACGCCGTCCGGGGAAACGTTCCCGTCGCGCTGCACGATCCCGTAGTTCATCTCGTTGTCGGCGTCGATCTTCCAGCCGAACAGGTCGGAGTAGAAGGACCGCAACGCGGCGCCATCCTTGCCGATGACCTCGAAGTGGACTACTGGCTGTCCCATGGTGTCTCCTTTCCGCGCCGGCAGCCCGGCGCCTGGTGATTGGAACGTAACCCTAAGACTGCCGCCCGGGGCGAGACTCATCGGTCCGGCAGGATCTCAGGCGGGCCGATTCCGCTGCGAGGAGCCGGGCACCCCGACTAGCGAAACCAAGGAGCAGGCATGGAGGAGAGATCGGTCACGCACGCCACCTTCGTCGTGGAGCGCACCTATGAGGCCTCGCCCGCTCGCGTCTTCGCCGCATGGTCCGACCCGGCGGCCAAGGCCCGCTGGTTCGGGGCATCCGACGGCACACACGAACTCGACTTTCGGGTTGGCGGGGGGGAGGTCACTCGCGGCGGCCCCGAGGGCGGCCCGGTATTCGCGTTCAACGCTCGCTACCAGGACATCGTGGCGGACGAGCGCATCGTCTACACATACGACATGCACATGGGCGACACGCGAATATCGGTCTCGCTGGCGACGGTCGAGTTCCGGCCCAAGGGGGCGGGCACGCGGCTGATCTTCACCGAGCAGGGCGCGTTCCTTGACGGCCACGACACCCCGTCCCAGCGTGAGCAGGGCACCGGCAGCCTGCTCGAGGCGTTGGACGAGGAGCTCCGGGCGACAGGCCGATGAGTTTTGGGACCCCGGCCGGTCTGTAGTGAAGACTGACAACGAGGACAGAAGGGAAGCGGGATGACCGAGCACGTCAGATCGATCGACCAGCAGACAGGACCGCCGGCGGCGTCCAGCGACCATACCCGCTGGATCGCCCTCTACGTGCTCTGCGCGGGGATGCTGATGATCGTGCTCGACGTCACGGTGGTCAACGTAGCGCTGCCGTCGATTCAGGACGACCTCGGCTTCTCGCAGTCGAGCCTCGCCTGGGTCGTCAACGCCTACCTGATCGCCTTCGGCGGCCTGCTCCTGCTCGCTGGGCGCTTCGGCGACATCCTGGGGCGCAAGAGCGTCTTCATGGCCGGCCTCGGGATCTTCACCGCCGCCTCGCTGCTGTGCGGGCTTGCCCAGTCCCAGGCGATGCTGGTCGGGGCGCGCTTCATCCAGGGCGTCGGCGGCGCCATGACCTCGGCCGTGATCCTGGGCATGATCGTGACCATGTTCCCCGAGCCGCGGGAGCAGGCCAGGGCGATGGGCGTCTACGCCTTCGTCGCCTCCGCGGGTGGGACAATCGGGCTGCTGGCGGGAGGCGTGCTCACCCAGGCCATCAACTGGCACTGGATCTTCTTCGTCAACGTCCCGATCGCGATCGCCACGGCGATCCTGTCGCTGCGCCTGCTCGCGCGCGACCGGGGTATCGGCTTCGGCGACGGGGCGGACGTCTCGGGCGCGGTGCTGATCACGAGCTCGCTGATGCTCGGCGTCTACACGATCGTCAAGCCCGCGGCCGACTACGGCTGGGGATCGGGCCGCTGCGCTCGGCCTCGGCGCGGCCTCTCTGGCGCTGCTGGCTGCCTTCATCGTGCGCGAGGCGCGCACCTCCAACCCGCTGATCCCGCTTCGCATCTTCCGCTCGCGCAACGTCTCGGGGGCCAACGTGGTCCAGGCGCTGCTGGTGGCCGGGATGTTCGCGATGTTCTTCATGGGGGCCCTCTACCTGCAGCGGGTGCTCGGCTACGACGCCCTGGAGATCGGGCTGGCCTTCCTACCCGCGACGCTCGTGATGGGAACCCTCTCGATCCGCTACTCGGAGCCGCTGATTATGCGGTTCGGCGCCCGCAGGGCGTTGATCGCCGGCACGGTGCTGATCGCCATCGGGCTCGCGCTGTTTACACGGGCGCCCGTGGACGGCGGCTATGTGCAGCACGTCCTGCCGGTGATGGTCCTGCTCGGCCTCGGCATCGGCGTCTGCTTCCCCGCGCTGATGACGCTGGCGATGTCGGGTGCCACGGTTCAGGATGCGGGCCTCGCGTCGGGCCTGGTCAACACGACGGCCCAGGTGGGCGGCGCTTTGGGGCTGGCAGTGCTGGCGACCCTGTCGAGCACGCGCAGCGACAACCTAATCGACAACGGGTCCTCGACGGCTTCGGCGCTGACCAGCGGCTACCACCTGGCATTCCTGATCGGAGCCATCCTCGTGGTGGCCGCGATCGCCGTCGCGATCACAGTGATCCAGCCCGAGGAGCGAGCCTCGCTCGAGGCGGCGGAGGCTGGCGACGCGGAACCGGCTTACTCCGAGGCGGCCTAGCGCCGCGGGATCAGGGCGGGCCGGCCCAGCCGGCGGCGTAGCAGGGGTGGGCGCTCGGCGTATTGCAGACGATGATCTCGGTCTGGGGCGGGAACCCACCACTCGCCCGCCGCCGAGGTCCGCGACAGGTCGGCCGGCACAGCTAACCAGCGTCCGCCGCGACGTCCATGCTCCCGGCCGTGTCCCTGCCCGAGATCTGGCTCGCGAGGCACGGCGAGACCGAGTGGACCAAGAGTCGCCAGCACACGGGCTCCACCGAGGTGTCGCTGACAGAGGCCGGCCGCGAGCAGGCTCGGCGGCTGGCAGCGAGCTTCGAAGGCATCGACTTCGACCTGGTGCTCTCCAGCCCACGCCGACGGGCGTCGGAGACCGCTCGGCTGTGCGGTCTGGAGCCCGAGCCCGACGAGCGCCTCACCGAGTGGAACTACGGCGAATACGAGGGGCGCACCACCAAGCAGATCCAGGCCGAGAGGCCGGGCTGGGACCTGTGGACCGACGGCTGCCCCGGCGGAGAGCAGCTCGATGACGTCGTGCGGCGCCTTGAGCCGCTGCTGGCGGAGTTGCGGGAGCGGCTGGACCAGCGGATCGCCCTCTTCGGCCACGGCCATTGCTCGCGGGTTCTCGCCGGCTGCTGGCTCAAGCTCGGCGGGATAGCGGGTCGCGCGCTGACCCTGGGCACGGCCTCACTGTCGGTGATGGCGACCGAGCACGAGCACCCCGCCGTCGCCCACTGGAACCTGGTCCCCCTGACCCGGGCTCCAACGCCGGAGACGACGGAGGACGCCACCCGGCAACGCTGACCTCGGAGCGGTGGCCTGGTTCAGGGCCCTGACGCGAGGAACATCGCGGCCAGCGCGATCCAGCGCCGGCGGGTTCGTGCACGCTCTTGAGCCGATTCGCTCACCTCGGGGTCCCAAGGTTCCTACCATTCGCGCTCAGTGCACGTTGACGAGATCCTGACGACGACCCGGCCGTGCTTCTCGGTCGAGTTCTTCCCGCCCAAGACGGAAGAGGGCCGCGCTGCCATGTTCGAGACCGTCGAGGCCCTGCGCGAGCTGGAGCCCGCCTTCTTCTCGGTCACATACGGCGCCGGCGGCGCCACCCGCGATGGAACGGTCGAGATGACCGAGGCGATCAAGCGGGACTACGGCGTGGAGACGATGGCGCACCTGAGCTGTGTCGGCGAGACCGTCGAGGGCCTGCGCGAGATCCTCGACCGGCTCACCGACGCCGGGATCGAGAACGTGCTGGCGCTGCGTGGGGACCCCCCGCGCGGCACTGACGACTTCGCCCAGCCGGAGGGTGGCCTGCGCAGCGCGGCCGAGCTGGCGGCGATGATCTCGGAGCACTACCCGCAGGTCGCGATCGGCGGCACCTGCTTCCCCGAGGTGCATCCGGAGGCCGCGAGCCTCGAGGCCGACCTCGACTACCTGAAGACCAAGGTCTCCAGCGGCGCCAGCTTCCTGATCAGCCAGCTGTTCTTCGACAACCGCGTCTTCTTCGACTTCGTGGACTCGGCCCGAGCGGCCGGGATCGAGGTGCCGATCATCCCCGGCGTGATCCCGGTGGCGAGCTATGGCCAGGTGAAGCGCATCTGCGACCTCTGCGCGGCGTCGATCCCCGAATCGCTGGCGGCGGCGATGGAGGCCGTGGGCGGGGACGAGCGAGCCGAGTTCAACCTGGGCGTCGCCTACGCCGCCCAGCAGTGCGCGGAGCTGCTCGCGGGCGGCGCTCCCGGGATCCACTTCTACGCGCTCAACCGCGCCCCCGCGACGCGCGCGGTGCTGGCCGCGCTGCGCGCCTCGCGGCCCTGGGAGCGCCAGGCGCGGCCGGTCGAGAGCAGGCGCCCCGGCGCCGCATAGACTGCGCCGGATGCCGGAGTTTCGGCACCAGGGGATGAGCATCTCCTACGAGGAGCACGGAGAGGGCGAGCGCACCCTCGTGCTCGTTCACGGCCTGTTGATGAACAGGCGGATGTACGACCGCCTGGCGCCCGCGATGGCCTCGAGGGGAAACCGGGTGATCACGGTGGACCTGCTCGGCCACGGGAGCTCCGACCGCCCAGCAGAGATGACCAGCTACTCGATGACCTTGTTCGGCGAGCAGATCGTCGCGCTGCTCGACCACCTGGAGTTGGAGCAGGCGGTGATCGGCGGTACCTCCCTGGGGGCGAACGTGACCCTGGAGACCGCGAACATCGCTCCGCAGAGGGTGCGCGGAATGATGGTCGAGATGCCCGTTCTCGACAACGCACTGCTCGCGGTCGCGGCTATTTTCACGCCGATCCTGCTCATGCTGCGTTTCGGCGAGCCGGCCCTGAAGCTGCTCTCCGGCGTTGCGAACCGCCTGCCGCGCTCCAACTACCTGATCGACATCGGCCTGGACTGGATCAGGCAGGATCCGGAGCCCTCGGCCGCCGTGCTCGAGGGACTCTTCCTTGGGCGGGCCGCGCCCCATCACGACGAGCGGGTCAAGCTGCAGCAACCGGCCCTCGTCATCGGCCATCGCGCCGACCCCCTCCACCCTTTCTCGGACTCCGGCATGCTCGCCGAGGAGCTGCCCAACGCGCACCTGGTGACGGCCAACTCGATCCTCGAGTGGCGAGTCTCGCCCAATCGCCTCAACGACGAGCTGGCCGCCTTCTTGGAACGCGTCTGGAACGGCTCGGCGACGCCCTCGCCGGAGCAACCCGCGGCAGCCGAGACCTGAGTTCCGCTACCCTCGCGCTCCGCGGGACGGCGACTTCCTTTTTCGAATGGCGAGCAGAAAAGAGGAGAAGAGCGCCTGCGCCAGCAGCGACTGGCGCAGGAGCGCAGCGCCCAGGGCGGCGGCCGGCGCCGGCTCGTCGCGGGTTACTTCGTCGCCGGGCTCCTGACCCTGGCGGTGGTCGTGGGGCTGGTGGTGGTCGTCACCGGCGACAAGAGTGGCGGCAGCGCGACCCCCGACTGCAGCGAGGCGCACGTGCAGTCACAGTCCGGGAGCTTCAGTGGGCTCGAGCTTGACTGCCGCACCGGCACGCCGCCCCCCGAGGTCCAACTCGGCGACGTCGCGGCGGCCGCCAAGGCCGCGGGTTGCGAGTTGCGCGAGAACCTTCCCGACGAGGGCGCCAACCACGTCGCCGACTCCGAGAAGGTGGTCTACAAGACCAACCCGCCGACCTCAGGCAACCACAATCCGACGCCGACCGCCGACGGCGCCTACCGGACGCCACTCAACACCGATACCTCGAGCTCGCCCAATGTGAGGAACTTCGTGCACTCGATGGAGCACGGCCGGATCGAGATCCAATACAGCTCCGACCTGCCCGAGAGCGACCAGCTCGCGCTCAAGGGCGTCTTCGACGAGAGCCCGGATGGGATGCTGATGTACCCGAACGACGACATGCCCTACCAGGTCGCCGCGACCGCCTGGACCAACATGCTCGTCTGCCCCAAGTACGACCCCGCCGTGCTCGACGCGATCCGCGACTTCCGCGACTCCGATCGCGGTCACGGCCCCGAGGCCGGGATCCCGATCTCGCTGTAGCTACCTCTTCTGCCGCAGCCGCCGCTCGGCCTCGGCGGGGTTGCCGGCCGCGTCGGTGGCCGAGACGAAGATCGAGGCAACCGCGCGGGCGCCGCGGCGCAGTGAGCCCATCAGGCGCCGACGCTCTCCTGCCGACAGCTCGAGCCGCAGGAGGCCATCGGCGCCCGCCCCGAGGTCCAGGCTGTCCGCGTCGGCGAGCAGCTTGGCGGCTTCGATCCCTGCCCGGGGCTTCGCCTTGACCCTGATCGAGGCGCGACCCGAAACCGAGCAGGGCTCGTCGCAGGCGACGCCGACGCGGAGCAGGCCCAGCTTGGCCGCCCGCCTGGCGCCGCTCAGATCGAGGTCCAGGTTGGGGGGAACGAGGTCATCGGGAGGCGGGCCGTTCTGCGGCAGGCAGGGGAAGTCGCCGGCGTCGGGCTCGAGCCTGTAGACGCGGTCACCGAAACCGGCGCTGACGTAGACATGGGCGCAGGCATCCTCGCCGAAGGAGACCACCCCGGAGGCGGTCGGCCCCAGGTTGCCGGTCCCGCTCGCCCCCGAGGCCGACAGAGTCGTCACCCGCAGGTGGTCGGAGAAGACCGAGTAGGTGTCGGCGAACAGATAGCGGCCGAGCAGGCTCGGCAGCGCCCCGTCGCGGACCACGTATCCGCCCACGACCGCGGCTGAGTTGAAGTTGGTGCGGTCGTAGTCGAGCGCCGGCGGGTGATGGTCAATCAGCTCATCGCAGAAGGGCCCGCCCTGGTCGTAGGGAAGGTTGCCCTCGAAGCAGCCCCAGCCGAAGTTGGCGCCGAGGCCGGTCCCCTTGGAGGCGAAGTCGATCTCCTCCCTCCGACTCCGGCCGACGTCGCCGACGGTCAGGTCCCCGGTGAGGCGGTCGAAGGAGAAACGCCAGGGGTTGCGGAGGCCGACCGCGTAGATCTGGTCGGCGCCGGGGTCGCCCGCGTCGGCGTAGGGGTTGGACGGTGGCACCGTGTAGTCGCCCGGATCGTCGCCGTAGGGGCTGATCCGCAGCAGCTTGCCCAGCAGCACGCGCGTGTCCTGGGCGTTGTCCTGGAGGTCGCCGCCTCCGTCCCCGGTGCTCCAGTAGAGGTAGCCATCGGGGCCGAATTGGAGCTGGCCGCCGTTATGGTTCGCAAACGATCGGTGGGGGACCTCGAGCACGACTCGCCCACTCGCGGGGTCGGCGACGTTCTCGTTGGGCCGACCGCCTGAACTCCTCCAGGCGCAGATCGTGCTCGCCCGGCGACGCATCCACCGTATAGGCGACGTAGAAGAGCCCGCTGCTCGCGTAGTTGGGCGCAAGGGCCATCGAGAACAGGCCTCTCTCCCCTCCGCCCACGACGTCGTCGCTGATGTCCAGGAACGGATTGGGCAGGGTGAAGCCGTTACGGACCAGGCGGATCGTGCCGCCGGCCTCGACCACGAACACGCGGCTGGGGTCACCCGGCGGCGCGGTGATGTAGCGGGCGGAGGAGAAGCCCTGGGCTCCGAATTGCCGCAGCTGCACGCCCTGGGCGGGCGCCGCGCAGGCCAGCACGACGGCCACCGTCAAGCTCGCCAATGAGATCGCCTTCCGCATGCTCATGCCCAATCAACGATCGGCCGCAGGCCCGTCTGACGAAAGGCGCGTTCACCGGCCGTCACCCGATCGCGAGCCCCGCAGCAGAGCCGCCCCCCAGCGAACGTACTCGCGGGTGAGCCCCCAGACCTCGGGATAGGTGCTCAGGTCCTCCCGCCGGGGCACGACCGCGTCCCGCAGGCGGATCCCGGTGACTTGCCTGAAGAAGACGAGGCTGATCAGCGCGCTCAGCGTGTAGGAGGCCGAGGAGACGATCGCAGCGCCCGTCGCCCCCGAGCCCGGGATGACGAGCACGTACGCGGTCACGGTGGGTGGCACTGTGAGCAGCACGTTGAAGAGCGGATAGCGGGGATGGCCGCGGCCCATCAAGACCGAGCCCAGAACCCGGGCGAGCCCGAGCAAGAGCGTGCCTGGAAGCAGGATGAAGCCGAGCCGGATCGCCGTATTGAACGCGTCGCCGTACAGCAGCGGGACGGCGACGAGCAGCAGAAGCGAGACCCCGACGGCGGCGGCCGGAAGCAGGATCACCGTGTGGCGCACCGCCCGCGCGTCGCTGATGTCGGCATGGCGCGGCTCGATCTCTCCCCGGCCGACGGCGCCCTCGAGAGCGGCCGTCCGCGACATCACCGTGGTGGCCACGGCTTGTGGGAGCACCAGCGCGATGCTCGTCACCGTCGCCGCCACCGAATAGATCCCGACCTGGGAGGTCGTCGCATAGGCCGCCAGGAAGAAGAGGTCGAACCGGTAGTTGACGAACTGCATCAGCTCGGTGCCCCAGGTCTGCAGCCCGAAGGAGATCGCCGGGCGCAATCGCGACCAGGACTCCCGCGGTGAGCCGATGGCGGCGCCGGCGCCGGCGAAGCGGGTCGCCCAGCCCCAGGCGAGGACCCCGGCCACAGCCTGAGCGATGGCGAGGCCGACGACTGCGCCCGTGACCCCGGAGGTGAGCGCCAGCGTGACGCCGGTGACCAGCGCGAGCAGGCTCGGCAGCGCCTGGACCGCCGCGAACGCCTCGTAGCGCTCCCTGGCGAGAGCCAGGTTCCAGGCAAACTGCCAGCTGAGCCCGAGCGGTATCGCCGCGGCCAGCGCCGGCCTCGCCTCCGCCGGGATTCCCGCCAGGGCGCCGTCGCGGAGCAACTCCAGTACTCCCAGCGCGGCCATGGCGCCGGCGACTCCCTGCACCAGGACCGCAAGCGTCAGGTCGCGGACGGCCTCCGCCGTCCGCCAGCGTCCCGAGCCGACCCTGACCACGATTCCCTGCTTGAGGCCGAGCCCGACGACCACGGTTGCGATGGCGAAGAAGTTGGCCGCGAGCGCGAACGAGCCGGTCCCGCTCGGGCCGAGGATCCGAGCGATGGCGACGCTGGTGGCCGCCCCGAGGGTGAGGATCGCCAGCTGCGCGGCGCTGGAGGCGAGCACACCCCCGCCGAGGTGACGTTGCACGCCCGCAGCGTACTGTCAGCGCTGGCCTGAGAATTCCGGCGTCAAGGCGACCCGAGCGTCTCCAGGAGCACCTTCGACTCGAGCTCCCAGTTGAGCGTCCGCGACGCTGTTGCCGCGTTCGCGCCCAGCCGCTCGCGGCGCACAGGATCGTCGATCACCGCGCGAATCGCCCTGGCGATGTCGGCGGGATCCTCGGGATCGCAGGTCTCGCCGACATCCCATTCCGCGATCAACCCGGCCATGTCGGGGAAGTCGCTGGCCACCACCGGGACGGCGGCGGCGAGGTACTCGAAGATCTTGTTGGGAAGGCTCAGGTAGTTGTTGAGCGCCGTGTTCGGGTTGAGCACGAGGCCCGCGTCCGCCCCGGCGGCGGCCTGGGCCACCTCGTGCGGCCGGACGGGCGCGAGCAGGTGGAGCGCGCCTCCAACGCCCCTGCTGGCCGCGAACTCCTGCAGGGAGCGCACGTAGCTCCTCTCGCCCTTGCCCATCGCCACCAGCACACAGCCGGGAAGCATCGCCAAGGCCTCGATCGCACGCTCGAGCCCTCTGCTCGGCTGCAACATTCCGAGGTACAACAGAACCCTGACGTTCTCCGGCAGCGTGAGCCGCTCGCGCAGGCCGGTGACCTCCCCGGGGGCGGAGTCGATCTCGGGCACGTTTCGGAGCACGCGCGGTGGCGGGATGCGATGCCGGCGCGACATCTCGGCGGCCCTCGAGCCAGTAACCGCGAACACCGCGTCGGCATGGCGGATCAGGCGCCCCTCGTAGGCGATCCACGCTCTCCGCTCGAGTCGGCCTCGATGCGCTCTTCCCGCCATGTCCGGAAAGAGCTCATGCGAGTCGTAGATCAGGGCGGTCCCCGTTCGCCGCTTGGCACGGGCGGCGGCGGGCAAGGCGTCGAGGTCATGCGCGATGTAAGCGTCTGCGGGCCGCTCCAGCGCGGCCTTCCGGGCGCGCTGCAGCCAGCGGCGCCAGTAGCAGAACCAGCGAGTCCGCAGGGCGACGCGCCGAAGCGGGCTCGGCAGCCGGGAAGAGGCAATCGCGCACGCTATCCGGCTGGGGAGCCCGTGCGGATCGAGGCGCCGGATGCCGTACCCGTCGCGTCGCTCCGAGGCGGGCAGGCCGTCATCCAGCACCGCAAGCACCTCCACCTCATGCCCCAACCTGGTCAGGGTCCGCGCCTCGCGCTCGACCCGCGAGTCGAGCGCGAACGTCCGGTAGAGGAACATCGTCACCCTCACCGCGGGCACAGTAGCGGCGCGCCGACCTCGGCCCGCTCCTAGACTCGCGGCGGTGAGGGTCCTGGTGATCACCCCGTGGTTTCCCTGGCCGGACACCCCCATCCGCGGGATCTGGGTGATCGACCAGGCGCGAAGCGTCGCCCGCGAGCACGAGGTGGCGATCCTCGCCTTTCGCCCGAAGGCGGGGACCCCGGGGCCCTTCGAGCTCAGCGAGGGCCAAGAGCGCGGGCTGCGGACGCTCCGGCTTGCCTACCCGCCCCCGAGGGTCCCCGGTATGGGCATGCGTCCCACCCGCCGCGGCACCCTGGAGGCGCTCGGGCGCCTGCGAGCCGACGGCTTCGCGCCCGACGTCGTCCACGCTCACGTGTTCCTCTCGGCGCCGGCGGCATTACCCGCCGCCCGCCTGCTGGGGGCGCCCCTGGTCATCCAGGAGCACCTGACGCGGGTCATGGAGGGGCAGCTCGGCCCTCTGGAGAGGACACTGGCTCGCCTCTGCTACCGGCACGCGGACGTCGTCTGCCCAGCGAGCCGCGCTCTCGCGGATCCCGTGCGGCGGCTTGGGGCTCGCGTGGTGACCCCCGTGCCGAACGCACTCGACACCGACTCGTTTCCCGCGCGGCCCCCGCGCGAGCCTGGAGCAGGGGCGACCAAGGCGATCGCGGTCGGTTCCCTGCACGAGAAGAAGGGGCACCGTTACCTGTTGGAAGCGCTGCCGAAGGTGCTCGCCCGGCGACCCGAGTTCAGGCTGGACCTGGTCGGTGACGGACCCCTCCGGGATCGTCTGGAGGCTCTCAGCGGCACGCTAGGGGTCACCGGCGCGGTCACCTTCCACGGCTACGCAGACAAGCCGCGAGTCGCAGAGCTGATGCGTGGGAGCGACCTCCACGTACTGCCGAGCTTGCGCGAAAACCTGCCGCTGGTCGTCGCCGAGGCGATGGCCAGCGGCCTACCCACCGTGGGGACAGCCGTCGGGGGCGTGCCCGAGATGCTGGAGGGCCGAACCGGAGTCACCGTCCCTCCCGCCGATCCTGCGGCGCTCGCCGATGCGATCCTCCGGACATGCGAAGAGCTCGACAGCTACGAGCCGGCCAGGCTGGCGGCAATCGCGCGCGAGCGCTACGGGCTGGCGACAGTCGGATCGCTCTGGACCGCTCTCTACGAGTCGGTCCTCTCCGGCAAGCGTCAACGCCGAGGCGTCCTCCGGTCGACGTTGCTCAACCGAGCGTGAGGGTGATGAAGGCTGTTCGATGGCGGGGGGTGGGCGCCCGACTGCGAGCCGCGTACGAAGTCGTGTACGGGATGCTCTGCGGAAGGCTGCCCGGGCCCGTGCGGCCTTGGCACCACAAGTGGCTGGCGATCGTCGACCTGCAGCGAGACCTGAACGACTGCCTGCCCGACCTTCGGGGCACTGTGCTTGACGTGGGCTGCGGCCGCCAGCCGTACCGGCGCTGGCTGAGCGGCGCCACCGGGTACGTCGGCGTGGACGTCGAGCCGCAGCCGGGCGTCGACCGGCTGATCACTCCGGGGGTGCCCTGGCCACTTGCCGACGCGTCGTTCGACGCCGTCCTCTGCACCCAGGTGCTCGAGCATGATTCAGCGCCACACCACACCCTGTCCGAGATCAGTCGCGTGCTTCGCCCGGGCGGGATCGTCATCGTCACCGTCCCGTTTGCCTACAACGAGCACGCTCTCCCACACGACTACCGGCGATGGTCCGCGGCGGGCGCGGCGAGCCTGGTGAGCGAGCGCTTCCACGTCGCCGAGATCCGCAAGCAGGGGCGAGTGGGCACTCTGCTCGGCGCGCTCCTGCTCAACTGGATGGACCAAACCACCGGCCGAAGGCCGATGCTGCAGGTTGTGCGCGCGCTGGGGCTGCCGGTGTGGATCGCCTGCTGCGCGGTGGTCAACGCGCTCGCCCGCATCTTCGACGCGCTGGACCGAACCGGCGCCTTCTACCTCAACGTGATGGTGGTCGCGAAATCACCAGGCGCCTGAGGCTCCATAAGATCTCCGGCCCCCCCTTCATGACCTTGACTCGGCGCCTCCGCTCACATCCGTCGCGGGTTCGCCGCGGCGCGGGACGGGTGCGTCGCCGCGCCCTCGCCCTCGCCCTCCGGGGTGAGGGCGTCGAGTGTCCCTGCTGTGGCGCCCACCTGCGCCGCTTCGTCGAGTTCAACGGCCGGCGGGGCGCGCTCTGCCCGGCCTGCGGATCGCTCGAGCGCCACCGCGCCCTATGGCTGCTGCTGCGCGAGCGCTGGGGCGGCGGCTCGCGGCCGGAGCGCGTGCTGCACTTCGCCCCCGAGGGGGCGCTCACTCGCAACCTCCGCGAGCTCGGTTTCGAGCAGTACCTGACCGCCGACCTCGAGGCTGGTGCTGACCTGACGCTGGACATCTGCGATACCGGCCTTCCCGGCGCGTCCTTCGACGGGATCATCTGCAGCCACGTCCTCGAGCACGTCTCCGACGATCGCCGTGCGATGAAGGAGCTGCTGCGCCTGCTGCGCCCGGGTGGAGAAGTGATCGTGATGGTGCCGCTGGACCCCTCGCGCGAGAGAACCGACGAAGCCCCCGAGCTGACCGACCCGGCGGAGAGGGAACGGCGCTTCGGGCAGGACGACCACCTCAGGCTCTACGGCCGTGACTTCGAGGCGCGCCTGGTCGAGGCGGGCTTCGAGGTCTCGGCCGAGCGGGCGCCGGCGTCCGAGGCAGAGCGCCAGCGGCTCGGACTGCGGGCGGGCGATCTGATCTTCGTCTCGCGGCGGACAGCCTGAAGCGACAGTCCCGGGGGGGCAGGGCCCGGCGGCCCGGATCTAGGCGTCAGCCCTCTGCGGCGCCGCGCGCCATCGAGACTCCCGTGGCCAGGTCCGCCGCCGACCGGGCAAGGGCGGACTCGGCGGTCCAGCTGCGCCGAAACGAGAACGTCTTGCCATAGCGGCTGTCCAGGACCACGTGGGGAATGCCCAGCAGCAGGCAGAGGATGTGAGCGTGGATGCGATCGCTGATCACGGCCCTGCCGCGACTCAGCATCGCCGCCCCCGCCTCCAGGCGCTTTTCGCCATACGCCGTGTAGCGGCGCAGCGCCAGCCGCCGCAGCGTCGCTGACCTCGCCACCGTCCTCGAAGCGAGGTGCGCTCCCTGGACCGGCAGCCGGCGAGCGAGTGGATCGGGGGCGGCCCAGTCGACCGAATCCGGCGGGGGCTGCGACGTGGGCAGCGCCGACTCCCGGTCCCGCCGAATCAGGCTGACCACCGGCGCCTCGGGGGCCGACGGACGTGGCAGCGGATCCAGGGCGAAGGCGATGTCGGGGGCGAGCACGGGGTCGCAGCCGAGAGAGCGGGCCCGCTCCTCGCTGTCGGCGTCGCGGGCCATCAGGGTGAAGCGCGGGTGCGCGGCGAACGCCTCCGATGCGCGCGCAGCCGCTGCGGGGTCGTCGAAATGGATCGACTGGGGAAGCTGGACGATCGGCACATCGCCGTTCTCGGCCAGCACCCGCTCGCGGAAGCGCTGCCTCTCCGGCCAAGTATCACCCACCGTGGCGCCTCCCGCGAGCGCGATCACGCCGTCGGGCCCAAGGGCCCTGCGAAGGGCGCTGGGCGAGTAGTCGCGCGCATCCGCGACCGAGTGAGCCACTTCGTGGCCGTGGCGCTGAAGCCAGCGCAGGGTCCCGAGGAAGATCGCATGGTCGCCGACGTTGGTCCAGAGCGGGATGCCGATCAGCGCCACCGGGGCTTCGGCGGGCAGGGCCGATTCCAAGGCGGCATCGAGAACCGAGCCCAGCCGCGCGAGAAGGTCGGCGTCCGCGGTCACCAGCGCCCGAGTCGAAGCGTGCCCACCACGTCCCCGGCGAAGTAGGGCAGGTCGCAGAACAGGTACTGCGCGGCCAGCAAGCGGATGCGCAGGAGCGCACCGACCTCGATCCCCCGCCGCGTCAACCGCTCCATGCGCCGCAGCCTGGGATTGGGCAGCAGGTGCCAGGGGCGAAGCAGGAGCGGCCGGCCAGGGCCGGGGCCACGCGCATTGCGGCGCAGCGGGGCCAGCCCCCTCCCCAGCCGGTAGCACTTGGAGGCCAGCTGGCGCAGGCTCGTTCGCGGCGGATGGACGAGGGCGACCTCCGGCGCATAGACAAGCTTCGCGCCGGAGGAGGTGAGCAGGCGGCAGAGCTCGAAGTCCTCGTGACCGTAGGCGGCGAGTCGCTCGTTGAGACCCCCCACCCGGACGACGTCTTGGCGCCGTGCCCACATGCTGCCGCCGGCGGCGAAGCCGTGGTCGACGTACGCCTCCGAGTCGAAGTGCCGCACGGCGTCGAGCAGCTCGGCCACCGAGGAGTCGGCCGGCAACGGGATCTCGACCCGGCAGGCGAGGATGCTGAGGTCTGGATCGCCGGCGAATCGAGCCAGGCCCCGCTCGATCCAATCCGGCTCGGGAGCACAGTCGTGATCGGTGAAGGCGAGCAGCGGGGCCGACGCCTCGCCGATGCCGATGTTTCGCGCCGCCGGCAGACCTACGTGCCCGGGGGCTCTGAGCACGGTGACGCGGGGGCGCGCCTCGGCCTCACGCGCGGTCCCGTCCTCCGAGCCATCGTCGACGACGATCGTCTCGAAACTCGAGCGGGCGGTGGTCTGGCGCTCGAGCGCGTCCAGGACAACCGCGATCGAGCCCTCGGCATTGCGAGCGGCGACGATCACGGACACGTCGGGCGCCGAGCCGGTGGCCAAGGCGCTGATTCTAAGCACGCTGCCCGGCTGTCCGAGATCATGACCGCATGCGCCTGCTGATCGTGGCCCATTTCTTCCCCCCCTCGACCGAGACCGGTGCCAACCGGCCCGCGGCGCTCTCCGAGCACCTCCGCGCCCAGGGCCACGAGGTGACGGTGCTGACCAGCTCGGCCTACGGCCGCCTCCCCGGCGACCGCGAGCAGGGCGTCGAGCGAACCCGCGACCTCCAGCTCCTCCAGCCTCACGCTCGCCGGCGCGGCGGGGGCTTCTCCGACGCCAGCTACTCGACCAGGCCGCACCCCATCGCCAGGGTGATGGTCCCCGATCCCTACCTGCTCGCCTGGCTCCCATTCGCCAGGGCGCGGGCTCGGGAGCTGCAGCGAGCGCGCGGCTTCGACTGCGCGATCACGACCTCGCCGCCGGAGTCCTCCCATTGGGTCGGCTGGGCGCTCACCCCCCGTGGCGTCGCCTGGGTTGCCGACCTGCGCGACGGCTGGGCCTTCGAGCCGCACGTCCAGGAGAGGCTGTGGCCGACCGCGGCGCAGCTGCGACTCAACGAGCGTCTCGAGCGCAGGCTGCTGCGGCGAGCCGACGCGGTCACCGCGGTCACCGAGCCGGTGGCCGAGGACCTTCGCGAGAGAGTGGGCGTTCAGGCAACGGTGATCCCCAACGGGTGGGACCCGCCCGAGGCAGCGCCCGCAGCCCGTGGCGCAGCCGATCAGCAGGGCGGGGGCGGCGAGCCGCCTGAGCTCGACCCGGAGCGCGTCTCGCTGGTCTTCACCGGGCGCCTGGCCGCCGGCAACAAGGACCCGGGACCCTTCATTCGGGCGCTGGCCGAGCTCGCCCGCGAGCAGCCCGACGCCGCCGGCCGCCTCGAGGTCGCCTTCGCCGGCAGCTTCACCGAGGAGGAGCTGCGGCTGTTCGACGCCGACGTCCGACCGGCGAGGATCGTGGTCGCCGGCAACCTCGGCCGCCGCGCGGTCACCCAGCTGCAGCGCTCGGCCGACGCGGGGCTGCTGATCACGGCCGCGACCCGGCGCCAGGAATCGGGCAGCAAGCTGTTCGAGTACATCGGCGCCGGTCTGCCGATCATCGCCCTGGCGCGCGCCGACAGCGCTGCGGCTGAGATCGTCACGGCGGCCAACGGAGTCGTGGTCGGAACCGACGACGTCGCGGGCGCAAAGGCGGCGCTGTCCTCGCTGGCCGCCGGGACGATCCCGCCCCCGAGCGAGGAGCTGCGCCGGGCCTACGCCTGGCCCGAGCTCGCCCAGCGGATGGCCGAGGTCGCCGAGGAAGCCATCGAGCTCAGGCGAGCCCGCGGCGCTCAGCCGAGCGCGCGGAGGTAGACCTCCCGCGTCTCGCGCACCATTCGCTCCGCGCTGAACTCGGAGGCGACCCGCTGACGCGCCGCCGCGCCGATCTCCTTCGCCCGCTCCGGATCCCCCGCCAGCAGCTCGAGCGCGTCCGCCAGGGCGCGGGCGTCGCCGCAGGGGAAGACGAGACCCGCCGCCGCCACTGCCTCGGGGTTGCCGGGACCGTCGGAGACCACCGGGGGCAGTCCCGCCGCCATCGCCTCGAGCAGCGCCAGCGAGAGGCCCTCGCGACGAGAAGGCAGGCAGAAGGCGTCGGCGGCCGCGAACAGCGGCCGCAGGTCGCCGCACGGGCCGAGGACGCGCACCGCACCGCCCTCGGCCTCGACCTGCACGCGCAGGGGACCGTTCCCCGCGAGCAGCGCCCTCAGCCCGGTCTTCAAGCGCACGGCTCGGGCCAGGGTGAGCGGGTCCTTGCGCTCGTCGAGGCTCCCGGCGAAGGCGACCGCGAACTCGCCTTCGCCGAGGCCGAAGCGGGCCCGCGCCTCCCGGCGCTCGGCCTCATCCACCGCCGGCGGCAGGCGGACCCCGTTTCGGATCAACTCCAGCCCCGGGAGATCGCCGAGCGCCTCCCGTGCCAGCCGCAGCTCAGACTCCGAGACGCAGATCGTCGCGCGCGCCCGGCGCACCGCGGCGCGCAGGCCCGCAGCCAGAAACCGACGGCTCGCGCCTCGGGCGCGAGCCACCAGGTGCAACCCGTGCAGGGTGATCAGGGCCGGGCGGGTCCGCGTCGCCGGCAGGCAGAGGATCGCGGCGGCGTCTCCGTGAACGTGAACCAAATCGTTCTTCCGGGCGCGGCGCCACACGGCGGGGAGGCGGGCGGCCGCCAGCGCCGGGTTGCGGCGCTCGCTCAGCGCCATCCGCTCGAAGCGAAAGCCCTCCATCCCCTCCAGCAGCTCGACGTACTCCTCGCCGCCGGCGCCGCTATGGGGCAATACGTGCAGCACGCTTCGCTCGTCCACGGAGGCAGCGTATTGTCCGCCGGTCGTGAGCAAGCTGAGAATCGCCTGCTTCGGCGCGGGCTGGGTGACGACCAACCGCCACGTGCCGGCCATGCGCAAGCACGGCGGCTTCGAGATCGCCGCGATCGTGGATCGGCGCGGCGAGCGCGCCCGCGAGGCCGCCGAGCGGCTCGGAGTGCCCCGCCATGCCGAAGCGAGCTCGGTCGACGAACTCGACTTCGCCGATGAGCTGGACGCGGTCAGCTGCGGCACGGCGCCCTTCGCGCATTACGAGGTCGTCGGCTCCGCGCTGCGCGCCGGCAAGCACGCGATCACCGAGAAGCCCTTCACGATGACGGTGGCCGAGGGCGAAGAGCTGGCCTCGCTGGCAGCCGAGAGGGGCCTGGCACTGTGCGTGGTTCACAACTTCCAGTTCGCCCGCGCGGTGCGAAAGGTGCGCGCCTGGCTCGACAGCGGATCGCTCGGCGCGGTCCACGGCGTCTGGGCGATCCAGCTCTCCAACCCCCAGCGGCGGCTGCCGGACTGGTATGACGAGCTGCCGCTGGGCCTCTTCTACGACGAGTCCCCGCACCTGATCTACGTCGCCCGGGCCCTCGCCGGCGCCGAGCTCGAGCCGCTGTCCGCGACCGTGCAGCCAAGCTCGCACGGGCTGCGAACGCCCGCCCAGATCGACCTGCAGCTTCGCGCCGCAGGGGTCCCGGTAACGATGGTGATGAACTTCGAGGCGCCGGTGTCCGAGTGGCACGTCGCGGTGCTCGGGGAACGCGCGCTGGCGGCGGTCGACCTCTTCCGCGACACCGCCGTGCGGGTGCCCAACGACCGGGGGCATGGAGCGCTCCAGGTCCTCCGCTCTTCGGCCGCGGGTACCTGGCGGCACTGGCTGGGCTACCTGCGCTCGGGTCCACCGCACCTGGCGGGAAGGCTGCGCTACGGCAACGAGGAGGTATTCGCCCGCTTCCACGATGCCGCCACCGGGTCGGGAGCGGCAGCGGGGATCGGAGCCGGGGACGCGCTGGCCGTGCTCCGGCTGCAGCACTGGGCCGTCGACGCCGCCGGCGCGCGGCGGTAGAGCGTGCGGATCCTCTTCCTCTCGCACTACGCCCTGCCGCACATCGGCGGCATCGAGGTGGTGGTGGACGCCCTGGCGCGCAAGCTTCGCGCCCGGGGCCACGAGGTGGTTCAGGTCGCCGCCGACGCCGACGGGCCGGGCGGCGAGCGGCCCGGTGGGGCCGAGGTGATCAGGGTCCCGGTGCTCAATGGCCTCGAGAGCCGCCTGGGCGTCCCCTATCCGGTCTTCTCGCCGCGACTGCGAGGAGTCCTCGGCGACCAGATCGCCACCGCCGACGTCGTGCACGCGCACGGCTACCTCTACATGCCTTGCGCCGCCGGCCTGGGGATGGCTCGGCGGCGCGGAGTGGCCGCCCGAGTGCTGACCGAGCACGTCGGCCACGTCCCCTACGACAGCCGCCTGCTCGAAGGGCTGGAGTCCGCGGCGATCGCGTCGGTCGGCCGGCGCACGGTACGCGCTGCCGAGGCGGTGATCGTCCTCAATGGGCGGGTCGCCGAGGAGGTCCGGCGCCTCGGGGCCCGCGGCCCGGTGCTGACGATCCACAACGGCGTGGACGTCGAGCGTTACCGCCCCCCGGAGGAGGGCGAGCGGGAGCGGCTCCGCCGCGAGCTCGGCTGGGACGAGCGCCCGCGAGTCCTCTTCGCCGGCAGGCTGGTGCCGAAGAAGGGCGTGGAGATGGCGCTTGCCGCCGCCCGCGCCGCGGAGGGAGCCTTCCTGCTGGTGCTGGCCGGCGCCGGCTCCCCTCCGGCGGGCGCCGCGGATGCCCTGGTGCTGGGCGAGCTCGAGCCCGACCGGCTAGCACAGCTATACCGAGCGGCCGACGCCCTGCTGCTGCCCTCGGTGGGGGAGGGATTTCCGCTCACGGCGCAGGAGGCGATGGCCTCCGGCCTGCCCGTCGTCTTGCGCGACCAGCCCGAGCACCTGCCCTATCTGGAGGGCGCGGGTCCCGGGGCGCAGCTGGTCGCACCCCATCCGGCGGCGATCGCGGGCGAGCTCCGGGCCCTGCTCGGCGACCCCGAGGCGCTGCGCGCCGCCTCGCTCGCGGCCCGCGCCCACGCCGAGCGCTCCTTCTCCTGGGCCGAGACGGCCGAGCGGCACGAGCGCCTCTACGAACAGCTCCTCGGCTAGCATCCCTCGGCCCCGCGCGGCCCGGTTCGCCCGCGCTGACCTGAAAGCCCGACCTCCCAATCATGAGCAGCGTGATCGAGGCTTCGTCGCACGCCGATCCGGTCGGCGAGCGTGAGCGGTCGGACCTGAGGGTCTCGGTCGTGATCCCCTGCCTGAACGAGGCGGAGAACATCGAGGCCTGCGTCGGCATGGCCCGGCGCACCCTCGCCGACAACGACATCAGCGGCGAGGTGATCGTGGTCGACAACGGCTCCGACGATGGCAGCGGGCAGCTCGCCGCCGAGGCCGGCGCGACGGTGGTCGAGGAGCGCAGGCGCGGCTACGGCAGCGCCTACCAGGCGGGCTTCGCCGCCGCCCGGGGCCAATACATCGTCATGGGCGACGCCGATCTCACCTACGACTTCGGCGACATCCCCCGCTTCGTGGCCGCGCTCGACGACGGCGCCGACCTGGTGATGGGCAACCGCATGGACAGCATCCACCCGGGCGCCATGCCCTGGCTGCACCGCTACGTCGGCAACCCGCTGATGACGCGCTTCGTCAACCTGCTCTACCGGACCGGGGTGCGCGACATCTGGTGCGGCATGCGCGGGCTGCGCCGCGAGATCCTGCCCAGGCTCGACCTGCGAGGCCTGGGCATGGAGTTCGCGCCAGAGATGGTGCTTCGCGCCAAGAAGCTCGGGCTCGACGTGCGCCAGTTCGAGATCGAGTACCACCCCCGCGGCGGCGAGTCGAAGCTGTCGACCTTCCGCGACGGGTGGCGAGGGCTGCGCCTGCTGCTCGTGCACAGCCCCACGGCGCTCTTCATCGTCCCCGGGGCGGTGATGCTCGGCGTCGGGGCGGTGGCGATGCTGCTCTTCGGGCTAGACGTGCAGGTCTTCGGCCGGGCGTGGAGCCTGCACTCGATGATCGCCGCGGCGCTGCTTACGATCGTGGGCGCGCAGGCGATCTCGCTCGGCATCAGCGCGCGCACCTTCGGCGTCCTCTATCTGAACGAGCCACCCGACCGCATGTTCAGGTGGGGGAGCCGGCTGGGCCTGGAGAAGGGACTCGGGATCGGGGCCCTCCTCTTCCTGGGCGGATTTGGTCTGGCGGCCGCGATCGTGATCACCTGGATCGGCCGCGGCTTTGGCCAGCTCTCCGAGGAAAAGCTGATGATCGCCGCCGCCGTGCTGCTGATCATCGGCCTGCAGACGATCTTCACCGCCTTCTTCATCAGCGTGCTCGGGCTGCGGCGCGAGGACGGCTGAGCCGACAGCCCAACCGATGTTTGCCGCCTACGTATCCGCGCTGGTGCTGATCGTCGCCTCCCTGGCGGTCGGGGGGGCGATCTTCAAGCTGTGCGGCCGCGAGCGGACGACCTGGCTCGAGGCCGTGGTGGGATTCGCCATCCTCTGCCTGGTCGCCTCGGGCAGCGCCCGCCTGCTGGACTCGGGCGCCAGGGCAGCCGTCGTCTGCGGAGCCCTCGCCATCGCCGGCCTGATCGTGCTGCGGGGCAGGGTGGTCGACGGGCGCATGCTGCGCGTCGCGGCGCCGGCGGCCCTGATCGCGGTCGCGGTCGCATCGCTGCCGTTCATCGCCAGCGACCGCGTCGGCATCCTCGGGGTCGGGGTCAACAATGACCTCGCATCGCACCTGCTCTGGGCGGACTGGCTCCAGCACCAGCCCGAGCCGACCCCGACAGGGGTCGCCAACGGCTACCCGGTCGGACCGCACTCGCTGATGGCGATCCTCGGGGTCGTCTTCGGCTTCTCGATGACCGAGGCGGTGATCGGCCTGCTGTTCGCGGTCGCGGCGATCACCGCGATCACCTCGATGGCGGCTCTCGGCGAGCTGGCAGCCTGGAAGCGCACGGGGGCCGCGGTCCTGGTCGCGCTCGCCTACCCGGCGGCGTCGGCCTTCGCCGTCGGCGGCTTCAAGGAGAACGTGATGGCGCTCTTCCTGCTCGGCTTCGCCCTGGCGCTGTGGAGGCTCGAGCGCCAGTGGCCTGGCGACCGCGCCACGCTGGCGGCGCTTGGGCTGATCCCGGCCGGGATCATCTCCGCCTACAGCTATCAGGGGCTCTACTGGCTGATCGCCGCCGCCGGCCTGCTCGGCGTCGCGGGCGCGATCCGGGCGCTGCGTGCCGGTCGGCTGGCGCAGGAGTTGCGGCGGGCGATCCCGGTCGTCGGCATCCCCCTGGCGATCCTCGTCGTCTTCGCCTCGACCGAGCTGCTGCGGGCGCGCACCTTCAACGATGTCAGTGGGGTTCGGATCGTCGTCAACTCGAACGCCAAGCTGCGCGAGTCGGTCTCCCCCCTGGAGACGCTCGGCTCGTGGCCGAGCAGCGACTTCCTGCTGGGCTCGACCGCGCTCGACGCCCATCTGCTCTTCGGCGCCCTGGGGGCACTCGCCCTGGTGCTCGGTCTCTGGTGGTGGCTGCGGCGCGGGGCGCTCGCGCTCCCGCTGACGCTGCTGGGAGCCGTGGTCATCTACCTGGGGGCGCTGGCCACGGCCGGGCTCTACGTGCAATCGAAGGCGCTGCTCGTCCCGGGTCCGCTGCTGATGCTGATCATCCTGGGGGGGCTGCTGGGTGCCCGCGAGCGAGCCCCGGGCTCCACGGTGGCCGAGAAGCGCAGGGCGCCCTTCTGGCAGCGCCTGGGCACGCCGCCGGCCTGGCTCACCGGCGGGGTCGCCGCGCTGTTCGTCGCCGTCGCCGCCTATTCGTCATTCCTCGCGCTGCGCGACGCGGTCGTCGCTCCCAACGAGCACTCAGACGAGCTCGCCGGCCTCCACGACGAGATCGGCAACGACTGGACCCTGTCGCTGACCAGCGACCGCTTCACCGACTACTTCCTCAACAGCACCCGGGTTGCCAGCCCCACGCGCAACGCGCAGCAGGTCGTCCGCTCGCGGACCGGCAAGGACTACCGCCTGCCGCTGGACTTCGACTCGGTCGACTACACCGTGCTCGACGCCTTCCCCTGGGTGCTGAGCACCCGCGCGGCCTACCGCAGCCAGCCGCCTTCCAACCTGCGCCTGGTCCGCTCCACTCCGTCCTACGAGCTCTGGGAGCGGGTTGGCCCGACGCCGCGCAACGATCGCGTCTTCGGCGAGGAGGCGCGGCCCGGCAAGGTCCTCAACTGCGGCAAGGAGGACATCGCAAAGGGAAAGAAGCGCCAAGTGGCCCTGACGGCGACCGTGATCTCGCCACGGCCGGCGATCGGCAAGCGGCTGGACTGGAGCCCGTCCGAGCGGCTGGCCCCGGGCGAGTCGGCAAGCCAGACGCTTGAGCTGAAGCCCGGCGCCTGGGAGCTCTCCCTGCAGTACCAGAGCCCGGTCGTCGGCCTCCGGGTCAAGGCGCCCGGCCTCGATCTCGACCTGCCGCCCGCGATGGACGGCGCCATCCCCTTCCGCTTCGGCCAGGGGCCCTTCTGGCCCGCCGGGCGGATCGAGGTGCCGAAGGGCGGCAGGGTCCGAATCATGGTCGAGGCGGACGACGTCTCCGGGATCTCGAGCCTGCTCGGGGTAGACGCCACCGCCGCGATCGGCAACATCGTCGCCGTCCAGCCCGGCGCCTGGCACCGCGTCCCCTTCGCCGACGCCTGCGGCGAGTACGTCGACCACTACCAGGTCCCGCCCAACTACGTGAAGCCGAAGTCGATCATCGGCCTCCCCCCGCACCCGATCGCGGGCATCCACGAGGTCGGCTGAGCCAGCCCGCCCGTCTGCCTAGCGGGAGCGGTAGCCCGGGAAGAAGTCCCGAGGCGCCCTGACTCCCTCGCTGAGCTCGCTATACGCCGCCGGGTCGCAGACGATCTCATGGGTGCGGAAGGGCTCGGTGCGGTTGGCGAAGCCCCGCTTGAAGCGCTCCAGCGAGTCGCCCGGGGCGACACCGCCGCCCAGGTTCAGGGGCACGGACAACGTGGTCGCCAGCTCGACCATCGCCGCGAACAGGTTCTTCATCGGGGAATCCTCGAGGGCCGCGTCGGCGGTTCCCCCGAGGAAGTAGTGCAGGAAGCCGTCGCTGCCGACGGCGATCGCGCCGGCCCGAGGCGTCTCGTCGCCGCCCGCCGCCAACAGGAGCCAGGTCCGCTCGGCGGAGAGGACCTCGGCGAAGTACTCGCTGGAGAAGAAGTAGCCCTGGCTCGCCCCCGTGCGTGCCATGGTCTCGGCGTAGGCGGCCTCGAACGCGGTCCTTCCCTCGGCCAAGGTCTCCCGGCCGGTTTCGACGGCGACGCGCCAGCCGCTCCGCTCGCTGCTGCGTATCTGCTCGCGCAGCCGCTTTCGCATCCCCGACCGCAGGCTCGGGTCCGCCACCTGCACCTCGGATCGCTCGGTTCCTCCGGCCAGGCTGGGTGGTCCGATGCGATCGCGGACGAAGAGGCTGACGAGGCCGGTGGCGCTCCAGTCCACCTCGGCCGGGTCGAGAGGATCCTCGGGCCCTCGCGCCGCGCCCGGGTAGCCGTACGGGGAGATCGCATCGACGCGATCGCTCCCCGGAATCGGTCGCACGATCACCGGCAGCTCAAGCGGCTCGGTGGGGCCGTCGATCGCCAGCGTGTGCGTGGCGCCCTCGGCCGAGAGGAACTCCGGCGAGCGGAAGAACTCGGCCGAGGAGGCGGAGCGGCCGCCGTCCTCGATCAGCTCCGCGCGCATCAGTCCTCGGGCGGCTCGGGCTGATCCTCCGGGAAGCCGCCCCAGACCTCGACGTCGATCAGCTCGTCGCCGTGGCGAACATGGCGGCGCATGATCCCCTCCCGCTTCCAGCCGTTGTAGATCACGGCCTTCTTCGCCGCCTCGTTGGTGGCCGGGATGCGCCCGTAGACCTTGTGCGCGCCGAACTCCTCGTAGGCGCGCTTGTTGGTCAGCCGCTCGGCCTCGCGACCGACGCCCTTGCCGGCGACCCGCTCGTCCCCCACGATCGCCCCCAGCTCCGGCGCCGTCTGGCGTCCCAGGCCGTAGAGGGCCGTATAGCCGACCGCCTCCTCGATCCCCTCGACGGCGATCGCCCACTTGCGGTCCTCGCCCGAGGTGTCCATCGCCCGCTCGACCCAGCTCTCGGCGTCCTCGAGCGTGAACTCGTCGCGGTGCTCGAGCAGGTTGGCCGTCGCCGCCGGGCTGTTGAACCAGCGGTGGACGGCCGCGGCATCCGCGGGCGTGAATTCCCTCAGTGAGATTCCCCGCGCCATCGCGCGGACCCTAGTCCGTCTCCCGCTCGGCGGCTCGCCGCAGCGGGGAGTCCTCGGGCGAGCCGGAGTAGCGGTCGGGCGCCTCCAGTCCGCCGCCCCTGATCAGCACCCCGGGAGTGAGGGCGAGGATGCGCAGGTCGCAGCCGGACCGAGCGGTGCTCGGCGTACCAGACGTCGAGCTCGATCCGCTCCTCCCAGGGGATGCCGGTGCGGCCGTGAATCTGGGCCCAGCCGCTGACGCCGGGCTTCAGCGCCAGGCGGCGGCGCTGGCGCGGCGTGTAGAGCTCGACCTGGGCCGGCAGGGTGGCGCGCGGGCCGACGATCGCCATCTCCCCCCTCAGGACGTTGACCAGGTTGGGCAGCTCGTCGAGCGAGAAGCGTCGCAGCACCCTGCCCACGCCGAGTGATCCTGGGATCGTCCGCGACCACGGCGGTGCCGACGCCGACCGGGTCCGAGCCCCGCCGCATGGTGCGGAGCTTCCACAGCTCGAACTCCTCGCCGTGGCGCCCGACACGGCGCTGGCGGTAGATGACCGGCCCCCGCGAGCCGAGCTTGATCGCGATCGCCGCCACCAGCAGCATCGGCGAGCCGAGGGCGAGGCCGAAGATGGCGATGCCGACGTCCGCCGCGCGCGGAAGGCCTCGGCGGACGGCGCTCGGCGACACGGGGGCCTCTCCCGCGGGGGTGCTCATCGCGTTCCCTCCACCTTCTCCCAGCCGATCGGCACCGCTCCGGCCCGCAACCGGTCCCAGAGCCCGACCGCGATCGAGGCGGTGACCGTGACGTAGTAGTACGCCACCCGCAGCGGCAGCAGCGGCACGAAGCGGCCCAGGGCGGCCCCGAGCAGCAGCGCGACCTGAAGAGCCATGGTCACCGTGTAGACGGCGCCCTCGCCGAGCAGGGCGACGTTTGCGCCCAGCGCGACCAGGTGCAGCCACGGGGTCAGGTAGCGCAGCAGCCGGTGGGAGTAGATCTCGAGCGCATATGCGGCCGAGTAGCCGCGCGGGTCGAGCATGCCCCACTTCAGCATCACGTCCCAAAGGCCCCACATCATCCGGCGCTTGCGGCGGAACTCGCCCTCCACGGTCGGCGCCATCCGCTCCTCGGCCAGGGCGGCCGGCTCGTACAGCGCCCGCCAGCCCCGCTTGGTCAGCTCGAAGGGGAAGCCGATGTCCTGGCCGCGGCTGGGGTCAAGCTCGATGTAGGCGTCGCGGCGGACGGCGTAGATCGCGCCGTTGCCGGCGGTGATCCCAGCCAGGCGCGACTCCCTCTCGCGCACCGCCATCTCGTAGCGCCAGTAGAGCCCCTCCTGGTTGCCGTCGTCGCCGTCCGAGGAAGCGGACCTGACCGCAGACGTAGCCGACCTTGGGCTCGGCGAAGCGGGCGACGAGGCGCCGCAGCGCGTCCGGCCGCCAGAAGCTGTTGGCGTCCGAGAAGGCGAGCAGCTCGCCGGTGGCCCGCCGTACGGCGGCGTTCAGCGCCGCGACCTTGCCGCCGCGGGGCAGCTCCAGCACGCGGTCGGCGCCCGCCTCGCGCGCCAGCTCGGCGGTGCGGTCGGCCGAGCCGTCGGAGGCGACGACCACCTCCAGGCGCTCGCGCGGATAGTCGAGCGCCAGCGCGTTTCGCACCTTCTCGACGATCACCGCCTCCTCGTCGTAGGCGGCGACGATCAGCGAGACCGATGGCAGCTCGCCGCCGGCGGGCGACGGCTCCGGGCGGCGTCCGCGCAGCGCAGCAACCCCCGCCAGCAGCAGCGGGTAGCCCAGGTGGGCGTAGACGATCAGGCCGACCGACACCCAGAACACGATCTCGAGCGCCACCAGCGGATTATCTCCGCAGCAGGCCCTCGTACATGGCGACGGTCGCTGCGACCGATCTCGTCCCACGAGTAGGGGCCCTCGGCGGCGGCCCGGGCGGCGGCGGCGAGGCGCTCGCGCTCAGCCGGGTCGGCGAGCAGCTCGTTGAGAGCCACCGCCAGCGCAGCGGGGTCCTCGGGCGGCACCAGACGGGCGGCGCCGTGCGCCGCCACCTCTCGCGAAGCCGCCGACGTCGCTCAGGACCAGCGGCCGGGCGAAGGCGAGTGCCGTGTAGAGCACCCCCGACTGCTCGATGTTGCGATACGGCAGCACGACGATGTCGGCGCGGCGCATGAAGGCGGGGATCTCGGGATCCGGCACGAAGCGGTCGACGAAGCGCACCGTCCCGGGCGCCTCGGCCGCGAGCTCGCGCAACTCGTCCAGGCGGCATCCGCGGCATGCCGACGATCCAGAGCTCGGCGCCCTCGATCCGCCGAAAGGCCTCCAGCAGCACGTCGATGCCCTTGTAGGGCCGCACCAGCCCGAAGGCGAGGATCACGGGGCCCTCGACCGCGGCCAGCTCCGCCGGCAGCGGCCGCTCGTCGGGCAGCCGGGTCAGGTAGTCGAAGGCGCCATGCGGGATCATGTGCAGCCGCTCGGGTGGGACGCCGAAGGAAGCCCCGAGCTCGCCGCTCGCCGTGCTCGCTGTGGACGATCACGGCGTCCATCGCCGCCAGCAGCCGCGTCAGGCGCCGCCCCAGCCTGCTGCTTGCCGGCGGCAGCCGGTAGTGCATGGTGAAGGCGCGAGGCCGCTTCGGCGGCAGCAGGACCCGGTCGAGCGCCGGCAGCGGCAGCCACTGGTAGTGGACGAGATCGGCTCGCGATGCCTCGCCGCGGTAGGCGAGCAGCTCCGGGGACGTGCTCGGCGGCGCGCAGCAGCCGCCGCAGCCGCGCCGATCCGCTGTGAGCCGCGAGCCGGTAGAAGCGCTCGTCGACCGTGTAGCCGCGCTCGCGCGGGACGGGCCCGTACGGAAACCGGCTGGTGACCAGCTCGACCTCGGCGCCCGCCCGCGCCAGGGCGGCGCAGAGGGCGTGGTCGTAGGGAGGCGTGTAGGCGGGCGGATCGACGACCTGGACGCGCATCGGCGAGCATTCTGGCGTGCGGCTCTCCTATTGCGTCGTCAACACCAGCTCTCGCGACCTGCTGCTCGCCTGCATCGAGGCGATCGAGCGCACCGCGCCGCGCCGGGGTCGAGCACGAGGTCCTGGTGCTCGACAACGCCTCCGACGACGACTCGGTGGAGGCGGTGAGGGGCCTCGGGGATCGCGTGCGGCTGATCGTGCGCGACCGCCGCGCCGGCAAGGCCGAGAACGACACCCTGCTGCTCCGCGAGGCGAAGGGCGAGCTCTGCCTGCTGCTGAACGAGGACGCCGAGCTCCAGCCCGGCGCGCCCGAGGCGCTGATCGCGGCGCTCGAAGAGGATCCGCGGGCGGCGGTGGCCGGCGCCCAGCTGCACGACCCCGACGGCACGCCCGTTCCCTGCGCCTGGCGGCTGCCCGGCCTCGGCACGGCCCTCGCCGGGGCGCTCTTCCTGCACCGACGGCTCACGGTCCAGAGCGGCGGCGACGAGACCGAGCCCGTCGGCTGGGTGCAGTCGAGCGCGATGCTGGTGCGCCGCGAGGCCGCCGCAGCAGGTCGGCTACCTCGACCCGGCCTTCTTCGTCTACTCGGACGAGACCGACTTCTGCAAGCGCCTGCGCGACGCCGGCTGGCGCGATCCTCTACGTGCCGGCCGCCCGCGCGATCCACCACGACCAGCTCGCCTCCGACGTCGACGCGGCGCGACGCGCCGCATCGTCGAGTTCCACCGCAACCGCGACCTCTACCTGCGCAAGCACTCCGGCCGCGCTGCAGCCTTCCTGATGCGCCCGCTGCTCGCCTTCCCCTACCTGTGCCGGGCCCTCGGCGCGCCTCGTCCTGCCGGGCACATTCGCCGCGCCGCTATCTGGCCCACGCCCGCCAGGCGCTGCGCCCGGGCAGGGGCGAGGGGATCCGCGAGGCGGCGGAGCGCTACAACCGCTCGCTCACGGCGGCCTCCTGATCCGGCGCCGCACCGGAACCAACCTGGCGGCAACGGGCAGCCGGCTAGTTCGTGCGTGAGTCCTCGTCGCGCAGCTCGGCCTGGAGCGTCTCCGGGGTCAGCTGCGGGCCGCCGCGCTTGGAGGGCTCGGCTTCGCCCGGGCGCCTCGGCGGGCCGCGCGCCGACGCGCCCAAGCGCCGCCAGCACCGCGCTCGGTTTCAGCATCCTCGCCGCCGCGCGACGCTCGGGCCCGGTCGGAAATCCCGTCGCCAGCAGCAGCAACGGATAGGCGAGCCAGACTCCGACTCGCTCGGCCAGGCCATCCAGCCCCGAGGTCGGGCAGCAGGAGCTCGCCCGCGGCCACCAGCGCCACCGCCAGCAGGCTCGCCTGCGCGAGCCTGCCCCACTCGTAGGGGACCCAGAAGAGCCGCTGGGTGAAGATGATCATGATCACGAGCACGACCACGTAGGAGGTCACCAGGGAGACGCCGGCGCCGACGATGCCCCAGGCGGGGATCAGCACCAGGTTGAGGCCGATGTTGACGACGGTCCCGGCGCCCGTCGCCGGGAAGTTGAACTCCGTCCGCCCGGTGCGGCCCAGGACCACCACCAGGACGAGGTAGAGCGCGTAGAGCATGATCCCCGTCGAGACCAGGCCGATCGCCTTGTAGGAGTCGAAGAACTCGGGCGCCGCCAGCAGGTCCACGATCCAGCGCGAGAACAGCCACATCCCGATCACCGCGAACGTGGTCAGGGTGACGAACCAGGTGACGATCAAGGCGTAGGTGCGCCGCGCCTCGTCGTCGTCGCGGATCGAGTAGGCGAGCGGCGGCCAGGCGAGCTGGAAGCCCTTGACCAGGACGTTGATCGCCTGCGCGAACTTGACCGAGAGCGAGTAGAGCCCGGCGTCGGAGAGGCTGGCGAGGCGGACGATCAGGACTCTGTCGATGAAGTTGAGCGAGTACAGGGAGAGCTCGGCGGGCATCGTCGGCAGGCCGAAGCGCATGATCCGGCGCAGCAGCGCCCGGTCGGCCAGCAGGGAGAGGCGCCGCCGCTGCAGGAAGAGCATCAGCGCCAGGAAGGCGGCGCCGGTCGCGTACTGGCCCAGCAGCAGGCCGCGAGCGCCATCCCCCTCGCCGACGACCAGCCAGACGGTGACGGGGATCGTCACCAGCACGTTGGCGACCGTGAGGGTGAAGAACGCCTTCGCCCGCTCGTCGATGCGGTAGAGCGCGAGCAGGAACTCGAACATCGTGAACACCCAGAGCCCGAGAATCGCGATCCGGGTGAGACCGGCGTCGGAGTGACCCAGCAGCAGCTGGGAGATCGGCTCCGCCAGGGGCAGCAGGATCACCAGGCCGGCGGTCGTGGACCAGAAAAGCGAGGCGAAGGAGGTCCGAACCACCTGCGCCGGCTCCTCGCCGGCCTCGTAGTAGAAGCGCAGCAGCGCCTCGATGACGCCGAGGCGGACCACGATGCTGGCGGCGATCACCGCCGCTGAGCAGCACCTCGGCGGCGCCGTAGTCGCCCGGCGTCAGGTACCGCGTATAGAGCGGCAGCAGGGCGACCGCGATCAGCTTCGAGATCACGCTCGAAGCCGTGTAGGCGGCTCCGGTCGTCGCCAGTCGGCGCAGGTAGGAGCCCATCAGGGGCTAAGCGTCAGCCGTCATCCGGACGGACCGCCGGCCGCCGAACGCGATGGGCCGGCCGACGTCCCGGCTGCAAGCGCGGCGCCCACGGCGAGCAGCGCCCACGTGAGCGGGTCGGTCAGATAGCCCGCATAGCCGATCGTGTGCACGAACAGCGCGCAGAACGCCGCCAGCAGGGCGATCCTGGCCAAGCGGCTGGCCGCGTCGCCCCCGCGCCAGGGATCACCGACCGCGGCCGGAGGCGCACCGAGGCCCGGGGCAATCGAACGCATCCCCAACAGAAGCGTCCACAGCGAGGCGGCGATCAGCGCCAGGTAGGCGGCGATGCCGAGCACCCCCTGCTCGGCGGCGACGGTCACCGGCTCGTTGTGCGAGATCGTGGTCTTGCCCTCGGGGATCCCCTCTGCTTCTCCGAAGGCGTCGGAGAACGAGGCGGAGCCGTAGCCCTGCAGCGGCCGATCCGCGAACAGCTCGAGGCCCCCCTTGACCAGGGTCGAGCGACCCTGCGAGATCTCGCGCGCCGAGGCGTCCGAGCCCGCCGCGAAGGCGACGATCGCTCCGGCGATCGCCAGCGCGCAGAGGGGAGCGACGATCGCCGCACCCTTCCAGCTCCAGCGAAGCGCGCCCAGCACCGCGATCCCGGCGAGCAGGGCGATGAAGCTCGTCTGCGAGAAGCCGAACAGCAGGCCAAGCCAGATCACGGCGATGCCGCCGACCACCGCCAGGGCACGGCGGCTCTCCCTCGTCCACAGCAGGCATGCCGAGAGCAGCAGCAGAGCCAGCACGAGATAGCGGCCGTAGATGTTCGGGTCCCAGAACAACGAGTTGACCCGGAAGTAGAAGTGGAAGTCGTTCGAGGACTCCAGCGCGTCGTTCCAGAAGATCCTGCCGGCGATGTGCTGGCCGATCCCGATTCCCGCGAACAGAAGCGCGGAGGCGGCGATCACGGCCAGCGCGGCACCGAGCAGGCGAGGACTCCACTCGACCTCGACCAGGAGCACGAAGAGCGCCGCGAAGGGGACGAGGAAGAAGCCGACGTTGCGCGCGGCGAAGGCCACGTCCGACGAGTACGCCGCCTGAAGACCGTAGAGCGCCACCGCCGCGGCCAGGGTCAGCGCCAGCGGTCGGGGCACGGACAGCGTGGTGGCGCCGACCGCGGCGTTCGCCGGCGCACTACGGCCAGGCGCAGCGGTGCGCACAAACGCGGCGACCAGCCCAGCCACGATCACCGCGTACAACGGCACCAGCAGATTCGAGCTCTCGCCCCCCGCGTCCACCGGTATGCGGAAGGGAAGTGCGGCGAGCGCAGCCAGAGGCATGGCCGGGGGCCAGCGAAGGAAGCAGGCCGCGAGCACCCCGATGACCGCCAGCGCGACGGCGAGGAGCACAGCCACCCGACCGGCGCTCTCGCGGACGCCCGCGAGGGGGCCGTCCCAGGCCTGACCCAGGACCAGCGCGACGGCGATCGCCATCGCCGCGCCGAGGGCGAAGAGGCGAGCGCGCCGACCGGCGAGCAGCAGCGCGGACGCGGCCAGCGCCGAGGCGCCGATCGTCCCGGCAATCTCGAGGGTCTCGGTCACGGCTGCTCCTCCCCGGGGACAGGCGCGCGAGCGAGACGAAAGACCTGCCCGGCGGTCGCCACCCGATCCGCCTCCTGCAGCGACACCTGCAGCCGATAGGCCCCGGGCGCGGCCCGCGTGCCATCGTCGCGGCGGCCGTCCCAGGGGAAGCAGTAGCGCCGATCTCCTTCGAGCACCGCGCCCTGGGCGAGTGTGCGCACAGTCGTCTCATCCCCTGCGCCGACGATGCGCACGTCCAAGGTATCGCCGTCGGTGAGCAGAAAGGAGACGGGGACGCCGGGGGCACGCTGCGCGCGCGGGCACTGCCTCTCCTTGGTGGACACGAGGGAGATCACCGGCCCCTCGTGCCGGAACCTCTGGGTGAAGACGATCGCTGCCCCGGTCGCCACCACAAGCGCCGCGATCACGATCGCGGCGAGGGACGCCGGAAGTCGGCGCCCTCCGCTCAGCCGCCCGACGCCTTGTCCGCGCCCAGAACCACGGCGACGGGCGCCCCCTCGGCGAGGCTCCGGATCTCACCGCTCATCGGCTCGATCTTGCGGATGTCGAGCAGCTGTGCCACCTGCTGCGCAGCCTCGCGACCGTCCCTGTCGTACTCGACCAGACTGACGTCCTCGGGACTCGAGCTGTTGCCCACCTTGCCGAGGTTGAATCCGGCTTTCTTCACCTGTTGGCCGAACTCTCCGGCGAGGCCCGGCTGGGCCGTGCTGTTGAGCACGGCCACCTCCACTTGGGCGGCCGCCTCCTTCTTCTTGCCGGCGCCACCATTGTCGCCGCCAAGCAGGCGGGTGGCGCCGAAGGCGATCCCGGCGACCAGCAGCGCGACCCCGATCACGATCACCACCAGAGACCTCGTCTCCGGAAGCGAGTCGAAGCGGCCGCCGCCGGCCCCTGCCGCGGTCAGGCCGCGCTGGCCAGTTCGGCGCCGCTCGAAGCGCTGACGACGGTCAGCGGCCTGGCGGGCGAGCTCGGCCCGGCGGAACGCCTCTGCGTCCGCGGCCTTGGCCGCCGGGGGCTTCGACGCCGCCCCCTTGGAGGCAGCCGGGGTCGCCGCTCCGGGGGTCCCAGCTCCGGGGGTCGTCGCTGCGGCGGCCGTCGCTGCGGCGGGCGCCGGCTCGGCGGGTTCGCCCGCCTCGGCGGCGGCCGGCGCCACCGCCTCCTCGGGGCGCTCGACCAGGAACTCGGCGTTCTCGCGCAGGCGTCGCACGTCGCGGGCCTGGGCGAAATAGAGCAGCGCGAGCACGGCCAAGCCCAAGAAGGCGGCCAGGCCGGCGACGGCGCCGATCTCGCGGATCAAGTCAGGCATCAGCTGGTGCGGCGCGGGATGTTAAACGCGGGCGTCAGCCGCCGGCGCCCAGCGTCGCGGCGCCGCGGCGCTGCTTGGCCAGCTCCACCGTCTCTTCGGCCAGATTGGCCTCGTCTCCCTCGCGGACCAGCTGCTCCAGCCGAGCGACCGCGGCCTGCACCCACTCGGGATCGAGCGGCGCCCGCCGAACCGCCCTGACGATCTTGTCGGCCGCGGTCGCCTGAGGGCGCTCGTCGGTGTTGAACAGCTCCTCGTGCAGCTTCTCGCCCGGGCGCCTTCCGGTGAACTCGATGGCGATGTCCTCGTCGGGCTCGTAGCCGGCGAGCCGGATCATGTTGTGGGCGAGGTCGACGATCCTCACCGGCTCGCCCATCTCCAGCACGAAGACCTCCCCGGTTCCGGCGCCGAGGTCGCCGGCGCGGATGACCAGCTGGACCGCCTCGGGAATGGTCATGAAGTAACGCGTCATCTCCGGGTCGGTGACCGTGACCGGGCCGCCGCGCTCGATCTGGCTGCGGAAGATCGGCACCACGCTGCCCGAGGAAGCGAGCACGTTGCCGAAGCGAACGGTGATGAACCGCGTGTGCGGGTAGCGGTGACGGGCCGCCTCGACGATCCATTCCGCCATCGCCTTGGACGCCCCCATCACCGTGCGCGGGTTGACCGACTTGTCGGTGGAGACCAGCACGAAGCGCTCGCAGCCCGAGGCGGCGGCGGTCTCGGCGGTGACCCGCGTGGCGATCGCGTTGTTGCGGACCGCCTCCAGGGGGTTCGACTCCATCAGCGGCACGTGCTTGTAGGCGGCGGTGTGGAAGACGACGTCGGGGTGGAATCGCTGCATCACCTCGAGCATGCGGTCTGGCTCCTTGCAGTCGGCGAGCACCGACTCGACCCGGGTGAAGTGCCGCTCCTCCACCATCTCGCGATCGATGCGGAAGAGATGCTCCTCGGCTTGGTCCAGCAGGACGAGAAGCTTCGGCCGCACGCGGGCGATCTGGCGAACCAGCTCGGAGCCGATCGAGCCCCCCGCTCCGGTGACGAGCACGACCTTGTCCTGAAGGTAGGCACCGACGCGGTCGAGCTCCATCACCACCGGCTCGCGGCCGAGCACGTCGGTGACCTCGACTTCGCGCAGCTGCTTGGTGAGCTGGACGCCGCCTCGCAGCAGCTCGAAGACCGTGGGCAGCGTGCGAACGCCCACGTCCCGGTCGCGGCAGGCGACGACGACCTTGGCACGCAGCTCCCCCGGCGCCGACGGGATCGCGATCACGACCTCGTCCGGACCCATCTCGTCGAGGACCCGGCCGATCTCATCGGTCGAGCCGAGCACCTTGACACCGTGCAGCCTCATCCCGCGCTTGCGCGGGTCGTCGTCGAGGAAGCCGATCGCGTGGGAGCCGAGATACGGGTTGAGCTGAAGCTCGCGCACGACCATCTGGCCGCCGGAGCCGGCGCCGACGACGATCACGTTGCGGCCACCGGCCGCCGCGCGCCGCGCGGGCCGCTCGACCACCATCCTGACCAGCAGCCGGGCGCCGCCGACCAAGACGAGCGTCAAGAGGAAGTCGGAGATCACCACCGAGCGGGGGATCGCGAAGTCGTAGGGCCGCAGCAGGTAGAGGGCGACCGCCAGGATCACGCTGGAGACGGCGGTCGCCTTGAGGACGACGGCGTAGTCCGGCAGGCGGAAGTAGCGCCACCACTTCTCGTACATGCCGAAGGCGGCGAAGACGACCAGCTTGCCGACGACTACGAAGCCGATCGTGCCCCAGAGCATCTCGCTGTAGCGGGGCGGGACCTCGTGCGAATCGATGAAGCGCAGCCTGAAGGCGAGGTAATAGGCCGCGGCGACCAGTGCGGCGTCAGCTGCGATCTGCAGGATCCGGTACCGGTAGACGGGGTGGTAGAGCCGATCCACGCGACAAGCGAGTCTAGTGCGCGCCGCTACCATGTAGCGCCTTCCGGGGCCTAGGCGCAAGCCCGCCACCGCGCCGGTTTTCGTCTCTCTCACCACCCTCACCCTGATGACCGACTTCATCGTCGATCCCCTCGTCAACTTCGCGACCGACCTGATCGGCGCAATCGGCTATGCGGGGATCTTCGTGCTGATGCTGCTGGAGAGCGCCTGCATCCCGATCCCGAGCGAGGCGACGATGCTGTTCGCCGGCTTCAAGGTCAACGACGGCGACCTCACCCTGATCGGCATCGTGACCGCCGGTGTGCTCGGCAACCTGGTCGGCTCCTGGCTCGCCTACGCGGCCGGCTACTACGGCCGGCTCGAGCTGCTCGAGCGTCACCACGTCTTCCACGTCAACCCCAAGCACCTCGCGACCGCCGATCGCTGGTTCCAGCGCCACGGCGAGGCGACGGTCTTCTTCACCCGCATGCTGCCGATCATCCGCACCTTCATCTCGCTGCCCGCGGGCGTCGCGCGGATGCCCTTCTGGCGCTTCACCGCGTTCACCCTGGCCGGCTGCATCCCCTGGGTGCTCGCGCTCAGCGTGCTCGGGGTCTAGGTCGGGGACAACTGGGACGACGTGGAAGGACCAGCTTCACTACGTCGACTACGTGGTGATCGTGGCGATCGTGGGGCTGATCGTCTATCTGGTGGTCAAACGCCGCCGCGGCGGCCCGGGCGCGCGAAGCGAGACCCCGCGCGAGGGCGGCGAGCCCCCCCGCGACGTCGAGCCCGCCGCCGAGGGGTAGAGGTGGACGCCGGCGGCGCCGGCATTCCCGTCGCGCGCGCCGCGGTTCTCGGCGCGGTCCAGGGACCGACCGAGCTGCTGCCCGTCTCCAGCTCTGCCCACCTCAACCTGATCCCCTGGGCCAGGGGCTGGGACTGGGACCGCCTTGACCCGCAGGTGCGAAAGAGCTTCGAGGTCGCCCTGCACGCCGGCGCCGCGGCCGCGCTGCTGATCGGTCAGCGGCGCCATCGCGCAGGAGCTTGCCTCCTTCGACGGGCGCCGGGCGGCTGTGCTCGCGCTCTCCTTCCTGCCGCCCGCGATCATCGGCGTGGCGCTCGAGCGCCAGATCCAACGCCGCCTCGGCGGGCCGGGGCGACCGCCGTCGGCCTGGTCGCCGGCGGCGCGGCGATGGTCGTGGCCGACCGGCGCCCCCAGGAGCGTGGGCGAGGCGACGCCGGGCCGGCCGACGGACTCGCGCTCGGGCTGGCCCAAGCCGCGGCGCTCGCTCCGGGCGTCTCGCGCAACGGCGCGACGCTGGCGGCGGCACGCTGGCGAGGATTCAGCCGCGAGCAGGCGAACATGCTCTCCCGCACCGTCGCGCTGCCCGTGATCGTCGGCGCAGCCCTCGTCAAGGGCTTCCGCCTGCGCCGCCGGGGGCTTCGGCCCTCCGATCGCAGAGCTTTCGCCGTCGGGACCGCTGCCTCGTTCGCCTCCACGCTCGCCTCTCAGGCGCTGATCCGGGTGATCGAACGAGACCGGGCGCTCTGGCCCTACGCGGCCTACCGCATCGTTCTCGCCGGCCTGGTGGTGACACGCATGGCCAGGCGCCGGCGCGCGATCGGATCCGGGGACTCCCGGGCCGCGGTCCCGTCGACGGCAAGCCCCCTCGCCGACCGCAGTGAGGGGCCGTCCCGAAGCCCCGCATCCGGGATCGGCCAACGGCGCCGGCGACGGGCGTCCGTCCGTCGAGCGACCGAGAGGGGCGCGGGCCGCCGAGCACCCCTCCGCGAGAGGGCCGCGAGTGAGCGACGCCTACACCAGGGCCGGGGTCAGCCAGAGCGGCGCCGACGAGGCGGTGCGAGCGCTCGTCGCCCACCTCTCGCCGGATCGACACCGGCAAGCCGTCGCGGATCGTGCCGCTGCCCGGCCACTACGCCAGCGTGCTCCGGCTCGACGAGAGACGCGGAATCGCCGTCTCCACCGACACGGTCGGCACGAAGATGGTCGTCGCCGAGCGGCTCGGGCGGTTCGACACGATCGGCATCGACTGCATCGCGATGAACGTCAACGACCTGATCTGCGTCGGGGCGGAGCCGATCGCGATGGTCGACTTCATCCTCTCCGCGCGGCGCCGACGCCGAGGTCTGCGGCGCGATCGGCGAGGGGCTTGCGGCGCGGCGCCGAGCTCGCCGGGATCGAGATCCCCGGCGGCGAGATCGCCCAGGTCGGCGAGATCGTCAACGGGCTGGAGCTGGCCGGCAGCGCGATCGGCATGCGTCGCCGCTCGACCGGATCGTCACCGGCGGCGGCGATCGAGCCCGGCGACCCGGTCGATCGGCCTGCCCTCCTCCGGCCTGCACTCGAACGGCTACACGCTGGCCCGCAGGGTGCTCGCCGACGTCCCGCTCGACGACGAGCGGCTCGGCCGGCCGCTCGGCGAGATCCTGCTCGAGCCGACCGAGATCTACGTGCGGCCGATCCTCGAGCTGCTCGCCTCCCCGGTCGACGTCCGCGGCCTCGCCCACATCACCGGCGACGGCCTCAACAACCTGCTGCGCCTCGGCGGGCGTCGGCTACGAGATCGACGACCCGCTGCCGGCGCAGCCGGTCTTCGAGCTGATCCACGAGCTCGGCGGCGTCTCCGACGAGGAGATGCACGAGGTCTTCAACATGGGCTGCGGCTTCTGCGTCGTGGTCGCGGCCGCGGATGAGACAGCGGCGCTGGAGCTCCTTCGCCGTCACTACCCGGCCTGCACGACGACGGTCGCGCACGTCCCGCCGGGCCGGCTGAGGTCATCCGCGATCGCTCCTGGCCGGCTCGGCAGCGGCGGGTCCCGTACGAACCCTGCCTATACCCGTTCCCAGAGCGTTCCAGTCATCGCCGTGACCGGCTTCGAGGATCCCGTCGCGTGGCGAGGTCCCAGAGCTCCGCCTCCACCGCGGCCCGCGGACGGCCGCAGATCTCCTCGACCTCGCGGGTGGCGCAGCGTTCCGAAGCGGTCGATCGCCGCGAGCGCGTCGGGGCGCGTCGGACCGGCGGGCGCCGGCGCCGGCGGCCACCGCGGCCTCGGCGTAGAGCTGCGTAGGGCTGCCAGCCGTAGACACCGCGCCTGGCGCCGTCGGCGCCGACGAAGAGTCAGCGAAGGGGAACGCTGACCCGCTCGATCGGGCCCGTGCACCCGGTCGCGCTCTCGGCGCACGCGCCTGCTCGGGGATCGCCGCGCCTCCTCGAGCTCGGTCGGCGAAGCGCTCGAGGATCGCATCGGAGCGCAGGTCGATCTCGAAGCGCTCGTAGTCGAGCCCCGCGCCGGACAACCGCGGGCCTCGGCGAGCAACGCCGAGACCCGGTCGAGCGGCTTGCGCCCGAACATCAGCCCTTCCCGGAGGCGGCGCAGATAGCAGCTCCGCGGCGGCCTCCCTCCTGCTCGCGGCCGGCCGCGACGACCGCCTGGCAGGCCGGGTAGCTGCGACGCGATGCCGCCCTCCGCCCACAGACCGCGGGTCGAACGGCATCCCCGTCGCCACGGCGACGTTCGAGCCAATGCGCGATCCGGTCCGCGAAGCGCCGGGCCCTCGCCGACTCGCGCCCTCCTCGTCGCGTAGTCGAGCCGTATCGCCGCGCCAGACCGCCCATGACCCAGCGAAGCAGGCTCGCCTCGAACTCGCCAGAGCAGCGCGCAGCGCGGGCTCGGTCGCCCAGGACCACGTGCAGGCGGGATCTGGTGTCGAACGACCTCACGCGTCATGATTTCGGCGGCAGCGCCTCGCACTCTACCGCTGCAAAGGGGGCGTTGCTCCAAAATACCCAGGTGATGACCCCTCCCTCCCCCGCCCGGTGCCATTCAGTTGACGCAGGAATGATCGGCACCATGCTCTCCGGTCGCTACCGGCTGGAGTCGAAGCTCGGGAGCGGCGGGATGTCGACCGTCTACCTGGCGGTCGACGAGACCCTCGGCCGCCACGTCGCGATCAAGGTGCTCCACCAGGAGATCTCCGACCAGCCGGACCAGCTCGAGCGGTTCCGCCGCGAGGCGCGCGCGGTCGCCCAGCTCTCCCACCCGAACCTCGTCGGCGTGATCGACGCCGGCGAGGAGGGCGGGCGTCCCTACATCGTCTTCGAGTACGTCCCCGGCGAGACGCTCAAGCAGCGGATCTCCGGCGAGGGCACGCTGCCGCTCGACGAGGCGACCGCCTACGCGATCGAGATCGGCCGCGGGCTGCAGGCGGCGCACGTGGCGCGGCTCATCCATCGCGACGTCAAGCCCCAGAACGTCCTCATCGACTCCGAGGGCCGCGCGAAGATCACCGACTTCGGGATCGCGCTCTCGCTGGAGTCGCACGGCCTGACCGCGACCGGCCGGGTCCTCGGGACCACCGACTACGTCTCCCCCGAGCAGGCGATGGGCAAGGAGATCGACGCCGCGCACGGACGTCTACTCGCTCGGGATCCTCCTCTACGAGATGCTGACCGGGGAGGTCCCCGTTCAAGGCCGAGACCCAGGTCGGCGTCGCGATGAAGCACGTCAACGAGACCGTGCCCGACGTCCAGAGCCGCGCCCGGACGCCTCGGCGGTCTGCCGCCGTGGTCGAGCGGGCGACCGCAAGGACCCGCGCGACCGCTACCGCGACATGAACGAGTTCCTCGCCGACCTCGAGCACGCCCTCGAGGTCGAGGTCGCCCGGGCCGGCGGCGCCACCGGCGAGGCGACCTCGGTGCTCGACTCGGTGCCGACGGCGGCGGAGGGTGCTGACCGGGCCGCCGGATCTCATGGGCCGGCGTCCTGCTGCTCGTCGCCGCGGCGGCGCGCCTTATCGTCGCCGCCGCTGACGGGGAGCAGGGGCACTGCCGAAGCAGGCGGCGGAGAGAGCGGCGGCGCCGGCGATCGGAGATCGCCATCGCAAGCGCAACCGACTTCGATCCGGAGGGCGACGGCCAGGAGCACAGCGACGAGACCGGGCTTGCGATCGACGGCAGCCCCACCGACCGCCTGGAGCACCGAGACTACGCCGGCCCGAGGGCGTGCCGGCAAGCACGGCGTCGGCCTCTACGTCGACGCCGGCAGGCCGGTGACGCCGAGCCGATCGAGCTGCGAACGGCCGGGGCGGCTGGGATCTCGAGATCTACGGGTCGGACCTGGAGAGCCCGCCGGATCAGATCGACGGCTGGCGGGATCGTGAGCGGGCGAGCGACGTCAGCACCCGGCAGACGGTCGAGCCTCGACACCAGCGAGCCAACCGCTACTTCCTGATCTGGATCACGAGCCGTCGAGCCGCGCGGCACCCCGCGTCGAGATCGACGACGTCCGGCTGTTGAGCTGAGGATCGGGTCCGGGGCGCTGGCGCCCGCGCCGCGACCTCGACGTGAAGCGGAGTACGTGCGGGTTGACGTCGACTCGTAGGACGAGCTGCGGTGGCGCTCGATCGCCAGCTCGACCAGCCGGTCGCAGAGGTCGGGGTAGGCAAGCCCGGTGGCCTCGAAGAGCTTCGCGAACACGCTCGTCTCGGTGAACCCCGGGATCGTGTTGAGCTCGTTGACGCAGGACTCGCCGTCGTCGTCGACGAAGAAGTCGCAGCGCGCGAGGCCGCGTGCAGCCGCAGGACGCGAAGACGTCGGCGGCGCCAGCTCGCGGACCCGCGCGATCGCGTCGTCACCGATCGGCGCCGGCACGACCAGCTCCATCCCGCCGGGCTCGTACTTGGCGGCGTAGTGGTACCAGTCGGCCTTGATCACGAGCTCCCCGGGAACGGAGACCTCGGCTCGTCGTTGCCGATCACCGAGCACTCGACCTCGAGTGCCGGCGGCAGTGGGCCTCGATGATCACCCGCGGGTCGTGCGCGGCGCGGCTCCGACCGCCGCGTCGAGCCCACCCGGCTCGTCGACCTTGAGGATCCCGACGCTGGAGCCGAGCCGCGACGGCTTCACCCAGACGGGCCCGCAGAGCGGCGGCTTGCTCGCGCCAGTCCTCCTCCCCCACCTGGCAGAACTCGACCTGCGCGATCCCGTGCTCGCGGATCAGCCGCTTGAAGATCAGCTTGTCGATCGTCAGCGCCGCGGCCAGCACGCCCGGGCCGACGTAGGGGATGTCGAGGCATTCGAGCAGGCCCTGCACCGTGCCGTCCTCGCCGAACGGGCCGTGGAGGACGGGGAAGGCGACGTCGCAGCCGAGCAGGCCGCGAGGCGGCCCGGAGGCTCGACCTCGCCTCCGTCGTGGATCCAGCGGCCGTCGGGCTCGATGACGACGTCCAGGGTCTCATGGCCGGCGGCCCGCAGGCCCTCGGCGACGGCGGCGCCGGAGCGCAGCGAGACCGGGTGCTCGCTGGAGCGTCCGCCGCGGATCACGGCGACCTTCATGGAGAGGCCGAGGCGCCGACCGTGATCGTCGCAGTGTGCCGCGCTGACCCGCGACCCGCCCGGAGGGAACTGGTCTGTGACGATCCCGTTCTGGCTCGGCGGCGCCGCGGTGTCCTCGGACCGAGACGCTGAAGCCGGCCTTCTTCAGGTCGGTCACGGCCTGCTTGCGCGCCTCGCCGATCACGCTGGGCACCGAGACCGCGCCGGTGGAGACGAAGATCGTCACCGAGGAGTTCTATCTCCTTGGCCCTGTCCCTGTTCTTCCATTCGTCCTCTGCTACCTGGCGCCTGACGCAAGACTTCAAAGGCTATCTGCAGAGCGACGGCTTCAGCGGCTATGAGGCCGTCGGCAAACGCGAAGGCGTCGTGCATGTCGGCTGTCTCGCACACGCGCGGCGCAAGTTCGACGAGGCGCTGAAGGCGCAGCCCGTGGGCAGCCGCGGCGGGCTCGCGCTCGAAGGCCTGATGCTGATCCAGAAGATCTACCGGATCGAGAAGGCCGCGCGCGAGGCCAAGCTGAGCCCTGAGCAACGCAAGCAGCTGCGCGACAGCCAGGCGCGGCCGATCTGGGACGAGCTCAGACGCTGGCTCGATGCCAAACGAGGCCACGTACCGCCGCAGATGCTCACCGGCAAGGCCATGACCTACCTCGACAACCAGTGGCCGCAGCTCGCGCGCTCACTCGACGACGGACGGCTCGAGGTCGACAACAATCGCTGCGAGAATGCTCTCAGGCCTTTTGTTCTCGGAAGAAAAGCATGGTTGTTCTCTGACACGCCGGCCGGAGCCGAGGCCTCCGCTCGCCTCTACGGCCTCGTTGAGACTGCCAAGGCCAACGGCTGCGAGCCTTACGCCTACCTGCGCCGCGTGTTCACCGATCTGCCCAAGGCGACGACTCTCGCCGAGATCGAAGCCCTGCTGGCGTGGAACGTCGCTCCACCGGCGACGCAAAGCGTCGCCGCCTGAACCCGCCTCCGTCAAGCGGAGAATGACCGGTGGTCGGCTACGACGCTACTCCGTAGCGGGCCACCGCCCGGCGATCCCGCATATTGCGCAAGAGCACTTCATGCACGAGCAACTCCGCCGTCTCGACGCCGATGCCAATGACGCGCGCTAGCAGGCGAACCATTGCATTGGGCCCCGTATTGGGTGCCCGTTCCAGACGCTCGATGCGCGCCTGCTCGATCTTGCGGATCTGATCGCAAATGAACCGGCGGCGCTCCATGTCGCGTTTGAGCTCGGCCAGAGTGTTGGGTGGGATCGGTGCGCCTTCGGGCGTGCGCAGCGCTTCGAGATCCCCTGCCGCACGCTTCAGTTTCGGATTGAAGCCTCGTATGCCAAGGCGAACCAGCGTCGCCTTCATGCGGTTGACGAGGCGGCTCTGCTCCCCGACCAGGCTCTCCCGCTCGCGGTTCGGTCGCTTGGCATCCTCCTCCTCGAGCGTTGGAATGGCCACCGTCTTGCAGTGATCCCGCTCGCCGCGCAGCCATCCCAAAAAGGATCGTTTCAAGAGGTCGGTATCAAGCCGGTCCGTCTTGGCACGACGATGCTCACGCGATACAGCGATACTCGACGCGTGGATCACGTGCGCTTCGATGCCGTGTGCTTTGAGCCAGCGCGCCAACCAGAAGCCGTCGCGGCCGGCCTCGAAGGCCACGGCGACGCGCGTGATCTTGTGGCCTGCCCTCACGGCCTCGGTACGCCAACGATGCAGCAGCTCGAGAAGGGCGCATGCGTCGGTCTTCAGCTTCTTGAGAGGCTGGCGCTCGACACCCGGCACGATGCCTGCCACGAGCCAGCTCGACAAGCTCATCTCGACCACGGCGACCAGCGTATGATCCACATCCAATGCCGCAAGAGACCGGCTCAGGTCATTGGGCTTGCGCTGCTTCGGCTTCCGCATGGGGGCTCCATCGATTGGTTAAACTCGCCGCCCGCCCCATAGGATCTTCACAACTACGGTCCTCGCGACCACGTCCGGGACACGTCAGTTGACCCTGAATTCCGGACGAAATCGCTGCGCTGCGGAAGTCGGCCGTTGCGTGCCATTGAACGAAGGCGCTACGCGCCAGCCTGTGGCACGCGGGGAACGTCGGTTGGCAGATTGCCGGGGAGTGGTGTGAGCACCAGAGCGCGGTAACGGGATGGGAAGTGCCCGGTCTTGAGGGTCGAGGGGTCAAGCAACCTCCACCTCAAGACCAGGAGCACCCCAATGAGCACGACGACAGCCCATCAGCCCGCTTCGCCGTCGCATGATCGAGGACATGACGGTCCGCGGCTTCGGCGAGAAGACGCAAAGCGATTACATCCGCCACGTTAAGAACTTCACAATCTTCCTCGGCCGCTCGCCGGACACGGCCGAGGGCGAGGATCTGCGCGCGTTCCAGGTTCGTCAGCGCGAGCAGGGCGTGCAGCCGCCGACGATGAACGGCGCGGTGGCGGCGCTGCGGTTCTTTTTCACGACGACGTGCGACCGGCCGGAGATGGCCCGTCATCTGAGGCTCGTGAAGCAGCCGCAGAAGCTGCCCGTGGTTCTGACGACGGAGGAGGTCTTGCGGCTCCTGGAGGCGGCGCCCGGGCCGAAGTACAAGGCTGCTCTGGGTGTGGCCTACGGTGCGGGCCTGCGCGTCTCGGAGGTCGCCAACCTCAAGGTGTCGGATATCGACTCCGAGCGCATGGTGCTCCGCGTCGAGCAGGGCAAGGGCGAAGAAGGACCGCAACGGCATGCTATCGCCGCGGCTCCTGGAGTTGCTGCGGGAGTGGTGGTTGGTCGGCCAGCCGACGACGTGGCTGTTCCCGGGCCGCGATCCGCTGCTGCCGATCACGACGCGCCAGCTCTACCGGGTCGTTCGCGACACGGCGGATGCGGTGGGGATCGAGAAGCGGGTGTCGCCGCACACGCTGCGGCACTGCTTCGCCACGCATCTTCTGGAGCAGCGGTGTCGATATTCGCGTGATCCAGGTGGCTCTCGAAACAACGACAAACTGCCCGCCAACAGCCGATCGAGGCTCGGATCACGTATCCGTTCCATCCGCGATGCGGCGAGATGGTGCCTGTTTTCAGGCGATTCGCATATCGCGGCGTCGATCTCGTTGTCATCCCGCAGCCCGACGGCTCGATCGCCTGCATTCCGGAATGGATGACCCAGAGCATGCCGCGCGCTTCGCGCTGACGGCCGAGCCGCAGTTTTCGCTTGAGAACCTGCGTTCGCTGCGCGCCGAGGTCGATGCGCTGCTCACCTTTCTCCCGTCCAACTCGACGAGGGAGAAAGACGGGCATGAGGCGCAGCAATCCGCAAATCGAGAACCGACGTCCAACGCTGTTCGAACAGGACGCACCACCCATCGACCTGTCGGCGACGCAGAGAGCGCAGCTGGCAAAGCTAGTCGAAGCCCTGTTCGTCGAGATCGCAGCGGCGCTCGCAACCGGGGAGGACGGCGATGAGCAAGATCACCGCTGAGCATCTCGCGCGCAGCGGCCTATGTCTACATCCGTCAGTCCACTCCCGATCAGCTCGTGCACAATCTCGAAAGCCAGACGTCGGCAATACGGCCTTGCCGATCGTGCGCGACGGCTCGGGTGGGCGAGCGTGGAGATCGATCGACGATGATCTTGGTCGATCGGGCGGCGGCACTGCGCGGCCCGGCTTCGAGCGCTTGTGGCTGCGATCTGCGATGGCCGTGTCGGTGGCGTGCTTCGCGATCGAGGCCTCGCGTCTCGCCCGCAACGGCCGCGACTGGCATACGCTGATCGAGTTCTGTGGATTGGTCGGCACCATCATCGTCGACGAGGACGGAATCTACGATCCTCGCCATCCCAATGATCGATTGCTGCTCGGCATGAAAGGCACGATGAGCGAATTGGAGCTGTCGCTGTTCCGCCAGCGCTCGCAGGAGGCGCTGAAGAGCAAGGCGCGTCGTGGCGCGCTGTTCCTGCGCGTGGCCGCGGGCTATGTGAAGAGCGGGCGCGACCGCATCGAGAAGGATCCGGACCAGCGGGTGCAGAATGCGCTGCAGCTCGTCTTCGCGAAATTCGCCGAGTTCCAGAGTGCGCGCCAGGTGCATGTCTGGCTCCGCGATCAGGGGATCATGCTGCCCGCGAAATCGCAGAAGCCTGGCGAAGAGAGCGTCGTCTGGAACCTGCCGCTTTACAATACCGTCCACAACATCCTGACCAATCCGGTCTATGCCGGTGCCTATGCCTTCGGGCGCACCACGAGCAAGACCATCATCGACGATGGCCGCAAGCGCGTGCGGCGCGGTCTGCGCCGTCCACGGACGGAATGGGAGGTGCTCATCAAGGATCAGCACGAGGGCTACATCACGTGGGACGAGTTCGAAAGAAATCAGCGCGTGATCGCCGACAATGCGACGGGCAAGGGCAGTGCTGCGGCTCGTGGCGCCGCCCGGCAAGGTGAGCTGCTGCTCGCGGGCCTTCTCAGATGTGGGCATTGCGGACGCAAGATGTACGTCGGCTATGGCAAGTCCGGCCGCTACTACTGCCAGGGCGCGAATGTGAATCACGGCACAGAGCGGTGCATCTCCTTCGGCGGTCTCAAGGCCGATCAGGCTGTCGGCACGCGAGGTCCTGCGCGTGCCCTGAAGCCGCTCGGCATCGATGCTGCGGCCAAGGCGCTCGAGGTCGAGACGCGCGAGATATCGGCCGCACGCCGGCAGCTCGAGCTGGCGCTCGAACGCGCCCGCTACGAGGTGGCGCACGCACGCCGGCAATATGACGCCGTGGATCCGGCCAATCGCCTCGTCGCCGGCGAGCTGGAGCGGCGCTGGAATGCAGCGCTCGAGACGGTGCATCGCATCGAGCAGGAGATCGCCGAGCTCGACGCGAAAAAGCCTCCGCCCTTGGGCGACAAGGAGCGAGAGCATCTGATGCAGCTCGGTGCCGATCTGGAGCGTGCCTGGTCGCATCCGGCGGCGAGCGCGGCGACGCGCAAGCGAATTCTGCGCGCCGCTCTGCATGAGATCATCGCGCGCATCGAGGGTGGCTTCATCGAGATGGTCCTTCATTGGCAGGGCGGCGATCACACCGCCGCTGAAGCTCAAAATGAACACGGCCGGCAAGCATCGCTGGACGGTCGCCGCAGGATACGCTGACGCTGGTGCGCGAGCTGGCCCGCCTGATGCCCGACAAGCAGATCGCGCGCCTTCTCAATCGCGCTGGCAAGCCGACCGGGCGCGGCAACGGCTGGACCGAGGTGCGCGTGCGCTCGTTCCGCGACTATCACCAGATCGCCGTCTATCGTCCGGGCGAATGGGCCGAGCGCGGCGAGATCACGCTCGAGGCCGCGGCCAGGATCATCGGCGTCATTCCGATGACGGCGCTGCGCATGATCAAGCGCGGCGACCTGCAAGGGCCAGCCAGCTCTGCCGCGGTGCGCCGTGGGTGATCAAGGCCGAGGACGTGGCGGCTTTCGCGGCCGCCACTCGGTCCGGCAGACCGCTAACAGCAAATCCCGCGCAGCAGTCCTTTGACTTTCAATAACGTAGAAAGGTGATCAGTGTGACTCGTGTCCGCTCGGACACGAGAAGCTGGACACGACGGCGCGCTACGCGCATGTCGCGACCAAGGTCCTGTCGCGACGATCGATGAGCCCGCTCGATCGGCTGACGCCGCCGCGCCGGAAGCCAAGAGAGCACGAGAGCCGCCGGCGTAACGCCGCCGGCATGGCTCGTCCAGCTCTGGAGGTCGCGGACATCTTCCGCGATCACGGTCCTGCGTGGCGTCATGCCAACCGCGGCCACGTGAGCCTCGGCCAGCTGAAGGTGATGAGCGCGATCGAGCGCTGCCGCACGGCGGCCCTCGGCGGGCACGTCGCGCGCTGCGAGAACTGCTGCCCACACGGCCATCGCCTACAACAGC
>CAVVBU010000016.1:0-18844 GCA_963746615.1 uncultured Solirubrobacterales bacterium | reverse complement strand
GCATCGACTGGAGCAACGCCCCCTTCGACGTCGAGCAGTTCCGCGCCGGCATGAACGTCGAGCTCGAGCACGGGCTCCATGACCCGGCCACCAACGTCACCGGCGACGATCCGATCGTCACCGGCAAGATCGCGCTCGCCCACCTCAACGAGTTCCCCGACTACTACACCCGGCTTGAGAAGATGGAAGCCGAAGCCGACGCCGAGCACTCCGGCTGATCGAGACCTCGCGGTGCGTCGGCCCCGGCGGCGCCGGGTTGGCCCGGTACGCTTCGTGTGCAGCAATCGCCCGGCGGCTCTTTCTCCCTCTTCCCTCGCGCGATCCAACCCCAGAGGGGTCAGGAAGGGTGAGGAGCGATGACGGAGACCGACGCGCCGCGAGTTGGTGGGGACCGGCTGGCAGAGCTTTCGGCTGACGCTGACCATACGCGTCGCCGCTATCAGCTCTACAAGGCGAAGGTCTATTCGCGGCGGCCGAGCAGCCCGGGCCGACTGAGGGAGCTCCGGCGAGCCGCCGAGTTCGCCGCCCAGCGGCTGAAACGGGCGCGCGCAAGTGGCTGACGCGGTGGCGGCGCTGGACTTCACCTGCGGCCGCTGCGAGGTGGTTGCGAGCTGGATGCCCGGGACCGAGAGGCCCGACCTACCGGCGGCGTGGGTCAAGAAGAACGGCGAGGTCTACTGCCTCAACTGCCGCCGCGAGCTGGCGGGCGACGCAGGGGAGCTGGCGGCGCCCAAGGGCGCGACCATGGCCGACGTCCAGCAGGCAAGGGCGAGGGCGCGGGTCGAGTTCGAGATCACGCGCGATCCCGAGCGGCCCGACGGCCGTATCGCCCAGGCCTGCCACACCTCGATCATGTCGGTGAAGAAGGCTCGCGCCCGCCTCGCTGGCTGAGGCCTGCTACGTTGATCCGGTCGGGTTCGCCACACGGGCGCCCGAGAGGTTCCGTTTCCTCCCTGCTCTCCGAGAGCGTGTTTGGGGTCACAGGATCTCCCCAACACTCATAAGGAGAAGCACCAAATGTCACAGTCATTCGCCGATCTCGGCGTGTCGCGCCCAGTCGTGGGCGCACTCGCCAAGCGCGGCTTCACAGAACCGTTCGCAGTGCAGCGGCTCGCAATCGCCGACGTTCTCGCCGGCAACGACGTCCTCGTCCAGTCGCCGACCGGCTCGGGCAAGACGCTCGCCTTCAGCGTCCCGATCGTCGATCGGCTCGACGCCGACGGCCCCCGACCCGCGGCCCTCGTCCTGGCTCCCACCCGGGAGCTGGCCGAGCAGATCGTCGATGAGACCGAGGCCGTCGCGCAGGCGCGCGGCCTCCGCGTCGCCCCCGTCTACGGCGGCGTCGGCATCCAGGCGCAGGCGAAGCGTGCCGCCAAGGCCCACATCGTCGTCGCGACCCCGGGTCGCCTCGAGGATCTGCTGCAGCGCCGCGACATCAGCCTGAAGCAGATCCGGATCCTCGTCCTCGACGAGGCCGACCGCATGCTCGACATGGGCTTCAAGCCGCCGGTCGACCGGATCGTCTCCCAGATGCCCTCCGACCGCCAGACGCTGTTCTTCTCGGCGACGCTGGAGGGCGCCGCCGGGAAGCTCGCCGCGGCCTACACCCGCAATGCCCGCAAGCACGTGCACAAGCCGAAGGTCGAGAAGGCCGCTGAGGTCGAGCATCGCTTCGTCCACCTGCGCCACGAGGCAAAGGTCGACGCCCTGGTCGACGAGCTCCGCCACACCGAGCGCGGCCGCACCCTGGTCTTCGTCCGCACCAAGCGTGGCGCCGACCGGCTCGTGAAGAAGCTCGACCGCGCCAAGGTGCGCGCCGTCGCCATGCACGGCAACAAGTCCCAGAGCCAGCGCCGTCGCGCCCTCGCCGGCTTCGAGGCCGGCGACTGCGACACGCTGGTCGCCACCGACGTCGCCGCGCGCGGCATCGACGTGGCGGAGATCACTCACGTGATCAACTTCGATGCGCCGGAGGACCGCGATGCCTACGTGCACCGCACTGGGCGCACCGGCCGCGCCGGCGCCTCCGGCGTCGCCGCCAGCTTCGTCCTTCCCGACCAGCATCACGAGATGCGCAAGATCGCCGGCGACCTGGGGCTTCATCGCGAGTTCAGCGAGGGGCCGGGATTCGAGCACGCGTCCCGCAGCCACCAGGCCAACGACGCCGGCTCGCGGGGCAACGGCCACAGCCCCCGCCATAGCCGCGGCGGGCGCCGCAACGGCAGCGGCAAGGCCTCCGCCAACGGCGTCGGCGGCAGGACAGTCTCCTACCGCGCCGGCGGCAGGCGCCGCTCGGGCCGGCGCTAGTCAGCCGGCTCGGCCGCATCTTCGCCAAGGTCAGGGCGAGCCGCTCGCCGCGGCTCGCTCGGCCTTCGCGCGCCGGCGGGCGACCTTCACCCGGGAGGTCTGCTCGAGATCGACCTTACGCAGGCGAACCGCCTCCGGAGTCACCTCGACGCACTCGTCCTCGCGCAGGAACTCAAGGGCCTGCTCTAGCGAGAGCCGCTTGGCGGGTACAAGACGTACGAGCTGGTCGGCGGCGGCGGCCCGGACGTTCGTCTGATGCTTCTCCTTGATCGCGTTGACGTCGATGTCCTCGCTGCGGGAGTTCTCGCCCACGACCATGCCCTCGTAGACCTCCTCGCCCGGGCCGACGAAGAGCACCCCGCGCTCCTGCAGGCCGAAGAGGGCGAAGGCCGCCGTCTGGCCGCGACGGTCGGCGACGAGCGATCCGGTCGGACGGGTGCGCAGCTCGCCCGCCCACGGCTCCCAGCGGTCGAAGACCTGGTGCATTAGCCCGGTGCCGCGGGTCTCGGTGAGGAACTCGGTGCGAAATCCGATCAGGCCCCGCGCCGGCACCAGGTACTCGAGCCGGACCCAGCCGGTCGAGTGGTTGACCATCTGCTGCATGCGGCCCTTGCGCACCGCCAGCGCCTGGGTCACCACCCCGACGTAGTCCTCGGGGACGTCGATCGCGAGGCTCTCGACCGGCTCGTGGAGCTTGCCGCCGATCTCGCGCGTGACCACCTGGGGCTGGCCGGCGGTGAGCTCGAAGCCCTCGCGGCGCATCAGCTCGAGCAGCACCACCAGCTGCAGCTCGCCGCGGCCCTGAACCTCCCAGGAGTCGGGGAGGTCGGTCTCCAGCACCCGGATCGAGACGTTGCCGACCAGCTCCTGGTAGAGGCGATCTCGGATCTGGCGCGCAGTCAGCCTGTCGCCGTCCTGACCGGCGAGGGGGGAGGTGTTGATCCCGACCGTGATCGCCAGCGAAGGCTCGTCGACCGAGATCACCGGCAGCGGTCGCGGGTCGTCGCGGTCTGCCAGCGTCTCGCCGATCGTCACCTCCGCCAGGCCGGCGATGGCGATGATCTCGCCGGGGCCGGCCTCGGCGGCCTCGACCCGCTCCAGCGCCTCGGTCACGTAGAGCTCCGAGACCGTGGCGCGTTCGATCGAGCCGTCGGCGCGGCACCAGGCGATCGGCTGGCCGGAGCGGATGGTGCCGTTGCGCACCCGGCACAGCGCCAGCCGGCCGACGTATGGGGAGGCGTCGAGATTGGTGACGTGGGCCTGCAGGGGCGCCTCGGGGTCGTACGTCGGGGCCGGGATCTGCTCGACGATCAGGTCGAGCAGGGGGGAGAGGTCGGTGCCCTCCTCTCCCTCGGTCAGGGAGGCCCAGCCGGCGCGGGCGTTGGTGTAGACGATCGGGAACTCGATCTGGGCCTCGTCGGCGTCCAGGTCCAGGAACAGCTGGTAGACCTCGTCCACCACCTCGGCGATGCGGGCGTCGGGACGGTCGACCTTGTTCACGACCAGGATCACGGGCAGGCGCGCCTCCAGCGCCTTGCGCAGGACGAAGCGCGTCTGCGGCAGCGGCCCCTCGGAGGCGTCGACCAGCAGCAGCACCCCGTCGACCATGGTCAGCCCGCGCTCGACCTCGCCGCCGAAGTCGGCGTGGCCGGGGGTGTCGACGATGTTGAGCTTGACCTCGCCGTAACGGACCGCGGTGTTCTTGGCGAGGATGGTGATCCCCTTCTCGCGCTCGAGGTCCATCGAGTCCATCACGCGCTCCGCCACGTTCTGCCCGGAGCGAAACGCCCCCGACTGCCACAGCATCGCGTCAACCAGAGTGGTCTTGCCGTGGTCGACGTGGGCGACGATGGCGACGTTGCGGAGGTCCTCCCTACTCGCCCGGGGCGGGCCGCCGCTGCCGTTGTCCGTGCTGGTGCCGGGGGTCATGGGACGCAGGATGGTAGGGACCGGCGCCTCACTCACGGCTCGGCCCACGGCGGGCGCCGTTAGCCTGGTCAACATGCTCTCCTGGCTGGCCAAGCGCCTGCTGTCCCGCGACATGGCGCGCCTTCGCGACGGCGACTATCGGCCGCTGCTGCGGATGGACGCCGACGACGTCCGCTTCCGCTTCCCCGGCGACAGCTCCTGGGCGACCGAGCTCGAGGGCAAGGACGAGCTGGAGAAGTGGCTGCAGCGCTTCGTCGACTCGGGCGTCCAGATCTATCCCGACGAGGTGATCGTCAAGGGCCCGCCCTGGAGGCAGACCCTGTGCGTCCGCGGCACCGATCACCTCGACTCGCCCGAGGGAGAGAGGGTGTACGCGAACCGCTACGTGATCTGGGGCCGCGTCGCCTGGGGCAAGCTGCGCGAGTACGAGGTCTACGAGGACACACAGGCGGCCACGGCCCTCGACTCCTACCTGGTGGCCCGTTAAGAGCCAAGCCTGGCCCGCTCCGTCACGCGAATGCCGGTGTTAGGACCAGCAGATAGACGACTCTTTGTGGGCGGCCCAAGCGGGGTCGCAACCGGCAAAAGGAGATTGATGAGACGAGTGCTGATCACCGGCTTCGCCGCGCTGCTGGGCGTGGCACTGTTCGTCGCCAGCGGCCCAGGCGGCCACCAAGACCCGCCACTTCCAGGACCGCAGCGTCAACGGCCAGGTCCACGGCGGCGAGATCGGCCTCGACATCGTCTACAAGGACAAGCACGGGAACGGGAAGTTCACCCCCCGCAGCCTCACCCTCTACGACATCGAGATCCTGCCGGTGAGCTGCAATCCGGGTGGCGACCAGTCCTTGACAGCCTTCGGCCCCACCGATCCGGTCAGGGTGAGCAAGGGCAAGTTCAACCACGACTTCGCCGACGAGGGCTTCGAGGGCGGCCTGAGCGGCAAGCTGATCAAGAGGAGCAAGCGCCTCGATGGCAAGTTGGACGTCATCGATGTCGACCCCGGGGCCAGCGTGATGAACTGCACCACCAACGGCCCCCGCTCCTTCTCGGCCACCCCGTGCCGGACGGCCAACCAGGACTTGAAGATCCCGGTCTGCCGGGTCGGCGGAGGGTCCTAGGGCCCTTCGCCGCTTCGGCCCGCTAGGCCGCTTTGGCGACGAGGTCGAGCACCTGGTCGGCGTGGCGCTTGATGAAGGCGGGGCCGACGCCGTGGATCTCCCCCAGGCTGGCGACGTCGCCCGGCCGCTCGGCTGCGATCGCCTCCAGGGTGCGGTTGTTGGCGACCGTGTAGGCGGGCTTCCCCCTCGCGGCCTTGAGGCGCCAGGCGCGGAGCTGCTCCAGCAGCTCTGCGCCCTCGGGCGGCACCTCGACCTTGGCGGCCGCCGTCTTGCGGCCGCGTCGCCCCTTCCGCGCCACGATCTCGAGTTCCTCCGGATCCGGCAGCCAAGCCTCCTCCTCGCACACGTCGCAGCAGCGCCCCTCAGGCGCGCCCGGCGCCGAATCGCCGAAGTGGTCGAGCAGACGCCGCCGTCGGCAGGCGTCTGAGAAGGCGAACGCCTCCACCGCCCGGTAGGCCCGCCAGCTGCGGTCGCGCGCCGCGGTGCAGGCGGCGCTGGCGTGGGCGAGGCTGAAGGCATTGGTCATGGTCAGCCGCAGGCGCCCGCCGGGCGCCGGCTCGACCTGGAAGGCGCCGGCGCGCTCGGCGATCGCCAGCTTCACCCGGTCGGTGTCCTCGCGCGGGCTGTCGAGGACCAGAGTGCCGTCGGAGTCGGCCCGCGCCTTCAGCCCCTGGGCGTAGAGCGAGACGCTGTGGGCCTCGACGTCGCGCTTCTCGATGAAGCGGATCAGCCGGCCGAGGTCGGAACGCATCGCCAGCAGCACCGCGCGCGCGGGCAGCCCGTCCCGTCCCGCCCGCCCGGCTTCCTGGTAGTAGGCCTCGACGCTGGTGGGGATCGCCCAGTGCCAGACCGAGCGCACGTCGGCCTTGTCGACGCCCATGCCGAAGGCGTTGGTGGCGACGATCACCTCGGCGTCGCCCGTCATGAAGCGATGCTGCGCGGAGGCGCGCTCGTCGGGCGGCATCCCGGCGTGGTAGGGGACCGCCGTCAGCCCGCCGGCCCGCAGGGACTCGGCGACCTCCTCGGTGTCCCGGCGCGTCCCGGCGTAGACGATCGCCGGCCGGTTGGCCGTCTCGCCGAGCCCGTGCCGCAGCAGCGCCAGCTTGCGCGCTTTCGACCCCCTGCCCTCGAACTGGACGATGTCGAAGGAGAGATTGGGCCGGTCGAAGCCCGAGCGGACCATGAGCGGGTTTTCCAGTCCCAATCGGCGGACGATCTCCTCGGCGACTCCCTCGGTCGCCGTCGCCGTGCAGGCCATCAGCGCCGGCCGCCCGCCTTCTCGAGCCAGCTTCTCGATCACCCGCGGCAGCCGCAGGTAGTCGGGCCTGAAGTCGTGTCCCCACTCGGAGATGCAGTGGGCCTCGTCGACGGCGAACAAATCCACCTTCCGCTCCGACACCGCGCTCATGAACGCCGGCGAGGCGAAGCGCTCCGGCGAGCAGTAGACGATTCGGGCCCGGCCGTCCCGGACCTGCGCCAGGGCGTCCCGCGCCACCTCGTCCGGCAGTCCCGAGGCGATCATCGCGGCCGGATGCCCGCCCGCGGCAAGCCGCCGCCACTGGTCGGCCATCAGCGCGATCAGCGGGCTGACGACGATGGTCAGCTCCTCCGACGCCAATCCCGGGAGCTGGTAGCAGAGGCTCTTGCCGCCCCCGGTCGGCATCACCACCAGCGAGTCCCGTCCGGCCAGGGCCGCCTCGACCGGTTCCCGCTGCCCGGGCCGGAAGCCCTCGTGCCCGAGGTGGGCCAGCAGGGCGTCGGGGTCGCGGGGCCCTTCGTAGACGCGGGCCTCGACGCCCGCCTCACGCTCCACGTCCTCGAGACCGTGCAGCGCAATCTGCGCCTCTACCTGCTCGAGCTCAGCCATCGCTCAGAGCTGGAAGCGGCTCGCCTGGCGTTCTCGCCCCCGTTCGACTCACCCGCACAGACTGGCGTCAGGTCCGGTCAGACCATCTCGGCTGCGCGCGCCGGTCCGTCCGGCGGTCGAGCGCCTCGAGCGTCGACATGATCCCTTTGGCGACGAGCCAGCGGAAGGGCTCGGGGGGCAGCGGCACGCGGCGTCGCTCGGTGAGCGCGGCCGGGCCGGCCTCGCCGCGAAGGACCATGCCGGCGGCGAGGGTGCCTAGGTGGGAGGCCATCCCGACCCCGTGGCCCGCGTAGGCGATCGAGTGGACGATGCGGCCACTGTCGCCCGTGCGACCGATGTGGGGAAGGAAGTCGAGGGCGAGACAGATCGCCCCCGACCAGTTGCGCTCGATCGCGACGTCGGAGAGCTCAGGGAAGCGGGAACGGAACATCGCCTCGAGCCTGCGGAAGGTCTCGGGGTCGTCGTCGGGCGGGATGCGGCTGCCCCAGGCGTATTTGACCCAGCGGGCGCCGCCGACGATGCGGTCGTCGGCGGTGAGGCGGTAGCTCTCCAGCATCTCGTGGGCGGTGTAGATGCCCTCGCGGCCGGGCCAGCCGACTCGTCTGCGCGTCTCCGCGTCCAGCGGCTTCGTGGCGAAGAGGGAGACGCGCAGCGGCACGGCGTAGGTGCGCAGCCGGCCGAGCTCAGGCGTGTAGGCGTTTGTGGCGATCAGGCAGTTGTCGGCGCTGACCCGGCCCCGTGGCGTCTCGATCCGGACCTTGCCGCCGCCGGTTGACCCGGCTGCCGTCGGCCCGGGGCCGTCGACGATCGAGGCGACCCGAGTTCCCTCGAAGAGCTTGGCACCGGCGTCCACCGCCGCCTCGCGCAGGCCGCGCACGTACTTGCCCGGGTTCAGCACGCCGCCCTTCTGCTCGAGGTAGCCGCAGGCGACGTGCGCGGGGAGGGCGCGCTCGGCGATCTCATCCGTCGAGAGCAGGCGCATGGCTCCGCCGAGCTGCTCGGCGGCGCGGGCCGCCTTCTCCAGCATCGGCGCCTGACCGGGGTGGATGCCGGCGAGGACGTTGCCGTTGGGCTCGTAGTCGCACTCGATGCCGCGGTTGGAGAGGGTCGCCTCGACGTGCTCGACCGCCTCCTCGGCGAGGTGGACCAGGGCGCCGCCGCGCTCGCGCCCATAGAGGCGGAGCAGCGTCGGCAGGTCCTTGCCGATGGTCGGGGTCAGGTGGCCGGCGTTGCGGCCGCTGGCGCCGAAGCCGGCGTAGTCCCGCTCGAGCACGACCACGTCGGCGCCCGCCTCGGCCATCGCCAGCGCCGCCGAGAGGCCGGTATAGCCGGCGCCCACCACGACGCAGTCACACTCGCGCTCGCCCTCCAGGGGCTGGCCCGGCTCGGGCGGCGGGTCGAGCCAGAGGCTGGGCGGGCGGGCTTCGCTCATCAAGGCGACTCTAGTCGCCCCGTCTGAACCTGAGTTGGCTTGGTGACCTCGGTGTGTCAGTCGCCGGCGCCGCGGTAGGCGGCCATTCGCTCGGCCCACTCGTCGAGCTTGGCCTCGGCCGAGGCGTGCCCGGCGGCGTCCGAGGCCCGCAGCATGTGGACCACGCGGGTGACGCCGGCAGTCTCGTAGGCGGCGATCCTTTCGGGGTCCTTGGGCGGGATCTGCAGGGTGACCGGGATGCGGCCGCGGCCGGCTTCCTCGGCCAGCTCCTGCAGGGCCTCGATGCGGCCTTCGCGCGGGAGCTCGCCGCCGGCCGGATAGGGCGTCTCGCGGCTGGCCGGGATGTGGGTGTGTTCGGTGACGAAGAAGGACTCGAAGCCGCGCTGCTCGCACATCCGCGCCAGCTCGGCCGGCTCGACGGCCTCGTCGGTGGGGAAGTAGCTGACGCCGAAGTCCATCGGAACGGGCGATCCTTTCAGCTTGCGCCCCGCCCGGGGGTGAGAGACTTTCGACGATGAGCGAGTTCGTCTCCCGCGGCTTCGAGCGCAAGCGGCGCACGCCCGAGGAGCTGGCCGACCGCGTGCCGCCCGGCCAGTACGTCGAGCCCGGCTTCCCGGTCCTCACCGCCGGCCCCACGCCGGACGTCTCGACGCAGCAGTGGAGCTTTCGGATCGACGGCATGGTGGCCGAGCCGCGCGAGTGGAGCTGGGAGGAGTTCGCCGCTTTGCCGGCGGACACCGTGCCCTGCGACATCCACTGCGTCACCACCTGGTCGAAGCTCGGCACCAGCTTCGGCGGCGTCTCGGTGGACACACTGCTCGACCAGGTCGAGCCGCTGGGCGCCTACGCGATGGCGCTACTCCTATGGGGGCTACACGACCAACCTGCCGGTCGAGGACCTGATCGACGGTCAGGCCTGGGTGGTCACCGAGCACGAGGGAGAGCCGCTGCCCCGCGAGCACGGCGGGCCCGCCCGCCTGCTGGTCCCCCACCTCTACTTCTGGAAGAGCGCCAAGTGGGTCGCCGGGCTGCGGATCATGGACCACGACGAGCCCGGCTTCTGGGAGTCGAACGGCTACCACAACCGAGGAGACCCATGGAAGGAGGAGCGCTACTGGACCGACTGAACCCCGTCGCAGGTGGCGCCCGGGCAGTGGCAGATCGCCACCGTGAAGGCGATCAAGCCCGAGACCGAGAAGATGAAGTCCTTCCGGCTCGAGCTGCCGATGTGGATGCCGCACCTCCCAGGGCAGCACTACGTGGTGCGGCTGACGGCGGCCGACGGCTACCGCGCCGAGCGCTCCTACTCGGTCGCCTCCTCGCCGCTGGACGAGGGGGAGATCGAGCTGACCATCGACCGGCTCGACGACGGCGAGGTCTCCACCTACTTCCACGACGTGGTGGTCGAGGGCGACCGGGTCGAGGTCCGCGGCCCCTTCGCCTCCTACTTCGTCTGGCGCGGCCGAGCAGCCGGTGCTGCTGGTCGGCGGCGGCTCGGGGGTGGTGCCGCTGATCGCGATCCTTCGCCACCGCCGCCGGGCGGTGCCCGAGGTGCCGATGCGGCTCGTCTACTCGGTCCGCGCCGGCGGCGACCTCGCCTTCGCCGACGAGTTCGGCGAGGAGACCACCCTCACCTACACCCGCGAGCCGCCCGACGGCTGGGCGGGCCACACGGGTCGCATAGACGCGGCGCTGGTCAGCGGCGCGTCATTTGCAGATGGGCCCGGCCTTCGTCTGCGGCTCCAACGGCTTCGTCGAGAGTGCGTCGTCGCTGCTGATGGAGGCCGGCTACGAGCCGCAGCGGATCCTGACCGAGCGCTTCGGACCGACCGGATAGGGCGCTCCATGGCCGAGAGAGTGGTCTGGGAGACTGAGGGCCGGGAGGAATCCAGCACCGAGCCGGCGCGGGTTTGGCAGCTGTGGGAGCGCCCGGAGCGCTGGCCGGAGTGGAACGACGAGATTCGCTCCGGCCGCCTCGAGGGGCCCTTCGAGGTCGGCTCGGTGGCCAAGATCAAGCCGAAGGCGTTTCCGGCGATGGACTTCCACTTCATGGCGATCGAGCCGGGTCGGCTGCTCACCTCGGAGTCGAGACTGCCGGGGGTGCGGCTTCGCCACGACCATCTGGTCGAGCGCCGGGGCGGGGTCACGGTGATCAGCAACCGGATGTACCTGCTTGGCCCGGCGGCGCGGGCCTACGGATTGCTGTTCGGCTGGAGGCTGCGGCGCTCGGTGCGAAGCTTCGCCCGCCGTGAGAAGGAGCTGGCGGAGGCCGCCGCGCAGTCCTAGGCGGGGTTTGGAAGGGTGCAAGGGGGTAGATTCGGGGTCGTGCGATACCGGCGGCTCGGCGACAGCGACCTCGAGGTCTCGGAGATCTCGCTCGGCTCCTGGCTCACCTACGGCAGCGGGGTCGAGCGCGAGCACACCGAGGCCTGCACCAAGGCCGCCTTCGAGGCCGAGATCAACTTCTTCGACACCGCCAACGTCTACGGCGTCGGCGCGGCCGAGTCGGCGTGGGGCGAGATCCTGCCCGCCTACGACCGCGACTCCTACATCCTCGCCACGAAGGTCTTCTTCCCGATGTCCGAGAGCGACAACGGGCTCTCGGCCCCCCAGATCTCGAAGCAGATCGACGCCTCGCTGAAGCGGTTGAAGACCGACTACGTCGACCTCTACCAGTGCCACCGCTTCGACACCGACACCCCGATCGAGGAGACGATGGAGGCGCTGACCGAGGTGGTGAGGTCGGGCAAGGCGCGCTACATCGGCTTCAGCGAGTGGACGCCGGAGCAGATTCGCGCCGGCCTGGCGGTGGACGGGGCGGCGAAGTTCGTCTCCTCCCAGCCGCAGTACAACATGATCTGGCGGGCGCCCGAGGCGGAGGTGTTCGAGCTCTGCGCCGAGTTCGGCATCTCCCAGATCGTCTGGTCCCCGCTTGCGCAGGGGGTGCTGACGGGGAAGTACAGGCCCGGCGAGGAGCCGCCATCGGGCTCGCGTGCGACCAGCGAGGAGATGGGTTGGGCGATGGACCGCTACATGAACGACGGTCTGCTCGAAGCGGTGCAGCGGCTGAAGCCGATCGCCGAGGGTGCCGACCTGACCATGGTGCAGCTGGCCCTCGCCTGGGTGCTTCGACGCCCCGAGGTCGCCTCCACCATCATCGGCGCCTCCCGGCCCGAGCAGGTCCACGCCAACGCCGAGGCCGTCGGCGTCCAGCTCTCCGCCGACACCCTACGGGCGATCGACGAGGTCCTCGCGGATCACATCGTCGACGGTCCCCGTCTCGCCGGCGCCGCCGGCGAGGGCGTCAAGCACCGCTAGCCGCCATGCGGATGAGGCTCCGGCCATATCTGATCGCCACCGGCTTCGTCGCTGCGATTCTCGTCCTCCCGGCGATCGCCTCCGCCAGCGTCAGGTCGGAGAGCGCGACCCTGACCATGAACGACCAAGCGGTCACCCTGAGTCCCAGGTGCGCGAAGGGACAGGTGGCAACCGGAGGCGGCTGGACGGTGCCCGCGCCATTCAGTCCGAGCAGCGCAACTCGGGTGTACGAGTCCCGAAAGATCGGGCAGCGCACATGGCGGGTCTCCGCGTTGCAGATCAGCGCCGGCGCGGTCAAGACGTTCACCGCCTTCGCCTACTGCGCCAAGGGACCCGCGACGACCCAGAAGTCCAAGACGATCTCCGTTCCAGACGTTCCAGGCGTCATCTCGGGGGCCGACGCCAGCTGCGGTCACGCGGGCCAGGCTCGGGCGGGAGGCTTCCTCACCACCGCGGCCCCCATAACCGACATCCTGGACTCGTTCCGCTCGGACAAGAAGACTTGGCGCAGCCGCGTGCACGTCTCGGTCGGAAGCGGCTCGCGCTCGCTGACCTCCTACGCCTACTGCGCCGATCGGAAGAAACCGGGGACGCGCACCGGCAGCGGCTCATCGTCCACCTCCCACGACCCGACGCAGGCGGTCTCCGGGAAGTGCCCCAAGGGGAGAAAGGCGGTGGCAGGCGGCTTCAGCCAGCCCGACGCCGACCTCACCGACGGCTGGTACGACTTTCCATTCGAGAGCCTCCGCGCCGGGAAGCGCTCCCGCCAAACGGCGGCGGTTCATTACGGAACGGCGAGCACGACGCTCACCTCGATCGCCTACTGCGGCTAGCTCAGGCGGGCGCCTCTTGGAAGCTCGCAACGGGCGACCCAGTCAAACTGGTTCGCTAAGCTAATTAGCGAGGCAAATCACTTTGGGCAAGACCGGACGAGAAGCTCCCCCCACCAGCGAGCTCGACGTCGAGCTGGCGGCCAGGCTGCGCCTGGCGATCGCCCGCACAGCGCGCCGCCTGCGCCAGGAGGCCGGCACCGACCTCGGCCCCTCCCAGGTGGCCGCGCTGGCAACGCTGGAGATCCACGGTCCGATGTCGCCGAGCGAGCTGGCCGATCGCGAGCGGATCAAGCGGCCGACCGCCACCCGCATCCTCTCCCACCTCGGCAAGGCGGGCCTGGTCGAGCGGATCTCCGATCCCAGCGACGGGCGCTCGGCGATCGTCAGCGCCACCGTCGAGGGGCGCGCGCTGGTTCGCCGGCTGCGCCAGCGAAAGACCGCCTACCTGGCGACGCGCATGCGAAAGCTGCCGGACGACGACGTGCGGACGCTCGCCCGCGCCGCCCAGCTGCTCGAGCAGATCCTCGAGGAGGACTCGACCGCCGAGCACCGCATCGCCAAGCGGGGTGGGCGCGCATGACCGAGGCGCTCGGGCGCTCCTTCGCGTCGCTGAAGGTCCCCAACTACCGCCGTTACTTCATCGGCCAGCTGGTCTCGGTCAGCGGCAACTGGATGCAGGTGGTCGGCGAGCTCTGGCTGGTGCTGATCCTGACCGGCAGCGGGGTGGCCGTCGGGGTCACCACCGCGCTCCAATTCCTGCCGATGCTGCTCTTCGGCGCCTGGGGCGGCGTGATCGCCGACCGCATCCCCAAGCGCAGGGTGCTGCTGGTGACCCAGACCCTGCACATGCTGGCGCCGCTGGCGCTGTTCGCGCTGGTGGCGACGGGCGGGGCCGCGATCTGGGCGATCTTCGTCCTCGTCTTCGCGCGCGGCTGCGTCAACGCCATCGACTTCCCCACTCGCCAGTCCTTCGTCATGGAGATGGTGGGGGAGGGGCGCGTGGTCAATGCCGTCAGCCTCAACAGCCTCTTGGTCCACTCGGCTCGTGTGATCGGCCCCGCCGTCGCGGGCCTGCTGATCGCGACGATCGGAGTCGAGTACTGCTTCCTGCTCAACGCCGCCAGCTTCGCGGTGATGATCTGGGCGCTGGCGACGATGGACACCGATGCGCTGCGCTCCGCCGAGATCGCGCCGCGCGAGCCCGGGGCGGTGCGGGCCGCGCTGAGGTACGTGCGGGCCACACCCGACCTCTGGATCCCGCTGGCGCTGATGGGCGCCGTCGGCACCCTCGGCTTCAACTTCCAGGCGATCCTGCCCCTGCTCGCCAAGTTCACCTTCGACGGTGGTGCCTCCGCCTACGCCGCGCTGGTCTGCGCGATGGGAGCCGGCGCCATCGTCGGCGCGCTCGCCAACGGCGCCCGCAACAGGGTCACCCCGGGCCTGGTGGCCGGCGCCGCGATCGGCTTCGGAGCCCTGGCGCTGCTGGCCGCGGGCGCGCCCTCGATGGCCGTCGAGGTCGCCGTGCTGGCGCCGCTCGGCGCCGCCACCGTGACCCTCGCCGCCAGCATCAACTCGAGCCTGCAGCTCGCCTCCGACCCCGAGATGCGGGGCCGGGTGATGGCGCTGTACTCGATCGTCTTCCTCGGCTCCACCCCGATCGGGGGGCCGCTGACGGGCTGGCTCTCGGAGACGATCGACCCGCGCGCCGCCCTGGTCATGGCGGGGATCGCCGGTCTCGGGGCCGGCCTGCTGGCGCGCTACGCCTTCGCGCGAGCGGCGCGCGATGCGGCGCGCCCGGAGCCTCACCCGGCCGCCTGCTGATCAGCAGCGCGAGACCCACCTGACAGTGGCAGGGAACGAAAAAGGCCCTCCGCGAGGAGGGCCTTTCCCTACGCGTGTCGCTCGACGCGGGTCAGGCGGCGGGCTTGACGCCGGTCGCCGCGGGGCCCTTGGGCCCCTCCTCGGTCTCGAAGGAGACCTTGGCGCCCTCGGCGAGAGTCTTGAAGCCCTCGCCCTCAATCGAGCTGTGGTGCACGAAGACGTCCTTCGAGCCATCGTCGGGCGTGATGAACCCGTAGCCCTTGTCGTCGCTGAACCACTTAACGGTGCCTGTCGGCATTTCGTTTCCTCCAACTATCTGTGTGCTGCGAACGCCGGAGAAAACAAAGTGACAACGACGAGCCCAGACACATCTTTGCCGGACCATTCGTCCGGCCGAACGTCGCGGACGGTAGCAGCCCGTGCCTCGGTTTCGTCGCTCCCGCGGCCCTAGAGGCCGTGATGGGGCCACTCGGGCGGGCGACGCTCCTTGAAGGCGCGGGCGCCGAGGGAGTGGGAGTCCCTGCGCAGGAACATGGACAGCGCCTGCTCGGCCTCCTGGCGCAGCTGCTCGTCGTAGGTGCGCCCCACGTTTCGCACCAACGTCTCCTTGTCCGCCCGGATCGCCCCCTGCGGCAGCGCCGCGATCTCGTGGGCCAGCTCGAGCGCGCGCTCAAGCGCCTTGCCCTCGGGCACGACCTCGTTGGCGAGCCCGATCCGCAGCGCTTCGGTGGCGTCCACCGGGCGGCCGGTGATGATCATCTCCATCGCCCGCGCGTAGCCGACCACCAGCGGCAGCCGCACCGTCATGCCGTCGCCGGCGACGATGTTCCAGCGGCGCTCGAGCGCGCCGAAGACGGCGTTGGCGGCGACGATTCGGATGTCGGCGAGCAGCGCGTTCTCCAGCCCGGCGGCGACCGCCCAGCCGTTGATCGCGCCGATCACCGGCTTGGTCACGTCCACGCGGCGCGTGTAGCCGCAGTCGCCCGGCGAGTTGTAGGCGTGGTTGTGGAAGGCGTCCCAGTCGGGCAGCCCCGCCTCGCCCAGCTCGGCGGCGTCCTCGAGGTCCCAGCCGGCGCAGAAGGCCTCGCCGGCGCCCGTGAGCACCAACACGAAGGCATCGGGGTCGTCGCGGAACCGCTGCCAGGCGTGGTGCAGCTCCGAGTTCATCTTGCGGCTGACGGCGTTGCGCGCCTCCGGCCGGTTGTAGGTGAGGACGACGACGCGGTCGTCGCGCTCGTAGGTGAGCGTCTCGTAGTCCATGGCCTGGAGCCTATGGCCAGACGGTTGCAGGCGGCTCAGGCGCGGCGGCTCAGTCGCACTGGTGGATCGAGGCCTGGCTGCGCACGACCTCGAAGGCGCTGCCGGGGATCTCCTTGAGCTGGTTCAGGTTGTTGTCCGGCCAGCGACGGTCGGAGGTGCCGCCGAAGAACCAGTTGGAGCCGTTGTCGGCATTGAAGAAGCCGTAGTGCTTGAGCGCCACGGCGATCACGTGCGCCGGGCCGGTGATCCCGGAGATGTCGTAGCCGGACCGCAGCCGCATGCGCAGGCCCATCGGGGAGCGTCGGAGCTCGAGGTGTCGCCGGCGCAATGCGAGGCGGGGTGAACCCAGGCGTCCTGGGTGGAGTCGAAGGTGACCCGGATCGCGTGCTTGATCACGCCCCGCTGGATCTCGTCGTAGCGGATCAGGCCAGCGAAGATCGGCAGGCCGGCTGCGTCGGCGGAGGTGAAGCTGTCCTCGCGCAGCTTGGCCGAGCGCAGGTTCCAGATCACGCCCACGTCGGCGTTCCAGTGGCGCTTGCCGCGCTTGCGGAAGAAGGCCCGGCCGAGCTCGTAGAGCAGGCAGCGGTGGCGGTCGATGGTGAGCACGTGGCGATCGCCGTCGGAGTGGTTGCCCCCCTCCACCGGGGCGCTGCCGGGAACCCGATAGCGGCCGTGGTCGGACTCGTCGCCGTAGGCGGTGAACTTCACTCTCACCTTGCTCGCCTTCTTGCCGACCACCGCGTAGGGGAAGCCGTAGGAGCGCGGTGAGCCGAAGTCCGGGTGGAGCATGTCGCCGCCGTGGTCGTTGATGTAGTTGATGTAGTCGTCGGAGCTCTGGGCGTCGACGGGCGCCTGAGAGATGTCCTGGTTCCAGGCCGACTCGTCGGGCAGCGACTCGGCGTTGGCGGGCACGCCGCCCGGCGGCTCGGGGAAGATCGGGCAGCCCCCCAGCGACGGGTAGGGCCCCAGCCCGCGGTGCGTCTTGCCCGCCGCCGAGAGCCCGGCCCAGGCGCCGAGCAGCGCCAGGCAGGCGACGAGCGCGACGAGCGCGATCCGCCCAGGCGTCGCCGCGGCTCTCCGGCCGACTATCCCTCCCCGGGATCGCTTCATCGCCCTCGATCGTAGCCCTCGTCGTGGTCCTCGGCCGGCGCGCGGCGCGTCACCTGGACGCGTCGGCTTCACCGGCCCGGAGAAGCTGAAAGGCCGGTCACCTTCCCGGCGACCGGCCTTTCAAGTTGGCCCCGTCAGGACGGGCAGGGGTACGTCTCAGGGGCCGTACTTGGGGGGTATGTTGCGGTTCCAGGCGACGGGAGGCGCCATTACGGCAAACGCCTGGAACCTATGAGCCGAGAGGGAGATGCGAGGCGTGCGGCCCAGCATCCGCGCTCCCGACAAAACTAAGTATGCAGCGACGCTTGGCCGACGGCAATACCTAAAATTGGGTGAATCTAACTATTGGGTACGCCCAGGCACACAAAACTGGGCGGACTTGTCCGAATCGGCCCCGCGCCGGCTCGGCAATCGGCGCCGCCGGCTCAGGCGGGCGCCATCGCGGCCGAGAGCGCCGAGCCGTGCAGGATGTCCCGCTCGGAGACCTCGATCTCCTCGAGCCCGAAGGCCCTCATCACCTCGACCAGGATGATCACGCCGGCGACGATCGTCGGGGCGCGGCCCGGGTGCAGTCCGGGGACGTGCAGCCGCTCGGCCAGGGGGCTGGAGGCGAGCCGCGACAGCATCCGCTGGATCTGCCCCAGCACCAGCCGGTGGCCGTGGACGCGCTCGGGGTCGTACGGCTCCAGCTCCTGGTCGATCGCAGCGAGTGAGGTGGGGGTGCCGGCGACGGCGATCGCGCGCGTGGCCTGGGCGTCTGGCTCGGAGGCGATCGCTTCGTCGATCAGGTGGCGCACATCGGCGGCCAGGTCCTCGAGCGCGGTCGCGTTGGGCGGGTCTGAGCACAGATGCCGCTCGGTTTGTCGAATCACGCCGGCCTGCAGCGAGGTGTGGAATCCGACGTCCATGCCGGAGCCGACCACCAGCTCGGTCGAGCCACCGCCGATGTCGAAGACGAGGGTTCTCTCCTTGGGCAGCACTCGGCCGTGGCGCCCAGGTAGGTGAGGTGGGCCTCCTCCTCGCCGGTGAGCAGCCGTGTGTTGAGATCGAAGCGCTCACGCAGCTCCGCGATGAAGGCCTCGCCGTTGTCCGCGTCGCGGACGGCGCTGGTCGCGATCGCCATCACCCGCTCGGCGCCGAGCTCCTCGTAGCGGGCCTTGTAGTCGGCGACCACCCGGCAGACGTCGTCGATCGCCCCGTGCGACAGCATGCCGGTGTGGTCGGTACCGCGCCCGAGCAGGGTGACGGCGGTGCGGCGATCGACCTCGGTGACCTGGGTTCCGTCGACGTCGGCGACCAGCAGCCGGGTCGAGTTGGTCCCCATGTCGACGACGGCGATTCTCAAGCCCGTCGCGTCCTTGCTTCCGCGATACCCACAACTGCGGATGCTAGGCCAATTTGTTCACTGCGGCCGGGTTCCCGATCCGCTTTGCCGTTGGCCTGAGGCCTTGTAAAATGAACGAACCGTCGCGGGGTGGAGCAGTCTGGTAGCTCGTCGGGCTCATAACCCGAAGGTCGCGGGTTCGAATCCCGCCCCCGCTATGTCTCTCACTACCACCAGCGAGCCCTCCCTTCGGGCGGGATTTCTGCTTCTTTGAGTCAGGAACTGCGCTCCCACGCACGCCAGGGCGATCTGGGATGCTTGGAGCGTGACCGACAGGAAGGAGCTCCCGACCGGGACGGTCACGCTCTTGTTCACTGACATCGAGGGGTCGACGGCATTGCTGGCAGCGGCTCGGCGACGCCTACGGTGATGTGCTCGCCCTGCACAACGCGACACTGCGAGAGATCTGGACCTCGCACCGAGGCGTCGAGGTCAAGACCGACGGCGATGCGTTCTTCGTTG
>CAVVBU010000015.1:0-29430 GCA_963746615.1 uncultured Solirubrobacterales bacterium | reverse complement strand
GGACGAGCTGCAGCGCATGGAGACCCTGCCCGCCGGCGTCGACGTCGAGATCCGGCTGTGATCTGGGAGTGAGCGTGGCGGCGATCATCGGCAAGAAGCTCGGCATGACCAAGGTCTTCCACGAGGACGGGACGGCCGTGCCCGTGACCGTGATCGAGGCAGGGCCCTGCCGGGTCACGGCGATTCGCCGCAGCGAGCGCGACGGCTACGACGCCGTGCAGCTCGCCTTCGATGAGGTGCCGGAGCGCAAGCTGAGCAAGGCCGAGCTCGGCCACCTGAAGAAGGCCGGCGCGCCCCCGATGCGGACGCTGGTCGAGTTCCGCGACGCCGAGGTCGGCGGCTCCGCCGGCGCGGGGGGCGCCGAGCAGGGCAAGGGGGGCGACGAGAGCGGTGGCGAGAACGGGGGCGAGAAGGAAGCCGGTGGCGAGGCCTCGGACACGCCCTCCGCCTCCGGCCCCAAGGTGGGCGACGAGGTGAGGGTCAGCGACTTCGAGCCGGGCGAGCGCGTCAAGGTCTCGGGGGTCTCGATCGGCAAGGGCTTTCAGGGGACGATCCGCCGCCACAACTTCAGCCGTGGGCCCGTCAGCCACGGCTCCCACAACATCCGGGCGCCGGGCTCGATCGGCGCCAGCGCCGACCCCGCGCGCGTCTTCAAGGGGGTCCGCATGCCGGGCCAGATGGGAGCTCGCAATGTCACCCAGCGCGGCCTCGAGGTCGTCGAGGTGGACGCTGAGCGCAACCTGCTGCTGGTCAAGGGCTCGATCCCCGGCTCGCGCAACTCAACCGTCGAGGTCAGGAGCGAGGGCGATGGCCACTAAGGCGCCGGTTCTCGGCAAGCAGTCCAAGGCCGATCTGCCCGACGCGGTCTTCTCGGAGCCGTTTCACGAGGCTCTCGTGCACGAGGCGGCGCGCGCCGATCTGGCGGCGCGCCGGCGCGGCACGCACTCGACCCTGACCCGCGGCGAGGTTGCGATGACCACCGCCAAGGCGTGGCGCCAGAAGGGGACAGGGCGGGCCCGCGTGGGCGCCCTCGGCGTCCCGCACCGCTACGGCGGCGGCGTCGCCTTCGGCCCAAAGCCGCGGCACTACGCCTTCAAGGTCAACCGCAAGGCGCGCCGCCGCGCGCTGCGCGCGGCGCTCACGGTCCATGCCGAGCGGGGCACGATCGCCGTTGTGGACGCCGCCGCCTTCAAGGAGCCCTCCACCAAGCAGGCGGCCAGGGCGCTCGAATCCTGGGCAGCGAAGTCGCCGACGCTGGTCCTGCTCGCCGCCGAGGAGGCGGACGCCGCCAAGAGCTTTCGGAACATCACCGGGGTCAACGTGCTCGACGCCTCCGCGGCCGGCGTCGCCGATGTGATCGGCGCCGCCTCGCTGATCGCCTCCCAGGCTGCCCTCGACAACCTCACCGAGCGCACCACCGACGCCGAGAAGAAGCCGTCCAAGGAGAAGGTGTCAAAGGCCCCGGCGCCCAAGACCAAGGCATCCGAGCCGGAGGCGTCCAGGGTTGCCAAGGCGAAGGCGCCCAAACCCGCCCAAGCGGACGTGGGAGCGACCGAGGGTCCATCGGGTTCTGATGATGAAGCCCCCGAGGAAGCGGGAGCAGAGCATTCGGCGGGTGATGCTTGATGGACCCGCGTCAGGTGATCATCAAGCCCGTGATCTCGGAGAAGAGCTACGCGCTGATGGCGGAGGGCAAGTACACGTTCCGCGTCCACGAGCGCGCCCACAAGACCCAGGTCGCTCACGCGGTCGAGGAGATCTTCGGCGTCAAGGTCGCCCGCGTGCGCACCTCGGCGGTGGGCTCCAAGCCCAAGCGCCGGGGGCTGAGCGTAGGTCGCTCGCGCTCCTGGAAGAAGGCCGTCGTCCAGCTCGCGCCGGGCGAGCGGATCGAGCTGTTCGAGGGCGCGGCGGTGGAGAGCTAGGCCATGGCGATCCGGAAGACACGACCCACGAGCCCCGGGAGGCGCTTCGCCACGTACCAGAAGCGCGATGAGCTGACCGGCGACCCGCCGAGCAAGGGCCTGGTGGAGGGCAAGAAGCGCTCCAGCGGCCGCAACTCGGCCGGCCGCGTCACCGCGCGCCATCGCGGCGGCGGCGCCAAGCGCCGCTACCGGCGCATCGACTTCAAGCGCCGCAAGGACGGCGTGCCCGGACGCGTGGCGACGATCGAGTACGACCCCAACCGCAGCGCCTACATCGCGCTGGTCAGCTACGCGGACGGCGAGAAGCGCTACATCCTGGCGCCTCAGCAGCTCGCCGTCGGCGATGAGGTCAGCTCCGGTGAGGGGGCCGACATCCGGCCCGGCAACTCACTGGCGCTGCGAAGCATCCCGACTGGGACCGTGGTCCACAACGTCGAGCTGATCCCCAGCCAGGGCGGCCGCCTCGGCCGGGCGGCGGGCAGCGCGATCCAGGTGGTCGCCAAGGAGGGGGAGATGGTCAGCCTGCGCCTGCCGTCCTCGGAGGTGCGCATGGTCCGCGCGGAGTGCCGCGCCACCATCGGGGCGCTCTCCAACCCCGAGCACCAGAACATCAAGGTGGGCAAGGCGGGTCGCAACCGTCACCGCAACAAGCGGCCGCAGACGCGAGGCGTTGCGATGAACCCGGTCGATCATCCGCACGGCGGCGGCGAGGCGCACCACACTCCGGGCGGCCACCCGGTGACGCCCTGGGGCAAGCCCACGCTCGGCTACCGCACCCGCAAGAAGGGCAAGAAGTCGGACGCGCTGATCGTGCGCGGCCGCCGGCGGGGGAAGAGGAAGTAGGTGGCTGACTGATGGGACGCTCGACCAAGAAGGGCCCGCACGTCGACGAGAAGCTGATGCGCAAGATCTCGCGCATGAACGAGTCGGGACAGAAGCAGATGATCAAGACCTGGTCGCGCCACTCGGTGGTGTTCCCCGAGATGGTCGGCCATACGATCGCAGTCCACGACGGGCGCAAGCACGTTCCGGTCTACATCTCGGAGTCCATGGTGGGCCACAAGCTGGGCGAGTTCGCGCCGACCAGGAACTTCCGCGCCCATTCCGGAACCGGCAGCAGGGCTGCTGAGGCCTCCTGATGGCTGAGAAGAAGGACACGAAGGCAGCGACCAAGAGGAGCGGGGCGAAGCCGGAGGAGACCGAGGCCAAGCCCAAGGCCGCGACCGAGAAGAAGGCTGCGAAGCCCAAGGCTGCGCCGAAGCCGAAGTCAGCCGCCAAGCCCAAGGCGGCGGCGAAGCCGAAGGCCGGCGCGAAGCCGAAGGCCGCCGGCAAGGCCAGGGCCGGGGACGCCGAGGCAAAGCCGACCGGGTCCAAGCCCAAGGCGGCGAAGTCCACGGCGGCCGCGAAGCCCAAGGCGGCGGCGAAGAAGGCCGTCGAGCCTGAGGCGCCCGTGGTTCGCGCCCGCGCCCGCTTCGTGCGCGTCGCCCCCCGCAAGGCCCGTCTCGTCGCCCAGCAGGTTCGCGGGCTGCCGCTCGAGGACGCCCGCACCCTGCTTCGCTTCTCGCCGCGGGGCGCCGCGCGTGACATCGTCAAGGTGATCGATTCGGCCGCGGCCAACGCCGAGACGAACCACGACCTGATCGCGGACGATCTTCGAGTGGCCGACGTTCGCGTCGACGAGGGCCCGACGCTGAGGCGCTACCGCCCGCGCGCGCTCGGCCGCGCGACCAGGATCAACAAGCGAACGAGCCACATCTCCGTGGCTCTGACTCCAGAGGAGTAGGCGTTCATGGGCCAGAAGATTCATCCAGAGGGCTTCCGCGTCGGCTACATCCACGACTGGAAGAGCAACTGGTTCAACGAGCGCGACTTCGCCGACTACCTGAACGAGGATCTGAAGATCCGCGATCACATCGAGAACAAGCTCTCTCACGCCGGGCTCTCTCACATCACGATCAAGAAGGGATCGGGTGAGATCGAGGTGGACATCTCCACCGCGCGCCCGGGGATCGTGATCGGCAAATCCGGGAGCGAGGTGGATGCGCTGCGGCGCGACCTGCACAAGCTCACCGGCAAGGCCGTCAAGGTGAACATCAAGGAGATCAAGCGGCCCGAGCTGGACGCGACCCTCGTGGCCCAGTCGATTGCCGAGCAGCTCCAGAACCGGGTCGCCTTCCGGCGCGCGATGAAGCGGGCGCTCACCTCCGCGATGCGATCCGGCGCCAAGGGCGTCAAGGTCCAGGTCTCGGGTCGGCTCGGAGGCGCCGAGATGGCCCGCACCCAGGTCTACTCGGACGGCAGCGTCCCTCTGCACACGCTGCGCGCCGACATCGACTACGGGTTCGTCGAGGCCCGCACGACGACCGGGCGCATCGGCGTCAAGTGCTGGATCAACAAGGGCGAGGTCATGCCCGAGGGCTTCCGCTCCGAGAGCCAGGATGACGACGAGGGCCAGGGCCGGCCCGCACGGGGGCGGCAGCGAGGGGGTCGGTCCTGATGCTGATGCCGAAGCGGGTCAAGTACCGAAAGCAGATGCGGGGCCGAATGCGGGGCAACGCCAAGGGCGGCAGCACCGTCGCCTTCGGCGAGTACGGGCTCAAGTCCCTCGACCGAGGCTGGGTGACCAACCGCCAGATCGAGGCTGCCCGGGTCGCGATGACCCGCAAGATCAAGCGCGGCGGCAAGGTCTGGATCAACGTCTTTCCGGACAAGCCGTACACCAAGAAGCCGGCCGAAACCCGGATGGGATCGGGCAAGGGCAACCCGGAGGGCTGGGTCGCGGTGATCAAGCCCGGGCGGGTCATGTTCGAGCTGGCCGGCGTGCCCGAGGACCTCGCCCGCGACGCGATGCGCCTCGCCGGCCACAAGCTGCCGGTGCGCACCAAGTTCGTGCGGCGAGAGGGGGTGGAGTCGTGAAGGCCTCCGAGGCACACAACATGAAGGACGACGAGCTGGTGGAGCGCGTGCGCCAGGCGCGAGACGAGCAGTTCAGCCTGCGCTTCCAGCACGCCACCGGGGAGCTCGAGGACACCACCAAGATCGGCGCAGTGCGGCGCGACATCGCCCGCCTGCTGACGGTGGCCAAGGAGCGCGGCATCGACCTCGAGGCCGAGCTCAAGCACTGACGACGAGAAGCGGAGAGATGACCGAAGAAGAGAAGAACGAGAAGAGCGACCAGGCCGAAGAGGCCAACGACGACGCCACCGAGCAGCCCGAGCCCGAGGCCGAACAGCCCGAGGCCCCCGAGGCCGAGGAGAAGGTCGATGCGGCCGAAGCCGCCGAGCTGGCTGAGAAGCCCGACGCCCCCGGTGCCGAGGGGGATGATCAGGCTGCCGCCGGGGAGCCCAGCGATGCCGATGGCGAGGCAGCCGCTGACGGCGGCGACGGAGCTGACGAGTTCGAGGGGCTCGCCTGGAAGGCTCGCCGACGACTGCTGCGCTCGCGCGAGTCGGGCGAGGCCGGGCCCGAGCGCAGCCCCGAGGAGCGTGCCGCCGAGCGCGCCGAGCGCCGGCGCGCCGCTGCGAGTCAGCGGCGGCGCTACCGCGCCCGTCGGCGCGAGAAGCGGCAGGAGGGAACCGGCACGCCTCCCGCCGAGCGCCGTTCGGCCGGCCGCAAGGAGCGCCAGGGGACCGTCGTCTCCAACAAGGCCGACAAGACGATCACCGTCCGCATCGACATCGCCCGGCGACACCCGGCCTACGAGAAGATCGTGCGGCGCTCCAGCACCCTGCGCGCCCACGACGAGGCCAACCAGGCCAACGAGGGCGACGTGGTCCGCCTGGTCGAGACCCGGCCGCTCTCCAAGCACAAGCGCTGGCGGCTGGTCGAGATCCTCGAGAAGGCGAAGTAGCGACCGATGATCCAGCAGGAGTCGAAGCTGAAGGTCGCCGACAACTCGGGCGCCCGGGAGATCCTCTGCATTCGCGTCAAGGGCGGTTCGCACCGCCGCTACGCGCGGATCGGCGACGTGATCACCGCGACCGTCAAGCAGGCGACCCCGCAGAGCGGCGTGCGCAAGGGAGAGGTCGTCGAGGCCGTGGTGGTGCGCACCCGCAAGCAGCTGGGGCGCAAGGACGGCACCTACATCTCCTTCGACGAGAATGCCGCCGTCCTCATCGACGGCCAGGGCGTCCCGCGCGGGACCCGGATCTTCGGCCCGGTGGCGCGGGAGCTGCGGGATCGGAACTTCATGCGGATCGTCTCTCTCGCCCCGGAGGTCCTCTAGAGCGGTGACTCCCCCAACGACAGCACGAAGGAGGCACCGCTGATGCGTGTGCGAAAGGACGACAGCGTGATCGTGATCGGGGGCAAGGACCGGGGCAAGACCGGCCGCGTGATCCGCACCGACCCGAAGCGAAACAGGGTCTACGTCGAGCACCTGAACATGGTCAAGCGCCACCAGCGGCCGCGCTCGGTCAAGGACGCCTCGAAGGGCGGCGAGGTCGGCGGCATCATCGAGAAGGAGGGGCCGATCCACGCCTCCAACGTGATGCTGCTCGACCCCGAGGACAACAAGCCCACCCGCATCCGGATCGAGATGGGCGCCGACGGCAAGCGCAAGCGCGTCGCCGCGCGCACCGGGAACGCGATCGACTAGATGACTTGCTGATGGAAGCCGGAACCGCACAAAAGCAGGCAGCGCCGCCGCCGCGGCTGCGAGAGCAATACGAGCAGGAGCTGAAGCCGGAGCTGATCGACCGCTTCGGCTACTCCAGCTCGATGGAGGCCCCGACCCTGGACAAGATCACGCTCAACATGGGCGTCGGCGAGGCCAAGCAGGACACCAAGATGCTCGAGGCCGCGATCGAGCAGCTCGCGGTGATCGCCGGCCAGCGGCCGAACGTGCGCCGGGCGAAGAAGTCGGTGGCGTCCTTCAAGGTGCGCGAGGGGATGCCGGTCGGCGTATCCGTGACGCTGCGCCGCGCCCGCATGTGGGAGTTCCTGGACCGCCTGACATCGGTCGCGGTGCCGCGAATCCGCGACTTTCGCGGGCTCAACCCCCGCTCCTTCGACGGCCGCGGCAACTATTCGATGGGCATCCGCGAGCAGATCATCTTCCCCGAGATCGACTACGACTCGATCGACCAGGTCCGCGGCCTCGACGTCACGATCACCACCACCGCGAAGACCGACGAGGAGGCGTTCGCGCTCCTCGACGGCCTGGGCATGCCCTTCGCCCACGAGGGCAGGCCCGGCGAGGACATCGCCGCCGATGAGGCCGCCGAGGAGGAGCGGCGCAAGGAGGAGGCGCGCAAGCGCGCCGAGGCCGAGGCCGCCGCGTTGGAACAGCTCAAGGAGGAGAACCCCGAGGCCTACGCCAAGCGCCAGAAGCCCGAGGAGGGCGAGGAGGGCGAGGAGGCCGCCGAAGCAGGCGGCGATCAGGCCGTCGCTGGCCCCGAGGGCGGCGGAGGCGCAAGCGGCCAAACAGCGCCGCGAAGTGGTGATGCCGAGAAGCAGCCCTCGGACAAGGAAAAAGGAGACTGATGGCCAAGACATCGCAAAGGGTGCGCCAGCGGCGCGCGCCCAAGTTCAAGACCCGCGGGTACAACCGCTGCCGCCAGTGCGGTCGCCCGCGCGCCTACTACCGCAAGTTCGGGCTCTGCCGGATCTGCCTGCGCGACGCCGCCCACAAGGGCTACGTGCCCGGCATGACCAAGTCGAGCTGGTGACGAGATGGGCATGACCGATCCCGTATCCGACTTCCTGACGCGCATCCGCAACGCGCTCCAGGCCGAGCACGAGCAGGTGGACATCCCCGCCTCCGGCCTCAAGCGCGAGATGTCGCGGATCCTCAAGGAGCAGGGCTACATCACCGACTTCACGGTTGAAGCCGGAGAGATCGGCGAGGTCCTCCGTGTGCGCCTCAAGTACACCGAGGACCGCGAGCCCGTGATCACGGGCATGCGCCGGGTCTCCCGGCCGGGTCGCCGCCGCTACGTGGCGAAGGACGAGATCCCGCGCGTGCTTGGCGGCATGGGCACCGCGATCGTCTCCACCTCTCGCGGGGTGATGACCGGCCACGAGGCCCGCAAGCAGGGCGTCGGCGGCGAAGTGGTTGCCTACGTCTGGTGAGGATCGATGTCTCGAATCGGTAAACAGCCAATCCCGGTTCCCGACGGCGTCGAGGTCGACGTCAAGCCGGGGCTGGTCGCGGTCAAGGGCCCCAAGGGCGAGCTCAGCCAGCCCGTTTCGCGCGACATGAAGGTGGAGCTCAGCGACGGCACGTTGACCGTCGAGCGCCCGACCAACCGCGGCGAGCACCGCGCCCTGCACGGGCTCACGCGGAGCCTGATCGCGAACATGATCGAGGGCGTCACCAACGGCTACGAGAAGCGGCTGGAGATCCAGGGCGTCGGCTATCGCGCGCAGCTCAAGGGCAAGGGGCTGGAGATGGCGCTCGGCTTCTCGCACCCAGTGGAGGTCGAGGCGCCAGAGGGGATCGAGTTCGAGGTTCCCCAGCCGACCCAGGTGGTCGTGCGCGGGATCGACAAGCAGCTGGTCGGCGAGGTAGCCGCGCGAATCCGCAAGCGGCGCCCCCCGGAGCCGTACAAGGGCAAGGGCGTCCGCTACGCCGGGGAGCACGTCTCTCGCAAGGTCGGAAAGAGGGCCTGATGGCCGTCCTCACCAAGCCACAGCAGCGGCTGCGCCGGCGCCGGCGCGTCCGCGCCAAGATCCGCGGCTCGGCCCAGCGTCCGCGCCTGTCGGTGTACCGCTCCAACCGCGGCATCTTCGCCCAGCTGATCGACGACCTTGCCGGTCATACCGTGGCCGCCGTCACCTGGACCGAGCCTGAGCTGAAAAAGCTGAAGCCGATGGAGCAGGCCAAGCGGGCCGGTGAGCTCCTCGCCAAGCGCGCCTCCGAGGCCGGCGTGGAGGCCTGCGTCTTCGATCGCGGCGGCTACCGCTACCACGGGCGCGTCAAGGCGCTGGCGGATGGCGCTCGCGAGGGAGGCCTGAGCTTCTGATGGGGACCGCCGCCGCCCGTCCGCTACTTTGGAGCGTTCGATGACCGTCGAGACAGTCAGCCCCAAGGGACTCGACCTGCAGGAGCGGGTGATCGAGATCAACCGCGTCGCCAAGGTGGTCAAGGGCGGCCGCCGATTCTCGTTCACCGCGCTGGTCGCGGTCGGCGACGAGAACTCCGTGGTCGGGATCGGCTACGGCAAGGCTCGAGAGGTGCCGCTGGCGATCCAGAAGGCGGTCGAGGACGCCCGCAAGAACCTGATCAAGGTGCCCAAGTACGGCCAGACGATCACCCACCGCGTGATCGGCCGCTTCGGGGCCGGTCACGTGGTGCTGCGCCCGGCTAGCCCGGGTACCGGGGTGATCGCCGGGGGCGGGGTGCGGGCCGTGCTCGAGCTCGGCGGCGTCCGCGACGTGCTCACCAAGAGCATCGGCACGCAGAACCCGATCAACCTGGTCAAGGCGACTATGCAGGGCCTCTACGAGCTCCGCCGCCCCGAGGACGTCGCCAAGCTGCGCGGCATCTCGGTGCGCGAGGTGCTCGGCGTCGGCGACGCCAGCGGCGACTCGAAGGACGCCCAGGAGGCCAAGCCGGCCGAGACCCCCCCGGCTGAGGAGAAGGCGGCCGCCATGGAGACGCCGGCCACCGAGGAGACGCCGGCCACCGAGGAGACGCCGGCGACCGATGCCGCTGCGGCCAAGCCCGCTGAGGCCGATTCGGAGGGCTCCTGATGGCCGAGGTCTCGGTTCGCCAGGTGCGCTCGTCCGCTCGCGCCAACAGCAAGCAGCGCGACACGCTTCGCTCGCTCGGGCTGGGCCGCATCGGACGCCGGAGCAGCTACCCCGACAGCCCGCAGCTGCGCGGAATGCTGCGGGTCGTCGGCCACATGGTCGAGGTCAACGGCGCCGCGCCGGAGAAGGGGGAGGGATCCGATGGCTGAGAAGCCGCGCTCGCCCGAGGAGATAGGCCTGCACAGCCTCAGCCCGGCGCCGGGCGCCCGCACGTCGCGCAAGCGAATCGGCCGCGGCGCGGGCTCCGGGCACGGCAAGACCTCGGGTCGGGGGCACAAGGGCGCGGGCGCCCGCGCGGGCAGCAAGCGCAAGCGCGGCTACGAGGGCGGCCAGAACCCGATCCATATGCGCATGCGCAAGCTCCGCGGCCCCAACAAGAAGATGTCGATGCCGTTCGAGAACTTCCGGACCCGGACCCAGCCGGTCAACGTGGCGGACCTCGAGGCGAGGTTCGATGCCGGCTCCGAGGTCACGCCTGAGAGCCTCCGGGCCGCAGGGCTGGCAAAGCGCTCGTGGCCGGTCAAGATCCTCGGCCGCGGTGAGATCTCGACCAAGCTGACCGTGCGCGCCCACGCCTTCAGCGCCACGGCCCGCGAGAAGATCGAGGCCGCGGGCGGCGCCTGCGAGACACTGGAGACGCAAGCCGCCCCCGGACGAGAAGCGAATGAGGCGGCGGACTAACGATGCTTCAGACGATCGCCAACTCCTTCAGCGTCCCGGAGATCCGCAAGAAGCTCGCCTTCACCGCGGCGATGCTTGCGCTCTACCGGCTCGGCGCCTACATCCCCTCGCCCGGCGTGGATGCCAGCACGGTGAACGACATCTCCAACAACTTCGCCGGCTCCAACATCCTCGGCTTCCTCAACCTCTTCTCGGGCGGAAGCTTGTCGCGGCTGTCCCTGTTCGCGCTGGGGATCATGCCGTACATCACGGCCTCGATCATCCTGCAGCTGCTGACGGTGGTCCTGCCCTCGCTCGAGCGGTTGCAGAAGGAGGGCGAGGTCGGCCAGCAGAAGATCACCCAGTACACGCGGTACCTGACGGTCGCCCTGGCCTTCGGCCAGTCGCTCGGCTACGTCTTCCTCTTCCAGAGCTTCCAGAACCAGGCCGGCACCAGCGTCGTCGGCGAGCTCACCTTCACCAAGCTGTTCCTGATCGTGATCTCGCTGACGGCGGGCTGCGTGCTGCTGATGTGGATGGGCGAGCTGATCACCCAGCACGGCATCGGCAACGGCATCTCGCTGATGATCTTCGCCTCGATCGCGTCCAGCATCGTGCCGGGCATCCAGAAATGGTGGTCGAACCCCGATCAGGTCTTCGTGGTGCTGATGCCCTTCATCGCCCTGGCGGTGATCGTGGCGATCGTCTTCGTCCAGGAGGGCCAGCGGCGAATACCCGTGCAATACGCCAAGCGGGTGGTCGGTCGCAAGATGACCTCCGGCGGCTCCACCTACCTGCCGCTGCGAGTGAACATGGCCGGGGTCATCCCGGTCATCTTCGCCGCCTCGATCATGGCCTTCCCGCCCACCATCGGCCAACTCCTCAACACCCCGGCGGCCCTCGACTTCGCCGCCTTCTTCAGCCCCAACGGCTGGGCCTATGTGGTGGGCGAGGTCTTCTTCATCATCGTCTTCACCTACTTCTACACGGCGGTCACCTTCAACCCCGTGGACCAGGCCGACAACCTGAAGAAGTACGGGGGCTTTATCCCCGGCGTCAGGCCCGGGCGACCTACCGCCGAATACCTGGACCGGATCCTCTCCAGGCTCACCTTCCCCGGCGCCCTTTACCTGGGCGCCGTCGCGGCGCTGCCGACGATCCTGATCAGCCAGACCTCGGCCAACTTCTTCTTCGGCGGGACCTCGATCCTGATCGTCGTCGGCGTGGCGCTCGACACGGTCAAGCAGCTGGAGGCGCAGCTGATGATGCGGAACTACGAGGGCTTCCTGAAGTAGGGCGCGCTCCCGGCGGCGCCAGACCATGTCAGAGCTGAATCTCATCCTCCTGGGCCCGCCCGGAAGCGGCAAGGGCACTCAGGGCGAGCGCCTGGCGGAGGACTTCCGGGTGCCGTACTACGCCACCGGCGACATCCTGCGCGCCGCGGTGCGCGAGGGGACCGAGATCGGCAAGCAGGCCAAGGAGTACATGGACCGCGGCGACCTGATCCCGGACGAGGTCATCATCGCCATCATCGGCGAGCGCGTGCAGAGCGAGGAGGCCCAGGACGGCTTCATCCTCGACGGCTTCCCGCGCACGGTCCCCCAGGCGGAGGCCCTCGACGAGGAGATGGAGGACCTCGAGCGCCAGCTCTCCGCGGCGTTGCTGATCGAGGTCCCCGACGAGGAGGTCATCCGGCGGCTCAGCGGGCGGCGCACCTGCACCGACGGGGGCCACGTCTTCCACGTGGAGTTCAACCCCCCGAAGAAGGAGGGCGTCTGCGACGTCGACGGCAGCGAGCTGATCGTCCGCGACGACGACAAGCCCGAGGTGGTCAGGCGACGGCTTTACCAGTACCACGAGAAGACCGAGCCGCTGATCGCCTACTACGAGGAGAAGGGGCTCCTCCAGCACGTGGACGGCGCGCGGGACCCGGACGATGTCGCCGACGAGATTCACGGCACGCTCGCGACGCTGCGCCGCGAGGAGGAGGTTTGAGCCCCTCATGTACCAGGGAATGATCTTGCGAAAGACGCCTGAGCAGGTCGAGGCGATGGCGGCCGCCGGCGACATCCAGGCGCGCTGCCTGCGGATGCTGCGTTCCAAGTGCCGCCCGGGCGTCACGACCGCCGAGCTCGACGAAGCCGCCGAGCGCTTCATCCGCTCGCAGGATGCGGCGCCATCGTTCAAGGGCTACCGTGGCTTCCCCGGTTCCATCTGCGCCTCTCCCAACGACATGGTGGTTCACGGAATTCCGGGCCCCGACGAGCTCAACCGCGGCGACATCCTCTCGATCGACGTGGGCGTGACCTTCGGCGGCTGGGTCGCGGACGCCGCGATCACGGTCCCGATCGGTGAAGCGCCGCCCGAGGCGGAGCCCCTGATCGGCACCACGCGCGAGGCGCTCTTCGCCGCCACGGAACAGGCGCGCGCCGGCAACCGGCTCGGCGACATCTCGCACGCGGTTCAGGCGCGGGTCGAGGCCGACGGCCTCTCCGTGATCAGGACGCTCGTCGGCCACGGCGTCGGCCGCGACATGCACGAGGACCCGCAGATCCCCAACTTCGGCGATCCCGGCAAGGGCCCTCTGCTCGAGGAGGGGATGGTCCTGGCGATCGAGCCGATGGTCAACGCCGGCGGTCCCGACGTGCGCATGGGCAACGACGGCTGGGCCGTCTACTCCGAGGACGGCTCGCTCGCCGCGCACTTCGAGTTCACGGTCGCGATCACCGCCGACGGGCCACGCGTCCTCACCCCCTGGCACGAACAGGGGTGACGGAGCCCAAGGGGCGGGTTGCGACCGCCCGGCGGCGGGCTGAAGGTCACGATTCAAGCCAAAAAACGGCGCCCCTTCGGGCCACCGCTGCTACTATTTGCGTTCGCCGGTCACCCGGCCGGCGGTTCATGCCCGCGCTCCAACTCCTGGGATCGCCGGGCTTTCTCTTTGTCAGATACGACCCGCGAGAGGGACGATGAAGGTCCGAGCGTCCGTGAAGCCGATATGCGAGAAGTGCAAGGTGATCCGCCGCGGCGGCGCGGTCCTCGTGATCTGCCCGAACCCCCGCCACAAGCAGCGGCAGGGTTGAGGCGGGGCGGCTGATGGCGCGGATCGCGGGGGTCAACATCCCCCTCAACAAGCGGGTCGAGGTCGGGCTCACCTACGTCTACGGGATCGGCCGCTCGACCGCCCGCCAGATCCTGGCCAAGGCCGGCATCAGCCCCGACACGCATGTCAAGGACCTGACCGAGGAAGAGGTCCTCAAGCTGCGAGAGGCCGTGGAGTCGCAGGAGGTCGAGGGAGACCTTCGCCGCGAGCGCTCCCAGAACGTCAAGAGGCTTCAGGAGATCGGCGCCTACCGGGGAATGCGTCACCGCCGGGGCCTTCCCGTACGAGGCCAGCGGACCAAGACCAACGCTCGCGGCCGCAAGGGACCGCGCCGGATGAGCGTCGCCGGCAAGCGCAAGGCACCGACCGCGAAGTAGCGAGGAATAAGAGACTTGGCTCAGCCGAAGAAGCAGAAGGGTCGCCGCCGGGCGAGGAAGAACATCGCCTACGGGCAGGCGCACATCAAGACCTCCTTCAACAACACCATCGTCACCCTGACCGACACCGAGGGCAACGTGATCGCCTGGGAGTCGGCGGGCAGCGCCGGCTTCAAGGGATCGCGCAAGAGCACCCCCTTCGCCGCGCAGGTGACCGCGGACTCCGCCGCCCGCAAGGGCATGGAGCACGGCCTCGAGCGCGTCGAGGTCTTCGCCAAGGGCGCAGGCTCGGGCCGCGAGACGGCGATCCGCTCGCTGCAGGCGGCCGGTCTCGACGTGACCACGGTCAAGGACGTGACCCCGCAGGCCCATAATGGCTGCCGCCCCCGCAAGCGGCGGCGAGTCTGAGGCGGGCGGAGGCGATGGCCAGAGACACTTCACCGCAGTGCAAGCAGTGCCGGCGCGAGGGGCAGAAGCTGTTCCTCAAGGGCGCCCGCTGCTTCACCGACAAGTGCGGCGTCGAGCGCCGCTCGTATCCGCCCGGCGAGCACGGCCGGGGGCGCATGCGCCAATCCGAGTATCGCGTTCAGCTTCGCGAGAAGCAGAAGGCCCGCCGCTACTACCAGGTTCAGGAGAAGCAGTTCCGCAGCTACTACGACCGGGCCAGCAGGCAGGAGGGCGTCACCGGCGAGAACCTGCTGCGGCTACTGGAGTGCCGGTTCGACAACGTTCTCGTCCGGCTCGGCTTCGCTGCCTCCAGGCGCCAGGCGCGCCAGCTGATTCGGCATGGCCACTGGACCGTCAACGGCCGCCGGGTCGACATTCCCTCCTACCAGGTGAGGCCCGATGAAGTGATCGCGATCAAGGCCGGCTCCCCCTCCACGGACACCGTCCGCGGGGCGATGGAGCTGACTTCAGGCGTGCCTGCCTGGCTGCAGGCGGACCACGACTCGCTCACGGCCAAGGTCCTGCGCCAGCCGGAGCGCAGCGAGATCTCGGCCCCGGTCACCGAGCAGCTCATCGTCGAGCTGTACTCGAAGTAGTTTCAGACACCCCAGACCAGAAGTAGAGGAAGCGATGACCACCCTGCCAGAGTTCCAGATCCCCAAGATCAGCGCCGAGGACGTGACCGATAACAAGGGCACGTTCACGATCGAGCCCCTCGACAAGGGCTTCGGCTACACGTTCGGCAACAGCCTTCGGCGCGTGCTCCTGTCGTCTTTGGGCGGCGCGGCTATCACCAGCGTTCGCATCGAGGGCGTGGCCCACGAGTTCTCGACCATCCCGGGCCTGAAGCAGGACGTCACCGATCTCGTGCTCAACCTCAAGGAGATCGTCGTGCGCATGCACACCGACGCCGACGAGGTCGAGACGCCGCTGGTCGCGACCGGCCCCGGCGAGGTCAAGGCGAAGGACATCGACCTGCCCGCGGGCGTCGAGATCCTCAACCCGGATGCGCCGATCGCGACGCTCGAGAAGCGCACCAAGCTGGAGATGTACCTGACGATCGGCCGCGGCCGCGGCTACTCGCCGGCGGATGAGAACAAGGCCGAGGAGCAGCCGATCGGCGTTGTTCCGATCGACTCGATCTTCTCCCCGATTCGTCGCGCCTCCTACTCGGTCGATTCCGCCCGCGTCGGCCAGCGCACCGACTTCGACAAGCTCTCGCTCGAGGTCGAGACCGACGGCTCGATCGAGCCCGGCGCCGCGCTGCGAGATGCGGCCGAGATCCTGATCAAGAGCCTCGGGATCTTCACCACCGCCGACCGCGTGGACGAGCTCACCGGCGAGGCCGTGCCACCGACCGACGGCGGCGCGCCCGAGGCGGCGGGCGCCGGGCCGAGCGCCGATGGGCTCGACGAGATCCTGATCGAGGAGCTCGAGCTGGGCGTGCGGTCCTACAACTGCCTCAAGCGCGCCGGCATCCAGACAGTCGGCGAGCTGGTCCGCAAGTCTGAGTCGGAGTTGAACGCGATCCCGAACTTCGGCCGCAAGTCGGTCGAGGAGGTCCAGGAGACGCTCCGCGCTCGCGGGCTTTCGCTGCGGCCGGAGTAGCCTGCGCGGCCCCTGGGAGCCGAGGTGAGACGACAGGAACCGAGGTCAGACGATGCGCCACTCCAAGCAGCGAAACAAGCTCAGCCGTGACACGGGGCAGCGCAAGGCGCTGCTGCGCAACCTTTCGAAGCAGCTGATCGAGCACGAGCGCATCCGGACCACTCAGCCCAAGGCGAAGGCGGTCAAGCCCGAGTTCGAGAAGCTCGTGACCCTGGCGAAGCGCGGCGACCTGCACGCGCGCCGCCAGGCGATGTCGCAGCTGAACCAGGACAAGTTCCTGGTCCACAAGCTGTTCGAGGAGATCGCCCCGCGCTACAGCGGCCGCAACGGTGGCTACACGCGGATCGTCAAGCTCGGGCCGCGCCGGTCGGACTCGGCCGAGATGGTCTTCCTCGAACTCGTCTGACCATCATCAACCGGCATCTCCTCAGCTTCGCTTGCGGGGATGCCGTGTAAGGGGCGGCGGCCTTGCTCCTACCCGCGGCGGTTGGGGCTGATCGCGATCATGAAGCCGATCGTCGTGGCGATGATGACGCCCAGGACCACCCACTGCGCCCAGTTGTCGATCATGGCCACCGCCAGCACGCAGAGACCGACGGCCAGGATCCCGGCGATCACGCTGTAGATCGCCGCGCCCTTCTCCGAGCCCCGGCGGATGCCCTCGCCCCCCGCTCCGAGATCGGCGCGGTCGAACTGCGTCCGATCGGTCACGTTCATGTTCGCCATTTGTCTCCCCTCGGTCTGATGAGTGCAGACTACGCCGATCGGGCGAGGCAGTCGGTGACCTACGTCACAACCTACGCCCTTCGATTCGGGCTGATCGCGATCATGAAGCCGATCACGGTGACTACGATCGCGGCGAGAACCGCCAGTTCGGCCCAGTCGTGCAGCTCGTTGGCGGCTATGGCCGCGAGCCCGATCGCGACCAGGATCAGCAGGATGTTGGTGACCTCGACGCCCGCGGCGCTGCTGCGGCCCCGCAGCTCCTGGCGTGCCTCCTCGCGCCCGACCGACTCGGGTTCGTCAGCGCCCATCGGGCACTAGTGTCGCGCACCATGCCGACGGCAAGGCTCGACCTCGCGTACCTCGGCGGCGGCTTCTCCGGCTGGGCGGCCCAGCCCGGACAGCGCACGGTGCAGGGAGAGCTGGAGGCCGGGCTCGAGCGGATCCTCGGCGAGCGGATCAGGCTCAGCGTCGCCGGGCGCACTGACGCCGGCGTTCACGCATGGGGCCAGGTGGCCAGCTTCGAGCTGGCCTGCCCGCCCCCCGGCGGGCTCGCCCGCTCCCTCAACGGGATCACGGCCGACGATCTGGCGGTGCTCGCGGCTGCGCAGGCCCCGGACGGATTCGACGCCCGCCGAGACGCCCGCTCGCGCACGTACTGCTACCGGGTGCTGGCGGCGCGGCTTCCAAACCCGTTCGAGCGCGGGCTCTCGCTGTGGTGGCCGCACCCGCTCGAGCGGGAGGCACTCGGCCGCTGCGCGGATGCGGTCGTCGGCAGGCACGACTTCACCGCCTTCACCCCGACCGATACCGAGCACGTGCGCTTCGAGCGCGACGTGTTCCGTTGCCGGTGGCGCGACTCGCTCTCCGCCCTGCCCCCCGGGCAGGCAGAAGGAGGCCGGGACTCGGGGACGCCCTGGCCGGGCGAGCTGCTCGAGCTCTGGATCGAGGCCGACGCCTTCATGCGCAACATGGTCCGGGTGCTGGTCGGAACAATGCTCGAGGTCGCCTGCGGGCGGCGAACGGTCGAGGACTTCGAGCGGCTGCTCGCCGGCGCCCCGCGCGAGCACGCGGGCGACACCGCGCGAGCACACGGCCTCCATTTCGCCTCCGTGCGCTACTGATCGCGACGGTGGGCTCTGATGCTCGCCCACTAGCATTCGCTCGCCCTTGGCTCCCCTGAGAAAGCTCGCGCCTCTCCTCGTCCTCTGCGCCCTGGCGGCACCCCTCGCCGCCTGCGGCGAGAAGTCGGAGCCGCAATTCGACCAGTCGGCGCCCGCCTCCGCGGGACGGGCGGCGGCCGAGATCCCGGCGCTCAAGGTCGACCTGCAGCAGGCGCTGGCGGCGTACGAGGCGGGGCACCCGGGGGCTGCCCGGGCGAGCGTGGAAAAGGCCGGCGACACCGGGTTCGCCATCGTGCAGGGTCCGCTCGAGGAGCTCGATGCCTCGCTCTCGGCGAGCATCGAGCGGCTGCTGGGGAGCCGGATCCCGGACGCGATGCGGGCCGGGGCACCCCGCCGGCGAGTGCAGGCGCTGGTCGGGCAGGCGCAGAGCGAGCTCGATCGCGCAGCGGACGAGCTGCGCCGAGCGAGCTAGCCGGGCGGAAGCCGTCGGCGTGAAGTCCGCGGTCGGCGCGAACGTAAAATCGATCCAGTGCACGTTCTGATCACCAACGACGACGGCATTCAGGCCAAGGGGCTCGCACGATCTGCGCCGGGCCCTCTCGGCGCTTCCCGGGGTGGAGGCGAGCGTGATCGCGCCCGACTCGAACCGAAGCGCCACCGCCCGCAGCATCACCACCCGCTCGCCGCTCTGGGTGCGGGAGCTGGAGTTCGGCGACGGCGCCAGCGGGTTTGCGACCGACGGCACCCCCGTGGACTGCGTCCGCTTCGCCGAGCTGGGCCTGCTCGGGGAGCGCCCGGAGCTGATCGTCTCGGGGATCAACCACGGTTCCAACCTGGGCGACGACATCACCTATTCGGGCACCGTGGCGGCGGCGCTGGAGGGGATCGTCCTGGGGATCCCGGCGGTCGCGGTCTCCCAGCAGGCGGCCAACGTCGGCATGGGCTGGTGGGGGCGGGAGTTCGACTTCGATGTCGGCGCGCGCTTCACCGCCGAGCTGGTGCGGGCGCTCGACGCCGACCCGATGCCGCCGGACACGCTGCTCAACGTCAACTTCCCGGCGGAGGCGGTCAGCGGCGTCGAGGTCACGCACCTCGGCAAGCGCCTCTACAACGACGAGCTGAGGCTGGTCGAGGAGGATCCCGAGGGCGAACGCCGCCGCTACGAGATCTACGGCTTCGAGCCGTCCTTCGAGGACGAGGAGGGCTCCGACCTGTCCGCCGTGGCGCGCGGCCGCATCTCGGTGACGCCAGTCCACTTCGATCTCACCGACCGCGCGGGCCTGGAGAGGCTGCGCGGGTGGGATCTCGGAGCGATGCTGGCGACGGCGCGATCCGGCGCCGCCCCCTCCGGGGGCGAAGCGCGGTCGGGACGGTGACCGCGGCCAAGGCCAGGGCGAGGACACCAAGCCGCGCCGCCGCGAGTCGAGCCAAGGCGCTCCGCGAGCAGATCGCCGCCCACGATCACCGCTACTACGTTCTCGACGACCCAGCGATCTCCGACACCGAGTACGACGAGCTGCTGCGGGAGCTGCGCGAGCTCGAGGAGGAGCAGCCGGAGCTGCTTACGCCGGACTCCCCGACGCAGAGGATCGGTGGCCGGCCGCTGGACAAGTTCGGTCAGGTCCAGCACGCCGAGCCGATGCTGTCGCTGGGCAATGCCCGAAACGCCGAGGAGCTGCTCGCCTGGGCGGAGCGAATCGAGAACCGCCTGAAGCGCCTCGACATCAGTGGCCGTGAGATCCGCTACGTCACCGAGCCCAAGGTCGACGGGCTCGCCATCTCCCTCACCTACGAGAACGGAGTCATGGTCCGGGGTGCGACCCGCGGCGACGGCCGCATCGGCGAGGACGTGACCCAGAACCTGCGCACGATCAAGGCGATTCCGCTCAGCGTCGAGGACGCCCCGAAGGTGGTCGAGGTGCGCGGCGAGATCTACCTGCCGCTGGCCGACTTCGCCCGCCTCAACGAGGAACGCGCGGAGGCAGGCGAGCACACTTTCGCCAATCCGCGCAATGCGGCCGCGGGCTCGATCCGTCAGCTCGACCCTCAGATCGCCGCCTCCCGACCCCTGTCGATCTGGTGCTATGGGATTGGCGCGGGCAGCGGCTGGGAGCCCGCCAGTCACAGCGAGACGATCGAGTGGCTGCGCGAGCGCGGCTTCAGGGTCAACCCCGATGTCGCCCAGCACGACGGCATCGACGAGGTCGAGGCTCGCTGTCGTTGGTGGGAGGAGCGTCGCGACGAGCTCGACTTCGAGATCGACGGCACGGTCGTCAAGGTCGACGACCGGGGCCTGCAACGAGAGCTGGGCGTCGCCGGCCGCGAGCCGCGCTGGGCGGTCGCCTGGAAGTTCCCGCCGACGACGGCGACCACCCGGCTCAATCGGATCGTCTGGAACGTCGGGCGAACGGGGCACCTGCTCCCCTTCGCGATGCTCGAGCCCGTGCACGTCAGCGGGGTCACGGTGAGCACCGCCACGCTGCACAACGAGGAGGACCTGGAGCGCAAGGACGTGCGCGAGGGCGACGAGGTGGTGGTGATGCGCGCCGGCGACGTGATCCCGCAGGTCGTCTCGCCGATCATCCAGCGCCGCAAGAAGGGGTTGCGCAGGCCGAAGCCCCCGAAGAAGTGCCCGCTCTGCAAGACGCCCACGGTGAAGCCGGAGGACTCGGTCTTCACGATCTGCCCCAACCGCACCGGCTGCCCCGGACAGCTGTTCCAGCACGTCAAGCACTTCCGCGGGGCGATGGAGATCGAGGGGCTGGGTGAGAAGAACGCCGCACGCTTCCTCCAGGAGGGCCTGATCTCCGACGCCGCGGACATCTACGAGCTGACGGCCGAGAGGATCGAGGAGCTCGAGGGCTTCGCCCGGATCTCCGCCCAGAACCTGGTCGAGGAGATCGAGGCCTCCAAGCGCCGGCCGTTCTCGCGCGTGCTCTACGCGCTCGGCATCCCGGGCGTCGGGTACGTCAACGCCGAATCCCTGGCTGAGCACTTCGGCACCATGGACACGCTGTTGGCGGCTCAGCCCGAGCAGGTCGAGCAGGCCGAGGGCATCGGCCCGATCCTGGCGGAGCAGATCGTCGAGGAGCTGTCCGAAGAACGGACCAGGGAGCTGATCGGGAGGTTGCGCAGGGCCGGACTGCGGATGGAGCTCGACCCGTCCGAGCGCAGGGTCGAGGGCGGCCCGCTCGAGGGCAGGACGCTGGTGCTGACGGGGACGCTCGCCGACCTCTCCCGAGAGCAGGCGACCAAGCTGATCAAGCGGGCGGGAGGAAAGGTCGTCAACTCGGTCTCCAGGAAGACCGACTATGTGGTCGCCGGCGACAGCCCCGGCTCGAAGCTCGCCAAGGCCGAGGAGCTGGGCACGGAGGTGCTCGACGAGGCGGGCCTGCGCAAGCTGCTCGGCAGAGCCTGACCTCGCCCTGCCGCTACTCTTGCCGCCCCTTGGTGTTTCGGAAGCGGGGCAGGGAAGGCCCCCCGACCCTGATTACGCCCAGCGCACTCTCCATGTCGCCTCCCCTCAAGCGCGCAGCTCGCGCTCTCGTCCTCGCCGGCCTGGCGGCCGTCGGGTTGGCGCTTCCCGGCGTGGCCTCGGCGTCCGAGGCGTCCGTGACCGGTGAAGGGGCGCTGCGGATCGGCGGGCTGCCGCTGGAGGTGAACAAGGTCGAGGTCGCCTTCCAGGCCGCACCCGCCCCTGGGGCGCTCGTGATCACCGACGAGGCGGGGATCGTCACCACCGACCCCGCCTGCGCCGCGGTCGACCCGAATCAGGTGAGCTGCGGCGCCGGCGGCGTCAAGCTGATCAGCGCCGTGCTCGGTGACCGCGACGACGTGATGATGATCGACTCCAAGGGTGACGGCGCGGTGCCGCGGCGGTTCGGCGCGATCATCCAAGGAGGCGGGGGAGACGATGTGATGCAGGGCGGCGCCGGGGCGGACCGGATCTATGGCCAGGACGGACGCGACGTGCCGGCGGGCGGCGGCGGTGCCGACCTGGTCTCGGGCGGGACCGGCTCCGACGGGGTGATCGGCTTCCAGGGCGACGATCGTCTGCTCGGCGGCCGCGGCCCAGACGCGCTCTTCGGCCAGAAGGGGCGGGACAGCCTCTTCGGCGGCGTCGGTGCAGACGTCCTCGTCGCCAAGGACGGCAGGCGGGACCTACGCATCAACTGCGGGCCCGGCCCCGCGGACAGCGAGCTCGCCACGCGCGACCGCGTCGACCCCGCGCCGATCAGCTGCCAGGCTACGCCCAAGCCGAAGAAGCCGAAGAGCCGGCGCTCCTAGGGCCGGTTGGCTAGGGCCTGTAGCGGGCGATCAGCGCCGCCATCCGGTCCTGGGCCGCGTGGGCGCGGGTGATGTCGACCCCGTTCATCAGGATCGAGAAGGCCAGCACCCGGCCGCCGACGAAGCAGTAGCCCGAGAGCGCGCTGACTCCGGTCAGGGTCCCGGTCTTGCCGCGGCAGCGGCCCTCCGCCGCGGTGCCCCGCATGCGGTCGAAGAGCGTGCCCGTCCTGCCGGCGACGGCGAGCGAGTCCAGGTAGGGAGCGCTGAGCTCCTCGTCGGCTTCCATCGCGCCCAGCAGCTTGCCGATCGAGCGCGGCGAGGAGCGCACCGCGCGGCTCAGGCCGGAGCCGTTGATGGCGGCGACCTGGGCGCCGCGCTTGCGGGCGAAGGCGGCGACCGCGTTGCCGCCCCCCCGGGTCGTCCCCCGCCCGCTCACCTTCGCGCCGATCGACTTGAGCAGCATCTCGGCGAGGAAGTTGTCGGAGGGGACGTTGGTCGCGGCGATCAAATCGCGCACGGTCGCCGAGCGGATCTGGACGAGCAGCTCCCTATTGGGCCGATCGGGTTTGGTCGGACGTGCGTCGGTCCCCTTGCGAAGCTTGATGCCGCTCTTTCTGAGGCTGGCGATCAGGGCGCGGGCGGCGCTCCGCGCGGGATCGCGGGGCGCTCCCTTGAGGAACGAGAGGCCCGAGAGCCGGCCCAGGTAGGGGCCGCCGGTGATTCCCTGCTCGGGCGGATAACGCTCGCTGTCGAAGACGGACTCGTCGTACAGCAGGCGGCCAGTCACCCGCCGCACGCCCGCGGCCGCCAGCTTGGCGCCGAGCCTTGCCAAGCCCTTGCCGTCCAGCAGCGGGTCGCCGCCGCCCCGCAGGATCAGGTCGCCGCGCACGATCCCCCCGTCGAGCTCACCCACCGCCCAGAGCTCGGTGGGCAAGCGCGCCTTGGGCCCCAACCGGCCCAGTGCGGTCGCCGTGGTGAACAGCTTCATGTTCGAGGCGATGATCAACGGACGCCGGTCCGAGCGCCGCAGCAGCACCCTGCCCGCGCTCAGGTCCTCGACCCAGGCTCCGCTCGCTCCGCCGACCCGCCGGAGCTGCCCGACGAGCCCGCGGCGCAGCTTGGTTCCGGAGACCGCCGTGGTCGCGGTCGCGGCCGCCGACGCCGCGAGCGGCGAGTGGCCGGGTCTGTCCGGGGCGGCGGCCGACGCAGGGGCAGCGCCGAGCAGCGCGCCGGCGAGCGCCGCCAGGGCGCCGGCGGCAAGAGCGCGCATGCGAGATTTTGTCGCTGTTCGGGCCACGGCCATAGAACCGGCGAGCCGCGGCAGGGTAGCGCCCACCCTCGACGCACGCACCCACGCACGCGCCTGGCTGGCCCACCAGCTTGCTATAACGGTCCGGGTCATGGGCAAGGTGGTCCAGCTCGAGGGCCCTGACGGAAAGGCCAGGGTCTCTCGGGTGAGGCGCCGATCGCGGCGCGGCGGCGCGAAGACGGCGCTGGTCCTCGGTGGGGGCGGGTTCACCGGCGGCGTCTACGAGATCGGAGCGCTGCGCGCCTTCGACCTGCTCGCAGTGAATCGCACCGTCAACGAGTTCGACGTCTACGTCGGCACCTCCGCGGGCTCGTTCGTGGCCAGCATGGTCGCCAACGGGGTGACACCGGAGGAGATGATGCGGGTGCTCAACAAAGCGCTTCCCTCGCCGATCGAGGACCCCGCCTTGCGGACGCTCCTGCGCCCCAACTATCGCGGCTTCGTCGGGCGAGTGGCGAAGCTGCCGCTTCGCCTGGTCGGCGACCCTGCGGCATCTCGCTACGCACATCGGCGAGATCTCGCTGATGGACGCGGCGACGGGGGTCGCCGAGGGGCTGCCGCCCGGCATCTACCACAACCGCGGGATCGAGAGCTACATGCGCGAGGTGCTCTCCGACCCCGACCGCTCCAACGACTTCCGCGAGCTCGAGCGCGAGCTGCTGATCACCGCCACCGACGTCGACACGGCCGAGCGGATCGTGCTCGGCCAGGGGGAGTGGGAGGACGTGCCGATCTCCCGCGCGGTCGCCGCCTCGACGGCGCTGCCGCTGGTCTACGAGCCCTACGAGCTCAGGGGCCGCCAGCTGATGGACGGGGGAATCACCTCGACAACCAACATCGACGTCGCGGTCGAGCGCCGGGGCCAAGTTCATCGTCGTCGTCAACCCGCTGGTGCCCTACGTCAACGACTTCTAGAAGCGAGATCCCGACGATTTTCGGCTCGCGCGTGCGCCGCGTCTCCGACCTGCGGCATGCCGGCGGTCGGCAACCAGGCGTTCCGCCTGATGGCCCACAACCGCCTGCACCTGCGCGGTCGAGTCCTGGAACCAGCGTTTCCCCGACGTCGACATCATCCTGATCGAGCCCGAGCACGACGACGAGCTGATGTTCGGCACCTCGATCCTCGACTACTCGGCGCGTCTGCGGATCGCCAAGCACGGCTTCGAGTCGGTGACCGCTGAAGCTCGCGCGCGACTACGAGCGCTACAAGGAGATCGCCGCCCGTCACGGCATCGAGATCTCGGCCCGCCGGGTGCGCCAGGTGATCGACACGGTCGAGACCGAGGAGGCCGAGGAGATCTCGGCCTGGCGCCGGGTGCTCGAGCAGACGACGGGCGCCCTGCTCGCGCCAGTCGGAGTCCGGGCGCGAGCTAGGCGGACCCTCGTGGGCCCGAGCTTGCGGGCACGGGACCACGGGACGGCATGGCGATTCGCCAAGCCGGAGTTTGCGAGTGCCCGGCGCCGCGGTAGCTGCTGGCCATCGCGTCTGGTCCGACCCGCGCGGAAAGGGCTGTCGCCACCCGGCCGGGCGCGGGGGACGCGCACGGTCGCTTGCATCGGCGACTTGCCGCAGGCAGGGACGGTCCGGCGGCAGAAGTGAAGCGGGATGGATCCCGCTCCATGCAGATCGCCGCGCCCGCCGTGCCATGCCGCTGCTGCCGCCCTGGTCGCCCTTGGCGCGCTGGTCCTCCCGGCCCCGGTGACGCGCCGGCGGAGACCCCGATCAGCTCGCCGCTGTCGAGCCGCCAGGTGCGCCGACTTCATGCAGGTGAGCGGCTGGCCTCGAGGGCTGGAGCTCACCCTGATCCAGTTCTCTCCGCAACAACGAGGCCGCGATGGCCAAGCTGGTCGCCGACGGCAGGCGGCCCGAAGCATGGTCAGCACCTGGGGCCCGAGTCGCTGCCGCCACATCGTTCCGCGGCGCCAAGATCGAGGCCAAGGTGAAGGCCTGCGGCGCGGTCACGCCGCTTCGCGTCCGCGCCTATCGTCACACCCCCGTGGCGGTGGACGCTCAAGATCACCTACGCCGGCTGATCCGTCGCTCGACGAAAGTCGCTCCGGGCGACGACGGCGGCGTGCGCCTGCACGGCCTCGCACCGGATCGCGGGACCCTAGCCTCGCGTAGAGCGTCTCGACCTCGTCTGCGTACTTGTCGGCGACGACGTTGCGCTTCACCTTCAGGGTCGGGGTCAGCTCGCCGCCCTCCTGCGAGAGGTCGTGCGGGAGGATCTCGAACTTCTTCACCTGCTCGACCCGGGCGAACTTCTCGTTCACCTTGTCGAGGTGGTCCTGAATCAGCTCGCGCATGCCCGGATGCTTCGCCAGCTCCGCCGAGTCGGTGGGCCAGCCCTTCTCCTCGGCCAGCTTCGCGCACTCCTCCAGGTCGAGCGTGACCAGCGCCACCAGATAGGGCCGGCGGTCGCCGATCACGACGCACTGGGAGACCCACTGGCTCTGCTTGATCTCGGCCTCGAGGTTGGCGGGGGTGATGTTCTTGCCGCCGGCGGTGATGATGATGTCCTTCTTGCGGCCGGTGATCTTGAGGTAGCCGTCGGGGTCGATCTCGCCGATGTCACCGGTGTGCAGCCAGCCGTCGACGAGCGTCTCCCTGGTCGCCTCCTCGTTCTTGTAGTAGCCCTGGAACACGTTCGGGCCCTTGACCAGGATCTCGCCGTCGTCGGCGATCTTGATCTCGCAGCCGGGGAACGGCCGCCCGACGGTGCCGAACTTGAAGGCATCGGGGCGAGAGATCGTCGCCGCCGTCGAGGTCTCGGTCATCCCCCAGCCCTCGACCACGAGCACGCCGGCGGCGTCGAAGAAGCGGAGGATCTCCGGGTTGATCGGCGCCGCGCCGGTGACCGCCTGCCTGATGCGGCCGCCGAAGAGGTTGCGGATGTTGGAGAGCACCTTGCGGTCGGCGAACTCATACTGCTTGCGCAGCAGCCAGCCGATCGGCCTGCCCGCGCGCTCGCGCTCGCGGACCTTGGCTGCCGACGCCGACCGCCCAGTTGAAGACGGTCTTCTTGAGGCCGCCCGCCTTCTCCACGCTGGCCGTCGCCGCCGTGTAGATCTTCTCGAAGATCCGCGGCACCGAGGGGAAGTAATGGGGCCTGACCTCGGCCAGGTTCGGGATGATCTTGAGCGGGTCGCGCTCCCAGTAGGCGAGCGCTGCCGCCGAGGTCGAAGCTGAGCAGCTGGATCAGCAGGGCGAAGGAGTGAGCCAGCGGCAGGTAGAGGTAGGTGATCGTGTCGGCCTCGAGCACGTCCTGGTCGAGCGCCATGGTCACCATCGAGCGGTAGTTGCCGTGGGAGATCACGCAGCCCTTGGGGGGCCCGGTGGTGCCCGAGGTGTAGATGAACGTGCAGATGTCGTCTGGGGTGACCGAGCGCCAGCGCTGCTCCCACTCGGAGGCCTGCCGCCCGGCCCCGCGGTCGATCAGCTCCTGGGCGGAGATCGCGTCGTCGGCGTCGCCCTCGATCAGGATGACGTGCTCCAGCTTCGGCACCCGGTCGCGGATCTCGCGGACCTTGGCGAGCTGCTCGGAATCCTCGACGACCACCACCCTGGCGTCTGAGTTCTCGAGCACGTACTGGCACTCCTCCGGCGAGTTCGTCTGGTAGATCGGCACCACGGTGGCGCCGGCGGAGAGCGCCGCGAAGTCGAAATAGGTCCACTCAGGACGTGTGTTGGAGAGGATCGAGACCTTGTCGCCCTTGGCGACGCCGATGTCGATCAACCCCAGCGAGAGCTCGCGGACGATCTCGCCGACCTCGTCGTAGGTCTTGGAGACCCACTGGCCGGACTCGTCCTTGTAGGTGACGGCGGTCGCCCCCCCGTGCGCTCGAGCGCGAGCGGCAGCAGGTCCGCGATCGTCTTGCTCTGGGTGCTGGTCGCGGCGGCGCCGGCCGGCGCGGTGGCTGTCTCCATCCTCTCCTCGCTTTTCGAAGCTGAGCTCGCCGCCGCATCGGCGCGACGGCCCTGACGGCCCTGACGGCAGTCTATTGAGCGGCTGGCCGCCTGGCCAGGGCGGGGCGGTCCTCCGAGGCCGGGCTGGTGGCCGCTAGGCCTGGCCTGCTTGTTGCCGGCCGAAACGCGTTCAGGGAGGCGACGAAGAGGGTCTTGTCGATGCGGCCGTTGAAGATCGGGACGCTCATCTGCTGGCACTTCAAGATCACTTCGCGACGCTTCATGTGCAACTCGTCGGCGAGCTCGGTGGGCGTCAGGTGAACGGCCATCGATACCCCTTTCCTCGTCAATATCTGCGCATCCATATATATCGCCTCCGCGCGACGTGTCAACCGATTTCGCCGCAAATAGCGGGGCAGCGGGTTGGGCGGGGCAAGCCGGCCGCGCCCGCAGGAGAGCCGCTCAGACCGGGTTCGGCACGTCGACGAACTCGTGCTCGAGCCCGAAGCGCTCGGCGACGAGCTCGCCGAGACGCCGAATGCCCAGCGTCTCGGTCGCGTAGTGGCCGGCGGCGATGAAGTGAAGTCCGGCCTCGCGAGCGTCGGCCATCGCGGGCTCGGCGGCCTCGCCGGTGAGCAACGCGTCGAGGCCGAGCGCGGCCGCCTCGTGCACCGAGGAGCTGCCGGCGCCCGAGACGCAGCCGAGGGTCCGCACCTGGTCGGGACCCGCCCCCTGAAACAGGGGCTTGCGGCTGACCGGCCGTCGACCCGCGCCACCAGCTCGGCGATCGGCACGGGCTCCGAGCTGCGGCCGACGACGCCGATGGGCTCCCCGTTCCCTCGCCGATCCTGCCGTCAGGCTCGAAGCCGAACCCCTCGCAGAGCAGCGCGTTGTTGCCGATCTCGGCGTGGGCGTCGAGCGGCAGGTGGTAGCCGGCGAGCGAGAGGTCGGCGTCGAGCAGAACGCGCAGCCGCTCGGCCATCGCCCGGTCAGCGCTCGCGGGCGGAACTCCCAGAAGAGGCCGTGGTGGACGAGCACCAGCTGGGCGCCGGCGGCGATCGACGCCTCCAGCTCTCGCGGCTGGCCGAGACGGCTGACGCGACCTTCGCGACGTCGCCGGCGCCCGGCACCTGCAGCCCGTTCGGGCCGTAGTCGTCGAACGAGCCGACGTCCAGCAGCTCGTCGCAGAAGGTGATGATCTGGTCGCGGTCGGCCACCTCCGCACCCTATCCGAGAGCCGCGGCGGCTCGCCCTAGCATTCCGACGCCCTGAGCACGCCGACGCCGCCGACGGCGACTTCATCGAGTCGCTGATGGACACCGACCTCTACTCGATGGGGGCCTTCTTCTGCGACCAGCACCCCGAGCTCGTCGACGAGGTGGTCGCGCGCAGCGAGGCGATCGAGGGCCGGGGGCTGGAGAGCTGGTCCGAGTCCACCGGCACGCCGGTCGAGGAGGGCTTTCGGACGCTCCTCACCGGCCTCGCGGTCCGCTACTACAAGGCCGTCGCCGGTTGACCGAGCCCGGGTTCCAGCGCCGCCGGCCTCGACTGGTCGGCGTGATCGTGATCGCCCTGGCGGTGGCGCTCATACTGGTCGGGCTCGGGAGCATCGCCCTCGACCAGGGCAACGACAACCCGATCGAGATCGAGGGAGCCGGCACGGTGCAGAAGCTGATCGCCGGGATCCCCCAGGACGGCGCGGTGTTGGGCCCGTCGTCGGCGCCGGTCACGGTGCAGGTGTTCAACGATCTGCAGTGCCAGGACTGCGACGTGTGGCAGCTGCGCACGATCGATCCGCTGATCGAGGATCAGGTGCGGGGCGGCGAGATCAAGCTCGACTTCCACCACTTCTCGCTCGGAGAGCGAAGCACCCAGATCGCCGCCTACGCCGCGACCGACGCCGGCCTGCAGGGGCGTCAGTGGCAATACATCGACCTCTTCTTCCGCAACCAGGATCAGGCGGAGAAGAGGGGCGTCACCCAGGACCTCCTCGAGCAGGTGGCGCAGGGGGTCCTCGAGCTGGACGTTCCGCGGTGGCGCGACCAGTTCGATGATCCCGAGGTCGCCGACATCGTCACCGCCGACTCGCAGCTGGCCGCGGAGCGGCGCCTGCCGGCTCAACCTGCCGTAGTGGTCTTCGGGCCCGGTGGCTCCCGGGAGCTGATCGAGTCACCGACGCTGGACGAGGTGCAGCGCGCGATCGACGCG
>CAVVBU010000014.1:0-100951 GCA_963746615.1 uncultured Solirubrobacterales bacterium | reverse complement strand
GTCGACAAGCGCCGCGTGATCCTGGATGCCGCCATCCGCGTCTTCGCACAGCAGGGCTTTCACAACTGCCGCGTCTCCGACATCGCGGCGCAGGCGGGGGTGGCTTACGGCCTCGTCTATCACTACTTCGACTCCAAGGAGCAGATGCTCAACGAGCTCTTCACCCAGCGCTGGTCCCTGCTGCTGGCGGCCACCGAGGAGGCCGACCGGGAGGGCGGCACATCGCGCGAGAAGCTCGCCGCGGTCGCCGGCTTCATCATCGACTCCTACCGCCACGACCCGGACCTGATGAAGGTGATCATCGTCGAGGTCACCCGGGCGGCGAACTCCTTCGGCCGCACGCATCTGGCCGAGATCAACCAGGCGTACGAGCTGGTGGCGAAGATCGTTGCCGAGGCTCAGGCGGCTGAAGAGTTCCGCGACGACGTTTCGGCCGAGTTCGTCTCCCTGGTCTTCTACGGGGCGATCGAGCAGCTGCTCACGCGCTGGATCTTCGACGGCGTCGCGCTCTCCGACGCGGAGGCTGAGCGCTCGAAGCAGCTGATCGTGGAGACGATCTGCGCCGGGCTCGAGCCGCGGCTGGCGGCCGAGGAGCTGACCGCCTGACTCTTCTAGGCTGAGCCCATGTGGGAAGGGCTGGCTCGAACCCGCCGCCAGGACCGCGTCCTGCACGGCGCCGCCAAGGTCGCGAACGTCATCCTGGGCATCGTCGCGCTGCCGCTGTGGCTGCTCGGCCAGGCCGTCGGCGGATGGGTTCGGGACATGCTGGTCAAGCTGGAGCGCCGCCGCCCGCGGTCGCTTCCCGTGCCCCCGCCCCGGGAGCGATCGATGAGCGACCTGATGCGGGAGCTGGAGCGTCTCCAACACCATCTGCATCCCAGCCAGCGCGCCGAGTTGCGCCGCGGGTTCGCCGACATCTCCAACTTCGTCCTCGCCCAGCAGCGCGAGGGGTCGGTGCTCGGCTATCGCTACCCCGGCCAGTTCAAGGACCATGTCTTCGAGGGCGCCGACGGCGAGCGGATCGCCGCCACGATCGCGCTGCAGGAGGCGGCGCGGCCGGGGCTGATCGTCGTCCACGGCCTCTTCACCTCGAGCCGCTTCGACTACGTGCGTCAGATCGCGGTCCATGCCTTCTACGACTGGGGCTTCAACGTCGCCGCGCTCGACCTGCGCAGCTTCGGCCTCACCGAGATCACCTCGAGCGCCCCCTCCACGGGCGGCTGGAAGGAGGGCGAGGACATCGTCGCCCTCGCCCGCTACATGAAGGAGCTCGGCTCCACCAGCGTCGGCGCGCTGGGGATCTCGCTCGGGGCCTCCTCGGTGCTCGATGCCTGTCACCTGGGCGGGGTCACGGACGCGCTCGACGGGGGCATCCTCGCGGTCTCGCCCCCTGCCGACCCGAAGCGGGCCTGGGAGCGCCTCTCCGAGCCCGTCCCTCGCAACCACCCGCGCTTTCCCATCCACTACGCCTTCAAGGCGGCGCTCACCTCGCGGGTCCGCTCCGGCCGCTGGCCGCCCGAGGCGGAGGACATGCTCAGGGTCATGGACATCGTCTCCGCCCCCTACTACGGGCTCGATGCCGACGAGATCTGGCGCCGGGCCGCCGCGGTCAACCACATCGCGGACGCCAAGGTGCCGGTGCTTGTGCTCCATCCCGAGGACGATCCGATCGTCAAGGTCGAGCACGCCCGCATGTTGGCCGAGGCCTCGGCTGGCAACGACCTGGTCCGAATCTGGATCGTGCCCGCGGGGGCGCACGGCATCCTCGAGGCGATCGACGAGGATTGGACCTATTCGGTCTATCGCGCCTTCTTCGAGCGCTGGGCCGAATACGCCGAGCGCGGGCCGAGCCGCCCCGGTGGCGCCGAGCAAGACTTGGTTTACTCCCAAGCCGAGACCGAGTAGCGCGAGACTGAGGCCAAGGTGGAAAACGACCTGATGCGCAGACTGATCTGGGGTGGCCTGCTGGCCGCGATGGGGGCGCTGGCGAGCGTCGCCGCGCACCGGCTCTCCGAGGTCATCTACCGGCGCACATTCAACGAGGAGCCCCCACAGTGAGCGACCACGAGACCGAGGGCGCCAAGCCCGAGGAGAGCAAGCAGGCCGACGACGCCGCATCGAGCGCGCCGGCTGGCGGACCGTCCGAGTCCGCCGGCGCCGCGGCGCCGGACGGCGGGTCGTCGACTGCAGGCGCACCCTCGTCGACCGGGCCCGCGGACGCGACCGGCCCTCAGAGCGGGGACGGCAACGGTCGCGGGCCGGAGGAGATGACGGTCGGCGAGCTCGTCTTCGAGGTCTCCGACCGAGCCTCGGTCCTCGTCCGCGAGGAGATCGAGCTCGCCAAGACCGAGGTCACCGAGAAGTTCAACAGCCTGCTGCGCGGCTCGGTGACCGCGGTCGCCGCCGGCGTCTTCGTGCTGATGGCCCTGGCGATGATCATGCACGGCATCGCCTGGCTGCTCGACGACCTCTTCTTCAGCAACGACATCTGGGCGGGCTTCCTGGTCGAGGCCGCGCTGTTCCTGATCGTCGCCGCGATCGCCGGACTCATCGCCAAGAAGCTGTTCGAGAAGTCCGCGCCCCCGACCCCGGACATGGCGATCGAGCAGGCGAAGGAGATCAAGGCAAGCTTCGAGAACGGCTTTGAGAGCAAGGTCGAGAGCGGAATCGAGAGCAAGGAGGATTCACCGTGACCGACACCGCCTACCAGCCCCAGACCGGCGGCGCGGTCGGCTCCGCCTACGACGGACAGCGGGTGACGCCCGCCCCGGGGACCCGCAGCTCGGAGCAGATCCGCCAGGACATCGTCCGCCAGCGACAGGAGCTGTCGCGCTCGGTCGACGCCCTGCGCACCCGCTGGGGCGAGATCACCAACGTCGGAAACCAGATCCGTCAGCACAAGACCGAGCTGGTGCTCGGCGCCGCGCGTGGTCGGCTTCGTGGTCGGCGGCATCGTCGCCCTCAGCCGGCGCCGAGGCTAGCTTCGGCCCAGCAGAGCAGGGTCGGTGCCGCCCACCCCGAGCAGGCCGGGCCCGGCGTGGGCCCCGACCACCGGGCCCATCTCGGAGGTGAAGACCGGGTCGCAGCCGAAGATCGGCCGGCAGGCGTCGACCATCTGGGCGGCCGCCTCCGGGTCCTGGATGTGCTGCACGATCCAGGCGTCGGCGCCGTCCTCGTGGCGCTGGCGCGCGTAGTCGACCAGTCGCTCGATCGCCCGGGTGCGGGTCCGCACCCGCTCGACCGGGGTGACCTCCTCGTCAAAGGTGAGGATCGGCTTGATCTTCAGGGTCGAGCCGATCCAGGCGCTGGCGGCGCCGATCCGCCCTCCGCGCCGCAGGTACTCGAGCGTGTCGAGGGAGAAGAAGACCTTGGTCGCCTTCCTCGCCTCGTTCGCCCGCGTTGCCGCTTCCTCGGCGCTCGCTCCCGCCTCCACCGCGTGGGCGGCGGCGAGGAGGATCAGCCCGAAGCCGCCGGCGGCCGTGCGGCTGTCGACCACCTGGATCCGGTCGCCCCCCGTGCCGTCGGCGGCGAGGCGCTCGCGCGCCTGGATTGCGCTCTCGTAGGTGCCCGAGATGCTTGAGGAGAGGTGGACCGAGACGATCTCCTTGCCCTCGGCGAGCAAGGGCTCGTAGACCTCGACGAAATCTCCGACAGACGGCTGCGAGGTGGTGACCGCCTCGCTGGCGCTGCGCAGGCGGTCGTAGAACTCGTCGTAGTCGGTTATGTCCGCCTCGCGCTCATGGCTCCCCTCGAGGCCGACGTAGAGGCTGACCAGGTGCACGCGCGTGCTGCTCGAGCAGCTCGCGGGGGAGATAGGAGGTGGTGTCGGCGACGATCGCGGTCTGCGAGGAGGGGCTCACGCGGGGCGGTTGTATCACGCCTACCATCCGGCCATGGCCAAGTCCCTGGTCACCGGGGGTTCCGGGTTCATCGGCTCGCACCTCGTCCACGCCCTGGCTCGGCGCGGCGACAACCTGCGCCTGCTGCTTCGCGAGACCAGCGACGTCTCCTCTCTGGAGGGAATCGAGTTCGAGCGCGCCGTCGGCGACGTCTGCGACCGCGACTCGGTTCGAGGGGCGATGGACGGGGTGGCCCGCGTCTTCCACGTGGCGGGGCGCACCTCGCTGCGCCGGGCCGACCGCGAGCGCGTCTTCGAGGTCAACGTCGAGGGAACGCGCAACGTATTGGAGGAAGCCATGCGCGCCGGGGTCGAGCGGGCGGTGTTCACGTCCTCCATCGCGGCGATCGGCCCGGCGCCCCCGGGTGAGACCGCCGACGAGGACCAGCCCTACAGCGGCGGATCGCTGAGCATCCCGTACGTGGACTCCAAGCACGAGGCGGAGCTGGTCGCGACCCGCGTGGCGGCGCGGGGGTTGCCGGTCGTGATCGTCAACCCCTCATTCGTGCTCGGCCCCAACGACCCGAGCGGAACCTCCAACCAGCTGGTCAGCCGGCTGCTGATGCGGCGGATCCCGGTCTACGTCGACGGCGCCCTCAACATCGTCGACGTCCGCGACGTCGCCCAGGGCCATCTGCTCGCGGACGAGCGCGGCCAGGAGGGCGAGCGCTACATCCTGGCGGGGCGGAACTTCACCCTGGGGAGGCTGTTCGCCGACCTCGCCCGGATCGCGGACGTCCCACCGCCCCCGCTCCGGCTGCCGGGGGCGCCCGCTGCCGCCGTGGTGGAGGCGCTCGAGAACGCGGGGCTGCCGATGCCGACCTCGGCGGACGAGGTCCTCTCGGGGACGCAGTGGTGGACCTACCGCGCGGACAAGGCCAAGCGCGAGCTCGGCTTTCAGCCGCGCCCGCACGAGGAGACGCTCGAGGACACCGTCCGCTGGCAGCTCGAGCGGCTCGGAGAGCGCGCCGAGGGGCACGAGCTCGTGGACGCCGCCCTGCGCCTGACAGGGGTCGCGGCGAAGATTCCCTCGCGCCTGCTGCGGCGCGGAGGGCAGGGCTGATGGAACAGCGCGTGCTCTACCGCTGCCCCACCCCCACCAACGTGCTCTGCCCCTGCGGCGCCGTGGCCAGGCGGCTGCGCAAGCTCGGCGTCGAGCACCGGGTCGAGCGCGTGCCCTACCGGCGTGCCCTGCGCCCCGAGATCCAGGAGCTGACCAGGCAGGACCGCGTGCCCGTGCTCGTGGACGGAGGCGAGGTGATCCACGACTCGCGGCGAATCCTCGAATACCTCGACTGGGCCTACGGCCTCGGCGACGCCGAGCGCGGGGCTGAGGCGCGTGGCGAGGGCGGTTGAGCTCCTTTTCTCGCCGAAGAATTTTTCTCCCGGGAAAGGAGCGCGGGTGCTCGAATCTGAAGATTTTCACGATCGTCGCCCCCGCCCCCAGCGGTGGCTGGCCTACTCCCGCAGCCCGGCGGCTTCGAGGGCAACTCCACCCATGCGCCGCTACGAGGGAACTGTGGGCGCCGCGCGGTTATCGCCCGAACAGCCAGTGCTGGGTACGTCGTTGCAGCCCCGCGCGATCGTAGGGATAGCCACGGGTGCAGCGAAGCCTTTAACGCTCAGCGCAACCCGGTAAAGAGGAGAGTCCCATGCAGTCGAGACGCGTCGGGGGCGCGGTTGCCTTCGCGGTCGCCGTGACCGTGGTTGCGTCCTCCACCGCTCAGGCGACGGCGCCGCACCTTGTTCAGCCCGGGGAGACGCTCTGGTCGATCGCCACGGCCAACAACCTGACGACCCGGACGGTCGCCGTCTACAACGGCCTGCCCGAGGACGCGATGCTGATCGAGGGGACGACCGTGTACGTCCCCACGGTCGCCGAGGGCGCCGCGTCCCTGGCGAGCGGAACCGCCGCCGTATCGCCGCCGCCGATCGCGGGCGGAGGCGGGACCACGACGACGTCCACCAGCTCGACGGCGTCGACCGGGACCGACTCTCTCGAGACGATTGTCCCGGCGCCCGGGATGGGCCACGTCCCCTCGCCCTGGGGCGAGTTGCATCTCACTCCTGCCGCCGCCGATGCCTGGAACGCGATGCGCGCCGAGGCGCTGAGCGTTTACGGGGTCGACATCTACCCGGGCGGCCCCGTTTCGGCCTACCGGACCTACGAGCAGCAGGCGCAGCTCTACGCGGCCTTCCTGGCGGGGGTGGGGGCACCAGCGAACCCGCCGGGCACCTCCTCGCACGAGCTCGGCACGGCGGTCGACGTCCCGACGCCGGAGATGCGGTCGGTGATCGACGAGATCGGATGGAAGTACGGATGGGGCAAGGTCCACGCTCCGGACGAGTGGTGGCACGTGGACTACATGGGAGGCTGAGCCCGCCACGCAGGGTGTTCAGCGTCCTACTCCCAGCCCGGCTGCTACGAGGGCTTCGGCGCGCCTGGCGGGCGCCGTCCTACCGGAGTCAGCCCGGCACTCGGTAATCCAACACCTCGTCCAACCCGGCGGCCTCAAAGGCGCGAGCAACCGCACCCTCGCTCGAGGCGATGTAGCTGACCCGAGCGGCGTCTGCGCGGGAACGGGATTTGAGACGCTTCGGCATGGCGCAATACCGCCTCCAGTTTGCCGACCGTCGCCCGGTCCAGCTTTCCCTGGGGGTAGACCGCTACGGAGCCGCCTTCTCGCCCTGTCGTGACTGAAAGGTCCAGAGCAGGGGTTCCCTTCCCTGTTGATTGCCATTGAGGCCAGGCGCCAAGAACGGGCGCGGTGCTCATTTCTAGAAATCTTCACGATCCGACCCCCCGGCCCCCCAGGTCGACGAATGCGCAAGCCCGACTGGCTCTGACCCCCAGCTAGGCGGGCCGGCCAATCCTCCGTGCCCGTCGGCTCGTATTACCACGAGCGGACGCCTGCCCCGCGGAGGAGCAGGCGCCGTCAACCGTTCCCAATGGAAGGAGTTGTCATGCGGAAATTGATCTTGGCCGCGATGGCCTCCCTGGTCGTCGCCGCGTTTGCGGCGGGCCCGGCGGTCGCTGCCCCGAACCCCAGTGGCAAGGGCCAGCCGAACGCCGAGTGCGGCGGGCTCGGAGCCACCTCGGAGCCCGCCGGGTTCTTCACGGACGGCTTCGCGAAGGCGGAGAAACACTACGCCGGCAGTGAAGGAACACCCTCGGCGGCGAACGGCAACTCTCACGCCGTCTCGCAGTACGACGTCGCCTGCTTCCAGGTGACCAGCAGCCACTCACATTGAGTGGTTCGGGATGGGCCGGGCCCCTGGCCCGGTCCGTCCCAGGCAGAGTCATTCTCCATGCCCGATTGGGCCGCCGCCCAGGGGACCCGGTGAGCTGGCCTACTCCCGCAGCCCGGCGGCTTCGAGGGCCTCGTCCCACGTTCGGAAGCCCTTGATTCGAACGATCTTGCCGCCGTCTATCGTGATGCGGACCGCGAACTCCTGGTCGAGCTCCAGGTGGCTGGCGCCGCCCTTCAGTTGGGCGCGTCCCAGCCACAGGACCGAGTCACCGAGATCACGAGCCTCGTGCTCCTTGAGCTGGAATACCTCCCAGGTCTCCCATGTGGCGGCAAACCCGCCCGAGACCTCGTCGCGGCCGCGGTAGACGGCGCGTTCCACCGCGGCGGGACCGATAGGCGTCCACTCGATCTCGGGATCGAATCTCTCCGTCATTGCCGCAAGGTCCCGGCGGTTGAAGGCTTGAATCAACTGTCTCGCCGCTTCGACGTTCTCCTGCGACATCGCCTACTGTCGCAGCCCGGCGGCTTCGAGAGCCTTTTCTTCGCTTTCGTAGACGCGCAAGTCCGTGACTCGACCGCCTCGTACGCGCCAAGCATGCGCCAGGTGCAAATCGGTCTCGACTCCGCTGTGTCCACCCACTGCGACGGCTCGCAGCCAGACGACAAGCCAATCGCCTTCGTCCGTCCATCGCTCTGCCACCCACTCGATGCTCTCGAATGCATCATCCAACTCCTCTGCGGAGCGAAGCAGACCCTCATGGCCGTGGAATGTCCCCGCCGTGTCGACGAGCCTCGCCATCTGTCGAATCTCCACCCCCGGAGCGAACAGGTCGATGGCCAGATCGCCGTCGTTCCTGTTCCACCGCTCATAGACGCTGCGAACTACCTCGACGTTCTCCTCTGACATCGCCCACGCAGTATCTCGCCCTGGCTCTCGACCCGCGCGGATCGCGCGGTAAGGTCATTCCGCATGGCAGGGATGCGCTGCGATAGCTGCGGGGAGATGCTCGGCTACCGCGAGGAAATCGCCGTCACCTCGCGGGAGGACGGAGCGCTAACGGTCGGCCTCGCAACCGAAAGCGCCTTTGCGGTCGAGGACGGCCAGGAGCCCGAGGGCAAGTACCACGTCCGCTGCTACGTCGAAATGACTCGGCGCGAGCCTGACAAGTTCCCTCCGCTGTTTCTGCGCTGAGGGTGGGCAATTACTGCAGTCATGCATCCATGTTGCCTGCTGGCGCGGCGTTAGGCCCGTGCGCCAGTCGTGCGCCAGTCACCACCCCGCTGGAGCGGTCTCCAGCGGTCTCGAGCTGTCCAGGTTTGGCTTGGCTGCGCGGCTTTCCGCTTAGCCAGGCGGCGCCCGGCGGGCCTATACAATGTGTAGCGATGACTGAGACGACTGATCCGATCACGCTCTCCGACAAGGCCGCGGCCAAGGTCAAGGAGCTGCTTGCGGGGCAGGACACCTCCGATCAGGCGCTCCGCGTCGCGGTTCGCGGCGGCGGCTGCTCCGGCTTCCAGTACGCCCTCGCCTTCGACAAGCCGCGTGACGACGATCACCGCTTCACCGACCAAGGCGTCTCCGTGGTCGTCGACAAGACCAGCATGCAGTTCGTCCTCGGCTCGGAGATCGACTGGGTGGACGGGCTCCAGGGCGCCGGCTTCTCGGTCAACAACCCGAACGTTGTCGCCGCCTGTGGCTGCGGGTCCTCCTTCCAGGTGAAGGAAGAGACCACCGAGCAGGCAGCCGTCTAGCGCCGAGGCCCGGTACTCAGGACTCGATCTGCAGCGGGCCCGACTGCTGTTGCGTCTGAGCCTGTTGCTGCGGTGCAGCTGAGGCGCCGTCGGGCTGGGGAATGCCGAGCATCTCGGCCAGCTCCCCGGAGTCGTACATCTCCTCGACGATGTCGGCGCCGCCCACCAGCTCGCCGTTGACGTAGAGCTGGGGGAAGGTGCGCCAGTCGGCGATCTCGCCGGTCGCCTCGCGCAGCGGGTCCAGCGCCGGCAGCACGTCGAGCGCCGCGTACTCGACGCCGAGTTGGTCGAGCACGCCGACGACGCGCATCGAGAAACCGCAGCGCGGCTGCTCGGGGGTGCCCTTCATGAAGAGGAGCACCTGGTTGTCGGAGATCAGCTCCTCGACCTTGTCCTTGAGGGTCGGCTCAGTCATCGCTCTTGAAGTCTAGGGACCGACGGCGATCGACAGGGCGTGGATCGAGCCGTCGTCCATCCGCTCCTGCACGGCGCCCTTGACCAGGCGGTGCTGCTCGATCCGCGACAGCCCCTCGAACTGGGGGGCGCTGACGATCGCGCGAAGGTGATCGCCGCCGCCCTCGTCTACCACCTCGACCTCGGCGCCCGGAAGCGCCTCGGAGATCAGCCGTTTCACCTCGTCTAACTCGATCGCCACGACGGTGATTGTAGGTAGCCGCCGGGCGCAGTCGGCGCGGCTAGCTCGGCGCCACGTCGTGCTTGAGCTTCTCGTCGCCCTCGACTCGCAGGTTGGGCAGCAGGCGCTCGAGCCAGCCCGGCATGTACCAGTTGTGCTCGCCGACCAGCTCCATGATCGCCGGGACGATGATCAGCACCACGAGGGCGTCGAGGGCGACGGCGACCGCGAGGCCGACGCCGAACTGCTTGACGATCGGGTTGCCGTTGATGACGAAGCTGAAGAAGACTGAGAACATGATCGTCGCCGCGGCGAAGACGACATGCCCCGATCGCCCCAGACCGACGCTGACCGCCTGGCTGTTGGGCTCGCCGCCCTGATGCAGCTCGGCGATCCGGGAGACCAGGAAGACCTGGTAGTCCATCGAGAGGCCGAAGAGGATCGCGAACATCATCAGGGGTACGTAGCTGACCACCGGCTCCGGGCCGTCGAGCCCGATCAGCCCGATTCCCCAGCCCTTCTGGAAGACCGCGGTGAGGATGCCATAGGCGGCGACGACCGCCAGCAGGTTGAGCAGCGCCGAGGTCAGGGGGACAACGACGCTGCGGAAGACGATGGCCAGCAGGAGGTAGCTAAGCGCGACGACGATGAAGATGACCAGGGGCAGCTTGGCGCCGATCTTGTCGGCGAGGTCGATGTAGCCGGCGGTGGTGCCGCCGACGTAGGCCTTCATCCCGGTCCCCTTGCTCGCGTCGGGGATCGTCTCGTCGCGCAGGTGGTTGACCAGATCCTGGGTGGCGAAGGCCGACGGGGAGGTCTTCGGCGTCACCGCGAAGACCGCCGCGGTGCCGCTCTTGTCGGTCTCCGCCAGGGAGACCGAGGCGACGTCGCTCTGCTTGCCGATCTCGTTTTCCAGGTTGGTCAGCCGCGGGTCGCTCGCGGGCGTCTTCAGGAACGACTCCTCCTGCTCGGCCTGCTGCTGCTGTTGCTCTTGCTTGGCGGTCGGCTGGGGCGGAGGCTCTCCGGCGGCGACCGCCTCCTGCTGGGCCACCTCGGCCTGCTGCTCCTGAGCTGCCTGTTGCTGCTGGACCTGGTTGAGCTGCTTGGTGTCGGGCTGCGCCGGGGGGTGAAGCGAGACCGCGACCAGCAGCGGCCCGTTGGTGCCGACGCCGAACCCCTTGGCCAGCGCGTCGTAGGCCTGGCGCTCGGTGGTGTCCTTGGGCAGCTGGCCGTAGTCGGGTGCTCCCAGCCTCATGTCGCGGATCGGCAGCGCCAGCACCACCAGCACGGCCAGGCCCAGCAGGGTGAACACCAGCGGATGCCGGCGGAGCCGCTCGGCCAGCCTCGGGAACCCCTTCTTCGGGATCTCCTCCTTGCTCCGGGCGAAGAGTCGGAACGGCAGGGACTTGATCCGGGTGCCGACCAGGGCGAGCAAGGCCGGCAACATGGTGGTGGCCGCCAGCATCGCGAGCGCGACCACGATCGCGGTCGTGTAGCCGAGCGATCTGACCAACGGGATGCCGCTGAAGTAGAGGCAGAGCAGCGCCAGGATCACGGTGGTGCCGGCGAAGACCACCGCCGATCCGGACGATGCCATCGAGCGTGGGATCGACTCGCTCCGGTGGGACGCCCTCCTCGTCCATCAGCAGCAGGTGGCGGCTGATGATGAACAGCGAGTAGTCCGTCCCCACGGCGAGGCCGAGCATGATGCCGAGCGTCGGCGCGATCGTCGGCACGTCGATTGCATGGCCGGCGAGTCCGACGATGGCGAGGCCGGCGAGCAGCGCGACGACGGCGGTGGTCAGCGCCAGCGGCGCCGCCGTGAAGCGTCCGGAAGGTGAACAGGAGCACGATCAGCGCCGCGAGCACCCCGATCACCTCGCTCAGGTGGGTGCTGGGCGAGGAGAGCTCCTGGCCCAGGTAGCCGCCGGCGGACACCTCGAGCCCGGGCGTGCTCTTCGCCGGTTCGGCGGCGTCGAGCACGCTCTGTGCCTCCGACTCGTCGAGGTCGCCCGAGGAGACCTTGAGCGCCAGGGCGATGTAGGCGATCTTGCCGTCCTTGGTGATCTGGTCCGAGGCCTGGTCGGAGTAGGGGCTGATCGCCTGCCGGACGTACTTGTTCTTCGCCAGCGACTTGACCGTGTTCTCGACCACGGTCTTGTTCGAGCCCGAGGCGAGAGTGCCGGTCTTCGTCTCGATCACGATCGGGACGCTCCCGTTGGCCTGGTCGGGCAGGTCCTTGTCCAGCAGGTCGGTGGCCTCGGTCGAACCGGTGCCGGGGAGGGTGAGGTCGTTGTTCGTCGGGCGCCCGGCGGAGTTGGCTATCAGGACCAGGGCCACGGCGACGACGACCCAGCCGATCACGACCCAGGGCGCTCCCCGCACCATCAGAGCCCCGAGCCTGTGCAGTGCGGCGCTCACGGTCCGGCATCCTTGCACACGGCTCGGCGCTCTCAGTGAGCTTGCCCGGGCGTTGGATACGTGTTTCGCGCCCGGGCGTTCGGTCAGACTGCGGCCGATGCGCATCGAGGACTACGCGCTGATCGGCGACCTGCACACCGCGGCGCTGGTCGGGCGCGACGGCTCGATCGACTGGCTCTGCCTGCCGCGCTTCGACTCGCCGGCGTGCTTCGCGGCCCTGCTCGGCGAGTGGCGCCACGGGCGCTGGCTGATCCAGCCCGCGGGCGAGGTGACGCGGACATCACGCAGCTATCGCGAGGGCGCGCTGGTGCTGGAAACCGAGTTCGAGACCGGCGAGGGGGCCGCGCGACTGGTCGACTTCATGCCGGTCCGGGCCGGCGCGCCGGTGGTCGCCCGCGTGGTCGAGGGCTGCGGGGCGAGGTGGCGATGCGGATGGAGCTGGTGCTCCGCTTCGACTACGGCGCGGCAGTTCCCTGGGTGCAGGCGAACGACGACGGGATCGTCGCCATCGCCGGGCCGAACTCGGCGCGACTCTCGACGCCGGTCGCCCTCAGCGGCAAGGCGATGACCACGGTCGCCGAGTTCACGGTCGGCAAGGGGGACCGGGTGCCCTTCACCCTCGCCTGGGGGCTCGTCATACGAGGATCCCCCGGACGCGGTCGACGCCGGCAAGGCGCTGAAGCAGACCGAGGAGTGGTGGCGGAAGTGGTCCGAGCGCTGCACCTACGACGGCGAGTGGCGCGAGCAGGTGCTGACCTCGCTGATGGTCCTGAAGGCGCTCACCTACGAGCCGAGCGGGGGGCTCGTCGCGGCGCCGACGGCGTCGCTTCCCGAAGAGATCGGGGGGGAGCGCAACTGGGACTACCGCTACTGCTGGCTGCGGGACTCGGCGCTGACGGTCGAGGCCCTGATCGCCTGCGGCTACCTGGAGGAGGCCCTCGCGTTCGGCGCCTGGATTCAGCGCGCGACCGCGGGTCACCCGGCCCAGGCGAGGATCCTCTACGGGATCGCCGGAGAGCGGTGGATCCCGGAGCTGACGGTCGACTGGCTGCCGGGCTATGAGGACTCGAAGCCGGTGCGAATCGGCAACGCCGCCTCACAGCAGTTCCAGCTCGACGTCTACGGCGAGGTGATGGACATGGCCCACCGGGGCCGCGAGAGGGCGGGCCGGGTCGATCCCACCAACTGGCGGCGCAACCTGGTGGCCCTCGAGTACCTGGACGAGGTCTGGCGCGATCCCGACGAGGGGATCTGGGAGGTGCGCGGCCCCCGGCGCCACTTCGTGCACTCGAAGATGATGGCCTGGGTCGCCTTCGACAGGGGCGTCCAGGCGGTGGAGCGCTTCGGGGCCGAGGGCCCGGTCGATCGCTGGAGGCGCACCAGGCAGCAGATCCACGACGAGATCTGCAAGCACGGCTACGACGCCGAGCGCAACACCTTCACCCAGTTCTACGGCTCACAGGGCCTCGACGCCTGTCAGCTGCTGATGCCCGGCCTCGGTTTCCTGCCGCCCGACGACCCGCGGGTCGTGGGGACGGTGGCCGCGATCGAGAAGGAGCTGATGCGCGACGGCTTCGTCTACCGCTACTCGCAGGGAGCGGACTCCGTCGACGGGCTCGAGGGCACCGAGGGCGCTTTCCTGCCCTGCTCGTTCTGGATGGTCGACTGCCTGGCGATGATGGGTCGGACCAAGGACGCGCGCGAGCTGTTCGACCGGCTGCTCGGCGTCGCCAACGACCTCGGCCTGCTCTCCGAGGAATACGAGCCGGCAGCCGGGCGGCTGATCGGCAACTTCCCGCAGGCGTTCAGCCACCTGGAGTTGATCAACAGCGCCTGGGCCATCTCCGGGCCCGAGGAGGCCGAGAAGCCGGAGGAGCCCGAGCAGGTCAGCCGGCGACGGCGTTTCCTGCGCCCGCCCTCGCTGCCTCGACCATCTCACCTACGCGGCAGAACTTGACCCGCGGGCGGCCCTGGGGCTCGCCGCGCTCGACCTCGGCAGCGTCGATCGCCTGCCAGCCGCTGAAGGTGACGTGGTCGGGCTTGCGCTCGGCGAGCAGGCCCTCGAGTGCCCCACGGTCGCCGGCCGCCTCGGGCGCCGGCAGGGCGTCGTTCTCCAGGTCGGCGAGCAGGTTGTCGACGGTGTCCTGGGCGTCCTTCTTGTTGGTGCCGATGACCCCAGAGGGGCCGCGCTTGATCCAGCCGACCGCGTAGAGCCCGGGTACCTGCTCGCCGTCACTCATCACGCGTCCGCCCTCGTTGGGGATCACGCCGCGCTTGTCACTGAACGGAACGCCGTCCAGCGGCTCCCCCTGGTAGCCGATCGAGCGCAGCACCAGGCCGCACTCGATCGTCTCCCGCTCGCCGGTGTCGGCGGCGCGGATCGCGCCGGTCTCGTCGCGCTGGAGCTCGTTGCGGCCGACGACGATCCGCTCGACCCTGCCGTCGCCCTGGAGCTCGACGGGCGAGCGCAGGAATCTGCAGCACGACGCGCCTGGGCTTGCCCTCGGGCTCGCGCTGGGAGAACTCGGTGAAGATCTCGACGTTGCGCCGGTTGGTCGGGTCCGCCTCCTCCTCCATGAACTCCCGGCTGATCGGGTCCAGCTCCATCTCGGCGGGGTCGATGACGATGTCGGCCTGGGTCAGCTCGCCGAGCTCGCGAACCTCGGGGTTCGTGAAGGCGGCCTGGGCGGGCCCGCGGCGGCCGAGCACGACGATCTCGGAGATCGAGCTGTCGGCGAGCGCCTCGATCGCGTGATCGGCGGTGTCGGTGACCTCGAGCTCCTCGCGGGTCAGTGCGAGCATGCGGGCGACGTCGGCGGCGACGTTGCCGTTGCCGATCACCACCGCGCGTCTCGCAGGAGAGGTCGAACTCGAGGTCGGCGAAGTCGGGGTGGGCGTTGTACCAGGCGACGAAGTCGGTGGCGGCGTGGCTGCCGGGGAGGTCCTCGCCGGGGATGCCGAGGTGGCGGTCGGTGGAGGTGCCGTGGGCGAAGACGACCGCGTGGTAGCGCTCGGCCAGCTCCGGGGCGCTGACGTCGCGGCCGATCTCGACGTTGCCGAAGAAGCGGAAGCCGTCGCGCGCCGCCGTCTTCTCGTAGACGCGGATCACCGACTTGATCTTCGGGTGGTCGGGCGCGACGCCGGCGCGCACGAGGCCGTAGGGCGTGGGCAGGCGATCGATCATGTCGACCTCGACCTTCACGTGCTCCGCCTTGAGCAGGTGCTCGGCCGTGTAGAACCCCGCCGGCCCGGAACCGACGATCGCCACGCGCGCTGGATTTGTCTCGGTTGCGAGGGCGTTCATCGCTTCAAATTCACCCATCCGCGAGGTTAGGGAGCGCGAGAGAATACTCACCCGGTCGGGGCCACGAGCGCCGCACAATCAGGCGCGGCGGCCAAGGCCGTCCGCTACCAGCCAAGGCCGCCGCTACCAGGAGAGTCGGCTGGTGGCCTCTAGGCGACAGCGGCTACGGCGGCGCCGTCGAGCGCGTCGATCGCCCGCCCGACCGACATCGACACGCAGGTGAAGATCGGCGTGTCGCGCAGCGTGTAGGAGCTCGACTCGGTGCCCCGCAGCTCCTGCACCAGCTCGAGGAACTCGCCCGGCTCATCCGCCTCGAAGGAGACCACGAACTCCTGGTCGTCGAGGCCGAAGGAATAGGCGGTGTTGATCGAGATCTGCGGGTAGCGGCGGCCGACCTCGATGTGGCTGGTCATGATCCGGCGCCGCTCCTCCAGGGGCAGGCCGTACCACTCGCGCTTCTTGTCGAAGGGGTAGACGAACAGGTACTTGCGGTCCGAGACACAGAGCTCGCGCCTGGCTTCCTCCTCCGAGTAGGGCGAGGGCTTGGTCATCGCCAGGTAGGAGTGGGGTACGGTGGCCCAGCGTGCGAGACCGCTCTGGCCGAGGACGACGTGAAAGGTGTGGAGGTCCTCGAGGATCGGGCTCTGGCTGAGGATCAGCAGGTCGACGTCGCCGCGGGTGCCAACTGTCGAGTAGGCGCGCAGCGAGCGGTCCTCGGCGAAGTCCTCGCAGGCGGCCAGGAACTCGCGCTTGTCGCGAGCCCGCTCGTCGGCCTCTCGGCGCCTCCAGGCGGGGTCGAGCTTGAAGAAGGTGAACTTGACGAACGTGCGATCGCTCACGCAGGGCAGGTTACCCAGGCGGCCGTCGCGCCAGCGGGCGCCGCCGTGCCCTCAGCTGGACCGACCTTCCCGATACCATCGCTGGATGCGCATTGCCCTGGTTTCACCCTATTCCTGGACCTACCAGGGGGGTGTCAACCGGCACGTAGAGGCGCTTGCCGAGGAGTTGCTCGATCGCGGTCATCACGTTCGCGTTCTCGCGCCGTGGGACCCGCCCGACCGGCTCAGCCATCGCCTCCATCGTGCCGCCCCTGAGGCCCGTCAGCGGCCTGAGTACCTCCTGCCGCTGGGCAGGACGATCGGGTTCAACGCGAACGGCGCCGTCTCCAACCTGAGCCCGTCTCCGCGCGCCGTGATGCAGATGCGCGCGGAGCTCCGAGACGGCGACTACGACGTGATCCACGTCCACGAGCCGGTCGCGCCCATGATCGGCTGGGATGCGATGAGCTTCAGGCATACGCCCGTGGTCGGGACCTTCCACGCCTACGCGACCAAGGCGATGCCGCACCACATCGCCTCGCTGCTCGGCGCCCGCCGCAAGTTCAACCATCTCTCGGCCCGGATCGCGGTCTCCGAGGCGGCTGCCTGGACCGGCCGGCGCTGGTTCGGCGGCTGCTACCGCGTGATTCCCAACGGCGTCGACGTCGCCGCCGCCCCGCAGGGGCCGAAACCGTCCGCCGACCACCTGCGCGTCCTGTTCGTCGGGCGCGCCGAGGAGCGCAAGGGACTGCCGGTGCTGCTGGCCGCCTTCAGCGCGCTGGTCGAGCACGTGCCCTCCCGTCTGACGGTGGTCGGAGCCGAGCAGGAAGAGCTCGACCGGTACGTGGGGGACCCCGAGCTCGCCTCGCACATCGATGCTCACGGCCGGGTCAGCGACGAGGAGCTGTGGCGCCACCTCGGCGAGGCCGACGTGCTCTGCGCGCCCTCGCTCGCCGGCGAGAGCTTCGGCATGGTCCTGATCGAGGCCTTCGCCGCGGGCACGCCGGTGATCGCCTCGCGGATAGGCGGCTACACCGACGTCGTCAACGACGGCAGCGACGGCGTGCTGGTTCCGCCCGCCGACCCCCAGCCGCTGGCGGAGGAGCTGCAGCGCCTCTGGCACGAGCCCGAGCGCCGCGAGGCGATGGGCGCCGCGGGTCGCGAGAGCGCCCAGCGCTACGCCTGGCCGCGGGTGGCCGACCAGGTCACCGAGGTCTACGAGGAGGCCCAGATCCCGGCGTCCGCGCCGGCCAACCGCGCCGAGGCGGCGGCCCGCGAGCTGGGCGTCGTTCGCTCCGACGGTGGCCCGAGAATGCCGGCCGCGCAGGCTGCCCTCGCTCGATCCCCCCGTCCTGCCGGGCGGCCGGGGGCGCGCCGCGAGGCGCATCGGGCTCGGTGTTGCCGGCATCCTCGGCGTCGGGCTGACCGCGCTCGCCGCGCGCAGGATCGGCGTCGACAAGGTCGCCGAGAACGTGATCCGCTCCGACCTCACCTGGGTCCTGATCGCCTGTGCGCTGATGGTCGCCTCGATCTTCATGCGCGCCGCCTCCTGGTTGTCGATCGCGCGATCGGCCCTTCCGGGCCGCCCGATCCGTCGCCGCGACGTCACCTCGGCGACGATGATCGGCGTGCTCATGTCCGCCACGCTGCCGGCACGCCTGGGCGAGCCCGCCAGGGCGATGGTGCTGGCGAGGCGCATCGGGCGGATGCGCGAGACGTTCGCCGTGCTGATCGGAACCCTGGTCTCGCAGACGGCGCTGAACATCGTCGCGCTGGTGCTGCTGGGCGGGATCATCGTCTCGACCACCGACCTCTTCCACTCCAGCACCGAGCGGCTCTTCCTGGTCAGCGGCGCACCGCTGTTGCTGCTGGTCGCGGTGCTGCTGGCGCCGGCCGTCGTGCGCGCCAACGGCGAGGGCAGGGTGGCGCGGATGGCCGCAGTCGTCCGCCGCGCGCTGAAGCAGGTGCGCGCCGGGCTCGGCGTTTTCCGCGACCCGCGGCGCGGGCAGCGTCGCGGCGCTCGCCCAGCTGGGCGCCTGGGCGCTCCAGCTGCTGGCCTGCTGCGGCGCTGTTCGAGGCGCTCGGCCTCGACCACCAGGTGGCGATCGGCGCCGCCGCCGCGGTCCTGTTCGCCGTCAACGTCACCGCCGTGGTGCCGGCGACGCCGTCGAACATCGGCATCTTCCAGCTCGCCGTGATCAGCGTGCTGCCACACGGGCTTCGGCGTCAGCGGCGCCGATGCGCTCGCCTACGGCGTCATCCTGCAGGCGGTCGAGATCGCCACCGCCGTCACGCTCGGGCTGCCGGCGCTCGTCCGCGAGGGCCTCACCTGGTCGGACATGCGCCTGCGCGCCCTCTCGGCCTCCCCGGTCGAGCTCTCCCCGCGCCCCTCCAAGCGCCGCGGCCGCGAGCGCGCTCCCGAACACGTCGCCTAGCGGCCTGCTGAGCTCGCGTCGCGAATGGTGTGCGCCGCAGAAGAAGGGCACGGCCAAGCTCCGGTCAAGGTGAAAGCTGAGCAAGCGCTGATGCGAACGCTCGCCGTGGCGCTCGTCGCCCTGATCCCCGTTCAGGGCTCGACCTCAGCCGGCTCCTCCTCGGGCGAGGCTCGCCGCCCCGGTCGGCTGGCTAGTCTTCGGCTTCATGGCGCTCTCGAACATCGCAGGCTTTCCCCGAATCGGTCCCAACCGCGAGCTCAAGTTCGCCACCGAGGGCTACTGGCGCGGCGAGACCTCCGACGACGAGCTGCGCGCAGCCGCGAAGCGAGATCCGCGTCTCGACAACTGGCGGCTTCATGCAGAAGGCCGGCATCGACCTGATCCCGTCGCAACGACTTCTCCTCTACGACCAGGTCCTCGACGCCGATGCGCCCTGGTCGGCGCGGTCCCCGAGCGCTACGGGCACGACGGCGGCGACGGTCGACCTCGACACTCTACTTCGCGATGGCGCGCGGCCGCCAGGCAGGGCGGCGTGGACGTGACGGCGATGGAGATGACCAAGTGGTTCGACACCAACTACCACTACATCGTTCCCGAGCTCGGGCCCGAGACGAGCTTCTCGCTGTCGTCCGACGAAGCCCTTCGACGAGCACGGCGAGGCGATGGAGGAGCTGGGGATCGACACCGTGCCCGTGCTCGTCGGCCCGGTCTCGCTTCCTGCTGCTCGGAAAGTCCGCCGACGGCGTGCCCGAGGACTTCGACCGCCTGACGCTGCTCGAGCCGCTGCTCGAGGTCTACGGCGAGGTGATCGAGCGGCTCGCCGAGCAGGGCGCGACCTGGGTGCAGCTCGACGAGCCCTGCTTCGTCGAGGATCGCTCCGAGCGCGAGCTGGACGCGCTGCGGCTCGCCTACGAGGAGCTGGCCAAGGTCCACGAGCGCACCCGGATCTGCGTCAAGACCTACTTCGACCACGCCGGCGACGCCTACGGCGTGCTTCGCGACCTGCCGATCGAGGGCGTCGGGCTCGACTTCCATCGCGGCGGACCGGGTCTGGGCGAGGGCCCAAGAACGTCGAGCTGATCGCCAAGCGAGGGCGGCCTCGACGACAAGTGGCTGTTCGCCGGCATCGTCGACGGCCGCAACGTCTGGATCAACGAGCTCGAGCACAGCCTCGACCTGCTCGAGCGGGCTCGCGCGACCGCTGCGAGCGAGCTGGTCGTCTCCACCTCGTGCTCGCTGCTGCACTCGCCGGTCGACCTCGACGCCGAGCCGGCCGGTCCGACGCGCTCGACGACGAGCTGCGCTCCTGGATGGCGTTCGCGGAGCAGAAGGTCGGGGAGGTCGCGACGCTGGCGCGCGGGCTCGGCCGACGGGCGCGAGGCGATCGCCGCCGAGCTCGACGCCAACGACCGCGCGCTCGAGGACCGGCGCAACTCCCACCGGACGCGCAACCCGGAGGTGCGCGACCGGGTCGAGGCGCTCACCGACGACGACGCCAGGCGCGACAGCGCCCGTTCGAGGTCCGCCGCGAGGCCCAGCGCGCCCGCCTCGGCCTGCCGCTGTTCCCCACCACCACGATCGGCTCCTACCCGCAGACGGCCGAGATCCGCCAGGCGCGCGCCGAGCCTGCGCGAGGGCGAGATCGACCAGGCTGACCTACGAGCGCCGGATGCGCGCGCGAGATCGAGCGCGTGATCGGCTTCCAGGAGGACGTCGGGCTCGACGTGCTCGTCCACGGCGAGCCCGAGCGCAACGACATGGTCCAGTACTTCGCCGAGCAGATGGAGGGCTACGTCTTCACCCAGAACGCCTGGGTGCAGTCCTACGGCTCGCGCTACGTGCGCCCGCCGATCATCTTCGGCGACGTCCTGCCGGCCATCGCCGATGACCGTCCGACTGGATCGCCTTCGCGCAAGTCGCTGACCGCAGAAGCCGGTGAAGGGCATGCTCACCGGCCCGGTGACGATGCTGCAGTGGTCGTTCGTCCGCGACGACCAGCCGCGCTCGGAGACCTGCGAGCAGCTCGCGCTGGCGATCCGCGACGAGGTCGCCGACCTCGAGGCCGCCGACGCGCCGATGATCCAGGTGGACGAGCCGGCGATCCGCGAGGGCCTGCCCCTGCGCCGCGACCGCTGGGACGAGTACCTGAGCTGGGCGGTCTACTGCTTCCGGATCGCCGACTCGCGGCGGTTCGCGGACGAGACCCAGATCCAGACCCACATGTGCTACTCGGACTTCGGCGACATCATGGACCAGATCCAGCAGATGGACGCCGACGTGCTGCTGATCGAGGCCGCGCGCTCGCGCATGGAGCTGCTCCACGACTGGGAGCGGACCGGCTACGCGCAGCGAGATCGGCCCCGGCGTCTACGACATCCACTCCCCGCGGGTGCCCTCCAGCGAGGAGATGGTCGAGCTGCTGCGGGCCGCGGCGAACGTGCTCGACCAGGGACAGCTCTGGGTCAACCCGGACTGCGGTCTGAAGACCCGCGCCTGGCCCGAGACCGAGGCCAGCCTGCGCAACATGGTCGAGGCGGCCAAGCAGCTGCGCGAAGACCTCGTCCCCGCCAACTAGGGCCCGCCGGCCGCGGTTACCAAAGTGTTAGGCGCTCTTGAGCGCACCTGAGTAGTCCCTAACATCATTCCACTCGCGAGATCGGCCGCAGATGGCCACCTCGCTGTCAATGGAAGCCAACCCGCCCTTGCCGCAGGCGGGAGAAGAGGTGACAACCATGGAACCAACCACGATCGAGGGCGTACGCGTCGGGGGCCGCGAGCCCAAGGCGCTGCTGCTCAGCGACGGCACCAGGCTCGCGCTCGAGGAGGAGGGATCGGGCGCGCGCTCGCGCTGGACCCGCGTCGGCGAGGACGGCCCCGACGGCGCGCTGTCGGTGGCCGAGGCGCTGGCGCTCGCCGGCGAGGAGCACGCCGACTACGTCCGGGTTCGCACCCGCACGGAGGCGGCGTGGCTTCACGTCGTCGCCGAATGGTTCAACGAGCAGGCGGTCGAGCTCGAAGGGGAGCTCGCCGACGCCCGCTGACTCTCCTCAAGGCTCGGGGCGGAGCGCCCCGGGCCCCGTGGGGGATGGGGATCCGGTGCTAGCGGCCGAGGCGGCGACGGAGGCCGCGGGCGTTGAAGAAGGTCGGTGACGCGGCGAAGATCTCTGCCGGCGCTTGTCGGTATAGGGGAAGCAGAGGGGCTCGCGCTTCGGGCCGAAGCGGGTGATCACCAGCGACTCGGGCCGGACGAACTTCTGGATCCCGTACTCGCCGTGGCGGAAGCCGATCCCGGAGTCCTTCCAGCCTCCCATCGGCACGTCGGAGGCGAGGAAGTTGATCAGGACGTCGTTGACGCAGGCCGCGCCCGCCTCCAGCCGCCGCGCCACCCGCTCGGCCTCGCCCCTCGTGCCGAAGACGTAGGCGGCGAGGCCGTGGCGGCTGTCGTTGGCCATCCGCACGGCCTCGTCGGCGTCGCGGACCTTCATCACCGCGACAACCGGGCCGAACGTCTCGTCGCTTGCATCACCTCCATCGAGTGGTCTGCGTCGGCGATCACGGTGGGTTCGTACCAGTCGCCGGGGCCGGGTCCGCGCTCGCCGCCGGTGAGGATCCGCGCGCCGCGCTCGCGCGCGTCGGCGACGTGCTTCTCCGACCACCTCGAGCTGGGGCGGGAAGGTGATCGCGCCGACGTCGGAGCCGTGCTCCTGGCCATCCATGCCCTGGCGCAGGGTGGCGACCTCATCGATGAGGCGCCGCACGAACTCGTCGTAGACGGGCTCCTCGACGTAGAGGCGCTCCACCGACATGCAGACCTGGCCGGAGTTCTGGAAGGCGCCCCAGGCGGCGGCGTTGGCGCTGCGCTCGAGGTCGGCGGAGCGCAGCACGATCATCGGGTCGTTGCCGCCGAGCTCCAGGCTGACGGGCGTGAGCCTGCTCCGCGGCCTGCGCCATCACCTTCTTGCCGGTGCGGTCGGAGCCGGTGAACTGGACGAAGTCGACCTGGTCGACCAGCGCGGAGCCGGTCTCGCCCCTGCCGTTGACGACCTCGAAGACGTCGGGGGCGCCGAGCTCCTGCTTCCAGGCGCGCAGCAGGCGGTCGACGGCCAGCGGGGTGACCTCGGAGGGCTTGATCACCACGGCGCAGCCGGCCATCAGGGCCGGGATCGCGTCCCCGATCGAGAGGATCAGCGGGAAGTTCCAGGGGCTGATGATCCCGGCGACCGGGTAGGGCCGGTACTGGACGCGGAGCCTCTTGACCTTCATCAGCGGTGAGTGCGCGGGCACCTTCTCGTCACCGATGAAGCGGCGCGCCTTGCGACCATAGAAGTTGATCAGGTCGGTCAGGTAGACGCTCTCACCGGCCGCATCGGCGCGGACCTTGCCCGTCTCGGCCTGCATCAGGTCGGCGATCTCGTCGGAGTGGTCGAGCATCCAGTCGCGGAGCTGGTCGAGCCAACGGCGGCGCCCCTTGATTCCAAGTGCCTCCCAGGCGGGCTGGTTGGCTCGCACCCTCGCCACGATTTCGGAGACGCGCTCGCGGTCGTCGATCGGCAGGGTGGCGATCACCGAGCCGTCGGCGGGGTTGTGGACGTCGAAGCTCTCGCCCGGCGCCCGGGCGCCATTGCCGGCCGGCGCGGTCGCGGTCTCGGGGGCCTGCCTGGTCGCCATCTCACTCCTCGCTCGGGGTCGCTCGTGACCACGGCCACTTTATCGGTCCTGGCTGACCGGCCAGGACGATCGGTTTGTGAGCATTGCAACTCGACTCTTGGGAGAAAGGGCCGACCACGATTTCCGACACAGGGCTAAAGACCCGCGGCCCGGCCGCCCCTACCTTGCAACGCGATGGCAAACCGCGACCGCCGCGGGCGAGTCCCCGGTGGGCAAGGAAAGGAAATCAGTCAATGAGACGAAGGCACCTGGCGGCGGTGCTGCTTGCCTTGGGGGCGCTCTTGGCGTTGCCGGGCGTGGCGTCCGCCGACTCGCTCGAGGCTTCGGGGAACGGGGCCCTGCCTGACTCGGTCGCGATCAACACTCTCTGGGTGATAGTCGCCGGCTGCCTGGTGATGTTCATGCAGGCCGGGTTCATGTTCCTCGAGATCGGCTTCTCGCGAGGCAAGAACGCCGGGACCGTTGTCGCGAAGATCCTCGTCAACTTCTCGATCGCGGCGCTCGCGTTCTACGCCTGCGGGTTCGCCTTCGCGTTCGGCGCGAACGGGAGCATCGGGCCGTTCCACGACGTGATCGGCAACACCGGGTTCTTCCTGCAGGACTACGGTAATCCGACGACCGCGTTCCCGGTGATGGGGCTGTCCAACGCGACGGTCGAGTCGAAGTGGTTCTTCCAGTTCGTCTTCTGCGCCGTCTCGCTGGCGATCGTCTGGGGAACGACGCTCGAGCGGATCAAGTTCGGCGTCTACGTCATCTACGCGATCGTCTTCGCCGCCCTGATCTATCCGATCGGCGCCCACTGGGTGTTCGGTGGCGGCTGGCTGCAGGCTCAACATCGGCATGCAGGACTTCGCCGGCTCGACGGCGGTCCACCTGATCGGCGCCACCGGGCGGCCTGGCCGCCCTGCTGCTGCTCGGCGCCCGCAGGGGCAAGTACGGGCCGCGACGGCAAGCCGCGGGCGATCCCCGGGCACTCGATGCCCCTGTTCGGCCTCGGCGTGCTGATCCTGTGGCTGGGCTGGTTCGGGTTCAACCCCGGCTCCACCCTGGGCGCGCTCGACGGGCGCTTCGCCGAGGTCCTGGTCGTGACCCAGCTTGGCGGCCGCCGCCGGCGTGCTCGCCGCGGTGATCACCAGCCGGATCACGCAGAAGACGATCGACATCGGCATGGTCGGCAACGGCGCGATCGCGGCCCTGGTCGCGATCACCGCTCCGTCCGGCTACGTCGAGATCTGGGCGGCGCCGATCATCGGCGCCGTCGCCGGCGTGATCGTCGTCTTCGGCGTGCTGGCGATCGACAAGCTGCATCGACGACCCGGTCGGTGCCCTCTCGGCGCACGGCCTGGCCGGCATCTGGGGCACGCTCGTCGTGCGGCCTGTTCACCGCGCCCGCGGCTGGCCGAGTACAACGGGTTCGGCGACCCCGAGGGCGGGCTGTGTGTACAGCGGGCAGCTTCACGCCAGCTCGGCGCCCAGGCGCTCGGGCGTCGTCGGTCGCGTTCGCGTTCGTGTTCGCGGTGTGCTTCGCGACCTTCTGGCGTCATCAAGAAGATCTACGGGCTGCGCGTCACCGAGGAGCAGGAGGATGCGGGGCTCGACATCTCCGAGCACGGCATGTACGGCTACCCGGAGCAGTTCATCCCGCAGCGAGGAGTACCCGGCGGTGGCGCGAGCTGGCGCCCGGCCCCGGCGTGCCGGCACGCCGGCGACCGCCGTCCGCAGACGGCCAGCGACGGCCAAGGCGTAGAGGGAGGTGAGTGAGATGAAGAAGATCGAGGCCTACATCCGCCACGAGGCGTTCGAGCCGATCCGGGCCGAGCTGCTCGAGCAAGGGGTTCCCGTCCCTCTCGATCAGCGAGGTCAAGGGCTCCGGGCCGCCAGAAGGGCATCGTCGAGACCTACCGCGGCTCGACCCTGACCGTCAACGTGCGGCCGAAGCTGAAGCTCGAGGTCGTCGTCGAGGACAAGGACAAGCCCCTGGTCGTCGAGACGATCCTCAAGCACGCGCGGACGGGCGAGGTCGGCGACGGGAAGATCTTCGTGATCCCCGTCGAGGAGGCGATCCGGATCCGCACCGGCGAGGAGGGCCAGGAGGTCCTGCAGGCGCACACGGACTCGGAGATCCCGGCGTAGCGGAGGTGCGGGCAGCGGCGGGGCGGCCCACGCCGCCCCCGCCGCCCTCGCGACAGACTTACGACACGAACGACACGGAGAAGGAGAACGACGATGGCAACGATGACTCGGCCCGAGACCGAGCGCCGAGGACGTGCTGGCGCCGGGTCGAGGAGGACGGGGTGGAGTTCATCCGCTTCTGGTTCACCGACATCCTCGGCCAGCTGAAGAGCTTCGCCGTCGGCAGGGAGGAGCTGGAGGACGGCGCTCGAGGAGGGCATGGGCTTCGACGGCTCGTCGATCACGGGCTTCAACCCGATCGAGGAGTCGGACATGATCGCGATGCCCGACCCCGACACCTACGCGGTGCTGCCCGTGGCGCACGCGACGGCGAGAAGGGCAACGTGGCGCGGGTGTTCTGCGACGTGCTGCGCCCCGGCGGCGAGCCGTACGAGGGCGATCCGCGATTCGTCATGCGCCGGGCGCTCGCCCGCGTCGAGGAGATGGGCTTCGACAACTTCTACATCGGTCCGGAGCTCGAGTTCTTCTACTTCGCGAGCGACGAGCTCGACGAGCACGGGCTGCCGAAGATCCTCGACAAGGGCGGCTACTTCGACCTGACCACGCTCGACGCCGGCTCCGACCTGCGCCGCGACACCGTCAACGCCCTGAAGGCGCTCGGGATCCCGGTCGAGTACACGCACCACGAGGTCGGGCCCTCGCAGCACGAGATCGACATGCGCTACGCCGAGGGCCTGCGGATGTCCGACAACGCGATGACCTACCGCATCGTGGTCAAGGAGGTCGCGCACGCCAGCACGGCGTCTACGCGACGTTCATGCCCAAGCCCCTGTTCGGCGAGAACGGCTCCGGCATGCACACGCACCAGTCGCTGTTCGCGGACGGCGGCGAACGCCTTCTTCGAGCGCGGACGACCATTACCACCTGTCGGACACGGCGCAGGGCGTACATCGCGGGGCTGCTCAGCGCACGCGCGCGAGATCGCGGCGCTGTTCGCGCCCAACGTGAACAGCTACAAGCGGCTCGTGCCGGGCTACGAGGCGCCGGTCTACTGCGCCTGGTCGCAGCGCAACCGCTCGGCGCTGGTGCGGGTGCCGATGTACCAGCCCGGGCAAGGAGAAGGCGACGCGGTGCGAGCTGCGCTGTCCCGGACCCGTCCTGCAATCCCTACCTCACGTTCGCGGCGATGCTGCACGCGGGGCTCGACGGGATCGAGAAGGGCTACGAGATCCCGGAGCCGATGGAGACCAACCTCTACGACCTCTCCCACGACGAGCGCGAGGCCGAGCGCGGCATCGAGCAGCTGCCCGAGACGCTCGGGCGAGGCGATCGAGGTGCTGGCCGAGTCGGAGCTGCGTGCGCAGGGCGCTCGGCGACCACATCTTCGAGCGCTACGTGGAGCTGAAGCGCGAGGAGTGGGAGGAGTACCGGGTCCAGGTCAGCCAGTGGGAGCTGGAGCGCTACCTGCCGGTGCTGTAGCGACGCCGCAGGGCTACTGCCGCTTGCGTCTGGCCACCAGGCGCCAGACCGGGCCGCGCTGGGAGACGACGTAGATGCGGCCGGCGGCGTCCTCGCCGAAGGAGGTCAGGTAGGGGATCTCGAAGCGGAGCTTGCGCTGTTTGACGGCCTTGTTGGGCAGCGGGCGGAAGGAGAAGATGCGGCCCGAGCAGTAGTCGCCGAAGACGTAGCGGCCGATGATCTCGCGGCCGGCGATTCGCGACAGGGTCGGGTCGCGAACGACGTAGCCGCCGGTGACCGAGCAGCCGGGCCCGTGCGGATAGACGAGGATCGGCTGGACGGTGCGCCCCTTGGGTACGCCGCCGTTCAGCGCGGCGAAGCCCTCGAAGGCCGACCAGCCGAAGTTGGCCCCGCGCCCGCTGCCCGCCGGGACGTAGTCGATCTCCTCGAAGCGGTTGTTGCCGACGTCGCCGATGGAGAGCGCCCCGGTCGCCCGGTCGAAGGAGAAGCGCCAGGGGTTGCGCAGGCCGTAGGCGTAGATCTCGTCGCGGCCGGGCCTGCCGACGAAGGGGTTGTCCTGGGGGACGGTGTAGGGCTTGCTGCCCCGCTGGCGCGGGTCGATCCGCAGCAGCTTGCCGCGCAGGCTGTTCAGGCTCTGAGCCGCGTCGTGGGGGTCGCCGGAGGGCCCGCCGTCGCCCGAGCCGAGGTAGAGGTAGCCGTCCGGCCCGAAGGCGACCAGCCCGCCGTGGTGCTTGGTCGTCGGCTCCGGAATCGTCAGCACGTCGCGGGCGCTGCCGCTGCTGGCGAGGAGCTCGGAGCCGGGGCTGCGGCGGTACTCGACGACCCGCAGGTCGTCGTGGCGGTCGGTGAAGGCGACGTAGAAGGCCCCCGAATCGGCGTAGTCGGGGGCGAAGGCGAGCGACAGCAGCCCCTCCTCTCCGCCCTTGCCGTCGTCCTTGACCCGGTCGCGGATGTCGAGGAACGGACGGGCGCGAACCCTGCCGCGGTCGACGATCCGGATTGTTCCCGGCTTCTCGACCACGAAAAGGAGGTCGCCGCCGGGCGGCTGGGTGACGTAGACCGGCTCGTTGAAGCGCCCCACCTTCTCCAGGGCGAGGAACTTCGGCCCCAGGCGCGCCTCGCCGCGGCCGGCGATGCCGATGATGGCCGTCACGCAGGCCAGCAGCGCCGCAACTGTGGTCTCGATTTGGCGGCGGGTGAAGATCGTCTGCATCGCCGCGCGAGGTTAGCGGCGCCCGGCGCCGCCCCTGACGAGGCCCGCCGGGCCGGCTCTAGCGCCCGCGGGGTACGACCCGGTAGACGGACCCGTAGAGGGACATCGCGTACAGCGCTCCGCCTCGGCCCTCGCCGAACGAGCTCAGCAGCGGGACGTGGAAGCTCACCCGCCGGTCTCGCTTTGCGCGCTTCAACCCCGGGACCAGGCTGCGTACCTCGCCCTTGCAGAGGTCGCCGTAGATGTAGCGCCCGTAGAGGCTCCTCAGCGAGCGGTCGTGGACGACGTAGCCGCCGATGATGGCGCAGCGGTTGCCCTTGTGGCGGTAGGCCAGGATCGGCCTGTCGGGGTGGGCCGGAGCGGGCGCGATCGCCCCGGAGAAGCGCTTGAAGCCTTCGAAGTCGTTCCAGCCGAAGTTCGCCCCCTTCGTGTGGGCGAGCGTCTCGTAGTCGACCTCTTCGAAGGTGTCCTGGCCCACGTCGCCGATCACGATCCTCGGCTGCTTCGGCTTGGTCACGCGATCGAACGAGAACCTGAACGGGTTGCGCAGGCCGATCGCGAAGATCTCGTCGCGGCCTGGAGCTCCCGAGAATGGGTTGCCGGCGGGGCTCGTGTAGGGCCGGCTTCCCTGCCTGCGCGGATCGATCCGCAGGAGCTTGCCGGCGAGGTTGTCGGTGGTCTGGGCGCTGTTATCGGTGTCCCCGGCGCCGCCGCCGTCCCCGGGCCCGATAAAGAGGAAGCCGCCGGGCCCAAACTGGATCTGTCCGCCGTTGTGATTCGGAAAGCCGGGGTGCGGGATCGTCAAGACGATTCGCCGCGTCTTGCGCTTGGCGCGGAAGCGCCGGCCCGGGGACCGGCGGAACTCGGCGACGACGTTGTCGCCCGCGTTGTTGGTGTAGTAGACGTAGAAGCGTCCGGAGCTGTGGTAGTCGGGCGGAAACGCGATCGAGAGCAGGCCCTGTTCGGTGCCGAGGCGGACGAACTTGCGAATGTCGAGGAACGGCCTGTGGCGCTCGTGCCCGTTGACCACCACCTTCACCCGTCCCCCCTGCTCGACCACGTATAGCCCCGGGGAGCCCGGCGCCGAGCTGGCGTAGACCGGGCCGCGGAAGCGTCCCACCCGCTTCAGCTTGACGCCGCCCTTGCCGCTGCCGGTCTTCAGCGCCTGCGCTCCGGGGCCCCCGCCGACCGCCAGAGCCACCGCCGCGACCGCCAGGCAGGCGGCTGCCGCGCGAAGCGGTCTCACTTCGGGTCGACGATGGCGCAGCCGGTCCTGGTCTGGGGCAGCCTCAAGGCGCCGGGTCGAGGCGGTAGACGGGCCCGTCCAGGGAGGCGACGAAGATGCGTCCTCCCTTGCCCTCGCCGAACGAGCCCGGCGAGGAGACCGCGGCCCCTCCGCCGATCGCCTGGTCATCGATGGCGCCGCTCGCCCTCGGGATCAGGCTGCGCAGCGTCCCGTCGCAGTTGTCCGAGTAGACGTAGCGCCCGTACTGGCTCGTCAGCCGCTTGTCTCGGACCACGTAGCCGCCGATGATGGCGCAGCCGGGGTCATGGTCGTACTCGTGGATGGGGAAGACCGCGCCGGGGGCTGAGGTGCCGCTGTCGTGCAGCAGCGTGCCCTCCCACCGCGGCCAGCCGAAGTTGGTCCCGCGGCCCTTGCCGCGCTTGCGGAAGTCGACCTCCTCCTTGCTGCCGGCGCCAACGTCGCCGATCAGCAGAGCACCGCTGAGCCGGTCGAAGGAGAAGCGGAACGGATTGCGCAGGCCGAGGGAGTAGATCTCCGCTCGCCCGGGCTTCGATCCCGCAAAGGGGTTCGACTTGGGCGAGGTGTAGGGCTTGCCGTGTCGCTTGCGCGGGTCGATCCGCAGGACCTTGCCGCGCAGGTTGTCTCGGTCCTGGGCCGCCTCGGGGGTCGAGCCACCGTCGCCGGGAGCGATGTAGAGCAGCCCGTCGGGGCCGAACTGGATCTGCCCCCCGTTGTGGTTTGCGGCGTCATCAGGATGGGGGATCTCGATCACTACGAGGCGCTTCACGCTGGCCAGGGCCGGGTGGCGGGGGTTGCGGCGCAGCTCGGCGACGGCGTTGTCGCCGTCGTTCTGGGTGTAGTAGGCGTAGAGGAGGCCGTTCTTTCGATAGTTGGGATGGAAGGCGATCGAGAGCAGCCCTCGCTCACCGCCGCTGTCCACCTGGTCGGTGAGGTCGAAGAACGGCTTCGCGAGCGTCTGACCGTTCTTGATCACCATCACCCGTCCCGGCTGCTCCACCACGAACAGCAGGCCCTTCGCTCCCGGCGCGCTGGTCACGAACACCGGCTGGTCGAAGCTGCCGATCTCGTTCAGCTCCACTCCCCCGCTGCCATTGCCGACGGGAGGGTCGGCCGCAGCCGGGGAGGCGAGCGCGAGGGTGGCCAGCAGGCACAGGGGGAGGAGTTTCTTCATCGACTGACGTCCCTTCGGTCGAGGCTGGGTGTGGCTTGAGCACTACCCGACTGACGCCCGTAACAACACAGCAGCGGCGGCATCGGCTCGTTACCCGGGTGCGAGCCGGTATACCGGCCCGTCGAGCGAGGTCGCGTAGACGTGGCCGGCCAGGTCCTCCCCGAATGAGCTGAGCTGCGGCACCTCGAGGCCGAGCGCTCGGTCGTCGGCGGCGCCCTTGGATTCGGGGATGAAGCTTCGAAGCTCGCCGGCGCAGTAGTCGCCGTAGAGGTAGCGACCGTAGAGTGAGCGAAGCTGGCGATCGCGAACCACTAAGCCCCCGGTGACCGAGCAGCCGTCATCGTGGGAGTAGGCGAGCACCGGGAACACGGCGTCGGGGGCAGTCTGGTCGTCGTTGAAGCGCTGGTCCGCCTCGAACGCCGACCAGCCGAAGTTCGCCCCCGCCCCCTCGCCGGCGGGGACGATGTCGATCTCCTCCCACTCATTCTGGCCGACGTCGCCGATCGTCAGCTGGTCGTTCTCGCGGTCGAAGCTGAAGCGCCAGGGATTGCGCAGGCCGTACGCGTAGACCTCGGGGCGCGCGCCCTCGCGGTCGACGAAGGGGTTGTCCGGGGGGACGGAGTAGGCGCGGTCTCCGTTTCGCTGAGGGTCGATCCGGAGGATCTTGCCGAGCAGACTCGAGAGGTCCTGGCCGTTTCGCTTGGGGTCGTCGGCGATCCCGCCATCGCCGGTGCCGATGTAGAGGTGCCCGTCGGGGCCGAAGAGGAGCAGGCCCCCGTTGTGATTTCCCGCGAAGTCGTCCATCTCGAGGACCAGGCGCTCGCTATCGGGGTCGACCGCATCGCCGTCCGGCGCCCGGAACTCGACGACCCGCTGGTTCTGGTCGAGGTCGGTGTAGTAGGCGTAGACCAGGTGCGAGTCTGGGTAGTCGGGCGCAAAGGCGATTGAGAGCAGCCCCTGCTCGCCGTTTGCGGTGACCTGGTCCGTGATGTCGAGGAACGGCTTCGAGAGGGTTTCGCCGTCGCGAACGATGCGGACGGTGCCGCCCTGCTCGACCACGTACAGGTCCTCGCTGTCCGGCGGTTGGGTGACGTAGAGCGGCGCCTCGAAGTCGCCCAGCTTTTCGAGGCGCACGCCGCCGGTGCCTTTGCCGACGCCCGGAACGGTCGCATCACCTCCGCCCGAGCCGGTCGCCGGCCCCGTTCCCGCGACCGTATCCCGCTCGCCACCGCCGCCGCAATCGGCCACCAGGATTGCCGCACAGACAATCATCAGTACCGCCCACCTGGCCCGCTTATCCCTCACCGCCCCGAACTCTACGGGTAGGCAGTGCGCGGCGGACGTCGGACGCAGGCGCTAGGGCGAGACCTCGTTCTGCTGCTTGGCGCTTCCGACCTGGCCGGTCACGTCCGACTTCTTGATCGGCACCACCTTGCCGCTCTCGGTGACGCGGGTCTGCGGCGGCGCGTCGCTGATGTTGACCACGAACTGCCCTTCGGGGATGCTGCCGCCCTCGGTGACCGCCACCGCCTTGCCCTGCAGCCCGGCGGCGATGCGGTAGCTGACCGTGTAGGCGCCGGGCTCGACCGGGGTCATCCGCCAGGCGATCTCCCGGGTGTCGCCCGCCTCGAGCGGGCCGAAGCTGTAGGTGTTCACCTCGGCCGTCTCGGCCCCGGCCGATGCGGTCTCCCCGGCGAGCTTCGGGAAGCCCTGGTCGAGCACCCAGACGGGCCGCGACGGGTTGGCGAGGCCGGCCTGCTGGTCGACGATCGAGAAGGGGTCGCTGGCGGTCCCGGCCACCTCGCTGTCGTCGCCCGAACTGGTCGTGTCCTCAGTCGTGCCGGCCTGCTCGTCGGGCGTGTCCTCGCTCCCCGTGGTGGAAGTGGTGTCGACTCCCGCGTCCGCGCCGGCGTTCGAGGTCTGGGCCTGCGGTTCGGTGAACATCGTCACCGCCAGGTCGGGAATCGTCTCGTCGCCGGTGTTCTGCACTCCGAGGCGCAGCACGGTGGTCTCGGCGATCTGCTGCTGCGTCGGGAAGTCCGAGGTGACGACGTCTACGGGGAAGGCGCCCTCGGTCTCGCTGGCGTCCTGGCGCTGCCCGCCTCCGCAGGCGGCGAGGCCAGTGGCGACGACGACCGCGAGAGTCACTGCCAAGAAGCCGCGCACTCGCAGGAGACGGTATGTGGAGCCGCACTCCTCCAAGGCGGGCGGAACATACACGACCCTGATCGCTCCCCGCAAGCGGCACCCGCGCGCCGCCGGGCCGGGGCCGCTCGACAGTTGTCAGTGGCGAGCCGCTGGGCGATCAAATAACCTGTGCCTGCGTCGGATAGCCGGCGCAGGGGCCGACCCGGCCAAGCCGGCGGTCCGGAGGAGAAGATGGTCAGATCCGTAGCGGACAGGGCTTTCCTCCCGGCCAAGTCGCTCTTCGAGCAGGTCGGCGACATGATGATCCTGACCGCGAAGACGATCGTTTCCGCGGTGCGCCCGCCGTACCCCTACGGCGGCGAGTTCATGTCGCAGTTCCTCTTCGCCCTTCAACTCTGCTGGTTCCCGATGATGATCTCGACGCTCGCCTTCGGCTTCGGGGCGCCCGGCCTGCAAGCTGCGAACTTCCTCTCGCTGTTCGGCGCTCTCGACCGCCTCGGCGGCTTTTTCGTGCTCGCCTCGATCCGCGAGTTCGCCCCCACGGTCACCGCCGTGGTCGTCGCCGGCGTGGCCGGCACTGCGATCACCGCCGACCTCGGCGCGCGGAAGATCCGCGAGGAGCTCGACGCCCTCCAGGTCCTCGGCGTGGACCCGATCAAGAACCTGGTCGTGCCCAGGTTCCTGGCCCTGATGATCATCACCGGACTGATGGACATCTACGCGCTGGTCTTCGGCATCATCGGCGGCATCGGCGCCGAGCTGCTCTACAACGAGCCGCTCGGCGGCTTCTTCGCCACCCTTCTCAACAACGCCTCCGTGACCGACCTCTGGGGATCGGTGCTGAAGACGACCCTGTTCGGGGCGATCATCGCCATCGTCTGCGCCTACAAAGGGATGACTGCGTCCGGAGGCGCCGAGGGCGTGGGCAGAGCCGTGAACGAGGCGGTAGTGATCTCCTTCATGGGCGTCTTCGCCTTCAACTACGTCTTCACCCAAACGCTGCTCGCCACCCACCCCGAGCTGCAGGTGATCAAGTGACGCGGGCCGCCGCTGGGAAGGATCGCCGATGAGCGGGGGATGGATGGCGGTCCCGCTCGGCTGGCTGAACTCGATCGGCGAGATCTTCGGGTTCTGCACGCGCGTCGTCGGCCTGGTCTTCAGCGGCCGCGTCTTCGAGTTCTTCGGCGAGTCGCTGCGACAGGCGGGGATCCTGATCCTCGGCTCGACGATCGTGATCTGGGGCCTGGTCTTCATCCTCGGCCTCCAGTGCGGGATCGAGGGCGCCTACTTCAACCGCTCGGTCGGCGCCCCGGCCTACGCGGGGGTGTTCGCCGCCTGGTGCGACCTGCGCGAGGTGATCCCCTACGCCTTCGGGTACATGCTGGCGGCCAAGGTCGGCACCGGGATCGTCGCCGAGCTGGGCGCAATGCGGATCTCCGACGAGATCGACGCGCTCGAGGTGATGGGTGTGCCGCCGGTGACCTTCCTCGGGGCCACCCGCCTGCTCGCCGCCTGGATGGTGATCCCGTTCATGTACCTGGCCGCGGTCGGAATCGGGTTCTTCGCGAGCTGGCTGGCGGTCGTCGAGCAGATCGGCGACGTCTCCTCCGGCGGCTACTTCCTGATCTTCTGGATGTTCCAGAACCCACCCGACCTCTTGTTCAGTCTGATCAAGGGCATGACGATGGCCACGGCCATCGTTCTTGTCGGCTGCTACTACGGCTACACCGCCGCGGGCGGCCCCGTCGGCGTGGGAACGGCGACGGCGAAGTCCATGGTCCTTAACATCGTCCTGGTGCATATCATCGGGATGATGGGAACGCTGGTCTTCTGGGGCGCGAATCCGAGAGCCCCGATAGGCGGATGAGGGCGGCAGCGCCGCCCGGCCGAGAAAGGTGAGCAGAGTTGGCTGAGCGCAGGAGCAGTTCCAGTCGATCGTCGTCGAGCCGGTCCAGCGGCTCCAAGGGCTCGTCACCCGCCGAGAAGCCGGCGAGCGAGGCGAAGGCGAGCACCGACAACACCCGCTCGCCCGAGGCGGCCACCCCCGAGGCGCCGCCGGCCGAGGAGAAGGTCACTGATCCGCTCGAGGCTCAGGGCCTGGGCCAGGAGGATTTCGCCAGCCGCGACTACCTGATCCCCGGCGTCGACGCCGAGGACCCCGATCCCTACAAGTGGCACACCGGCAAGAAGCGCGAGCACGGCGGCGAGGACGCGATCGAGATCATCGACCTGGTCAAGCAGTTCGGCCGCACCCGGATCCTCAACGGGGTCAACCTCGGCCTCCCGAACGACATGATCTCGATGGTGCTGGGGCCGTCGGGCACCGGCAAGAGCGTGCTGATCAAGCACATTGTCGGCCTGCTCTACCCGGACTCGGGCGACGTGCTCGTCCACGGCGAGTCAATCCCCGACATGACCGACGACGAGCTGTTCGAGACGCGCAAGAAGTTCGGCCTGCTGTTCCAGGACGGGGCCCTGTTCGGCTCGATGAACGTCTTCGACAACACCGCCTTCCCCCTCCGGCAGCACACCGACAAGGGCGAGGAGGAGATCGAGGAGATATGCATGAGGCGTCTCCGCGAGGTCGGGCTGGTGGAGGCCCTCTACAAGATGCCGAACGAGCTCTCGGGTGGAATGCGCAAGCGCGCGGGCTTCGCCCGGGCGCTGGTGCTCGATCCGGCGATCGTCATGTTCGACGAGCCCGATTCCGGACTCGACCCGGTTCGGACGGCGCTGCTTTGCGAGCTGATCCGCGAGGTGCACGAGGAGAACGGCGGCTGCTACCTCGTGATCAGCCACGACCTCGGCACCGCGCGCCGGATCGCCGATTTCATCGCCGTGCTGTGGAAGGGGCGGATCGTCGAAAGCGGGCCCTCTGAGGAGCTCTTCGGGTCCCGCAACGAGTTCGTCAACCAGTTCCTCAACGCCGATGTGAAGGGGCCGCTGGCGATGGACTGAGGGGCCCGTGGCCGCCAGGCTGCGGGTCCTGTCGCGCGACCGGCCCATCCTGCGGGCAGGGTCGCTGGCCTCGGATGGGCCGGTCACGCGCCACCCGCAGAGTGGCGGGCACCCCGCTGTCCATCGCAAAACACCCTCTCGATGCCGCTTTGAGGGCCGGCGCGAGGTTCAGGTTCGGCCCCTAAGCTCACCGGCGTGAGGGGAGTCTTCGAACGAATCGCGGGGTTCGCTGTGCGGCGGCCCTGGTTGGTGATCGGGGTGGTCGTGATGCTGGCCGTCGCGGGGGCGGTCGCGGGGTTGCGGTTGAAGAGCGACGCGGGGACGGACACGCTGGTGGATCGGGGTTCGCCGGCGTTCGCGGCGACGGAGGACTTCCGCCAGAAGTTCGGTGACGACGCGGCGGTCGTCCTGGTGCGCGAGAACCTTCGCCGCCTGCTGCTGACCAAGGACCTCGAGCCGCTGTTCGAGCTCGAGACCTGCCTCGCCGGCGGCACCTCGGTCGGGGCGAACCTGCCGAGGCGCCAGAACAAGCCGCTGCCGGAGGTCTGCGACCGGATCGCCGAGCTGGCGCCGAGTCGGGTCGTCTTCGGGCCGGCGACCTTCCTCTACCAGTCGGTGGCGCAGATCCAGCAGGTGCTCTCCGGCCAGATCCGGGGGGCCGTCGGCGCGGCGCAGCTCGCCGCCCGCCGGGCCCAGCGCCAGGCGGCGGAGCGGGGACTCTCCGTCGCAGAGCAGAGGCAGGCCGCCGCCGCCGCCGGCCGACAGGTGCTGCAGAGCTTCCAGGGCAACCTCTTGGGGCTCGCCCTTCGCTACAGGATCACCAGCCTTCCGCGGATCGACGACCCCGCCTTCGTCAGCAGGGTGGTCTTCGACTCGCGCCGCCCGGTGGGGACGCCAAAGGCCCGCTTCGCCTACCTCTTCCCGAGCCGCGCCTCGGCGCTGATCTCGATGCGGCTGCGGCCGGACCTGACCGACGACGAGCGGCACGAGGCGATCGGGCTCTTCCGCCAGGCCGCCTCGGACCCCCGCTTCCAGCTGTCTGCGGGCGACTACGTGGTCAGTGGCGCGCCGGCGGTGGTGGACGGCCTCTCGCACGCGATCCGCTCCCAGCTCCTGCTCCTGCTCGCCGTCGCCGTCGCGGTCATGGCGCTGGCCTTGATGCTGGTCCTGAGGCCGCCGCTGCGGCTGCTTCCGCTGGGCGTCGCGCTCGCCTCCACAGCCCTGCTCTTCGGTCTCGTCTCGCTGCTCGGGGGCTCGCTGACGATTGCCGCGATCGCGATGCTGCCGGTCCTGATCGGTCTCGCGGTCGATTACGCGATCCAGATCCAGGCGCGCTTCGCCGAGGCGCGCGCCGGGGGTGCGCCCCCGGGCCGCGCCGCGGTCAGCGCAGCCGGCGCCGGCGGGCCGGTGATCGGCACCGCCTGCCTGGCGACGATGGCGGGATTCGCCGTCTTCGCCCTCTCGCCGAGCCCGCTGGTGCGCTCCTTCGGCTTCCTGCTTGTTGGCGGCATCGCGATCGCCTTCGCCGTGGCGCTGACCGCGGGGCTCGCCGCCCTCGCCCTGTCCGCCTGGCGCGGGCCCGGCCGCGCGGCCGGCGGGCGGGCGGGCTCGGCCGGTGGCGGCGACACGCGAGCGCCGGGCGCGCGGCGACTGTGGCGGGTGGGCAGCGGCGCCGTCGCGGTGGCGATAGCACGGCCCGGCCGGGTCCTCATCGCCGGGCTGGTCCTCGCGGTCTGTGGCTGGATCGCGAGCGCCGGCACCGAGGTCGACACGGACATCCGCGATCTGGCTCCCGCAGATCTGCAGGAGATGCGTGACGTGCGGGCGCTCGAGGATCGGACCGGGATCTCGGGCGAGCTCAACGTGGTCGTCCAGGCCGATGACCTCACCGATCCGGCGGTGATCGAATGGATGCGCGACTTCCAGCGGCGGGTGCTGGAGCGGAACGGATTCCAGGGAAAGTTCCCCGACTGCCAGCGGGCCGACATCTGCCCCGCCGTCTCGCTGACTGACCTCTTCGCCGGCGCGGCGGGCAAGCAGACCCAGCAGCGAGCGCGCTCGCTGATCGACTCGATCCCGCCCTACTTCTCACAGGCTGTCGTCACCCGGGGGCCGAACGGACAGATCGGCGACACCGCCAACATCTCATTCGGCATCCGCGTGCAGCCGCTGGACCAGCAGCAGGCGCTGATCGACGACGTGCGCGCGCAGATCGACCCTCCGGGCGGCTCGGGGCCACCCGATGGCGTCTCGGTGCGGGTCGCCGGCCTGCCGGTGCTCGCCGCGGAGGCGAACCAGGATCTCTCCAACAGCCGCTGGTGGCTGCCGCCGGCCGGCCTGCTCGCGGTCGCCCTGGTGCTGGTGGCGGTCTGGCGCTCTCTTCGGCGCGCCCTGGTGCCGCTGGTGCCGGTCGTGCTCGCCACCGGCTGGTCGGCGCTGGTGGTGGGCGTGATGGGCATCCCGCTCAACCCGATGTCCGCGACCCTGGGCGCGCTGGTGATCGCCATCGCGACCGAGTTCAGCGTCTTGCTCTCCGCCCGCTACGAGAGCGAGCGGCGCTCGGGCGCCTCGGTCGGCGACGCCCTGCGCCTCACCTACGAGCGCACCGGGGCCGCGGTGGTCGCCTCGGGGGTGACCGTGATCGCCGGCTTCGCGGTGCTGGCGGCCGCGGGACTGCCTCTGCTCGACGACATCGGCTTGATCACGGTGGCGCCGATCCTGCGCGACTTCGGCCTGGTCACCGTGGTCGACCTCGCCGTCGCCCTCGCCGGGGTGCTGCTGGTTCTGCCCGCCGCCCTGGTCTGGGCGGAGGAGGGATTCCGGCTGCCCGCGCTCGGGCGCCCGCGCCGCCGGCCGGCCCCCAGCGCGGGACCGGTCGGGCCCGGGGCCACCTAGGCCATGGCCCGGGACGGCGATCGTGGCCGCGACAAGGGTCAGGCCCCCGACCGGCCGCGCTTTCGCCCGGGCGCCGTCTACTCGCTGATCGTCGGCCTCGTCTTCATCGCCGTGGTGGCGGTGGCGGGGATCAACCTCGTCAAGACCGAGCACAGCGGGGTTCTGGGCGCCAGGGACGAGGGCGACCTGCCGCTGGCCCAGTTCGCGGTCCCGAGCGCGCGCTCCGATCTCAGCGGCGACGCCAACATCGCCCAGGACGACTGCGAGACCTCGGCGATCCCCTGTCCGCAGGACGCCCGGCGCACCCCCGCCTGCCGGGTGGACCTCCCCGGCGCGATCAGGGTCTGCGACCTCTTCGACCGGCCCTCCGTGATCTCGTTCTGGTTCACGCGCGGCGGCGACTGCGAGGCCCAGGAGGACGTCTTCGAGGCCGCCTATCGCCGCTATCGCGACCGCGTCGGCTTCCTCGCCGTCGACGTCCGGGATGATCGTCAAACGGTGCGCGACCTGATCGCCGAGCGCGGCTGGACCCACCCGATCGGCCTCGATACGGATGGGGCGCTCAGCAACCTCTACCGGGTGGGCGGCTGCCCGACCTTCCTCTACGTCTATCCGGGCGGCATCCTCCAGTCGACCTCGATCGGCGAGCTCAGCCGCTCCCAGCTCTCGCGCAGGGTGGAGGATCTGATCTCGGCGTCGAGGCGCCGTCAAGCGGCGGTCGGCTGATGCCCCGGCGCCGCAAGCGAGCTCCCGACGAAGCCGGTGGCCCGCCCGAATCCCTGCCCGAGGAGTGGGAGGCGGCGCCCGAGCCGGGTTGGGTGGCGCCGGCGCTCGCCGAGGAGTTCCCGGGCCTCGGGATCGCCGCCACTGTGGTTGCCAGCGGGACCGGCCGCAGCTCGGCGGCCCTTCGCGAGCGGCTGCGCGAGCTCAGCGACCGCTTCCACGGCTCGCACGCCGTGGCCCTGCGCCAGCGCCCGATCCCCTGGGCCTACCGGGTCTTCTTCCGCCACATCGGCCTCGATCCCGACGAGACGCGCACTCCGGTCGAGGAGATCGCCCTGGAGCGCATGCGCGCCGGCGGCTTCAAGAGCCATGGCGTGCTCGCCGATGCGATCACGATCGCGACCGTCGAGAGCGGCGTCGCCCTGACCGCCTTCGACGCGGACGTCGTCGAGGGGAGGTTGGGCCTGCGCCTGTCGGCGCGGGGCGAGGGCTTCGCGGGGCGCCAGTCGCCGCTGCCCGAGGGCACGATCGTGATCGCCGACGAGAAGCGCCCGCTGGCGATCCTCTTCCGGACGATGGCCGAGGGCGTCGAGGTCAAGCGCGGCACCGAGCGCACGGCGCTGGTGGCGATCCGGGTGCGGGGCGTGCCCGACGTCTCGCTGGAGGAGGCGCTCTGGCTCGCCGCCAGCGCCATGCGCGCCTGAGGCCCCCTGCCGTGGTTTGCTCCGGGGCGCGGCCGGGGTATGATCGGCTCTCCGTAGTGGAGGAGGGAGCGATGCCCGAGGTTCTCAGCAGAGACGAGCTACCGGAGGTCCCGGCCGTCCCTGAGGAGGCGACGCTCGAGCTGCCGCCCAACCGGCAGCCGCCGGCGGTCGATCTCGACACTGCCCTCGACGACCGTCAGGCCCGTTCGGACCTGCGCCGCCAGATCGCCCGCATGGAGCTCGAGCTGGCCGAGCTGTTCGGGTCCGCCTTCCCGCGCACCGGGATCGAGTTCGGCGTCCCCGCTCCGGGCGGCGGGCCGCGCGTCCTCAGCGTCGACGACCTCGAGCGCGTCCGCGACTCCCTCGCCGCGCGCCTGCAGGACGTGCGGGGCGAGCTGCATGACCGCACCTACGTCGAGGAGCGCAACCGCGAACAGCTCGAGCACCTGGTCGCCGAGCCGGAGGAGCACAAGTGGGTGCGCATCTCCAACGAGGACATCGGCGAGCCGGGCTGCCGCCACTGGCACTCCCGCCCCCGCTGGGGGTTGCTGGGACTGCTGTTGAACTGGTGGCGCGTCAAGGTCTCATCGGGTTGCCCGTTAGCCGTGGGGCGGGGCTGAGAGGCCCCGACCCCGCCAGCTAGACAGCGGATGGCACAGCGCTCCTCGCGAAAGCGCAAGCGTCGCAAACGGCGCCCGCGCCCCGGTACCCAGGCGCAGGCGCCGAAGGCGGCACGTGCAGAGCCGAGCGCGGTCGCCGAGGCCGATCGCGCCCGCTCCCGGGCGGCGCGGAGGCGGGCGGGCCTCGACGATCGCCCGGCGGCGCCCTGGGGCGATTTTCCCCTCTCGGAGATCGTGGTCGTGATCGGAATCGTGCTGCTGTTCGCGGGGTTCTTCGTCTCAGCTCCGCGCGGGCCCGTAATGATCGGCGCGGGACTGGTGCTCGGCTCGCTCGCCGGGCTCGAGCTCTCGATCCGCGAGCACTTCGCCGGCTATCGCTCGCACACGGTGCTGCTCGCGGGGTCGGCCGGGGTGGCCGTGATCGCCGCGCTGCTGGTGCTCGCCAGAGACACCGTGCCCCCCGGCGCGGCGCTCGCGGCGGGGGGGCTGGTGTTCGGTCTGGCGGCCTGGGGCCTCGCCACCGCCTTCCGCCGCCGCTCCGGCGGCGCGATGTTCAAGATCCGGGGCTAGCGGCCACCTTCCCGTCGCTTCTCGTGGTGGAGTGCCTTGCATGGAGAGGGCCAGCGTGAGTTGGCGCTGCCGCTCTCTCGCGCAAGGGAGCAGCGAGCGAAGTGAGCCCGGGGGTAGGGGGCGGTGTCGCCGGCGTGTACAGCCGGTTCAGCCCGTGGCGGCCCCGGAGGCTAGCTCCCGGCTGGAGCCATGCCGATCTGCTCCATCAGCGCGGCCGAGTCGATCACGCCCCAGTGCTCGGCGGCCTGATCATTCTCGAACCGGACGAAGTCGTAGTTCGAGACCTCGACCTTCTTGCCGCTGCCCGGGATTCCCATGAAGGCGCCCTCGTGGGTTCCGCGCATGGTCGAGCGAACCGCGAGCCGGTCGCCCTCCGCGACTATGTCGTCGGCGGTCACCTGCATGTCGGGGAACGCCGCTCGGATCTGGGCTACGAAGTCCTTCAGACCCGCGAGATCGGCGGTGGTTCCGGGGAGCGGATTGTGGTCGACGAAGTCCGGCGCGCAGAGCTCGTCGATCACCTCCGTCTTGCCCTCGCTCATCACCTCGCTGTACCAGCGCTGTGCCATTTCCTTGTAGTCGGCCATCTTCGATACCTCCTGGTGGGGTGGACGCCTTGCTGTCTGTACGACCCTAACTCCCGCCGGCAACCTCCGTGTGTGGGCAACCCGTAGTCGCGCTTACCTCGGCTGGCGGAGCTGCACCCCGGCCAGCGGGCTTCTCGCACGCCCTCCTCGAGGTCACGCCAAGGAGCTAGAGGTGGCACTCTCGCGGATTGCCGCGCACTACCGCTCCGGACGAAAAGCGTGCGTCACATAGAGTCTCTGGCGACTGGCCGAATGCGGCCAGCGACCTATACGTGAACGCAAGGAGGAGAGCGATGGGAGCCAACGCAGACCTGGTGCAGGGCGGTTGGGAGGCCTTCGGCAAAGGCGACATCGACGCCGCAGTGGCGACGACGAGCGACTCGGCCGAGATCGTCGTCCCCGACAGCCTCCCCTGGGGCGGCACCTACACCGGCCCGGACGGTTTCAAGGAGATGATCGGCAAGTTCTTGTCCGCCTTCGAGGAGGTCGATCCGGCCCCGCAGGAGTTCCTCGAGGCCGACGGCGGCCACGTCGTCGTCACGGTGAAGGGGGTCGGCAAGACGAAGAGCGGGAACGAGCTCAGCGGCGACTCGCTCTGGCTATACAAAGTCGATGGCGGCAAGATCGTGCGGGCGCAGTTCTACGGCGACACCGCAACGGCGGTCGAGGCACTCGGCTAGCCGGGCGCCCGTGGCCGCGACCTGATGCGGTCCGCGGCCACGGGCGGGAGCGCCTAGGCGGTCGACGCCAGGGGCTGGCAGTTCTTCTGGGTCAGCGCCCCCGCCACCAGCTTGCGCTGGCGGTTGGTCAGGGTGCCGATCTTCTTGTTCTCGCTGATGCTGAGCGCGGTGATGAACTTGCGCGAGCGGGTCAGCCCCCAGCGGCGCTGGGCCGAGAGCAGCTCGCCGAGCGGCATGCTCTCCACCTCCCAGGGGCAATCGAGCACTATCTCCGCCGCGCTGCGGCGGCCGGCCGCGACGGTGCGCTTGAGGGCGGCCCGGGCGAGGCGGACTTCGTTCGCGCGGGCGAGAGCACGCATGTGTTGGGGAGTGACGGGGGCCCGCTCGGCGGGCTCGGGGTGCAGGCGGCGCGGAGCTGGACTGGGGGACGGAGCGGGGGTACGGGACGGCGCAGGGGCCATCGTGGATGCAGCGGGCATCTCTCCCTCCAAGTGGTCGGCGTTGGCGTTCGATTGGCCGGCGCCCGGCAGCCCTGTGGCGAGCCGGGGGGAGGACGGGGGGGACATGTGTCTCCGCCCGCTCCCTGCCCCGGGAAGCGCTCGGCAATCGGGAACTTACGAAAGCCCCGCCCGGGAGTCAACGCCAAAAATTCTGGCTCTGCCGCTAAGAGCAACTATTTTGTTACAGACGTGTTTCCCGACTCCCGGCGGGGGCCGGATCGGCGCCGGCCGATGCCCCGGATTCATCCTCCCGAAGGTCGGGATCGCCCCCCGGCGAGGTCCCGATCAGGCCCGAGGGAGATCCGGGAAGCGGGTGATCACGTCGCTGAAGACCTGAAGCGCGCGATCGAGGTGCTCGCGCTCGTGGGTCGCCATCAGGCTGGTCCGAAGCAGCGCTCCGCCCGGCGGCACGGCGGGATGCAGGGCGACGTTGGTGTAGACGCCGGCGTCGAACAGCGCCTTCCACAGCAGCACCGCCTGCCAGTCCTCTCCGACCATCACCGGCACCACGGGCGTTGTCGCCTCGCTGCCGTCCGGGAGCGTTCCCGGCTCGACCACCTGCAGGCCGAGATCGCGGAAGCCCTTGCGCAGGTGGGTCGCGTTGCTCAGCAGGCGCTCAAAGAGCGCCGGGCCCTCGGAGCGGATCACGCGCAGCGCGCCCAGCGCGGCGCCGGTGGCGGCCGGCACGCCCGAGGCGCTGAAGATGAAGGAACGCGAGGAGATGCGCAGGTACTCGACCACCTCCTCTGAGCCGGCGATGAAGCCGCCGCAGGAAGCGAGGCTCTTGGAGAAGGTGCCCATGCGCAGGTCGACCTCGTCCTCGAGGCCGAACAGCTCGCAGGCTCCGGCCCCGCGCTCCCCGAGCACGCCGACGCCGTGTGCCTCGTCGACCATCAGCCTCGCCCCGAAGCTCTTGCAGAGCTCGACGATCGTGGGCAGGTCGCAGACGTCTCCCTCCATCGAGAAGACCCCGTCCACAACGACCAGGACCGCGCTCTCGTCCTCGGCCGCGCGCTCGAGCATCGACTCGAGCTTGTCCATGCGGTTGTGGCGGAAGGGGCGGAGGCGGGCGCCGGAGAGCTTGCAGCCGTCGAGGATCGAGGCGTGGTCGCCGGAGTCGCAGATCACGGTGTCGCCGGGCTCGAGCAGGGCGCTGATGGCGCCGAGGTTGGACTGGTAGCCGGTGGTGAAGACGATCACATCCTCGGTGCCCATGAACTCGGCCAGCTCGCTCTCGAGGTCGAGGTGGAGCGGAGTCGTCCCGTTGAGAAGGCGGGAGCCGGTGACCCCGGTGCCGTACCGCTCCAGTGCGTCGCGAGCGGCCTGCTGGACCCGCTCGTCACCAGTCAGGCCCAGGTAGTTGTTGGAGCCGAGCATCACCGTCTCGCGGCCCTCCATCTCGACGACGGGCCCGGCCTGCGACTCGAGCAGGCGGAAGTAGGGGAGGACGTCCTGCTCCTTGGCGGCCGCCAGCTGCTCGGCGCGCTCGTGCTTGCGGACCTTCTCGAAGACGTCGAGAGGCGTCCGGGTGCGCTGGGCCATGGGCGGAAGTGTCCCATTTTCGGGGGCGGCGATAGGGTGCCCGCCGTGCCCGAAGCGCTCGAGATCAGGCCGGTCAGCGGCCGGGGGGACCTGACCAGGTTCATCAAGCTCCCCTTCCGCCTGCACCAGGGCACCCCTTGGGTGCCGCCGCTGATCTTTGACCGGCGCCAGTTCCTGAACAGGAAGAAGAACCCTTACTTCGAGCACGCCGAGGCCGAGTACTTCCTCGCCTGGCGCGGCGATCGCCCCGTCGGGCGCATCACGGCGCAGATCGACCGCCGCTGGGACACCTACCAGGGCGGCAGCGACGGCCAGTTCGGCTTCATCGAGTGCGAGGACGACCCCGAGGCCTTCGAAGCGCTGCTCGCGGCGGCCGAGTCCTGGGTGCGCGACCGCGGCCGGCGGCGGTTGCTCGGCCCGATGGACTTCACGACCAATGACGAGTGCGGGGTGCTGATCGAGGGCTTCGACGAGCGGCCGATGATCCTCGAGCCCTGGCACCCGCCCTATTACCGCGAGCGGATAGAGGCCGCCGGCTACGGCAAGCTGGTCGACCTTCTGATGTGGTTCCTGCGCATGGGGGACCTGAAGGAGGGCCTCAAGTTCCACCCCGCGATCCACGAATCGGCGATGAAGGTGGAGACCGAGCACGGGGTGACCATCCGCAACATGCGGAAGCGTGACCTCGAGGCCGAGGTGGGGCGCTTCATGGAGGTCTACAACTCGGCCTGGTCCGACAACCTGGGCTTCGTCCCGATAACCGAGGAGGAAATCGCCTTCCAGGCCAAGAACCTGAAGCCGATCATCGACGAGCGCTGGACCTTCATCGCCGAGCGCGACGGGGAGACCATGGGCGCCGCGCTGACGCTGCCCGACATCAACCAGGTGCTGGCGAAGATGAACGGGCGCCTGCTGCCCATCGGCTGGCTGCACTTCCTGCTCGGCAGGCGCAAGATCGACAAGGTCCGCGTGTTCGCGCTCGGCGTCAAGCCCGAGTACCAGCATCTCGGAATCGCGGCGAACTTCTACATCAAGCACCTCGAGGCGACCGACCCAGACGGGGTGATGTCCGGCGAGGAGGGCTGGATCCTCGAGACCAACGAGCCGATGAACCGCGCCATGGAGGGCATGGGCGGCAAGATCGTCAAGCGCTACCGGATGTACGAGAAGGCCCTCGAGCCGCCACCCGCGCGCGCGCCGTAAGTGCCGGGATGGGCGACGGTAGGATGGCCGCCATGGCTGAAGCGATTCAGGCTGCTGACGCGGAGGTGGTGGACGCCGCCCCCGTCAGACCGCTGCCCGAGCGCGCCACCAGCCGATCCTTGGAGCCGTGGGCCGACGTCGGCACCGCCGCCCTCGCCGTCGCAGGCGGCGCCGTCGCCGGAGCCGCCACGGTGGCGGTGATCAGAGCGACAAGGCGGGCCACCCGGCGCGCCCCCCGCCGCCGCATCGCCGGCCGCGGCAAGGAGAAGGTGATCGCCAGCCGCTCCTTCCTGGTCGACGTTCACGTCCTGGGGCGCTAGTCCGTGGCGGGACCAGGCCGCGCTCCGGCGCCGCGGCCGGGTGTGATCGAGGTCGAGGTGCGCCCGCGCTGGCCGGTGAAGCTGCCGGCGCGGGGCGGCGGCGATCGCGTCGTGCGGGTTCGCGACGGCATCGCCGAGCGTCTGCTGCACGTCGGCTCCAGCCCCGTCCGGGTGCGCGCCTGGCGCGGGCCCGGCGCCGCCGCCCGGCTTCGCGCCGAGGCGATCCCTCCCCATGACGTGGTCTGTCCGGAGACGGTCGGCGAGCGGGTGGAGGCCAGTCAGGCCGGGGAGGAGGAGCTGCAGACGGCGATCTCACGCTGGCGCTTCGCCCTCGCTCTCGACGACGACATGGGCGACTTCTTCCAGGCCTTCAAGTCGGACCCGCTGCTCGGCCCGGTCATCCGGCGCAAGCCCTGGACGCGCCCCCGGCGCCGCCCCTGGCCCTGGGAGGCTCTTGCCTGGTCGATCACCAAGCAGCTGATCGACTCACCGCGTGCCGCGGCGATCCAGCGCCGCATGGTTCGCCGCTGGGGCGCGCGCTACGACGAGCTTGCCGACGTCCCCTCCGCGGGGTTGATCGCCGGCAGGGCGCCGGCCGAGCTTGTCGGCATGGACCTGACCGAGGCCAGGGCGCTGGCGATGGTCCGCTGCGCGCGCGAGGTCAGCTCCGGCCGCGCCCGGCTCGACGACCCGGCTTGCGACCAGCGCCTGCTGGCGATCCGCGAGATCGGCCCCTGGACGATCCAGTGCCTCGGCCACTACGGCCGCGGCGACCCCGACGCCCTGCCCGCCGGCGACCTCGGCTTCATCAAGCTGATCGGCCACCTCGCCCACCTCGGGCGCCGCGCCACCGTCGAGGAGGTCGAGGAGTTCTTCGCCCCCTACGCCCCCTTCCGGGGCCTGGCCGGCACCTTCGCCCTGGTCGGCTACCACCGCATGGTTGCCCAGGGCCCGCCGCTCAAGTACGCGGCCTAGCGCTGCGGCAGCAGGTCGTTGGTGAGGACCTCGTCCATCGGCGGGACGCCGTCGATCAGGCCGCGGTCGGCCATCCAGCCGCCGAAGCGCTCCCATTCGTCGGCGTCCATGTGGCCGAAGCCCTCTTTGCCCGAGGCGCGCAGAAGCGGGAGCGTGGCGTCGATCTCGGCCTGGGTCGTCTTGCGGTCGAGGCCCTGGCCGGTGTCGAGGATGACGTTGATGGCCTCCTCCGGGTCCTTGACGGCGTCGTGCGTGCCCTTGGCGAGGGCCGCGAGGAAGAGGCGGATCGATTCCGGGTCATTCTCCACGCGCGAGCGGTCGGCCACCAGCACCAGCTCGTCATAGGTGGGCACGCCGAGCTGGTCCACCGGGATCACCCTGGGGTCCTCCCCGCGCAGCTGCAGCTCGACCCCCTCGACGTTGCGAAAACCGCCGAGCATCGCATCGGCCCGGCCCCCGAGCAGCGCAGGCAGCAGGTTGAGCCCGACGTTGACCTCGTTCACGTTGGAGAGCGAGAGGTTCGCCTGGCCGAGGATGGTCTCCAGGTAGTCCTCCTGGTAGGGGATGCCCGCTGTGGCGATCGTCTTGCCGGCCAGGTCGGCCGGCCGCTCGATTCCCGCGGCGGGGAGGGAGATGAGCGAGGTCAGCGGCTCGTCGACCAGCGACCCGACGGCGATCACGTCGAGGTTCTGCTGGCGCGCCAGGTAGACCTCCGGCTCGTAGGAGATCGCCAGGTCTGCCTGGCCGGCGGCGACCTCCTTGATCGGCGCCGAGGGGTCGCTCGGGACCCGTGGCTTCACATCCAGTCCCGCCTGCTCGAAGTAGCCGTGGTCAAGGGCGGTGTAGATGCCCGCGTGGTCGGGGTTGACGTAGAAGTCGAGCGCCAGGTCGAATTGCTGCGGCGCGACCCTGCCCGTCGGCTCCTGCTTCTCGCCGCAAGCCGCGAGCGCCAGGGCTGCGACCAGGACGGCGAGGGCGGCCGCGCAGCGGGCGACTCCGCCGCGGGCCCTTGAGGCGGGGGCCCTCATGCCCGGATCGGCTCGTCGGAGACCCGCCAGGTGACGACGCGCCGCTCGGCGAAAGACACCACTGCGAACAGCGCGATCGCCATCAGTGAGAGGACGACGATGGCGGCGAACATGCGCGCGGTCAGCAGCTGCCCCGATGCCACCAGGATCACCTGCCCGAGCCCGCCATTCTCCGCGCTCGAGCCTGCCCACTCACCGAACACCGCGCCGATCACCGCCACGGCGACGGCGATCTTGGCTCCGCTGAAGGCGAAGGGCAGCGCCGTGGGCAGCTCGGCTCGCCTCAGAATCTGCCCGCGGTCGGCTCCGAGGGTGCGCATCATCTTCAGCAGGTCGGGGTCGACCGAGCGCAGGCCGTCGAGGGTGTTGACGGTGATCGGGAAGAAGCAGATCAGGGCGATGATCGCCAGCTTGGGGCCGATGTCGAAGCCGAACCAGACGACCAGGATCGGCGCGACGACGATCAGCGGCACCGTCTGCGAGGCGACCAGCAGCGGGTAGGCGGCCCGGCGCATGGTCTCCGAGAGGTGGAGCAGGATGGCGAAGCCGACGCCGACCACCACCGCGCAGAGGAAGCCCAGCACGACCTCGCGGAAGGTGACCCAGGCGTTGTCGGCGAGCAGCGAGCGGTCGCTCCAGAGCGCCACCGCGACCTCGCTGGGCGCCGGGATGAGGAAGTCCCGCACGTTGAGCAGGTCGGCCAGCAGGCTCCACTGCGCCGCCAGCTCCCAGAGGCCGAGCAGCGCGACGATGACCGCCGCCGCGGGCAGCCAGGCGCGCGCCCTCATCGCGCGCCCTCGCTGAGCTCGCGCAGGAGCCGCTCGCGCAGCCCCCCGAACTCGGCCGAGGTCACCGCCGCCGCGCGGTCATCCGCCCGCGGGGAGGGAACCGCGACCTCGGCGATCTTGCCGGCGGGCCGAGCCGAGAGCACGATCACCCGATCAGAGAGGTAGAGCGCCTCCTCGACGTCGTGGGTTACCAGCACCACGGTGCGCGGCTCCTCGTCCAGCACCCCCGCGAGCCAGGTCTGCATCTCGGCCCGGGTGATCGCGTCCAGGGAGGCGAATGGCTCATCCAGCAGCAGCGCGGGGCGACCCGACAGCAGGGTGCGAAGGAAGGCGATCCGCTGTCGCATCCCCCCGGAGAGCTCCTGCGGACGTGTGTCCACGAACTCGCCGAGGCCGAAATGGCGCAGCGGCTCGGCCGCTCGCCGGCGCGCCTCGGGGCGCGAGCCGCCCGCCAGACGCAGGGCCAGCGCGGCGTTGTCGACGGCGCTCAGCCAGGGCAGCAGCAGGTCCCGCTGGGGCATGAAGGCGCACAGCGCCAGGCGGCCGTCCGCGCCCGTTTCGGCGCCGACCGCGATCAGGCCCGCGCTCGGCTCGCGGAGCCCGGCGATCAGCTCGAGCAGCGTGGACTTTCCGCAGCCCGATGGGCCGACGATCCCGAGCACGCCTCCGGCGGGCACCTCGAGGTCCAGACGCTCGATCGTGCGAAGCGCACCGTAGGAGTGCGCGGCGCCCTCCAGCCGGACCGGCGCTCCGGCGCCGCCGCCACGCCGCGCCTCTGGAGAGATATCGAGGGGCTCCTCCTTGGGAGCCCCGGTCTTGGTCAGCATGCTCCCTCCGCGCGCATTACCGCACAGGTTCTAAGGGTCAGCGGAAGGTGGGGTGGTCCGCTATCTCAGCCCGCTTGCCCGCGAGCCCCCCTGTGTTTGCGCGAGGAAGTCTAGCCCGGCCGGGTTCAGCGCAGGCGGGTACGCTCGGGCCACCTTGGAGATCGAGCGAAAGTTCCTGGTGAAGACGCCGCCTGACCTGACGGGCTCCGAACCGATCGAGATCGAGCAGGGCTATCTGGCGGTCGGAGAAGACGAGGTCAGGCTGCGGCGCATGGGGGCCGAGCGCCTACTGACCGTCAAGCGAGGTGCGGGCATGAGCCGCGGAAGAGCTCGAGGTCTCGCTCCCAAGCGAGTCCTTCGAGCGGCTCTGGCCCCTGACCGAGTCCAGGCGGATCCGCAAGCGCCGGCACGCGATCCCCTGTGGCAGGGTGAGCATCGAGCTCGACGTCTTCGGGGGAGAACTGCGATGGCCTTCTGATCGCCGAGGTCGAATTCACCTCCGAGGAGGACGCCCGCTCCTTCGACCCGCCAGGTTGGCTGGGGAGCGAGATCACCGGCGATCGCGACTATCTCAACGCGACCCTCGCCTGCCAAGGCCCCCCGTTAGGGCGCGGCGCCGCGGGCGCCGCTGGCGACCACCTTGACGAAGTTCTCGAGGTGCTTGGTGGTCCAGCACTCGAAGGCGCCGTCGCAGTAGGGCTCGTAGGCGGCCATCACCGAGTCGCCGTAGTTCCAGTACAGCCGCGGCTCGGGGTTGAGCCAGAAGGTGCGGCCGGCGTGCTCGGCGATGCGGCCGAACTCGGCGGCGTGGGGCTCGCGGCCGTTGGTGCGGGCGTCGCCGAGCACGATCACGGTCGAGCGCGGCCCCAGGTCCTCGGCGATCTCCTCGCCGAACTCGAGCCAGACGCGGCCGTAGTCGGTGTAGCCGGAGACGTCGGCGACGCCGCCCTCGCTGGATGACCCGCTCGGAGATGCGCGCGGAAGTCGCGCTCGTGCTCGAAGATCTCGGTGACCTCGCTGATCCGCTCGATGAAGACGAAGCTGCGCAGCTTGCGGAAGGAGTCGTGCAGGGCGTGCAGCACCGAGAGGAAGAAGACGCTGGCCGAGCTGACCGAGGTGGAGACGTCGCAGAGCACGTAGATCTCGGGGCGCCGCGGCCGCCGCGGGCGGTGCTTGCAGGCGCAGCGGCACCCCGCCGGTCTCCAGCGAGGCGCGCATGGTGCGGCGCACGTCGACGATCGGGCTGCGCTGGCGGCCGCGCGACCTCGTGGCCCAGGGTGGCGATCCGGCGCTTCAGCTGGGCGACCGCCCGGTGGACGGCGGCGAGGTCCTGGGAGGGGCTCGTCGGCAGCGCGCGGTCGAGCTCGGCCAGCGGGCGGGAGGGCGGCAGCTTGCCGGTGCGCTCGATCGTCGCCCGCTCCAGCTCGCGGCGCAGATGCTGCTCGAACTCGCGCACGAGGTCGCGATCGAGCTCGACCCCGCCGGTGCCGTCGCCGCGCCCGCCCTGGAGGCCGAGGTTGCGCCGGATCCGCTGCACGTCGACGCCGATCACGCCCGAGCGCTCGCCACGGCGTCCGAAGGCGCTGATCGCCAGCCGGGCGAGGTCGCGCATCTCGCCGTCGTTGCCGGCCGTGATCGCCTGGCGGACCGCCTCGCGCAGCTCGTCGAGGTCGAGGCGCTCGCCGCCCTCGAAGCGCTGCTCGGCGATCCCCCGCTCGAGCGCCTCCGCCTCGGCGGCGCGGAAGAAGTGGCGGTCGAAGAGCAGCTCGAACACGCGCCGGTCCTCCTGCGACTTGGCGACGGTCGCGGCCAGCGCCTCGCGGAAGTCGCGCGGGTCGCCCCAGGGCACCTCGTCGAGCGCCTCGAAGGAGTCGAGGATCTCCGAGGTGCCGATCGCGACGCCCTCGGAGCGCAGCTCCTCGAAGAAGGCGAGCAGCTTGCCGGCGGTTCCGGCCGGCTCGCTCATCGGCAGATCAGGCGCCGGCGCCGGGCACGGTGCCGCCCGGGACGCCGCCCTCGCTCCCCTCGGCGAGCTTCACCGCGACCCGCTCGGCGACCAGGTCGATGTCGGAGCGGTGCTTGACGATGATGCTCATCGTGCTCTCGAAGGTCTCGCGGTCGATGTCCTCGGCGCCGAGCAGCAGCAGCGTTCGCGCCCAGTCGATCGACTCGGCGATCGAGGGCGGCTTCTTGAGGTCGAGCTGGCGGACCATGTGGATGACCTCGACCAGCCGCCGGGCCAGCGCCTCGTCGAGCTCGGGGGCGTGCAGGCGGACGATCTCCAGCTCGCGCTCGATGCTCGGGTAGTCGAGCCAGAGGTAGAGGCAGCGGCGCTTGAGCGCCTCGGTCAGCTCGCGCGAGTTGTTCGAGGTCAGCACCACGACCGGGTGGGTGCGCGCCTCGATCACGCCCAGCTCGGGGATCGAGATCTGGAAGTCGGAGAGGACCTCGAGCAGCATCGCCTCGAACTCCTGGTCGGTCTTGTCGATCTCGTCGATCAGCAGCACGACCGGCTCGCTCGGAGCGATCGCCTCCAGCAGCGGCCGGGTGAGCAGGAACTCCTCGCTGAAGATGTCGCCGCGAGCACCCTCCCAGCCGGCCTCCGCCTCGGCTCGCCGGTCTCGGCCTGGATGCGCAGCAGCTGCTTGCGGTAGTTCCACTCGTACAGAGCCTTGGCCTCGTCGAGGCCCTCGTAGCACTGCAGTCGGATCAGCTCGCGGCCGCTGGCGCGGGAGATCGCCTTGGCCAGCTCGGTCTTGCCGACGCCGGCCGGCCCCTCGACCAGCACCGGCTTGCCGAGGCGCTGGGCGAGGAATGAGACCAGCGCCGCGGCCTCGTCGGCCAGGTAGCCGACCTTGGCGAGGCCCTCGCGAACCTCGGCGACTGAACTCGGCGACTCGGGCATAGGCAAGGATGATAGGTACATGGCCGTGACGCTCGCGGATCTCCTGCCGCACACGATCAGCCCCTATCTGACGATGATGATCATCGGTTTCGTCCTCGGGGCCGGAGGGCATCTGTACCGGAGCAGGACCGTGGTGGCGATCGGGATAGCGCTGATCTTCCTCGCCACGCTGCTGCTGCCGCTGGCGCTGATCGCCACCGAGGACGAGCCGCCGTCGAATCCGAGTATCTACTCGCCGGGCACGCGCTGAGAGGATGGCGGGGTGAGCAGGCTCGACGAACTCGATCTCTCCAAGACGCTCAGCCGCAAGGAGGAGGAGCTGGGGCTGGAGCGCGCCTGGGCGAGGCTGACGCAGCTGCGCCTCACGCTGGGAGGACAGATCGGGCGGAGGGAGCTGGGGCCGCCGGTCTGCGTCGTCTTCGAGGGCTGGGACGCGTCGGGCAAGGGCGGGGCGATCAAGCGCCTGGTCGCCCAGATGGACCCGCGCCACGTGCGCGTGGTCCAGTTCGCCGCGCCCACGCACGACGAGAAGCGCCATCACTTCCTCTGGCGCTTCTGGCCGGTGCTGCCGGGCTGGGGCGGCATGGCCGTCTTCGACCGGTCCTGGTACGGCCGCGTCATGGTCGAGAGGGTGGAGGGCTTGGCCACGCGCGAGCAATGGATGCGCGCCTACGACGAGATCAACTCCTTCGAGCGCACCCTCGCCGACGAGGGGATGATCCTGATCAAGATCTGGCTGCACATCTCATCGGAGGAGCAGCTGCGGCGCTTCAAGCGCCGCGACAAGAACCCGCTGAAGGAGTGGAAGCTGACCGAGGAGGACTGGCGTAACCGCGACAAGCGCGACGAGTACATGCAGGCGCTCGAGGACATGATCGCCCGGACCGACCAGGAGCCGCACGCGCCCTGGCATCCGATCGAGGGCGACTCGAAGCGCTACGCGCGCGTCGCGGTGATCGAGACGGTGATCGCCGAGATCGAGCGGGGCATGGAGCGCTCCGGGATCGAGGTGCCGGCGCCCGTCGACGGAGCCGGCGCCGCCTGAGGATGCCGCGGTGATCCTTGTCGAAGCGCCGCGGGGACACCTCGCGGTCTCCCAGGAGTCGCACGCCGAGATGTGCGGCCAGCTGGCGCGCGCCTGGGGCAATGGGTCCTTCGTCGCCCCGCGGATGGACCAGCTCATTCTCGCCGCGGAGCGCCATGAGATGGGAATGCGCGCGTTTGACGCCTCGCCGGCGCTCGACCCCGCCAGCGCCCTGCCGGCCACGGTGATGACGATGGACCTGGGCATCCACCTGGAGGCGCAGCTCGAGGGGCCGCGCCTGCTCGAGCCGCAGAGCCCCTACGCCGCGCTGCTGGTCTCGCTCAAGCACTGCGCCATGTACGAGCGGCCCTCCGCGGCGGGGCGCCTGCGCCCCAGGGGGCGCCGGATCGGCTCCTACCTCGACCGCAGCGCCGAGTACCAGTCCCGCCTGCGCTCGTCGCTGCGGCCGCCACCTGAACAGGTCGAGCTCGACTGGAGGCTGGTACGGACCTGGGACGCGCTCTCCCACTCCCTGCTGCTCGGCCGCGTGCCCTCCGTGCGCAGGGAGGTGCCGGCGAGCGAGGAGCGGATGGTGGACCTGCGGCTCGACCGCGATGGCGTCGCCCACACCCTCGACCCCTGGCCGTTCTCGTCCGAGCGCGTGGTCGCCTCCGCCGAGGGTCGGCTGCTCGAGGGCACCTTCTCCGACGAGGCCGGCATGCGCCGGGCGCTCGGCGAGGCCGAGGTGGTCGAGCTCTCCTACGAGCTGGTGCCGGCGTGATCCGCGCGCGCCCGCTCGCGGTGCGGCCGGGACTCGCCTTCCGGCGAGAGCCGCTGGACTTCCTGCGCTCGATCGACGACGGCGGCGAGGTGCTGCGCTTTCGCGCCGGCCTCACCGACTTCGTCGTCCTCAAGAACCCCGAGACCATCCACCGGGTCCTGGTCGCCGACGCCGAGCTCTACGGGGAGGGCAAGTGGACGCTGCGGGGTGAACGCGTCATGCGCGACTGCCTGATCACACGCGAGGGCGAGCCCCACCGCGAGCGCCGGTCGCTGCTGCAGCCGGGCTTCGAGCGCGCCAGGCTGCACGCCCGCGCCGAGGCGATCGTCGCGCGCGCCATCCGTCTCGGCGAGGGCTGGAGCGACGGGCAAGAGGTCGAGGTGCGGGCGCAGATGGCCGCCCTGGCGCTCAGCGCCAGCGCCGAGGCGCTCTTCTCCCTCGAGCTGGACGCCGAGGCGGCGGAGCTGTTGGGCGCGCTGCAGACGATGCTCCACGAGATCCCACGGCCGGGTCTGCCCTGGCCTGCGGGCCGCGAGCTGGCAGCGGCGCGCCGGCAGCTGGAGCGCACGGTCGGTGCGGCGCTCGAGCCCCGCCGCGCCGCCTCTGAGCGCGACGGCGACCTGCTCTCGGCCCTGCTGGCGCACGATCGGAACGGCGGTCCCGCGCTCAGCGACGCAGAGATCGTCGACGAGGTCGTCTCCCTGCTGATCGCCTCGATCGACACCACGCCGGGCACGCTCGCCTGGGCCTGGCTGATGCTCGGCGCCACCCCGAGGTCGAGGCCGCCGTCCACGGCGAGCTCGCAGGCGCGCTCGCCGGGCGCCCGCCCACCGCCGCGGACATGCCCGGGCTGCCCTACCTCGAGACGGTCCTGAACGAGGTACTGCGGCTCTACCCGCCGGTTCACTTCATCGACCGGCGCCCGCTCGAGGATGTCGAGCTGGACGGCGAGGCGATCGAGGCGGGCACCTTCCTTCTGATCAGCCCCCTGCTCACCCACCGCGACCCGCGCTTCTACCCGGAGCCGGAGCGCTTCGACCCCCGGCGTTGGAGCGATCAGGCGGGAGAGGGACGCCCCCGCTATGCCTTTCTTCCCTTCGGCGGCGGTCCGCACACCTGCATCGGCATGACGCTCGCCCGCATGGAGCTGACCCTGGTGATCGCCGCGCTCGCCACGCGCTGGCGGCTGCGTCCGAGCGAGGCCATCGCCGCCGATCCGAGCCCCCAGACCTCGCGCTTTCCGATGACGCTGGAGCGGCGTTGAGCCTCGACGGCCAGCAGGCGCTCGACCTGATCGACGGGCTGGTGTATGCGGACGTGTTCAACTGCGCGCTCACCGAGGAGGAGGTCTGGCGCTACTCGCGGGCGCGCATCCGGCGTGACGAGCTCTCCCGCAGGCTGCGTGACGACCCGGCCTTGCGCGCGCTGCTCGAACACGGCGACGGTCTCTACTGCCTGCGCGGCCGCGGCGAGTTACGGGCCCGGCGTGAGCCGAGGCGACGGCTGGCCAGCAGGCTTCGCCGCCGCGCAAGCCTGGTCGCCCGCCTGCTCCAGTGCGCGCCCTTCGTCAGGGGCCTCCTGCTGACGGGCTCGGTGGCGGCAGGCGACGCCGAGCCCGACGCCGATGTCGACCTGCTGGTGCTGGTCGCGCCAGGCCGGCTCGCCACCGCCTTCGTCCTGCTCGGCGGCGTCTCGCGGATGCTCTCCCGCAAGCTCTTCTGCCCCAACCACTACCTCAGCGAGGAGCGGATGTTGCTCTCCCGCCGCGACCTCTACGTCGCCCACGAGCTGGCCCAGGCCGAGCCGCTCGCCGGCCGGGGGGACGAGCTGCTCGATGCCAACGGCTGGGCGGTGGGGCTGCTTCCCAACTGCGACTCGCGCGGCCCGCGGGCACGCCGATCACGAGCTCGGTCGCTCCTCCGGCGCCTGCTCGAGTTGCCGCTGCGCGGCAGGCTCGGCGATCGGCTCGAGCGGCGGCTTCACGGCTTGGCGGCCTCCCGGCTCGCGGCTCACTACGAGGTCTGGGGAAGAGAGGTGCCCGCCGAGGTGATCGCCTCGTTTGAGGAGGGAACCGAGCTCCGGTTCCACGGCGCGCCCTTTCAGGAATCGGTGCTGGAGCGCTACGCGGGGCGGCGGGAGGAGCTGCGCGCCCTGATGCCCGCGACGACGATCAACAACGCCCCGGCGAGCGCCACGAAGATGCCGTAGCGCAGGCGGTAGGGGTCGTCGGGGAGCGTGATCCCGTTGATGACGAAGTCGGGCCGGTCCGCCATCCGGTAGGCGACGATCAGCGCAGCCCAGACCCCGGCCGCGATCAGCAGCCCCGACTCGGTCAGCGGCCGCGGAGGCGCGTAGCCGCCGCCGATCCGCAGCGCGAGGAAGAGGGTGATGGCGGCGGTGAGCACGAGGGCGGCCTCGGCGAAGCTGAAGGCGCTGAGGCCCGTGAGCACGAGGTTGCCCGAGACCGGCGCTCCGTACCAGGGCAGCAGCAGGCTGGCCAGGATCACCGCCACCCCCATCGCTGCGATTCGCTCGGGCCCGCGAAGCCCGCGCAGGTCGCGGGCGAGGTTGGCGGCGAGACGCGCGCCCGCGCCCTGCTCAGAGGGGCTCTCGGCCACGGTAGCCTGAATCGAGCTCGTGCCAGTACGGCGACCTCGTCCTCGCCGAGCTGCCAGCAGAGATAGACCTCGCGGCCGTCCCGCAGGGCGGGGAAGTCGATCAGCCCGCGGTCGATGTCGCGCAGCACGATGCCCGACTGCTCGAGCGCCTCGAGCAGCCGCCGGACCTCGAGGAAGGCGACGCCGACCCGGTGGCCCGGCTCGCCGCCGCCGTTTCCGGGGGCCGCCTCGGAGAGCGCCTCGTGGGCCTCTTCGTCGGTGAGCTCGTCCCTGGCCTCGCGCAGCTGCTGCAGCAGTGGCTTGAGGCTCTCCAGCACGGCGTTCGCCTCCTCCGGTGAGAAGTGGCGCTCGTGCAGGGTGCCGGGCTCGTCGCTCACGCCGGGGCTGCCCGTGCCGCCCCGGCGGTGGCGCCAAGCGCGGAGCGCAACAGCTCGGAGTCGGCATCGCCGATCATCCGCAGCTGGCCCTGGAAGGCGAGGTGCCAGTGCTCGGCGGGCCACTTGCGGACGTGGTCGAGCCTGTCGGCGAGCTCCTCGGCCGGGACGAAGTCCTCCTCGTCCAGCACGACCACCGGCTCGGCCTCCACCCGCCAGGGGTAGGGCTCGGGCTTGCGGCCCTGGGGCCAGATCGGCGTCCTGTCCTCGAACATCTCGGAAGTGACGCGGGCGATGCCGCCGAACGACTGCACGCCGGTGACGTAGAAGACGATCTCGTCCCCGGGCTCCATCTCCTCGGCCTGGCGCCGGCGCCGCTCCTTGAAGCCGATCAGGTCGAAGCCGCGCTCGACGTTGATCCGGAAGTTCTCCAGCGACCCCGTCAGGATCCAGGTCTTGCCCGCCTCGGCCACGGGCCGGATTCTAGGGCCGGCGGCTGTGCGGCCCGCTCAGCCCGCCGTCGCCCGGCCGCGCTCCGCCAGCGCGCCGGCCCCGAGGCGCTCGTACTCGGCGGCGGCTGCCTGGAGCGCCTCCTCGGCGCCTTGGCCGCCGCTCTCGCGAAGCAGCAGGCCGCGCAGCATCAGGCAGCGCGCGGCGTCGAGCGGGCGCCCCAGCGACGCCCACAGCTCGCCAGCCTTATCCAGCTCCTCCGAGATCCGCTCCGGGTCCTCGGCGGCGGCGCCCGCCGCCTCGGCAGTGGCCGCCGGGCCGATTGGGTAGTGCAGCCGCTCGGCGAGCTGGGCGGCCTCCTCGGCGGCCGCCTGCGCCTGCTCGGCGCGGCCCGCCAGGCGCAGGACCACGGCCCGCGCCGCGATCGCCTCCACCGACTGGGCGATCAGCCCGGCCCGCTCGCAGATGTCGAGCGCCTTGGAGAGCTCGGTCTCGGCCGCGGCGAAGTTGCCGCTGTCGCGCAGCGCGGTGGCGAGCCAGAAGAGCGAGGAGAAGGCGACCTCCGAGCGGCCCACCTGCTCGCCGTGCTCGTAGGCGCTGGAGCAGGCCTCAGTCGCCTTCTGCCAGTCGCCCTCTCGCCAGGCCAGGATCCCGCGCAGCACGTAGGGGAAGCAGAGCTTGCCGCGCAGGCCCTCGCGGCGGGCGAGGCTGGCGCTCGCCCGCTCGGCCTCCTCCACCTCGGCCCAGTCGGCGCGGTGGACGGCGAGCTGGCCGAGCGAGGCGTGCAGCTCGACCTGCGAGGGCAGGTCGCCCACCTCCTGCGCGAGCGCGAGCGCGTCGCGGTAGGCCTCGGCGGCGCCCTCGTAGTCGGCCTCGCTCACCTCGAGGTGGTAGCCGAGCGTCAGCAGCGCCCTGACCGCCTCTCCCCGGTCGGACTCGCGCGCCAGCGCCACAGAGCGCTCGAGGTTCTCGCGCGCCTTCTCGGAGTCCCCGATGCGGCCGAAGACGCGACCGAAGATCCCGTGCGCGCGGCTCGCGGCCCTTGCCTCGCCCAGCCGTTCGGCCAGCCTCAGGGCCTTCTCGGAGGCGTAGATGGCGAGCATGTTGTCGCCGGTGTGCATGTAGAGCGAGGCGGCCTCCTCGTAGAGGCGCACCAGCTCGATCCTCGGCTCCCCGTCCTTGAGCAGGTCGATGCCGCGCTGGTAGTTGTCGATCGAGGCCTTGCGCTCGCCCTTGTGCCAGAGCCCGGCGCCGATCTTGCGGTGCAGGTCGGCGACCCGCGCCAAGTCCTCCTGCTCGCGGTGGTAGGCGAGGCAGCGCTCCCAGACGCCGACGGCGGCGTCGACGCGGCCCATCCGCAGCGCCACGTCGCCTCGCTTCTCGCCGATCCGCGCCCGGTCGGCGGGGTCGATCGAGTCAGAGATCTCCAGCGCCGCGGTGTAGCGCTCGAACGCCTCGGCGTTGGAGTAGAGCGCGGCGCCGGCGTCGCCTGCCGACTCGAGCAGCTCGAGAGCGCGTGACTGGAGGTCGCCCAGCGCCGCGGGGTCCATCCCGGCCTCGGCGCCGAGGGCGGCGCCGCGGGCGTAGTGCTCGGCGACGAGGCCGACCACGGCCTCCGAGCGCTCGCCGGCGCGCTCCTGGATGAAGTCGGCGACATCGACGTGCTTGCGCGCCCGCACGGCCTTGGGCAGCATGCCGTAGGCGACGTCGCGGATCAGCACGTGCTTGAAGGCGTACTCGCGCTCGCCCGCCAGGCGGGTGCCGGCGCTCTCCACCAGCAGGTCCTTCTCCTGCAGGGAGACGAGGGTGGTGGCGAGGTCGAGCCCCTCGTCGCGGGCGGTCTGCTCCAAGGAGCCCTCCCAGAAGGTCTGCCCGACCACGGAGGCGTGCTGGAGCAGCCGGCGCTCGAGCCGATCGAGGGAATCGAGCCTGGCTGCGAGGAGCGACTGCACGGTCTGCGGCAGCGCCTCGGCCTCGGCGGTCTCCTCCTCCAGCAGGCGGTTGACCATCTCCTCGGCGAACAGCGGGTTGCCGCCGGAGCGCTCGGCGACCCGCGGCGCCAGGTCCTCGCGGCCGTCCCCGCCGCGCTCGAGCAGCACCCCGACCAGCTCGACCGCTTCGGTGTCCGTCAGCGGCTCAAGCGAGATCGTGGTCGCGTTGCGTCGCCCGCCGCCCCAGCCCGGCCGCCGCTCGAGCAGCTCGTCGCGGGCGAGGCAGACGAGCAGCAGCGGAGCCCGCACCCAGCGCGCCAAATGGTCGGTCAGGTCGAGCACCCCCTCGTCGGCCCAGTGGATGTCCTCGAAGGCGAGCACCAGCGGACGCCGGTTGGCGATCGCCTCGACGCAGGCTCGCACGGCCGAGAACAGCGCCTCGCGCATGCGCTGGGGATCGTCCGACTCGGAGGCGGGCGCGTCCTCGGGCGGCTCGAGCCCCAGAGGGATCGCGATCAGCGCAGCGTTACGCTCGGCCGAGTCGGGCTCGCCGAGCTCGTCCATCAGCGCCTCGACCCCGCGGCTGAGCTTGTCCCAGGCGACCTCCGGCGCGTCGCTGTCGAGGATCTCGAATTCCTCGCGCACCACCTCGCCCAGGGCCCAATAGGCGATGCCGGAGCCATAGGGAGGGCAGCGCCCGATGCGAACCGTCGGCGGCTCCTCCGCCTCGGCGAACAGGCTCGTCAGCTCCCGCAGCAGCCTCGACTTGCCGACACCCGCCTGGCCAAGGACCGTCACCAGATGAGGGCGGCCCTCACGCTCGACCCGATCGACGAGGGAGACCAGCATCTCGGCCTCCTCGCCGCGCCCGATCAGGGGGGTCTCGATCCGTCCGGCTCCGCGTCGGGGCGCCTGGGCCAGGGCTCGCCCCGCCTCCCAGGCGGGCACCGGCTCCTCCTTGCCCTTCAGCGCCAGCGGCTCTAGCCGCTCGTAGTCGATCGCGTCGCGGCTGGCCAGGTAGGTGTCCTCGCCGACGGTCACCGTCTCGGGCCGCGCCGCCGCCTGCAGCCGCGCCGCGACGTTGACCACGTCGCCGATCACCGTGTAGCGGTCGCCGACGGCGCCCGCCATCACCTCCCCCGAGTTGATCCCGACCCGCAGGGAGAAGGCGACGCCCTCCTCGGCCTCCCCTTGGCGGTTGATCTCCTCCATCGCCTCCTGCATCGCGAGCCCGGCGCGCACCGCCCGCTCGGGGTCGTCCTCGTGAGCCACCGGGGCGCCGAAGACGCCCATCACGTTGTCGCCGATGAACTTGTCGACGCTGCCGCCGAAGCGCTCGACCTCCTCCGCCAGCCGGCGCAGGGTGCGGTCGATCAGGGCCTTGACCGCCTCGGGATCCATGCGCTCGGCGGCGGCGGTATAGCCGGAGAGGTCAGCGAAGAGCACGGTCGCCTGGCGGCGCTCCTCAGGCAGCGCCTCCTGCTCGCGCTCGGGGGCCGCCGCGGGCGCCCCGGCGGCTGCTGCCCCCTCCGCCTGCAGAGCGGTGCCGCACTCCATGCAGAAGCGGGCTCCGGGCGGCGTGGCGGCGCCGCAGTTCGGACAGGCGCTCGGAAGCTGCGAGCCGCAGGACATGCAGAAGCGGGCGCGCTCGGGATTGTCGGCGCCGCAGGATGGGCAGGTGACGCCGCCGGCCATGGGCACCAAGATATCTTGCACCGAATGCGCAAGCTGGTCACCGTCTTGCTCACCCTGCTCGCGTCGGCGGGGCTGGTCGCCTGCGGGGGCGGAGGCGGGGGGGACGAGAACCCCCAGCAGGTCCTCGATCAGACCTTCAACAACGACCAGAGCATCGAGAGCGGCTCCTTCGACGTCTCGCTCAAGGTGGACGTCGAGGGAGGCAACAGGCCGGGCCACCTCGACGCGACCGTCGGCGGCCCCTTCCAGAGCGAACAGGGAGGCCTGCCCAAGTTCGACGTGAACGCCGACTTCAACTTCAACAGTGACCAGCGTGACGTCAGCTTCTCCGGCGGCGCGACCTCGACCGGGGACGCCGCCTACATCAACTACAAGGACACCGAATACTCGATCCCGCAGCGCGTCTTCAACGACTTCGAGCAGCGCTACGTCCAGGTTCAGCGCCAGAGCGGCCAGCAGGACCAGAACGGCAACCCGCTGAAGGCGCTCGGCATCGATCCCAGCGACTGGCTCACCGACCTCTCCAACGAGGGCAACGAGGACGTCGGCGGCACCGACACCATCCACATCCACGGCCAGGCGGACGTGCCGAAGCTGGTCGCGGACCTGAAGAAGGTCGCCGAGAAGGCAGGCGCCGCCGGCCAGCGGATCGACACCAGCCAGCTCTCGGCCCTCAACGACATCGTCAAGTCGGCCGATTTCGACGTCTACAGCGGCGCCGACGACCACCTGCTGCGCCGCCTGGACGCCAACATCGACCTGGAGCCGCCGGCGGCGGTCTCGGGGGCTCCCGACAAGATCGCGATCGAGCTCAGCGTCAACCTCAGCGACGTCAACCAGGAGCAATCGATCGAGGCGCCGTCGGGCGCCCGCCCGCTCCGCGACCTGTTCGGCGTGCTCGGCCTCGACCAGAGCCAGCTCAACAGCGTGCTTGGCGGCAGCGTGCCCCAGGCCGGCGGCTCGCCAAGCGGCCCCGGCGACCAGGCGGTTCAGGGCTACCTGAACTGCCTGCAGAGCGCCCAGGGAGACCAGGCGATCAGGGCCTGCGCCGAGCAGTACGGGATCGGCCAGTAGCGTGAGCACCCCTCCGCGGGGCTTCTCCCTCTCCAGGGAGTTCATGCTCTCGCCGCAGGGCTGGCCCTACCTGCTGGTGCCGCTGATCCCGGTCGCGATCGCCCTCGATATCGCCGACGCCTCCGCGACCGCGATCTTCGCCGCGGCCGCGCTCGGCATCATCCCGACGGCTGCGCTGATGGGCAGGGCGACCGAGGAGCTGGCCTCGCGCTCGGGCCCGGGGATCGGCGGGCTGCTCAACGTCACCTTCGGCAACGCGCCGGAGCTCATCATCGCCCTGTTCGCCCTCGCGGAGGGCCTGCAAGAGGTGGTCAAGGCGTCGATCATCGGCTCGATCATCGGCAACATCCTGTTGGTGCTGGGCGCGGCGATGCTGGCGGGCGGGATCGGCCGCGACAAGCAGCACTTCGAACGCACCACCGCCACCGTACAGGCGGGATTGCTGTTCCTCGCCGTCGCCGCGATGATGATGCCAGCGATCTTCGAGCTGGTCGAGGGCAAGGGATTGCCGGCCGTGGACGCCGAGCGGGTCCAGTACGGCTCCACCGTCGAGCACCTCTCGATCGCCGTCGCCGTCGTCCTCATCGCCACCTACGTCGCCGGCCTCTTCTTCTCGCTGCGCACCCACCGGGATCTCTTCAACCCCCCCTACGAGGAGGACGACGACACCTGGGGCTGGAGCTCCCGGCGCTCGGTGGTCATGCTCGCGATCGCGGGACTCGCCGTGGGGGTGATGTCGGAGGTGCTGGTCGGCTCGATCGCCGCGGCCTCGGAGTCGATCGGGCTGACCGAGTTCTTCATCGGCGTGATCGTGGTGGCGATCGTCGGCAACGCGGCCGAGCACTGGGTCGCGGTCCTGGTCGCGACCAAGAACAAGATGGACCTGGCGGTCAACATCGCGATCGGCTCGAGCGGCCAGATCGCCATCTTCGTCGCGCCTGTCCTCGTGCTCGTCTCCTTCGTGCTGGGGCCGAGCCCGATGCCGCTCGTCTTCAACGGCTTCGAGCTCGGGGCCATCCTGATCGCGGTGCTGGTTGCCAACTACGTCACCCAGGAGGGGGAGTCGACCTGGTTCGAGGGCGTGCAGCTGCTGGCGGTCTACGCCGTCCTCGGCCTCGCCTTCTTCTTCGCCTGACCGCGGGTGCGGAGCGGGAGCGATGAGCTCGGCAATCCTGCTGGCGACGAGCTTCGCGGTCATCCTCGCCGGAGCGCTGCTGTTCACCAACGCGGTCGAATGGATCGGCCATCGCCTGGCGCTGGGCGAGGGCGCGGTGGGCAGCCTACTGGCCGCGGTCGGCACTGCGTTGCCGGAGACGCTGATCGCCGTCGTCGCGCTGGTCGAGGGCAGCGAGGGCTCCGAGGACGTCGCGATCGGAGCGATCGTCGGCGCCCCCTTCCTGCTGGCCACGCTGGCGATGGGCCTGGTCGGCCTCTTCGCCTACGCTCTACCGCGGGCGCCGCAGCCAGGGGATCGAGCTGCGCGCCCACGTGGCGACGCTCGACCGCGACCTCGCCTTCTTCCTGGTCTTCTTCGCGGCCGGCCTCGCCCTCGGCTGGGGGGCGCCGGCCGAGGTCCGCGTACCCGCCGGCATCGCGTTCCTGCTCGCCTACGCCGTCTACGTCAGGCGGACGCTCGTGCGCGGCGGCGACACCCAGGCCGAGGACACGCTCCACCCACTGATCATGGAGCGCCGGGCGAGGCGCCGCCAGAATCCCGCCCTCGGCATCGCCGTGCTCCAGCTCCTGGTCGGCCTCGGCGCGATGGTCGGCGGCGCCCACCTCTTCGTCGAGCAGCTGTTGCACATCGCCGAGGACATCGGCGTCGAGCCGATCGTTCTCGTCCCTGATCCTGGCCCCGCTCGCCACCGAGCTGCCCGAGAAGGTCAACAGCTTCTTCTGGGTCCGTGAGGGCAAGGACAGCCTGGCCCTCGGCAACATCACCGGCGCGATGGTCTTCCAGTCGACGATCCCGGTCGGCATCGGCCTGCTGTTCACCAGCTGGGCAGCTGAGCGGCAACGCCGCCGTCTCGATCGCCCTCGGCCTCGCCGGCGGCGTGCTCGCCTACTGGGCGCTGCGCCTGCGGGACCGATTCGAGCTGCCCGCGGTGATTGCCTGGCTGGCGCTGTACGCGGCCTTCATCGTGGTCGTCGCAGCCTAGTTGGCGGACAACTCTGCGAGGGCCGCGAGCACGACCTCGTCGTGGGTCTTGGGCGAGACCTTGGGAAAGACCCTGGCGATCTTGCCCTCGGGGTCGATGATGAAGGTGGCTCGCTGGACGCCCCAGTGCTTGCGGCCGTACATCTTCTTCTCGACCCAGGTTCCGTAGAGCGTCGGCGACCGCGTGGGCCTGGTCGGCGAGCAGGGTGAACTCGAGGTCGTGCTTGCCGGCGAACTTCTTCACGTCGGCGACCGTGTCGGGTGAGACGCCGAGGACCTTGGCGCCGGCCTTCGCGTAGTCGGCGCGGTGGTCGCGGATGCCGCAGGCCTGGGTGGTGCAGCCGGGGGTGTCAGCGCGGGGGTAGAAGTAGAGGACGACGGGGGCGCCGCGGAGCTCCGACAGCGTCACCTCCTTGCCGTCCTGGTCGAGAAGGGTGAAGTCGGGTGCGGTCTCGCCTGCCTCGATCATCGGCGCGAGATCCTAGTGGCCGGCGCCGAGGCCCTCGAGCGTCATCTCGGCGAGCCAGTCGCCGCCGGATCCGTCGGGGTCCTTCTCGGGGTTGAAGCAGACGAGGTTGACGCCGGCCAGCGCGTCGGATGCCAGCAGCGGTGAGATCAGCTGCTCAGCTCGGCGAGGCTGAGGCCGTCGGGCTGGAGCACGTCGGTCGCGGGGAAGGCGTCCTGGTCGAGGACGTCGACGTCGAGGTGCAGCCAGAAGCGCCCGCTCCCCGCGGAGGAGAGCCGCTCGGCGGCCTCGGCTCCGACGGCGGCGAGGTCGGCTCCTCGCAGCGAGTCGCGATCGCGGTAGTGGTCGATCCCGACCTCGCCCGGCACGGGTGAGCCGAAGCCGACCGCCTCCTCGCTCGTCACGCGGGCCGAGCAGCTCGATCCGCTCGGCGGTCGATCACGGCGCCGCCGCCGAGCCGCTCCAGCGATCGCCTGCGGCGCCCGCCCGATCGCCGTCGCCAGGGGGAAGTCGGCGGCCTCTCCGGTCTGCGAGGTGTCTCCTTCGTAGAGGTCGAAGTGGCCGTCGAGGTAGGCGATGCCGCACTCGCCGAGGCGCGTCGCGGGCGCCGGCGAGCGCCCCCGGCACCAGGGTGCAGCAGCCGCCGAGAAGCACCGGCACGCGCCCTTGCCCGACAAGCTCGGCGACCCGCTCCCGGACCTCGGCGGTCAGCTCGCAGACCTGGTCGAAGTCGAGCCAGCCGGTCTCGGGGTCCCGGACGCCGCCTCGCAGCCGCTGCCTGGTGTCTCCGGCGTCGGGCAGCCCGGCGGAGGCCATTCGCTTGCGCAGCGCCGCGGGGCCGAGCTCGGTTCCGCCCGGCTTGCCGACGCTGTCGATCGGGACGCCGAGCAGGCGTGAGCGGGCGCTCGCTCATCGCGCGGCGCCCACCGCGCTAGTCCTCGCGGCCGACCTCTTGGCCGTGCTCACCCTCGTCGGTCTCGCCGTCGCCCTGCTCGAGCGCCGTCTCCGAGAGCGAGGCTCCCTCGCCCGGGTGGTAGTGGGTCTGGAAGGCTTCGAGCTGGCGGTCGCGGTGCTCCTCGTCCACCGGGACCTCGTCGGAGATGCGGACCCAGTCGGCGCCCTCGTAGGCCTCCATGTTGAAGACCTCCTGGTCGATCGAGGCGGAATCGTCCACGACGACCAGGACCTCGGTCTGCGGGTTGAAGTAGGTGCCGGGCTGGTTGACGAGCTGCTCGAGCTCGTAGACGTTGTCCTCGGCGCTGCCGGTGAGCGCATCGTCGCCAGCGAGGTCCAGCGTCTCGTCCGCATCGTCCTCGGCGTCGGTCGCTTCCTCGTTGGCGCCGCTGTCGCTGGCCTCGGAGGCCTTGAGCAGGTCGTCGGCTTCCATCACTCGGGGTTATACCCGAGGCGCGGCCGCGTCACGGGCTACTGGCCGAGGTTTTCGAGCTCGCGCAGCTGGCGCTCGACCTCCCGCTCGACGTCCAGCGGCTTCTCGCCTCGCCGCTGGCGGCGCTCGTTGCGAGCGACCACCAGCTGTCGCACCTCGTCGCGCAGCGCCCGGTCGCCGCCCAGCGCCCGCGCCCTGCTGCTCGCCCTCGAGCAGCTTCTCGATCTCGCGGTCGACGTCCAGGGGCTTCTCGCCGCGGTCGCTCGCGGCGGTAGGAGCGCGCTTCGACCATCTGGCGGATCTCCTGCTCGCGCACCTGGGGGCTGACCGGCGCGACCGGCGCCGAGCTCGAGCGCTGGGGCAGGTCCTGCTCGATCGAGAAGGACCCCTTGCCGATCTCCCCGAGGGCCTTGCCGGCGCCCATCGCGAAGGCGACCGCGCCGATCGGGAGCGCCACCAGGCCGACCAGGATCAGGACCGTGCCGGGGTTCAGCTCAGCCAGCGGCATCGGGCACAGGGTAGACCCGGCTCCACGCCCGGCGCTTGCCGTCGGCCGCTCCATGGGGTACCCTTGTTACTGGTTGACTGACCAGTCAATCGGTTGAGTGGGCAGGCCGCCGAAAGGGTTCGCGCCGCCCACCCGACGTCAAGCAGAGCCCTCAACAGGCAGAGCAAAGGAGCTTCGAAAGTGGTTGACCTGACGCTTTCCGACGAGCAAGAGGATTTGCGCGAGCTCGCCCACAACTTCGCCGAGAAGGAGATCCGCCCCGTCGCCTGGGACTACGACCGCGACAGCACCTGGCCGCAGGAGATCGTCGAGAAGGCCTGGGAGGTGGGCTTGATGAACGTCCACATCACCGAGGAGTACGGCGGCCCGGGCCTCGATTACCTCTCCGGCTGTCTGATCGAGGAGGAGATGGGCTGGGGCTGCTCGGGCATCGGCACCTCGCTGATGGCCAACGGCCTCGCCACCATGCCCGTCTCGCTCGGCGGCTCCGAGGAGATCAAGAAGGAGTACCTCGGCATGCTCACCGAGGGGCCGAAGCTCGCCTCCTTCTGCCTGACCGAGCCCGACGCCGGCTCCGACGTCTCCGGGATGAAGACGACGGCCGTCAAGAAGGGCGACAAGTGGGTCCTCAACGGCTCCAAGTGCTTCATCACCAACGGCGGCTACGCCGACTGGTTCACGGTCTACGCCAAGACCGACAAGGAAGCCGGCCACCGCGGCATCTCGGCCTTCGTCGTCCCCAAGGACGACACGGTCACCGTGGACAAGAAGGAGGACAAGCTCGGTCAGCGCGCCTCCAACACGGCCACGATCACCTTCAACGAGACCGAGATCCCCGAGGGGAACCTGCTCGGCGAGGAGAACCACGGCTTCAAGCTCGCGATGATGACCCTGGACCGCACCCGCCCGGGCGTCTCCGCCATGGCCGTCGGCATCGGCCGTGCCGCGATGGAGTTCGCCGCCGATTACTCCAAGGAGCGGATCCAGTTCGGCGTCCCGATCGCCATGCACCAGGCGGTCGCCTTCATGATCGCCGACATGGCGACCAAGGTCGAAGCCGCGCGGCTGCTGGTCTGGCAGTCGGGCGTGCTGCTCGACCAAGGCAAGCGCAACACGCTGGCCGCATCTCACGCCAAGCGCTTCGCGGCGGACTCCGCAATGGAGATCAGCGTCGACGCCGTCCAGGTCTTCGGCGGCTACGGCTTCATCAAGGAGTACCCGGTGGAGAAGCTGATGCGCGACGCCAAGATCATGCAGCTCTACGAGGGCACCTCGCAGATCCAGCGCCTGGTGATCGCCAAGGAGCTGCTGATGGGGCGCACCGCCGACGAGGAGACCCCTGAGGCGAAGGCCGCCAAGGCCAAGACCAACGGCAAGGCCGAGGCCGCCGAGAAGGAGCCGGCGACCGCGTAGGGGGCGTCGGACCGCGACTGAGGCCTGCCGTGGGCGCGACCAAGACCCAGGAAGAGCTGAAGGCGGTGGCCGCGCGGGTGCTCGAGGCCTGGAACGGCCAGGACACCGATGAGGTCTTGGCCATGTACACCGACGACGTCAGCTATCGCGACCCCAACACCGACGGCCCGGTCGAGGGCGCCGACGCGCTGCGCCGCTACTTCGACAGGCTGTTCGCCGCCTGGGAGATGCACTGGGAGCTGCGCGAGGAGCCGCTTCCTCACTCGGACGGCGAGGGCGTCACCGCGCTCTGGCGAGCCACCCTCGGCTTGCCGAGCGGCGAGCGCACCGTGACTGTCGAGGGAATGGACCTGGTGGAGTTGGAGGGCGACCGCATCAGGCGAAACGAGGTCTGGTTCGATCGCGCCGCCCTGATGCCGCTGCTGGCCGGCAGCTCCACCTGAGCGGAGCGGTTGCCGGGCTTCAGTCGCCTAAGGGTCGAGGCTGCGCCGGCGGCCTAAGAGGTAGTTGCTTCCCTCGAAGCCCGTGGCGAACGCCGCGGTGAGTGGCTATCCCGCCGGTGACCGGGGAGGCATCCGCTTACAGGTAAGTAGGCGCGTAGACTCGGCCTCGTGGCGAGGGAGAGCAAGCCGGTCTCCGAGGCGGTGGCCGAGGCTGCGCGGGCCGGGGAGGACGCGGTCCGCGAACGCCAGAGCCGACGGCGCGGAGGGCGGCCCTCGGACGTGTTCGGCGGCGAGATCCGGCGGCGGGACGTCTTCCCGCTGCTCGTCCTCCACCTGATCTCCAAGGAGCCGACCTACGGCAACCATCTGATTGAGGCGATCGAGGAGATCACCCAGGGGGTGATCTCGATCAACCCCAACACCATGTACCCGCTGCTGCGCGAGATGGAGTCCAAGGGACTGGTCGAGGGCCGCTGGGAGCACCCTGACCGCCGCACCCGGCGCTTCTACTCGATCACCAAGGCCGGCCGCCGCGAGTACCGGCGGCTGCTGGGGGAGGTCGAGCCGTTCCTCGACTCGGTGATCCGCTCGGTGAGCCTGATCAAGAGCGAGGTCTACGGCCAGGGCGGCGTCTGAAGTGGAGCAGCTCTCCGACCGGCTTGAAGCCGAGCCGCTGGTAGAGCTCGTACGGCCAGTCGTCGGCGTCGGCGATCACGAAGGTCAGCTCGTTGCCGTCCTCCCCTGACGCTTCGACCGCCGCCAGGATCGCCGCGCGGGCCAGGCCGCGGTTGCGGGCCGACGGCAACGTGGCGACGTCCTCGACCTGGCCGACGCCGCCTCGCGTCAGCAGGCGGCAGGCCGAGGCCGGCCCGCCTTCGTCGTCGGCGACGAACCAGTCATCGCCCCCGGCGACGCTCTGGCGGCGCTCCCAGTCGACCAGCTGCTCCACCACCGCCTCCAGCGGTCCGGATTGCTCGAGCAGGAAGTCATCCTCCCGCAGTATCGCCTTGCGCAGCTCTACCGGGTGGCGCTGGCGGCGGACGGTGACGCCGGGAGGCGCCGGGCGGTCGGGCTCGGCTCGCAGCGCCAGGTAGAGGTCGCGCTCGATCTCCCACCCCAGCCGCCGGAAGTCGGGCGCCAGGCGCCGTCCGTCCTCCGGGTCGAGCACTCCGACCACCCGGTGCTCCATCCCCAGGCCCCCCAGGACCCGGTCGCTGGCCTCGGCCATCCGCTCAGCGCCCTGCTCGCCTCGCTCGAAGAGGAGGAAGTTCGCGCTCCAGACCAACGGGATGCTCGGCGTCAGCACCGCCCAGCCGCCCTCGATCTCCTCGACCCGCTCGGCGGACTGTCGCTCGATCACGAAGGCGAACTCGTCGCAGCGTCGGAGCAGCTCGTCTTCGGCCTCTGTCGTCCGTTCGCCCTGGGGCACCTGGTCGAGGCTATCTATAGCCTTTGCCGCCCCCAAACGACCCTCCGGAGGACTTTCCAACCCATGTTCGTCTCCAAGGCCGCAGTGCTCGGCGGCGGCACCATGGGCGGCGAGATCGCCCAGGTGATCGCGGCCGCCGACATCCCCGTCGTCGTCAAGGACATCGACAAGAAGTTCGTCGACGCCGCCACCGCCAAGGCGCGCGAGGTCACCAAGGGCCAGCTCGACAGGCTGGTCTCCAAGGAGAAGCTGACCCAGGAACAGGCCGATGCCCGCCTGGACGAGGTGATGGGCCTGATCACCGGTGCCACCACCTACGAGGGCTTCGGCGACGTCGACATCGTGATCGAGGCCGTGCCCGAGAAGATGGAGATCAAGAAGTCGGTCTACCGCGAGCTGGACGAGGCCACCCCCGGCCACGCGATTCTCGCCTCCAACACCTCGTCGCTCTCGATCACCGAGATGGGCCGCGAGACCCTGCGGCCCGGCAAGGTCGTCGGCTTCCATTTCTTCTACCCGGCGTCGATCATGCCCCTGGTCGAGATCATCAGCGGCGAGGACACCTCGCGCGAGACCGTCACCGCCGCCTTCAACTTCGCCCAGGCGATTCGCAAGCAGCCCATCACCTGCTCGGAGGTGCCCGGCTTCGTCGTCAACCGCATCCTCAACTCCGCCGCCGGCGAGGTCTGGCGACAGCAGGAGGAGAAGGGACTCTCGATCAAGAAGATCGACGAGGCCGTCGCAGCCTCCAACACGTCCCCGATGGGGCCGTTCGTGCTGATCGACATGCTCGGCCTCGACACGGTACTGCACGTCGCCGAGTACCTGAACGAATCCTACGGCGACTCCTTTTACGTTCACAAGGGCATGCAGAAGCTGGTCGCCGAGGGCAAGCTCGGCGCCAAGTCGGGCGGCGAGGGCTTCTACTCCGACGGCGAGCCCAACATCGAGGGCGACGTCGACCCCGACGGCGAGGAGCTGGCCGACCTGTTCGTGCTCAAGTCGCTGGTCGAGGCCTGCAAGGTGCTCGAGGAGGGCGTCTGCACCGTCCGCGAGATCGACCTCGGAATGATGGCCGGCGCCGGCCTCGACCCGCGCCGCGGCCTCTTCCCGCCCTTCTGGAAGGCCGACCTCGAGGGGCTCGACACGATGCTGGAGAAGTTGGAGAAGTATGAGCAGAGCCACGGAGAGCGCTTCGCGCCACCGCGAATCCTCAAGCGCCTGGTCGCCCAGGGCCGCCTCGGCCTCAAGTCGGGCCGGGGCTTCTACGCCTACCCGCAGGGCGAGGGCGATGGGGCCGTGAAGCTGGAGAAGCGCGGCGAGGTGGCGATCGCCTGGCTCGCCAACCCGCCGATGAACGCGATCTCCCCCGACGTGATCGACGACCTCGGCAAGGTCTGGGAGCAGGTCAAGGCGGACGACGAGATCAAGGCGATGGTCGTCTACTCCTCGCTGCCCGTGGTCTACTCGGCGGGCGCCGACATCAAGGCCTTCACCAAGATGGACAGCCCCGAGAAGGGCGCCGAGCTGATCAACAACGGCCACGCCCTGCTCAAGGAGCTGGGCGAGAACCAGGTCTCCACGGTGGCGGCGGTGAATGCGATCGCCTACGGCGGCGGCTGCGAGCTGTCGATGGCCTGCGACTTCCGCGTCGCCGCCGAGTCGGCCGTCTTCGGCCAGCCCGAGATCAACCTGGGAATCATCCCCGGCTTCGGCGGCACCCAGCGGCTGCCGCGGCTGGTGGGTGAGTCGAAGGCCCTGGAGATGAACCTGACCGGGGACGCCGTGCTCGCGCGTGAGGCCCGCGAGTACGGCCTCGCCGACGACCTCGTCCCGGACCAGGAGCTGTTCGACGTGGCTGTCTCCTGGGCGCACAAGCTCGCCGGCCAGGCGCCGCTCGCGGTCGAGCAGATCAAGAATGTCTCCAACAGGGGCGACCTCGACGAGGGCATCGAGGCCGAGAAGGAGGGCTTCGCCAAGGTCTTCCTCTCCGAGGACGGCCGCGAGGGCATTTCGGCCTTCCTGGGCAAGCGGCGGGCGAAGTGGCGGGGCAAGTAACGAGCTCGTGAGCCCGACCCGCGCCTCCACCACCCCCGCCGAGCGACTGGCCGAACTGCTGCGCTCCTCCAGCTGCACGGTGGCGCTGACCGGCGCCGGGATCTCGGTGCCATCGGGGATCCCCGACTTCCGCACGCCGGGCGAGGGGCTATGGGAGAAGGTCGACCCGATGGAGGTCGCCCACATCGACGCCTTCCAGCGCGACCCGATCCGCTTCTGGTCGTTCTACCGGCCTCGGCTCCGCAGCCTCGGTGGGGTGGAGCCGAACCCGGCCCACGAGACGCTGGCGGAGCTCGAGCGGCGCGGCCTGCTCGAGGCCGTGATCACCCAGAACATCGACACCCTGCACACGAAGGCCGGCTCCGAGCGGGTGGTGGAGGTCCACGGCTCGATCCGGAGCTGCTCGTGTGCGGTCTGCGGCCAGAGCTTCGAGCTGAAGGTGATGGAGGAGCTGTTCGACGAGGACGGCGCCGCGATCTGCCCCAACTGCTGCGGCCACCTGAAGCCGGACGTGGTGCTGTTCGGCGAGCTGCTGCCCGCCGAGGCGATGGCCGAGGCGGAGGCGCTCGCGGGCCGCGCCGAGCTGATGCTCTGCGTCGGCTCCTCGCTCGAGGTGTATCCGGTAGCCGGGCTGCCCGGCCTCACGCTGGCCTCGGGCGGTCGCCTGGCGATCGTCACCAAGGGCGCCACTCCCTACGACGGCGACGCCGCGGTCCGCATGGGCGGCGACGTGGTCGCCGAGCTCGAGGCGGTGCTCGAGGCGCTGTAGGCGGGGGGCGCGGCGGGCGGCGGAAGCGGCCCGCGGCGTCCACTTTCCGATGTCTCGCTCAACTTCGGCGTGCGCGCCTCCGATGGGTAGTGCGTGGGACGCAACGGGACCCTGCTCGCCGCCGCCGCGGCGCTGATCGCGCTGCTCCTTCCGATCGCCTCGGCCGGAGCGAACCCCAAGTGTGGAGGGCGCAGGGCCACCGTCGTCGGCAGCGGACGAGACGACGTGATCAAGGTCCCCAAGCACGGCCCCCAGGTGGTCGTCGGGCTGGGCGGCGACGACACGATCTACGCCTACCGCAACAAGGACCGGGTCTGCGGCGGGCCCGGAGACGACTTCCTCGACGGCGGCACCGGCCGCGACAAGATCTACGGCGGCTCCGGCAACGACTATGTCGACGCCGGACCAGGGTCCGACAAGGTCTTCGCCGGTGGCGGCAATGACACGGTCCTCGGCGGGCCGGGCGGTGAGAGCGTCCATGGCGGGCCCGGAGCCGACCGGCTCTACGGGCAGCTCCAGGACGACGACCTCTACGGCGAGGGCGACGACGACGTCCTCATCGGCGGCCAGGGGATCGACAGCCTGCACGGCGGGCCCGGCAACGAGTGGATCCGCGGCGACACAAATCGCGATCGCTACTTCGGCGACTCCGGCGAGGACACCCTCAGCTTCGCCACCGCCACCCCGCCGGGGCCGTTCCCGCGGATGGACGGGGTGCTGGTCAACCTGCGAAACAACTACGCCGCGGGCGACGACTCCAAGGAGAAGGTCTACGGGATCGAGAACCTGGTCGGCTCGCGCTTCGACGACGAGCTCACGGGCAGCGGCAGGGGCTTCGTCGAGGGCAACGGCGGAGACGACCAATGCGAGGACTTCGAAAAGTACGACTGCGGCAGGGTCGGAGCGGCCGCTGCCTCTGAGGAAGCCGCACCGCGCGTGTCGGTCGCCAACGTCAACAGCCCAGACCCCGGTCTGGTCATCCACGGCGTCGGCGGCGACGAGAGCTTCCAGATCAGGATTGCGAGCGGTGGCTTCATGGTCGATGGCCCCGCCAACGAGCTGCCGGACGGTGGTTGCACGATCGCGTCCCAGTCGCTCGGCGGAATCTTCTGTCCCGCGCCGTCGGCGCAGCTCGGCTACGTGCTCACCTGGGGCGGAGGCGGCGATGACCACATCAGCATTGGCCCGGGCTTTCCCCGCAGCGCGGTGATCAAGCTTGACGGCGGCGGGGGCAGCGACCTGCTCGAGGGGAGTGACGGGCCGGATCTGCTCTACGCGGGGGAGAGCGGGCGGGATCATCTGATCGGCAGGTCGGGCGACGACGCCCTCGTCGCTCGCAACGGCGACCCGGACATCCTCGACGGCGGGCCCGGCAACGACCAGCTGGTCACCAACGACGCCTGTGGCGGCCACCAGTTCCGCGGCGGGCCGGGCAAGGGGGATGTCGGCGGCTTTGGCCACGTGGACACCACCGGCGTCATCGCCCACCTCAGCGGAGTCGCCCGCCAGAAGGGCGCCGGCAACTGCTCGCCGACTCGGATCAGTCACGACGTCGAGATCCTCGAGGGGACGAAGTTCAGCGACGTCCTCTACGGCGACGGCCGCAACAACCCGCTGATCACCGGACGCGAGGGCAACGACCGCATCTTCGGCATGGCGGGCAGCGACATCCTGCGCGGCGACAGCGGCAAGGACCTCATCGACGGGGGCGGGGGCAAGGACCAGTGCGACGGCGGACCCGGCGGGGCGCGCTTCCAGAGCTGCTGAGGCGGTCATCCGCGCGCCGGGCGCGTTGCCTGCGTAATGCGGCGCTACTTGTCTGGTTTCGGCGCCGTTCGGCGGCGGCCGCCCAAGTCGGGGGGCGGTTCCGGCAGCTCTGCGCCGCGCGAGGGGGAACCGTCACAATGCCTCGCGTGCGGGGTGGGATCGCCCGGAGGAGCGGTGCTTGGAGCCTTTGCCTGCTGGCGGGGCTGGCGCTGAGCGCCGCGGGCGCTGACGCCCGGCCCAAGTGCGCCGGCCATTCGGCGACGATCGTCGGCAGCCAGGGCCGCGACGTGATCAAGGCGCCGAAGAAGGGCCGGCAGTCGATCGTCACCCTGGGCGGCAACGACCGCGTGCTCTCCTACCGCCACACCGACTGGGTCTGCACGGGCCCTGGCAACGACGTCGTCTTCGCCGGCACCGGGCGCGACTTCGTGCGGGCGGGCGGCGGCAACGACTACGTCGACGGTGGCCGGGGCAAGGACAAGATCTACGGAGGCGCCGGCCGCGACGAGCTCCAGGGCAACGCGGGCGGCGACCGGATGCTCGGCGGCTCGGGCGTGGACCGGATGTACGGCGAGCTCCAGGACGACCGCATCTTCGGCCAGGGCCAGAACGACCTGATCGTCGGCGGGCAGGGGATCGACAGGATGCGGGGCAACGGCGGCAACGACTGGCTCCGCGGCGACACCAACCGCGACGCCTATTACGGCCAGCGGGGCACCGACACCGCCAGCTTCGCCACCGCCACGCCCCCCGGCCCCGCCGACGGCCGTGGCGGGGTCAACGTCGACCTCAGGCGCGGCAGCGCTTTCGGAGACGAGCCGGCCGAGCGCCTCAGCGGCATCGAGAACGTGGTCGGCTCCCAGTTCGACGACTTCATCCGCGGCCGCCACCGCGGCGTCGTGCACGGCGGCATCGGCCCTGACACCTGCACCCGCTTCGCGTCCGCCGACTGCGAGGGCTCCGGCACAGGCGTCGCCATCGCCTACGTCAATGGGCTCGGCAGCAGGGACCCGGGGCTGGTGGTCATGGGGGCGGCCGAAAGCGACTCCTGGCGGATCACAGCGACCGAGAGCTCGCTCTATGTCAGCTCGGAGCGAAAGCTCGAGGCGCGCCAGGGATGCGCCCAGCTCGGCAACGGGGTCCGCTGCTCCCGGCCGGCCGGCCTCGGCTACATCCTCGCCTGGGGCGGCGGAGGGGACGACGCCATCAACGCCGACGGAGACTTCCCGTCGTCGACGCTGATCAAGTTCGACGGCGGCGGTGACGACGACGTGTTGCGCGGCACCAAGGGCAACGACATCCTGCTCGCCGGCCAGGCCGGGGAGGACCGCCTCTACGGCGGAGCCGGGTCGGACGCGCTGATCAGCCGCCCGGGCCGCGACCTGCTATTCGGCGGCAAGGGCTCAGACCAGATCGCCACCAACGATCCCTGCAGCGGCAGCGTCTACAGCGGCGGGGCAGGCGGCGGCGACGTCGCCGGCTTTGCCCACATGTGGCGTCGCGGCGTCGCAGCGAGGCTGAGCGGCCTCGCCTTCGCCCGCGGCCTGCCGCGCTCGAAGTGCACACCGAGCCGGGTGGGGCACAGCAACGAGATCCTCGAGGGAACTCGCAAGAACGACATCCTGATCGGCGACCGCCGCGCCAACCCCCTGATCATCGGCCGCGAGGGCAACGACATCATCCGTGGCCTGGGCGGCAAGGACGTCCTCCGCGGCGAGGCCGGCCGCGACAGCCTCTACGGTGATAAGGGCGCCGACGTGCTCGAGGCGGTCGATCGCACCCGCGACCGCGTCCTCAACTGCGGCAAGGGCGGCAAGGTCGCCCTCCGCGACCACCACGACCCCCGCCCGGAGGAGTGCGGTCCGCACAAGAGGAAGCGCCGCTAGCGGCCACCCCTACCGGGTGGCCGGCGCCTCAGCGAGTCCACCGCGGCGCGGAGCTGGGCGGAGGCTTCTTGGAGCCTGCCCGCCTGAAGGTCGAGGCGGGCGCGGAGGAGGAGGGTCTCTGCAGGGTGGACCTCGGCGTGGCCGCCGAGGACGGCGGCGACTCGGGATTGGGGGTCGACGCCGTCGAGCCGGCCCTGGCGGGGGCGGGTTAGCTCGCGGGCCTCGCTGAAGCGGCCCTCGGCCAGCTCGTCGCCGGTGCCGTAGCCGATCCTGATCGCCAGGGCTCGGGTCGCGCCCACGTCCTGGACCAGAGGGTCGCCGGAGCCCGCGCGCTGGGCGTTGAGGGCTTGGTTGATCAGCGTGGTGGCGGACCTGACGGCGGCCGCGCGGCGCTCGGGCGTTGAGGTGGCCGACTCGAGCCAGGCTTCCGCCGCTGAGTCGTCGGCCAGCAGCTCGCCGGCGGCGACGGTGACCTGGGTCACCGGGACGGACTTCGACTCGGCCTCGTCGACATGGCGGGGCCGGCGGCGAGACAGGCGCCCCGCGGGGCGCGGCGCCCCGAAGGTCCGCACGATCAGGACGCGGTCCTCGTCTGCGTCGCGGCCGGCGGCCGCGAGGTAGCGGCCGTCGGCGAGGCCGATCGCCCCGGGCAGCTCGAGCTGGACGAAGGGGAGCAGCACGGCCTCAACTACAGCACCGAGAGGGCCCCCGGGGGGCGGGCGGGGCCGAGGCGGTCCGGGCGCGCTACTCGCCTCGGTGGGCGCTGCTGGCTCGGTCTCGGTTGGTGGGGAGCGCGTACTTGGACGGCTTGGCGGGGACGTTCGGGTTGTCGATCTCGCCGAGGCGCTCGATCAGGCGCTGCCACTGCTCGGGCTTGAGGATCTGGGCAAGCTGGCTCGCCTGCTTGGCCGAGGAGCCGTAGAGCGGGGTGTAGCCGACGTGGATGTGGTCGTCGTGGTCGGGCAGCGGGAAGCTGGGCCCGCCGAAGTTCATCAGGGAGATGATCTGCGCCGGGCGCATCGTGCCCTGCAGCAGCAGCAGGTCCCTGATCACCGCGTCGGTGATCGTGCCCGGACCCTGGTTGCCGAGGATCGGGATGCCGTTGACCTGGGCGATGTCGACGGCGTTGCCCGAGGAATGCGCGCTGACGTTGCCCGACGAGGTGTAGAAGCTGTGGCCGCACTTGAGCGAGGTGATGGTGAGCCGGTATCCCCGGGCGACCAAGTACTCCATCACCGCCAACACCCTGCGGTCGATCTGTCCCGTCTGGATGTCGGTGCGCCCGCAGGAGTAGATCTCGATCCGCGGGTCGGCGAGGACGCGGCGCTCGAGCTCCGACTTCGACATCAGCAGCACCTGGCCGGCGGTAGCGTTGTGGATGAAGGGGTTCTCGCCGGCGGCGCGGTAGATCGCCGTCGTCTCCAGCAGCTTCCAGCCGTCGAGGATCGGCTTCGGGTCGATCCTGGGGGCGCCGCGGCCCGCGGGTTGGATCTCGAAGTGGACGTGCGGCGCCTCGGCGCTGGTGCGTCCGATGCGGCCGAGCACCGTGCCGCCGGTGACCTTGGAGCCCTTGCGCAGCGGGCGCAGCTCCATCGTCCGCTGGTCGAACTTCATCACGCCGGAGAAGTAGTTCTTGAAGGTCTCGTAGCCCGGCACGCTCTTGCCCAGCAGCGCGTCGAGCTGCCCGGTGACGCTGGCGCGGTCCACGTTGGCCTTGCGCTGCGGCAGGGCGAAGAGGCGGGCGCGGAGCTCCTCGGTGTTGACCGGGCCCGGCTTGCTCTTCTTCTTGGCCGCCGCCCTGGGTGCCGCCTGGTCGTTGCTGCCGGCGCTGGCGGCCTGCTGGGGCTTCGGGTCCTCCTTGGGGCTGACCAGCTTGAAGTCGTCGGCGGTGAGCTGGTGCGGACGGGGGACCGGGTGGACGTCGGAGATGGAGCCGAGCTCGGCGTAGGTGTAGCGGTTGCCGTAGGCGTCCTGGAGGACGATGAACCTGCCGAGCCTGTCGCTGTCGCCCATCTTGATGATCACACCGTCGTTGACGGCGACCACCGGAGCATTAACCCTCGAGTAGATGTTTATGCCGCGGCGGGTGGGCGAGTCGCTGATCACGTCGGCGGCGTTGCCGGGCGAGGTGCGGTTGGTGCGGGCGCGCCTGGCGGCCTCGCGCTCGGAGAGATCGTCGGCGTAGCGGGCGTTGGCCGCCACCGGGAAGTGGGCGCCCTCGGTGAGGCCGGTGAGCGAGCCGACCAGGTCGTCGGGAAGCTTGCCGTACTGGTTGGCGTAGAGCAGCACCTCGTCGACGTACCAGTCGGCGTGGTTGTAGGCGAAGATCGCGTTGCGCAGATCGTGGTCGCCGCCGGCGGCGCGGAGGTAGCGCGCCGCGGCGCAGATCGCGTCGACGGGGTTGTAGGGGTCCTTGCGCCCGTCGTTGTTGGCGTCAACGCCGTAGGCCTGCCAGGTGGAGGGGATGAACTGCATCCAGCCGAGGGCGCCGGCGCTGGAGACGTTGAGGTTGGTGCCGAAGGCGGTCTCGATCCTGTTGATCGAGGCGAGCACCTGCCAGGGGATCCCGTACTCGGTGCCGCAGGCCTGGTAGATCGGCAGCAGGAAGGGCGGGATCTCGAACTGGTCGATGACGAAGTTGGGGACGCCGATCGGCGCCGGGCCGAACTGGGCGATCGTTGTGGTGGGGTTGCTGCGGGTCGGGGCGCCGTCCTTGGTCCTCAGCGGGGGCTCGACGAGCTTGGCGCCCGCGTTCTGGTCCTCACCCTGCTTGGGCGCGCCCTTCTTGTCGAAGAGACCGCCGCTGGGGCCGCCAATCTTGCCGCCCTTCTCGGTGTCCGTGAGGTTGCCCCCTCCAGCGTTGGGGGTGCCCCCTCCAGCGTTGGGAGTGCCGTCTGGACCGCCGGGGCTGCCGTCGCCCTCGCTGGGGGTGTCGCCACTACCGCCACCCTTCGGCGCGGGGGCCTCGTCGGTGTCAAGCGGGCCGCTGCAGTCGGGGTCGGCGAGGTCGGTCTTGCCGTCCTGATCGTTGTCCTCGAGATCGGCGCAAGCGGGAACGGCGCCGCCGTTGGGGACCTGCACCTTGACCCCGTTGCCCAGGTTCACGGTCAGGGACGCGGCCGTGCCTGCGGCTACGACCGCAATTGCCGTCCCTAGCGCGATGGTTAGAAGAAGCTTTCGTCTCATCAGCCCGCGATACCCCGTTGCCGACCGCGGGCACAACTCTTCCCCACCCGCGGACAGTTTCAGACGCTAACGCCTCGGTTTTCGCATTGCAACGGGCAAACCCGCACCCCGGAAGCTATAGGAGTCCGCGGCCGAACGCGTTAACTTCAGGTTCAGGCTGGCGAGGGCGAAAGACACCGTTCAATCCGGACTCGGGGCGGCCGCTAAGGTGGCCTGCGACCGGCGGCCGAGGTGGAGAAGGAGCGCGAGATGAGCGAGAGCGGAAGCGCGGAGGGACTGCGGGACAGGATCTCCTCGCGCGGGGAGGACGCGCTGGGTGAGCTGGCGCAGTTCCTGCTCGAGAATCCGTGGTTCAACCAGGCGCTCCAGGTGGCTTTCGAGGCGCGCGAGAAGGCCACCACCGCCGGCGCCCACGCGATGCGAAACCTGAACCTGCCCACGGCCGCCGACGTCGAGCGGCTCGAGCGTCGCCTGCGCTCCGTCTCAGACCGGCTGGAGAGCGTCGAGGACGCGCTCGACGGCATCGCCACCGACCTGGTGGCGCTGCGCAAGCAGCTCACCCCGGAGGGCGGCGTCTCCCGCCACCAGGCGACGCTGCAGGTGAGCGAGGACTGACGCCGCCTCAGACGGCGCGGAGCGCCCCGACGGCGACCCGCCCCATCCGCTCGGCCGCGGCCTCCAGCCCCTCGGCGCCGATCCGCACCCGCTCGCCCTCAACAAAGACGTCGCTGACGACCAGCAGGCAGGCCACCGCGACGCCCAGGCGTGGGCCGAGCGCGAACAGGGTCGCCGCCTCCATCTCGATCGCCGCCGCACCCTGCTGGGCCCGGGAGCGCCGCGCCTCGTCGCGGTCGGGCTCGTAGAAGAGGTCCGTGCTGGCGACGATTGTCGGCTCGGCCTCGCCGGTGGCGGCCAGGCGCTCCAGCAGCTCCGGGTCTGGCAGCGCCTCCTCTCCCGCGCCCAGGCGGCGGCTGGCGCCGTCCCCGGCGAGGGCGGCCTGCACGCACAGCAGCGAGCCCAGCTCGAGGCCGGGCGCGATCGCGCCGCAGGTCCCCACCCGGATCGCCCGCCGTACGCCCAGCTCGGCCAGCTCACTGAGCACGATCGCGGCGCTGGGGCCGCCCATCCCGGTCGACTGGATCGTCAGCGGCAGGCCGCCCGCGGCCTCGCCCGTATATCCCCACAGGCCGCGGCTGTGGTTGCTCATCTTCGGCTCCGCCAGCAGCGCCTGGGCGAGCGCCAGGGCGCGGCCGGGGTCGCCCGGCAGCAGGGCGTCCGGGGCGATCGGGGCGCTTGGCCGGAGGTGTACGGGCACGGCGGCGGCGAGCATAGGGCCCGGCCCGGGACCGACGACACGCGCCTGCCGATACGCTTGGTCCCTTGGCTGAGCAATCGACAGGCGACGACCAAGGCGGGATTTCCGAGGCGCTACGCACCGCGATCGAGCGCACCTTCGCCAGCACCGCGGGCTCGGCGGCGGACACCCGCGAGCGCGCCGGTGAGCTGCTCGACGAGGTCGCCAAGCGCGGCCAGGACGCCCGCGCGGTCGCCGGGCGGGTTATCGAGGCGATCCAGGGCATGCGGCTCGCGACGCGGGACGACCTCGTCGCGCTGCGCGAGGAGATCGTCTCCCTGCAGAGCCGGGTCGCCGAGCTCGAGCAGAGGGCGGGCGGCGGGCGGCGATGAAACCAAGGCTCAAGTAGAGGATCAGGGATGGTGGCGACACGGTCGGAACCGCGCTTTCGCTCCTCGCGTGAGCTGCGGCAGATCCTCGACCGGGTGTTGAAGCGGATCGACGCCGACCCCGAGCAAGGCCCGCGCCTCCGGGCCGTCGCCGCTCCGCTGCGGATCGAGGTCACCGATCTGAAGCTGGCGCTCAACATCGCCCCGGCGCCGGATGGCGCCAAGCACTGCCTCGCCTGGGATTTCTCGCGCCGCTCGCGCAGCAAGCCGCAGCTCTCGATCTCGATGGAGGGCGAGTTCGCCAACCGGTTCTTCCAGGGGCGCGAGAACCCGGCGATCGCGATCGCCCGCGGCCGGCTGCACGCGACGGTGGGCGAGCCGGCGGCCGCGCTGCGCTTCTTCCCGGCGGCCAAGTCGCTGTTCTCCCGCTACCGCGAGCTGGTCGCCGAGCGCTACCCACACCTCGCTCTCGACTGAGCCCATCGAGCGAGGGATTGACGTGGCGGAGCCCACGGGCGTAGTCTCAACCGAGCAAAAGAGATGGGCCGGTAGTGGGCCGGTCATCCTCGGAATCTCGTGGCGACTGGGATTCCGGGATCGGGCTCGCGAGGCGCCCGGTGGCGTCGCTGGCCAACGCAGCGGGCCGTTAGCCCGCGGGCGACGGGGTGGCGCGACCCCGTCGCTTCACGTCGGGAGGCGGTCGCCCGCGGTGGAGGGGCGGCGGTGAACGAGGATCGGATCACCATGAAGGAGGCGAGCCGGCTCTCCGGCGTCTCGCCCTCGACCCTGCGGCGCTGGGTCCGCGAGAAGCTCCTCCCCGTCCAGCGGGGCCGCTGGACCCGGGCGGCCGCCGCCCAGGCCCGGGTGGTGGCGCGGATGCGCGAGCGCGGCTACTCGCTCGAGGCGCTGCGCGAAGCGGCGCGCGGCGGCAGGCTCGCCTTCGGCCTCACCGAGGACCTGTTCCAGGTCCCCGCCGGCGACTACACCACCGAGCAGGTTGCGGCGAAGACCGGGCTGGAGCCGGAGCTGATCGAGCGGCTGATGAGCCTGCTCGGCACCCCGGTGGGCCGCGAGGGGCGCCTCAACCGGCACGACCTCGCCGCCATGCGCCACTGCGCGAACGTGCTCGCCTCCGGCTTCCCGCTGGTCGCCTTCCTCGAGCTGGTGCGCGTCTACGCGTCCTCTATCCGCAAGGTCGCCGACGCGGAGGTCCGCCTCTTCCACCTCTACGTCCACGAGCCCCTGATGCAGGAGGGGGTACCGCCGCTGGAGATGGCCGAGGAGATGGGCGGGCTAGCCGCCGAGGTGATCCCGATCACCGCTCCCCTGATGGAGTACATGCACAACCGCTACCTGCGCTTCTACCTGGAGCAGGACGTGGTCGGCCACATGGAGGCCGACGTCGGCCTCGGCGGCCGCGGGCTGGCGCGGGTCTCGATGGCCTTCTGCTTCGTCGACCTGGCCGGCTTCACCCGCTACACCGAGGAGGAGGGCGACGAGGAGGCGCTGGACCTGATCGAGCGCTTCGTCGACACGGTCGAGGCGACGCTGCCCGCCGATGCCCAGCTGGTGAAGACGATCGGCGACGAGGTGATGATCGTCTCACCCGAGCCGGCCACCCTGACCGAGTGGGCGGTCGGCTTTCTGCAGCTCTTCCAGGAGCGGCCACCGCCTCGGGTGGGCATCCACTACGGCGCCGCGGTCTTCCGCGACGGGGACTACTTCGGTGGCGACGTCAACCTCGCCCACCGGGTCGTGACGCGGTCGCTGGGAGGCGAGGTGCTGGTGACCAAGCCGCTGCTGGACGCGCTGAATGGGTCTGATTACCTCGACTTCGAGCCGATCGGCGATGTCGAGCTGAAGGGGTTTCCCGCGCCGATCGAGCTCTACATCGCGCGGTCGAAGAAGGGATAGTCGCGGTCCGCATCAGGCGGGCGCGCTACCCGCCGGGACGCCCCGCGCGGTGGGCAAAGCTTCGCGCGCCCTCAGTGGCGGTAGCCGAAGTCGGCCGTGTAGACGCCGGCCTTGCCCTCCTTGCCACCGCCGGGCGAGCCGTGGACGAAGCCGATGCCGACGTTCCGGTAGCGGCCGGTGAGCATCGTGTCGCGGTGCGGGGGGCTCTTCATCCAGCCGCTGACGATGTACTTCGGCGTCCCGATGTCGCCCCAGCCCCAGAAGATGTTCTCGCCGATTCCCCAGGAGCTGGCGCCCGCGAGATAGCCGGCGCGCCTGGCGCGGTCGGCCGGGGTCGAGCCGTCGCGGCCGTAGTGCGAGTAGTAGTTGGCCGCGTCCATCGAGGCCGAGTGCCGCTGGGCGGCGTGCCCGAGCCTGGTGTCGTAGCCGAGGGCTGGCAGCCCGTGGTTCTCGCGGGACTGGTTGATCAGGCAGGTGATCGCCTCTTTGGCCCGCTTCTTCGACAGGTTGGCAGGGGTCTTGCCGGCGAACTGGCAACGTTCGGCGAGCGCGGCCGCGGGCGGCGCCAGGGCAAGTGTGAGCGCCGCAATAATTCCTGTTAGCAATCCCTTACGAATCATGAGTCGGGCTTTGTACCAACTTGTGTGGACGGGACCTAGAACAAACGTCCAGTTTTGACGCACCTACCGGCTTTTCTTAGAATCGGCAGGTGACGCCGAAACCTGAATACGCAAGCGCCGTTCGCGACAGCGGCCTGATCCCGGACGGCTCCGGGGGGGTCGCGCTGGTCTCCGGCGGCGCTGATTCGGCGGCCGTCGCCGCCGGGCTCGCCGCCATCTGCGGCCCCGATCGCGTCGTCGCTCTGCACCTCAACTACGCGCTTCGCGCCGACTCCGGCGAGGATGAGGCCGCCTGCCGCGCGCTCGCCGAGGGCCTGGGCCTGGAACTGCTCGTCGAGCGCCCTGGGCTCGGCGCGGGGAATGTGCAGGCTGAGGCGCGCAGGGCGCGCTACGAGGCGGCGGAGCGCCAGCGCCAGGCGCGCGGGCTCGACTGGATCGCCACCGGGCACACCCGCACCGATCTCGCCGAGACCGTGATCTACCGCCTCGCGACCTCGCCCGGCCACCGGGCCCTGCTAGGGCTGCCGCCTCGAAGCGGCAGGGTGGTGCGCCCGCTGCTGGCGCTTGGCCGCGAGCAGGTCCGGGCGGCCGTCGCCGGCGCGGGGCTCCCCTTCCGCGACGACCCCACCAACGCCGAGCCCGCATACGCGCGCAACCGGATCCGAAACGAGGTGCTGCCCGTGCTGCGCGAGGTAGGCCCTTCGGCGGAAGAGGTGATCGCCGAGACCCAGGCCGAGCTGCGCGAGGAGGCCGAGGCGCTTGAGCGCCTCGCCACCGAGGCGCTCGGCCCCGCCACCGCCGGCGCCGCGGTGCCGGTGGAGCTGCTCGCAGCGATGGACCCGGCGATCAGGCGGATCGCGCTGCGCCTGCTGGCCGAGCGGGCGGCGGGGTCGCCCGTGCCCCTGGGGCGCGGGCGCGCCGCCGAGATCTGGCGGCTGGCGAATACGCGCGAGGGCGGCGTCGCCGAGCTGGGCGGCGGCGTCGAGGCGCAGATCGAGCACGGCCATGTCCGCTTCTCGGCCGGCGAGCGGCAGGGCCCTCCCAGCGACGAACTGCTGACCATTCCCGGCAGCTGTCGCTTCGGCGCCTGGGAGGTGACCGCCGAGTTGCGCGAGGGGCCGACGCACCCCGGCGGGCCCGAGGTGGCCGTGCTCGACCCCCGGCTGCTCGGTGAGCAGGTCGTGGTCCGGGCCTGGCGCGACGGGGATCGCATGCGCCCCCTCGGGCTTCAGGGGACCAAGACCCTCCAGGACCTGTTCACGGACCGCAAGGTGCCCCGTTCGCTGCGCCGGACGCTGCCGCTCGTCGTCAGCGGCGACGAGATCGCCTGGGTGGCGGGGGTCGCCGTCTCGGAGGAGCTGCGCGCGCCGCCCGGCGCCGAGCGAACCGCCGTGCTCTCGGCCCGCGCGGCTGAGTAGCCTGCGAGCCAGTGTCAGGCTCGTCATCAACGGGGGGGGAGGACCGGGAGCTGATCGGCGAGACCCTGGTGAGCGAGGACGACCTCCGCCGCCGGGTCGCCGAGCTGGGCGCGGAGGTCAGCCGCGACTACGAGGGGCGAGACCTGGTGCTGGTGGCGATCCTCAAGGGCGCCGTCCCCTTCCTCGCCGACCTCATGCGCAGCCTCACCGTCCCCTGCGAGCTGGACTTCATGGCCGTCTCAAGCTACGGCTCCTCCACCGACTCCTCCGGCGTGGTGCGCATCCTCAAGGACCTCGACGCCTCGATCGCCGGGCGCGACGTGCTGATCGTCGAGGACATCATCGACTCCGGCCTCACTCTCCACTACCTGCTCAAGAACATGCAGGCGCGGGGCCCGAGGTCGCTGGAGGTCTGCGCTCTGCTGACGAAGCCGGAGCGCCGGCGCGTGGACCTGCCGATCGGCTACACGGGCTTCGAGATCCCCAACCGATTCGCGATCGGATACGGCCTCGACCACGACCAGCGTTTTCGCAACCTCCCCTACGTCGCGGCGTTAAAGGAAGGCCCCCAGGAGGGCGAGTAGTCCCCTGGTACTCTCGCCATAGATCCGGGGAGCGATTCCCCACGTAATCCCTGCAGAGGATGAACTTGAGACGTTTCTTCCGCAGCGCCGCCTTTCCCATCCTGATCGTCGTCGTGCTGGCGTTTTTTGCCCAGAAGCTGATCCACCAGCCCAAGACCGACCAGCCGACGTACAACGACTTCGTCTCCCAGATCGACAGCGGTCAACTCCACTCGGTGACGATGAACACGAAAGATCAGACCTTCGACGTCACGGAGACGAACGGCGACGAGTACTCGATCGGCTTCCCGAGCTCCGACTCGGTCCAGGCCCAGACCCTGAACCGGCTGGAGCGCAACCACGTGCCCACCGAGATCAAGGGCACTGGCGGCTCCAGCCTGCTCTCGCTACTCACCTACATCCTGCCCTTCCTGCTCTTCTTCGCCTTCTGGATCTTCCTGATGAACCAGATGCAGGGCGGTGGCTCGCGGGTGATGAGCTTCGGCAAGTCACGCGCCAAGCGGATGTCGGTGGACGCGCCCAAGATCACCTTCCGAGACGTGGCGGGGGCTGACGAGGCGGTGCAGGAGCTGCACGAGATCAAGGAGTTCCTCGAGAACCCGAAGAAGTTCCAGGCGCTTGGAGCCCGCATCCCCAAGGGCGTGCTGCTCTACGGCCCGCCCGGCACCGGCAAGACGCTGCTCGCCCGCGCCGTCGCCGGTGAGGCGGGCGTCCCCTTCTTCTCGATCTCCGGCTCTGACTTCGTCGAGATGTTCGTCGGCGTCGGCGCCTCCCGGGTGCGCGACCTGTTCGAGCAGGCCAAGCAGAACTCCCCCTGCATCATCTTCATGGACGAGATCGACGCCGTCGGCCGCCACCGCGGCGCCGGCATGGGCGGCGGCCACGACGAGCGCGAGCAGACCCTCAACCAGCTCCTGGTCGAGATGGACGGCTTCGAGATGAAGGACAACATCATCCTGATTGCCGCCACCAACCGGCCCGACATCCTCGACCCGGCGCTGCTGCGGCCGGGCCGCTTCGACCGCCAGATCGTCGTCGACCGCCCCGACCGCAAGGGCCGCAAGCAGATTCTCGAGGTGCACACCCGCGGCAAGCCGCTGGCCAAGGAGATCGACCTCGACGTGCTCGCCGGCCAGACACCGGGCTTCACCGGCGCCGACCTCGCCAACCTGATCAACGAGGCCGCCCTCCTCACCGCCCGCTCCAGCAAGCGGGAGATCACCATGCACGAGCTCGAGGAGGGGATCATGCGGGTGATCGCCGGCCCGGAGAAGAAGAGCAGGGTGATGTCCGAGCAGGAGAGGCTGGTCACCGCCTACCACGAGCTCGGCCACGCGATCGTCGGCCATCTGCTCGAACACTCCGACCCCGTGCACAAGGTTTCCATCATCAGCCGCGGCCAGGCCCTCGGGTACACGATCTCTCTCCCCACCGAGGACAAGTTCCTGACCACGCGCGCCGAGCTCGCCGACACCATGGCGATGAGCCTGGGCGGCCGCGCCGCGGAGGAGATCGTCTTCAGCGAGATCACGACCGGCGCCTCCAACGACCTGGAGAAGGTGACCGAAACCGCCAAGCAGATGGTGATGCGCTTCGGCATGTCCGAGCGGCTCGGCCCCCGCGTCTTCGGGCACGACCGAGGCATGCCCTTCCTCGGCCGCGAGTTCTCCGCCGAGCCGGACTACTCCGACGAGGTCGCCCGCGAGATCGACGAGGAGATCCGCCGCATGGTCGAGGAGGCCCACCAGACGGCCCGCGAGATCCTCAGCGACAAGCGCGAGCAGCTCGACTACATCTCCAAGATCCTGCTCGAGCGCGAGACGATCGAGGCCGAGGAGTTCGTCGCCCTGCTAGATGGCAAGCCTGAGGAGGAGGTCTTCGCCGACGACGAGGAGGCGAAGGCAGAGCCCCCGGAGGCCGAGGCGGACAAGAAGGCCGCCCGTGAGGGCCCGCGGCCGCGCGTGCAGCCGAAGCCAGGCCTCGCCGGCGGCGGCACCGCCGAGATGCGCGGAGACTGACACGGGGTCGGGCGGGCGGGCCCTGTCGGCGCGCGGATCGGTCCTGAGCGCGAGGTCTTCGTGCTCGGACAGGTGCCCCCGCCGCCACCCGCCCGAGCAACGCCGCGCCGCTCCCGCGAGGCACCGTGGCGCCACCCGCGCGACGACCGCGGTCATCTTCGCGCTGGTGATCGCAGGTTGTGGCGGCGGCGGGGGAGGCGCGAGCGAGGACGAGAAGGATCGCGCGGTGGCGGCCGCGATGGATGCCTACGACCGGGTCAAGGCCGAGGTCGACATGAGCAGGGGGCCGTGCATCGCTGAGCAGCTGCCCGGCCTCGACGGCTGGGTCGTCGACATCGCCCACGACCCGCGGCTCGCGGTCGACGACGATCCGCGCAACCAGTGCCGGCGCTACCGCGAGGGCGACGCCCATCACTTCGTCGAGCTGACGACCGGAGGACAGCTGATCCGGGCCGAGTGAGGGGCGGTCGGATAGCCTCGCCGCCATGGGGCTAGCGACCATGCGCGGCCGCCTGATGGGGATCGTCAACGTCACGCCGGACTCGTTCTCCGACGGGGGCCTCTTCCTCGACGCCGGGCGCGCGATCGAGCACGGGCGCGAGCTCGTCGCCGACGGCGCCGAGGTCCTCGACATCGGCGGCGAGTCCACTCGCCCCGGGGCGGAGCCTGTCGGGGCGGAGGAGGAGGTGGCCCGGGTCGTTCCCGTGATCGAGGGCCTGCGCGCCGCCGATCCGGAGACGGCGATCTCGATCGATACCTCCAAGGCCGCGGTCGCCTCGGCGGCGATCGCCGCCGGCGCCGAGGCCGTCAACGACGTCACCGCCCTGCGCGCCGAGCCCGAGCTGGCCTCGCTCTGCGCGGAGGCCGGCACCGACCTTGTGCTGATGCACATGCAGGGCTCCCCGCGGACCATGCAGGAGAGCCCGACCTACGACGACGTGGTCGACGACGTCAAGTCCTTCCTCGCTGAGCGGATCGAGTTCGCGATCGGCGAGGGGGTGAAGCGGGAGCGGATCTGGGTCGATCCCGGTATCGGCTTCGGCAAGACGGTCGAGCACAACCTCGAGCTGCTGCGCCGGCTCGGCGAGCTTCGCGGCCTCGGTCGGCCGATCCTGATCGGCACCTCGCGCAAGAGCTTCATCGGCAACCTCACCGGCGCGCCGGTGGAGGAGCGGATCGGAGGCACCGTCGCCTCCTGCGTGCTCGCCGTCGCCAATGGCGCCGCCATGGTCCGCGTGCACGACGTCGGCCCCGTTCGCGACGCCCTGGCGGTGGCCGACGCGATACTCCGCCCCGAGGTCGCCGCGGCGATCGAGGACCGCGTCTAGCTCCATCCCCCGAGGAGCCCCTTCGGCTACCTTGGCGCCATGAACGCGCGCGACAGCCAGCACGACTCGGCGGTCGAGGTCGAGATCCGCGGGCTCTCCATCTACACGCATCACGGGGTCACCGACGCCGAGCAGGAGGTGGGCCAGCGCCTCGAGTTCGATCTCGCCTTCGACGTGCCCGACTGCGACGCGGTGCTCACCGACCGCCTCGAGGACACGGTCGACTACGCCGAGGTCTGCGACATCGTCGCCCTGGCGGCGACCGAGCGCAGCTACAAGACCCTGGAGCGGCTCTGCCACGTGGTGGCGGCGCGCCTGATGGAGCGCTTCGAGTGCGAGTCGGTGCGGGTGCGCGCCGCCAAGCCCGAGCCGCCGCTCGCCTACGCCGTCGAGGAGACGGGGGTGGAGGTGGTGCTGGAGCGCGCAGCCGATCGCGAGGCCGGCGAGGAGGGCGAGAGCATCTGAGCGGGCCGTCGGCCCCCTCGCGGGTGGGCTACCTCGGCCTGGGCTCCAACGTCGGAGACCGGGAGGCCAACCTGGCCACCGCGATCAGGGCGCTGCGCGAGCACGGGGTCGAGGTCGAGGCGATCTCCTCGCTCTACGAGACCGAGCCCGTCGGGGAGATCCTCGACCAGCCCGCGTTCCTCAACGCCGCTGTTCGGATTCGCACCGGGCTCGAGCCCGAGGCCTTGCTCGATCTCTGCAAGGCGATCGAGGCCGAGGGGGGGCGGGCCTCGGGCGGGCCTCGCCATGGCCCCCGCCCGATCGACGTCGACCTGCTGCTCCTCGGGGAGGTGGAGCTCGAGACGGATCGGCTGAAGCTGCCGCACCCGGAGGTGACCTCGCGCCGGTTCGTGCTCGTCCCCCTACTCGAGCTTGACCCCGGCCTGCGGCTGCCCGGCGGCGGGCCGCTGCAGGACGCCCACGATCGTCTGCCCGAGGGCGAGCAGCGGGTCATGCGCCTCAGCGCCTGAGCTTGCGAAGCTCTCACAAGTCGGGTAAAACCGGGCAGGTGAAGGGAGGTCCTCGAAGGCGGGTGCATGGCCGTGCCGTTTTGGCCCTGGCGGCGGCGCTGGGGGTGCTCGCGATCGCGGCGCCGTCGGCCGCGGCCGCCCCGTCCAAGGGCTGCACCCAGACCAACTCGCCCGCGCCAGGCGAGCCGAGCGAGTGGACCTGCTACGAGGCGGCGGTCACGGTCTCGGGCTATCAGGTCCAGCAGAGCGGGCGCGCGCCCATCCCCAAGCCCGCGGGCGCGAGCGGCCACATCACTCACATGGAGGTCGATGTGATCGGTGACGACGGGCAGCCGGTTCCGATCAATCGCCTGATGCTCCACCACATCGTCTTCTTCAATCACAACCGGCCGGACGCGGTCTGCGGCGGCCCCGAGCGCTTCTACGCCGCGGGCGAGGAGCGGGCCAAGATCACCTTCCCCGAGGGTTACGGATACAAGTTCGACTCGGGCGACACCTGGTCGCTGCTCTACATGTTGATGAACCACAGGCCTACCAGCGACACGGCCTACATCCAGTACAACCTGACCATCGACCCGGACCCGTCGATCCAGTCCACCCGCTCCTACTGGCTCGACGTCGGCGACTGCACGGCCGACCCGATCTACAACGTGCCGGGCCTGACGCCGAAGGCTGCCGAGCAGTCCCCCGACGCGGTCCACACCGAGACGGACGACTTCACGATCAAGGAGGACGGCTGGATCGTCACCGGGATGGGGCACGTGCACGGCGGCGCCCGCAAGCTCACCATCACCAAGCCGTCCTGCGGCAACCTGCAGGTCGCGCAGTCGGTGCCGACCTGGGGCCTTCCCAGCCACCCCTTCTACAACGTCAGGCCCGTCCTGCACGAGCCGGGGCCGATCGGGATGAGCGCCTTCCGCACCCCGACCGGGATTCCCGTCGTCCAGGGCCAGCGGATCCGGCTCAACTCCGTCTACGACGACACCCAGCCGCACACCAGGGTGATGGGGATCATGGTCGTCTACGTCGCCCCCGACCAGCCCGGCGGCCCGAGCCCGCAGGAATGTGGAGGGGCGCCGGCAGACATCACCTACGGGCCGGGCACCAACCTGCCCGGCCGCGCTGGCCCGGTCCCGTTCACGGTGCCGCTCACGGGCCTCGACGCGAATCTGAACGCGGTCACGATCGACGGGCCGCCCGGCAAGTTCGCCGAACTCAACTCGGGCGACACGGTCACGGTGGGCGACCGCTTCTTCTCCCGCCCAATGTGACGCTCAAGCTCGGCTCGACCCTCAACTACAGCTTCACCGGTGGCGAAACGCACAACCTGACCCTCGCCAACGGCCCGCTCGGGATCGGCTCGCCCAACCTGACCAGCGGCGGCACCTACAGCCAGACCTTCTCCAGGCCGGGCACCTACCGCTTCTTCTGCACTTGGCACCCCGTGCAGATGGCCGAGCGGGTGGTGGTCGTCGACCCGGCCGAGAAGGCGAACAAGAAGCATAAGAAGCACAAGAAGAAGCGGAAGAAGAAGGGCAAGAGGAAGGGGCGCTAGGGGAGCGCCCCTTCGCCTCCCCCATAAGGTCGCGGCCACGAGCCGCAAGCATCAGGCGCGGCGGCGAAGCCGCCGCTTCAAGTGGAGCGGCTGGTGACCGCTAGCCAGGCGGCCGGCAGGAACGGTGGCATGCGGCCGGGGAAGTCGGGCACGAGACGCATCGCCAGCCGGCCGGCCGGGCGCGATTCGATCGCGGGGCGCAGGCCCGTCCGCGGTCATCAGCAGGCGCACGCTCGGCGCGATCTGGAAGTCGCCGGGCGGCGGTCCGCGCCGCGAGGCCCACCGGAATGCCGAGCTTGGCGCCCTCGGAGTAGCTGCGCAGCGGCGAGCGGTCGCGCTTGAGGCCGTTCCAGATGATGCGGCGGACCCGCGACTGGAGCTCGGCATCCCCACCGCGCTCGGCCTCCTCGACCTTGGCCCGCTTCGCCGCGTCCTCGGGGAGGAGCGGGGGATCGGGGCGAAGGCGGTCGAGCTCGCGGGCGATCTCCATCGAGCCCTGCACCCGGTGGCCGTCGAGATTCAGGGCCGGCACGGTGATGCCCGGAAAGCGCGCCGCCTTCAGCCACGCCTTGGCCACCACCGGGATCAGATCCCGCCGCGTGTAGGGGATCCCCTTGCGCTCGAACATCAGGCGCGCCGCCATCGAGGGGTGGGAGCCGGGGATGACGTAGAGGCGGGCGGTCACGCCCGCACATCGTATGCCAGGCACCGATAATCGAACGATGCTTCTGGCCGTCGACGTCGGCAACACCCAGACCCACCTGGGCGCCTTCCAGGGCGACCGGCTCGCGCACGGCTGGCGCCTGACGACCGAGGCGAACGCCACCTCGGACGAGCTGGTCTCCTCGCTCGCCACCCTGCTCCGCCTCGACGGGCTCGACCTCGGCGCGCTCGACGGGGCGATCGTGTCGACGGTGGTGCCGCAGCTGGCGTCCGAGTACGAGCGCCTCTGCGAGCGGCACGTCGGTGGCAGCTGCCTGATGGTCGGCCCCAGCCTGAAGACGGGGATGCCGATCCGGACGACAACCCGCACGAGTTGGGCGCCGATCGCCTTGTGAACGCGGTCGCGGCCTACGACCGGGTGAAGGGCGCCTGCGTCGTCGTCGACTTCGGCACCTCGACCAACTTCGACGTGGTCTCGGCCGCCGGCGAGTACCTCGGCGGCGTGATCGGCCCCGGGGTCGAGATCTCGCTGGAGGCGCTGACGGCCCGGACCGCGAAGCTGCCCCGGATCGACATCGGCCGGCCCGAGGCGGCGATCGGCCGCAATACGCAGGCCGCGATCCTCTCCGGGTTCGGCTTCGGCTTCGCCGGGCTGGTGGATGGCATCAACCGCAGGCTGGCCGCCGAGCTTGGTGAGGCGCCGCGGTTCATCGCCACCGGCGGGCTGGCCGAAACCATTGCCCCGCTCTGCGAGACGATCGACGAGGTCGACGACATGCTGACGCTGACGGGCCTGCGGCTGATCCATGAGCGAAACGCCTGAGGGGCGATTGGCGGCGCCGATGCGGCCCCGCCCGGTGCTACCAATGGAGGGTCGATGAGTCGCCGCAGCGCAGAACAGCCCCCGCTGACCGAGCCCTTCGAGATCGGCGGCGTGCGGATCGCGAATCGTGTGCTGCTGGCGCCGCTGGCCGGGATCGGCAACTGGTTCGTGCGCCTGCAGGCGCGCCGTCACGGCGCCGGGCTCGCCGTCTCCGAGATGGTTTCGAGCTTCGGCCTGCACTACCGCAACGAGCGAACCCTGCGCGAGCTGCTTCGCCTGCACCCGGACGAGCACCCCGTCTCCGTCCAGCTCTTCGGCCAGGACCCCGAGGTGATGCGCTCGGCTGCCGGGATCGTCGCCGAGGCCGGAGCCGACCTGATCGACATCAACATGGGCTGCCCCGTGCGCAAGGTCTGCAAGACGGGCGCCGGGGCGGCGCTGCTCTCCGATCCCGACCTCGCCGTCGCGCTGGCGCGCGCCGCCGCGGAGGGCGGCCGGCGGCCGGTGACGGTCAAGCTGCGCTCGGGCCTGCGGGGCGGGTGATCGCTCGGGCTTCGAGCTCGCGGTCAGGCTCGCCGAGGATGCCGGCGTCGCCGCGGTCGCCTTTCACCCCCGCGCGGCCTCGCAGGGGCATGCCGGCGGGCCCGACTACGAGCTCGCCCAGGAGCTCACCCGGCGGATCGAGATCCCGGTGATCGTCAGCGGCGGCCTCGACACCGCTCCGGCCGCGCGGCGGGCATACGAGGCCTCCAGCGCGGACGCGGTGATGATCGCGCGAGGCGCCCTCGGCAACCCCTGGATCTTCGAGGAGCTGACCGGTCGGCGCCGGGGCCCACCCGCCGACGACGAGGTCGTCGCCGAGCTGCTCTGGGTCATCGACCGCGCCGAGGAGCACCTCGGTCCCGAGCGCGCCGCGCGCTACCTGCGCAAGTTCTACCCCTGGTACCTGGAGCGCCTCGGCGCCGACAAGGCGACGGCGGCCGCCCTGCAGGCGAGCGACGAGCTCGAGCAGGCGCGCCGCATGGCCAGACATCTGGTTGCGCCGGCTCTGGCCGTCTGAGAAGCTGAACGGAGCCAGCCGGCACGGTTCCGGGGGATGCGGCTCAGACAAATGGGGTGAAGCGGGTGAGCGGACGATATGCGCGACTTGGGCTCCTAGGGCTCGTCGCCTGCGGCCTGCTCATCGCCGGCGCCGCGCCCGCGTCGGCCGCGACCAAGACGTTCAAGGAGTGTGCCTCCGGGCCGGCCCCGCTCCTTGATCGCACCTCCAACTCCCTCAGCGTCCGGGTGCCGCTGCCCAAGGACGCAAAGAGGCCGCAGATCGGCAGCGTCGAGGACCTGACGGTGGGGGTCCGGATCACCCACACCGGCGACAGCGACCTGGCGTTGACGCTGATCAGCCCTTCCGGGGTCGCAACGCCGGTCGCGGTCAGCCGTGGCGGCGGCGGCGACGGCTTCGGCTCGGGGGCCGCGAGCTGCGCGGGGTCGCTGGTCCGCTTCAACGACTTCTTCGCCATCCCGATCTCCAATCCGGGGAACACGGGAAACCAGCCGGTCACCGGGGACTTCAGGCCGGAGAACGACTTCACCAACCACTTCGGCCGGGCGTTCGGGCTCTGGACCCTGCTGGTCAGCGACGCGGCCGGCGGCGACACCGGAACGATCGACGCCTTCTCGCTGAAGATGACCTACCGCTACAAGAAGCTGAAGAAGAAGGGCGGATGACGAGGCGACCGGCATCCCTGGCCATCGCGGGCGTCCTCGCCTGCGCGATGCTCGCCGGCGCGGCACCGGCGCAGGCCAAGACGGCGACCAGGACATTCGAGCGCTGCGAGTCCGTGGACGTGCCGGTGATCGACCGCGGCTCGGTCGGGTTCGGCCCCGCCATCCAGCTGCCGAAGAACGCCGCCCGCCACCAGGCGGGGGTGGTGGTGAGCGTGTCGGCCGCGGTCAGGATCGACCACACCAGCGACTCGGACCTCGTGCTCTCCCTGGTCAACCCGGCCGGCAGGGCGATCGCCCTCGCCGCCGCGCGCGGCGCCAGCGGCGACGGCTACGGCTCGGGGGCGGCGAGCTGCGCCGGCACGCCCGTCACCTTCGGCGACCTCGCCCCGACGCCCATCTCGACCCCGGGAAACACCGGCGACAACCCGATCGAGGGCTTCTTCCGGCCGGAGCAGCCCCTCTCGACCTTCAGCGGCGGCCCGGCCGCCGGCGCCTGGATGCTGCTGATGACCGACCGATCGGTCCTCGACACCGGCGCGATCAGGGCGTTCGACCTCGCCGTCACCTATCGCTACAAGCTGAAGCCAAAGAAGAAGTAGCCGTGCTCACCTCCCGGGTGATCGCCTGGCGGGAACGCGGGCGAAGCGAGGAGGTCGGCGGACGATGCATCCACGTCTTCCGGCGCGACGGGCGCGACGCCGGTGCTGCTCCTGCTGCACGGCTTCCCATCCAGCTCCTACGACTGGCGCCTGCTGCTCGAGGAGCAGACGGATCACGCCGTCCTTGCCTTCGACTGCCTCGGCTTCGGGCTCTCGGACAAGCCCCGCGACCACGACTACACCCTGGCGGAGCAGGCCGACATCGCAGAGGAGCTCGTCCGCCGCCACTGCGACGGGCGCCCGGTGCTAATCGTCGGCCACGACATGGGCACCTCGGTGGCGACCGAGCTGATGGCGCGGGACATCGATGGCGGCCTGACCTTCGAGGCGATCGGCGCGCTGCTCTTCAACGGCAGCATGATCCAGTCGGCGGCCAGCCCCACCATCGCCCAGCGCCTCCTGCGGGGACGGCTGGGCCCCGTGATGGCGAGGCTCTCGAGCGAGCGCTTCTTCCGCCAGCAGTTCGGCTCGATCTTCTCTCCGGGCCACCCCCTCACCGACGAAGAGGCGGCCGACCAGTGGTCGCTGCTCACCCACAACGGCGGCCACCGCCTCGGCCACAAGCTGATCTCCTACATGGACGAGCGCGAGCGCCACGCGGAGCGCTGGTACGGCGCGCTTCGGAACTGGCCGCGGCCGCTCAGCCTGGCGTGGGCGATGCTCGACCCGGTGGCGACCCGGCGGGTGCTCGAAGGAGTCCTCGAGCTGCGGCCGGAGGCCCCCCTGACAGAGCTCGCGGACCTCGGGCACTACCCCCAGATCGAGGCGCCGGAGCGAATCGCGGCGCGCTCTCGAGGACGCCTTGGCGCGTTCGGATCCGGCCTGAGAGGACGCCGAATCGGCGCCTTGGGGCCGCCAATCGGCCTCGCTATACTTGCCCGCTCGGCCCGGGTGGGCACGCCTTCAAAGGCAACCACCGCGGGCTGTTTTTTCCGTCTATTGCAGGCATTTTTCTGCGGCGATAACGCAGGTGAGAGGAAGAGAGAGGCAGCCGTGGCGCGCGAGACACTGATCACAGAGGAGGGGCTCGAAAAGCTCAAGGAGGAGCTCGAGTACCTGCAGACGGCGAAGCGTCGCGAGGTTGCCGATCGAATCAAGGAGGCAAGGGAGTTCGGCGACATCGCCGAGAACTCCGAGTACGACGACGCCAAGAACGAGCAGGCGATGCTCGAATCCCGGATCGCGCAGCTGCAGGAGCGGGTGCGCCGCTCGATCGTGATCGACGACAAGCAGGTCGACACCGAGCAGGTCGGCGTCGGCGTCGTCGTCCACGTCAAGGACCAGAAGGCGGGCAAGTCGCAGAAGTTCCAGATCGTCGGCTCGGCGGAGGCCGACCCGGCCGAGCACAAGCTCTCCAACGAGTCGCCGATCGGCAAGGCGCTGCTCGGCCACAAGCGCAACGACGTGGTAACGGTTGACACGCCGCGCGGGCCGAAGAAGAAGCTCAAGATCACCAAGATCGAGGCCGCCTAGCCTCCCTAGCCGCAGGTGGGCGGGGGGCGGGTGACCCCCTCGCTCGCCTATCGGCCCATTCCCTCGCTCGGGGGTCACCCGCCCCCCGCCGACGCGCGGTTAGGCTGCCCGTCGATGGCTGAGGACAGGCAACCGAGCGGTGAGGCTGAGAGCGGGTCCGGGGACGTTCTGGGAGAGAGGCGGGCGAAGCTCGAGCGGCTGCGGGAGGCCGGGGTCGAGCCCTTCCCGCACTCCTTCGCGGATCGCACCGGGATCTCCGAGGTGCGCGCGGCCCACGAGGGCCTGGGCGCGGGGGATGAGACCCAGGATCGCTACCGCGTCGCGGGGCGGATCAGCGCGCGGCGAGACATGGGTCGGGCCGCCTTCATCGACCTGCGCGACGGGGGCGGCAAGCTCCAGCTCCAGGCGAAGGCCGACGTGCTCGGCGACGAGGACTTCGAGCGGCTGGTCGGCCTCGACCTCGGGGACATCCTCGGCGCCGAGGGCACGGTATTCGCCACCAAGCGCGGCGAGCTGACCCTGAAGGTGGAGTCGTGGGTCCTGCTGGCCAAGAGCCTGCGCCCACCCCCGAGAAGTACCACGGCCTCGAGGACACGGAGACCCGCTTTCGCCACCGCGAGCTCGACCTGATCGCCAACGATCAGACCCGCGAGCTCTTTCGCAAGCGCGCCGCGACCATCGCTGCGGTGCGGGAGTGGCTCGACGAGCGGGGCTTCGTCGAGGTCGAGACGCCGGTGCTGCAGCCCCTGTATGGAGGGGCGCTGGCGCGCCCGTTCGTCACCCATCACAAGGCCTTGGACCGCGACCTCTACCTGCGGATCGCCACCGAGCTCTATCTCAAGCGCCTGATCGTCGGCGGCGTCGACCGCGTCTACGAGCTCGGCAAGGACTTCCGGAACGAGGGGATCTCCTTCAAGCACAACCCCGAGTTCACGATGCTCGAGTGGTACGAGGCCTACGCCGACTACAACGACGTCGCCGAGCGCCTGGAGCAGCTCGTCTCCTTCGTCGCCGAGAGGGTCCTCGGCGCCACTGAGGTGGAGCGCGGCGGCAAGCGGATCGACCTGGCGCCGCCCTGGCGCCGGGTGACGCTGCGGGAGGCCATCCGCGAGCGCACCGGGATCGATATCGCCGAGCACCCCTCCCGCGAGGCGCTGGCCTCTGCGATGGGCTCCGAGCCCGATCCAACCGAGGGCTGGGGCAAGCTCGTCGACGGGCTGCTCTCCAAGGAGGTCGAGCCCCACCTGATCCAGCCCACCTTCGTCGTCGACTACCCGGTCGAGCTCTCGCCCTTCGCCAAGCAGCACCGCTCCGAGGCGGGCCTGGTGGAGCGCTGGGAGGCGTTCGTGGGCGGCGTCGAGATCTCCAACGCCTTCACCGAGCTCAACGACCCCGACGAGCAGCGCCGCCGCTTCGAGCAGCAGCGGAAGGAGATCGAGCGGGGCGACGAGGAGGCCCAGCCCTACGACGAGAACTTCATCGAGGCGCTCGAGGCCGGTATGCCGCCGACCGGCGGCGTCGGGCTGGGCATCGATCGCCTGGTGATGATCATGACCGGGGCGGCCAGCCTGCGCGAGGTCGTGCTCTTTCCCGCGATGCGCACCTGATCTCGCCGTTTGCGGGAGAGCTCGGCTACCGTGTGAGTCGCCAGGTCGCACCGAGCTCGGAGCGACAGTTCCAGTGGAGGGAGCAAACAGAGTGGAGGGAGCGAACAGATGAGAGCGATGCGCGCCATCGTCCCGACGATCCTCGTGCTCGGGGCACTGCTGGTCGCCGCCGGGCCCGCGTCGGCTCACGGGATCAGCTACGCACGAAGCATCAGCGCAAACTTCCTGCCTGACACAGGGCCGCCTTTCACCTCGATCGCGGGCAAGGTGACATCGACGGCCAAGGGCTGCCGCGCGAGCGTGCCGGTGAATCTCTGGCGGTCGCAGCCGGGCGCAGATGCCCGCGCCGGATCCGACAGGACCAGCTCGAAGGGCAACTTCGAGGTCCTCTCACAGGGTGGCTTCCCCTCGGGCACGTACTACATGACGGTGCCGAGGAAGGTTCTGCTCAAGAACAGGTTCCACAAGCACGTCTGTCCGGCCCTGAAGACGAACACGTTCAGCTTCTAGGCCGCCTGGCTCGGTACCGGGCGCATGGCGCCCGGGCCCACCGGCCGGCCGCGCACCACTACTGCGCCGTGTAGCCGCCGTCGAGGACCATCTCGGTCCCGGTGCAGTAGCGCGCTTCGTCCGAGCAGAGGTAGAAGACCGCGGCCACCAGTTCCTCGGGCCTGCCCATGCGGCCGACCGGGAAGGACGCCGCGAGCTGCTCGGGCTTGATCCCCTGGTCGTCGAGGAAGCGCCAGATCATGTCCCCCGGGATGTCGATGGCGGCGAAGGCGAGCGCGTTGACCGCGATGTTGTCCTTTGCGACCTCGACCGCGGCCGCCTTGGTGAGCGCGTTGACGCCGCCCTTGGTGGCCGCGTAGAGCCCGTTGGCGGCGACCGCCGTGATGCTGCTGGTCACCGAGGACATGTTGAGGATGGAGCCACCGGCCTCGCCGTTCTTTCGCATGGCGGCGATCTCGTGCTTCATGCAGAAGAGCAGGCCGTTGAGGTTGGTCCGAACGAGTTGGTCCATGACCTCGCCGTCCGCGTCGGCGACCAGGCCGGTGCTCTCGGACCCCGCGTTGTTGACCGCGCAGTCGAGGCTGCCGTAGGACTCGACCGCTCCCTCGACCAGCGAGCGGGCCTGCTTCTCGTCGGAGACGTCGCATTCCGCGAAGCTGATCTCCCCGCCGTCCGCGGCGATCGCCTCGGCGACGTCGCGGCCCTCCTTCTCGAGGATGTCGGCCGCCGCGACCTTGGCGCCGTCCGCGGCGAAGGCCTCGGCGAGGACCTTGCCACAGCCCCGCGCGGTCCCCGTGATCAGAACGACCTTGTCCCTGAAGCGCTCGGCGGCCAAGGCGACCACCCTATCCAGTCGGCTCGCGGAGAGGCTTTTTTCCGCACTTGCGGGGACTTTGTTGCGCCCCCTGAAACGCCGCTGGGCACGGAATACCCGTGGCTATACTGGGCTCTCGCCGTCCCCCCAAACAGAACCGGAGGTCAGATCAGAGGATCGGCAGGCCAGGAGCCGATGCGATTGGGCCCCCGGGAAGCTTGCGTCCCCAAGAATCTGCGACCGCCGGACCGCCTGATAGACCACACGAACTTAAGGCCCAGATGTTCGAGAGATTCACAGAGAGAGCGCGCCAGGTAGTCGTCCTCGCCCAGGAGGAGGCGCGGACTCTCAAGCACAACTACATCGGCACCGAGCACATCCTGCTCGGCCTGCTCCGCGAGGAGGAGGGCCTTGCCGCACGCGTGCTCGAGTCGCTCGACATCACGGTCGAGCGGGTCCGCTCCCAGGTAGTGCGCATAGTCGGCTCCGGCGAGGAGGTCACCGCCGGTCAGATCCCCTTCACCCCCCGGGCCAAGAAGGTGCTGGAGCTGGCCTTGCGCGAGGCGCTCTCCCTCGGCCACAACTACATCGGCACCGAGCACATCCTGCTCGGCCTCGTCCGCGAGAATGAGGGCGTCGCCGCCCGCATTCTGCTCGACTTCGACGCCGACTCCGAGAAGATCCGCAACGAGGTCATCCGCATGCTCTCCGGCCCCGGCGGTCGCCGCCAGGGCGCCGGTCAGGGCGGC